>NZ_CP010976.1:2885121-4327681 GCF_000949425.1 Paenibacillus sp. IHBB 10380
AATATTGACTCATTTCAGAATCACTGACAGAGCGTAAATATTTTTGCTCAAGTTGCTGGTATGCCTCTTCTATTTTTTTGGACTTCTCTCGCACTGAACGAGGAACCCAGTCACCTTGCCGTAATGAGTCTAGGATAGCCCCTCTAACACGCCATGAGCCGTAGGTTTCAAATTGAAGCCCACGTTTATAGTCAAATTTATCAATAGCATCGATCAAGCCCATAACTCCATTGCTCGACAAATCATCCTTCGATACATTTTTAGGAAGCCCAATAGCCAAACGACTAGAAACATAATCCACAATGTGAAGATAGTTCTCAATGAGCTTCTTTTTCGCTTCTGTATTTCCATGTTCTTTCCATTCTTGCCAGAGTTCGATATGATTCAGTAGAGTTACCTTCTGCTCGTTCAATAGCTTTCGCCCTCCTTATTTTTCTGTCAGGTGACGAACGGCCTTGACCAATTGTTCAGTATCTTGGGTAGAAACCAACTTAGGTGGGCTTAGAGGTTCGAATCCATTGTTGTCTTGATCTCTTACTTCAGATGTTGACTTCAAAGAATCATTTCCCCCTTCACTGTCAGCGGGTAGTGTCAAGTCAAACCGTGTTCCGCGCTCTTCCTGCGGTTCTAGTGAATCACCATCATGCCATGTATCTTTAGAAGAACCAGAGCTTATAACACCTAATACCCATCTTCCCGCACATGCAAGAACAAACCATATAACGAATGCAATTAAAGCTCTAGTAAGACTCGTCATCCAAAGATTATTTACTACTGAAGATAGTAAAGTAACAATAAAACCAAGAACACCTATAAGTAGACTAAACCATATATTTCTATTCATCGCTACAATTCCTTTGCACCCATTTGTACACTTCTTATGAATAGTACTCCTGTACTACATTCCAATTCTATCGTACGACCATAGTTCCCACCGGAATCTTCTGCTAAGAGCGGAATACCTAGTTCCAGCAACTTAGCTTTACACGATTCAGTATTTCTTGGGCCAATTCTCATGGTGTCGTTCTTCCCACCAAAAGCAAACATTTGCGATCCACCAGCCATCTTGGCCACTAAACGTGATCTTGAGGCTCCCATTGCCAACAATCTAGCTAACAATTCGGGTATGGCAGTATCCGCATATTTAGCGATATTAAGTTGTCCTTCACGGGCAATATCAGAAGTTGGAAGCATTACATGCGCCATTCCTGCAATTTTAAGTGAAGGTTCATAGAGGGTGACACCTACACAAGATCCTAGACCAGTAGTACGAATCAGGCCAGATTCACTAATAACATTTAAATCTGCCATTCCTACTTTCACAATTTTTTGCTCAATCATTCTCGAGAGGCACTCCTAGAGATTCGAATATTTTTGCGAACGATGCAGGATCTGGAATTAGAAAGAACTGTCCCTCTATTTCCTGAGTTCCTTCTAAAAATTTAGTATCAATCAGTAATGCATCATCTCCCATCTCGCCATATTGCAGGAGACCATAGCTTAAAATAGCCCCTGCCATATCGATCGCTAAGGAAGGTACCGTTGGAGACATAGACAACTTCGTGAAATCAGCAAGTGAGGACAGATACGAACCTGCAAGTATGTTGCCTATTTCGTTCAGAGCTGATATTTCCATTTCATTAAATGAATCATTTTGACCGATATCGATGCCTTTGAGACGTCTCAAAAGATTTTTAGCTGCTTCCGGGTTTAAGATGAAAAACAAGTTTCCTGGAGCCTCTCCTTCAACTCTCAAGAATATAGCAACAACAATTTGCTCTGCTCCACCTACGATATCTGCTACTTGTTCAAAAGGTAGGATTTCCACTTTGGGAACGCCCATATCAATTGGTTTATCAAGCAATCGAGAGAGAGCCGTAGCAGCGTTTCCTGCTCCTATGTTACCAACTTCCTTCAGCACATCCATTTTGAATTCCTTAAAATACCTAAAGGCATCCATAAGCTTATCCCTCTATACTTTCAAGTTGAATAATCTCATTCTTATTGAGCACTTCAACTAGATCTAACATAATTAAAAGCCGCTCATCGCTGATCTTAGCTACACCTTGTAAGTATTTGGCCTTGATGCCTCCCACTACTTCTGGCGGCGACTCAATTTGCCCAATGTTCAAATCAATAACATCATTAGCTGAATCGACAATGAAGCCTACTTCCATATCATTAACGACAACAATAATGATCCTTGTATTCTCTGTATATTCTACTTCCGGAAGGGCAAATCGTCCTCGTAAATCAATAATAGGTATTACTATTCCCCGCAGATTCACAACACCTTTGACAAAAGTATATGTTTTAGGCACACGGGTTACAGGCATCATACGTTCAATCGTCTGAACTTTATCTACTTCAATACCGTATTCTTCTTCTCCTAATTTAAACACGATAACTTTAATATCTTCTTCCATGTCAAAAACCTCCTAATTGATTGCAACTCTATGTCGATTCCATTATTACTTGATAAATGCATTCGGATCGAGAATCAAAGCAACCTGTCCATCTCCAAGAATAGTAGCACCCGAAAAACCCTGTATTTGCGGTAAATACGCACCCAATGACTTTAAGACAATTTCACTTTGCCCAATAAATTCATCAATTGCCAGCGCAGCAAGTCGTTCTCCTTTGCGGATAACAATAATTTCAGTCTCTTGTTCCTGTGACTCATCAAAATCAGGTATGTCAAACAGACGACTTAAGGATATAAGAGGAATGTGAGAACCTCGGAATTCTATCATTTTGTTACCATGAACCGTCCGAACTTGATTGTTCTGAAGAATCGCAGTCTCAACGATAGACGCCAATGGGATTGCATACTTTTCAGATCCGATTTTAACTAGCATTGCAGCAATGATAGATAGAGTTAAAGGTAACTGAACAGAGAAATTAGTTCCTTTACCTGGTGTTGAAATAATCGTTACATGTCCACCAAGTGATGTAATTTTTGCCTTTACTACATCCAGCCCTACACCACGTCCTGAAACGTCTGAAATCTTCTCAGCCGTACTAAATCCTGGGGCGAATAGCAGTTGAAATACTTCTTCATCAGACATGTTCGCAGCCTGCGCCTCAGTCACAACTCCCTTTTTGAAAGCTGATTTAAGCACGTTCTCTCGATAGATCCCACGTCCATCTTCTTCAATTTCTATGAACACATGGTTACCACTATGAAAAGCACGTAGATTGACGACTCCAACTTCTGGTTTACCTGCGGCCAATCGATCTGCAACAGGTTCAATTCCATGGTCCACTGCATTACGAATTAAGTGAACTAGTGGATCCCCAATCTCATCAATTACAGTACGATCAAGCTCTGTATCTGCTCCTGTGATTACTAAATCGATCTTTTTATCTAATGATTTCGCTAAATCACGTACCATGCGTGGGAATCGGTTAAAGACAGTATCTACAGGAACCATTCGAAGCTTCAGGACGATATTTTGCAAATCAGAGCTGACGCGGCTCATATGCTCTACAGTTTCAGTTAATGCTGTATTGCGTGCCTCACTTGCTAACTGTTCCAAACGAACACGGTCAATCAATAATTCGCTAAATAAATTCATGAGCACATCCAAGCGCTCAATATCAACACGAATTGTTCGAGATGGTGTACCAACATTTACTTTACCAGGTTCTTTAGGAGCAGCTGACTTTACATCTGGTGTAGGTGTAGGCATAGGTTTAGGATCTACGGAGACTACTTCAGAAGTTACGGCTACCTCAGCTATACCAGCAGCCATCTCACTCATAAGCTTCAATGACTCTTGATCCATTTCGATTACTTTCACTTTATCCATTTCAGATAAATTCAGTATCCTCTGTCTTAATTCTTCAGGATCCTCTTGTGTTATGTAATAAAGTGAAATGCCTTGTTCAAATTCTCCTTGCTCAATATCTTGAACAGAAGGATTCGACTTTATAATCTCACCTGATCTTTCTAATAGATCAAAAGCCATGTACGCACGTACGGCTTTTAACTGACAATCTTCACGAATGAAAATTTCAATGTAGAGAACACGATGGCCTTCTGCAATAGATTGATCAAGTACAGAATACTGAAATTCATCCAATTGGATATCGTTATTAGCCGTGGCACTAGCTTCAGACTCGCTGGTAGAAGTCACATTAGTAGATAAATTTTCTCCTCGTACAATAGCTTGCAGTGAGGTTACGATAGCAGATACATCTGCTTTACCACTGCCACCATCCGTAATGTCCTGAACCATAGATTCCAGAGCATCCAAACTTTTGAAGAGTGTATCAAATATAAAATCCTGCATTGCTAGCTTCTCGTTGCGTACCAAATCCAGAACATTCTCCATTTGATGGGTCAGTGAGGCAAGATCCTCGTACCCCATAGTTGCTGCCATTCCCTTAAGTGTATGTGCTGATCTAAAAATGACTTGGACAATACTCAGGTCACTTGGGCTAGCTTCTAATTCAAGCATTTTTTCGTTGAGAGATTGCAGATGATCATTCGATTCATCTATAAACATGGATAGGTATTGGTTCATATCCATTAGGGATACACCTCCTTCATAAGTTCACGAAATGTTATTTCAGCATTCGCACAATTTTGTTTGGAATTTCCTTCAGAGGTAAAATATGAGTCACACACTTTAATTCTACTGCAGAACGAGGCATTCCATATACAATGCATGTTTCTTCACTTTCTGCATATGTGTCTATCACACCCGAATCATAGAGTTTCTTCATAGTTCTAGCCCCATCACTTCCCATTCCTGTCAACAGAACAACATGACGCTCAATGTTATGAAGTGGTAGCAATGACTCAAACATCGTATCAACAGACGGTCTATGTCCATTACGTGCCTCTTCACCTGATATTGAAATCTTACATACTCCACTAGATGATCGTCTAACCGTCATATGGAATCCACCTGGGGCAATGTAAGCATATCCTTTTTGTAGAATCATTCCGTGCTCAGCCTCAACCACTTCAATTGCACTAAAAGAGTTAAGTCGCTGAGCTAAAGACTTCGTAAATTTAGGAGGCATGTGCTGCACAATAATTATGGGTGCGGGTATGTCCTCAGGAATTCGTTCCAACAGTTCCTTTAACGCTCTTGGGCCTCCAGTAGAACAACCAATCGCTATTAAATGTTGCCAAGAACCTTCTTCTTGTTTTGCACTAGGTGTAACTTTTATCAGTTCCGGCAATGGTGCAACTACTCTTTTAATGACTTGTTCTGGTTTGACAGGCTTAGTCATCTTCTTCACAGGTTCGTTCAACCTATTATGCTTTGGCTTGGGTACTTCTATTTGGGGTATTTTTCGCGTAGGAGCCTTAACTTCGGGCGTCTTTTCACTTCTAGCTATAAATACCACAGGTTCAGAATTCGTTCTGAAGGTTGTCTTCTCGACTACTTCATTCTTCTTTCTTACTTCTTCTACTCTCCAAGCCGTTCTTCTTTGTTTTGCTTGCATTGCGCTATGCATTTTCTCAAGCAGTATTTCCTTTACCTGAATAATGTCCTGCGAATTACTTGCCGAAGGCTTACGAATGAAATCGAAAGCTCCTGACTCTAACGCCAAGATGGTCTCTCTCATCCCAGATTCATTAATCCCAGACAACATGATCACTGGGATTGGATAGACATCCATCACAGCCCTCAAGGCTTCCAGTCCATTCATTTCAGGCATTTCAACATCCATAGTGACAATATCCGGTTTGAGCTCCGTAATTTTTTGGATTGCTTCACAGCCGTTCACTGCCGTACCTACGACTTGAAATACAGAATCTGTCTCAATTAAATCCGTTATAATTTTGCGCATGAATGCAGAATCATCCACGACTACGACTTTATAAGAATCCATCGCATTTTCACCTCTATCCTTTTTACAGAAGAATCATTAAGTTCGTTGTAGCCACTTTTGCATAAATCCTTTGATTCCTGTCAAGGTGTTCGGTTGTATGGAATTAGGGACTACCATATAACGCCTAGCAAGACGCTGAATATCCCTTGTTGCAGTACAATTAGGAAAGGCAATAGAAAATGGAACTTGTTTTTTTACAGATTGCACCACCCGAGCATCCTCGCTAATATAACCAAGCATTGAAATTTCTAAATCTAAAAATTGCTTCGCAGCTAACATAATCTTGTTACCTGTACGCAAAGCTTCTTTTTCATCTCCAGCCCGGTTAATAATTAACTGGAAGGGTACCTGATCATCTATCCCTCTTATGACTTTGATTAAAGCATAAGCATCGGTGATCGATGTAGGTTCCGGTGTTGTTACAACAAGGCATTCATCAGCAGAAGTTATAAACTGTATATTTTCTTTTGATAATCCTGCTCCTGTATCAAAAAGGATATAATCCATTTCATTTGCCATAAGCTCAATCTGTGAACTGAAGTACTGAAGATCAACATCCGAAAGTGAAATAAGATCAGCCATTCCAGATCCTCCAGAAATGTAGGACAATGCGTTAGGGCCTTTTCCAATGATCTCTTGTATACTTTTTTCACGACTTAGTAGATGATATAGGTTGTACTTCGATGATGTACCCATGAGTACATCAATGTTGGCCATACCAATATCAGCATCAAAGATTAGTACTTTTTTACCGAGAGTCTGTAAAGCTAGCGCGAAGTTTAACGTAAAGTTAGACTTACCTACACCCCCTTTACCACTCGATACGGTAATAAATTTAGCTAACCTTGGGCCCTGCATTTCTCTTGATGACTTGGTATTCTCTCTAATAGAAACTAACTTCCTTAAGGAATGAGCTTGATCACTCATAACCCATCTTCTCCTAGCAACAGTTCACATAGTAAATTCTCATCTAACAGCATCAGATCATCTGGAACATTCTGTCCATTGGTTAGATATGAAAGGTGAAGAGGATAATGATGTAATAGATTCAGAATAGAACCATAACTCGAGGTCTCATCCTGCTTCGTAAAGATAATCTTATCCAATCCATACTTGCTAAAATGCTCAGTTATTTGGATCATGTCTTGACTCTTAGAGGTTAAACTAAGAACCAAATAAGTTTCACTATTTCCAACTGGAGATAATAAGCTTTGAAGTTCTGAGACTAACATTTCATTACGATAGTTTCGCCCCGCAGTATCCATCAATATGAGATCACAATAATCAAGACGCTGCATAGCACGTTGCATATCACCTGGGGATTGCACAACTTCCAGCGGCACATTAAGAATAGATGCATATGTTCTCAATTGCTCTACTGCCGAAATTCGATACGTATCCGAAGTAATGAATCCTACCTTTCGCTGGTACCGAAACAACTGTTCTGCTGCCAGCTTAGCAATGGTTGTCGTTTTACCTACTCCTGTTGGACCCGCAATATATACAATCTTTGTATCTTGCTCAATCCCTCCACCTAAATGATCAGAGAGGAAGGAAGTAAGTTTATCACGTATATATTGCTTGATCTGCTGTTCGTCCATTAATTTACCGCTCTGTTCCCACTTCTCCATAGCCTCTTCCAGCCATTTATCTCTAAGTTCTGGGTCTACTTCTTGTTGGATCAGTTGATCTTCCAAGCTTTGTAGAGGTGCTGGAAGTTGCAGATTCAGTGTCGATTGTCGAGACATTTTGGCCATCCACAGCTTCATCTCCCTAATCTCCTGAAGCAGCTGATCTTCCCCAACAAGTGTCTTATGTGAAGTCTCAGGCTGTTTCTGCAAAGCCTCGATAGGATGTTGAGGCATTTCCGGCACATCTGCAATAGCGATAGCAGCTGCGACGCTCTTTGCTGTTGTGAAATCAACATTATCCTCTTTAGTAACTGGAGCTGGATCACCTTTCATGCCTGCATTAAGCGTATCCGTGGTTCTTCGATAAGCTTCGGGAACAGCTCTCCTCGGAACAGTTAGAGAAGGAACGGTACTAGTTGTAACAGCCATCTCAGAATGAGCGTGATTGGGCACATTCTGTTTAACCGGTCTCGGAAGTTTGGCTGAGTTATTGGGATTAGTCTGTCCTTCATTCTCGACTGCAGCCATGACTTCAATCCTTTTCTTCCGGAACATTCCTAAGAAGCCACCCACTTTGATCTCCTTAGTACTCAGCATGACTGCGTTGCTTCCTAGATCGTTTCGGATCTGAAGCATAGCTTCCGGCATATTATCGACTACGTACCGTTTCACTCTCATAAATTCACCACTCCGACGCTTTGAATTTCAACATTAGGTTCCAGTTCGCTATAAGATAGCACCGGAATGTCCTGCATAGTTCTCTCAATGACTTGCCGTAGATACATACGAATGGTTGGCGAAGTTAGAAAGATAGGCTGTTGTCCTGACTGTAATAAGCGATTAATCTGTTCATTAAGCTTTTGATACACCGTCTGTGTTGAAACAGGGTCCATAGCAAGATAACTTCCCTGTTCTGACTGTTGCACACTTTCAGCAATTTTCTTCTCAAGTGTAGGTCCTACAGTTATGACCTTCAAAGTCTCTCCCTCTTGAGAATACTGCTGGGTAATTTGTCTTGAGAGAGCCTGTCTTACATATTCCGTCAGAACATCAGGGTCTTTTGAATAATTACCATAGTCAGCTAATGTTTCAAAAATAGTTACTAAATCACGCACAGATATCTTTTCTCGAAGTAACTTCGCAAGCACTTTCTGTACATCACCCACGGATAGAACCGATGGAATGAGTTCATCCACAAGCACAGGATAACTGTCTCTTAAATTGTCGATCAGTGTCTTTGTCTCTTGACGACCAATTAATTCGTGTGCATGTTTCTTAATCAACTCGGTTAGATGTGTTGCAACTACCGAGGGTGAGTCCACGACAGTATACCCGGATAATTCCGCACGTTCTTTCGTGGATTCATCAATCCATAAGGCAGGAAGCCCAAAAGCAGGTTCCAATGTCTCAATACCTGATATCGATTCATCTTCATACCCAGGACTCATTGCTAAATAGTGATTTAGTAATAATTCACCACCGCCTACGGCATTTCCTTTAATTTTTATGACATATTCGTTCGGTTTTAGTTGAATATTGTCGCGAATTCGGATAACAGGCACTACAAGTCCTAATTCAAGTGCACACTGCCTACGTATCATAATAATTCTATCTAGTAAATCTCCACCTTGTTGCGTGTCGGCCAGAGGAATTAAACCATAGCCAAATTCAAATTCAATGGGATCTACTTGCAATAAATTGATAACACTTTCTGGACTTCGGACCTCTTCGATTTGCTGCTCCTCCTCCATTTGCACTTCAGCCATTTGTTTTTTCTCCAAGTTCTTCTGCATCTTCCAAGCAGCATAAGCCAAGAGGAGGGCTAACGGTAATGTAGAAATTACATGAATGGGTGTAAAGAATCCCAGAAATGCAATCGTAACAGCAACAATATAAATCAACTTAGGATAAGAGAATAATTGTCCTGTTAAATCATCTGCTAAATTCCCTTCCGAAGAAGCTCTAGTTACAATCAATCCTGCAGCGGTAGATATTAATAGCGCTGGGATCTGACTTACTAATCCATCACCGATCGTTAGGATAGAATAGGTCGAAAGTGCCTCTGAAAAGGGCATACCATGAATGGTCATTCCAATAATGAAGCCACCAACCAAGTTAATTATCAAAATAATGATACTTGCTATAGCGTCCCCTTTAACGAATTTACTGGCACCATCCATAGCACCGTAGAAATCCGCCTCACGTTCCACTTTACTACGACGATCTCTTGCTTGCTTCTCATTGATCAATCCTGCGTTCAAATCAGCGTCGATACTCATTTGCTTACCAGGCATTGCATCCAAAGTAAAGCGTGCTGCAACTTCCGCCACACGCTCAGAACCTTTAGTAATTACAATAAACTGCACTACCACTAGAATTAGAAATACTACAAAACCAATTGCAATTTGGCCACCTGCTATCCAACTACCGAACGTAGCAACTACCGTTCCCGCATCACCATTTGAAAGGATTAGCTTTGTTGTCGAGATATTCAACGATAAACGGAATAACGTAGTAATGAGGAGAAGCGATGGGAAAATAGAAAACTGCAAGGCTTCTGTAGTATTCATGGATACAAGTAAAATCATAAGTGCAATAGAGATGTTAACAACCAACAATACATCGAGCAACCATGACGGGATCGGAAGAATCATCATTAATACGATACCGATGACTCCTACCAGCACTGTAATATCTTTTATTTTCAAGGCTTCCTTCGCCTCCGATCCCACAATTATTTGGCTTTACCTTTAAGTTTATATACATAAGCCAGTACTTCGGCTACTGCTTGAAACAAATCAGCAGGAATGGAGTCTCCGATTTCCGCCCTTTGAAACAACGCTCGAGCCAACGGCTTGTTTTCCATAGTCATAACGCCATGCTCTTTAGCAATTTCCCGGATGCGTAAAGCCATATAGTCCTGACCCTTCGCTATAATAATTGGAGCCTCCATTTGTGTTCCATCATATTGCAATGCGATTGCAAAGTGAGTAGGATTGGTAATAATAACGTCTGCTTTAGGGACTTCCTGCATCATACGCTGCATGGCCATCCTTCGTTGGCGTTCCCGTATTTTACCTTTTATGAGAGGGTCTCCTTCCATCTTCTTATACTCATCCTTAATATCTTGTTTAGACATTCGAATGCCCTTTTCATATTCATAACGCTGATAAATGTAATCGAACACTGCAAGTATGAATAAAGCAGATGCAATTTTAAGTCCAAGTGTAAGTGTTAAACCTGCAGTAAATGACAAGATCGATTCAACATTAATTTCGGCAAGTGAAGCAATATTTGACATTTGTCCCGATAATGTACTGTATACCAGATAACCTATGATCAGTATTTTGAAAATTGATTTCGCGAATTCCACCAATGATCGAATAGAGAAAATATTTTTAAAGCCCTTAATTGGATTGATTTTACTGAATTTTATTTTGAGTGAGTCACCCGTTAACATAAATCCTACTTGAACCAAATTTACGATCAACGCCATAACGATAACTATGATAAAAACAGGTGCCAGGATAAGTAGAATTTGTATACTATACTGCGTCAATAGGTCCATTACATTTTCAATCGTAATGTCCATAGACATTCTATTCATGAACACATCTTTATATAGGTCAACAACTCGTTCTTTAATGTAGCCACTAAACACAAGGAGACTTAGAAAACATGTAAGAAGAATAACAGAGGTTGAGAGCTCTGCACTCTTTGCAACTTGACCCTTTTTACGCGTATCCTGACGTTTCTTAGGCGTTGCCTTTTCTGTCTTTTCTCCAGAGAATAATTGCAAATCTAACGGATACCTAGAAGTTATCCTTCGTTTCTCCACCTTACTCATGTCGGCCGACTCCCAATAACCCCTAACAGATTCTGCAAGGATTTAAACAATATTTCAAATAAATTACTGAATACATAAGTGAAACTAGGAACAAGTATTAGCAACATGGTCAAACCTAAAAATATTTTGAGTGGAACACCGATCACAAATATATTAAATTGTGGTGCTGTTTTAGCTAAAAATCCAAGTCCAACATCAGCCAAGAACATAGCTACTACAATCGGTGCTGACATCTGAAAGGCCAAAATAAAAGCTTCACTAAAAGTTCTAATTAAGAGCTCTGAAATATTTCCAGTAAAAAGCCTCAAATAAAAATCATTAGACAATGGAATCCATTCATAGCTATAAAAAATAGCATCTAACAAATAATGATGTCCATTCATACTCAAAAACAACAATACCGAAATCATATATTTAAAACTCCCAAGTATAGGAACTGACGCTCCTGTCATGGGATCCAGTACATTCGCAATACCGAATCCTACTTGAATATCAATAAATGAACCCGCTGTTTGTATAACAGTAAACATCAAGTAAGCGATAAACCCCAGTAATAGTCCTATTAACACTTCACTAAAGATGAGCAAGACATAGGTCATATCAGCAGGCACTTTTTGGTTTAAACCACTCGTAAGATATACCACCATACTAATGAAGAATGAGATACCAATTTTAAAAATATTCGGAACACCTTTAGAAGAATAGATAGGTGCTACGACAAAAAAAGATGTAATTCGACAAAAAATAAGCAAAAAAGCAGGATAACTTTGCAATAATATTTCCATGGACATTCAGCCTAACCGATGTATTTATACAAATTATCTAGAATATTGAAAGTAAAATCTACCATCGTTGTTAGTATCCATGGACCAAATATGATAAGTGATACTAACACAGCAACGATTTTAGGTACAAAGGCTAGAGTTTGTTCTTGAATTTGAGTTGTAGCTTGAAAAATACTAATAATCAAACCGACCACCAAACCCATTAACAACATCGGAGCACTTACCTTAAGTACAGTATAAACGGCCTGTCCAGCCAAACCTATGATGAAATCCGAACTCATGATCGACCTCCCCCATACCTGTATACGTTTCTATGTAAAGCTTTGTAGTAACGACTTGACGACTAAATACCATCCATCAACAAGGACAAATAACAGTATTTTGAATGGAAGAGAAATCATAACAGGCGGTAACATCATCATCCCCATGGCCATTAGGGTACTTGCAACCACAATATCAATCACTAAGAAAGGAATAAATATCATAAATCCCATTTGAAAAGCCGTTTTCAGCTCGCTTATAGCAAACGCCGGAACCATAACTGTTAATGAAATATCAGAATAATTGTCCGGCTTTTCTGCTTTGGTATACTTCATGAACAACAATAGATCCTTTTCCCTAGTATGAGAAAACATAAATTTTTTGATAGGATCGGTTGCTTTTGTTAAAGCTTCCGTTTGCGTAATGTCTCCTTTTAAATAGGGCTGAAGTGCTACATCATTCATAGTTGAAAACGTAGGTGCCATAACAAATAAGGTTAAAAATAATGCCAGTCCCACCAACACTTGGTTAGGAGGCATTTGTTGTGTTCCTAGTGCCGTTCTAACAAATCCAAGTACAATCACAATACGAGTGAAACTCGTCATTAGCATCAAGATTGCAGGTGCAATACTAATTACAGTGATAAGAAGTAATATAGATAAGGAACTTGTAGCTGGAGCTCCACTGGAATCCCCAATCGAAATATCAATGTTAGGTATAGGCTCAGCAAAAGCAGAAGTAGCTGATAATAAACTGATGAGCCCCAATAACAAATAGATTAACGCGACCTTTTTTTTCATGAATCCCTCAACCGATCTGTAGTATTGTCCTCCTGCATCATTTCTTCCATTTTTTCTTTGCGGTTTGACATACGACGCAGCTTGGAGTCAAATACTTCGTGAAAGGAAGTCCCTTCTTCAAGCTCTATTTCTTGTGACTGATCTTTTTTGCGGAACTTATCAACGATGCTCATGATGCCCGGAATCAACATATTCTGCTGTCGAGTTGATTCTTCTTCAAACGCTGATATTATGTAAGCAACTTCCTCAGGATCAGATATTTTGTCAACGAGGCGAATATCTTCGCCTACACCGACCAAATAAACACTTGTACCGATCTCAATAATTTGCAATGTTTTGTTTGCTCCGAGACCTACACCACCAAGGATTCGAACAGATCGGTTGTTAAACCAAGATCTGTTCTTCTTACCTAAGAAACGAATTAACAAAATAATAAGTGCCACAATAATTGCCAAAACAATAATAACGTAAAATATAGATAGAAAGGGACTTGTAGCACTAGGAAATCCAGCGGGCTTATCTAAACCACTCATTAGATATACCTACACTCCTAATGTTTTGTTAATAGCTTCTACAACACGGTCAGACTGAAAAGGCTTAACGATAAAATCTTTAGCACCTGCTTGAATAGCGTCGATTACCATAGCTTGTTGTCCCATTGCGGAACACATAATAACCTTGGCACTAGGATCTATTTTTTTAATTTCCTTTAGCGCTGCGATTCCGTCCATTTCAGGCATCGTAATGTCCATTGTAATCAAATCTGGACGGACTTCCTTAAATTTCTCAATAGCTTGAGCACCATCCTGTGCCTCTCCTACTACCTCAAAACCATTTTTAGTCAAAATATCGCGAATCATCATTCTCATAAATGCAGCATCATCAACAATTAAAATGCGGTTTGCCATTGGTTAAAAATCCTCCCTAACTATTGCTTATTGTATTTTTTGTATTCGGTCCCACTGGCTAACAATATCTATCACACGTACACCGAAATTCTCGTCGATAACAACCACTTCACCTTTAGCGATTAGCTTGTTGTTCACCAGAATATCAACTGGTTCACCCGCAAGCTTGTCCAATTCAACGATAGAACCTTGTGACAATTCTAGAATATCCTTAATTTGCTTATGGGTCCTACCTAATTCTACGGTGACTTTAAGAGGAATGTCCATCAATAAATTTAAATTATTCGGATCCACTTGAATTTGTGGATTATTTTGGAAATTAGAAAACTGTATAGGTTGCACATTAATGTTCCTATTAGGCATCCCACCAAAGTGTTGCGGAGGGGCTGCATATTGCATTTGTTGATTTGGATCATACCCACCCTGCATCGGCATGCCTGGATAAGGCATTTCAGGTTGCATTCCATATGCTGCTTGCGGTGGCATCGTATTAGATGGCGCCTGATGCATGTTTGGAGCATCCGTATTAACAGCTTGTGAAGGTGCTCCTAACGTCGCTGCAGCTTCAATAGGTACTTGTTCAGGCTCTTCTGTCCCATTAATCAATAAATTCACCATGTCTTTAGAGAATTTAACAGTTAAGAGTTGCATAATAGTGGAGTCTATTAAATCGCCAATCGTTAATCTGAAAGAAATTTTAACTAGATTTTCTTCAGATGGGAGACTATTAACTCCATCGCCACTAGACATATCCAGAATATTAATTCCCGGAGGAGAAATATTGACGAAACGATTAAAAATCGTAGACATTGAAGTTGCTGATGAACCCATCATTTGATTCATAGCTTCCTGTACAGCACTAACATGTATTTCATTTAACTCTTCGTCTTTGGGATCACCTTCGCCACCTAGCATCAAATCTGCAATGACTTGGGCATCTCTAGTCTTGATTACGAGAGAGTTAATCCCTTCGAATCCATCCACATAAGTTACATGAACAGCAACATGAGGTTTGGGGAACTCATCATTAAATTGTGATCGTGTAATCATGGATACTGTTGGTGTAGTGATGTCGACCTTCTTACCTAATAATGTTGAAAGAGCCGTTGCCGCACTTCCAAATGTAATATTACCAATTTCCCCTAGAGCATCTTGTTCAAGTGGAGTCAAATAATCATCGATATGAGACCCACCGCCACTTATGTCACTATCTTCAGATTGCCTTAACAGTGCATCGATTTCCTCTTGAGATAAATAATCTTTACTCGTCATGTTCTTCAACTCCTTCGGTGACAATCTCATCAATCTGTACAGCAACTCGATCTTTTAAAGTACCTGGACTGCCAATAAATTTTAGTCTATCTCCAACCTTGATCGACAGTCCAGAATGAACCGGCTTATTCAAACTGATGACATCTCCTGCACACAATCCCAAAAATTCTGATATGGATATTTTTGATTCACCAAGTTCTGCTACAATGTCCAAGTTGGCATTTCTTACACGTTGCTTCAAAGATTCAACTTCGAGAGGCTGACTGGTTTTCTTTTCTGATACGAACCACTGATGTGCTGATAATTTGGACATAATAGGTTCCAAGACTACATGGGGTATACAGAGGTTAATCATTCCTGTTGTATCACCTATTTTGGTACTTAGAGAAATCAATGCAATCGTTTCATTAGGCGATACGATTTGCATGAATTGTGGATTCGTCTCCATCGCTTCCATTCTGGGAGAGATGTCCAAAACAGTCTTCCACGCTTCCTGTAAACTTTCGAATGCTCTTCCAAATATACGTTCCATAATGGTCGTCTCTATTTCAGTCAGCGAATTGATCTTGGAAGGTGCATTCCCTAACCCCCCTAGCAACCGATCCAGCATAGCATATGCCACATTCGGATGGACTTCCATAACCATTCTACCTTTTAATGGCTCAGCCTCAAAGATATTAAGGATTGTCATCTTAGGGATAGAGCGAATGAACTCATCGTAGGGTAATTGTTCAACCTGCACAACACTTATTTGAACAAACGTTCTAAGTTGCGCTGAAAAGTAAGTTGTTAGGTACCGGGCGAAATTTTCATGGATTCGAGTTAAGCTACGAATATGATCTTTGGAAAAGCGTACAGCTCTCTTAAAATCATACGAGCGAACTTTCTTCTGAGTTTCTTCCTTTTTAAGCTCTTCCGCATCCATTTCCCCTGAAGAAAGTGCAGCGAGCAGGGCGTCAATCTCATTCTGTGATAATACATCAACCAATCATCTCACCCCCTTACATGATTGCAGTCAGTTAATTATAGTGTGGTTAGAATAAAGTTGGTGATATCAATTTGAGTCAATTTTCCTGTGGTCAAAGTTTTATTGATCAAATTGATCAATTTTGCGCTAAATTGATCTTTACCATTAGCCCCTTTAAGATCCTCTGGCTTTGTATCAGCAAGTGTTTTGAGGATAATTGGCTTGATTTTAATTTCTTTAATCTTGTCAAACTCTTCTTTTGACTTCGCTGTATCCAATTGGAACGCAAAATTCATCAATACGATATACTCAAGATCAACTAGATTAGTCTTAATATCGGTAATCTCCGATGTTACTTCTACAATTTCATCAGCTGACATATGTCTTGTATCTACTGATTGAACAGCAGCTGGGACATTATTCTTATCATTACCGAACACACCCGGCAGTAACAAGAATGCAGCTACTACAATAAGCGTTATGGCTAGCAAAATCGTGATTAGCCAGGGCAGCATCTTCTTCATGAGGTTTCCTCCGTTTGTTGCACTTTAATAGTAGCATTATTAACGCCAATTTCTAGGTTGTATTGTTTCACTAACAAGATGATATCGACAGCCTTCTCAAGAACAATTAATCTTTTACCTGTCACTAATGTGATGTACGTGTCAGGTGTTTCCTCTACGGTCTCAATAAGTAGAGCATTTAACCACATTTGAGTACCATTTAATCTAGTAACTGAAATCATAGTAAGCCTCCTCCTATGAATATTCGGGAGGAGAGATCCCTCCTCCCATCACCTCATTAACGTTTCAGGTTGACAACTTCTTGGAGGATTTCATCTGATGTAGTTATAATACGTGAATTTGCTTGGAAACCGCGTTGTGCAACGATCATTTCTGTAAATTCACCTGTTAATTCTACGTTAGACATTTCGAGCTGACCTGCAACGATAGCTCCTGATCCTGCTTCAGCGTTATTAGCAGCTACTGCCTCAAGTTCACCCTCTGGATTAGCATTCAGAGTCATTCGATACAGATTCCCTCCTATTTTCTCAAGACCCTCAGGGTTTACCACTATGCCAATCCCAATCTGAGCCCCCGGCTCTGTCGTTCCATCCGCCATCTTCTGATTGATGATACCGTCAGCACCAATAGTAAATGCTGTGACTTCTTCATCAATAGTAATAAATCCACCGTCAAGATCCGTAACAAACATTCCATCGGCAGTAACCAGATTTCGATTACCGTCTATTTTGAAGTTACCTGCACGCGTTAAGAAAGGAACCTCTTGATCTTCAGATAACTTCACCAAGAAGAATCCATCCCCATCAATCCGCAAATCCGTAGGGACATTGGTCGTCATTGCACTTCCCGCTAAATGTATCGTATCGATCGAGCCTATGGTTACACCCAGACCGATTTGTTTAGCGTTCATCCCCCCTGCTTCACCTTCTATGGGTGCAGTCACACCCGCCGTAGTCTGACTCATGATGTCTTTAAACATAACACGACTTGATTTAAATCCAGTCGTATTAACGTTCGCGATATTATTACCAATTACATCAAGCTTAGTTTGAAACCCGCGCATACCTGAAACGCCTGAATACATAGATCTTAACATTTATATTATTCCTCCTTGTTAAGTACATGGACTGCATCAATCGATCCGCAAGTCCACTGGCTCTCCTATTCGGGCCAGCCAGTTATGAAATAATGACAGCACTATCAATCTGAGTAAACACGTTATCTTTCATAGAGTTTCCATCCATAGCAGTTACAACAGTCCGATTAGGAACGTTTACAATTAGAGCCATATCCTTAAACAAAATTAATGATTCCTTACTTCCTTTAGCTGCTGCTTGATTAACTGCGTTGGATATGCTTGCCATTTGTTCTTGCTTAATCTCAATTCCCCGCTGCTCAAGTCTTTTCATAGCATGGTTACTAAATTTAAGCATGTTATCCTGTAATAGTTGCTCAAAGGAGCCACTTTTCTGTTCGCCTTGAGATACTCTCTGACTAGAAGATTTAGAAACTGGATATATTTTGGAGGGATAAAGTTGACCAATGGTCATCCGATCACTCATATTGCTACCTCATTTGCCTCTGGTTCTTGATCAGTTTCAAGTTCAGAAGAAGTACTATCATTCTGAGTTGTAGTATTCGCAAGATTAACAGCACTATCTGAATCAGGATTACTTGGTATTGTGTTATTCTCATCGGGGCTACCTATTTCAATAATCTTAGAAACAGGAATAGCTAGATCTCCTACAGCAGCATATTGAATACCATCGCGAATAATAATGGAGGTCACAATTCCACTCTTAATTTGTGAGTTAGTTCCGGTACTTTGGTTGGCATCCTCAACCCAGCTGACTTTAGAACCGATTAAACCTGATACACTACCTAGAGATTGGTTTGAAGCAGATAGTTGAGTCGATATATTCATCAGTTGTTCAACAGATGTAAATTGAGCCATCTGAGCAATGAATTCTTTGTCTTGCAGGGGCTGAGTAGGGTCTTGATTCTGTAATTGCGTGATCATGATTTTCAAGAACTGATCCTTACCCATCGTTTGTGTATCCTTCTTACTTGCAGTTGCTACATTAGCAGCTGAGTAGTTGGGCCACATATTTTTTGTCGATATAATATCTGAAGCCATCTTTTCACCTCCATCTCTATGCTTTAGCTGTAAATGTACTACCCTCACCTGATCCTTCTTGTCTACTCAACCACTCATTTATTTCTTCAGTGAGTTCTGCAACTACTAAGGAATCATCAGTCTGGCCCTCACGCTCTTTCGATCTGCGATTCGATTGCTGCTGTCCTGAATTGGGTTGGCGACCGTCATGATACATTTGAGATTGAAGAGATTGGTTCTGTGTAACTTCCAACTTTTCAACATTTAGCCCTTGTGATTGTAGAGCGGATCGCAGTTGTGACATTTGCTGCTCGAGCAATTCCTTAGCTCCTGCATGTTCTGTCATAAAACTAGCAACCATTTGCCCGTTTAACATCGTAATTTTGATATCAACTTGGCCTAAGTGCTCTGGATAGAGAGAGATTCTAGCTTCTGTCATTGCATTGGTCTTTACAATATCCAACTTATTAATGATAAATTTTGAAATTTCACTAGCAAATTGTTCTACAGGTACAGGAGCTGCCGCTACCACTAATGGGGTCTTTAATCCATCTCTCATAACAAGCTGTCCAGCTGTAACGGTACTTTGTCCTGGCAGATTAGATTCTTCATTGGTTACAGTTTCATTGGCTTCATCTGTTACTAAAGCGTTTATAACCGTAGCTTGAAGAGTTGATTGTTCAAGTCCTGATCTAAGTTGATTCAATGGAGTGGCAAGTGGTGTTGCTACCTTCACATTCACTATTGAATCTGTTGTTAAATGGTTTGTATTCTTATTCGTTAGGTCTATCGAACTACTTAATTGTACGTTATTGGATAGCGAAGCTTTGGATTGTTGTGCCTCTGCCACTGAAACTTCCTGTACTAGACTTTGAAAAGAACTTAATAATTTTACTGCCTCAGTAATTCCATTAACCGATGTTTCTGGACTTTGCAGCTTCGTTACTAACTGCGCTAGAGCATCCTGGATAGCAAATCTGATCGTAGAAGGATGTTCTGCTAACAGTGGCAGGGAAGTTCCCTCTCCTTGATCAGCTTCCTGAGTAGCACTACCATTCTCATTTATTGCTGTATTAACCTGTTGTAACCAAGCTTGCAATACTAACATCAGTGACGGATTTTCTTCTATTACATCATCTAGTTTTTCCGTTTCACTAAGAAGGCCTTCTAGCA
This sequence comes from Paenibacillus sp. IHBB 10380, assembly GCF_000949425.1. Taxonomy (NCBI): domain Bacteria; kingdom Bacillati; phylum Bacillota; class Bacilli; order Caryophanales; family Paenibacillaceae; genus Paenibacillus; species Paenibacillus sp. IHBB 10380. The sequence goes on from NZ_CP010976.1 coordinate 2,905,259, forward strand.
TTTGAGTGAGTGACGTAGTTACTTCCTCTTCCTCAGCACTACCGACCAACACGTTTTGTAACAATCCTTCTAGCAATGTGGCAGTTCCTGAAGTGGAAGCTTGAAGATCCGCTACTTCACCTTGCATTAGCTGTGACAATGCCTGATTGAAATCAAGTGATAATCCACCAGCTGTAACAGCACTGTCACCCGCCGCCTTCGAGCTAGCTGTTCCACCTTTACTTGTTGCAGAAGTATTCATGTTCATACTTTGAGATATTAACGTCATCGTATTTTCACCTCCTCCCGAGTATCTTGAAATACAAGATAAAATAACTCTACTTAGAACTCATAAGCTTGTTCAGAATTTTTGCTGTTGTTGCCGAATCATCAGTAGACATTTTCCCAAGGATCGCTGATCGGGTTACATTGTCCACTGAATTCAATATGGTTAATACTTTATCAGGACTGATCTTGTATGTTTGAAATAAGAGATCCGCAGCACTCTTTGGTGTCATCGTAGCAAAAGTTTGACTTAGCTGGGTCTCATTTAGTTTTGTTGATGCTGGAGTTGAAGTTGCTGCTGTCTGATTTTTCTTTAACCTAGACTGTAGCGCGGCTACCTGTAGATCCGTCGAAGATTTAGCTTCTTTCATCAAAGTTGTCACTTCGGCAGCCACTTTCGGATCCATTTTCTCCAAGATTGCCACTCTGTTGGGTGTCTTCATGGCTTCAAACAATAGTACAATTTCCTCTTGCGTGAGATTCTGAATAATAGGTGCTGATTTTCTAGGATTCATATCAGCATACATTTTAGCAAGATCATTGATTTGCTGCTGATAGCTACTAATTTCAGTTTCTCCACCCGCTGCAGCCACTGTTGCTTTATCAGCTATCTCCTGCTTCATTGTATCTATTTGCGTTTGAAGCTCTTGGACCTTGTTCTCTTGCTCAACCTTGCCCTCAGTAGCCTTAACTAATGCAGCTTCTTGCTCACTAAGCTTATTTTTAAGCTCTTCATTAGTAGCTTCGGTACTTTTGAGCTGATCCTTCGTTTTATCTAATTTGCTCTTCTCCGGATCAAGACTCGGATCTGGAACCCACTTCTCAACAATAGGAACCTTGTTAGCAAGTTCAAGAAAAGTATTTCGTATATTTGTATTAAATAGAGCTAGTAGAACACCAAGAAGAACAATAGTAAAAACAATAGGAATCATAAATAACAAGAACCGTTCGAATCCTCCTGATGTTTCATTCTCTACTTCAAAATCATTTTGAGCCACTCTTATTCCTCCCTAAGGGGCAAAACATTTAGTGCACCCTCCGATGATGTTTCTATCGGCTGTTCATAGCAAATCTTACAGTCGCTATTTCATCCAGTTCGTTTTGTTCCTTGAGGAGCATTTCATGCTGAAATTTATCCTTTTCCTTATCACGTGATTTCATCCATACCTTTTCATCCAACATCTTGTTCGTTAAATGATCTTTACTTTTAATGACAACAACGTTTGCTCTATGAACATCAGATTGTTTTCTCTTAATACATTGATCTAAATGTTCAACGTAAGTTTGAATCACTCTAATTTCAGCAACAGAGGCCGCATTCTCAACATCCGATTGAAGTTGGTCTGTCATTTGCTTACGATTAGTTTGAAATTCATGCAACGTTCTTTCTTCATCCTGAAGTTTACCGATCGCAGTTGACAGCATCCACTCTGCTTGACTTTTCTCATTGCTTTTCAAATCCACAATATTCTGAAACGCATAATGAAATCTCATTCTTCAACGGTCATCTCCTCGAAAATTCGGAAATCAAACGCTCTTGTACTTCTGCCAGTGTGACCTTCTCATCTACTTTTTGCTTACTAAAGTCCCAAATACTCTCTATGAAATCCATAGACTCATCAATCCCTGCATTTGAGCCCCTCTGATATGCACCAATATTAATTAAATCCTCAGATTCTTTATAGACTGCGAGCAATCTTTTAAAGTTCTCAGCAGCTGCATTTTGCTCATCTGTCGAAATGTCCTTCATCACCCGGGAAATACTCGCCAAAATATCGATTGCAGGAAAATGCCCCTTATTTGCGATATTTCGATTCAACACGATATGTCCATCTAATATACCGCGTACGGCATCTGCAATAGGTTCATTCATATCATCGCCATCTACCAGGACTGTATAGAAGGCTGTAATAGACCCTGTAGGTCCCGTCCCAGCTCTCTCTAGCAACTTCGGCAGATTGGCAAAAACAGACGGTGTATAACCTCTCATCGCTGGTGGTTCACCAACTGCAAGTCCAACCTCACGCTGTGCCATCGCATAACGAGTGACCGAATCCATCATCAACATGACATTCATACCCCGATCACGGAAATACTCCGCTATAGTTGTTGCTATAAGCGCACCCTTGATGCGAATTAAGGCTGGTTGATCCGAAGTAGCAACGATAACTACTGAACGCTTCAAACCTTCTGGACCTAGATCACGTTCAATGAAATCTAATACTTCGCGCCCACGCTCACCGATAAGCGCTATGACATTGACATCGGCTGATGTGTTTCTAGCAATCATACCCATCAAAGTACTTTTACCTACACCAGACCCCGCAAAAATCCCTACCCGTTGCCCCTTACCAATGCTTAACAAGCCATCTATAGCCCTCACACCTATGCTTATAGGTTCAAGTACCCTCGGGCGATTAAGAGGGTTAGAGGGCGCTCTGAAGGTAGAGCTGAACGCCATTCGAGTTGGGATCATCGACCCATCCAAAGGCTGACCTAAACCATCTAGTACTTTTCCCAAGAGCTCTGAGCCCACTTGGATACTAAGCGGCTTGCCTGTCCCTACGACATCGCAACCAGGACCTATTGACTGCAGTTCGCCCAGTGGCATCAAGAGTACTTTATTATCACGAAAACCTACTACCTCTGCTTGAAGTGGCTTTGAGCTTTTACTTGGATAGATTAAACATACATCACCAATGTTGGCATCAGGGCCTTCCGACTCTACCATTAGACCAATGACCTGTGTCACTTTTCCATTTACTCGCACAGGATCAAGCGGACCTAAATGATCAATATATCGCTGGCTATCAAGCACCTTCATCCTGATTACCTCGCTCCTCATTATCAAGTGCTATACGGACAAGTTCTTTTTTAATTTCAGTAAGCTGAGTATCAATTCGAGCATCTACACTACCAAAGGAAGATCTGATAACGCATCCGCGATCCTTCACTGTAGCATCAGGTATAATTTTAAGTTCAGCCTGAGAATCAACAGCCAGACTGAGTTCTTCTCTCGCTGCTTCTACAAAAGAATAGTGAGAAGGTGACACACATAACGTAATGACGCCTTGCTCCCTCTTGCGTGATAAACTTCTCCTGATTAGATCAATCATATAATCAGATTCGAGCGTCAATTGTTTATCAATCACTTTCTCAGCGATGGATGTACTTAGCTCTACCAAAAAAGGTTCAGCTTCTTGAATGATTTGATTCTTGGTCTGATAAGCCTCTTCAAGCACACTCTGAGCCTCGTCCATCATTACTTCCACTTTTAAACGAAGCTCTTCCTCAGCCTTAACTCGGCCTTCGTTATAGCCCTGCTCGAACCCCTCTGACTTAAGAGCTTCAATTAGATGCTCGTCTTGTTCTCTGCGCTCTACCCACCATTGTTCAATGGTTTCTTTAGCTGCAGATAATACTCGTTCCGCTTCATCTGATGACTCACGAATTTGTCGTTCTGCAAATTCCTGTGCATCTTGAAGCATCTCTCGCTTCAATCGTTCTGTCTCAACATCTACCTGTATAACTGTCGGCTCGACTTCCTCTTCTATTTCTTCTTGAGGCTCAGCTTCTGACGTAATATACTGTCTGGCTAGATCTAATTCCTTTAGCACTTCTATAGGCACATATTGGGAATTCTTGATCAAATTAGACAATAATATCATCTCCCCCACCGCGAGCAATAATGATCTCACCGGCTTCTTCCAGTCTACGAATCGTGCCTACAATACGTGTCTGAGCTTCCTCAACATCACGCAGCCTCACAGGACCCATATACTCCATTTCTTCCTTGAACGATTCTGACATACGTTTCGACATATTCCGGAATACGACATCACGGACTTCTTCGCTAGCCACTTTAAGCGCAAGCTGTAGATCTGCGTTCTCAATATCACGAATAATTCGTTGTATGGAACGATCATCCACATTAACAATATCTTCAAATACAAACATACGTTTCTTAATTTCTTCTGCCAATTCAGGATCTTGAATTTCCAGAGCATCGAGAATGGTCCGTTCAGTACCTCGGTCTACACCATTTAGTATTTGAACAATGGATTCAATCCCGCCTGCATTGGTGAAATCTTGCGTTACCGTTGACGATAACTTTTGTTCCAATACTCGTTCAACTTGGTACAGGACTTCAGGTGATGTACTGTCCATAACAGCAATTCTACGTGCAACATCAGCCTGTTTTTCCTGAGGTAACGAAGAAAGAATAGCAGAAGATTGATCGAATTGTAGATAAGATAACACCAACGCAATCGTCTGCGAATTTTCGTTCTGAATAAAGTTTAAAATCTGATTAGGATCTGCTTTACGAGCAAAGTCAAAGGGTCTAACTTGAAGATTTGCCGTTAAGCGATTAATGACTTCAAGCGCTTTTTGAGGACCCAGAGCTTTCTCGAGAATCTCTTTAGCGTAATTGATACCACCTTGAGAGATATATTCTTGAGCGAGACAAATTTGATGAAACTCTGCAAGAATCATTTCCTTTTCTTCAATATCCACTTGACGTACGTTAGCAATTTCGAGTGTTAATTGTTCAATTTCCTCATCACGTAAATGTTTAAAAATTTGAGCAGATACTTCTGGTCCCAAGGTGATGAGCAGTAAGGCAGCCTTCTGACGACCGCTCAACCCCTGATTAGTTGATTTTGCCAATAAACCCACCTCTATTCATCAGCCAGCCATGTCCGCAGCAAGTTGACGAATTCATCCGGTTTCTTTTTCGCCAATGTTTCGAGCTGTTTACGCACTTGACTTTCGTTGGTCATACTTTCCATAGTAATGGAAGGGAATTCTGTAGGAACTTGAAGAGGGACATCTTCTTCGAGCTCTTCTTTATTTTTACGACGTCGATAAATTAGGTATCCACCAAGCGCTAAGAGTGCTATAGCACCAATACCAATCCCCCACAGTACAGCTGGTGAGAGCCTTACTCCAGTCGTTTCTGCAACATTGCCACCAAAAGTTTGTGAGAAGACCGAAACTTTTTTAGCTAAATCATCGTCTGTATATGTAACACCCGAATCGGCAATGGATGCTCTAACAATATTCACTAAAATGTTCTCAATAGCATCTTGGGTTGCTTGGTCCAAAGTTGTTTGACCCGTAGGTGGTTCAACTGCCACATTAATGGTTAAATCTTTAACAGTGTAAGGACTAGATATAATATCTCTAGTGATTCTGTTCACTTCAGAGTTTACCGTTTTGGATAATTCTTCAGAACTTGTGGTCCCCGTACTTGAAGTACTTGGATATGTTGGAACCTCCTGATCTCCTGTGCCAGCCACACCGCTATCAGGACTGCCTGTTCCCGTGTAGTTCTTCGATATTTCTTGAACACTGATCTCGATTCCCTTCATGTTCTCAACATCGACTGGAGTGACCAGTTTCTCATTACTTTGTACTTTATCGAAGTTAAGCTTGGAGACGACTAGTACATCTACTTTGTCCGGCCCCATGAACTTGGATAGAAATTTCTTTACATTCACACGAACATCATTCTCGAATCTCTTCTGAAGAGCAAAGTTCGCTTCTACTGCAGTTGTCAATCCACCTTGTCCACCCTTAGTTGTTGAGAGCAGTTCAGTTTCATCATCTGAAATTGTAATATTCTCTATGGGTAGATTAGGAATCGCTGTTTTTACGAGATTATAATAACCATCTATTGCTTCTTGACTAGGGCTATACGTAGGTTTGAATTTCAAAACAACAGATGTTGATGCTTTATTTTGTTCGTCCGTACTAGCGAAAACACTTTCTTCCGGCAGATTAATCAGGACCTTTGCATCTTGTATGCCATTCATACGTTTCAATAATTGCTCAACTTCACCATTCAATGCGTTGTTGTACTTCACATTGAATTCACTATCTGTCATACCAATGGCCGAAGAACTTTCTTCAAAAATCTTATAACCAATAGAACCATTTTCTACGATACCTTTTGAACCAATATCTACCTTAACACGAGATGATTCAGTGCTAGGTACTGAGATGCTTTTTCCATCCGAACTCAACTTGTAAGGAGTACCACTTCCATCTAGTGAAGCCATAATCCCTGCTGCATCTGTAGAGTTCAGATCCGTAAATGCAACCTCATACTCTGTCTTAGAGAACACCATCGTTAGAATAACTGCTGTCACTATAATTAAAGCTATTGTTGATATAAATAATGTCTTTTGAATTCTACTAAATTTACCCCAATATTGGACAATCTTATCCCTATATTGGCTCATTCTTTCATTCACAATGTCACCCCACCCAAATCTCAGCTAGTTACAATTATATTTGTGTTCGCATAATTTCTTGATAGGCTTCAATCGCCTTGTTTCGAACCTGTGTCGTAAACTGTAAACTTAGCAAAGCCTGTTCAGCGGTGATCATAGCTTGATCAACATTGACTTCACCTAGCATCAACTTTTCAGTCATATTACTAGCACTTTTTTCTTGTTCTGACACTTGATTAATCGCATCCTTCAAGTAATCACCGAAATTCTGTAATGATTCTGAAGGTGACGAAGATACCTGAGCCGTTTTAGTATCAAGCTGTAATGGTTTAATCACTTGGGTGTTGAACATCGTGTTTTGTATCATTAAATTCCCTCCTCTATGTCTAGGATTTATCGTTTACAGGAACTCATTACTAGCGACCAATTTCTAAAGCTTTCATAATCATAGACTTAGATGCATTTAGTGCCGTCACATTCGCTTCGTATGATCGTGATGCAGAAATCATATCCACCATCTCTTTAGTAATGTCAACGTTAGGCATTAATACATAACCGTCAGCATCAGCATCAGGATGTGTTGGATTAAATACTGGTTTTAAGGGTGCGCTATCTTCCTCAATCGACTTAACTCTAACACCATTACCTACTGTTTCTTTACCATTCATTTGTGACTGTAGCATACTTGAGAAATCAGTTTGATTAGGCGTAAGAACAACCATCTTTCGACGATAAGGTACCGCTTTCCCATCTACGACACTTGCTCTAGTCGTCTGGGCATTTGCAATATTGGATGATACGACATCCATCCGAACACGTTGCGCAGTTAGCGCTGAAGCACTAATTCCAAAACTACTGCTCAAAGTCATTTATCTTATCTCCCCTCAACAGCTGTGCGCATCATTTTAATTTTTTCATTCACTTGTGTAATGTAGGCATTATAACGAAGCTGATTATCAGCCAAGAGGGACATTTCATGCTCAATATCTACGTTATTTAAATTATTATTCATAGCCGTAGATGTATCCTCACTTACAACTGGCAAAGGGACCGATGACGTTGGCCCAATAACAAAATGGCGTTCGTCGGTCCTATTTCCTTTGAGTGCTGGCATACCACCATCCATTGTTTGCTGAAGCAGACTCTCAAAGGACACTTCTGAACGTTTAAAATAAGGTGTATCTACATTAGCAATGTTATTAGAAATGACCTGTTGTCTTTTATTTGCCGCTTGAATGGCACCTTCTAATTTTTGGAAACTTGTTCCATTCAACAAATTCAATTCTGTTCACCCTCTTTCCAAAAATCATTCAAACATCTTATAAAATATTATTCTTGTGAAATACCATAAACCTAATATTACCACATTCAAAACGTAATTCCTCTTTTGTTTCGACAAAATATGTAATTATAAGCGAAGTTTATATAGGACTAGAGTAGAAATTTTTACAATTTTGTCGTAACCTAAGTTTCTTACTGATTGGGATTTTTTACAATGAGAAAAAAGCCCTATCTTTTGTGTAAAAAGAGGGCTTTTTTCTCATTTTTAATTAAATTTTCTCAAAATCATATTTAAATAGGTCTTTCTAGGAAATTAGCCGGATTTTTCATATTCTTAATATCAAAATTCTAGAATTTATTGTTAATTAGTGTTAAAACATTCTTGAAAATCCCATTTTTAGTTATAAAATATACTGACTCAGGTCTCGATCCTGTGCAATATCCGCTAATTTCTCTTTTACGTATTCTGGGGTAATAGTCATACGTTCTAATGTCAATTCCGGTGCTTCAAAAGACAAATCCTCTAATAATTTCTCAAGGATCGTATGAAGTCTACGTGCACCAATATTCTCCGTATTCTGATTCACTGTCGCAGCCATTTGTGCGATCACACGAATAGCTTCTGGTTCGAATTCAAGTTCAATATCTTCCGTCCTAAGCAGATTAACATATTGTTTCGTCAAAGCATTCTGCGGCTCAGTTAATATAGACACAAAATCTTCCAGAGTTAGACTGTTTAGCTCCACACGAATAGGAAATCTTCCTTGAAGTTCAGGAATTAAATCCGATGGTTTGGCAATATGAAAGGCACCTGCCGCTATAAATAGTACATAGTCTGTCTTCACAGGCCCATACTTCGTCATGACCGTAGATCCTTCTACAATCGGAAGAATGTCACGCTGAACACCTTCTCGTGAGACATCCGGACCCGTACCTTTACCCTGGCTCGCTACTTTATCAAGTTCATCAATAAATATAATCCCAGATTGTTCTGCTCTATGAATAGATTCCGTAATCACATCGTCCATATCAATCAACTTCGTAGCTTCCTCTTGAATGAGAACCTCACGAGCTTCTTTGATACTTAATTTACGCTTTTTCGTCTTACGAGGCAAAAGATTACCGAACATTTCTTGCATGTTCATGCCCATTTGCTCATTCCCTTGACTTGAGAACATATCCATCATGGAGGAATGAGTATCTTCGACATCTATTTCAATGATATCATCTTCTAATTTACCAGACAAAAGATTAAACTTCACTTGTCTACGACGCTCTTTCACCCCAGTATCAGGTTCTTTCTCTTCAGGAGGGTTCTGTTCATTATTGTTACCTCCAAAGAGCATCTCAAATGGATTCTTCTGCGTTTTAGAGCCTGCGAAAGAAGGTACCAGTATTTGTACGATTCGATCATTCGCCATCTCCACAGCGCGCTCCTGTACCTTTTCACTGCGCTCCATCTTGACCATCCGAATCGCTGTCTCTACCAAATCTCTTACCATCGATTCAACATCGCGTCCCACATATCCAACCTCAGTAAATTTGGTTGCTTCAACTTTGATAAATGGCGCATTGACCAACTTGGCGAGACGTCTTGCAATTTCAGTCTTCCCTACCCCCGTAGGACCGATCATCAGAATGTTCTTAGGCACAATCTCATCCCGCGAATCCTCAGGAAGCAGATTACGTCGATAACGATTACGAAGAGCTACAGCCACCGACTTCTTAGCTTGTTTCTGTCCAACAATATATTTATCTAGTTCACTTACGATCTGTCTGGGCGTCAACGATTGATTATCCATCATGTATTCCTCCACCCCTCTAAGCTTAGATTACTCTACCTTATAGCTCTTCAACGATAATATTATTATTCGTGTACACACAAATTTCAGATGCAATCTGAAGAGCTTCTCTCGCAATGTCCTTCGCTTCAAGATCATGACTATGACGTTTTAATGCACGCCCTGCCGCTAAGGCAAAGTTCCCGCCCGATCCGATAGCAATCACATCATCATCAGGTTCAATAATTTCACCACCACCTGAAATAAGAAGCATCCCCTCTTTATCCATGACGATCATGAGTGCTTCTAATTTACGGAGGATACGATCTTGACGCCAGTCTTTGGCTAATTCAACAGCTGCACGCTGTAAGTTACCATGGTGTTCTTCTAGTTTACCTTCAAATTTCTCAAACAAAGTAATCGCATCTGCAACAGAGCCTGCAAATCCAGCGATCACTTGCCCACGGTACAGTCGTCTTACTTTCTTAGCTGTAGTCTTCATTATAACACTGTTCCCAAAGGTAACCTGTCCGTCACCTGCAATTGCTGATTTGCCTTGATGTCGTACTGCACAGATCGTTGTTGCATGAAATGTTAAATCCATCTCTATGACCTCCTTTGTTGTTCTTTAATCGAGCTTGGCCAAGCCAGCCTCCCCAATAAAGGACGTGATACTCTCTAAGGCTCTCGCCGCAAGAAGCTCATTCTTTTCCTTCTTATTACGCATTCTTTTCTCGAGATTAGGTAGAAGTCCGAAGTTAGCATTCATCGGTTGGAAATTATCAGAATCCGCCGTAGTAATGTATTTAGCCATACTCCCAATCGTACTTAAGTGAGGGAAAACTATACACTCTTCATTACGAGCTAATTTTGCAGCATTAATACCCGCTATAAGACCTGATGCTGCTGATTCCACATACCCTTCTACCCCTGTCATCTGCCCTGCAAAAAAGAGCCTTTCATTGTTTTTAAGCTGATAGGTAGGCTCAAGAAGTTTGGGTGAATTAATAAATGTATTGCGGTGCATAACTCCGTAACGAACGAATTCAGCGTTCTCAAGTCCCGGAATTAATCCAAATACACGTTTTTGCTCACCCCACTTAAGATGAGTCTGGAACCCTACAAGATTATATAATGTCCCCGCAGCATTATCTTGACGCAATTGCACAACTGCAAAGGGAAGTGTTCCTGTATGTGGATTAACTAACCCAACGGGCTTCATGGGCCCAAAAAGTGCTGTCTGCTTACCACGCTTCATCATGACTTCAATCGGCATACAGCCTTCAAAATATATTTCTTTTTCAAAATCCTTAAGTTGAGCGACCTCTGCAGCAATAAGCGCCTCATAAAAGACATCAAATTCCTCTTCATTCATAGGACAATTCAAATATGCAGCCTCTCCTTTATCATAACGAGAAGCCAAATATACTTTAGTCATATCAATAGAGTCTTTTTCAACAATTGGAGCTGCTGCATCATAGAAATAGAAGTACTCTTGGCCCATCTTCTCACGAATATCTGCTGATAAGGAGGGAGATGTGAGTGGGCCTGTTGCAATAACAACAATCTCATCATTAGGAATATGTGTGATTTCTTCATTAATGACTTCAATCAATGGATGGTTATGTAGAGTGTTTGTAATTTCTCCAGAGAATCCATCACGATCGACCGCTAATGCTCCCCCGGCTGGAACAGCATGTCGATCAGCTGCTCCAAGAACGAGTGAATCCAGCATCCGCATTTCTTCTTTTAATACACCTACTGCGTTGGTTAATCCATTAGCACGTAGTGAATTGCTGCATACTAATTCAGCAAACTGATCTGTATGATGAGCGGGTGTCTTGACGACAGGGCGCATTTCATATAATTTCACAGGAACTCCCCGACTTGCTATTTGCCAAGCGGCTTCGCTGCCAGCAAGTCCCGCACCAATAACGGTTACTTTTTGTGGTTCATTCAACTTCATTACCTCCTGCAATGACTATTCTGCACTATCGTCGGTGTCGTTATCTTCAACCATCTCTACATGATCACACGATGTACATTGTAATTTAACTCCCTGTTTGTTACGCTTCTCAACCATTAAAGAATCACATTTAGGACATGGTTTGAGCGATGGGCGATCCCATGAAACAAATTCACATTCAGGATAACGATTACACCCAAAGAAAATTCTGCCTTTCTTACTACGACGCTCAACCACATGGCCTTCTTTACATGCTGGACAAGTTACGCCAATATCTTTGATGATAGGTTTCGTGTTACGGCAATCTGGAAATCCTGAGCATGCCAAAAACTTACCGAATCTACCCAATTTATATACTAAATGCTTCCCGCACTTTTCACAAATTTCATCAGAAACTTCATCTTCAATTTCTATTTCCTTCATTTCTTCTTCAGCAACTTCCAGTCGCTTCTTGAAAGTTTCATAGAATTCAGCAAGCACCTTTACCCAGTCTTCTGATCCTTCACCCACGTGGTCAAGGTCTTCTTCCATATGTGCAGTAAATTCAACATTCAGAATTTCTGGAAAGAACTGTTCCATCTGTTCAATAACGAGCTCGCCTAATTCCGTTGGCATAAATTTCTTTTCTTCCATTGCAATATAACCACGCTTTTGAATTGTCTCAAGCGTTGGAGCATACGTACTGGGACGACCTATGCCTAGTTCTTCTAGAGTCTTCACCAGTCTTGCCTCTGTATATCGTGGTGGTGGCTGCGTAAAGTGCTGCTTCGGTTCAACCTCTTGTTTGCTCAAAGTATCACCTGATTGAAGCGCTGGGAGAAATTTATCATCATCCGTTGTCCCACCGTCGTCATTTCCCTCAACATACACCTTCATGAAACCAGGAAAACGAACCTTGGAACCAACAGCACGAAACGTTACAGATGCAGCGGTAATATCTACCGAAAGCGTATCCAGCACCGCAGACGACATTTGACTAGCTACAAGACGTTCCCAGATTAATTTATAAAGGCGAAATTGATCACGACTCATAAATGCTTTTACCGTATCAGGTTCCCGAAGGACTGATGTAGGTCTAATCGCCTCATGGGCCTCTTGAGCATTTGCTGCTTTCTTAGTGTACTGACGTGGCGTCTCTGGTGCAAAAGCTTCACCGTATTTCGTCTCAATAAACGCTTTGATCTCTTCTTGTGCAGATACCGCTACTCTCGTCGAGTCTGTACGCATATAAGTAATAAGACCAACTGTACCTTCTTTTCCCAACTCAACACCTTCATACAACTGTTGAGCTACGGACATTGTCTTTGCTGCACGAAAATTGAGTTTACGAGCTGCCTCTTGCTGAAGTGAACTTGTCGTAAAAGGAGCCGAAGGATGTCTTTGGCGTTCTTTCTCTTTCACTTCACTAACGGAATAAGAGGCTCCCTCAATTGCTTTCAAGACTTCTTGTACATCCTCTTCGCGAGAAAGATCCTTCTTCTCTCCGTTCATCCGATGGAATTTAGCTTCAAATTCAGAATCACCCTTGGATAACCGAGCTGTAATACTCCAATATTCTTCCGGAACGAAATCATCAATATCATTTTCCCGGTCCATGATGATTTTAACCGCTACTGATTGTACGCGTCCCGCAGAAAGTCCTTTTTTAACTTTCTTCCATAAAAGAGGACTAATTTTATACCCCACAAGTCGATCTAGAATTCTTCGTGCTTGCTGAGCTTTAACTAGATCCATATTAATTTTACGTGGTGTTTTGAAAGCGTCCTTCACAGCCTGCTTCGTAATTTCATTAAAGACCACTCTACAGCTTTGTGTCTGATCAAGCTCAAGCGCCGTTGCCAAATGCCAAGCAATTGCTTCTCCTTCGCGGTCCGGGTCAGCTGCTAGATAGACATTCTTAACTTTTTTACTAGCACTTTTTAATTCCTTCAAGATCGAACCTTTACCCCGAATTGTAATATACTTAGGATCGAAATCATTCTCAACGTCGACGCCAATTTGGCTTTTCGGTAAATCCCGTATATGACCCATTGAAGCTTTGACAATATACTTACTACCTAGATATTTGCCTATCGTCTTCGCCTTTGAAGGCGACTCTACGATGACGAGTGAATCTGCCATAGATAATCTCCTCTCTTACAATAAACCATTAAAATCCGTCAAACCCACATTATATGATCTTATATATAGCACCAGCTAATTGGGTAATTTGCTTTTTTATGATTAAAGATAACAGAACTGAATGCAAATGTCCAAAATCCCATTGACTTTTCAGCAACAATTGATCCAGTGTGCATGGTCCCTGCTCGAGTATATGGTATAGTTGAATCTCCTCTGTTGTCAAATCCTCTTTTTGTGAACATAGCCTTTCTTCTATTCTGAGCTTCTTCAAATCCTCTTGGTTATTGCCCACTTCTAGCAAATGAGACTCGTACTCTTCCAATACATCTTGCGTACATGTTACCATCTTTGCCCCCTGTTTAATAAGCTCAAGTGTCCCTCGACTTTTAGGAGATGTAATAGGCCCGGGAACTGCATACACATCACGCCCAGCCTCCATGGCTAAATCCGCAGTAATTAAGGAACCACTTCGGGCATCTGCTTCTACTACTAATGTACCCAAACTAAGCCCTGCGATAATCCGATTACGCTGTGGGAAGAGTCCAGGGTGTGACGGTGTCCCTAAAGCATATTCTGTTACAATAAGTCCCTTAGCTGCTATTCGTTCATATAATGTACGATTCTCCGCAGGGTATATAACATCCATCCCCGTTGCCATCACTGCGATTGTATTTCCACCGCATATTAATGAAGCTTCATGACATACACTGTCAATCCCTCTAGCCAAGCCACTAATGACCGTCATTCCCGCTTTGCACAATCCCTCCGCCAATACAGCCCCGACCTTCCTACCATAAGCTGTTGGTATACGAGTACCTACCATTGAAATGGCGGTCGATTGAAGCAAATCAACATTTCCAAGACAATACAAAACCCATGGAGGCTGATGAGCTTCTTTTAAAAGAGCAGGATATTCCTCGTCCAGAATCGTTATCACTTTAATTTTTCTATTCATTAGTTCTAGACTTCTCTGCTCAATCCGATCCAATGACAATTGCCTCATCACCGATCCTACCTTATCCCGTGGCAAACCTGCCTGCTCCCAATCTTGTTCATTAAAATGTAACATATGAGCCGACAATGCTCCCTTATTTATTAATCTCTCAATACTTTTGGACCCGATTCCGTCTAATTCATGAAGTGCAATAAGTATTTCTCGTTCACCTATATAGTTCATAATACCCTCCTCAATGTCGAGAATACCATTCTCGAAATAGTTCTATAGAACTAAATAAACGCAAAGAAGCAACCTTTTCCTCATATAAGAGAAAAAAGGTTGCTTACCTTGTTATTGATTACACAAAAATCATTAGATTATTGTGCAGTACACTTTTCCAAAATCCCTTGTTCTTCTAGAACGCTAACTAATGTAGATCCCATTTCCGATGGCGTAGGAGCGACTTTGATACCACACTCTTCGAGTTTGGCAATCTTCTCTTTCGCTGTCCCTTTTCCTCCAGAAATAATGGCACCTGCGTGTCCCATTCTCTTACCAGGAGGAGCAGTTACACCTCCGATAAATCCTACGACCGGCTTCGTCATATGATCACGAATCCATTCAGCTGCCTCTTCTTCAGCAGTTCCGCCAATCTCACCGATCATAATAACGGCATAGGTCTCCGGATCTTCGTTGAAAAGGTTTAGAATATCGATAAATTCTGATCCCTTAACAGGGTCTCCACCGATACCTATAGCTGAAGATTGACCGATTCCGCGAGTTGTCAATTGATGAACAGCTTCATACGTCAACGTTCCACTTCGAGAAACGACACCGACGTGTCCCTTCATATGAATATAACCTGGCATAATGCCAATTTTACATTCCCCTGGCGTAATAACACCCGGGCAGTTCGGTCCAATCAGTGTTGTTTTCTTACCTTCAAGATACCGCGATACTTTGATCATATCAAGTACAGGTATACCCTCAGTAATACAAATCACTAGATCCAATTCCGCATCCACCGCTTCCATGATGGAATCTGCAGCAAAAGCTGGCGGAACATAAATTACACTTGCTGTTGCACCTGTAACAGCCTTAGCTTCTACAACAGTGTTAAATACAGGTAAGCTAACGCTTTCCCCATTCTCTAACGTAATTTCAACCTCCGTGCCACCTTTACCTGGCGTTACCCCACCCACCATTTGAGTTCCGTAATCCAGAGCTCCTTTGGTATGGAATAGACCTGTAGCACCCGTAATCCCTTGGGTGATAACTTTTGTGTTTTTATCGACTAAAATGCTCACGATTACTTCACATCCCCTATCGATTTAAAAGTAATTATTTTACGAGCGAGACAATTTTCTGTGCACCATCAGCCATAGAATCCGCAGCAACGATATTAAGTCCCGACTCAGCCAAAATTTTCTTACCCAAATCTACATTCGTACCTTCGAGACGGACGACTAATGGACGTGTTAAACCGAGTTGTTTTGCGGCTTCAACGACACCATTCGCAATAACATCACAACGCATAATACCACCAAAGATATTGATAAATATTCCTTTGACTTGCTCATCAGATAAAATAATTTTAAAAGCTTCCGTTACTTTCTCCGTAGTAGCGCCGCCCCCTACATCCAGGAAGTTCGCCGGATCTCCACCATAATATTTAATAATGTCCATCGTTGCCATTGCAAGTCCAGCACCATTAACCATACATCCAATATTGCCATCTAACGCAATATAGCTAAGATCGTATTTAGAGGCTTCAATTTCTTTCAGATCCTCTTCATCTAGATCTCTAAGCTCTTGGATGTCCTTATGACGAAATAGTGCATTAGAGTCGAAGTTAAGCTTGGCATCTAGTGCTATAACTTGTCCGTCTCCTGTAATAACTAATGGATTAATTTCTGCAATAGAACAATCCTTATCAACAAAAGCTCGATATAATGCCATCATAAACTGAGCCGCTTTGTTTACAAGTTCGTTAGGAATATGGATAGCATATGCTAGCTTACGAGCTTGAAATGATTGAAGACCAACCGCTGGATCCACGATCTCTTTAAAGATTTTCTCAGGTGTCTCAGCTGCCACTTCCTCAATCTCTGTGCCACCTTCTTCAGATGCCATCATTACGACACGTCCAGTTGCACGGTCTACAACGACTCCGACGTAATACTCTTTGCGGATATCACAGCCTTCTTCAATTAAAAGACGTTTGACCTCTTTACCTGCAGGTCCTGTCTGGTGAGTCACTAGTACTTTACCAAGAATCTCTTCTGCATAAGTACGAACTTCATCCAAGCTTTTTGCCACTTTAACGCCGCCAGCTTTTCCTCGTCCACCTGCATGAATTTGCGCTTTCACTACCGTCACCGGACTTCCCAGCGATTTCGCAGCTTCTACAGCTTCTTCCACCGTATAAGCAACCTTGCCGTTAGGAACGACAACTCCATACTGTTTTAATACTTGCTTTCCTTGATATTCATGGATATTCATTTACGAGATCCTCCTATCAACATGACTGCAACAAGACGAGACAATGACATCGAATAATTAATTGGAAAAAAATATAAACCCAACTTATTGTAACATGATTATAAAACGCTTACCTTAATTATTACACTTTAATACACACTCTTTTGATATCGTTTTCATTCCTAATTGCGAATGGTTGGGAATATATGTAAAAAAGGAATGATGGACATTACTATATAATGCCTTCACCCTCTACTTATTTGTACGATTATTTATGACCTGTCCGCACATTAGACTCATGAACTCGATCTAGTAAATTCTTGAATTGGGAGAGTAGATTTTGGAACTCATCTCCTGAGACACACCCGTGTTGAAATATAGCTTCAGGTATATGCACCGCTTGCTCTTGCAGATTCCAACCTTTATCTGTCAAAGTAATGTTCACTTTACGCTCATCCTCTGTGGATCGAACACGATGAACAAGTCCTGCAGCCTGCATTCTCTTCAGAAGGGGTGTTAAAGTGCCCGAATCCAGATAGAGCGCTTCACCCAACTCTTTAACCGTACGCTCCTTATGTTCCCATAACACTAGCAGTACTAGATACTGAGAATAGGTTACCCCCAATTTCTCTAGCGTGGGTTGGTACAATTTTGTAATTTCCCTAGAGCATGCATAGATCGTGAAACAAAGCTGGTTATCCAGTAACAAGTGCGGATCGGGTTCAGGGATATGATTCATTGTTAATTCATCTTTCATAACTTGATATCACCTACCTCTTCTTCATTAATTCTAGCATATTCATGCCAATGTTTCATGTTAATTGTTATAAATATACCCATAACACATTATATTTACGTAATTTAAATTGTGTAAAATACAAATAAAATAACTCACTTGACAACATCATACAATGGTTCTACAATTTGTCTAATATTATCATTTCCGAAAAAATGGAAGCACCTTTTTTCTAATGCGACATGATGCCCTAATCTATGTCATAAACAGAAAAGAGGTTTTTTGTTATGTACGGTAAAATGCATAGTGCGTGTCTATATGGAATTGACGGGGTTATTATCGAAGTAGAGGTAGATTTGTCCAATGGTCTTCCACAGACTTCTATCATTGGCCTACCCGATTCAGCCATCCGAGAAGCTGTCGAACGCGTACGAGCTGCCATTAAAAATTGTGGGTTTCGTTTCCCCATGCAAAGAGTTACGATCAACCTTGCTCCTGCAGATTTACGAAAAGAAGGATCGGCCTTTGATCTTGCTATTGCCCTTGGGATTCTTGTCACGAGTAATCAACTTATTCTTCCAACAGAGATCAAATTGTTAATCATTGGTGAGCTTGCCCTAGATGGAAGTCTAAGACCTGTAACAGGTGTCTTATCTATGGTGGATCGAGCTAAGCGAGAAGGATTCCATGGTGTACTTCTTCCCCACGAGAATGCAGCAGAAGCGGCACTTATCGCGGGGATACATATATATAGCCTTACGCATCTACAGCAATTACTTTACCAGAGCGCACCTAGACCTAAAGGATCAAGAAAAGAAAGCGACGACCCTATGGTTCTATCCTCGTTAAGTTTTCTAGAAGTTACCCCCAGTCTATCTTACTCCGCCGCCAATATTAACAACGGTCTCAACAAATATGAAGATTACTCCGACGTCTTAGGCCAACAACATGTTAAACGCGCGCTAACGATTGCTGCTGCTGGGATGCATAATATATTGTTAATCGGTCCTCCGGGTACAGGAAAGACGATGCTCATCAAGCGTTTACCGACTATACTCCCTTCTTTAACAGAACAAGAAGCATTGGATACAACCAAAATATTCAGTGCTGCCGGTAAGTTAAAGGAAACGGATACCGGACTGCTCCATCGGCGTTCCTTTCGCTCTCCACACCATACGATTTCTCCAGGTGGATTAATTGGAGGTGGCACCATTCCGAAGCCAGGTGAAGTTAGTCTCGCTCACCGCGGTATTCTATTTCTAGATGAATTACCAGAATTTTCACGCAACGTACTTGAAGTATTACGACAACCTTTAGAAGATCGATCTGTAACGATTAGCAGGGCCAAAGCTGTCATCACATTCCCTGCACATTTTCTGCTTGCTGCGTCGATGAATCCTTGTCCGTGCAGATAACACCTCAGGCATGAGTGTAATGAAGAAGACATCACTGAATATATTGGGCTCAGGAGCCAAAGTCAACAAGACTCCTGGTGATCGTATTCGTTATGCACGTAAATCAGAGTACTTAACTATCAGGGAATTAGCTACTAAAACAGGATTAACACCTGAAGCCATTAGCATGATGGAAAGGAATACCCATCCCCCATCCCTAAGCAGTCTACGAAAGATATCTATTGTATTGAAAAAGCCTATCCATTTTTTGGGCTGCTATGAAGATATGAATGAAGAAACATTGGGAGATCAAATCAAAAAGGCCAGATATTATAAAGGTCTGACCTTGGAAGAGGCTGGAGAGCACTTTGGTGCCGATGTAAAGACAATTAGAAGCTGGGAGACAAATAGAAGAAGACCATCCAATAGACATATTAATGAAGTAAAATTATTTGTTGATATAATAGTGATATTAAAACTGTAATCTTTAGATTGAATGTGTACTGCTGATGTTTCTTTTTTGTTATATAGCACAAAAAAATCGCCCCTTCACAGATCATGCGTAGGGGCGATTTTTTTGTTTTCTATATTATATAGCGGTAAAAGTCTTTTTAATAAACGCTCCAGATGGGTCCATGGCATATCCAGTTCCGTAACATGGAGACGCTGGATTTCCTTGAATACCATAATAAACGCTGTACCATACCTTATGATATGTTGTATAGAGTTCAGCGTGCAGTCTTTGCTTAGCAGGAACAGGTGTATTACTCTCCCAAGTCGATGTATCTTTTCTGCCAATCGTAAATTTAACAGCTGCACTTATAATAGAAATATTAGCTCCAAAACTACCATCATATGAACCAGAAACCTCTTGGCTCACAGTTTGCTTAAAAGTATCAGGTCCATCAATAACGTAATCTCTAAATAATGTAGCTGAGGAATAATGGCCATGACCCAAGTCGTTTGTCTTAACCCAATAAACACTAGCAGCTAGTGGAGATAGGGAATCCGTAATTGGAAACAGGGAAGGAACAGGTGTATTTGGTATATATTCATATTCTATTCTTAGTGGAACTTCATCCAATCCCTCGTCTTCTGCAATTTGTTTTAATTGCGCTTCGTCAGTAATAGAATATGTACTGCCAGTGTCTTTCAAATTTGATTGAATTGAGCTAGGAATTGGCACTCGAAGAGGATAGGGATCTGGTGTGGATGCCATTAGAGATTTTGTTTGGTCATCGGTGGACGTTCCTGGTGATGCAAAGGCAACTGAACTAACTGTCAAGCAAAGTGCTAGAGACAAAATACCAGAAGATAATGCTTTTTTAATTTTCATTCTATCAACCTCCATATTTTTCCTATTTATAACAATGTTTAGTATATATCATAAAAATATTCCTGTATATACCAAAATAATAGAATATAATTACATTATTGTCTTATACTAATAGAAGGAGGGAATTGAGATACCTAATTATAAAATAATTGAAGGGTGGGAATTTATCTCCTTGAATATTAAAAAAATATTACTTTCTATCTATTTGATTTTAGTATCTATAGTTGGAGTATTACGTGTTCCAGTAATCTTAAGATGGGGGCCAGACCAAAAAATTGATCAAGAAAAATATGCTCCATTATGGCAACTACAAGATGAATACCTTACAATAAGTAACTATACACCACGATATCAACTAGATCTCATAAGACTGATTTATGAATTAGGTATTATAACATTAATCCTCTTTGTGGTTTATTTAATATTGCAAAATAAAAATAGTAAGAATTAAATACCTGGTCGTTATTGATCAAAAGCCTAGTATCCAAATGATTGACAATGTGCCAGCATGGGGTCAAATCCAATTTTAAGAAGGGCATTCCTGATGTAATTTGGGAATGCCCTTCTTTCATACCTAATTTAAATTTATCCGGATATATTCTCGGGTTTATCCGATGTCTATTATAAGGGGCGCACTTCATAGAGACCGCTCGCTTTAATGTTCCATCCAGTAGTTGGTGTTCTCATTTGAAGATGGAGAAGGAGCTGCAGGTCTGCTCTCCTCTCTCTCCCATCCTTCAATGATCAGAATCGTACTCATTGAAGCTTTGTCTTCCCAAAAGATGTAGTTCAGGCTCTCCAACTCTGTCAGGCTTTCCCGTATGCTGTTCATATTCCTGCCTGTCAGTCGTTCCAAATCTCCCATTGTCGGATTTACATTGTGCCGTCTAGAATAGTTATATAGCACCCTTAATAGCTTACGCTCTGCATCAGCAAGCATTAGACCGCCTCCCGTACTGCTGTTCTTGGGGCTTGCCACGCTAATATGTTATCGATACGGAATGTGCGTGGTGATCCAGTCATTAGACAGGTGGCTCTTATCAATCCGTTACGGATACTATTTACTTCGATGCGCCGCTGCGTGATCTTTCCTGATTGGTCCATATACATGATTTCGATGATTTTCCCAAGATACTTCACTGGCATGTTATTCACTCCTAATAAGAACATTTGTTTGTATTATATGCGAACGAGTGTTCTTTATTCAAGTGAATTGTTTTTCCAAGGAAGAAGGGTTTATTCTTGATTTGAGAGAATATTGAATGTATGAACGGAGTGATTGAATGAACTTTAGAGAAGAATTACATATAGCTGCATCTAGTAATCAAAGGGTAACTATAAAGCTCACTAGCGGCGAGGTAATCAGCGGAGTAGCAGAAGTATCAACCTATCCTGAACGCGCTAAGATAAGAACGTCAGAAGGTCCAACGTGGATTCCTTACAAGGATATTACTAACATAGAACGGATTGTTCAGATACTACATTAATAGACACAAAAATAGAGACCACATTGGCGTTATGCCTTTGTGGTCTCTTATATCGTATGAGGTTATTTAAGAATACACATTAGTTTAGAAACAGAACGCACTGGTAATGATAACCAACAAAATGAACAGAACTAAAATTGCCCCTGTGCTTCCACCAACACCGCAACCTCTGCCGTATCCTCCAAGAACTTCACTCATGAGTACAACCTCCTTTGGTTTAAGGTACCTCATATCTTATGTAGTAATTAGGGATTAGTAAGGGCTACACGGTAAATAAATGACCCTGCAACACACTCCAGCAGGCATATTCCCAAGCGCTTGGGAATTTCATTTTGATGACCACATTGGCGTTATGCCTTTGTGGTCTTATTTATGATGCTGTTCTTTTATTAATTATACTTTAGTATAATAATTAATTTACTTTAGTATAATAATATGTTATAATTAATTTAGAAAGGAGGAAGAAAAATTGAGACAAAAAAGGAGAAGTAAACGTAACCCCCTAGAAGTCAAAGATGTCGTCCAGTTCTTGACGGTCCTGATGACACTCGTGACAGCAATCATTAGCCTCATAACAGTAATACTTCAACTACTTAAGAAGTAAAACAGTTGAGGGTTACGATTCACCCCGAAAGGGGTGGATTGTAACGGGGGTTATGTTCTTCTCCAAATAAATTATATCATATATCAGGAGGATACATGTTATGAGTAAACTTAATAAGGCAAGTTTCATAATGAGTTTTGCTGGATTAATCATTAGTGTTATCGCTCTAATCCTTGTATTGAAAGGTTGACTGTAATGAACATCGCTGAAATGCTTGTGGACGAAATAGATAAGCAGGGACGAACAAATAAATGGGTGGCTGAACAGGTGGATATAAAGCCAGTCACCTTCTCTTTAAAAGTAACTAAAAATCGTTTCAATTCCACTGAATTAGTACGGATTGCCGTTTTGCTAGATCTAGACTTAAATATATTTAAAGCATGTATAGGTGATGAAGAGGATGAGAAATTATGAAATTCGAAATGCGCCTGGTATGGAGCGTGAAAAATAAAAAAATGTGAGGAGCTTTGAATAAATATGGACTTTACGCAAAGAATGGAATCTAAGTGGGAAGAGATTACTGTAACAAAAAATGAAAGAGAACTTCTCTTTGATAATTTCGAAGCTAATAAAGAGTGCATTGCCGAGCTACATTACGAAGTTGAAATTAAGCAGCTACAGTACCTATTTTTAAAACGTGAACAGCTTGCTGGATTGAAAGAAGTCTTAAATACACCAGACCTTATGGCAGATATCGAGAAAATTAATGAAACTTGCATCAGTATTGCACAAAAACACCTTGTTGAAGCTGGGTTAAAAGAACGACTTGTGCTAGAATCTCTCATTTAACATAATGCCATAAATAAAAAAATAGCCCTACCGACCGAAGTCAGCAGGGCTCAAAATCTACAAATTATATCCACCACTATTCGGCTTAGTAGGGTTTGATAAAATACCCAACGTAGCCAGCAACCCAAGGAACACATTCAGAACAGTAAGAAGATCCTGTTTCATAATATCTGTCAAATCAAATACACCAGTTAAATGTCCAATTAACTGAAGCAATAGGACAACTTGTGAACCCACGCTAATCCACAAAGCATAATTACGCCATCTTTTCTTTTGCATATTATTTGTCCTCCTTATTAAACAAACCAAGATTGTACATCATCTGAATAGTTACAATCTCTGCGTAACTCTTATCATTCGTCTTTGTGATTGCCCCAGCTTTCTTGGCAGCTACCAGAGCTTCATGCGCCCAATCAGGAGGCGTTTGATTTCCAATGATATTAACACGCTTCTCTAGTGCCAACATACGCTTCTCCTGTGCTTCAATTGCTTCAGCTTGAGTTTGCACCTTTGTTTCTAATTCTTTGTTCGTAGCCATATCTGAATCATCCTCCAATGCATTTATTTTTTTGATAGTATCATCTATTTGCGCCTGAGTTGGTCGTATGCCTTTTAATAACTGCTTCGTGACACCTAGACCAAAAGCCATCTGAATATGAGGGCGATCCTTGAAGCTGATCCAATCCCCACCCCATTCAAATCCTAGCAACTTCGCTTGTGTGACAACTTCCAACCAATCAGATACGCCATTATGATTGCTATCTGCAGTTAGGTCATAGCCATTTTTGGTTAAGACAAAATCGCCGGCTAAACCGTAGTTATGCATGGAGTATCCAGGTTGAGCATTAGATACTATCTTTTCTCCTTTAGCTTTACTTGCCGTAGTACGACCTTGATCATAAATAGCCTGTTGTTGAGCCGCGGAACGATAACCTGATGTAATACGGATCTCTACGCCTCTTGCATAGCAACGTTCAACAAGCTTTTCCAGCCCAAGTTTCACGGCCGGATTAAGCCTGTCCGTTATCTCTGCAGCAGACTTCTTTTTCAATTCTTCAAGTGTGGCCAATTTATAGCCCCCCTAATTTAATTGCAGTCACTAAAGCAGCCATCACAATAGCGATAGCAGAGCCGCCAATTGTGCGCCACAACCACTTCTGATTTCCTTCAATCTCATCAAGCCGCCGGTGGGCTGATTTAGTAGACTGTAACGCTTCTTGAGCAATATCTTTAGCGTACAGTTGAGCGTCCAACTTTGTTTCTACTCGAGTCAACCGTTGTAAAATTTCTGTAGTTTCATCCATATCATTTCCCCGCTTTCATATATAAAAATAGCCCCCATAGTTATGAGGGCATAAAAAATACACCATCTAAGGTGCTGTTGATGTGCTTTCTATTTACTCTGGCAAAAAAAACGTGTCATACCCTCCTTAGAGTAAGTTATTAAAACAATGAATATTTTCTGGGTCGGAGTCTATAATGGCTTGTCTAACAAAGTCTTTATCGGTACTGATATCTAAAGCCGAATCTGTTACATCACCAAAAAGTTTTAGAAAAGTAAATAGACTTGTTGTCATGCCCGTTCCTTCCCAATGTATCCCCTCACCATTACCAACACCATGAATTTCTTCCCATATATGTTGTGCGTCTGTAGTGATTTTATAGTTTTGTTTGACCCATTCTTTTGCATTCATTGAGCTACCCTCATTTCATTATGTGAATACTATATGTCCTCCGATACTAGTCCCATATCTAGTGTTATTAAATATGGTTAAGTAATGGGGACCCATAGTCATACTAATCACTCCGTTATCAGAGCTTCGATTATATATAGAACCGTAATCCCCACTACTTAGGAGAGAAGCGGCGGCATAATAAACCGCTCCTGAAACCGCCATTGCTGAAATCATTTTGGTACCCCCGAGATCACTCACCATCATCTGATGATAGGTATCGTCTGGTATCTCAGGTGTTGTAAAACTCCTAGAGTTAACTCTTGTTGCATTTACCTTACCTGTCCCAGGGTGAAAGCCCTTGGGGATATATTGAATAGAGCTCGACGGATTAATCGTTATCTCCCCAACATTAGGCATAGTACCCGTTACAAGCCCCGCCTCTGTTCCAATGGTCTGCCCTACTAGTACCTGTGCCGCTTCCGCTGTTCCATATTCACCTCCTTCACCCTGTAAGAAAAAATTTCCATCAACAAACCTTGCAGTATACAATGTATCCACTTTTAAAGCCCCTGGCTTTAAAAGAACATCTTTAGCCTTAAGTAGGTTGACCGCTTTCATCCCATTAACCTTTAAGTCTACATAAGATGTATTTTGGACTTTATTCTTAAATGTTACACACAAACCATTCGTGTATGTGGTAACTAAAGGGTCTATTGATACCACCTTATTGTTTGCGGTTCCGGAATCTTCCCCATAATACACATGAGACGTAACATCCGCCTTATGTGTAACTAGAGCATCGTTAACTGTCTTGACCGCTTTAGGCGTAGCTGCTAGCGTCTCAGACGTGCTATTTACAGCGCTTGATAACTGAGAGATACCCTTTTGTGTAAGAGATGATTCAGGGATATCTACGTCAATGTTCTCAATTTTTTTAAGGATTTCAGCCATGTTTACCGTACTTCGTTTATCTGTAGAGGTGATAACTCCACTGGTGTCAGTGGCTACATACCAAAGTAAAAGAGCAGTTGCCGCAGTTGCTTCAGATGTTGTCTTCTTTATCGTACCGTCCAAGTCCAAATACAAATATTGTCCTTGAGTTGGATTTAATTCCATGCTACCCGCTGGAACTTCAAACCTCTTCCCACCAACGTAAGCCACACCCTGGGTCCAACTAGCTGTAAGACCTTGGGCACTACATTGTAATCCCATGACTCCATCCACATCAGCAACAAAGTTACCCCCGATTTCTTTGGCCAACTTCTCCACCAGCATGTACGCCCCTTCAATCCCGCCCTCCATCGTATTAAGTCGATTTGAAGTAATACGGGTCCCTGCCTGAACCAATTCAAACAGCGGGCGCCCGGTCTGTGGATCAGTCTGCTGTTTGCCTGATGCGTCCTTAATCGGACGGGTCATGTCCGGAATTTCGTCCTTCCATTCCTGTTTGTTATACAATTGCCTTCACCTCCAGCTTGATACTAAATTCAAATCCGATTAGAAATCCCTGATCGTTCTTCACTACATTCATGGTCTGGTTCGCAAGCGTCCGACCTTCAGAGTCCATTAAAGACGCTCCAAGGATCTGCTTTCCGACGACCTCAGTGTCCTGCAGAAATACATATTTCCGTACTGATCGTCCTGATATAACGGTGTTATGGATCGGATATTGAACCAACTCACCGCTGAGGTTAACTAGTGCATGGTCAAAATGCGAATCCACATCAGCAACCACGTAGTCGAGCAACAGCGGCTGAATAATATCTGCCATTATGGCGTTCCTCCTTGCATCGGTAATTCAAATCCTGTAATTGGGCTATCTATTCTGGCACGTGTCGATGCAGCGCCCACTGTAATGCTCTGAGCTGCCAAGACACCGCTTGTTCCCGGCTCCTGCGGCATTTCAAATCCACAGATCGGGAAATCAATACTGTACTGGTAAGCCTGACCGCTCAACACGATTGCCGGGGTTGTGGTTTTGGCCACCGGCACGGATCTGTTAATGTGAACGGGGCGAATGTACTCAAAATCAGCAAACAACCCCGCCACATCAATGGGGGAGTTGGCTGCGAATTCAAAATGAATCTCCTTCTCTTCAAATGCCTCAATGACGTTCAACAATTTCCCATGCTGTGCGCCAAGTAACCTCAGTGCCGAAAGCTTAAAGGGTCTCTTGGCCCATCTTTTGCGGCGTATGCCCTCTCGGCGCTGTTCCAATGTCTCTTCCGACTCCTGCCGGAAATATATCCATTCCCAAGCAGATAACGCCCATGTGGCGCGCTGTAAAATAAATTGATCCCCTATGTCATCAATCTTTTTTTCCCGTTCATCTATTTCCTGTTCCATAACCATAAAGTGCCGCTCTACCATGTCTATTTCATACATGTACGGTGGCAACATCTCCCTATAACGCAGAGGAATCATGTTAGAATCACCTCAACTTGCAACACGGAATTGTTCTTCACCACCACGTCCTCCGTATTATCATTTAGCTTGAATTGACTATAGTCCTCCACACCCTTGACCAGCAGCAGTGCTCCCACATAGTTGTACATCAGCTTGTTACGTCCCGCGGCATATTCCATGATACGCTTGCGGATTGGCTCCTTCAGACTCACTAAGTCCACTGTAGTCGTTAGCTTTGCCTCTATGTGTAGAGTAAACACAGGTGCAGGATGTACCTGCAGGTCATGACCAGCGATCCGACGTTCTTCCCACATCCATGCTCGGACCGTTTCAGAAAACTCTTCCGTGATCGGCTGACCTTGTAGATCGGTCAGATATAGATCAATGCTATTATCATGTCGCTCCTTTTCACGGGCAATCGCACCTCCAACCCCCTCCATTTCCTTCGCCCACGCCTCATAATCCTTCTGACGCCCGCTCCCCTCCTCAGCAAAGGCACGGTCAAGCAGTCTCATACGGTACGTGTCATCGTCCTCCCCTTCCTTCCGGGGTATTCCGTCTGACCAACCGTGACCATCCAAAAACTCATTGTCTGCCCAAATCGGGAAAGCTTGGATAAAGGCGTAGGTTAGAAGTTCCTGCTGCTCAGAGATTTCCATAGCAATTGGATACCATAGATCATAAAAGTATTCTCCGTCGTCCGTGGGCGGCGGGGGCATACCTCTTTCTTTTGCCAGTGTGATGGCCCTGTTCACCCACCGACGGTAAATATCCTCAGGTGTTTCTTCTAATATTGCCATCGGTGGGAGAGCTGGCAGATCTGTTAATTTCACATTCATAGTGTAATCTCCTCCTCCAGCAATGCAATTCCTACTAGGCCAGTCAATGAGATCTGCAAGTGCATGTCTCTGCCTACTCGCTGCATGGACAATACCTCTGCCTGTTCGATTTCGATATGAGCGGTCAGAGCTTCCTCAATGTCACGCTTTATTTCAGCATCTTCCCAACTCGGCCACTCCGATTTCTCGACGCCAATATCCTCTCCATATACGACGTACTGAAACCGTTCTGTATTAAGTATTTTCATGGCCGTTTGTACCAGGTATTCTTCATACGATTTTGTCTTTCTGGGACGACCATCATCGGTAAAGGCTGCTCTTCGATTTCGATAGTCTATGACGTAGGTCCATTTCGTGGCGGAGTCGATAGACTCTGTTAACTCAATCTCATCCACCTCAGACAAGTCTAGTTCAGGAAAAAAATCTTCATCAACCAACGCTTGTCACTTCCTTTCCAAGCACGTAATAACGCTGCCCAGTCATGCGAGATACGATCAATCGATCACCAACCTGCAGAGGGCTCGGTGTGACCAGAACGCCCTTCAGTACAGAGAACGATGGCTGCTCAACCTCAAAGGTCACTTCTGTACGCTTCTCCTGCAGGTAATCTGCAAAGATTAGTTTATCTGCTTCATAAGGATATGGGTCCCCATCTACTTCAATTCTTGGGACCGGCCAGCTTAGCAGCGTGGCCCGCTCTGTATCTTTGGCATCGATGTGACCCGTTGTTTTATCCCGTAACAGCTTCAATGCTTCGTTCAGCACTAGGCTTCCCTCCTCTCAAGCACCAACTGCAACGTGTAAATCCCGTTTTTAAAGCTTGAGTCTGCACTCTCCACAATCCATTTAGATACATGATCGGTCTTGATCAGCACTAGCCAACCGGCCCGCAGTCCGGAAAGTGTGTGGTCCTCATGTTTTACGGTGATTTTTTTGATCTGTTTAGGAACAGATAAAGCCTTTAGTCGCTGAGCTGCGACCGTTGCCGGAGTCTCGTCCTCCTCCACCTCAATGATTTCTTCCATCCGTCCCATCGCCTTAACTGCTCCTGCTGCCGTCTTTGTAACGGAAGAAACCAGCTTATCATCCTTATATTTTTGCGCAGTAACGACCGTATACGTGTCCTCGATCGTATATCCCGCTGTACTGGACGTATGTTGCTCCGGAACAAAAATAGGGACCCGGCTATTGGTCCCTTCCCTCCTAACCTGTAAATAAAAACTCTGTTCTGTACGAACCACATCCACATGGTAACGGTAGCCGCTACGCTCATATGCCTTTTGCAACACGTCCAATATCACCTCTGAATGTGCCATTGTCCCGTAGCGCTCATCCAAGGTAAATCCCAGGGTAGGGCATCGAAAGTCAATGCCGGTTGTTTTGATGTAACGTTGCAGCTCCGCGCCCGCCTCTCCCTTCAAGTACGGACGCGTCCCTTTGTTCTTAGCAAGGTACCATCCGATCTCACGAGCCTCAATTTCCCAAGCGTTTGTAAACTCATCCTGCTCATACTTGATAATCGGTCCATGGAAAAATTGGTTATTGGCGTTCGTCAGCGAACCTTTCACTTGCTGCGAAAAGCACATTAGCATACCAGCTACCTTTATACCCGTGGCATTGCGTAACCGTACCGTCGCGCTGCGGGCGATCTCATCCCGGCCAGAAGACCATGACAGCTCCTCAATCGCATCCGTTAAGACGTGGCGATTGTTATCTTTTCCATACAAAACTGCGAAACCATTCACACTAATCACTTCCCTTTAACGCTAGCATTTTTACTAGATATGCGGCTCTTTTGGTTTGAGTAATCGAAAGAGCCCTTCGCGTTATCATTAGCCTTAGACTTATCCTTAGCCTTCTTACTCTTATCCTTTGCTTTTTTTCCTTTTTTGCTTGTCTTTTTCTTATTTTTTTTGTCCGTTTTTCCGGTCGTATTGGGTCGGCTTTTTGATGACTTCGTAATAATCACACCGGGCTTGAGTAACTGCTTCGAGTTGGAGTAGGACACGATCTTAACCGGCTTACTCTCGACAAATGAAAAAGTACCATGCAGATTGCCCTGTCCGTCTTTATAGGTTTTCTCCATATTTTCAATGATCATTGTCTGACTAAACAGGTTCTCGAAATTAAGCACAACCGGCTTCGCCTTCCATTTCTCCAACAGCTTCCACGTTGTTTCCGGGGTTTTATAAGTGACCGTTTGCTTACTATCTTTCTCCCATATATCCTCCCATTTACGTGGCAAAATGGTCGAAAAAGAAACCCGCTTCGCTTTGGAAACGGGTTTACCTGTTCGCTCTTGTCCGGTAATAACAGTAAACACTTCAACCTCATTACCGGATATAATCTGAACCTCAGCTGGGGTAATCGGAAACGTAAGTCGTATTTTCCCTTGCGATAATGCCAACATGGCTTACCCTCCATTCTCCAGAACTTTGTACAACTCTTCACCGAACACTTGCCGGATCAGCGCACGACCCTGTGGGCTAGCCATCATCTTCGCAAATTGAGTGAAGTCTGTAACACCTTTGGCTAGCTCTCCAAAATCGATGTTAATGTTCTGAATGGTGACAGTCTTATTAGTCGCAGGCGATGCCTGATTAAGTGTTTGGGCAATGGGAACGCCACTACTACTCTGTGGTCCCTGGATACCCTGAACACCACTACGCAAAGTTCCAGCTATCGAATTCATTCTTTCTCGTATGGAATCCGACTTTAACCCACCTGCGAACATTGATACAAAGTTTCCTGCCCATTTGTCGGATTTACTTGCTGGACCCTCTTTGGTTGGCGAGTGGAAACCGAGAAAATTCTTAATGACTCCTGCAGCATCAGAAACAGCTGAAGATAACGATGGGAATTTACTCCGTATTCCGGATGTCATCATAGAAATTAAATTACTTCCCCAGCTACTACCCTGACTGCTGATATTCTGCAAGGACATCAAATGCGATCGTGTCTCACTTGCTGCAGACTTTGCTGCACTACTAATTCCTCCAAAGCTCTTCCCAGCCCGACCTGCCCCCTGTACGATCTCCTGCATACCGCTCTTAGAAGTTTGTCCGAGTTGCTTTGTCTGGACACCTGTTTTCTGAGATGCCGTTCCCACACTGCGTATGTTGTCTTGAGCCTTTTTTGAATCCGTGCTCTTAAGCATTCCTATAAAGCGATCCTTTATCTTATCCACTGTCTTGGTAACACCGCTTTGATCCATTGCGCTGTTCAAAGCCTGCTTTATGCCATTCTTAGACATGTCCGAACGGAACGACTCAAAGGTCTTTTGGAGCTTCTTCTGTCGCTCTGGTGTCATATTTCCGAAAGTAACCTTAGATTCAGGTGGTGTGGCTGGAGCCGCTGCAGGCGCTTCTTTCTTCTTGCCTGTGATCCAGTCACCGATGGAGTAGATACCGTCTACTGCTTTTTTGGTCCATCCAGCATTATCAGCCATTGAACCAAGTTTTTCACCGACCCAACCCCCAACACCTGCACCGACAGCCGTACCAATGGGACCAACTAGAGAACCAACCAATCCTCCAACGATTCCTCCCGTGGTACCACCTACCAAGGAACCGCCTGTTGAAGATATACCCGCTTTAAGACCATCCTCTTTTGTAGCCTGGTATAAGTCATAGCCGCTTAGTACAACTCCTGCCACAACACCAGCAGCACCCGCTGCCTTAACAGCCTTCTTTCCGCCTTTAAATAATCCTTTCATGCCACCTCTAGGCGCATCAGGAATTACATCGGGGATAGGTGATGGCCTTGGAAATATTCTGGAGTTTCGATAGGTAACCGTGCCTCTTCTAGGTGTTGCATCAGGAATCACATCCGTATCAGGTGGTAAGGTCCTTCGTCGAGCACTGATAGAGCCGTCTGCATTGCGGCCACTCCTGGTATTGCTGTTATTTGTTCCTCTGTTGCCGTTTCGCCCACGTCCGCCTCGTTTGCTTCCTCGACCTCCTCTACGTTTCCTATTTCCACCATTGCCACCAAGACCACCACCGGCCTCGTTCAAATGTACAACACCAGCATTGATGGTCATTGAGGATACTGAGCTTAGACCGCCCATCCCTCCATTGTTACCGCCTATGCCTCCTCGTCTAAGCGAGAACCGTTTTTTTGTAGGCGTGCCAACTTCTTCGATTGGGCCAGGTCTTTTATTGGTACGTCTCCCGAACATTCCCTGTGCAGTAGAAACTACACCCCTACCAGTATTCCAAATCTTCTTACCTGTTTTCACCGTCTTCACAGCTACTACAGTTCCAAGAAGAACCGCTAGACCTGTGTTAATTGCAGTAAAGTGTTCGCTATAAGTGCTCGTTAATCCGCTAACAAAACCTACAATTTTGGAGCCTAGTTCCTGTATGTTGTCCTTATTTCCACTCAACAGAGTATTGAATTCTTCAAGAGCAGGGAGAACGGCTGTAGAGAGATTTGCGCCTAATTCATGCATCTGCTGATCAATCTGAGCTCGGGTCTGGATAATATCCTGCATAGGGTTTGCCTCTTGCTGGGCTTTGACCATCGCCTCCATAGTACCAGGTATCACAGAAGGTGCCGGCTGAAATGGGACCGGAAACGTCTTTATGATAGCATTGCCGTTATCCTCTGCAGCTGCTGCTCCTAAGGAAACAAGCGATTGTTTCAATTCACTCCGTGTTTGACTAGACAAATCCCCGACCAGCGCCATAAGGGCACCTTTGGCCCGCTGTTCGTCACCTGAATTGATATCATCGGTAAAAGCAGCAGCTTGCCGGGGCGCCTCTTCTTTGCCAGCACCCCGAAGCTTAAAGTATTTCTCCATATCCCCTGCATCCAAAGCTTTGACTCCAAACGTCTCCTTAATGAAATCCGCTGGCTTGTCAAAATTAAAGGCTCCCTCTTCTACGCTTTTTTTCAAGTAATTTGCCATCTGTCCAGAACTCGAACCGGTATTTTTGAAGTAACCAGCATACTCCCAAAAAGTATCGAATAAATCTTGTTGCCGATCCCCAACCTCTTTATACGCATACATCATGCTGTCTGCAATTTGCGTAGGTGTTTCTTTAAAAGTATTAGATGCCTGTGCCAATGCTCGATTCACTTCTTCAGCACCCGCATCAGGAATAATATACTGTATTTTGGAAGAAGCATTTATGAACTCGTTGACTTTGGATTTGTCAGGTACCAGCGGCGCTACATTTGCTACTTGGCGGGCACCAGCCGCCCGGTCGGAAATAATACCTTGCTTATACAAGTTGTCTACAGTTTGCAAACTCTCTCCACGCACATCAGCTGGTAACAGGGCTGCACTACGAGAAGCCTCTGAATAATAGTCCATCACATTACCAAACATGGCGTCTTTAATCCCACCGCCCAGCAGCATGGCACCTGCTGTTGCAGCAATGGTTGTTATCTTCGATGATATGCCATCCAAGACAGGGCTAACATCATCCTTTGCTCGTAGATGCACACGGGAGTCACTCATCCCTCTTATTTCCGCGTCTGCACGGGATGCAGAGTGCCGTAGATCATCTGCTCCGCTCCGAGCACGCCGGAATAAATCGTCAACATTTGCTCTACCTAACCTACGTGTTTCGTCTGTTGCATCGTTAATACGGCTCCCTAAGTCATCCGCAGCGCTCCGAGAACGTCTGAGGTTAGAAACCAAGTCGTCCCCCATTTGTCCGGATGCGCGTCGAAAATCTAATAGATCATCGGTAGCACCGCGAAGTACCGTCCGTATATTCCTGACAGCACCAGAAATAAAATCCTGGGCTTCAAACGGAACCGTTACTTTTGATGTAGCTGCTATTGTCTTTCACCTCCCCCCTACTATTTCTTAGCCATCCGCTTTGCTTCTTCTTCCGCGATCATGCCTGCAGCCAAACAAAAATAATATTGGCGTTGTCGGTCAACATCGTAAGGCAAGACTTCTGCTGGCAACCTCTTTTGATTTACCCAAAAGGAAGCTACCCAGCTTGCTTCTCCGTCTTGCCGGATGAGTTTTTTGCTTCTTTGAGCAATGCATCCTTCGTTTCTTGAAAATTCCGTACTGCCTGACTAAGGGCAGAATAATCATTAGGATTTTCCAGCAAGCGAGGAGGTAATTCAAATTTAGTTGTGCAATGGAAAGCCTTCAATAGCTCAGTGTCATTCCAGTTAAAGTCGTTCTCCGTAGCCTTTACGATCATAACGTCGATCTCATTGAACATTGTTTTTGCAGTACCATCTTCCTCGTACGCAAGTTCGTAAGCACGACGAACTTCCATTGTCGTCAAACGGCGTACAGCCCAATCCTCGCCATCAGCAGACACCGTAATGATGTCATCCTTGCGGCCAGCTTTTCCTTTTTCCAAATACTTTTGCAATTTGTCTTGGTTACTCATTCATAATTCCTCCTAATAGGTTGTGGTTTATTTGAGATAAAAAAATAAAGAAGAGGACGGGTATCCGTCCTCCTACGCCATATAATCCGGAAATTTTTCCACGAAGTCGAAATCCGTCGCAGTACCGGACAATGTAATATCGATACCGTTATTGTCATCTATCTTTGCAACCATAATGTCCATCTCGTCATGGATGTGAATACCTGTGATCAACACCCGCTCAGTATTCCCTGTCATCTTATCTTCGAGTGCCCCCGTGATTCGGGGCAAGAACAATGTCTTGCCTGCCTTAAAGTCTTCCAGTAATCTGTAACGCAGTCGTGATTCCAGCTTTGACATGACCAACTTAACGGTAATCTCATAACCCGTGAGCTGCTTTGTCTTCGTCATGCGCCGTGCTCTAACAATATCAAGGTTCTCCGGCTTCAATATAACTTCAATTTCCTTGATAGTTTGGATATCATCGCCGTTGTCATCCTGAACAGACAGGTTACGGCCAATTAGTTCGCGTTCCATTGATTACGCCACCTCCCAAGTGATATAAAATGCTTCGATAGCGTCTAATGGTTTAGCAAACAGTTTGAAGAAAGCATAATCGAAGTCGCTCGTTTTTGAGCCGTCTTCTGTAAATGTGAAGTTATCAGCAATCGCCTTTTGCTGGCCGCGGATTTTAAGGTACTCAAGAACGGCAGCAATAAACATTCCACGGCCATCTTTATCGTTGTCTAGCTTTGCCTTTTGCTTTTTGGCAGTTGCATAAATATCATTAAGCACTTGGTCAATCGTCATAGACACTCTGATCTTTCCGAAGTCCTCACGCTCTCCCGTTCCAAGTGTGGTCAGCGTATTAATTGCTGATTCGATGATATAGTCGTAGCCATCTCGGGTAGCCATTAGCGTACCTTCAGCCAAGCCCTTAATAACTTCGCTATGACTCCAGTCCACCTTAGCCAATTTCATAGGCACCTTCACACCTGTAAATGATTTGTTGGCAGGCGTACCAGCTACAAGCCCCGCGATCCATGCGGCCCACTGAATTGAGTCATAGGTCTTACCATTGATGTGTTCGCCGGCCAAAGTGCAGTTAATGATGTAACGTGCATTCATCGCACGAGAACGCTCGTTGTGTGCCTCGATATCACCATCCTTAGATGCATCCCCTGCAACAACCAACTGTGCAAGCTTTCGGGCCTTTACGCGGCGATCTAGCAGCCATTGTTTGCAAGCGGCTTGGACAGCTTTGTCAGTGGATGGCAAATAGAACACATCAAAAGTTAGACCATCAACCCTATTAAAGATACGACTCCAATCGGATGCAGTCATCACACCCGTTCCTGTGATGCCTCCAGCGAGTGGGGTATAAGCCAGATCACCCAGTGTAGTTGCTCCCGCATCTTTCAATCGTACCATTGCCGACTTCTTCAGTATTTCAATCGCTTCAGCTTTGTCAGCAACCAGGTATGTCTCCGTGTCATAAATTCCTTTGGTATCACGGATCACAATCTCTTTCTTCATTGAATCTACCAAGGCTGACCGCACCATAAATTCAAAGTCGTTTCCGCGCGTACCTGGATAACGTGCCTCAATCGTGTAGCTATCAGGCACAGCATAAAGAGCTGTCTTTTCTTGCTCGTTGGTGACGCGGTAGCCGACCACCGTTGCTCCATTCTCTGCAGCAAGCTCTAGTTCGTCCACAAGCAAGCCCGACTCCTTCAGCCGTTCAGATGTATCAGCCATATCGACTGCTTGGGCAGGTGCCCCCCACTCGGCTTGATAAGGGATCAACACACGACCCGTTACTGGTGTAACGCGAGCTTTTGCCAATGCAATTAGTTCAACATAAGCACCTGCTCTATTCCTTTGTATCGACATTTACTGTTTCCTCCTTCGTTGCTGGACGCAAGTATGCATCTAGCTTCTGAATGACTTCCTGCTTTGATAGCAGGTCATCAGCTTTGCAATCAAAAAGAGCGCCGGCGATTTCAAAGCGTTCCCGCTTCAATACCACTGCGCTCTCAATCCATTCCTGCTTGTTTCGTTTGTTCAGATCATCCGAAACATTGACAGGCTCGCGTATTGTTTTTTTAACACTCATATTTTGAGCTCCCTTTCATCGTTATCGATATAGAAATCGTTGATTTTTTCCACCGGCTGCCCATCGTCTTTGATCAGTAGCTTTGGAATGTGTAGCAAATAGGAATAACGGAAAGTGACCTCCGTCTTATCTTTCAACTCCCGTGTACGTGGCGCCTCGACTACCATCATGATTCCGAAGCGCTGTGACGATACGCAAAATCGGCGTTGCCGGAGGTATAAGAAGAAAGGAGCCAGATCCAACGGAATCGGTTCCCCTTGATCCTCTTCTCCGATCCGTTCAAAATCGAAATGGAAGACCAGTCCCACATCCTCAATAATCCGGTCGGCCCTTGGCGTGTGTACTTTATCAGAAACCAGATCCGTTTCCACGAATACGCTTGGCCGCTCAAACTGTCCGGCCAGCCATAACGAACGATCCCGAAGAATCGGAAGCTCAGGATAAACCTGCTGCACGATATCAGCCCACGCTTTAAGCCCAACATCCATCATGACAGCATCCTCTCCAATTCCTTTTCTAGACGCTTCTGGATTAAAGCATTCATGCCGCCCTCCAACTGCTTGATAGCAATGTCAAAATAATGCCGACCAATAAATGATCTCGGTTTTGCCATAAAGCCGCCTTTAGCGTTTGGATCATAAATGAATGCTCCCACACTATCCCAGTAACCAGGTACAAAGTGGGCCTTGTGAATTGTATATCCGTCATTAATCAACCGTGGATATCCCGCTTTACTTGGATCGTTACTTCGGGTTCCCAAATTGGACCCGACTTCAAGGGTTATCGCGTTGCGGTCCACATCCCATTCCCATACGTTTCCGTCTTCGCCACGTGTAAAAGAGTTCCACATTAAACCCGTATTAATAAGGTCCTGCTTATCGATCTCATCAATGACTAAGTTTAATAATGTCTCCCCCACAGCTTCAGCAATATTGCGAAGGATCTCGCTCACGCCTTCATCACTCAACTTTTTAAACTTACGGGCCAAGCCGTCAAAATCATGAACGTTCACTGCCCTTCACCTCACATGCAGCCTGGATCTCTCTCCAATATCGCCGCGGGATCATATCAATGACCAAATAACGGCGTCCTAGTAAAAGTATCTCATCGCTAAGCTTCACATCGGCTGATTTAAGCAAGCCTATCGTCTTCTTTATGATATACAATACAGGCTTTTCATCCGTCTTCTCGGACGTTTCGGTTTTAACAACAAAGCATTTATAATCCCCTGCCTTGGTGGACTTCCGGTCACTGAACAGGTCGTCGCTATCCTTCTTCCCGGTTACTCTATACACCGATAATGGAGTATTGAAGCGATGGTTCATAACACATATGCCGTGATGTTTCCGTCATCGGCCTGCTCCTGCTTCTTAATCCAAAGGAAGAGAATAGTATCCACATCAGCGTTGCCTGTGGTCTTACCTGCAACTGCCTGCCTCGTATAAGTCCATGCACCATCGCTCTCTGATGCGTAATTACGAGCAACGGAAGCAAGGTATTCTTCACTGTCTTGAAGTGCAAGCGACTCGGCAAGTTTTAACCAGGCTAACATGAGCTGCTTATCTACCGTTTCAGGAAATTTAACAGGCAAGTATAGTTCTATCCTAGTCTGTGCGTCATCGACATATTGTTCCAATTGCTCAGGAGTAGCTTCCTGAATAGCACTGACTCGACTACGCTGTTGGAGGATCGTCGGTGTTAGCATTGTCCTTTTCCTTCTTTCCACCCAAATCATCCCCAAGAGCTGCGTTCTCTTTGTCGCGCAGCGCCTTAATCAGTTCAGGCTTCTTCATATCACTAAAACCCTCTATTTCCGATGCCTTTGCCTTATCTTTAAGCTGGACAAGTGTCAGGTCCTCCAGGGGAATAACCTTTTCCTCACGTATCTCAAAATCCACTCGGTCGCGTAACTTCTTCAAAACTGACTCGCTTTCAATTAACACCGGCACCTTCGGTTCAAACCTAGTACCGTGCAGGGTGAGGGACGCGTTGGTCCCCTTATAAGTAACGTATGCCATTAAAATTCCACCCCTTCTACATAAGCAACCGCGTTAGGTTCCTCAAAAATGGAATCAAAGTCAGTGTGAGTTGCATAGAACCGCTTGTCTGCATAAATGGCTTCCTTACCTTCAGTTGTCTTTCTGAGTTGCATATCATAGGTATGCACCATGGCGAAATTCCGCTGATAGGTGAACAAAATCGCACCCTCAGGCATATGAGGAACCTCTTCCACGTCATAGGCATTGACCTTCTTAACACCGCCTGCAATTTGAAGTTGAATCGATGCGCTGGTGTCCATCTCTGCGAGTTTCTGAAGACGTTTTGAGAAGGTATTAGGGTGCATGAAGTATTTGAACACACCACCAGATCGAAAGCGCGTTGCAATTGCTCGTTCAACTTCAAACAGAACGCCTTTCTTTTGCGTAGCTGTCATTGTTGCGAAATCCAGAAAATTCCCTGTCGTACGAGCCAATTTCAGCCAGCCATCATTGATCTTCAAGAATTCATAATCCGGATCGGTGCTTAAAGTAGCAGTATCTCCGTTGAAGCCGATATCCTGCATATTTTCACCAAAGTTATTCGCCATGGAACGCATGATAATGTCCTCAGCATTTTGACCACGAACACGCTGTGTCTGGCGAATAAACTCCTCGGTAATCTCAAATGGTAAAACAACCGGTTCCACAGCATATGGCACTTGCGGAAAGGTTGGTGTTGCGGTATTTGCTGCCATAATATTCTCTTTCTTACTGCGAAGATTACGACCAGTAACACCAATTTTATCGATCGTACCTTTGGAACTCAGTTTATTAATATGGCGAATCCCTTTAAGAAAATCAGTAGATTCATACGCCATTTCTGTAAAAGCATCCACTTGCTCATAATTGAGCGCTGTGTTATCCATCGATGTTACAATAGTGGACTTTTGAATGGTGGTACTAGCGATTTGACCGTTTGTTCTCATAAAATATTATCCCCCTTGGTTTATAGCAATCCGGTGAAGCTTACGCCACCCGATGCCTTGTTAATTTCTTGTTCCCCACCTTGTGCGGAACCACCTCGACTATTCTTAACTAGCTGCACATCAGTAGCCAGCGTTTGCATTTGCTCCGTGAGCGGTGCAAGTGCCTTGGTAATAGCATCGGTTAGATCATTATGTTCAGGTTCGGTGATTGCAGGCTGTTCCTCCATACCCTCCTCTTTCTTCAGCTCCGCAATCTCAGCAGTCAAACCTTCAACTTGCTTAGCGATCGGAGCCATGGCAGCCGTTACGGCCTTTGCAATATCCTCTGCTTTCAAATCGTCTTCCTCCTTTGGCTCTACAGGAGCCGTATTATTTTTAAGTGCAGTTAGTGCAGTAATAGCATCATCCACATGTTTCAAGTTGCCGGAAGAAATCTTCTTTCCTGCTTTGGAGATCAGCTCAGATGGTTTGCCAATAGCCTTCACGATGTCATCCTGAATTAGCACCTCTTGAGCGATCTCAATAAAATCCTGTAAGGCTTCCCGAATGACCTCGGTATCGGACTCCATGCCGCTCTCCCATTGGTCCCAACGAAAAAGAACCGAGTTCAAGGCATCCTGTGCGGCCCAAAATTCTCGGTTCTTCCTGCTCTTATTATATTTGTCTGCCACAGCCCCCTTTTCGATCAGGCCCAGCGCTTTAGCTATTCGGCTTAAGAGTCCTTTGGATACCTCCTCTTCTTCCTCGATTTCTTCCCGTTTGCCAACACCCCACATGGAGAAACCAGTGATTTCACCCTTCTGAATGTCCTCCCAGGTGTCATCGTCTGTTACTTTAACGCCAGCAACCCACGAACCTTTGGCAATCACTTGCTCACCAATCTCCATATCACACGGGGCAACATAGGATTCCACCACGTACCCCTTGTCGGTGTCCAGGTCATGTTGCTTATCAATGTTGTAAGTGTGC
The DNA here is from genome assembly GCF_000949425.1 of Paenibacillus sp. IHBB 10380. Lineage (NCBI taxonomy): Bacteria > Bacillati > Bacillota > Bacilli > Caryophanales > Paenibacillaceae > Paenibacillus > Paenibacillus sp. IHBB 10380. Next base: position 2,945,990 of record NZ_CP010976.1, read on the forward strand.
TGATTTTCCATAAATAAGTGTGCAGCCTTTTCAATTTCAACAGCGTCCATCATGTCACCATGGGCATCCTCAACATCAGGTTGATACACAACACCGATAACAATGTGTTTGGAATCGTCTACTTTGGCGATCTGGACTTGCTTTTGAATGGCATTCTTCCCAGCCGCCTTAATAATTACAAACGGCACACCATTGGCTCCCTTATCCACGAGCGACAAGTGCGTAATTTTGGCGTCTTTCATTTTGTATGTCACGTCTTTTTTCACCTCCTCTCAGTAATAACGAAAACGCAAAAAGACACGAATTCATAATCCTTCGTGCTACCTTGAACATATTCAGTTCCTCCTTTTAATCCATCTCTGATTGCATCGTGCAGCGACAATGAATGATCTCCTCCGCACGTCCTGAAGGATCACCCGGAAACATCAGATCGCTTTTCCCAACCTTAAAGGGTTTGTCGAGGGGTTGGACTTGACCATTCGCTTTCCTATGCGTTTTGCGGGTACGGCTCCCCTTTGAAGACCGCCATTTCTTACCTGTGACAACTTCTGACTGCTTCCATCCCTCAAGCTTCCCACCGTTGGCTGCGGCTGTACTCATTGTGCGGGCAACTGTGACAGCTCGCTTCATAGTAAAAGGACCATCTTCTCCCTTTGTAGCTACAGCGCTGATCTCTTGCACTAATACCGCTCTCTCTGAAGGTGTCTTCCCTTCCTTGATAGCCTTCTGGAAAGCTCGGGTCATAACGTCCTTAGATGTGCCGTTCATGTCAGGAACAAGCTTCTTAAGATTTCTAGCAAACCGTGAAGCAGCCTTATTTTTCGTGGACCAACTTTTGTCATTATTAAGGACAGTAAGCTCTGATTCCCCAGCCAGGTGAAACAGCGGTGTGAATGCATCATAGACAGCCTGTTCAAATTGTACCGTGAACAGATCACCAGCCTGGACAGATATCAACACCTTGCCTAGCTCCCCAATATCAATCAGTAACTCCTCGCTTAGATCCTGAATGGCTTCGTGCAATTCTTTGCCCTGCAGCTCAAGAATCTCAACAATCCGATCTTCTCCCTGCTTGTATAGCTCTTCAAGTACTGAACGTTCGGCGTTAGTCAACTCCAAGCTATCCAGAAATTCCGCGTCATCTGCCTTTGCTATCCGTTCCCAACATGTCTCACACATGGATGCCTGCCTCCTGATCGCTCTGTCGAAGCAATCGCTTGGCTATCGCCCCAACTTGCTCCTGTATGTCATCATTGTCTAATTCCTTCATCATCAGAGCAGGCTGGCTGTTAATCATCTGAGCGATCGGAGTATCCAGATAATCCTCAGTGTACTTAGATTCGTCAATGGTTGTATCCAGGACTTCCTCGGCAATAGGAATAAGGTCACGAACCAGCATGATACCGCGATCTGCAATAAAGTCCAAAAGCTGCTTGCGGTCTTCAGGATCAATGATACGCGGTCCACGAAGAGTTGCCTGCACTCGAAATATACCCATAGCCGGGAACAGGCGCTTGTTAAAGATTTCATCCATGATCCATTTACGGTAAGGTACAAATATCTGCTCCTCTGCAAACCGCAGCGCAGCCTGTGCCGTTGCCCGATTATAATCGGAGCTCTGGCCCACTAAGATAGGTGGCAAACGAAATGAGGAAAGGATATCTGCCTTCTTCTCTTTTCCGTAATCCAGAAAGAGTGCATCCTGCTGAAGGAGGTCGTTAAGCTTGTCCAGCTTGATAGCTACCTTTTCAACCTTTTCGTCTATGGGACCGCCTGTTTCTTCCCCTTTGGCTTCTAGGTACAGGATGCCACCCTGCGATTGAGAGCCCTTAACATTCTTTAATAGCTCCATTGATTGCTTTGTTAAACGACCATTGGTTACAGTCAGAATCATAGACAGCATCCGACCATTTGAAAAGTAGGAGACGTTCAACTCCTCTGCCTCACGACTACCAACCACACCAGGCGTATTCCCAAACCAACGCGGTTCACCGTAGGGACCATCATTTCCAAAACGTAAAGGAATGATTTCATTCTCCTCTCCCTCAGTCTCGGTGCCGAATAAACGGAACCAAACAACAGATTGCCCTCGCTTCATGGCGTAACGCCGGGCGTAGATGTTTTGGGAGAATTCCTCAATTCGCTTTGTAGATTTGATACGCCGTTTTCGCTTGATAGTCGCCACTTTGCTTTCGGTTGTGCATCTGACATACTGCGGCTTCATTCTATAAATCGTTGGAAACTCGCTTCCTTGCGGCCATGCAACTTCCACATCTGCCATGCCACAGCTCTCCAAGTCCTCTATGAGCATCCCTATGATTTCCTCCGGAGAGTTCTCAAGGTTACATGTCTCAAGGAACTTCTCTGCCCGATGCCAGTCCTCTACTGCCGTTTCGTCATTCTCGCCCGGTAGATACTCCAAAGCAATTCCATAACCCGCAATGTTCCGTCTGTATGCCTCGATGCATTGCGGAATAATATTACTGTTTTTGACCAACAACTTACAGGAAGCCGGGTCATTACCCGGAGGAAATGGTAGTAGCCCGTGCTGATCGTAGAGGTTTTCAAAGCTATCAGGTAACTGTGCGCTTGAAGGAATATGTCTTTCATCCCCTTTTGAAATTTGAAACCATTGTGATTCATCACTCATTTACTATATCCACCCCGCTTCCTCTTGGGAGTCTTCTTCATACTGCTTTCTCAATTTCCTCTCATACCAGTCAAACCATCTGCCAGCGACTTGCCGCACCTGCAGAGCAATGGAATAGGCCATGATCCGGTCATCGTGGCAGCCGCTGTCCGCTTCTGCCTTGCCTTTATTATCGATTAGTGTCATACACTCGGTATATAACTCAGGACAATAAACGTCGTACAGTTCGTCCCTGATAGCTTCCTTGAGATCACTGATCATCACAGGGCGGGTGGCTTGGTTCGTGTTCCAACCCATTGAACCCTTCTTATGCATGAACAGTAACGGGTAATGACATGTGTTGTATAACGTATTTAAGACAGATTCACCTGTATTGTTGTTCTCTACTGCAAGTAAAGCTGTATTGTAATACAAGCCTAACGTGTTTAGCTTCTTGCCATACAAGTCCGTGTCCCATTTCCCGTGCAGAGCCGCACACATTTCGCCTGTACGTTCATCGATCACATAGGCAGCGTCATAGTCACCGTCTTCCTTGCCCTTCGCTGTATCGGCAGCCAGGACGTACCTTTTTCCCTGCTCTGGTTTTCGATATATAACGAGTTCACCAGCATGTGACAGGATAATCTTGTTCTTCACAAAGTCGATATCATGAACGCCGCCCATAAGGCTAATCGTTTCCTTCAGGCGCTTAATGAACTTGTTATCAAAGATGCTTTCACCAGATAACAGGAACGCTTCGTCAGGTTCGGAAGGATATTCCTGGTCAAACTGACGTGAATCACCGCCGCAGTCGTTTCGTATCGTATATCGACGCCACTGCAATTGCTCGTCGTCCAAGTCGTACTTGGCTTTCAGTTCCTTTTCTTCATCCGTCAGCTCAAAGCCGGGCGGTACCGGCTTGCGGTAATCGGGCATTTCAAACCATGCAAAAAAGAGCGGAGAAAAATCGCTCTCGCCCTTAACGGCTGCATCCCACATTTGTTTGAATTCTTCCATGCCGTTCGCCGTTGATTCAATAACCCCAATGCTGCCAGGTTCTTTGGATAACGCGGCCAGAAGGGAAAGCAAATGCCGCTTCTTTTTCTTGGCGGGCCAGAAGGCCACCTCTGAAGCATGCAGATAATGAATGGTATCGGAACGGGCCAGAACCCGGCTTTCCGCCGTTTGAACTGTGATCTTTGACTTCAATCCCGGATTCCTGCGGCGGTCTGCCGTTCGGATCGCGGGATTCTCAAAGGTCAGCTTCTTGGCGTTGTTCTTCCTGGTCATGGGTTGAATAACAGAAGGAACCCTCTCATAGTATAACTGGAACATTTCGAACAGGTTGCTGGAAGCATCGGAAGACTGAGCAACGATAAAGGCATTCTTTGCTTCCTGCAATGACGTGAAATAGTAAATCAACGCCTCTGTCACCGTTGAAAAGCCCATCTGTCGGGCCTTCAGGATAATAATCCGAACGGGCTTCCCTGCCGCTATATCCTCGAACACTTTGGCAGCATATCGCCGTTGGGCATCGTTGAGGATTAACCGAACCATGGCCCCGGACTTGTCCTTGATCTTCAACATACGGAAACAAAACTGCTCGAAGTCTGTGAGGATCTCCTTTAGTTCGGCCAGTTTCTCTGGTCGCTCCTTTAATTTACGAGAGATCCGCTTCCGATGCTCCTTTGCAAGTGTGATTACCACCTTAGATCATCCCCATCATCTTCACCGTCATCTTCATCACCGTCCCCTTCTGGTTTATCACCATAGACTTTGAATTTCTCCAACTCCAGCCGCTCTCTAGCAATTGCTAGCTTCTCATCTTCCTGCTGCAGGTTGGTGATCAGGTTGATAACCCTGATCTTCTTGTCTCTTGTCTTGGTCAAAGCTTCCTCTTGCTTCAGGATCTTATCCAGCTTAGATGTGACGACTGTGGTAATCTCGGTAATCTTCATGCCCTCAGTTAATAGAGGGACGATGGATTTTTTACCTGTTGTTGGGCTTGTATAGGACATCTTGTCCTTGCGCTGATGTAACTCTTCTTTGATCTTACGCTCCTCATCTGTCATACCTTCTTCCAGCAACTTAATACGCTTCAGGTGACGACGTTCCTGCAGGGAGAGCATTAATAACTGCTCTTCAGCCTGCACGATCGGTGAGGTATCAATCTGCTCCAGCAGCTCCTGTTCATCTTCATCGAGCGTATCCATAAAGATCGTTTCATACATTCCTGTTTTGAGAGCCTTCTTGTTTCGATACGGCCCTCCTGCTCCACCTTTATTCCCTTTGGCATTTTGATTATCCGGCGGTGCGCCCCCACGATTGCCCACAGCGTTCTTGTTACCTTTAGGCGCTCCTCGTTTAGCAACGTTACCTTTCAATTCATTAGTAACGTTACTATTCAAATCAGCAGCCCATTTGTCTTGAGACTTCCATTTACGGACCTGTGTTTCCCCGACATTAAGAGCAGTGGCAATGTCTTTAAGCTTCATCGCCCCGCTGCTCTCCAGCCACATCTTTTTAGCCTTGTCCCGTTCAGGACTTCTTTCTCTGGCCATGCTACACCATCACCACCCCCAACAGAAAAAGGACAAGCCGGTTAAAGCTCATCCTTCTGCAATTCGATATCTATTTCAATCAGTTTTTTCAGGTCATCCACCGTCTTGATCTCAATCCGGCCATCCTGAAAATCCTTTACCCACTTGGCTATTCCAGCTTTAACGATCTTGCGATATTGTGCTTTAGATTCCAGGATACCAGCCATGACTTCGAGCTCATGCTGTAATAATACATTTTCTTCCTCTGGTGTTCCCATTTACGTATCCCTCGGCTTCCGTGTAGAATTGGAGATGAGATAGCGGATGTCTGAAAAATGCCACGCGTGGCGCGCCGCTATCTCAGCCGGGGGATACCCTGGATGATTGGGAGGACGTTCATGCGTCCTCCTTTTAATTTGTCTGGGCATAAGAAAAACCGCCCCATATCAGGCGGTTGATTCTAAACTATAGTTCTTCATTAGCGGAGTAACGATCAAATGCCTTAGATATCCCTTTAAAGCGAATTGCTACATATTAACTTATTCGCTTCAAACAGACTCGCCCTTTCATTAGTTTCCTCATTATAAAATAAACCATCTTTGATATGATCTATGTAGAGAATTCCATTTAAATGATCAATTTCATGTTGGATGCATCTTGCTAGTAACCCTTCAGCTTCAATAAAAGACTCTGAACCGGATCTAGTTAAACTTTTGATTTTTACAGATTGAGATCTCTTTACTACACCCGCGTAACCCGGATATGATAAACATCCTTCTGGTCCCACTTGTTCTCCGCTTCGATAAATTATCTCGGGATTAATTAATTCAATTAAACCTTCACCGCAATCCATAACAATAACTCTTCTTAGAATTCCGACTTGAGGGGCTGCTAAGCCAGCTCCATCCGAAGCGTAAAGTGTATCAGTCATATCATCAAGAAGTTTAATGATTCTTGGAGTAATGCTTTCAACTGGCTTAGATAACTTTCGAAGAATAGGATCTCCAAATGGCAAAATAATCTTTATTGTCATTGCTATGCACCCTTTACTCTTGAAGATGGAGTATGAACCCATAAGTCATTTGGTTTACATTCTAAAGCTGTACATAACGCATCAAGCGTATCTGCCTTCATTTGCTTAGGCTTTCCTGATAATAGAGCACTGATGGAAGGTGCAGAAAGACTATAGTCTGTTTTTTCTTTTAAAAGACGCGCTAACGCTACACCTGACCATATACCTCTGTCAGCCATTATTTTTCTCAACATCCATTCGAGCAAGTCGGGAACCCCCTCGTATATATTAGGTAAATCTTAATAAAATTAGGTAATACCTAATATACACTACCATAGAAGTGAGATATATTCAACTCTACCGCCCACTAGCTTAATAAGAGAATCAATAACAAAACTTAACATAGCCTATATTTAGGCTGCGGGATCTACACGACGAAGCAGCACAGGCTCAATACCAGTAGCTTCCTGGTACCTCATCTTAATGACGTCACAAAAGATAGGATCCAGTTCCATTGTCCGGCATGTCCTACCAAGTTGATCACATGTCATAAGAGTGGATCCACTACCCCCGAAGAAATCAGCGACCTCATCGCCTTGCTTGCTGCTGTTCCTGATTGGAATAGCTAGGAGCTCTAGTGGCTTCTGTGTAGGATGCACGTATTTACTAACGTCACCTTTTGAAACCTCCCAAATCGTCTCAGGCAACTGCTCCTCCATTGGTAAACCAGACTTCCAAACTGTAGTCTGACAACGATCGCCATACCAAGCAGGAGCCTTCCCTTTAATATGTGCATAAAACACTGGCTCATGTTTGAAGCGATACTGTGCCCACCCAAACGTGGCCGCGTTTTTCACCCAGATGCACTGGCAGCGAGCGATAATGCTGGCGGCGTTCATAGCCTCTTCAAACTCCCGTTGATAAGATGAGGGATGGAAAACGTAAATAGCTGCAGTCGGGTCCATGACATCGGCATATCGCTCGAAGACTGCATGCAAAAAGCCCGCAAATTCCTCTGCAGGCATATCATCGTTCATTATGGAGCCGCGACCGTCGGCTGATAAACGAGCAGAACTGCTTTCTACTGCGACATTGTAAGGTGGGTCCGTAACGACCAGTGCTGCCTTCTTACCATCCATGAGCCGGTTAACATCTTCTTCACTAGTAGAGTCACCGCACATCAGGATATGCCTGCCAAGCTGCCACACATCACCACGTTGTGTTTCGGTTTTTTTGATATTGTCCAAGGCTTTCTGAACGTCGAAATCATCCTCAATGACTGGTTCCTGTATATCAGGAGTGTCAGGAAGACTACTGATCAACTCTTCTATTTCCTCAAACTCAAATCCTGATAAAGAAATATCAGCTCCACTCACCTGCAGGTCATCCAATAATCTGGCCAGTGCTTCATCATCCCACCGGCCAGAGACTTTGTTCAGTGCGATGTTCAGTAGCTTCTCTTGTTGATCGTCTAAGTTCACGACGGATACGTCAAGCTCAGTATGACCCAGCTCATTAACCATAATCTTATAACGTTGATGACCGCCAACCATATTCCCTGTACGTTCATTCCAAATGATCGGATCGATGTAACCGAATTGTTCAATGGATCTCTTTAATTTCTCGTACTCAGGATCACCAGGCCGAAGGTCGACACGAGGGTTATAAGTAGCTGCATTAATCTTATCTATAGGTATGTTTCTAATATCCATTTCGATCTCTCCTTCTGAAATAAAGAAAAAGCCGCTCTCATGAGCGACTCCTCGGATATCGATTTTCTTTGTAAAAAGCATAATCCTTTATTAGATCTTCTAATTCAGGTGTTATATGGGGAAGTTCACTCAATACTTGGTCTACTTGCTTTCCAGAGGGAAAGATAGATTTTTCTGCATCCATTAAAAGTGACAGTTGTTTGCTTACTTCTGGTTTATAGTAGCCTTCAATGCCACTTATTAAGCGGTTAAATAATTGTATGAAATTATAATCATAGAAATCTTTGATTGCATTTGTCACGTCCACGCTCACATTATTACCGTCTGTTATTTTTTCAATTTTACGAACAATATCGTGCTGAATATTCTCTGGGATTCCATCCCAAGTCATTCCCACGGACATTATCTTTATAGATGAGACAAAAAGTGGGTCCGTAAATTCCTTTAAATTCTCTATGGTTGCTTGAGCTTCTTTAACCGCTTGTTTAAGTTCAAACTCAATTCCAGCGCCTTTAAATTTTTGAAGCTTGTCTAGATTTAGGAAAGCAGCTGCTAGCGCTCCAGCGGCTAACGCGACCCCCATTTCAGCAGGTTTGCCAATAAATCCAAAAAAGAGAGAAGGTCCTAATATCAGTAATACAGAAAGGATTGTTATAGTAACTCCTATATACTTCTTCTTATCTTCTTTCATTTGCACTTTACCACCAACCTTCATGATTACATACTACAATGTTCGACACCAACCATTAAAATCCTTCCCTTATTTTGTGTTGAGTTGGTTTTTAATATAGGTAAGGCAAAAACAGACTCGTACGCCACCGCAATGGCACGTTCCTGACGTTTTCTATCCTATGTCCGGTATTAACACAATAAGAACACACGCTCCTGAATTGGCTTATACATTGTCATGAAGGAAAAAGAAAAACGCCTCTAGATTTTAGGCGCTTATTTCAATTCTTTTTCAATTTCAAGATCCAGACTTTTCTGAATTCTAATAACAGACATTATAAAAGCTTGGAATTTACTATCTATGATCTCAAATGTTAATTCTTCATCTGAATAACGCCTCTTGTTGTTATTAGGGTTATAGTATCTATCATATTGCATATTACATAACACAGAATAATCATCAAATAACTGCTCAATCTGTTCCCCATAATCTTTAATTATTACTTCGTTAACTCTGATACTCCTAATGGTTTTCGTAAACCTATCTTGAGTCTCATCTGATATTTCACAGTAAGATTTATGATCAATTTTCTCATACTCATATTCACTTAATTTTAAATGAAGTTTTCCAAAATCCCTTGCTGCCTCAAGTAAACTATGTTGTGTCTGCTGAATTTTTTCAATCCTTATTTTTGTTCTAATTAGAGATTTTTCGGCCTTCAACCCTAGCCGATAAGTCAAAATACCACCAATAAGTACCCCGAATACACCTATTGCTCCTGCTGTAACACCATTTATAATTGCCTCTATCATGTTCCTTACCTCCTCGATATCAAATTTCGCCATCAAGAGGGTTATCCCCTTTAAAAAGGCAAAAGAAAAAGCACCCGAAGGTGCTAACTGAACTAATGTGTAAGAAAAAAATCAATCTTCGTTAAATTTACATTTGGCATATCAGCAATTTCATTGTACTTTTTGATAAAGTCAGCAACCTCACCAATACTTGAAAGTTGTCCATTAAAATAATTTTCAAGTTCTTGGTCGGAAATACTGCTTTTGCTCAACGTATTACTTTTTGTCGGTCCACCAATTCCGCTTATTTCCGTCTCAATCTCATACATCACCCAGCCACTCGGTTGTATTCCGACATATTGGTCGACATCCCGATCCCCTGCACCTCCGTTGATAACTTTTGACGACAGGGTCTTGCTACAAAAATCAATGGCATTGCTCTTGGGCAGCTTCAACTCGTCATAATGCTCCAAACAAACCTCGCGAACCTTTTGTAATAGGTGGACACAATTCAAATTAACCCCTCCTAACATCATATTTCGACATTTAGGAAGGATTCACCTTCTTCACACACTCCTGCCAACCACAAAACTGTTTCGTCCCAGTCCATTCGCCCCACATACATCGTTTGCACTTCTTCGGCTGCTTATATTCGGGTGGGTCCTTAAGCCTTTTTAACTTCTTCATCACTATTCCTCCTAAAATCCTAAATTTTAAAATAGAAAAAGCCGCCCCATAAGGAGCGACTTCGTCTGAATATGTACGTATTTGGTGAACCAATTACGATAATCGATAATATTATTACGCTTTTAAAGAATGGCGTCCGTAATGGCCGCAGCAAATGCGCTTTGCTCTTTGCTTTAACTGCATACGTACTTTGTTACTATAGAGGAAGAACAAGACCATTTTACATATTATCGGAAATGGGAGTCAACAATGACAAACCCAGTTGCTAACCTCCAGCAGTATGAATGCTATTCTAATCTTCTATATTCTAACTATCTCGAAATTAACTTATTTTATTTATCCAATAGACAAGCGCTCCTAAAATACATACCACAGCTACTGGATAAATTATCTTCCCACTCACCCGATCTTTAAAAGTATAGACCAAGCAAATAATGCATATCCACGTGATAATTAAACCTGCAAAACCAGACAAAACATCACACCCTTTCATCAGTTCTACTTCGATGTCAAAGGGAGGTTTCCCTCTTTTGCAACGGAAGATGAAAAGGCGAGAAGAGTTACGCCCCAGTTAGTGCTACGTTCAAGTAGCTGTGCGTGTCATTCTCGCCATTTCCACATTACAAATATAACATGATGAAAGTCCAGTGGCGGGCCATAAACCGGACCTTTTCCGGCCCAATTGCGGACACAAAAAAGAGCCATATTCGGCTCTTTTTTGTTACTTAATATTCGCTTACTTCAAACGTCAATATTTTATTAAATACTACGTAGTCTTTACGACTGCTGAACGGGCCTTTATTATTATTATGTTTGTTAATTGCGTAGGATGCAGTACCTAATCCAGAGTTTTTTTCTTCGTACCACGAAATAAAGGCACTGACTTCTTTCATAGAAAGATCGAATTCCTTTTCAAGACCCGTATCCATTGTAACAACCAAAATTGCCCTGTTTCCACTTGGTGGCTCTGTTGGATCCACTGGCTCTTTGCTTTCCAATGAGTACATCTCAACTGTATTCAACGTCTTTGTACCGTTTGTTCCACCTATAATATAAATCTTACCATTAACAATTACTCCTACACTTTGAGTTCTACTAAAAGTTAAATCAGTAATTAATCTGCTTTCATTAGTTTCAGGATTGTAAACCTCAACACGTGATTGCATCGAGGAGTCTTTTTGACCTCCCATTATATAAATTTCCCCATTGTAAGTAGCTGTTGCAGTTGAAGTTGTTGCAGTACTCATATCACTTTTTTTCGTCCAACTGTCTTCATTGACATTATATTCATAGATTGACCCTGACATTCCACTAGACCAAGTTGTAGCCCCGCCAAACGCATATATTTTTTCATTTACAGATTCAGCACTCATTGCATTTAATGTAGCAGGGAAATTTTTCTTTTTTGTCCATGTATCATTACTAATATCATATCTCTCGACTATAGGTACAATCGTTGCATTTTCATTAGCTCCGCCAATAACATAAATCATATTATCTAAAATTACTGATTTGGCCCAAGATCTAGCCGTTATCATATTTGAAACTGTTTTCCAGGTATCTGTTTGTGTGTTATACACCTCAACTTTGTTTGTCCTATGGGTAGAACCATTGTTATCATAATATCCACCGAGCACATAAATGTTCTCTTCATAAACTACTGCTGAAACACCTGCTCGACTCGTTGGCATATCTTTCTTCTGTGTCCACGTGTCACCTTTAGGATCATAAACAAAAGTAGTTTTTGTCTTTTCTCCTACCGCCGCTTCGGTGCCAGCTGCCGTTCCTCCAAAAACATAAACGAGCCCATTTACTTCAGCCACTGCTGATCCTGTTCGTGCAACCGGCAAATCACTGACACTAACCCATTCACCCTGTTCCGCAAAAGTAATGTTTGGCCCAAAAGTCAAACATACCAAAATCATGCTTAAAACAGTTAATAGAAACTTTTTCACTTCCAACAACCCACTCTCTTATTGATTATATATACATCCCACTTTATATCGGTATTTGTTAGCAATAACTTCACTCACGTTAAAAGATCGACTCACCCTACCTCATACTTTGAGTTACTCGTTTCTTTAGTGTCCTCTATAATTTCAAGTTTTAAAGCAAATGCGAGTATCTTTATAGCACCTACTTTTATTCGTCGAAACGTTCGATCGCCTAACCCCATTTCAGAACAACTTATAAAATCAAACTCTCCTTCATCATCAAGGTAACTCCGCTCTATCACTTCACGCTGAACACTCGACAGCCTACTCATCGCCAAATCTAGCAGCCGATCCTTTTCCTTCAGCTCTGCTTCCTTATCTACATTCCATACAGCTATATTTTCAGTCGGCTTACTAATCTCGTTCGTTGCTCCATGGTATCTAGGAGCATAAGATGGCGTCAGTACCGCTTCTCTTCGAACAAGACCGATCTGTCTATACTGCCGAACCTCTTCCAAACGTTCCTCCACCGCAGCGCGGGTTGCAGCCTCATCGATCGGCAGAATGTTGAATGCTAACTGAAGTGGATTCTTACGTCTTTTCCCCATCCTTATCCCCTCACTCATGTTATAATCAATGTGAGGAAGTATTTACCGATTGACCCCCGCGCCCGGCCAGGTATTGGGGGTCTTTGCTTATCTATTCCGTTTTTTCTTCTTGCGGCGCTGGTTTGAAATTAACAGTGCCAACATACTTATGTCCAAATCCTTGATTGCAACATGGGCAGAAGGGACTTACCAAATTAACATATAACGGAAATATATAATTGCACTTACAGCAAATATACTCAAACATAATTGGCATCTTACTCACCTTCCCAGTTCCATAATCCCTGCTGCCCCTTAGCCGAGATCTGATCCGTTAGAGGTTTTACATCAGCAAGTTCCCAAGCATAACGACCTTCACTGTAGTCACCAAAAATTCGTTCGTTGCTCGGATATCCCCCCCAAGTCTTTGATGTTGGGTTCCCTTTAAGGCAGACTATGCCATCTTCACCGGAAGGACGTGATATTTTATAACAATCTTCCAAATTTGCTATTGCTACGATTACCCCTGTAGGCAAATCATTAACGGTCAAGATTCCATGCTTTTGCAGAGTCATGTAAATCACTTCGTTCATCCAAGCGTCCTTATCGACTTTCTTACCAGCATGAATAGCCAACTCGCCTCGATGTTTAGTCTCCCAGCTGCGCGTTTCAAACTTCTTTTCCCCGAGTGCGATCAGCGTTGCCCAAGGCTGTATGATAGTTATAACCTTCATGACTTACCTCCCTTGATAGGCTCAAACTTCCCAATATCATCCCCATAGCTACCCTTGTACACTTCCCGATCATGATCCCAACAACCTTGGCACATCCACTTTCCAGGAGCGAAATCATGAAAATGAGGACGACTTAATTCCGCTACGATCTCTCCACACCAGTCGCACACTCCACCGTTTGAGTATGCAGCCTGTATCTTGGCATACTGTTCATCTGTCATTTGGATTTTTCCGACAACCGGAATTAATCCAATCACCCCGCAATCAAATGTTTCCGGTAGTCCAGTATAACCACGTACTTTGTAATCCTCTGTCAATTCATTCAGGTCAATTACTAGCCTGCCATCGATCAGTACAACTTCGAATTCTTTCAATTCAGGATTGTCCAACTTCCCCCGATCAATAACTCGGATTGTCCGTGGACTATCGCCTTTCGTGATATATCCCTTCAGGACCAGCTGCTCAAGCAGATGGAACGCCGTTGAAGATGATTGATAATCCATGTGCTCTGTGATCTCCCTGACGGTAGGAGGATAGCCTTCTTTTCCAATAAATAATTTAATGAATTCCAACACCTCGGACTGACGCCTGGTTATTGGTTTGATGATCATGTTTAAACTCCTTCCTCTGCTCCTTCTAGGTGATCCAAGGGATACCACTTCCTCCGACCGGGTCCCGATCCAAACTTAACAGTATCTACGTTTTCAAACGCTACTAGAGCCATATCGGATTGTGGCTTAACGTCGTAAACGTTTCCTATTCCCCACTCTGGGTGAATCTGATGCTCGACCTGTATCAGAACTTTGTCATCGTCTCGTGCCATTACTTATCACCTACCTTCAAACACTTCATTCCAACACTCATCACACAGCGGGGGCTCAATGGGCTTCCCCATACATCCACATTCACGCCCAGTACAGCAGTATTCAGGTACATAATCAGGAATCTCCCCTTAGTATTTGATTATTAAAAATATTTTTATTACATATAAAGTAATTAATAGATTAATGTGTAATATATATACATATACCATTTAAAGGAGGATTCACATGAAAAAGTATATAGTTTCCTTATTGTCCGCTGCATTAATCTCTGGTGCGTTCTCGGCTGTTTCCTTTGCCGATAGTCCAACCAACTCCACCCGGCTTGAGAGTTTAGCAAACTTCACTCAATCGATAGGAGCAACTTCAGGCTGGCAAACCAAGAACAATATTCGGGCAAGAGTGTATACTGATGCCACTAGCTATGGGCCAGGTTCAAGGAACATTAATGTAACAGTAGAAAAATCCACTGTTGGTGCAGCCAGTTACCAAATTTATGTTACGAGTCCAACTGGTACTGGGGGTATTAATGATATATATGGAACGATAGGATCTTCTCCAATCACTCATACGATACCTATTAGTAGTTTGTTACCTATTAATGAGCAAGGTACGTTCACCGTAATGTTAAAAGTATATCAATATGCAAACTATGACGTATGGTTAGGTGATTGGGAAATACCTTCCTTTCCTGTTATAAGAACTAATTAATTTTATTTGAGTCCTTGTTATGCAACTGACAAGGACTCTATATTGTATCCTTAAGACAGTTGTAAATATTGCGGTAATCAATGACGTTTGATACACCTTTTTTATGGCATCCACTCTGTCTCATATATTCAAAGTCGGCTGAACCGCCGTCTTGTCCGGATTTGTCAATGATCGTCTGTAACTGCTTTGCATGCTCCGCCATCTGGGGTTTACTTCCCTCTAACGCGTGATTAACATAACCGTAGAAGTGTTTGCTCATAAGGGTAGACTTGATCTGCGCCTGCTTATTAGGTTGGCTCATTTCCCCACAATCTCCTTTGGTGTCCTTTTAATCCTGCGACCGCTATTCATCTTTTTTCGTTCACCGATTTTACCGTAGATATCTGCCATAATAATGCCGGTCTTAGTCAATTCGGCATTATTAGAAAGTAAATTATTTTGATTTAAGCGGGCCAACTGCTTACGGGTCACCAAGGTCAAATTTTCTGATACTATATTTTGTTTGTTTTGATCAATGAATAATAAAGCATGACCTGGTGGTACTGGACCATTTACTTCTTCCCACATCACCTTATGTTTATGCCGCCATCTCTTTTGCCAAGGGCCGTCATCCTGTACTTTAACCAACACATAGCCGTCTCGATCAATTCTTTCATATCCAACTGGCTTGTAATTTAAAGCTGGCTGCCCTGGCTTAAAAGAGGTTCTATTTCCTCCAACGTTGTACAATCCTTTTGTCCCTTTGTTTGCCGGAGTGTCCCCTTTCCGGAAGCGACAATCCACTCCGCTGACCAAACCGTGATTTTTTTTAAACGTATTCATTTGCCTGGCTGTGATCTGAAGACTAAACTCTTCATTGACAAGTTCAGCGAGTTCTTGATTTAAGCAGCCACCAACATTTTTCTTAATGAAATCCTTTTGCTCTTGTGTGAACAACCCTTCATCGCCGGTTATCCGTTTCCTTGGAACGTTACTTTTAATCTTGTGATTGGCTTTGTAGCTTTTGATCTGTCCTTCTGTGATGTCAGTCCCAAACCTATCATTAAACAATTTAGCAATTTCTTCGTTATACTTCCCTGAAGCAATTTCTTCGATGAATCTCTTCTGTTCCTTTGTATATTTATGAGTCATTTTCTACCCCTCTAGCATCTTAGGCAGTTCAGTATTTGCATTCATCCTGTCATCGATAAGCTTTCTGCCCTCCAGCACCAATGATCCGTTCGCTATGATCTGAGAAGCTACACCCGTTATGGATTTAGCTCTATTCATTTCCTCTACTAGCTTTTCGCCAGTCAATTCCTCATCACCTAAACGTTCGAGTTGTGCAAATAAGTGATCATTCAAATCTTTCAAAGTGTTTTTCATGTTCACACCCCCAATGATTGAAGTTCCGGATCCCCGTGACCCAGTTTGTAAAGAAGAAGCAGCCTAAGCTGCTCCACCATCTTTAATTAGCCCTTTAACGCGATCCTTGTATTTCTTCCACTGTGTATTTAGTTGCCCACTCGTCACGCCGTTAGCAGCAGCTAGAATCATCCAGGTCTTACCTTCTTTACGACGTTGTTCGAGCAAGTTCGGGAAATCAAGAGCTATATCCGGGAATATAGGCCGGTTCGTGAGAATGAATTCCTCAACCACTTCGTTATCAATTTCAACCACTACCGATGGATCAACATTAGAACCAGTATTTTCACTAGATTCGCTGCTATCATGACTTTGAGCACCCTCGTTGTATTTATCCTCGCCATTTGGACCTATTGGATCCTCGAATTCTATTTCTTGCTTGCCAGTGGAATCATTGTCTTCCTGCATCCAGTCCGGAAGATCGGAACAAGCATCAGTACCAGGTTCAGCTTCTCCTTCACTTTCTCCATTTCCATGATTTTCTTCTGCAGGAGTATCACCAGTCTGAATTTCTTCACCTTCAGTGATCACTGCTTCAACATCTTGGTTATCCTTGGCTGCTGGTTCCGGTTGAACCTTCCCCTTACGCCATTCATCCCATTTAGCAGCTAATGGTGCCACACGCTTCCGGTACTCATCTACCATCATTACAAAGATACCAACACCCATATCTTCTTCACCAGCAAGCTTCAGGTAAGTGTCGCCTTCAGACAGACGTCCCGTAATCTCGATAAAATCATGATCTAAATCATCATAGTCTGGAGCCATCCCACTTAAGATAAAATCATTGATGATGTTAAGTTCGATTGCCACCGGCTCTTCTTTAGTTTCTATTCTCTCGGGAGGTAATCCCAAATCTAAAGAAAGTTGTTCACCTTCTGGCTTAGCTACTGAGACAACGCCGCTACTATCGATCGCATACCTGGTAATCGGCTTGCCAGTAACTGCATTTTTCAGAATTTTATACGTAACAATCTGCGAATCTAGACCGCCCATCACCTTTTGTTCTAACATGCTTTGAAGTATGTTGTACTGCCCCTCTAATTCGGATGCAGAAATACTGATAGTAACTTCTGTTTCTTCTGGTGATTTCAGATTCACCTTTTTAACTATTCCTTTAAAATTAACAAAGCCCATATTTACGCCACTCCCTTAATAAATTTTTGGTGATACGCCCAGCAAAGTGCGATAGCGTCCGATGGATCAAAGAGACGTTCTTTAACATCGCCTGCTTTATACTTGCCTTTCGGATGGTTAAGCTTGTACAACACCGGCACAGCAATTTCGTCATAGTCTAGATCAAATAGCATCTGCATTTCGAATGCCACGGTTTCCTTATCTGCGTTACCCTTACCCGTCTGCAGCTTAAGCTCTGTCGGTCGTATTCCTTCAACTGGCTTTCCAAGATGGAGCGCTGCTAGCGTGACCATGGAATATGCTCCAACAAGTGCCAATACACTATTTGCGTTCTTGAAGTGAACCGGACGTTCCAACACCACCATATCTGGTTCTTCATGCTCGATCAGTCGAAAAGTATCTTGGTAGATTGCATCTAACACATGTGGCATTTTGATGTTTGAATAATCTCTAACTCCGAAGTCAATAGGCTTTCCGTTTTGCATTGTGGCCCATCCTGCGGAGTTGGTGCCGTGATCTATTCCCATTGTTTTCATGCGATTGCTTCTCCTCTTTCTGTTTTGGTTTTATCCACTCGTGAAGCATGTATACCTCACCGATCTGCCGACCTTTATCGTCATAGATCAATTCCCATGGGATGTCCTGAAAAAATGGATCAACCGACTTTGGTTTCATTCCGAACCCCACCTCTACTGTCACAAATCACCGACTCGAATTCTGCAATTCCCTCGAGTAACACCGAAGGATCAATTTCCTCAAATTCTGTCTCCAGCTCATCATGAGTTGGAACTTGTCCGGTGTACATGAAGCGCATCTTCATGTACTCATAAACGGACCAACAACTCCACGGCCCGCTCATGCGCCCCACCGTAGGGTGCGTACCTGCCCTTTATTCTTACTGACAATGATCATTTGCTTGCCGTCATCACGTTCAACATACCAACTTTTCGGATCAAGTTTTTTCCTTGCCATCTCAAGCTTCTGTCGTCTTGTTGGCTTCATTAAATGCTTCATATGGTTCCCCCTAATTCGCCCACCAGCGTTTATTTGTATCCTTCACATCAGGTAGTTTTGGTTGGGTGTCGTGCGCCCGTTCGTAATTCACAAATTTATTGAAGTTCTTCAGGAATACGAGCTCTACTGTTCCGACTGGACCATTACGCTGCTTAGCGATAATAATTTCGATGATGTTCTTTTTCTCGGTATCAGCATTGTAGTAATCATCCCGATACAAGAAAGCAACAATGTCTGCATCTTGCTCGATAGATCCTGACTCTCTTAAATCACTCATCATTGGGCGCTTATCTTGGCGTTGCTCTACTCCCCTACTTAGCTGGGATAATGCAACCACCGGCACTTCCAGTTCCCTAGCAATCTGCTTCAATGTACGAGAGATTTCAGACACTTCTTGCTGTCTATTTTCCCCGCGTTTACCGGAGCCAGCGATCAGCTGCAAGTAATCGATAACGATAAGACCTAGCCCATGCTTTTTCTTCAACCTGCGACATTTATTACGGATCTCCTGAACGTTTAAAACCGGAGAGTCATCGATGAAGATATTTGTTTCTCCTAAGATACCGACTGCGATCGCTGTCTTTTCCCAATCCCCGTCCTCATATTTGCCTGTTTTGATTTTACTGGCATCCAGATTACCCTCTGCACTGACCATCCGATCTCCTAGTTGCCTATCTGACATCTCTAGGCTGAATAATGCCACGGTCTCTTTCGTCTTAACTGCAACATTCTTAGCTATATTAAGTGCAAATGCTGTCTTACCAACGGAAGGCCTAGCGGCAACAATGATTAATTCCCCATCCTGAAATCCAGCCGTCATATTATCCAGATCATCGAACCCTGTTGCAATTCCCGTTACATTTCCATTGTCCTTATTGGCAAAACGTTGTTCTATTCCGTCGTAAACATCCATCATCACTTCACGTATCGGCTTGAATTCTTGAGCAGGTGCAGCTTGATCTGAAAGTTTTGCAGCAACTACTTGCATACTGGCGATAACTTGCTGCACATCGCCACTCTCAACCGCATCAATGAACTGTTTCCGAGCCGCATCGATAAGCTGACGCAACAGGTACTTATCTTGCAAAATGACAACGTACTGGTCGATATTAGCTGCCGTAGGAACAGAGTGAGCAACTCGGGCTAAGTAACTCACCCCACCAATTGTCTCTAGTTGTCCATGATCCTCCAGACGGGACGTTAAGGTTACAATGTCTATTGACTCGCCTGCTTCAAACAATTCAAGCATCGATTCATAGATAATCCTGTGCGGTGAGCTGAAAAATGCCTTGGGTTTCAGTATCGATGCTTCTTCCATAGCTGCTGGATCGATCAAGACGGCCCCTAAGACAGATGTTTCAGCGTCCTGGCTATTTGGAGGTTCAATCTTCTCTAGTTCTGCTAAGCTTCGCATGAAGTGCCTCCCTCATTCCTGCTGGTGGTGGACACGCAGCCTTTTCCCAAAGTTCTAGTTTTGCAAGATGTGTCTGTGTTTCAGCTTTGAGCCGATCATACTCTTGCTGCTCAGGAAGCTTGCCACGAATCTGTGAAATGATGGGAGGAAAGTCATTAGTCAAAATGTGTACCTCAACATTTTTCAAAGCGACTGGATAAGGGAAATCGTGTAGTTTCTTCAAGTGAAAATCTATGTTTTCATCACTCGTATCAAACCAAGAATAGTTTTTTTTGATGGCAATCAACAGCGCTGCAACCTCACCTCTATGCACGTTTTGCTTCCTCCTCTCTCATGATGGATTCCAATCTTTCAATCTCCTGCTGTTGTTTGGTCTTTCGTTTTGATGGCTCCGGCGCTCTCGGGGCGACTCCAACGATCGGTGCGTTGGTAGTTTGAGAGTTTAACCAGGCTTCTTCGATTGCGTCCACGTAGTATAAAAAACTGGAAGGAAGCTTAAATCTACTTCCTTCACGCTTGCGCTTTTCCTCAAGGAGGAACGTCATAGTTTGGATGGTAAAAGGGCTAGGCATACCTCCGGCGACCATCTTACCCATGGCTTCACGCTCTCGTGGTTTTACATGAAAATCAAACTTGCCGTGCAATTTGGAATAAGCGTTTAAAATACCAATCATTCCATCTGCTTTTGAATCTTCTGAAAATCCTTCTGTAAACTCAGTAGTGATAGGAGTAGTAATAATAAGGTCTTTTATAATATCTTTATTAGAGTGGACATTTTTGTCCAAGAGAGTAGACATATCTGTCTCTTCTCTACCCTCCAGAGTAGACATATCTGTCTCTTCTCTACCCTCCAGAGTGGACATATCTGTCTCTTCTCTTTCTCCAGAGTGGACATTTTTGTCCATCTTATTTCGATATTTTTTAGAGTTTCTAACGGTGAAAATAAGACCATAGGGTGCTCTAGTGACTCGTATATAACCATGCTCTTCGAGCGTGTCAATCCATCTTGAAATTGTCTTCTTAGCCACTCCGAACTGTTCTGATAGATCTTCAAGTTTGATAGGCTTATTCCCAAGGACAATGCCCCAAGATACCCCTTCCTCATCTTCCTTATCTTTGGTTACGGAGCTGATGCACCAAAGGAATAGCCATATCGCTGTGCTTATTTTGTTGTAATGTTCTGGCTCCAATAACCCGGAATATATCGGAAAAGGGTAACTATCTCTGGGCATACTCTTCATCCCCTGCCTATAATACTTATACCTATCAAATCTTACGCCTTGCTCCTTGTAACGCTGTGGACCTGCACACACATATGACCATTGAGACCATGAGCAATCTGCATTCCTACCTTAATACCCTGTCCAAAGTTTTCTAATACTGCATTAATAAAATCAGGCATGTGGTCCGGTTTACCTTTAACTGCCACATGAGCCCCCAAAGCATATGCGAGAGCTTTAAAGTGCTCAGCAACAGCTTCATCACCTTGTTCAGTGGCGGCATCAAGTAATGTTTCTAACTGGTCAAATACAGCCTTACTAATAACCTCTTGCTTAGTCGTAGTCATATAGCACGCTCCTTCATGGTTCTTTCTTTCCATTCCTTATCACCTAAGCAACGACTAGGAGTAACTTCGAAATGCCGACGGCCGAGTACAAACGATACAAATTTATTAGTGCTCTGCTCGTAGTACATGCCGTTTAGGATTGCTTTAGGCTCTGGATCAGTAAGTGTAAACAGATCAAGCTGCTCAACATTACTCATCGATATAGCCCCCTATCGTCTTGCAAATAAACAATTGGATACTTGACTCTCTTGACTGTAAAGTTAGGATATCCAAGGGCAAAGTACGCCCTGGTCTCCCGTTTAAACTCTTCCGGATTCGTCTTCATTAGCTTCCAGATCCTCTGACCCATCATGCTCTTCATCATAGGTAGATCCAGTTCATTCATGCGACAAAGACTTCTACGCCGCCTTCAGCGTTGTCAAATCGAATCACTTGGTCAAATGCTCCTTGAGCATCCTCAATATGTGTGATAACTAAAACTTTCTTAAATCGTCCAGCTACGGATTTGATAGATTCAAGGACAAGTGCACGATGCTCCGCATCCTGACTACCAAGACCTTCATCGATAGTCAGCCACTCAACCTTACTGCCGGCACGTTGTGCTAATAGCTCAGCTAGAGCGAACCGGATCGCGTAATCGATACGGAGTTGCTCACCACCGCTGAATGTCTCATATGGTCGCTCTGCGGACCAGTCACCAATCATGATATCTAGCGTCTCAGATACTCCATCACGGCTTTTGAGTTCGCGTTGTGTCTCAAAGCGGACATAATGCTTGCCCTTAGACATCTGCCCGAGAATCTCATTAGCGATTCGCTCAAGCTGAGGAACTGCGTTCTCAATGATGAGTGCTGGGATGCCATCTCTGCCAAATGCCTTGATCAGCACTTGATACCTTGTCCAACGTTGTGACTTTGGCTCCATCTCTGCTTTCAGCTTGTCACGTTCCTGCTGATCTACTTCTAGAGCAGCAAGTACAGCCTTAATGCCACCGATCTGCTCTGCCAACGTGGTTAATTGACCTCTCTGCTGTGCTAACCTAGATTGTAATTGCTCAAGTTCGCTCTGCAGTGTGTCGAATTCAAGACTATCCAAGACAAGAGAACCATGTTCATTGGTAAGCTCATCAGTCCGTGTTTGCTTACTAGCGACCTCTTGATCGATTGCGATGATGCGTTCCTGGGCATTCTGTTTAGTTTCCCGCGCCGCAACGATCTGGTCTTTAAGCTTTGCCCAACGTTCAAGTTCAACAGCCTTTACTGTAAGTTCTGGAAGTGGTGCAAGGGCAGCGGTAAGGGTAATCAACTGCTCACTTAGTTCATTCGTTCGCAATTCAATAGCTGTCTTGCGTCCTTCCGTATCTGCGTGCTGCCGTTGGAGCTGTAGTAGCAGTTCGTCTTTTCCGGAGAGCTGAGCGAAAGCTGTTGCTGCTTCTCGCAACTCGTCCACTTTGACTTTGTTTGCCTTGTGGGCTGCGTTATCATATTCAAGCGCTACTTGCTGTTGTTGCTTGCCATCAATGCCAAAAGTGAGTTTGTCCAACTCTGTCCGGTCAAGCTCAGTCAACTGTCGGCGCAACTCCGGTAACTCCTCAACAGCTAAAGTAGCTTCCTGCTGATACTTGCAAGTAACTAGGCATCCACTGTCATGCAGATGTGCCTCCTGCTTTTCAAGACCAGTAATTTTATCCGTTAGCACCCGTTCTTCCAACGCCAATCTTGATTCTTCCTTGGAGTGTTGTGCTCTGGTATCGTTCAACTCCGCTACCAACAAGTTCCATTGGTCAGCCTTGCCTTCATACACCTGCAGGCGCTCCAGCTCAGTTTCATATGAATCAGCTTGCTGCTTGAGCTTCTCAGACTCGCTCAGTTGCCTTTGAATAGCCACAATGCGAGGACCAAGAGTTGCTATGCTCTCATTGTTCTGATGTAAATCCGCTAGCGAACTCGACAAGTCACGCTGTAATCTATCTGCTTCTGGCTGACGAGCTTCCAACATAGCGATCTTTTGCTTGAGCAATTCCAGTTCAACAGACTTTTCCGCAATTTGCGTCTCATTAGCCAATATCTTCTCGGCCCGATCAAGACGGCCAATATGACCAGCCTGCTCGGTACGCAATGCTGTAATTTCGTCATTAATTACACTGATGTCTTTGCTAATCTGTTCAATGCGCGCTGCCTTAACCTTTAGCTCATTCAATTGAGCTTCGACTGCACGTACTGAATGTTCTTCCCTGACAATTAAATCTTGCGTAGCGTTATGTTGATCTTCTGCCACCGTTAGTTCGGTTTCCTTAACCGATCGTCCAGACAAGCGATCATCTAGCGTCAAAAGCTTGTCTTTGTTCTTCTCAATATCGATGTGGAGTATAGCCGCTCGCTGTCGGGAACGCTCCTGCAACTGCTCATAAACATTGAGTCCGAGGATCTGCGACACTACTTCCTTACGTCTGCCAGCCGTAGCTCCTGTGAAGGCATTGGCTTGACCTTGAAGAATCATCGAGGATGCGGTAAACGTCTCATCGTCCAGATTGAGTAAATTACGGATAACTGCCTCCGTGTCCGCAATCTTCTCTGCAGAACGGCTTTCCCATTGACCGTTCACTTGCTTCTGTAACTCAAGAGTAGATTTACCCTTGCCCTTGGTACTGCGCGTCCGAATGGCTCGGTACACGCTACCTTGATGTTCAAAATCAAACTTGACGGCCATTTCTTGCGAACCTTTACGGACCAGATCATCCAGGCTGACACCCTTGACTACATCCCCGAACAAGGCAAACCGTGGAGACAATGTAAACGCCGAAGACTTTCCCGCCCCGTTCTTGCCAGCGATAGCTGCCAATGTGACCGCCGACAAATCAATGTCGGCGTAAGCAATTGCTCTGAAATTTTGAAGCTCAATTCTTAATGGGATCATCCCGTTACCTCCAATAGTTCTGTTGTCATGGCCTGTAACTCGTCAATCTCATCATCGGTGTACCCTTGATTATTTCCCCAAGCGGTCAGTGCGGTGAGCGGACTTAAACTCTCAGTCACTTCTGCGTCCCTGATCCGCTCCGACCGCTCAACTTCGGCACGAATTTCAGCGACGAAGAATGCCCCAGCATCATAGAGCGCCTTTTCAAGTGACCGGCGATCAAACTGCTTTTGTAGCTCTTCTGAGCACTCGTACCTCACCCGGACAATTGCGTCCTTAACAGTAGCAAAGTCATCAATCTGTCCGTCAAGCCAGGCTTGTATATCCATGTCACACCAGTCAATTGTTTTAAAACGACGAGCTGGAGTTTCAATAAATGTTGATTTAAAACCAGGAACATCAGCAGGGAAACTAACCCCATCTAAGTCATGAATGTAAAACCCTGGTACCGTCCGCTCATCTCCGAAGTTGTGCCGTTCAGGAGCTCCGCTGTAATAAACATTACTACCAGCCAACTGCGGTCTATGAATGTGACCAAGGCAGACCATGTCGAACATCTTGGCTGCCTCATTGGTGAGGATCGGCTCATTTTGCAGTAATGCATCCTCAAATCCGGTGTCAGCTAGATCAAATGTAAGGTGACTCATCAGGATATTGGGTTGTGTGTCACTGCAACGGGACTTTAGACGTTCACACTCTGTAGTTATCCAGTCGGTCATCTTGCTGTGGAATTCATGTGGCGGTAGCCCAGAAAAGCTTGATTCAGTGGCAAAGGATGAACGGTTCATGCCTGGAAGACAGGCAATGTTTACGCCCCTTACGTGAATGTTATTAGGCTCAGTGAACACCTGAACACCATGTATCTGCATCTCACGGATAAGGTGATAAGCGCTGATAGCATCATGCGAAGGTGTGCCGCTGATAACCACCACCTCAATACCAGCACCGGACAATTTGCGGAGCCAAGAAGTGAATGCTTTAATCTCAGCCGTGGCCCGATCGATGTAGACGCGGGCATCCTTGAAAGCATCACCAGCAAACAACACCAACTCACATCTCTCCTCAATAATCCGATCTGCTACCCAGTCCATGGTTCGAGTGATGTCCTCAAACCTTGACTCAGCAGATGGACCCGGATAGCCGAATCCCCAGTGACTATCTGCAACGTGCGCTATCTTCATCTGATCACCCCATCCCGTCCGGAAGGTCATCAAAATCAATAGCATTCTGACCGCCACCGGATTCAAGGTAATCTCCAACTGTCTTCCAATCGGCTTCGCTTTGAATATCCTGAATTACTTTCTTAATAGGGCGCCCAAGAGCAGTACTAGCTTCCTCCGCTAACCCATTCCAATCAAGCTCTTGCTGTTTCATGATGCCAAGAACGCGGTTCTTCTGAGTTGCCGCACCTTGACTAGCTTGACCAGCTGAAGGTTTTCCGCTTTGGTACCTCCCACTGCTGGCACTGGCGGCTCTACCCTTTGTTCCTTGTTTCCGATCCGCTTGTGGAACATCAGCATAGTCATCCATTTCAGACTCTTCTTGCGTAAAGATCCCGCTGGAACGAGTACATTGAAGCGTTAAACCTACATATGCTCGCTTGTATGCCATTTTCAAAACGGTGTTCCATTGGGAGAACATGTCCTCATTTGGAATACGGTATTGCTTATACTTGTTTCCTGTTTTTTGACCATCGCGCCATTCATCCTTTTCCTCAAAGAGGAGGTCCTCCTTAGCAAGGTGGTGCGGGACTTTATACTCACTCACCCAGCGATAACGGTACTTCGACTCAAAGGTGCTGCACTCACCTACTCCTTCACCTACAACGACTCCGCTAGTTCGATGGATAAGTTGAAGCGTAAACTCCACGCGATAAAAGCCAGTTTCAAACTCTCTCTCTTCCTGCTTATTCTTAACATGAGCAGCGAACCCATATAGTTCACAAAGTTTTTCTGCTCCAGGCTTATAAAGTGTAGGCTTACCTGTTCCCGGGACAGTTCCGAAATCCTCATCTTTAACCATTATTTCTCTAAAAAATTCTTGAAGAAAACTATACTTTGCTTTCATGTCGGTCAGCCTCCGTTTAAAATCGGCTACGCTGCCGAACTCAAGATCAACCAGCGCCCCTCCCCCGGTGTTTCCACCAGAGGATTGAGGTATTACAGTTAAGTTTGCATCAGACAAGTTATGCAACTCCCTTCAGCAGATCAGCAACAGCTTGGAGTGCCCGGAACTCGTCCCGTAATCTCCCAAGACGGGCGGCTGAATTTTTCAGATTCAACTCAGCACCAGAAAGATTCTCGCGCTCGTTCAAAGTATTCTGGCGCATCTGCGCTGCTCTAATTTCAGCGTTTTTACCGTCTATCATATTGCCAAGCAACAGATCGTCCTCTTTTTGCTGAAGCACTTCCTTTGCCGACACCAACTGCATACTTGCCTGTAACAGCGATTCCTCGGCTACCGCGATCTCCTTAGGTAGCGACAATAGTCTGTTTACAATCTCTTGTTTAGTCATGCGATTCCCTCCTCGATAGCTTGATTTATTTCAGCATTCAATATCTGCTGTTGATCCGGTGTTTCAGGATAGCGGATTCCATCCAAATATTGATTAAAGACATAGGCGGCTTCTGCAATTTGTTCATCTGTCAAATGAAGCTGAACAGAGTCAGTAAACGTCCTGAAGGATACAATTGCAGGTGAATAATGGTTTTTAGGTGTGATCCCTACGTCAATTGACTCACCATTTGAATTAAAAGATGTAGACATTCCCATGAGACAACGCTCCCTCTCTTGTGTAGTGAGCCCCCAATCTGCTAATATGGGGGCAAGTGAATTTAAAGAATTAGTTATGACCCTCTGCAAAGGGTCATTTTTCGTTTTCGCAATCCTCGCAAGTTCTTGGATGTCCTGGCTCTTCATCATCGATGTAAGATCCGCAACATTCACATAGCGCACCGTCAAGCGTCATATCTGCAATTTCACCCATTTGTCTGTACCTCACCATGTTCTACAATCTCCTTGTACTCAACAATCACCGGACAATTCTCAATACTGACAATCAAATTCTCATCTTCGTCATTAATGATAAATTCCGAGAAGTTTTCCTCTCCAACCTGTTTGATCTCGATCACTTCCCGACCGTTCAACTCGGTTCCGACTTCAAACACTCGTGTCGGATTGCTAACCACTGTTAACTTTTGAATAACTTGCATGGCTTGTCCTCCTCTCAATTGTTAGAGTGATGCGGCTGCCTCTATCAACCACCCCACTCTGCTCAATGGTTAAAATAAATCGATAGGACTTACACTGTCCTCATTCCTTTCATATGTAGTAGCAAGGTGGGCGAGGGACTTTCACCCTTGCACGCAATGGATTGCAACTACTTACGTAGTTCACTACGAGACATCGACTTTTGTCGACCTGTACCATCGCTTAAGCCTATGCGTCTATATTTCGCCACCACCTTGGATGCGGTCAGCCACATCTCACAACGCCGAAGGGGAGTAGATTATGAAACCGCCCGACGCTGTGAGACAAGGCCGAATGGCCTGTCCTTTATTGAGTTACATGATTTCGTAAGCGTTCAATTTCTTTGTAAGTTGTTAATGCCTCTTCAAGGGGTAGCTCCCGTAATATTGCAGTTGCATTGTTCAATGAGAGAAAGATGTTATCTCGCTCTATCCAAAGTTGTTGGAACTCTTCACTCTCTACACGTCCTTCTCCAAGTGCTTCGGTTACTGCCTTTGTATTAGCCGCCATAGCTTTTGAAGATGTTATATATGCCTCTGCTAATTGATTTGTATGGGTCATACTACTTCACCCTTGCCCTTATTGCTCTCAGGGGTTAAAATAGACGTAACGAGATTTCTTAGTCGAGTTCTCAAACCAAGCGTTCGGCCTGCCAGCCGAGCGTTTTTCTGTTCTTCTTTTGCAAAACTAATCATCATCTCCAGGTAGGCTTCTGCATTCTCCATTTTTCCTGGTAATATCTTTGTTGGAGTCTCACGAATTACCTGCAGGTTATACTTCGCGTTTCTTCCAGCCTGCTTTGCTTCTGTGACCAACTGAGTTCTATTCACTTTGGTTCCCTCATTTCATATATTTTTTAAGTTTCATTTCTGCAGCATGTTCACGAAACATTCCAGAAAATGAAAATCCGTATTCCCTACAAAGGATGACAATGTTATGCATAAGGGCTGTAACAGCCTCAATCTGTTCGACAATCGATGATCTGATCAGCTGCCTCTCTTCCTGATTTAGTTGATCAGGTCGCTTCGTGATCGGAATCTCGTTAAGTGCTTCCCCTGCCTCTTCCATCTCTTCAAGTGTTTTCAGTGTAGTGCTAGACTTATGTAAGTCGGCCCCATCCAACCAAGGGATAAACGCACCACCCGTCACCTCACCCGCAGCTGCAAGGAATAGTTGTCCATCATCGTAATGTTCAGCAGCAGCTAACATTACCTCTTTAGAAGGATTTCGTGTTCCTTTGATGATCTTACCAACCGTCGAACCGTCAACATGCGCAGCTTTAGCTGCTTTCTCGCGGGTATCTCCCGTCCGCTTAAGCATTTCTTCTAGTGCTTGCGGAAATTGTCCAATTGCCATCCTTCCAATCACCTCATTTGTCCATTTTTTCGGATGCTATTGGACAAGGGCCTGTTGTATGATTTAGTTGCAAGCAAGACGCTCCCCTTACCGTCTGTCATCCCATTCGCCGCTGGCAGCCAGTACAGCTCCGGCGGCTTTCTTTTATGCTCTTAAGCTCCCTCCTGAAGCTCATCATCAGATTTGATCTCCTGATTTGGCATAGGAGCTTCTTGAACAATCTTTAAAGCCTTGACCATCTTCTCCATGTCGGGTTCGTACTCTGCTGTATATCTAATCCCTTGGGGAGTTTTCAATTAGATCACCTCCTTACGCTCAGTTGTTGTGGATTCCTCACAACGAATCATTTCGTTGCCTTGATCTGTAAAAAAATTTATCCAATTGAACCCTAATACAATAGCTATGCGTTGAGCAAGTGATACACTCGGGTTTCTAATTCCCGATTCAATCATTCCATAATATTGACGGCTGATATCAACTTCAATTGCAATATCATCATGCGTTTTCTCAGCTTTTGTTCTTAACTTGACCAACCATTCTCTAGTTATATCGTCCACCTCCACGCAACATTTCGTTTCCTTATACTTTATATTACACGCAACATAATGTTTCTGTCAACTTATTTATGCAACTTTTTGTTTCTGGGGTTTATGGCAACAAATAGTTGCGTTATACTTGTGATAAATGTGAGGTGATAGATACAATGCTTGACTTAGATAGATTAGCCACTATGAGGCTTAAGAAAAAACTTACACATCAAAATATGGCAGATAAACTTGGAATAACTCGTCAAGGATATGGAAACTACGAATCCGGTAAGCGAGATGTAGATACAGAAACATTAACTAAAATAGCTAATATTCTTGAAACAAATTCAGATTATATACTAGGACAAACTAACGATCCTACTCCAAGTAAAAGTAATTTGAATTCTAAAGACATGGCTGGATTTGAAACTTTCATAAACAATCCTGAGCATGGCATCTTTTTTAAAGACTATTTAAGTGCCCCAGAAGAAAGACGTGAAGAAATGCGTCAGATTTTTAAGATACTACAAGAGAAAGAAAAAGGACGTAAGCCTGGGGATTTTCAAGGAGAGTAAATTACTTAGCATTTAATAGCAAATACCTCAGCCGATGGGGATATATATGGTGAAAAAAAATATGAATGATAATAAAGAACTTCGTAAAGAGATAAGCCAAAGTATTGTCGATGCCAAGAATCAAGGTAATGGTGCAGGACTAGCTCTTGCTGAAATTATAGTTATTTCTACAGCTTTAGGAATTTATTATTCTTCCTGGTGGTTGTTCGGAGGGGCATTATTCGGATTAATAATTCTCATGTGTTTTAAAGTTACAAAAATTATTCTACTTGTTGTTTTCATAATCGCATGGGTGTTTATCGCTTGGATAATTGGTCAATGGTTTGAAAGTAGTGGAGCTTCTGTAGTACTAAGTATAATTGCTTTATTAGTTTCTGGCGGTCTACATGTACAAGCTTTTGAAGAATGGAAAGCAAAATAGTTAATTCTAAATACCAAGCCAGCAATGGCTTTTCTTTTTACTGCATAACAGAACATATATTCCCATTATGGAGGTTTTTAACTTGTCATACTGTCATCAAATAACTAAAACCGAGCAATTTGTAGAGAACTTATACGAAGAAATAGGAATTACCGAAACACATCAGTTAGAGATTGATGAGCTATCAAAGCTCCTGAATATTTGGGTGCATTATGAGAGTGTTCCAAGTAGGGCCATTGAATCCGTAAAAGGTTTATCCACCATGTTTATTGATGATCGGAACAACCTTGTTAAACAGTGGCTCGAATTTTTACACGAGCTCTGCCACCTGCTACGTCATGCAGGAAACCAAACCTTGATGCCGAAACAATTTACCGATGCACAAGAAAGAGAAGCTGAAAGATTCGTGCTTTATGCAGCTATTCCATTCTCGATGCTCACTAGATTGACCTTACCTACTTGTAAAAGTGATGCTATAGCTTTTGTGGCACATGAATTTCGGGTACCGTTGGAGCTTGCAGAAAGACGAATCGAACAGTTTGAACATGATAATTATCAATCGAAACTTATGCTAGAAAACAACTCCACATGTAATGACTATTCTTTAACTTTAGATGAGGACCTAAATAACGATAGCCTACTTGGGGTTCGAATCCGTGCCTATTACGACTATGATGGGGATTGGTCACGTCCACACACATTAGTGGTAGAACAGCCAGCAGGGTTCGATTGGGATAGTCAGTTATCCATTCAGGTAGATAAGAACTATAAGCAGTGTGATATTCCGCCATACATACCTAATGCTGCTGCTCCTGTACTCTCTGAAGATATTCAAGTTATCCATGACAAGCCAGGCTATGTAGCTATTAATCTACCTAAAATAGCATGGAGACATGGGAGATCTATAGACCAACTCTTTTTATCGATAGACGCAATTGAAGATGCACAAAATTTCTAAGGGGGTAAATCATCTATGATCAATTTCGTTGAGGATCAATGCAAAGACGTTGTGGTATACCCTCGTGTTTCTTCTGATGACCAGCAGGAACGGGAAACCATTCAGACGCAGATTGAATTTGCTATAAAATATTGTGATCTTCATAACTTAAATATAGCTGATTGGTATAAAGATGATGGGGTTTCTGGAACAATTCCCTTGGATCAACGACCTGAAGGACTGCGGTTATTAGAAGATGCTAAAGCAGGAAAATTTAAAACTGTACTTATTTACAATATGAAACGACTCGGTCGTAAAGCCAGAGTAACATTAGACGCTATATATCAGCTTGAGGAATATGGCGTTACAATCAAGAGCATGACTGAACCTTTTGACACAAGCACACCTATGGGCAGGTTTGTCATAACTCTATTGGCCGGACAAGCCGAATTCGATCGGGATACACTACTTGAAACGTTATGGCATGGAGCCAATCGAGTCGCACGGTTAGGACAATGGCTAGGTGGGATTGTACCCTATGGTTACCAGGTCATTGATAAGTTCCTTCAAATTAATGAAGAGCCACTTCCAGGTAAAGAAGAGTTATCAGAAGCCGGTGTAATACGTCTGATGTATCATCTAGTTGGTAACGAAAAATGGTCAACTATTAAAGTTGCTGACTATTTCAATTCTTTGAATATACCACCGTCATATGTTAAGGATGGCCGTAAAATTAAGAAGGGTAAGCGCAAAGAAAATACCGCTGGAATTTGGACTCCTGGGCGGATAAGGAATATGGTCACTAACCCAACCTACAAGGGCCTTCACATTTATGGGAAACGTTCAAAGAAAGATCGAGAACTAATAAATAGAAAGGTACCAGCAATTGTTACAGAGCAATTATGGAATTCGTCACAAGAAACACTTCGGGATAATCAACTCGAAGCGTTCAGAAATCAAAAGAGAAATTATCTATTACGCGGGTTGATTAAATGTGGTAGCTGCGGACTGACATATCATGGCACAGCTTTTACAGGAGTTGGACGCAAGCCTACTGCATATTACACCTGTGGGGGAAAGACCGCCTACAGGGGGCCATTGCAAGGCAAATGTAAATCGAAAAATATCCCAGCAGAATGGATAGAGAACATGGTTTGGGAGGAATGTGTCCGATTTATACGTAATCCTGGTGAGGCATTACAAGAAATCAACACCGGTATAGAAATTCGCAAATCACAAACTAGCCTATTTCTTTCCGAAAAAGAAATGATCCAAAAAAGTATCCGAGATAAAGAACCTGAGCGTCAAAGTATCTTATCCTTGTATAGACAAAAAATGATCACTGCTCTTGATGTTGAAAAACAGTTACAAGAAATGATGTCTGAGTCCTTATCTTTAGAGCAACGTGTTAGAGAGTTAGACGATTTAATAGAAGGAGAAAAGAATATTGAGCAATTATTTGATTCAGCAGAAGATTTACTTCTGTCTCTTAGATCAAAAATAGAAAATGATCCTTCATTTGAAACTCAGCGAGAAATAGTAAAAACACTCGTTCAAGAAATAATCGTAGAATCAACAACTCCTCCAGGAAAAATTCGACCACAAGCATCCGTAATCGTGCGCTACTCATTTAAACGCACTCCTCATTTAAATATTGCCCAAGCTATTAGCCACACGGTTGTCCTTGTGGCTATCTTGGTAGCGATCACCCTGAACATCGTTGTACGTGTAGTGAAGCACGTATTACTCAATATCGTTCTAAAATATCTGGCCCTCTCCTTGATCGGATAGATATCCAAGTCGATGTACCAAGACCCAAAGAATGGAGCCGGGAGAGATTCGGTCTATCCTCAGAGGAAATGAAGGAACAAGTCATGAGAGCGCATGCTATACAGCTATCAAGGTATAAGCACTACCCTTTTTCATGGAATAGTGAGTTATCAGGTAGCCAACTACGTGAACAGGCCTCACTCTGTTCAGATACAGCTGAAATGCTTCAGCACACACTCGAAGCTCTAGGTCTTAGTATGCGCGCATATGATCGTATTATTAAACTATCACGCACTATTGCAGATCTTGAAGGCAAAGCTAATATCGAAGCCTATCATGTTGCAGAAGCGATACAGTATCGTAATTTAGACAGACAACAGCTTAACATCGAGGAAGCGTAAGTGAATTAGCCTTGTTTATATGGACAGCGAATGATGGGATATCAGGATCGATACAACATCTTCTCGTATCACAGATTGGCCAGTAATAAGCAATACAAAATTGCCTTTCAGAAGACAAGCTTCATATTTCTAAGATAAAATTATCACAATTGTTAGTACTAATGTATGAAGGTTTTCGTCTATATGTTAATATAACCAGCATAAAAAAATACCTCCTAAGAAGTATCCATGAATGCTTCTTAGGAGGTATTTTTGAAGTAAATTCAAAAAAAACAAATAAACAGATTAGTGGACAAGATATAACTCAGCCACATCAATACAGTTTTGTTATTAATAGGGCGAAATTATGATAGTTTGGTTTCTAGCCATCCGTATTAATAGCGTCTAACACGTTATACTAGACGCTTGGTGATATGCTAGATTGGTTTATTATTCTGAATCTTTACCCTCACCTATTCAATAGGATGTCTTAGATTTGGTTCTAAAGGGTTGAGTCTGGTACTTTGTAACAAGAGAGAGATCCAAGAGCATTTTAACAATCATCTGATCATACAGTCAAACCACTAAGATTCCTTTACTATGATGAGAAGCCGTTAAAACACGAATTCTCTTAATAATGCTTTCTATTTTAAAAAATTACTTCAATCGTATATAGGCAATATCATTATCATTATTAGCCAATATCTCTACCTTATTTGCATGAACTACAAAATAATGTAATGAGGGAGACTCAAGCAAGCTATTATTAAGTTTCCATCCTATAGGTACGAAATTAACTGCTCCATCTGCGTCTATTAAAGTTTTATTTAGGAAGTCCCATAAAGATGCATCCGTAAACTTAGATTGTCTACTATAAGCCAAATATGCATCAGGGATTATTTCATACTCATATACTTTTGTAAAAGAAGATTTTTTAAAGGAATTCCTATAATATAAATCATAAATTAGAGGATCTATCTTTTCTTTAGAATTAACCCTTGAAAAATAATTTATTAGTCTTGTATCCAGTTTTTTAAAAACGATCCTTTTTATTTGAGAATCCTCATATACCTTGAATGCATATTCAAAATATATTAAAAATTTATTTACTACTATCTCAGCCTTTTCTGTATCTACTACTGAAATTTGTAAATGATCGTTATTATTTAAATAACAAGAAGTTAGAAAAAACAAAGTAATAGTATCTATGTTTTCTAATGAAAAATTAATGTTTTTATTTAGAATTTTATCCATTCGCACTTCTGAAAAATCATATTCTGAATTACCTGACATATTATCCTCATCAATAATTCTGCGAAACCACGTCATCTATTTAACCTCCTAAAATAAAGAGGGGAGTAATTATACTCCCCTCTTTATTACAATTACTTAATTGTGAATTCAGCTGATTTTAATGGTACTATTATATAAGTTTTTTCCCCTTCTGTTCCGCTAATACCTCCAATTGCTCCTGTTACTCTGGCATAATACTTACCCGCACTGTACAAGGGTTCCTCTGTTTGAGTATTAAATGTACTATACAACGTACCTGTACCAGAGAGCCATACTGAAATTGGTTCCGTTCCCCATTGTCTATTGCTAGCATCAAAAGTAGTAACTGTAGCTTCCACACCCATAATCTGAGCTCCGCCAGTCAATTTAAAGGAGACGTTGCAAACTGCTATCTGCAGTCCTCCATCAAAACAATTGATTGTGCCATAACCTCCAATTGTTGCCCTAGAAGAGGGAGGCATATTACCATTCTTGTCTTCCTCTACTAATAGATATTGTTCTGAATATACTGGTTGTTCCTCTTTATAAACCTGACCTTCTTCAATCTTTTGGTTAGTCTCAACTAGATTAAACTCACCCGTTACATTAGGTACTGTTTCATCAGCAAAAGCAGTAAGCGGTAAAGCCAGTAATAATACTAATAATGATAGCACAAGACTTGAAACTAGTTTTTTCATGATAACCCTCCAGGTTATTTATTGTAAATACAAGAGTTAATATACCCATAAATTTATTATTGTGTCAATTATTTACTTTTTATAGAGTATTCATCATTTACTGGATTATAAAAGGCGAGAAGAGTTACGCCACAGTTAGTGCTACGTTCAAGTAGTTGTGCGTGTCATTTTCGCCTGATTTGCCCAGCTGCGTGTTTCGAATTTCTTTTCCCCGAATACGATCAACGTTGCCCAAGGCTGTATGATGGTTATGGCCTTCATTACTTACCTCCTCTGATGGGTTCAAACTTCCCAATATCATCCCCGTAGCTACCCTTATATACTTCTCTATCATGATCCAAGCAACCTCGACATGCTCTTTCTGATCGCCATGTTATGCATGTGCGGACCACTTAATTCACTAGCTATTTCTCTACACCAATCACACTCTCCACCGTTTTCATACAAAGACATAATATGAATGTATTGTTCTTCACTTATCTCTACCACTCCAACTACTGGAGCTAAACGGAGCGTGTCGAAATCAAACTTCTCGGGCAATCCTGTATATCCTTTGCCTTTAAAATTAAATTCATCGTGATTATCCATTTTGATTACAAGGTGATTATTTATGAGTCTTAAAATAAATTTCATATCCGCTACCGCTCCTTCATAATAATGGTTATTCAACTTGCCACTAGTGTCACATCATGGAAACTGAGTCTTGCCCCTATAGTGGAACAACAACCAGCGGAGTCGCCTACCCAACAACACCTGTAGAGTGAATGTACTATCTATTTACTTCCTTAAAAGGTGGTTGCCCTATTGGTACGGGTATAGGTCGACCGGGTTACTTTGTTAATGTTCTAACTCGATCGGC
The DNA here is from genome assembly GCF_000949425.1 of Paenibacillus sp. IHBB 10380. Taxonomy (NCBI): domain Bacteria; kingdom Bacillati; phylum Bacillota; class Bacilli; order Caryophanales; family Paenibacillaceae; genus Paenibacillus; species Paenibacillus sp. IHBB 10380. The sequence goes on from NZ_CP010976.1 coordinate 2,982,314, forward strand.
CAGCTTCCCTAATCCCTCTGACACTTCCCGGATCGGCTGATAATATTCCGAACTTCGACCGTTTACTCCCATTCGCCGGTAGAGTCCAACCGTATTATTTCCAAAACATGCATCCTCAGTAGGATACCGATATCCATGAGTCTTACTACGAAATCGTCTGTATTTTCTCCAATATCAGCGCCTGATAACTTGTATGCCACTGGTCCGATCACTGCGATTTTGAGAAAGAACAGAAATACCCTTATCAACCATTCATATATTGGAATAAACGAATGACACGATAAGGTAATAGTGCGGAAACGAAAAAAAGCTGGATTTAAGATGTCCTTATACGAATAGGACATCTTAAATCCAGCTTTTATATATTAGTAATTTAATAATTATGATATAAATACTATTATTTCGGAATAAAGGATAAATAAACAATACCAATTTTAGAAAGCATCTAGAATATGCTCCATCTTTAAGACCGTCAACTCTTTATTCAAATTTACAGCCATCACATCGAAACGAATAGTCTGTGTTTCAATTTGTTTATAGTATAAATATACTTCTGCAGTTTTACGTACTTGACTCATTTTACGAGCATTCACAGACTCAGCTGGTGTACCGAACTGTGTAGTATTCCCAGTACGACTGCGAACTTCCACTATAACAATCACATCATCCTTACAAGCAACTATATCCAGCTCACCACTGCGGCAACGCCAATTGCGGTCTAGAATATGATATCCTTCAGCAATTAAATGGAGTGCAGCCGCTTCTTCAGCAGCCGCTCCTTTTTGCTTGCGTGTATTGTTATGCATCTGTCCATTCATGAACTAGAATCTTCCTTCCCTAGCCAGACTGTCAGTACGGTAAATATACGATAATACCTCAGCAACTAGCTGATATAACTCAGCGGGTATTTGCTGATCCAAATCCAGTTGAGATAGAACCTCAACTAAAGCAGCATCTTCTTGTACAGGAACTCCATGTTCCTTAGCCCGTTCAAGTATCGTATCTGCCAATTTACCACGACCCTTAGCTACCACGATTGGTGCCTCTGACTCGCCAGGAGTATACTTCAGTGCTACTGCCTTTTTCATGGATATCTTCGGCTCTTCCTGCGCCTTATCACTCATACCTTCATATCCACTCCTTTATATGTTGGAGGAGTAAATTCAGTTGTTATACTACTCTGTTTACCATCTATTTGTTCGATGGTTGGCACAGGTAAAGGTTCCGCTTTAAGACTCAACAGCTGATATCCAACCGATTCAATCGCTTGGGATATTTCTTCTCTCCGATCCTCAATTAAGGAGGTTATCCAAGTGTTATCATTGTGTACTTTTAGGGTGACTATTTTGTCGACCACCTGTACATCAATAAGTGTTGTACCTAAGTGCTTCATATCTAAATCAAACCATAACCGACAGTTGGATGCATCAAGTTCACCTTTTTTGCCACGTCTAGACTGTATATGCACAGAGGCGGTCTCCTGACCGTCCTGTCCAGTAAACGGAATAAACATCGTTACTTGAGCAAAGGGGGCTGTACGATCTGTATTCAGCAGCAATTGTTGACCTGTCATATGCTGCACAAGCTGCTGTGCAGCTTCCTTCAGGGCCACAGGTACATCATTTCTTTCTAACACATGTAACAAAAGCCCCTTCAGCGTATCCTGACTCACATTTAACGCCTCTGCATTAGGTCGCATCATCGTTTCGGATCCCAATGCTGGATTTCCATGCGAAGATAATGGCGTAAACATACGGTTTATTGCTTCTTGAACTGAATTTGTCGGTGTAGCTCCTGTCATTCCCACTTCCGTAAGTGGCGTCTGATTCCCCTGTGTAGTCGGACTTGCTTGAACCGTTACAGGTATGGCTGTATTCCCGCTTGCTGATACAGGTGCGGGAGTACTTCCCGTTACCGGTACTTGTGTTGATGTTGTCGTCTGCTGGGCAGACACGGCCGTAGCACCTGCCTGCGCCTGTGCACTGCTTGTCGCTGGCTGCCCTTGCATTGGCACCGCCTCGGGCGTTGATGCAAGCCCTGCAGTTGCGCTTCCTTGCTGCGCGTTCCCCGCCGTAGCAGCTTGCCCCTGCGGGGCTTGCGCCGGCATGTTCGTGCCGCCGCGCACAGCCTGCTGCTCGTGCTCTGCACCGAGCAGCTTCAACATCCGCCCCACCCACGGTGTATCTTCATGGGCTGCTGGGGCGGATGCTGGCGAAGGCGCAGCGCCTTCGCCTAGAGGTGCCGCCGTAGCCGTAGGCGGCACCGTGCCTGCCGCGATCCCAGAGGGAGCGGCAGCACTTGCACTTGCCGGCGGCGTAGCCACGCCGGCTGACATGCCCGGCTGCGGCGCAGCGCCGGGCGTATTACCGCCGCTAGGCGTAGCTGCGGCGGGGACTGACCCTGGCGCAGCTTCCGGCGCCGGGGCTGATGCTGTCAGCTGCGTACCACGCAGCTGTTGCAGCACATCCTGCAGCTTCGCTAAAAGCGGCTGCAGTGTAGAATTTGCGGGCGCCGTAGCAGTACCGCCTTCCTTACCAACAGCAACAGTTGCAGGCTCTGCAACTACCTGAGCTGCCACATTCGACGGCGGCTTAACAATAGTCGGGGTCGATCCATCATTCATAGCGTCAGCCGTCCCTAACGAATTTGATATTAAGACAGCTAGTTGCTCTCCAAGACCAGAAAGCAATTGGTGCAAAGGAGGGCCAAATACAGCTTGCTGTAATCCCTTTACACTTTCACCGGTCATAGGGAGACCACGCTGAAATGCAATTGCTGCAGACTGAATCCACTGCTCTACTGGAACAGCTGTAGGCTTCGCCATTAACACCCCGGTAAATAACACGGCATTCTCTTTCGTTATAGGCACACCGCTAGCCTGAAGCGTCTGTATCATTTCGCGATTAGCCTTTGTATCTGATAATCCAACGGATGTTAATACATCTGCAATAGAACTAGCAGGAATAGCCGTATATGGCGATTGACTTAATGGCTTCATGACCATTTTGCCATCCTCACCCGGTGGCTGCACCTGCAACAGGGTAGCTTGCCCCTGTTGCAAAGGCGTCTCTAACTTAGCCTGAACCTTCACACCTTGGATCTGTAAGACAGCATCCTGTCCATCCTCAGAGACACTGAGTACAACACCTCTAACCACTTGCCCCGTCTTCATTTCTAATTTGTTAACATCTCCGACCTTACTATCTCCAAGCAGTCCGCGCATCATTGATCCGATATTCACAATACTTCCTCCGTTCCCTAGCGCTTCTTTATATATATCGGTGCTAAACAGACTTAGCTTAAGGTCCTTTATTCAAAATAATGTTTGCTGCACCACTTCTAGATTTCTTAGGAAACTTCGACGATGCATCTTTGTGGGTCCAAGCTCCACAATTTGTTGACGATGAAATTTAGTTGCATACCCTTTATGTACCGCGATACCGTATTCCGGATACATCGCTTCCCACGTCCCTTGACACAAACGGTCGCGTGTCACCTTAGCTATGATGGACGCAGCTGCAATAGATTGACTGTTAGCATCTCCCTTAATGATAGAGAGTTGAGGAATGTCAACATCTACCTTCTCAGCATCGACCAACAAAAAATCCGGTTCCAACAACAAACTCTCTAGCGCCCTCTTCATGGCTAGACGCGATGCCTGTTTAATATTAATAAGGTCTATTGTAGCAGCATCCGCGTAACCTACGCCCACAGCTAACGCATTCTCCATGATGACATCATATAGATATTCACGCTTCTTCTCATTCAACTTCTTAGAATCGTCAACACCTTCAATCAGCAATCCTTCAGGAAGAATGACCGCCGCTGCAATTACATCACCGAAGAGACAACCTCTTCCCACCTCATCTATACCTGCAACGTGTTGATAAGACTGCTCCATACACTTTTTCTCATGCTGTAACATATCAATCACAACGATTTCCGTTTCTTCTGTCTTGCGCACGATTCATCCCTCCGTAAACCCACTATCATATCTCAAAGATTACTACCTTAGAATAACTCAATTAACTTCTAGCTTACCATATCAAGAAGTGTCTGCACATCCTTCACAGCCTTCTCTCGACAGGAATTCAAGCATTTCTATACAAGAAGAAACGGCTTCGCCATCCTTAAAGGGACGGGAACCGTTTCTTGTAGAAACATAAGCAAAATATAGTTGAATCCTATATTTTCTTATATCACAAAAAAACCACCGTATCAACGGTGGCCTCATCACTTTGATTAATAGGGTTCTTCCATAGAGAATCGACCCATTTTACCCGCACGCAAATCATGAAGTAAGATACGCGAAGCCTTCTCTAGATCGACTCTGCCACCACTCATTAAACAGCCCCGTTTGCGTCCTATATCTTCTAATAACTTAATAATATCGTCGGAACTTTCCGGATCGATAGGAGATTCGTTCTCAAGACCGAAACGCTCTTTCATCGGATCCCAATAATATTTAGAAAGATATTTAACTGCAAAGAAAGCCACATCTTCCAAATTCATAATTTCTTCTTTAACCGCGCCTGTAACAGCTAAACGATATCCGACATTCATGTCCTCAAATTTCGGCCACAAAATCCCTGGAGTATCCAACAGTTCCATTTCTTTGCCCACTTTAATCCATTGCTGACCTTTGGTTACCCCGGGACGATCACCCGTAATAGCAATACTCCGACCTGCGAGTTTGTTGATCAACGTGGATTTACCCACATTCGGTATTCCTACAATGAGCGCACGAATAGATCTTGGATTCATACCTTTAGAGATTTGTTTATCGATCTTTGCCTTCATCAACAATTTGAGTTGAGCCGGGATGTCCTTCACACCAGTGCCTGTGGAAGCATCCACAGGAAAAGCGACATGTCCTTGCTTTTTGAAATAATCTAGCCATTTTCTCGTTACTTCCTGATCCGCTAAATCCGCTTTATTCATGATAATGAGTCTCGGTTTATTTAGGAGAATCTCATCAATCATTGGATTACGACTCGATAGTGGAAGACGTGCATCAATAAGCTCTATCACAACATCAATTAACTTTAATTTATCTTGAATCTGGCGGCGTGCTCTGGTCATATGACCTGGGAACCACTGAATCGTCGTCACCGTCTTCACCTCATATTCTTAGCCACAACTATCCTATATTTCCACAGTTGTTAATGGTTTATCCATTCAATATCTTTTACAGGCCAAAAAATAACATCTGCCCGGCCTACAATATCACTTAGCGGAACGAATCCAATCATCCGACTGTCTTTACTGTCTGAACGGTTGTCCCCCATAGCAAATACATAGCCCTCAGGTACCTTATTGTCTGTAAATTCGTCATTCGGGAAATCTTTATCATTATAAAGCCTGTCTTGCTGATGGGCTTCATCAATCGCACCTTGTATGTAGGTTTCATTAACAGGCTTACCATTCACCAGTACCGTATCGCCTTCCACCTTAACTGTGTCTCCAGCAACCGCAATCACTCGTTTAATAAAATCTCTGCCTTCTGAAGGAACATGAAAAACAATCACTTCCCCATGTTTAGGTTCACGAATGTCATATAGAATTTCATTCACAATCACACGTTCACCCGTATGAAAATTAGGCTGCATGGAAGGACCATCTACAATAAATGGTTTGAAAAGCAACCACCGAATGAGAACAACTAATATTACCGCGATGATAATGGCCTTAAGCCACTCTACGATTTCATTATTTCTTTTCTTGGATGGTTTATCCTTATCCTCATGATCTTTTATATCATCTTGTGTTTGTTGAATATCCATATCCTGTTGCATCACGTTCACCACCTTCTCTGATCCTCGTTATTACGACAAGGTATAGGCGCTATACCGAAAACAAAAGCTCCTCAACGGAGCTTAGCTTCAAATAAATGAAAGACATAACTCATTGTATGCCCTTATTATCCTAAAACGAAAGGGACTTGAAATCAAGCCCCTTAAGGTTGTTCGCTTTTTAACGGCGAATTTCTTTAATTCTCGCTGCTTTACCGCGTAGTTCGCGAAGATAGAAGAGTTTAGCACGGCGTACTTTACCGCGACGAGCCACTTCAATTTTCTCGAGTTTAGGCGAGTTAAGTGGGAAAGTTCTTTCCACACCAACACCGTAAGAAACTTTACGTACTGTAAAGGTCTCACCAATTCCGCCACCACGACGTTGAATTACAACACCTTCGAATAATTGGACACGCTCACGAGCTCCCTCGATAACTTTTACATGTACTTTCAAAGTATCTCCAGGGCGAAAGTTAGGCAAATCAGTGCGAAGTTGTTCTTGAGTAATCGCTTGTAGGATATTCATATTAGAATTCCCTCCTTCCATACAGGTGTTCTTGCCTCTTCCAGAGAAACATATTCTCTTTCATTATTAACAGAGGACCACCGTAGTCATACACAACAGGAGTAATTATAACATAGGTTTCTCTCCTCATGCAAGAAGTTTTGACTCTTCACTTGATTATTTTACGATTTCGATAACACAACAAAGTGTATTGACAAATATACGATTATAGTTAAAATTTAGTTAACAATAAAATAATTTTAACGTTAACTAAATTTTATAGGAGTGTTCCTTATGACAGAAGCAACTCTAACCAAGAAAACGGGATTAAGAGAATTGAAAGTGAACAAACCTTTTATGTACCTTCTTACTGCCAAAATCATTTCCCGTTTTGGTGACTCCATAGACTCAATTGCTTACAGTTGGATGGTTTACTTACTTACTGGATCCAAGGTGTTAATGGGGAGTTTGTTTGCGATAAATTTTGTTCCGGGGATAGTCTTCAGTCTCTTTACCGGTGTACTCGTAGATCGTTGGAATCAACGTATGATTGTCATGATTGCAGATGCAAGTAGAGGTTCTATCGTTATCATTACAGGATTACTTTATTGGCAAGGACTTTTACAGCCTTGGCATTTATTCTTGTTTACGTTTATCAATTCAACATTCGAATGTTTTGCTACTCCCGCCGAAATGTCACTTGTCCCTCGTATTCTTCCCAAACAACTTCTACTCAGTGGCAATTCCATCTCTTCTACTTCTGCACGTATTGCCGAATTAGCTGGACTCGCTGCCGCTGGTGCCCTCATAGGACTCATCGGTGTGTCAGGTGCTCTTATCATAGATGGATTGACCTTTTTAATCTCGGCATTACTTATTGCTTTTATCACTGTGCCCAGCGATTCTCCTTCTCATTCCAGCACATCGAGCACACAACCAAGCTATTTCCAAGAATTTAAAGTCGGCTTAACATTCATTGCGTCTCATAAACTTTTAATTATTATTATGTGTGTAGCTACCTTTGTTAACTTGTGCCTTACCCCTTTTAATGTGCTTAACACCGTATATGTAAAGGAACTTCTTAACGAAGGTCCTATTGGATTATCTATTCTTGGTATCTCTCTGATTATAGGCATGATTGTTAGTGGTCTATGGCTCAGTATTAAAGGTCCGTCCTTTAAAAAGAGTAAATTGATTGTGAGCGGGTTCATAATTTTAGGCATTAATTACGCCTTACTTTTTATACCTGTAGCTCTCCCCATTTATCCCCTTTACTCCGCTGCGATCTTTAGCTTCGGAATGGGCATTGCTGTTCCCCTCGTGAGTACACCAACAGCCACTTATTTGTTGGAAGTTACACCGAAAGAAATGCTTGGCCGAGTTGGATCGTTATTCAATATGGTCTGCACATGTGCTATACCCTTGGGAAGTGTGCTAGCAGGATTTGTTGCTGAATTCATACCCGTGCATACGATCTATCTCCTATTAGGTGGCCTCCTTATCATTCCAGCTGTTTATTTAGTGACACAGAAGGATTTCATGAAAGTTTGATAAGACGACTATCTCTTTGTGCTTTATCCATCCGCAGATTATAATGAATGAAGTGCAGAGTATGCATAAATACGGATCTTATGACTGAGGTGCACGTAGATGGACACAAAAATACTGAGAACACTTGAAGAAATCAGAATATATTCGGACCCTTACAGAATGGATATCATGGGAGAATTCCAGAAAATAGACAGACCTGCTACGATCAAAGAAATTGCAGATATTATGGGCGAAGTTCCTGCCAAAGTGTACTATCATGCCAAAAAACTAATAAGCATTGACCTTCTTACACTTGACCATACTAAACAAATCAACGGTATTACCGCGAAATATTATCAACCTTTCCAAGGTGGTGTTAGCATTGTTCGTAGTGAAATACACCATTCAGAACAACATGTATTTTTATCAGAAGCTCAAAAATTACTTGAAGATATTTATACAAAGAGTAAAAATAAGTTTATTAGCTTAAGCAATATCGATAACCCTTACGGTAAACTAGAGAATTCAGAAGTCTACTTAACTTCTGAGGAAGCTAAAGAATTTTTTGAATGGATCAACCAATTTCATATGAAACATCACAAGAAGGATGCGCACAAAGAACAAGAGAAGTATGATGTCTTTACCTCCATCGTTAAAATCCCCGCAGAAGACAAGAACAAGCCATCCTGAACATCATATGATATCACTATAAAAAAGCCACCGGGAATGGATGTAAGTTACATCCATTCCCGGTGGCTATTATACAGCACTTCGAATCAAGTTCCTCTTAAACCTGGTTCAAAAACTCCACAATCGTAAGAAGTCCTTTATCAAAGTTATCCAAATTGAAATGTTCATTCGGCGCATGTAGATTCTCATCCGGTAGCCCGAAGCCCATTAATACGACAGGAACACTTAACAAGCGTCCAAATGTTTCGACAATGGGAATCGAGCCTCCATCCTTAGTAAACACTGGACGAACCCCGTATACATGCTGGAATGCATCTGCCGCCTTCTGCAGCATTGGTGTAGATGGATCAATCGTGAACGGATTTCCTTTTTCACGTTGAATAACCGATACTTTAGCACCCGTAGGAATATTCGCATGAATATGACGTTCAATTTTATCTAGAATATCTTGTGGCTTCTGATACCCTACAAGACGACAAGTAATCTTCGCATGTGCTTCTTTCGGAATAACAGTCTTCGACCCTTCACCTTGAAACCCGCCATAGACCCCGTTTAATTCCAGTGTTGGACGAGCTCCCGTTCTTTCAACAAAGGAGTAACCTTCTTCTCCGTAGAGAGCGTCAAGACCCAAATCATGTTGTAATTTGTTCTCATCGATCGCTTGCTTTACAAACTCCGCTTTCATTTCAGGCGAAAGTGCAGGTACATCCTCATAGAAACCTTCTACATTTACGCGTCCTTGATCATCGTGAAGTGTAGACAGAAGAGAAACGATTGCATGTAATGCATTAGGAACCCCACCACCAAAGGAACCTGAATGAAGATCTGTATTTGCTGTTGTGATCTTAACATCTAGTGAGCACAGTCCGCGTAGTCCTACACAGATTGCTGGCTTCCCTTTTTCAAGTAATGATGTATCTGAGATCAACACCACATCTGCTGCCATTTCCTCACGGTGTGATTCTAAGAACGAAGGCAAGTTCGGACTCGTTACTTCTTCCTCCCCTTCAATGCAGAACTTAATATTAACGGGAAGTTCCTTCTCTTGTTTAAGAATGGCTTCAACAGCTTTAATATGTAGAAATACTTGACCTTTATCATCCGTTGCTCCACGAGCATAGATTTTATCTCCACGGATCGTCGGTTCAAATGGAGGTGTCTCCCATAAGTGAAGTGGATCTACCGGTTGTACGTCATAATGTCCATAGACTAATACTGTAGGTTTACCCGGTGCATGCAAATGGTCTGCGTAAACAATAGGATACCCTTCGGTTTGATGGATAGTTACATTCTCTAGACCTGCTTTAGTTAGTGCATCAGCCAACCAATCAGCCGCGCGGTTCATATCAGGTTTGTGTTCTGACAATGCCGAAATACTCGGAATTGATAACCATTGTTTAAGTTCCTCTAGATGTTGTTCTCTTACGTTTTGAAAATAAGTTTGATAGTCCATTATTATCCTCCTCTTATCATGAATAATCTATTCTCATTCAGATTCCCTAGCTAGTTGTTGCAGATACTTCTTATCTTGATCACTAAGTGTCAATTTCTTCAATAGATCAGGACGACGTGTGAAGGTCCGCTTTAGCGCCTGCTCTCTGCGCCAAACTTCTATATTAGCATGATGTCCACTTAATAACATATCTGGCACCTTCCAGCCGCGGAACTCTGCAGGACGTGTATAATGTGGATATTCAAGTAGTCCCGTGCTGAAAGAATCAGTCATCGCTGACATCTCATTTCCCAACACCCCAGGCAGAAGCCTCACCACGGAATCAATGACTGTCATTGCAGGCAGCTCACCACCTGTAAGCACATAGTCTCCAATGGACAGCTCATCTGTCACAAGATGCTCTCGTATACGTTCATCATACCCTTCATAATGACCACATACAAAGATTAAGTGCTCCTCCTGTGATAACTCCTCCGCCTTTTGCTGAGTGAACGTCTCTCCCTGTGGGCACATCAATATGACTCTTGGACGTCTCGAGGTGTTCGTAAGCAGGTCTTCAACCGCAGCAAAAATAGGCTCGGGCTTCAGCACCATGCCTCCGCCTCCGCCATAGGGCGTATCATCTACTGTATGGTGCTTACTAAGTGAATAATCCCGAAAGTTAATCGCATTCAAAGACACAATACCCTTATCATTCGCTTTACCTAGAATACTGCTACCGAACACACCTGTGAACATTTCGGGAAACAAGGTCAAGACATCTACCTTCATGATTACAACAATCCTTCCATCAGGTGAACCTTAACCTTTTGATTCTTCACATCTACATCCAGTACAACTTCATCAATAACAGGAATTAGAATATCAGGACCTGATGATGGCTTGATGACCCATACATCATTTGCACCTGGAGTAAGGATCTCCTTAATCACACCCAGCGCCTTATCTTGATCCTCATCTGTATACACAACACAGCCTATAATCTCGTGAAAATAGTACTCATTCTCTGGTAATTCCACTACATCATCCTTGGATACCTTCAGAATACTGCCCTTGTACTTCTCTACTTCATTGATGTTGCTGAATCCTTCCAATTTCAAAATGTACATTTCCTTATGAAAACGTACAGATTCTATGGTTATCCAAAAAGAATTACCCTCAGTTGGAATAAGAAACAATCGTTTCCCTTTAGCGAACCGCTGCTCAGGAAAATCTGTATGTGATAATACCTTGATTTCACCTTTAATTCCGTGAGTATTTACAAGTTTACCCACCGTTAATAATTGCTCTGACATATGACCCTCCTAAAATAACCCCACCAAGTGGAGACTATACTTCAAAGCGGAAACATTGCGTTAAAAACCTATTCTATCATCTTCAGCATGTACGAAAAAGGGTTAGGACATGCATCCTAACCCACTTTTGTATATCTTAAGATATAATATCCACGGTTATACGTTTTTCCATTTTAACTGCTGCAGATGTGACTACCGTGCGCAGTGCCTTAGCAATCCTACCCTGCTTGCCTATGACTTTGCCTACGTCATTAGGATGAACAGACAATTCATAGACAACGAGATGATCCTTCTCCACCGTCGTGACGGTCACATCTTCAGGATGATCCACCAAAGCCTTAGCAATAACACTAACTAATTCTTCCATAGATACCCTCACATTCAGTTATTATTTCTGTAACTTAAGGTCATGGAATTTTTTCATTACTCCTGCTTTGCTAAGCAAGTTACGAACTGTATCGGATGCTTGCGCACCGTTTTGAAGCCAAGTCAGTGCTTTATCTTCATCGATTTTAACTACTGCCGGTTGTTCGATCGGATTGTAGTAACCAATTTCTTCGATAAAACGACCATCACGCGGGGACCGAGAATCCGATACCACGATACGGTAGAATGGCGCTTTATGTGCTCCAATGCGTTTAAGACGAATACGAACTGCCATGAAATTCACCTCCTTCAATAAATAAAATAGTTATGCTTAACGGAATGGAAACTTCATACCGCCTTTACCAGCTAAGCCCTTCAGCTGTTTCATCCCTTTTCCTTTGGGACCTTTAGGTCCCATCATATCCGAGAACTGCTTCATCATACGACGCATTTCATCGAACTGTTTGATCAGGCGATTCACTTCGGCAATATTAGTACCACTACCTGTTGCAATCCGTTTGCGACGATTATGGTCGATCATATTAGGATGTTGCTTTTCTTCCTTAGTCATAGAGAAGACAATCGCTTCAATTCGACCCATTTGCTTATCGTCTACCTTAATGTCTTTGGCTTGCTTCATCTTGCCCATACCAGGAATCATATCCATAATTTGATCGAGAGGTCCAAGCTTCTTCACTTGATCCATTTGCTCTAGGAAGTCATCAAACGTAAATTCCGCATTACGCATTTTACGTTCCATTTCCTTAGCTTTCTCAACATCAATGTTAGATTGAGCCTTCTCAATTAGAGAGAGCATGTCACCCATGCCTAGTATCCGTGAAGCCATCCGATCTGGATAGAAAGGCTCTAAAGCATCGATTTTCTCACCAAGTGCTGCGAATTTAATAGGACAACCCGTAACCGCTTTGACAGAAAGTGCGGCACCACCACGTGTATCTCCATCAAGTTTAGTGAGCACAACACCGGTAAGTGCTAGCATGGTATTGAAATTCTCAGCCACATTAACTGCATCTTGTCCAGTCATTGCATCTACAACAAGTAACACCTCATCAGGGTTAATCGCTGTGTGAATCTGGCGTAATTCCTCCATCAGCTCTTCATCAATGTGTAAACGTCCAGCCGTATCCATAATCAGATAATCATGTCCGTTATCCTCAGCGAATTTCAAGCCTTGCTTAGCAATTTCAACAGGGCTAACTTGATCACCTAATGAAAAAACAGGAACATTAATCTGTGACCCTAAAACTTCGAGTTGTTTAATGGCAGCAGGACGATAAATATCACCTGCAACGAGTAATGGACGAGAATTTTGTTTCTGAAGAAGCTTAGCCAACTTACCCGATGTGGTTGTCTTACCCGCACCTTGGAGACCGACCATCATAATAACCGTTGGTGGCTTATTAGACTTAACAAGCTTGGCCTGACTTCCACCCATAAGTTCAGTCATTTCCTTATTAACGATATCAATAATGACCATGCCTGGTGTGAAGCTGTCCATCACTTCTTTACCAATGGACTTCTCTTTGACCTTGGCAACGAATTCTTTCACCACTTTGAAGTTAACGTCCGCTTCCAAAAGAGCAAGGCGTACTTCACGCATCGCCTCGTTCACATCATCCTCTGACACTTTACCTTTGCCGCGAAGCTTACTGAACACGTTCTGTAATCGATTGGTTAATCCTTCAAATGCCATTCGCTGCCACCTCCCTTACCCTTTATTCATATATCTGTAGTTGATCCAGAATCTGGGTTATCTTTAGTTTCTGCTCCTGGTTAAGATCACAATCTTGAAGTATATTGCGAAGCTCATCCAGCTCATGATTGCGGCGTTCATATTTCTGTAGAAGATTTAACTTCTCTTCATACATTTCAAGAACATGTTCCGCACGTTTAATATGTTCATAGATTGCTTGCCGACTAATATTAAACTCAGCTGCAATTTCCCCAAGGGAAAAATCATCGTGGAAATAATATTTCAAAAACATCTGTTGCTTATCTGTAAGTAGGTATTCATAGAAATCAAACAACTGATTGATTCGGTTTGTTTTCTCGAGTCGATCTTCTTGACTCATCATAGGGGCACTCCCTTCGTCAAGGAAAAACACTTTACAGATCTTCAACGTCACTAATCATACATAAAAAAAAGAAAGATGTCAAGTACTTATCCTTGTCATCTTTCAAATTGAATTTAGTATGATCTAATTTTTATCCTCAAGCTGTGATTTGGACCTTATGTGACCTCTCATTGATTAGGTAGAAGGTACAAAAATACAGCTAGAAAATGGAGTACACTCCCTGCCAGTACGAACAAATGCCATACTGCATGGTGGAAAGGAAACCCCCGCCACACGTAAAATACTGTCCCAAGTGTATACATGATCCCACCTAAAGCAAGCAGTGTCATTCCACCTGTAGGAACTGCCGCTGTAAGAGGAACCCAAGCAATGACGATCATCCAACCCATAATGATATAAAAAATCGTGGACATAAACAGAAATTTTTTAACAAAGAATGCTTTGAACAAACAGCCTAGAATAGCAAAACCCCAAACGATCCCAAACAACGTCCAACCTAACGAACCGCGAATCGCAACTAACATGAAGGGAGTATACGATCCTGCTATATAGAGATAAATAGATGAATGATCGAAAAATTCAAACAAATCTTTGGTTTTACCCTCTTTGAAGCTGTGCACTAGCGTTGAGTTTAAATATAACAGAAGCATGGTCACACCATAGATCGTAAAACTGACGATATGCCACGGTGTTCCTCTAATACTTGAAAATACAATCAACAGTACAAGTGCTGCTATGCTAAGAACCGTTCCAATCCCGTGGGTAACTGCATTAGCCACTTCCTCACGGCGAGTATAAACATGCGTATTTGCCATAAACAAAATCCTTTCTCTTCTCGCTCAATACCAAAATCCTTAGAGCCTTTTTCCTTCCTCGATATTTAAATTATACACCTCTTATAGCTAGAATTTCCACTCGCTCTAAAATAAGGCCTAGCTTTGATCCTTACTTCAAAAAATATCTAGCAATCAAAAAAAGGCATCCGCTATGTTCTAGCGAATACCTTCTTCCTTACTTTGTATAATATGGTTCTCTCTATTTAGAAATCTCTTCTGATTCTTCTTCAGATTCGGTCTCTTGAATCATGCCAGCAAATAATGCATGTACAAATTGTTCTGAATCAAAGGGTTGTAAATCTTCCATTTTCTCGCCTAGACCTACCCATTTCACAGGGATATTCAGTTCTTGACGAATGGCAACGACAATCCCCCCTTTAGCCGTACCGTCCAGCTTCGTGAGTACAAGCCCAGTCACGCCACTTTTCTCACCAAACAACTTCGCTTGGCTAAGTGCATTCTGACCGGTTGTCGCATCCAATACCATCAACACTTCATGTGGAGCACCTGGAATCTCCCGTTGAATGACACGGAAAATTTTGTTCAATTCATCCATTAGATTCGATTTATTCTGTAACCGTCCTGCTGTATCGCAGATTAACACATCGGCTTGACGCTGTTTAGCAGCTTGGACAGCATCAAACATAACCGCTGCCGGATCTGAACCTGCCTGCTGCTTGATCACATCCACGCCCGCACGTTGTCCCCACACCTCAAGCTGTTCAATCGCCCCTGCACGGAATGTATCGCCAGCGGCTAATACCACCTTTTTACCTTCTTGCTTGAAGCGATGCGCCATTTTGCCAATGGTAGTTGTCTTACCCACGCCATTTACACCTACGAATAGAATAACGGTAATCCCATCCTTATTCACGTTCATCTCATTGTCATTATCCCCACGTAACAGTTCCATCAACTTCTGAGATAAAATAGGCTGTAACTCCATCGCATTTTCAATCTTTTGCTTTTTAACTTCTGCTCTTAGCTCATCGATCAATTTCATGACCGTATTAATCCCTACATCCGCACCAATTAGAATTTCTTCCAGCTCTTCATAGAATTCTTCATCTATTTTTTTGCGACGAATCATAAGATCAGATACTTTTTCGACGAAACCCTTGCGTGTTTTCTCAAGTCCATCTCTAAATTGCTTCGTAACCGATTCCGTTTTGCTAGAAATATTATCTTTTAACCTCTTAAAAAAGCTCATATATTCCTATTCCCTCCATCTCTATACTCTATCGAACTTAAGCAATCTCAGCTTCCTCATTCTCTAATTTAACAGATACCAACTTGGAGACGCCACCCTCTTCCATCGTGACCCCATAGAGTACATCTGCCTCCTCCATAGTGCCTTTCCGATGGGTAACGACAATAAACTGCGTCTGTTCGGAGAACTCACGTAAATATTGAGCGAAACGCACAACATTGGCTTCATCCAGCGCGGCTTCTACTTCGTCCAGTACACAGAAGGGAACGGGCTTCACCTGCAGAATAGCGAATAAAAGTGCCATCGCAGTTAATGCTCGTTCGCCCCCAGATAATAATTGAAGGTTCTGCAGTTTCTTCCCCGGTGGTTGAGCCACAATATCAATCCCGGTATCCAACATATGCTCCGGATCGATTAACACTAGATCGGCTCTTCCTCCTCCAAACAATTTGGAGAATACGGTTCCGAATTCACGGCGAATAGCATCGAACGTAGATTTAAACTTTTTGGACATCTCATCATCCATTTCACGAATGACTTCATACAGTGTCGTCTTTGCTCCAATTAAGTCTTCCTTCTGCTCACTTAAGAATTGGTATCGCTCATTCACACGCTGATATTCCTCAATCGCACCCAGATTGACCTCTCCAAGGGCTGAAATCTCACGTTTCAACTCCCGAACCACATTCTGAACAGCAAGTATATCATCAGGAATAGGATAACGCTGCTTAGCTAACTCGTAACTCAGTTCATAATCGTCACTAAGCTTCTTCAGAATATTGTCCAGTTCCACATCTAGACGGTTAACACTGATCTCAGTCTGACGAAGCTGATCCTCTACCCCACGAAGCTGATTGCGTTGCTCTCTAGTCTCATTCTCTTCCATCTCCAGCTTCCTGGACAGCTGTAGGCGGGAAGCTCTTGAGAAATCAAGTTGTTCTGAAGATCTTTCCTTATTTAATTTATAATGATTCAAATCGTGAATCTGCTGTGAAGACTCTTTAGCATTCGAGATCAAATCGGCTTCAATGGTTGCAAGAATTGCCTTGGTCTGACGTAAGTCCTTATCCTGCGAGTTGAAATCTGATCGCAACCTACGAAGCTGCTCTTCGATAGAGAAGCATTCTTGATCCAGCTTCCCTTCTCTAACTTTCATCTGAGTCAACTGACCTTGTAGCTCATCCTTAGCTGACTCACTAGCTTTACGAGCGAATTCAGCGGCATGTATAGCTTGATGCGTAGCCTGCTCTTGTTCCTCAAGCTGTTCAAGCTTCTTCACCGCTTCTTCACGGCTAAGTGCAATCTCTTTCTCTTCATCCGAGAAACTTTTCTTCTCTTCGCCGGCCATTTCAACCTGTTCCATTACATGACGAAGTTCATGTTCTAGTTGCTTCAAATCGCCGGCTGCTTGTTGTTCTTCCATCCGCTTCACATCACCGGATTGCCGCAGCTCATCCAATGTAGTCTGCGTTTGTGTCAACTGACTCTTTAACTGTTCAATACTATCTTGAAGTTTAATCAGTTGCTTCTCTGTCTCATTAATTTCTTCATCAAGTTGATCCAATTGGCGTTTACGGCTAAGCAAGCTGTTATTCTTCTTATGCTGGCTCCCCCCTGTCATGGACCCACCAGCGTTAACGATATCCCCCTCAAGGGTTACCACTCGATATCTGTATTGACATCGTGAGGCAATTTTATTAGCATGCTCTAACGATTCAGCAATAATGACATTACCAAGCAGACTCCCAACAACCGGAGCATACTTAGAATCATATTGAACCAAATCTGCTCCGATGCCAACAAATCCTTCTGCTCCCTCAATATCAGAACGATCGCTGGCTGAAATATGACGAGCACGCATAACATCTAGAGGGAGAAACGTAGCTCTACCCAACTGGCGCTGCTTCAGGAATGCAATTGCCTGACGAGATACCGCTTCATTATCCATCACGATATGCTGAAGGCTAGCCCCCATAGCTGTCTCCATGGCAAGCTCTAGCTTCTCTGGTACCGTAATTAATTCAGCTACTGCACCCTGCACGCCACTCAGAATGGATTTACGTGAAGCCTTCAATACTTCTTTAACGCCGAGCATGAAGCCCTCGAAATCCTCTTGCATTTCCTTCATGGTATCCCGTCGAGAAGTTTGAGCTTCCCGCTTCTGTTCCCATTTACGCAGAGCTCCTTGGCTTTCTTCAAGCAGTCGCTGCACAGATTGATAACGTTCACTCGCAGTAATATATCCTCCGCGTAGCTCCCTAATCTCATTCGCCAGCTTCTCTATAGATGAATCCATTTGTTTCTTACGTTGTAATAGTTCGTCCTTCTGCGAAGTCCACTTGCCTGTCTCTTCCTCTGCCCTATTCATTCGGCGAGCAAGAGTCTCCTTCTGTTGATCCGAATAACGTATTTCATTACGGGCTTGAGCCATTTCATTCATTAGATCTAGCAAAGAGCCCTTTAAGGTCTCTTCTTCATGCTGGCTGATCCCACCTGTGACGGAAGTGAGCTTAGCTTCTTCCCCTGACAACTGAATACGAAGTTGCTTAAGTTCTTCTTGTAACGCTTCTAGCTTATCCTGCAAAAGAGCTAACTCAGCTTTCTTACCCTCAAAACGTTCATCACCAGTGTTTAAAGTGTCCGCCAACTGTTCTCGGTTCGCTTCTAGGTTTCTCTTACGTTCCTTAAGAACTTCTCCATAGCCTTCACTCTTCTCGTAAGCCTCACTGAATTGAAGTAACTCACTCTGGAGTGTCTCCACTTCTTGTTCAAGCTTACGGAGATCCGAGCGTTCGCTTTCCAACTTCGCATCATGTGCTGATACTACAGTAGATAACTGTAGCTGCTGTTCCTGCAACACGGAGAGCTTTGCATTCGCTTCGCTCCAACCGTTATGAATTTGCTCAATTTGATGTACATACATCGAGATTTCCTTGCTTTTTAACTGCTCACGAAGATGCTTATAATGCACTGCTTTCTCAGACTGTTCTTTCAGTGGACCTATTTGATCCTCTAATTCAGTCACTAAGTCATGAATTCGAAGTAAATTTTGCTCTGTTTCATCCAACTTACGAATAGCATCTTTTTTACGTGATTTATATTTTACAATCCCAGAAGCCTCTTCAAAAATCCCTCTTCGGTCCTCTGAGCGGGTACTTAAAATTTCTTCAATTCGTCCTTGACCGATAATGGAGTAAGCTTCTTTACCAATACCGGTGTCCATGAATAATTCCGTAATATCTTTCAAACGACAAGAATGCTTATTAATTAAATACTCACTATCTCCATTACGATGAACCCGGCGCGTAATGGTTACTTCACTGAAATCAAGAGGCAGTACATGATCCTCATTATCTAGTGTTAGAGACACCTCGCCGAAATTAACCGCTTTGCGCGCATCGCTACCCGCAAAAATAATGTCTTCCATTTTGCCGCCACGTAAGGATTTAGCACTTTGCTCCCCTAGCACCCAACGAATTCCGTCGGAAATATTACTCTTACCACTGCCATTAGGACCTACTACTGCTGTTATACCCCTGACAAATTCCATTTCTGTTTTATCGGCAAAAGATTTGAAACCCGTCAATTCAATCCTTTTCAGAAACATATTCCCCAAATCACCTCTAAACCTTATAATACCACAAGTTCTTCTACTGAAAATACTATCTAAAAATCAGTTAATCACATTCATAGCAAAGAGCAAAGAGCAGTCTATGGACACAAGTATGCATCCCTAGTTTGAGACTACTCTTTGCTCTTTAGTTATGAATGACCTATGCACCAAAGCATTAGGATTCCTTAATCTTCAACTGATCGAGAGCAACTGCTGCAGCTTGCTGCTCAGCCTCTTTCTTCGAACGACCACTTCCACTACCAAGACACTCGTTTCCCATGTACACCTCAGAAACAAATTCTCGCTCGTGAGCAGGTCCTCGTTCTTCGACGATCCGATATTCAATCAGCCCCATATTATGTTGCTGTGTCAGTTCTTGAAGCTCTGTTTTGTAATCGCTCATTTGCTGCTTTCCACTCGCAGCTACCTGAGGAAACACATGGATATCCAAGAATTTCCTTGCTGCTTCAATTCCTTGATCCAGATACAATGCTCCAATAAAAGCTTCAAATACATCTGCTAATAGTGCAGGGCGTGTACGCCCACCTGTAAGTTCTTCACCTTTACCTAGCAGTACATATTGTCCAAATTCTAGAGTCACCGCAAACTTAACAAGGGACGGCTCGCATACAATTGCGGCACGAAGCTTAGTAAGTTCACCTTCAGGACGAGTTGGGAAGAGATTGTATAGATACTCCGATACTGTTAACTCCAATACCGCATCTCCTAGAAACTCCAAGCGCTCATTATCATGATGCTGGCTGAATCGATGCTCATTGACGTAAGATGCGTGGGTAAAGGCCTGCTTCAATAGCAGCTTATTGTGAAATTGGATATCAAGTTGCTGCTGTAACTGTTTCAGATCTCCACTCAACAAACCGTCCCCTTACACATCATATTTTTTCAAAATAATGGTCGCATTATGACCACCAAAACCGAATGAGTTAGACATAGCTACTTGGATGTCAGCTTGTCTCGGAACATTAGGAACATAGTCTAAATCACATTCCGGATCCGGATCATCCAAATTAATAGTAGGCACGAGTGTCTGGTTCTGTATTGAAAGACCGCAAATGATCGCTTCCACTCCCCCAGCAGCACCCAATAAGTGACCTGTCATAGACTTCGTTGAACTTACTGCAACCTTGTAGGCATGATCACCAAGTGCGAGCTTAATGCCTATCGTTTCCGACTTGTCGCCCACAGGTGTTGATGTTCCATGCGCATTAATATAATCAATATCTTCTGGCTTAATGCCCGCATTACGGATAGCCATCTTCATACAACGAGCAGGTCCATCAGGATCCGGTTCTGTCATATGATGAGCATCTGCACTGAGCCCATAACCAATCACTTCAGCCACGATGTGTGCACCGCGCTTCTGCGCATGTTCCAAGGATTCAAGAACCATAACTCCAGCTCCTTCTCCCATAACGAAACCATCACGTCCTTTATCAAATGGACGACTCGCCTTACTTGGCTCATCATTACGAGTTGACATAGCACGCATAGCGCAGAACCCCGCTACTCCCGTCGGACGAATTGTCGCTTCCGCACCACCACAGATCATAACATCAGCTTCGCCATTCTGAATCCAATTGAAGGAATCTCCAATGGCATGAGAGCCTGATGCACATGCGGTAACCGTAGTCGTGTTAGGTCCCTTCGCTCCAACCAGAATGGATAAATGACCTGAGGCCATATTCGCAATCATCATCGGAATAAAAAAAGGACTTACACGTTTGGGACCTTTCTGAAGTAGCACATTATGCTGATCTTCCAAAGTACCCAGACCGCCGATTCCAGAACCAATAATAACGCCAATACGACTAGGGTCCTCTTCATTCTTAATATCAAGACCACTATTCTTTATAGCACTCATACCAGCAGCTACTGCAAACTGAACATAACGATCCATTTTGCGAGCTTCCTTACGTTCAACGTATTCCTCTGGGTTGAAATCTTTCACCGAAGAAGCAATTTGTGTAGCGTAGTCAGTAACATCAAAGGCCTCAATTTGGGAGACTCCGGATTTTCCTGCCATCAGGTTGTCCCAAAATGTATCCAAATCTTTACCCAGTGATGTCATGACACCCATACCTGTTATCACAACTCTATGTTTCAAAATACACCCACCTCTATATAAACTGCATATGCCATATTATTCGTAATTCACAAAATGAGGAGAAAGCCCCGCCTATATATTATCAGGTACGGGACTTACCATGGTTCACTTAGGTATGAGATTGTATGTAGTTAACTACTTCACCCACACTTGTAATTTTCTCTGCATCTTCATCAGAGATTTCAATATCAAATTCATCTTCTAATTCCATTACTAATTCAACAACGTCTAAAGAATCAGCACCAAGATCATCTTTAAAAGATGATTCTAGCGTAACTTCAGCTTCGTCAGCACCTAAACGATCGACAACGATGCGTTTTACACGCTCCAATACATCGGACATCCGGTTCACCTCCTCTTTGGTATTATACGAGAATTTTTTTCAAAATGCTACATTACCATTCCGCCGTCCACATGTAGTGTCTGGCCCGTCATGTATGATGCACCATCAGACGCTAAAAAAGCAACTACTTTTGCAATTTCTTCTGGTTGCCCTAGTCTTGCCAGCGGAATATCTGCAGAAAGTTTACTCCGTACTTCCTCTGGCAATTCCTTAGTCATATCCGTATCAATAAATCCAGGAGCCACACAATTGACTGTAATGCCACGTGAAGCAAGCTCCCGAGCAGATGACTTGGTAAGACCAATTACACCCGCTTTCGCGGCTACGTAATTAGCTTGCCCCGCATTCCCAAGAACCCCAACTACAGATGAAATATTAATAATCCGACCATAACGTTGCTTCATCATAGGTCGTGTGACTGCCTTTAAACAGTTAAATACACCTTTAAGATTGGTTTCAATCACTTGATCAAATTCTTCTTCTTTCATGCGCATAATTAGATTATCTCTAGTTATCCCTGCATTATTCACAAGGATGTCAAGACGTCCCCATGCGCTGATAGACTCCTTCACCAAGTTCTCGGCCTCTTCACTTTTTCCAACATTAGCTTGTAAGGCAATAGCTTCTACACCCATGGCTTGTATCTCTACCACAACTTCTTGCGCTGCGGCTTCATTCCCAGAATAATTAACGATGATATTAGCACCATTTCCAGCTAAGGTTAGAGCGATGCTACGGCCTATTCCACGGGATGCTCCTGTCACCAGTGCAACCTGTCCACTTAAAGGTTTGGACATGCAATTTCCTCCTTTCCTCAAGTATACACTTGTTTTATCCAATAGTTTCAACACTTTCCAAATTGTTGATATTGATTAATGTAAGAGTTTTATCAATTTTTTTGATTAGTCCTGTTAATACATTTCCTGGTCCGATCTCAATAAACGTATCTACACCTTGCTGAATCAGATAGTTAATGCTATCCTCCCACAAAACAGGCGAATACACTTGTTTCACTAACAAGTCACGAATTTCTGCACCACTTGTAACTTGCTGTGCAGTCACGTTAGCGACAAGCGGAATCGTGGGCTCATTAAACTGCACAGAACTCAGTCTAGCTTCAAGCTGTTCTGCTGCTTCCTTCATCAAGGAAGAGTGGAAAGGACCGCTGACTTCAAGCAGAATTGCTCTTTTGCCACCTGCTTCCTTTACCCGTTCACATGCAGCAGCAACACCTGCTTGTGACCCAGAAATAACAATCTGCCCTGGGCAGTTGATATTCGCAAGTTCTACCAAATGACCTGCCTCGGTAATGCTTTGGCAAAGACTTGCCAAACTTGCTCGATCTGCGCCAAGCACAGCAGCCATAGCCCCTTGCCCTTCTGGAACAGCTTGCTCCATAAATTGACCACGAGCTCTCACGATGGATACTGCGTCATCTAACGATAGAACGCCAGATGCTACAAGCGCGCTATACTCACCCAAGCTATGTCCTGCAACATAATCTGCTTGGATTCCCTTACCTCGAAGAGCCTCCAAATAAGCAATGCTTGTAGTCAGCAAAGCAGGCTGCGTATTAAAGGTCTTCTTCAACTCACTGTCAGGCCCTTCAAAAATCATGGAAGTCAGCGAAAACCCTAAAGAAAGATCCGCTGATTCAAAGATTTGCCGAGCTTCTGCTACAGTATCATAAATATCTTTACCCATACCTACCGATTGAGCTCCTTGCCCTGGAAACACCAATGCTACTTTCCCCATTGTACAACTCCTCACCAATCTATCGTTTTTCTACCAGACTAATACCGAAGCTCCCCAGGTCAATCCGCCACCGAACCCAACCATTAAGACTGTATCTCCTTCTTTCATTCGGCCCTGCTCAGCAGCTTCAACAAGCGCAAGCGGGATCGATGCAGCAGAAGTATTAGCATACTTATCAACATTAATCACACATTTCTCTGGCGGTAAATCCAAGCGTTGCATAGCCGATTGAATAATTCGAATATTCGCTTGATGCGGTACGAACAAATCTATATCTTCTTTTGTTTTTCCAGCTTTATTCAAGACAGCCTCTGTTGCAGACCCCATCACACGTACCGCAAATTTGAACACTTCGCGTCCATTCATGTATATGAAATGTTGCTTACTCTCAATAGTAGCTGTGGATGCAGGCAATCTAGATCCACCCGCTTCGAGTTTAAGCAAGCCGCCTCCAGCTCCCTCAGCACCTAGATCAAAGGAAAGGAATCCACGTCCTTCAGGCACTTCTCCAATGATAACAGCACCCGCTCCATCACCGAATAATACACAGGTATTACGGTCCGTATAATCAGTAATTCTAGACAAACAGTCTGCTCCGATAATCAGTGCGTTATTATACATTCCTGTGCGGATAAAGTTCGTAGCAGTAGCCAAGCTATACACGAATCCTGAACAAGCAGCTGATAGATCGAAGGCTGCCGCTTTTTTGGCGCCTAGTTTCTCCTGTACAATACATGCTGTGGATGGAAAAATAGTATCTGGCGTCACGGTAGCTATAATGATTAGATCCAATTCATCTGCGGTCATACCTGCAGATTCTAATGCCTTTAAGGCTGCTTCGTAAGCTAAGTCAGACGTCGCTTGATCAGGTGCCGCAATATGTCGTTCCCGAATCCCTGTGCGACTTACAATCCACTCATCGTTCGTATCTACAATTTTCTCTAAATCGCTATTAGTCAATATTTTCTCTGGAACATACTTCCCTGTTCCAATGATCCCTACGGGTCTAAGACTACTCATAATATCACTCATTCCTAGTAATTTCCTTAGATATACTTTGAACTAACTCATTCTCAAGAGCAATTCTTGTCTGACGGACGGCATTCTTGATCGCATTGCCATCAGAAGAACCATGACTCTTCATCACGAGGCTACTTAAACCTAACAGGGGCGCTCCCCCATGTTCCTTATAATCAAGTTTCTTCTTTAGACCCCTCAATTGAGGCATCAACAGAGCTGCACCAAGCTTACTTCTCCATGTCTGACTGAATTGTTCTTTAAGTAAAGTAAACATGGAACCAGCCGTACCCTCAAGCGTCTTCAACAAAATATTACCCGCAAAACCATCACAAACAAGTACATCGCAATGATTACCTGACATGAGATCACGCGCCTCCACGTTGCCGACGAAATGAATCGGCATCTCTTGTAAAAGTGGGAATGCCTCCTTGGTTAGCTCATTTCCTTTTCCCGGCTCCGTCCCCACATTCAAAAGGCCTACGCGAGGCTTCGCAACACCCTGTACCTTCTGACGATACAAACTGCCCATCAAGCCAAACTGAGCTAAGTGTAACGCTTTAGAGTCCATATTAGCACCCAAATCCAGCGCTAATACGCCCTGACCGTCTAATGTAGGAATCATAGGTGCTAATGCCGGTCGTTCAATGCCCTCCATACGACCCACCACTAGTAACCCTGTGGTCATCAGTGCGCCTGTATTTCCAGCAGAGATCATAGCATCAGCCGTACCTTCTTTCAGCATCCTCCCAGCCACCACCATGGAAGCATCCTTCTTACGTCGAACGGCTCTAACAGGTTCATCCTCCGAACCAATCTTTTCACTAGCATGGTGAACACTGAGATTAGAAGGTACGTCCTTACCTTTCAACAAAGGATCAATCTGACTCTTATCTCCAACCAATATAATATGTACATCTTTCCATTCAGCGGCAGCTGCAAGCGCTCCTTCTACATTACAACGAGGAGCATGGTCCCCACCCATAGCATCAATGGCGATCTTCATGCTGTATTCCTCCCTCAATGTTATCTTCGCCTGCAGATCTGTAGATTAGGAAATTGCCTTGGAAGACCATCTCTTCACCCACATAGGTAAATACTTCGACTTTAGCTTTCCCCTTTTGTCCAGCCATAGATCTCACGTATGCTTTAGCGATACACTTCTCGCCTAGATGAACGGATCGTAAGAAACGGATATCTGCTGAAGCTGTCAATGCGATCTCATCATTAATAACCGCTACAGCAAGGGAGTTAGCCTGACCAAATATGTCATGACCCCGTGCAATAAGTGTTCTTGAGAACACATGCTCTTCACCAATCTCAAATAAGGAAATGCCACTCTTATCCAGCTGCAAGTCGACTATTTCTCCCACAACTTCATTCAGAGGCAAAGAGCGAACTTGGTCGTACGAATGCTCCGCCATCTGTTTAATCCGTTCCCGAAGTTCTGGTATTCCAAGCTCCATTCGATCTAGCCGGATCGTCTGAATACTCACTTTCAGTTCTCGTGTCAACTCACGGTCTGTAACAAAAGGATTATCTTCAATGAGGGATAGTAATTGTTGATGGCGCTGTTTCTTGGACAAGCGTTCTATGATGGTACACCTCCTTACGATTCAGATAAGATGAAGACAAGCTTTATATAAGGATAATCCACTTAACCATCCCCAAAGGGCGGTATTCGTTCACCGATAAAATATAGAATAACGTTTATACTTTTTAATATTTATTTTTATTTTTTAATAAACACATACACTTTAGAACCTGGTACTAATATTTAGTATAAATCATGCTGCACTAAAAAGAAAGTCCCCTTGGGACAAATGCATCTTGTGAGTTTATTATTCCACATCAATTCAAAAAAAATAGCACCTCACCAAAGATGAAGTACTACTTGTTTGTGAATTATTGTGAAATAATTTCTCTTGCTTTGTACGTTCCGCAAACTTTACATACGTGGTGAGCAAGCTTCATTTCTCCGCATTGTTCACATTTCACCATACCCGGTACTGTCAATTTAAAGTGAGTACGACGTTTGTCACGACGTGTTTTGGACGTTCTCCGTTGAGGTACTGCCATGTTAACACCTCCTTATTTCAATCAACCCATTATTGGGATGAATGTTGCATCAATCAAAAAATAAATCTTTTAGCCCTGCAAGCCGTGGATCAACTACTCTCGTGTCGCAGTTACAGGTGCTATTGTTCAAGTCTATTCCACATCTCTGGCATAATCCCTTACAGGAAGATTTACAGAGTGGAATCTGGGGTAAATACAGCAGAAAAGTTTCTTCCACAAATGGGATAAGATCCACCATGTCATGATCCACGTAAATGGTCTCGTCATCTTCATCCTGAAGCTCTTCAGGCTGCTTCACCAGCTTGAAACGTTCATGAAACGGAATGTCTAATTGTTCGCGGACTGATGTCAAACAGCGTGAACACACCATTTCAACATGCCCAGTGAGCTTACCTTGAACCTCTACCATATTATCTAACAAGTCTGTGCCTGTAAAGGTAGCTTGCAAATCCGCATGAACGGGTTCTACAGCAAGAATATCTCTACGGCCTTCCACTGCGCGATCTATGTCCACTGATTCATGGAACTGTAGGGGTCCTTCCAACTTTACCATTGCACGAAATTCAAAATGCATCTTTATCACTCCAAACAAACAAAATTTATTATACCGAGATATGTGGATGTTTGTCAACAGGTAACACCAATGTGGTGTAGCATTATTTTTTCAGAAGTAGACCGAATTTATGTTATATTTCTTAAAAGAATGATTCTAGAAATAATATCATATCACATCTGTCCTGAGGAGTTGAGCGTAAATTGAGTACTGTAGGCATCATTGTTGAATACAATCCTTTACATAACGGTCATGTGCACCATTATAGCAGAGCCAAAGAAATGACGGGCGCCCAGCATACCATCGCTGTTCTAAGTGGCCCATTCCTGCAACGCGGTGAACCCGCACTCGTCAATAAGTATGCCCGAACAGACATGGCACTAGCCATGGGGGTTGACCTTGTGATCGAGCTCCCAACTGTGTATGCGGTACAGCCTGCAGAATGGTTCGCATTCGGAGCTGTAGCGCTTCTGGAAGCCACTGGCGTCGTCGATAGCCTCTGCTTCGGGACGGAGACTGGGACACTTGAGCTACTACTTCCCCTATCGCACAAGCTAGCAACAGAAAGCGAGTCTATGAAGAAGGAGTTGTCTAAGCTTCTTAATCAAGGAATGAGCTATCCTGCAGCATATAGTACAGCGATTGGCAACCTTTCTAACGATCCAATTGATAAGGAAGATATTGTATCGTTACTACAACAACCCAATCACAACCTAGGTCTTCATTATCTGATTGCACTTCAGCGTTTAAAGAGCAATATCGTTCCATGCACGATCCCGAGAGAAAGTGCAGGCTATCATGACTCTACACCTTCAAAGTCTAACATCGCCAGTGCTACAGCTATAAGGCGCCTTGTGCTAGAACAAGACTTCCAAGCGGCGGCTCCTTACGTACCCTCATACACGCTTGAGATTATGCGTAAAGAATTTGATGCTGGGCGAGGTCCTATCGGTTGGGAATCATTCAGACAACCACTTATGCATCAATTACTAACCCAGAGTACATCTGAGTTAGCTCAGTTCCACGAGGTCACAGAGGGCCTAGAATATCGTATTAAAAAGTTACTACCCCATGTTGTAAATCTTAACGTCAGTGACCTGCTACATAGCTTAAAGACAAAACGCTACACGCATACCAAGCTTCAACGTATGCTTGCACATATTCTACTTCATCACACTAAACAAGAAATGTCTCCGATCAGCCTAGGAGAAGGACCTCAATATTTACGAGTTCTGGGCTTTAGCCCTAGTGGGCAAAAGCTTCTGAAACAAATGAAAAAAACGGCGTCACTACCCATTGTAGTTAAACCGTCTAATCATAGCCACACTCATCTGGAACGTGATCTACAGGCATCCGCAGTGTATGCCAATGCCTACCGTCATCTGAACAACCGAGAAATGTTCCGCGATTACTTTGAGCCACCCATCAAGGCTTAGCTTCAAGGTTATTCATATAAAGTAATGCATCTTCTAAGGTAGAGACAGCAATTAATTTCATGGTTGTGCCGATCTTATCAGCCTTTGCCTTAGCCTCTTGATAATTGTCCTTTGGTACAAAAAAGATTTCCGCATTCTTTCTATTGGCAGCAACAATCTTGTGCTTAACACCACCGATGGGTCCTACCGTTCCACCCTCTACAATCGTTCCCGTACCTGCAACTCGGTATCCTTTGGTCAAGTCACCTTCCGTTAGCTGATTATAGATTTCCATCGTAAACATAAGTCCTGCGGAAGGTCCTCCAACTTGAGTGTTTACAAACTCTACCTGTTTCCCAGGATCATCTGTTGTTACCTTCTGCATCGTAGCAATGGTAATCCCAAGACCTGGACGAGTCTTAGACCCATCCTTGATGGCTACTAAGGGTACATTTTCGACCAAATACTCTCCACCACGCTTCAACTTAACAGATACAACATCCCCTACTTTTTTGCTTGTTAGAAGAGAGGTCAGAGCGACGTTATCAGATGCGGGTCGCCCTTCTACCTCGACGATTCTGTCTCCTGGGTTGAAATATTTACGATTATCTGCTTCCTTCGGTACAGAGAACACAAATAGGTATTCCGGCAATATTTGGTAATCAATCTTAGCTTCCTTATACGCCGCTTCCATTGCAGATGATTGCGAATTACTCATGTAAAAGACTTGTTCCGCAGCATATTCATCTTCACTTTTCTCACCTAATCTAGACTGTTTCTTGTCTATCTCTGCATTAGGGTTAAAAGAAGAAGCCGCTAGTAAAGCGATATTGGCATACCTAGCAGACACCGTCGTCATCATAAACGTTCCTCGCTCCGCCATATCACCGTCTTGTACACTTATCATCGGCTTTACTTCTTCCGCACTTCCTGGCTGATATATAATATAGGGCGTTGGCATAAATACAACGACGTATACCAGCATCACAACCATAACTATGTATACGGATAACTTAAAGCCTATCGAGTTTTTAAATTTATACATCTTGTTCTCCCTCCCAAGATGAACACATATCCACCACACTGTACATGCTGGTCTTATGTGACTCTTATCTGCATAAATTAAATGAGCAATAGCTTGTTCTGTATTTATATATATTGTTCACTTAAAGAGGTGATGCTCATGATAAGAAGTCGTAAATATCTGCTGCTTGCTCCATTAGTCACTATGATGTTAGGTGCACTTTCCATCCTACTCGTCATTGCCATTGTCAGCTCCCCTGAGCTCACCTTTCAGGCTTCCCTTCAAGGTCTTTCCCTCTGGTGGCATATCATATTTCCCGCTCTGCTTCCTTTTCTCGTTCTCTCCGAGATGTTAATTGCATATGGTTGGGCACACGGTATGGGTGTACTGCTTGAACCCTTAATGAGAAGAGTATTCGGTCTTCCAGGTGCAAGTGGCTGGCCACTTGTCATGGGGTTGACGACAGGATACCCTGGTGGTGCACAAGCAACCATGCAATTAGTTGAACAAGGCGAGCTAAGCCACTCTGAGGCGGAAAAATCAGCTGTGTTATCGCATTTCTGCAACCCTATGACAGTTATCGTTGTCATAGGTATTGGTCTGATTGGACATCCCATTGCCGGTTATTGGCTACTAGGTATTCATTGGCTATCTGGCATTATTGCTTTTCTTACGTTAACAATATTCAGTAGAAAAGAACGTAGCACAACACACAAGATTACAATATCCCAAATGTCCATGAATCCTCCGTCTCGTCCATCGCTCATTCGTCGAGTCATAACTGCCATGGAACAAGCCCGTATCCGGGATGGTCGTAGCTTCGGTAAATTACTTGGAGAAGCAGTCGCTCACGCTGTTCAGACACTTATGATTGTTGGTGGGTATATCATTATATTTGCGGTCATCATTCATATTGTCAGCTTTTTTATACTGCCCCAAATACCAAGCTACTACGTAGCTGGATTATTCGAAATGCACTTAGGCACCAAAGCGCTAAGTTCAGCTTCAAGTCTTTCACCCATCATGAAATGGTCTCTTCTCTCAGCACTCATTGGCTGGAGCGGTCTATGCGCATTACTCCAATCCATCTCCCTCCTTAAGAAAACTGGAAAAGGATGGTTAACCTATACTACGGTCAAACTGCTACATGGGGGATACGCATTTGTAATTACTCTTCTTGTATGGAGGCCTTTGGAACAATTAAACCGGGATATTCAACCTACATTTATGGAGTCCTCATATGTCCCCTGGCATTCATTAGACACACCTAATTTATGGTCTAAAATACCCCTGCTATTAGAATGGCAAGGGCTTATACTAGGATGCTTACTTCTGGTCTCACTTATGATAGCCCTATTTACTTCCGCTCTTCGTTCCCGTTAAATTTCGCGTGTAGCGCTTGATCTACTACTGGACATAACCATTCGGTCAAATCACCATTAAAGTGTGCAATTTCTTTCACTAGACTAGAACTTAAGTAGGAATACTTCGGATTCGTCATCATAAAGATCGTTTCTGCATCTGGATTTAACTTATGATTCGTAGAAGCAAGCTGTAGCTCATATTCGAAATCCGTTATTGTGCGAATACCACGAACGATCACGCGGGCCTCTTTCTCCCGAACATAATTTACCAATAAATCTCGGAAGCTATCCACCTGCACATTAGGAATATCAGCTGTCACTTGCTTCAGTAAATCTGTACGCTCTTCAACTGAAAACAAAGCATTCTTACTAAGATTGTTCAATACAGCAACGATGAGTATATCGAACTGCTTGGAGGCCCGTAATATAATATCCATATGCCCTAAGGTAACAGGGTCAAAACTTCCGGGATATACGGCAATGCGTGGTGAATTATTCTGTTGGTTCATGTTGTTCCCCCTCAATTGGATGCATCTCTACTTGATACCGATATATGGTGATTGCTGCCTCCCCATAGAGCGCTTTACGAGTGCATGTGAAATGATTCAATTCATCAGGGTACTCGTATTTCGAATCATGCTCAACGACAATTGTTGCATCAGCATGTAGAAGTCCTCTATCGTGCATCTGCTGCATAAGCTCGTCCGCATTCTTCATCCGATAAGGGGGATCTAGAAATATCACACTCAGAATAACACCGCGTTTCTCTAGCACCTTCAGTGCCCTCGCAGCGTCGTTTCGATAAACTTCGCTTTGATTCTCCATTTTCGTTATTTTGAGGTTAGCTCTTATTGTCTCAATACTCTTCGGCTCCATATCTACAAATATGGCGTGTTCCATTCCACGACTCAAAGCCTCAATTCCCAAACCACCGGTGCCAGCAAATAAATCAAGCACTGTTCCACCCTCAAAGTAAGGACCAATCATGCTGAATACAGCTTCTTTAACTTTATCTGTCGTAGGTCTTGTTCCTGATCCAGGGACACTTTTCAATGGTCTTCCCTTCGCACTTCCCGATACAACTCTCACTAGCTATATTCACCCATTCTATGCTTAAGATCCAATGCCGAAATCAGCATTTTTATGACGATATCGTACCACACTATGCTAGATAATGAAAAATGAAAGACCATTTCGAGTCGATATTTAGAAAGATTATGTATAAAAAGGAATTTCTACGGGCATGCTTTAATTATCGACATCAAAAGAATGTCGTAGACAACCGTGGAGAAGAATTACGTTTCCCCATAGCTCTTCGACCGGTTTCTCCTCTCCCATGAGGACGCCCTGCAAGGGGCGTCCAATTTTTTTGTGGTTCAAAGACTTTGTAAACAAGTTTTTTGCGATTCACCCCTATGTCCAAACAGTCGAGAATTAGTAAATGGGTACCTATTGGGCACCCTATTTTTAGAGTGGAGAGAATCTGAATTTCATTAATACATAAATGGAATATGTTCTCTGGCCTGCTTTCGAAGCAATAACTATCCTTATCCTCACATACCAAATCTATAAAGCTCCATAGCGATGAGCTCATAACCGGAATAGCGGAAGTATCAACCGATCATGAACGCGCTAAGGTGAGACGCTGAAAGTTCTGTAACCAAAGATACCCCGCAAAGCGTGAGCCTTACGGGGTATTCATTATTTAGCAGCTATAAACTGAATCACTCCAACACTGATTAGGAAAATGAAAAACCAAAAAATAAACCACAAGACTATTTTCCCACTTCTTCCTCTGGCTTGCCTCGGGTTATTCTCCAACCTATGAATACGGTCTTCAAGTTCTCGTATTCGTTCCTCTTGTTCCAACATTTACAACAACTCCAATCATATATAGATAGTGTTAATTTATACGCCGCTTTTCAAATGCACAGAAAACTCAAATCCGTCTCGCAGGTAATACAAGTCGGAAGTTTTGACAGAATTGGGAGTATACTAGTCAAATATAAAATACCCCATAATAGGGTATCTGTATTACCGAATTATATCATTTAATGAATAAACACTTTACTTAAAGTTAATACTTAGGCAAAATTCAGAATCATCCATGCTTCAATCTAGGCGAAGTGCCTGATCCATTTCAATCGTACGTCCCATGATCTTGCCCCGTAAAATCAACAAAGCCGACGATATTTCGGTAGCCTACAATGGTCTGACTTCGTATACGAATACGACTTCAATCATACATAAGTGTCATTGTCATTTGATGCTCAAAGCCTGCCTTTTCTCAACCTGTAGCATTTCCAAATCTGTCGCTACCTTTTCAATCATTTTTACAAAGCTCGTCAGTTCCTCCGAACTTGCTGCTTGTATCTTCATGTTGTTCAATGTATCCCTCGACACAAGCTGAACACTACTTAGCTTGCGCATAATAGCTTCCACCTTACTCTGTATTTGCTCTTGTGCGCTACGCGAAGTAGATGCCAACTTACGAACTTCCTCAGCTACGATATTAAATCCACGTCCAAATTCACCTGCATGCGCCGCTTCAATAGCTGCATTTAGACCCAGTAGATGACTTTGATTAGAAATTTCACGGATGAGTACACCCATGTTCTCAATCTGACCCACCTCTGTACCTAATTGCTCCATTAAGTCATGTGCCATTTCCTGAGAATCTACTGCCACTTGGGCAGTTTCAGCGATGGAGCCCGCATTTCCATGCAATTCTGCAATCATCCCAGCTAACTCTTGTGCTACTTCCGTGACCGTTTGTAGTATCTGATCCTGTTGATCTGCCAAGTTAAATAGCTGCTCTTTCTCTTTCTTATTATAAGCCTCAAGAACTAGCTGAGAATCTAGATTAAACATCTTACTTAAGGCATGTGTAATCGATATCCAATGATCTGGTCTAATCTGACGAAGAATGTCTGTTGCTATATCTAAATAAACAATATAAGAACCCAAATAATAATTTGAAGACAAACCTATTCGAGAATGCACCAGACCAATAGCAATTCTCTTTTGGATATACTCCTCATCAATTACACCTGTTGTCATCGACATCCAATACTCACGCTGAGTTTCCTTTAATCTGTCCAATGATGCGGCTTGATCTATAACCCGTTTAAGATCCGGTTGTTTGTCAATGTGTTCATAGAAGCGGTTCACCACTTCATCCACTACCTTCACAAAAACATCATGATTAGCTGATAAAATCTGTAACTCTGTCTCCGTCAACCCGATATAATCTAACTGCTCTTGTCTAACCTGTGTAACATTTATCATCTTTGTTAAATCCCCCGTATTTATAATTATGTAAAAGTTAAAATATATAGATTAAAAATGGTAATTTAATCATTATAGGTTATATTGAGAAATTATAACATATTTCATGTATGCGATTACAAAAAAATGCTGTGATTTATCTCTCATTATAAAAATTATAACAAAAATACGTTTCTCGTTGTTAATCAGACAGAAAAAAACAAACTCCGCTAGCTAAAAATGCGCGGAGTTGTGAAGTTCAGTTCTTCGAACTATTTGTTTAAAAGCAAAATGCACTTGTAATGATCACTAACAAAATAAACAGAACTAAGATGGCACCTGTAGAGCCGTAAGCTCCACCAATACCGCATCCACCACCATATCCTCCAACATTATTGTTGCCAACGCTATTTCCGCCAACGCCAGCATTTCCACAACATCCATTTCCGCTCATAAGTTAATTCCTCCTTTGGTCTAGAGTACATCCTAGCATATGTACAATTTGGATTATGGGAAGGGCTAAACGGTAAGCAAATAAAATTCAGTTAACATCGTCCAACTTTGAGCAGAAGAACTCACCAAACAACGGAATTTGGTTATTGTAGAAGCATACAAATAACCCCCCTTAAAAAAGGGGGGTTATTTGAAAAGACAGTTCAATTATTCTGCTGGAGGTGTGAATGAGCGTTTAGCAAATTCTGCATCAAGCATATAGAATGCGTTGCTATCTTTTTCAATACGCTTTAGTTTCTGAATAATGTTATCAAACAATGATTCCTCTTCAACTTGTTCATCAATAAACCATTTCAAAAAGTATATCGTTGCATGTTCACGTTCATTTGTAGCTAAATCTGCCAAGTGATAAAATTTCTTAGTGTTCTGTTTCTCATGTGAATACCCATGCTCAAAAACATCAAGCATCGAAGCATACTCGTTCTTAGGTTCTTGTAATGCACCTATTGTTGCCCGATGTCTGCGATCATTGAGGAACTTGTATATTTTCATTGCATGGAATCGCTCTTCTTCAGCCTGAACAGTGAAGAAATTAGCGAATCCCTCCAAGCTTTCAGCTGAACAGTATGCAGCCATTGCAAGATATACATGAGCTGAATAAAATTCGAAATTCATCTGTTCGTTTAATGCTTTTGCTAATTCGTCTTTCATATACAGGTCACCTCATCTTCTTTATAGTAGTTTATCTTAACACTCTACTCTTGCCCAATTATTAACAGCAAAAAAGTATCCTTATCGTAACACGACACCTATTTCATCAGCAAGCCCAGTGGATATTTGTCTAGAAAAGGATTCCCCTCTATTTATAAATATATGTTCTTAATTAAGCAGATTCTCATACTTATTGAACCCTTTGGCTTCACCTATGTAGGTATAGCCGCTTCGTTGGTAAAAACGATTCAGTGTCTCATTGTTACGAATACAGTCAAGTCGAATACGATCTTTACCTTTAAATTCAATACTCTTTGCAGCCCACTGGAGAATATCTCGTCCTAATTCTTGCCCCGCAAAACCACGTTTAATAGCTAGTCGATGTAAATATACTGCAGAGTCACACGCTATAGCTCCCTCACCCCAGAGGTTAATATCCCACGGGCTGGGCTGTTGCATCAGAATAACCACACCAACCAATTCACGATCTTGTCTAAAAGAAAATACTTCTCCATGAGAAATACAACCTGCCATGTTATGACTATCTTCTCCTTCTAATAAGCCACTCCATTGCGTGGAGCCTTGACTTTGTAGCCATCTCGCTGTTTGAATAAGTAGTTCCATGATCTCCTCTGTATCCTCTGAATTCGCTTGATGGCCTTTTACATGTTCATTTACGAACTCATTAACAATATTATATGTACCCATTCCTATCCCTCCATTAAAAGTCATATCCATGGATTCATGCTAGCATCTCTTCTGAAAAGCTTCAACTTGTGCTAAGAAAGATACAACTATCGAAGCTTGTACTTTAATAATCAAGAAGAAACGGCTTTGCCGTCCTTAGAGGGACGGTAACCGTTTCTCGTAGAAATATAAGCAAGTATAGTGAAAACTTATACTTGCTTATATTTCGCAAAGGGTCGGGAAGCATATAAATGCTTCCCGACCCTTTAATAAAGATCTTATTAACAGAATCCTCTTCCAAGGCCTGCTAAAATGATAACCAACAAAATATAAAGTACCAAGATAGCTCCTGTAGAGCTACAAGGTGAAGCTCCTACACCGCCAACACATCCGCTCATGAGATCTCCTCCCTTCTATAAAAGGAATATAAGTGATTTAGTATTTTCTAGTAAAGGAACGCACGTGTAATAATAACCAACAAGATAAACAGAACTAAAATCGCACCTGTTGATGTAAAAGGATTTGGGGCATAACCGTAACCTGCTACTTCGCTCATTCCAATTCCTCCTTTCCCTTTAACATATTGTAAGATATGTCAGTGTGGAGTTCATTGGTCTAGTCATTCCCCCAATTTTGACAAAAGAAAAAGCCCTTATTCAGGGCTTCACATGTACAGCCTATTCCGCACATTTAAACAAATCATACATTCTGTATTTTCTGGACTCGTTTTCTCCGATCCACTAGACCTGAATCTCCTTGCTCTCGGTATTTCCTCATCCATACTTTTAAACGTCCGATATCTGCGATATCTAAAGCAGTAGCAACTTCTTTTTTAGTCATACCCTGTAATCGCAATTCGATAGCCTTTTTCTTAATATCCAAACTATAGGAATTAAACGTCTGTCCCTTCTTGGCCAAATCGATCACCTCAAGATATTTATCGGATGAAACAGATTTTTTATAATACTCCGTTAAATAATCTTAAGAAAAGGTACCCTTATCAGGATTAAAAGGATGTGTAGGCTGTCCTTTAACTCAGTTGTTCTCTCCATTCCAAGAAAATCCCACTGCCTGTAAAAATTCACGAGCAAGCGTCATGTGACCTCGTTGTCCAGGATGTACTCTATCCCAATTATTAGATAGTGATGACAAATACACATATTCAGATAGTGAATCAAAGGCACTTTGCGTATCGACAACGATAGCGTTAAATTCATCAGCAATTTTCTTAACTACGCCGCTATAAATATCCATTGTTGCTCGCATCGGATCATTCAAATTAGGTTCAAGGTAGTAAGGAGTCATAAGAACAAGACCTTTCAAAGAAGGACGAATGGCATCAACAAGTGTACGAAGTGTCTGTTCATATTCATCCAAATAAACATGATCTTCCGTATTGAGTGGATTATCAAACTGACGCCACACATCATTCGTACCAATCATGATAGATAACCAGTCTGGACTAAGATCCACTACATCTTTTGCCCAGCGAGCTTTCAAATGACGTATCGTATCTCCACTTATACCTGTGTTTAAAGTACGGATGGCAAGCTCTGGATATACGGCATTCAATAGTGCATCTACTTGAGTTACATACCCATCGCCTAACTGTCCAAATCCACCCTCTCCTACGGGGAAAACACGACCGGAATCTGTGATGGAATCTCCAATAAATAAAAGTGTATCATTCTTACTAAGTTGCATATTAAATTCATCTCCATTCCTTTATAAATCATGCCTACATGTTAATGAACACAGACTACATCCCTTGTTTCTTGAGCCAAGTCATACACAAGCTTGTCCAAATGGCTACTTCAGGAATTTCTATCACAAGTCCTAGTCCATGGTTCCCTTCTGGAAATACGTGAAGCTCATGCAGAACATTGAACTGACCCAAAGATAATGACAACTGAAGGGTTAAATACATGAAAGCATTTTCATTTTACCATATAGCTAGAATCAGAGTCTAAAAAAATCCATTTAATGTTAATAAAGCGGAAGGAGCCTGGGTTGTGTTTATTTATAAGCTCGCAGGTAATAAATCCCCCTCCGTTTCTATCCTATCTAGTAGGGACTACAATATACTATAGTAAAAAACTGATTCAAATGACAACCCTATATAAGCCTATGATATAATAAGGCTTACAATAATTGTTAGAGAGCGTAAAATATTTTGTGTAAATAGAAAAAGGAAGACCTTTTCTTGTAGAATTGAGTTACCACACAACAATTCAAAGAGAGGTCTTCCCTATGAATCATTTTACAACAGATTTAGTCCAAGCTCTAGTCACAAAGCAAGATGTAACGGAAGTATTTCGCAGTCACTTAGAGTCTGCCATGAATCATCTGCTAGAGACGGAGCTTACTGCATTCCTAGACTATGAAAAATATGACCGTATAGGCGTGAATTCAGGTAATTCTCGAAACGGTGGCTACTGCCGAACGCTTCATACCGAGTATGGGGACCTGCAGTTAAACATTCCCCGAGATCGTAATGGAGAGTTTAAGCAACAGACCGTA
Source organism: Paenibacillus sp. IHBB 10380 (assembly GCF_000949425.1). Classification (NCBI taxonomy): domain Bacteria; kingdom Bacillati; phylum Bacillota; class Bacilli; order Caryophanales; family Paenibacillaceae; genus Paenibacillus; species Paenibacillus sp. IHBB 10380. The sequence continues at coordinate 3,021,013 of NZ_CP010976.1, forward strand.
GCACCGTATAAACGCTCGAATGACACGCTAGAATCCTTCGTCATTCACATGTTTCAAAAGGGCGTAACGATGACGGAGATTGCCGACCTAATCGAGAAAATGTATGGTCACCATTACACGCCACAAACCATATCTAACATGACAAAAGTAATGGTCGAACATGTCGACGCTTTTATGAAACGCCCACTTGAGAAGCGATATGTATGCGTCTATATCGATGCTACATATATCGCAGTTAAGCGTGAAACTGTATCTAAGGAAGCTGTCTATCTTGCCGTGGGAATTCGTGAGGATGGTTCTAAGGAAGTACTCGCGTACGCCATTGCACCAACCGAATCAGCGTACATCTGGAAAGAACTGCTCCATGACGTGAAACAGCGTGGTACTGAACAAATCCTTCTCTTTATCTCCGATGGACTCACAGGTATTGTGAATGCGATTCAGGAGATCTATCCGCAGGCAAAGTACCAAACATGCTGTGTTCATTTAGCTCGTAATATAGCCCATAAAGTTCGCGTCTCAGATCGAGCAGAGATCTGCGAAGACTTCAAATCCGTCTATCGATCCGATGATGAAGAAGCTGGTAAAGCAGCTCTAGCAACCTTTTGTGACAAGTGGAGGGCTGCTTATCCTAAGGTCGTTAAATCCCTACAAGAAAATCCCTACATCTTTACGTTTTATAGCTTTCCAAAGCCTATTTGGAGAAGCATTTATTCGACGAATTTAATCGAATCGTTTAACAAACAGATTAAGAAATACACAAATCGTAAAGAGCAATTCCCCAATGAAGAAGCACTTGAAAAGTTCTTGGTTTCACAGTTTGAAAGCTATAACCAACGCTTTGCTACACGTTGTCATATTGGTTTTGATCAAGCTCGCTCAGAACTGCTAGCTATGTTCTCGACCAAAGACTAATCCTAGTTCTTCAAGACAAGGTTATTTTTATTTACACATAAATCTTGACGCTCCCAATTGTTATCTAACGGAGCTACTTATACATGACGAATTAATCTAGAAGAAACGTCGGTATATTTGCACATGTAGATGCGGGAAAGACGACAACGACCGAGCATATGCTATACACGAGCGAGCCTTATCTCAACTGTAATCGAAAGCATGCTTACTAATCTCATTTTGGAGGTAATTTATGAAATTTATTGGTTTTTTTCTATTATGGCGAATATTAGGGAATCCATTTCTCGCACTACTTGTTATTGTTGTAGTAGTCTATCTACTGGATCGCCGTTATGTTGGGGTGTTTCCCAGTATCACAAAGCCCTTTAAACGGATGAGTAAAATTTCAAAGCTACGTAGTGAAATTGCTCTAAATTACAACGACGTATCTTCTAAATATGAGCTAGCACGTCTACTCATGGAGCGTAAAAAATACAAAGAAGCACTAGCCATTTTGGAGATGATTCAAGAACCCTACGAACAATCTGCTGAATATTGGAGTGACCTAGGCACAGTGTTGTTAAAGCTAGGCTCTATCGATCGGGGTGAAGCCTACATTCTTAAAGGTCTAGATATTAATCCTAGAGTCAAATATGGAGAGCCGTATCTCAGACTAGCAGGAGTGTACCAGAATCAAGATCGTGAGAAAGCTCAGCATTATGTGCGGCAATTCCAAACGATTCACTCTTCTTCAAGCGAAGCTTGTTATCTGTTAGGTATGATGTATAAGGCATTAGATCGAAAAGAAGATGCCAAATCTGCATTTCAAGAATCTATTGATATCTATCGCACGCTACCGAAGTACAAAAAACGTCAAGAACGCAAGTGGGCTGTCCGCAGTCTTTTGAGAAAAATGACCTAGAGATCTGGAGTTCCAAAAAAATAGACCCTTCAGCCCAGCGGTCTATATTCTAAACGATTTAATTGATCTGCGATGATACGATAGCCACGACTATTAGGGTGAACATGATCTAGCGATAATAACTCTCTCTCTCTCCCATGAAAAAGCGGGTATATATTAGCCACTGCTAACGTCCTACTCTGATAGCGCTCGATATATTGATTGAACTGTTGAACATAATATGACGCCTCTACTACTTGGGGAAGTGGGTTATATAAACCGATGACACGAATAATATAGGACTGGTTCGTGTTCCTCTTGATGTGATACAACCCTTTGATGATACGCCCGAAATTCGCCTGACACTCAGAAAGTGCTTTATTGAAGTGTTGTGATGTAGCACCCAGTAATTTAGCCGCTCTAATTAAGTCATTACCACCGATCGACAATGTAATGATATCTGAGCGTTGTAACGATTGCCGGAAAGATAAGTTTCGGCTTATAAGATCATATTGCCCCTGAGTAGTTAATCCATTGATTCCCAAGTTATCACAAGCTACAAAAGTCTGAAAATGATACTCTGCAAGTCTTCGATACACCGGCACGAAACCATTGCCCGGCAAAGCACCATAACCAACGGTTAAAGAATCACCTATAGCTGTGTAATGGTATACCATTTACCTCAACCTCCTGAATTGATATCTCGCTCTTTCAGTTATCTAAACCTTCCACTACTAATTTATGAATATAAGATCTATCTCGTCACGGACAATGGACATCATAGAACCCCTTATTATAAAAATAAATAACAAAGAGGCCACCATATCTAACCGGTAGCCTCTTCTAATCATCTTTTATCTTGGTCCATTCTATCTAATGCTACATATGAATCGATCTAGATTCAGATTCGGTACTCTTTTCATGCTTATTGGGGAACGGCCACCAATTGGCCCGACCGAATATTTTCACCATGACAGGCACAAAGAACGGAAGAATAAGTAGCGAGTATAACCCAAGTCCTACCAGGACAACCGTTGCAATCTGAAGCATCGATAGTACGCCTGATGGATACATAGCAGCGAATGTGCCACTTAATATAACAGCAGCAGACAAAATAACAGTTCCCATATTCCGCATCGCGTGCAGTATAGCTTCTTGGACATTCCAACTTTTGTTCTCATTAAACCGATCCATAAGGAAGATGCTGTAATCAACCCCAAGCGCCATCAACATAACAAATCCAAAGAACGGTGTTACCCAGCTAATGCCAGAGTAGTCAAGCATATTAACGAAGATTGCCTCTGTCACACCCAAGGCCGTGAAATACGTAAGGACTAACGAACCAATGAGATATATCGGCATTATAATAGATCTCAACATAATAACGAGAATAATGAATATTCCTCCAAGCATCAAGATGACCGTTCGCGTGTAATCTGCATTAGATATTTGTTGCAAATCCGCAAAGGTACTTGTCACACCGCTAATCGCGATCTCGGCATTTTCTAGCTTAGTCCCTACGACTGCTCTATCTACTGCAGTGCGAATATCTTCTATACTACCGATCGCTTCCGTACCATAAGGATTCTCTGCAAATATAACATCAATAGTCATAACCTTACGCTGAGGAGATAGATAGGTATCAAATACTTGTGTGAAATCCGCATTCTTCAATACCTCTTCCGGAATATACCAACCACTTAGCTCTTGATCCGGAGCATCTTCAATCTGAGTAAGATATTGTTGTGCTGTCGTAATACCACCCGAGATTTGAGATAGTCCTTTAGCACTTTGATCTAGCCCATCGGTTAATTCGCTAATCTGTCCCGTTAACTGACCAAAGCCATCTTGTAATTGATTCTGTCCACTCTGTAGCTCTGATAGTCCCTTCTCTATTTGAGGTACTTGATCTACGATTTGCCCTTGACCATCCGCAGCTTGATTTAATCCCGATTGCAGCTTACCAATACCGGTAATAAATTGATCAAATCCTTTAGAGAGAGCTTTCTGCCCTGCAGACACGCCAGCATAACCTTGATTAGCTTGCTTCAATCCTGCCGTCGCTTGTTCAAGCTGACTGCTAATTTTAATTAATCCCGCTGACAGAGCCATAACACCCTTACCGCTCTCCGTTACGGTTCCTTTAATCGTAAGGTAATCTTTGTCCTGTAGCAGCTCTGGATGACTGGCCTCCAAGCTAGTAAATGATGCTTCCAGTTGGTTCAATCTATGGGCTACACCATTCATTTGCTGTTGAAGTTGTTTCAGACCTCCATCTAGCGCACCTAATCCTTCACCTATAGTGCCGTAACTAGCTAGTAGCTGTTCGTTTGCTTTTGCCAACTGCACTGCACTTTTCTTAGCCCGTTCTAGGCCCTTCTTCAGTTCCCCAGCTCCCATAGAGCCATCTTTAATACCCTGTTGAATTTTACTTAGCCCTGTACCAAGCTCACTAATACCATCCTTAAGTTTACCTGTACCCTCAGACAATTTGCCTGTACTTGCAACGGCCTCTTTCAATTTAGGCTCATTATCACTCAACTGCCGACTTGCATCAGCAAGACCTGTCTGTATCTGATCTATCCCTTTACCACCTTCACTTAAACCATCAGACAATGTACCCAGCTGCTTAGGGATTTGGAAATCTTCAATAACATCACCCATAGGACGTGTTAAACTACGTACCCCTGCAACACCATTAACCTTCTGCACTTCACGGCTAATTTTCTCAGCAAGAGCCATATATTCCGTAGTATCCATCTTGTCATCATTCTTGATCACAATTTGACCAGGGAGAGATTCTCCTGGCCCAAAGCTGTCTGAGATAATATTAAAAGCTTCAACGGATTCATACTTATCTCCGATTTCTTCAAGACTGTTGAATGACAGCTTACCGTCATACGTTACTAAGAATGGTGTCACGATAATAGCGATAATGAGTAGTGCGGCCCATGGACGCTTAAGAGAGAATGTACCCGCAGCCCCCCATAATTGATTCTCTTTATGCTCAATCGATTTCTTCATAGGCCAGAATAACTTACGACCTAAGACTGCCATAAAAAAAGGAACAATCGTTACCAAAGCGACCATCATGACAGCAATCCCAACAGCTACAGCCACAGCCGATTGATACAATGTAAATTTCGCAAAACCAATGGCCAGAAACCCAACCAGAACGGCAAGACCGGAGAAGAATACCGTCTTCCCAGCTGTCCGATAAGTCTCTACTATAGCTGTCCCTATATCATCTTGGCGACCTAACTCTTCTTTAAACCGACTGATCAACAAAATACAATAATCCGTCCCAATTCCAAACATCACAGCCACCATAAAGATTTGAGTGAATGTAGAGATTGGGAAACCGAACCAATTCACCAAAAAGGCAACAATGGATTGGGACGTAATATAACTAATACCAACCGTTAAAAGAGGCACAAACGGTGCGACAAAAGAACGGAAGACGGCAAAAAGTATGATGAGTATGAACACAACCGTAATATACTCCGATTTCTTTAATCCCTCTTGTGAACTAATGATAGTATCCTCATTGATCTGATCTTTACCTGTCAAATAGTGAGGCACGCTAATAGATTCTAAAGCTGTATGTAACCCGACCTCTATTTCCTTCATAGATTTAGTACTTAGATCTACCGAAATTGAAGTCATGATGGTATTACCGTTCTTGGCAATTAACTTGCTAGCAATCTCAGGTTGTTCAAAAGGATTGACTATAGACTCTATGCTTAGATTTTCCTTATTCTTCTCAAGCTCACCGAACGCCTGCTCAATTTCTTTTTTGGCTGAATCATCAAGACCCTTCACATCATGAAATACAAGAGCTATTTGAGTTCCCTGACTACCCCCGCTTTCCTTAGCCACTTCATCCATAATACGAGTCGCTTCTGTAGAAGAATACCCATTCGGAACATCGATTTGTCCATTCTCACGGATCAAATCACTTACGGGCGGCGCCGTGAGAACTAACACTACAGTTGCAATTAGCCATAATACAATAATTCCCCATCTAGCTTTAAGTATGATTTTCATATTTTCTCATCTCCCCCTGTGTCCTGTACCAAACGGGCCAGCTTTTCATACAATGTAATAAAAGTCTCAATCTCTTGCTGTGTGAAATGGACAAGATAGTCCCCCACCATTTTTTGTACTTGTTCTTCCGCCTCTGTATAAATCTTATGCCCGTGCTCACTTAAAGATAAATAAACTTGACGACGATCGGATTCATCTCTTGTACGCTCAATCATGTCGTGCTCAACAAGACGGTTCGTCATGGCTGTAATGGAGCTTTTGCCTACATAGAATTGTTCTGCTAACACAGTAGATGTACAATTCTTATCTTCTAAATAAATTAACCGTAAAAGCTGATATTGATCTATTGTTAAATCCTGACCAATGACTTCGCTAATTTCTCCATGGAAGCGTTTAGTCATAATCATCGTTGCTGTCATGTATCGTTCGATCCAATGTCTTGGTTGTTGATGTTCCACTTTGCTGTTCACGCCTCTCTAATCTGTATCGTTCATAAATCAAATAGTTCTATTGTCAAATAGTTCTACAATGAAACTATTTGATAATAGAACTATATTCTAAGTCAGTAGGTGTGTCAATCATAAGTACAGCGATGACAACAACAAAATCACTCACTCATATTCCCGAAGCGGCGAATGCTTTTTCATCAAGGCACACCTACCAAGCCACATGATAGTTACTTATAAAGTTTGTGGGTCGTTTTATTTTGATAAACAAAGAGGAATCAACACATTGGGAGGTCCTAAACCAGACTTCAACTTCTATTTTTCTCTAATTAAAAGCCAAATCAGCTCATCAAGTCCGACTCCATCCTTCCATCGGACTGCTAGCCGAAGCGTATCTTTTCTTCGGAATTCTTCCAGCTTCGAATCCCAGTCTTCCTGCTTCAATTGCAAGCTTCATCGCCAAAGCCATTTTCACCGGATCTCGAGCTCCGGAAACAGCTGTATTTAGTAATACACCATCGGCTCCAAGCTCCATTGCGAACGCTGCGTCAGCTGGACTCCCAATCCCAGCATCGACAATAACAGGTACTGTTGCCTGCTCTATAATAAAACTTAAATTTAGTGGATTAATAATGCCCTGGCCCGATCCAATCGGGGATGCGCCTGGCATAATGGCATGAACACCTAAATCCTGTAGTCTCTTCGCTAACAACACATCATCAGATGTATAAGGAAGTACTATGAACCCTTCAGCAAGTAGCATTTCAGATGCTTTTAACGTCTCAAAAGGGTCTGGTAGTAATGTCTTAAAATCGCCAATCACTTCAACCTTGATCATGTCACAAAGTCCAGAGGCCTTAGCTAGTCTAGCAATACGAACCGCTTCCTCAGCGGTCTTCGCCCCAGCTGTATTCGGAAGCAACGTATATTGGCTAATATCCAACATTTCCAGAAAATTAGGCTGAGTCGCCTCAAAAATGTTCATTCTTCTGACCGCAAACGTCAATATCTGTGACTCTGATACATTTACCGCTTCCTTCTGAATCTCAAAGCTTGGGAATTTTCCCGTTCCGAGCAATAAGCGTGAGTTGAATTCATATGTTCCGATCTTTAACATGTTAGCCGCCCCCTACAAAATGTACGATCTCAACCCGGTCTCCATCCGACAGTAACGTCTCTGAGTGTGAAGATTTCTCCAGAATTTGCTGATTACACTCCACAATAACCACTTTATTGTCCAAGCCAAAATGGGTAAGTAAATCTGTGATCGTCGTAACTTGCGTGTCAGGTACTTCCACCTGTTCTCCATTAATTTGTAGCTTCATGATGAAGCACCTGCCTTTTCTTGTAAAATGTTCTGATGCCGATGAATTCGATAAGGCTCTAACGAAAGGTGCTTCTCTGACTTTCCCTCTGCCCAATCTGCAACCAGTTTGCCGGTCATTGGACTTAGCAAGATGCCATTACGATAATGACCCGCAGCTACATATAATCCCTTACAAGTCTCATGTTCCCCCAGATAAGGAAAGCCATCAAGAGTCTGTGGACGTAACCCACTCCAAGCTTTCTCCCATTCCGAATCTACAATGCTTGGCACAAGCCTCTTGGCTGCTTCTAAAAGCGTCGATATTCCGCCTAAGGTGACCTTTCGATCATAACTGTGGCGTTTGCTAGTTGCTCCGACAACGAGCCTTCCACCCCTTTTCGGAACTAAATAGCATCCATGACTAAAGATCGTTGCAGAAAGTAACGGCTTATGTGTCAGAACAGAGAAGCATTCACCCTTAACCGGATAGATCGGACAACTCAAGCCAACTTGATCTAGTAGCGGTCCACTCCACGTTCCGGAAGCTATAATGACGCGATCAGAACGAAGTACATCTTCACTTGTGACCACTCCGCCCACTCGCCCTCGCTCTAGAAGAAGAGACTTCACCTCTGTAAACTCCTTGATGTCTGCACCTATAGTTACTGCCGCTTTGGCATAGGCAAGCGATAGTTCAGGAGCATCTACTTGCCCATCTCCTTCCACTAACATGGCACCCTGCAGTTCCCTAGAAATCTCTGGCTCTCTCTGAATGACTTGATCCATAGATAGCCACTCTGCTTGCTCTCCCACACTTTGTTGAAAAGCAATGGTCCGTTGAAGTGCTTCTACATCTGCGGCTGTTATCCCCACACGAAGTAATCCTTGTCGCTTAAAGCCTATATCTATGCCGGTTAACGCTTGTAATTCACTCGCTAGCTGAGGAAATAATGCACGACTGGACCTTGCTAAATCGAAGAATGGACCTGCTTCGTCAATCTCTGCCTGTGCTGCAAGCATCCCTGCTGCCGCAAGCGAGGCTTGTTGCCCTAATCGGTCTCGATCTATAAGAACGACTTTCATTCCTCTGGCAGACATGTAATAAGCAATAGAACTGCCTATCACTCCTCCACCCACAATGATGGCATCGCAGAACTTCGACTTCGTCAACTACATTCACCTCCTGCTAAATCTAGCTCTCTTCGATAATCTTTTACCGCCTGTATAGGATCAGACGCTGACGTAATTCCCGATAGGATAGCAATTCCTGCTGCTCCCATTCCTATGACCTGTTGCACATGTTCTGGCTTAATGCCACCAATAGCAATAATAGGAAGATGAACATGCTCCACAACTTCCTTCAACATGAGGATTCCTCTAGGCTCTTGATCAGGCTTCGAATTCGTTCTGAAGATATGTCCGTAAAGAAGAAAATCAGCGCCACGTTTGCTCATGTCATCGGCCTCTTGTACAGAATGAATTGAACACCCTATACGCAATCCAGGAAAAGAATGCTTTATCTCCTGAACTTGTAAGCTATGATAAGCTAACTGAACCCCACCTGTCTGAGCCGCCCAAGCCACGTCTATACGATCATTAATGATCACTTTATGCATCGGTACCCCACCTGCCTTCAAAGCCATAACCCATCGCCACAATTCCGCCGCAGTGCTAGATTTCTCCCGTAAATGAAAAGCTGTTACATAAGAATGGGTTCGCTCTGCTATCCATACAAAGTGTTCCAATTCATGCTGACCGTTTGAAATGACATGTAACTCTCGAACTGACATTTCATGACCTCCTACACACTCGTAATTCAATTCATCCTACAGAAGAATTCCATGACCAAATTAATGAAGAAAGAGAACAAAAAAAGCCCCCTTCTGCTTAGAGAAGGAAGCTTTATATCAATAGCCAAGTGAATGTCCACCTATGTACGCATATGTACGTAAACAAACAATAGTTCAACCAAAGTTCAAGCTCACTTCCCTACGCTGGTATAATCCAGATCAGGTTCAAAGGGTTTGGAATCACATTTCCGTCTCAGCTAAATAGCACCCCTAGTGATCTAACGTATTCAATTGGATACATCCTACCATGAATAAATGAAAAAGAAAATCTATTTTATTTTACAAACCTAAGCTATTTAGATTTTAATATTTTCGCAATATCCTTTTGTAAATCTGTCATCTTCTTGATGATCTTTGTCTGCTCGCTTAAAATATCCCGATATTTCTTCGATGTTACAGCTAAGTTTTTCTTCTTTTTTTCTAGCTGATCAAATTCCTTCTGTAGCTTTTCCAACTTCTTTTGGACCTTTTTAAGAGATTCTAGCTGATTTGTCAAACTATTTACTGATACTTCTACAACATTATTATTGTTACTACTCTTGGCGTTAACTGGGTTTGCATAGGATGTTTGTGTACTTAACGTTAATACCACGACAAAGGTAACTAATAGAATCATTGCTTTCTTCATCTGAATCCTCCTTCTGTTATATATGGTGAATTATAGCATTGTGTAGAGATATTTAAAATACATTTGGGAGCAACTCCCCCTTAGAATAGCTCCCCTATAAATAATAATGAATCTAGTCATTCTGCTGCTCTAATATACGACGTGCAGATAGTAAGAACGGTATTCCAAACGCTGCAGTTAACGCAATCACCGTGAAAATAATAATCGAGTAGTCTACACCAAGCGCATCCAACAGGAACCCTCCAAGTAAGGGCGCCATAACATTACCCAAATTATTAAAACCTATCATTCCAAAATAAGTTCCTCGTAATTCCGGCTTGGCAATACGATCTATAAGGATGTCTGTCATTGTAAACATGAGAACTTCTCCAATCGTAAAAAGAACCACACTGAGCATGAATCCAATAAACGATTGAAAAATACCGAATAGTAACAAGCTACAAGATACCAAAGCGCTTCCGACAATAAGAGGCGTAATTGGAGACCACTTACTCGCAATACGAACAACGGGGAACTGGAAAGCCAGCACAATGATCGCATTCAGGGAGAGCATATAACTAAACCATTTAGCTCCATCTTCGATGCTCGGGCTCATCTCCATGTATTGGGGTAATGTTGAACTGAAGTGCCCATAGCCAAGTACGCAAAAAATCATACCCATGAGAACATACACAAATACTCGATCTCTACCTGTTACTCGCAGTGCACCCGTAAGCGTTAACCGTTCACCCACTTGGGTCGAAGCCAAGCCCATTCCCTTGTAGCGAAGAAACTGAATGATCAACGTCACGCCATAGCAAAAATAAACTAATCCGGCTATTACAAACGCCCAGCTAGATTCAGATGCCCCCATTTGAAGTCCCAAAATCGGTCCAAATACGACTCCGAGATTGATTGCAGCATATCGTAAGTTAAATACGAGTAGTTTACTCTCCTGGGGTGTAATATCAGCCAGAAGTGCACGCGAGGTAGGTTCAAACATTGCACGGCATAATCCGTTGAGTGCATTCATGACAAAGAAAATCCAGATTTTATCCGCTACTGCAAATCCGATAAAAACCAGTGCCCAACCAAATATCGAAATCAATAAAATCTTCTTACGACCTATGACATCAGATATATATCCACCATAAAAGCTAGCGAATACACCAATCAGAGAGCTCACCGCTACAACAATACCTGTCTGTGAAGGTGAGGCTCCCATTGATTTAATCAAATAAATAGAGAGAAATGGAATACTCATAGACGTGGCCATTCTTCCAAAAATCGTTCCTATAATAATTGTCCATGATAAAGGATGTATTTGTTTCAATTGTGCATTCATTATTCCTCTTCTTCTACCGCAGCATCGTACACACAACGAAACCGCTCTATTCCAGGATGAATTTCACCCAAACTGTACACCACGAATCCAATATTGCGATAAAAATCAACCGCTTCTTCATCTGTCTCTGCAATAATTTGTGCTGGGTTTTGAGCTTCTAGTAGTTCGAGCATCATTCCTCGTCCGTATCCCTTCATCCGATTCTCAGGCAATACGGCAATATGATGAATGGTTATCATTCTTTCATCGTCCATCTCATACCCAATTAGACCTACGAGCAGCTCCTCATCTTCGAAGCCATATAAACGTAAAGATTCACTACCTTCATACCGATCTATAGCAGCGTTCAAAGACTTATCATCTGGAAAAACCGCATACGATAGTAGCTCTGTTACTTCCAATTTGTGAATATACGATTTAACGTTAATTAGCATGTCTTAACCCTCCAACAAATTTGTCTTCATACAATAGTCATTCCGTAACTGTAATGGGTTTGGAGGGAAAATTCAAGTATTTAGAATGATCGATATATCAAAGATAGGTCTATAATCGACTATTAACGACAAGCCAGAGATAAATCCCGGCCTGTCGTTTGTATGTTGTATTACACCCACTGAATCACTTGTTCAGCGGTTTGCCGCGTTTTCCCGCGTGGCTCATTCAGGCGATATCCAAAGGCTACCATGCAGGAAATTCCGAAATGCTCAGCATCCATGATTCCTTCTTCGGCCAGGATATGCTCAATCTTCTCCTTATTGAAACCCTCCATCGGGCATGAGTCGATGCCGATTTGGGCTGCAGCAGTCATCATATTACCAAGCGCAAGATAGGTCTGCCGGCAGCCCCATTCGAACATCGCCCGTTCATTCTCTTGCAGTCCGAACTCTAATTTCAGAAAATTATCATATACGTTTCCTTTTCCCACTACAACCTCAGCAGGCAACTTCTGCACATTCTTCAACATACCCTGAATATAGTCAGAATCGGCAACCATATCTTTAGGCAGCCTTGACAGAATAAGCACAAAATGACTAGAAGTCGTAAGCTGTTTTTGGGCTCCCCAAGCGTAAGGGTGTAGCTTCTCGCGGATCTCCTGGCTCTGCACAACGACAAACCGCCATGGTTCAAAACCAAAGGAACTTGGTGACAATCGTCCGGTTTCCAGAATAAATCGGAAATCGGAATCGCTAATTTTTTTGCTGCTATCAAATTCTTTAGTTGCGTGTCTAAATTGGTAAGCAGACAAGATTTCATTCTTGGTTGTTGTCAAATTTTCCATCATTTATACTCCCTTTCTTGGCACACATTAAGTTTGACTGTTTGCCAATTACAAGTTTAATATTAGAGTATATATCGCATGTTTAGAAGTACGCACATTAATGTTATATAGTATACAAAATGATACTATGAGGAGTGAAATAAATATGCGCAATCGAAAAGGTGGCTTCGGGGATTGTCCTGGAGGCGATAAGCAGGCTTGCCCTGTAGAATTTACGCTGGACGTCATCGGAGGCAAATGGAAGGGAATTCTCTTATATCATCTAATGGAGGGCACGAAGCGGTTTAACGAATTTCGCCGAATAAGCCCGGGAATTACTCAACGTATGCTAACGTTGCAGCTCCGGGAATTGGAAGAGGACGGTGTGGTCCATCGCGAGGTCTATCATCAGGTACCTCCGAAAGTCGAATACTCACTAACGGAATTTGGGAAAACGCTAATTCCAATTATTAAGCTTATGAAAGAATGGGGCGAGGAATACAAAATAAAACAGCTTCCCGTAGAAAGCTGTCTAGAAGTAACAGATAAAAAATTGTAGCTTAGAGCTGAACCGTTATTTTTCTCCATTAAAGAACGCTTCTGATTTATTTCTATGCTCATCCGTCACCTGACCCGAGATCGCTCTAATTCCTGCCGCAATCAGGGCTGCATCATCTGTAAAACCTAATCCGATAATCACATCTGGAATAACATCTATGGGTGAAACGAAATAGGCCAATGCGCCAAAGGCTATCCCCTTCGCCCAAAGAGGTGTTTTAGCATCAACGGCACAATAGTACATGGCAATAGCATCTTTGGTAAACGGAATTTTTCCAGCAGATTTCTTCATCTTTGTCCAGAAGCTATTTTTTACAAGCTCCTCATTTTCTTTGCTATATTTAAATTTATTCACTGTGAGTTCCACAGTGTTCTTATCATCGACTTTCTTCATTAGGGGGCCTTTATTGTTGAGCCTTGCACATAGTCGTCTGCGTCTTTCCATTGTACACGTATCGATTTGGAAGTGAACAGGTCTGCACCGTCGGAGACTTGGAAATGAAGATGAGCTTCGCTAGAATTGCCTGAATTCCCGCATTTTCCGAGGTCATCCCCGACACTCACTTCGTCACCGACTTTGACACTAACCGAACCTTTTTGTAAATGGGCGTAGTAGCTAAACTCCCCGTTGCCATGATCGATAATGACATGATTTCCGGCTGGATGCTCTTCATTCGCTGTCCCAACAGGTACGTTATCTTCAATGTCATTGACGACTTGAACGACTTTACCTGTAGCGGCAGCGACGATCGGCTGACCGAAAGCATAATAGCTTTCATTTTTTGTGGCATCGCCTTTATAACTGAGGCCTTTATTCTTCATAACAATGTCATACGCATAACGCTGGGTCTCATGGTCATAATGATAATTGACTAGTGCATTTGTTCCACCCCAATAGGTAAACCAATCTCCGTGAAATGGAAGTTCGAACGTCGTTTTAGTACGCTGAGCATCTGTCTCAGGGAATTTTTGAATTTTTTTGAACAGCATACTATGAATAATATTTTTACTATCGAAAATGACTTCGATGCCTTTTTCTCCCTTACTATCTAGCCATATATACCTCTTTATATCATTTGCATGCAACTGTGACAGCAGTGTATAAGAGGCAATACCTTTATGGAAGGGGAGGCCTACTTTCTTTAGATCCTTTAATGAGATTTGTTTTTTGAATGGAGGGCTCAATTGTTTATATATGCGATCATACTTTCCTTGTAGCAATAGCTTAGGCAATTGCTCTGGCGTAAAGGCTGTCATTTTATTTTGTGATGATTTCTCATTTTTCGCGGAAGGGCTGGTACTTGTTTGGGAGCCTGAAGTTTTAGAGGCTTCTGCGTAAGCTGTAACTGAGCTGGCGGTTAATGCAAAAATTAGACTTAGCAGCATGATATTTCGTTTCATTTTACGATGTTTTATCAATTTCTTCTCTCCTTTTTGGGCTCAACACCAAAATAAATGCTTGATAAATGACCGCTACGATCAGCATAGGTTTCTATTTTCTTCAAGCACTGATTATGAATTAGAGCCCCTTTTTGTTTCTTATTAATGATTGTAACCGATGAGGTTTATCTCGTTCGAAACAGAATCTTAACAGTAACTTAATTTTATGAGCTATCCATTCATGTTCGTTAAAGATTTCATTAGATTGTGTGATTTACTTATGTATTGTTTTGGGGCAGGTTAACGTGGAAATAAGAAAGTAAAAGTTAATCGAGGACGAATAGTTATTGGCAATGCACTACACCTCACTTTGTTATGACTATATCCACATTATTGATACGTTCTTAATGAGTACAAGTTCCATTAATTTGAAACTATTTCGAGAAAAATTGAACATTGAAATCTTATGATAATACTTTCTTCGAAGATAAGATTACCAATTCATGATGTAATTGTAAATCAAGAGAAAAAAGGGTCTGAGGCTTGATCTCAGATCCTTCTTTGATTCTGTCATTGGAGTCTCCTTCTTGTTTGTAATATGTTACCTTCAAATGGTTTCCCTAACGTTTCATACTGTATACCTCTAGTAAATCAGTAACTAATATCCCATCAATACTCATGCCGTCTAAGTTACAATTCTTTATAGACAGATTCTGTAGATTCGAATCAGTTATAGTACTATTAATCATTTCACATCTTTCAAGGACAAGCGGTAGCTTATCATTTCCAGTGTTTAAGTTAACATCATGTATATAAGCGCCTGCTAACGAAACATGGCAAATTTCAACGTTACTCATATTGGAATCGCCAAGAATTGAATTGCTCAAATTTGTGTTTGTTATGTATGTTCTAGATAGGTTAATATTTTGAAGTTTAATACCACTCATATTCGCATCAGAAAAACAGGACTTCTCTAAATTAATATTATAAAAATCAGCTTCCTGAAGATTACAATCACGAAAATTATGTTTACTAAAGTCTTTATTTCTAGTTAATCTATTTACATCGCAGTTCGGATCATCAATCTCTTTGCAGTAATATCTTTCATAATCATTTTCTGCTACTACCTTATATCCATTTTTCTCATAAAAATGATGATTTCTAGTACTTTTTTGAATCGTATCCAAAGTCCAAATCTTTACCTTCGGATATTTCTCTTCAATGAGCTGAAGGACTTTAGAGCCAATCTGCTTACCTTGATGCTTAGGATCAATATATAAGCGATCTATTCTTCCATGCTCTCTTCCTGTTGTAGATATAAGAATGACTCCAATAGATATTTCATTCATTAATATCTTGTAGTAATTTTCCTCTCTTGCATGGTATTCATGCATTGATACCGAATCAAATCCAGGAATATAGGGTCTTTCGCCGTTAGAATACCACCTGGACGTCTCATCTGCCTCTATTAAAATCATCATATCTCTAATTTGCTCGGCATCATCTTGGGTTGCCACTTCTAATTTAATTTGATTCTTCATATCTCTACACCTCATTTTCAATATTTTTTGGTTAGCTTCACTCAACTATATATCCAAATCAATATCTATGTCATTACGTCATATTCAATTAGCCAACAATCCATTAATTTTCCTTCATGCCATTCGTGTTTCTCAAGCAATCTCTTCTTTACAAATCCATTTTTCTCATAGACTTTCAATGCCCTTGTATTCCAAGCCTGAGGGTCCATTACAATTTTCTTTGCACCTTTTTGTTCTATTAAGTATTTCACCATTTCTTTAATTAAAAGAGTCCCGATTCCTTGATTCCAGAATTCAGGCTCTCCTATAAATTGATCCATACCATATATTTCACCTTTGAAGTCTTCATATTGATATTCCTGTATTTCTTCATCTTCTATTAAATAAAACTGAATATACCCAATTGCTTTTGATTCATATTGAATTATACATTGGGTTACACTGTCGTCGCTATCCTTATAAAAATGCTCTTGAACTAGTTCCATATCATGTGAACGATCACGACCTTCATAGTACTCTAATACAACAGGGTCACTCAGCCATTTCATCAATAGAACAGCGTCTGCAGGTGTTAGAAGCCTAATACTCATCTCTTGTACTTGAAACAATGTCATTGATGAAAACTCCTCACTATATTGGTTATTGTTTAACTCTTGTTGATCCTAAAAAAGATATTCATCCATTCTTAATATAACGATGAACCCCTATTTTAGCAAAAATCACACTGTCTATATAAGGTTTTGCTACTTTCAGATTTCCTCGTGTAGATAATTTACGCAGATATTCAAAATCTGGATAAAGCACGATATCCGAAATATATGCCGATGTTACACTCCCTGGGATTCTCTTGCGATTCAGAGATGCAATCATTTCTTCCGACGTTCTTATTCCTATACCATGGCCGAAGTATAAGTTGTCGCCTAATAAGATCGTATTCTCTCCTTGCCATTCAGGCGTTTTTGGGTCATGGTCTGGATTGCTGAAATAGACAACATCTCCCGGGTAAGCCTCATTCTTATTATGTGTCATCTTTAGCCGCAAGTCACTGTCATATTTCCAATCCCTTAAGTACAAATTTCTGAAATATGCATTAAATGTTTGCTGATGAATAGAGTCGAGTGTACCCTTGTACAAAATAATCACCATTGCGGTTGCACATTCAAAGGCATAGAGATGTCCATTTTCGAAAATATCATTGATCCCATCCGAAGGTAAGACTTCGCTCTTCAGTCTGAAGCCACCATTTTCTGTGAGTGTCCATAATTGGTTATTACATCGGGAATTTTTGAAGGTAGCAAAGCTCGCTTTACTAGCATCTAACGCTATGGCCGCCTCCACGATGTTCGTTCTCATTTTCAATTCGAATTCCAAAGCCTCAAGCGAATCATAATGATAGACCACTGGGCTTTTTTTCTTTTGATTCACAATATACTTGTCTAGATCCGATAGCGGTAACGTATTTAATTGCTCTATATCATAACCCGAGATTAAGATCATCGTAATTCCTCCATGTACGTTCTAAGTATAGGTTATTGTACGTGGGTAATTCGATGTTTGTGCTTACATTTATTGCACAGGATTTCTAGAACACTTCTGTTTTGAGGCTTCCCAACATAACATGGGATAAAAATCATCTAATGAGGATGTGTTTCATGAACGATGCTGGGCCTCTTTCCCGACACCTTAAAAAACCTAACTTTCTCGTGTTCCTCGTGGATGAGGAACGATATCCCCCCGTTTATGAAAATACGGAAATAAAAGAATGGCGCCGACAAAACCTGAGTACACAGGAACTTTTGAAGACTCATGGGCTGGAATTCCACAGGCATTATATTGGTAGCGCTGCATGCTCCCCTAGTCGGGCTACCTTATTGACCGGTCATTATCCGTCTCTTCATGGCGTCAGCCAGACAACCGGAATCGCAAAAGAGCCCTTCGACTCCGATATGTTTTGGTTGGATCGAGACACCGTTCCTACGATGGGCGATTACTTTCGCGCGGCCGGATACCAGACCTACTATAAAGGGAAATGGCATATATCCTATGAAGATATTGTCATCCCTGGTACGCATATAGGCCTCTCTAGCTATAATCCATTGACAGGTGTACCTGATAAAAAACGAGAAGAATTATATAGGCGCACCAACCGCCTAGACAATTTCGGATTTTCCGGTTGGATCGGCCCGGAGCCTCACGGCAAAGATCCTCGAAATTCCGGTTCTTCCGCTTCTTTCGGAGTAAGTGGCAGAGACGAAGTTTATGCTTCAGAAGTCGTCGAGCTCATTGAATCCCTTGATCGCCAGAAAATTCATAACCAAAATGCCAAGCCTTGGTTTACCATAGCCTCATTTGTGAACCCGCACGATATTGTTTTATATGGTGCTCTTACTGCGCATCTGCCAACGTTTCGGTTTGAGGTGGAACCTATGCCAGAGGTGTTCCCTCCTCCAACCATAAACGAACCTCTATTTACGAAACCGCGCTGTCAAGCAAGCTATCGGGATATCTACCCAAGAGCTTTACAGCCCATTATCGATCAGCCCTTTTACCGTAAGCTTTACTACCAGTTACAAAAAAATACCGATCAGCAAATGTTTAAGGTGTTTGAGGCTCTTACCCGCTCCTCTTTCTATGATAATACGATTGTTATTTTTACATCTGATCATGGGGATCTGCTAGGCGCTCATGGTAACGGTAACCTTCATCAAAAATTTTACTGTGCCTACGAAGAGGCTCTGCACGTCCCTTTCGTCATTCATCATAAACATCTTTTTCCGCAGCATAATCATTCACATACACTTACAAGCCACGTGGATCTCCTACCTACCTTGCTTGGACTAGCGAATGTTGACATAGCAGAGATTCAGAACCGTTTGAAAAGCAATTTTAGCGAAGTACATCCCTTTGTGGGACGCAACCTCACTCCTCTAGTTCTAGGACAGAATCAATCTGTGATAGTAGATGAGCCCATTTATTTCATGACCGACGACGATATTACTCGAGGTCAACACCAAGTAAACCCACTAGGAAAAGCGTATCCTTCTGTTATTCAACCTAACCATGTCGAGACCATAATTACGACCCTACATAGGAATAACAGCATAGAATTGTGGAAGTTCTCCCGCTATTTCGATAACATTCAATTTTGGAGCCATCCAGGGACGAAAGATGAAACCTTTGAGCCAATGAATGGTATGACTTGTGGACGTGACCCTTTTAGGATCGCGCGGATCAAAACACAACCTATTCATGATGAATATGAGCTATATAACTTAACAGATGATCCATTAGAAACACGCAACCTTGCATATCATACTTTTGCAACACAGCATACCCAAAACATTCAACAAAGGATGATGCATTTACTGGAGGAACAGCGGATACAAAAGCGAATGTACCCAGCTCAATCAAACACGTAAACAAAAGAAATAAAGTCCTTAATTGGACTGCCTAAGTCGATGTATTCACTTGTTAACCTCTGCTAACATTTTATCCAACAAAAAGATATACAGGGACGACGGGCAACCAGCAGATTAGCACAAATATCCTTGCTTAATTTAAACCACGCTAGATCTCATTTCTTCATCCAACCGTTGAAATGCTATCTTCACCTTATCCTTAGGTAGTTCAGCATAGTGATCTCCAATACCTACTTCACAATAGCAGGTTGTTTCGCTAGTTTTTCTTAGTGATTGCGTTAATCCTACATCTGTTGACTCATAAATACGGATTAATATAGACTCCAGTTGCTCTATAGGCATATCAAAATGAACATGAAACATATTCGATACCGGCTCTACTGGCATAGTCGCGACACCATGGCACTGGTTATATAACTCTGCTAGTTCTTTGGCTTCTTCATAATACTGTCCCATCTTATGAACGCGCTGTTTGAAATAATAATCGGAACTTAAGATATAGGGATATAAACTGATTAGATCTCCACCGTGCCGTCTTTTCCATACCTTTGATTCATTCGTAAAAGCCTTGTCACCTGCGAGAATGGCCCCTGCAATCCCGCCAATTCCCTTATAAAAGGATACATACACACTATCAAAGAGTGCACAGACTTCAGCAGCTGACTTTTGATAATAAGGTAAAATTTCAAAAAGTCTAGCTCCATCCAGATGAAGCTTGATCTCTTGTTCACGGCAATAGGTGGAAATAGCTTCAAGCTCTGCGTAATCCGGTAATTGTCCACCGATCTCTCGCTGAGGTAATTCCAGCAATAAACAAGCAATGCCTTCAGGCATGTGCTGAACGTCTTCCAACCCAATTAATCTGCCATTGTCCGCGAGCAAGACGGGTTCTATGTGATGCAATTCTTTTAGGCCATCTTCTTCATGAATCTCCAAATGACATAAGGGATGATAGGCGACTCGTCTCACTCCCTTTTGATCACACCATATTCTTAAAGCAATCTGCTGAGCCATCGTTCCACTAGGAAAAAACACTGCCGTTTCTTTCCCTAAATATTCTGCCATCTGTTCCTGAAAATCTTCAATTACTTTACCTTTGCCATAGACATCACTTTCCAGACTCCCATCGATATCTTTCAAGGCTTCCATTAATACTTGAACGTTTCGTTTGCCGTGACCTCCCACTGGATAAGCTGCTTGGTTAAATGCTGTTGATAAAGACTTCGTATTGTTCATCATGATACAACTCCTTTTCGTTTTGATCCTCGTTATTCAATATGATAAGTATATCTTTTCATACATGAGCTGTCTCTAAATCAATATGAACGATATCATTTGAGTATAATCCCCTCACATTATCGTATATGACAACAAGCCGACCGCATGCGGTCAGCTTGTTGTCGATGGAGGTGGTACCGCATTTTATTGGGCGATTTATTTGATTGTTTCAATTAATGCATATATTAATTTCACCGGGGTCTCTCCTTAGAGTTGGTTGATCCAAACTGGAATTGTGATAAGCCCCAGTGATATTACAACTAAACTTCTTGTTAAGACTATACTCAATTTTTTATTATTCTCGGATTTATACCAGCCCAAACTGAAAGTAATTTCGGTATAGTACTAAAAAAAGAGTCCAATTTCCCACTGCCATTGTCCAATAATAAATGGGTTGATCATAGATCATTTGATATATTTATCTTTCTATCCCACCTAAAATAAAGGTCATTAATTTAATCATAATGTCTTAGCATCCCTTCATTTTATTACGTGAATTTCTACGTACGTTCAGCTTCTTGGTACCTCTTTCTACAGATCTCCTAACCCTTTGAATACATTATTTTCAATTTCAAAATCCCTTTCATCACCTTTTATCAGATAAATCTGTGCATTTTTAATGGATGCTACTATTAATGAATTACCAAAATTCATTGTATTATATTTGTTATGAAGTTCACCTTCACTCTGTTCTTTACTAGCTTCCTCGTTAAACACATATATTGAAAAAATATGATTCGGAGCAATATTAAATGTGACTTGTTCGCTCGCAACCTCAGATTTAATGATAAGATCTCTCTTTTCTAAATCGAACCCAGATTCTTCAAGATGATTAGTAATTTCTGATAATGTAAGATATTTATCTTCATAAGTTTCATTATTACAACCACTTATCAAGACAACTAAAATCACAAAACAAAACAATAATTCATTCATATTATACCTCTTCCTTTTTGTAATCTTCGGACTACTTCTTCTTCCACAGACTTGCCCATAGAAATGGATTTCCAAAATAATCCTTGTTCATCCTTCTCAATCATGTGTCTAATTTCAACTAGTTCAAAGTCAACGGATAAAATACCCGCCAGCTTCTCCGCGCTATATGCTAGGCCGCCAAGCAATCTACGTTCATTATAAACATCGTAATCAATGTGGTAAAAGATGATGTAATAAGCAATTCGACGTAGGACTAGCTAAACCTGTCAATAAGGACGTATAATAGTAATAAGTCCGGTAAATACAGCGCTTTCAATCGGCTTATATTTTCAAATTGTCGCACTCGGAGGAATTGATATTATGAGATTGGAAAAGGATTTTCTTGGTACTAAAGAAGTTCCATCAGAAGCTTATTATGGTATCCAAACCATGCGAGCAGCGGAGAATTTTCCGATTACCGGACAGCGCATTCACCCCGAGCTGATCCGTGCCATGGCCATGGTCAAGAAAGGCGCTGCCATTGCAAATATGGAAATCAAACGGCTACTCTCTGACAAGGGAAATGCCATTGTTCAAGCAGCCGATGAAATTATTGGAGGCAGATGGTTCGATCAATTCATTGTCGATCCCATTCAAGGCGGAGCAGGCACGTCGATTAATATGAATACCAACGAGGTCATTGCCAATCGTGCCCTTGAACTAACAAACAAAGAAAAAGGCAGTTACGCAGATATCAATCCGAACAATCATGTAAACATGGCTCAGTCTACGAATGATGCCTTCCCCACAGCAGTACATTTAGCAGTACTGACAATGATTGAGAAGTTGCTTGAGACCATGAAAGATTTGCATAAAGCATTCAGCGATAAATCCGAGGAGTTTGACGGTGTTATCAAAATGGGTCGTACCCACTTGCAAGATGCAGTACCTATTCGCCTCGGACAAGAGTTCCAAGCTTACGCTCGCGTGTTAGGAAGAGATATTAACCGGCTAGGAGCCACGAGGACCAATCTGCTTAATATTAATATGGGAGCAACAGCGGTCGGTACTGGGCTAAATGCAAATGTACGCTATATTCAACGGGTCGCAGAAATACTTGCAGAACTGAGTGGCTTTCCTCTAGAGCCTGCTGATCATCTTGTAGATGCAACGCAGAACACGGACGCCTATACAGAAGTTTCAGCCGCGTTGAAAATTTGCATGATGAACATGTCAAAAGTGGCTAATGACATCCGTCTGATGGCATCCGGTCCAAGAGACGGATTAGGCGAGTTAACGCTTCCCTCTCGCCAACCAGGCTCATCCATTATGCCGGGTAAAGTAAACCCCGTCATGTGCGAAGTCATCAATCAGATTGCTTTCCAGGTCATCGGTAACGACCATACCATTTGTCTCGCGTCAGAAGCCGGTCAACTTGAACTGAACGTCATGGAACCAGTACTGGTCTACAACTTACTACAGTCGCTAGAAATTATGAATCAAGGCTTCCGGGTCTTTAGAGAGTATTGTATTGAAGGAATTCAGGCGAACATAGATCGGTGTCGTGAACATGTTGAGAACAGTGTAGGCATCATAACAGCACTGAATCCTCACTTGGGCTATGAAGCGGTATCCCGGATCGCGCGTGAAGCCATCATGACCGGTAAATCCGTGCGTAGTCTGTGTCTGCTGTACAATGTGCTGACAGAAGAGGAACTGAATATCATACTCGATCCGTATCAGATGACGAACCCGGGTATAGCAGGCGAAGTATTACTTCAAAGGGAGTAATATATACTCCTTGCATCGGCAAGTTCGACAGCATCAATATCTATTTTTTTAGAAATTATGTTCAATCGATTAAGGGGTAGAACCAAGATATTAGGTTCTACCCCTTTTTTACGTTGTCATTCAAAATCAGACTAAACCTGCACGAATAGCCTCACTTTAAATTGCGAACACTTATCAGAAGTCTGGGACTATTCTACACAAGATCACAAACCCATACTGAGCCTTATCATATCCTTGCACTGAATTCCATCCTCAAATATTTCTTCTTCATAATTTCTTATGAAAAAATCATGATCTATTCCTGTTATTCTAAATCCACATTTTTGGTATAGTCTTAATTGTTGAATACTTGAATTACCTGTTCCAATCTCTATTGATGTTGCTTTGAACTGTTTTGCTACTTCAATAGCCTTTATTATGAGTTTTCTTCCAATTCCTTGTCCTTGGTATGTTTCCTTAACGGCTATGTTTACTATTTCTACGGTTTGTGGATGAGTATGAATTAATACAAACTCCCCTATAATATCACTTTTATGTTTAGCCAAGTAACATATGCCTTTATCTATATAACTATCTATTAACATTTTTGATGGATCTGCAAGTAAGAGCAAATCATATGGAATAACCCCGTTAGTATCTAGTGGTTTAATATCGATCTCCAAATTAAGCACCCTCTTCTCTCTCATGATTATTCAGCACTTATTCAATAGACTTCATTTCCATTGGCAGTTCTTTATCATTAATCCATGCTTCTACTATTTTATTGAATAAATCAGGGCTTGCTAAAGAAACTCCGTGTCCAACCTTGGGAAGGATGTAACCTCGGCAATTATTGTTGCTTTTAGTAATAAAGATAGCTGATTTCTTCATCATTGTTTTCTCTTTATCTCCAACTAACACTAGTATCTTTGCATGACTATGTACAAATTGATCTGATAATTGATAAGACATATTCTCTTCTAAAATCTTAATTAGAGCATCCACACTCATTTGTTTAGTATCACTAAAATACAAATCAAAGTACTCTTCACGAACATATAATACTTTGGCTTGAAGTTTTGCAAAAGATTTGTTCTTGGTTAATGGCATCATGACCCGGGTTATAGGATTAATGATAGATTTGAAATAGTTCATAGGAATAACAAGTCCACTCACAATAATCGCCCGATCAATCATTTCTTCCTTCATACTTAATATTTCTAAGGCTATTTGAGCACCCAGAGAAAACCCTATCATCGTAATCTCCTGACCATTTCTTCTTTCTTGTATGATACCGATGATATCTTTTGCTGCTTTATTTATAGATAGAAATTCCTCACCTCCACTTTTACCGTGACTAGGTAGATCAGGAATCAATACATAGTATTTATCTTTAAAAAAGTCCACTTGCTTGTCCCACATCCAACCACTTACTCCCCCGCCATGTAAAAATATCATGATTGGAGAATTCCTATTTCCGAATTCTTTAACATATAGTCCCATACTGACCTCCGATAAAATGTTATGGTTTAGGTTGTAATCATGTTCTCTTATCAATCATTTACAAACGTTCTTTCTCTTTATATCTACTTTCTCATCTACTCCAGCTTTCTCAAGTTTGGCTAAGAGAGCATCAGCCCCATTATTTTTCAATTTAAAATTCATTTCTTCCGTATAGAGTGGCATCAAATTAATGTAACTAATGTGTAATAGTTCCTTTTCTTCGTTGGTTTCACAATAAGAATATCTATATGGACAAGATCAGATATTATTTCATGAAAAACACCATCAATTTCACCTATGTACTTTTCAACATGCTTCGAGATCCCGAAGGAGAAAGTTCTTGGCTCATATTGCCTCCTATATATCATTATTTCTCTTAACACTACCATATTATCATATTCTGGTAACTGTTTAGCCTGTACAGAATCCTAATATTCTAGAAATCATAAATACCAGCCATTCATATCTGTAATTCTCTCTGTAATCCTTTCTCGAATATTGAATATGGTATAGTTATATCTAACTAAAAGAATTAGGATGGGACAATCATATGGCTTTTGGAATCAAAAGAGAAGAATTAAGCGCGTGGAAGGAAGCTGTAAACAGAGGTGAGATAGCGTTTCTAACGCACTATTGGCTAGATCCACGCTTCCCCGATATCACCACAGTCACTAAAGTGGGCTGTTCAGACCTTGAAAGGTTATCTAAGTGGTGTATCGATCATGGATTACCACCCCAATATATTCATAATCGATCCTCATTTCCCCATTTTGATCTTATAGGTCCAAGACAGAAGGATATCCTTATCGAAGAAAACTTGTTGCAACACGTAGAGCATTTTAAGATGAGCTAATAGGCCAAGCCTCGTAAAATACCATACGTACATAATAATAAAGGCCATCCATAACCTGATGAAGGTATGAACGGCCTTTATTATTTCTAATCTAAATAGATGCTTGCCTAATGGCTGGATCACCCTCTGTACAATGTTAGACCGTTTTTAATTCTCACCTAAGAGTCTTAAGAGTTTTCTTCTCCGATTAATCGATTACGACCCGAAGCAACACCGAAAATGAGCAACAAGGATGTGATAACAAGCAACACGATAAGCGGTACATTCCACCCATTGGTCACATCGTGCAGATAGCCGAACAGTATCGGTCCTAACGCGGCCAGCAGATAACCTATCGATTGAGCCATACCGGACAACTCCGCCGCGTCATGTGCGTTAGAAGTTCGAAGTCCAAATAACATCATTGCAAGACTGAACGCACACCCTCCGCCGACTCCGATTAGAATCGCCCATAGAAGAACCAACGTATGATTTCCGGATAGTAGACCCCCAATACCACTGAAGAAAAAAAGAGCCGTCAAGATCATAAGGCCAATTTGATTTTTCATGCGTCCAGCTAAAATCGGCACGATAAAAGTAACCGGAAGGATAGCGAGTTGCATCAGAGAAAGTACCCATCCAGCGGAATCCGAACTCATCCCTTGAGATTTCAGAATATCAGGGAGCCAAGAAACGACAACATAAAAAATCATCGATTGCAGACCCATAAAGAGGGTCACTTGCCAAGCAAGAGGAGACTTCCACAAATTCGTTCGCTTTTCGTCCGACGTCGTTGTCTTCACTTTTTGTTGCCGCCGCCCTAGTTGGGGTATCCAAACGAGAAGGGCTATAAAAGCTAACATACCCCAAATTCCCAAAGCTCCCTTCCAGCCTAATCCTGTTAGATTGGCCACCGGTACACTGATTCCGGATGCAATAGCACCACTAAAATTCATTGAAACCGAATAAACGCCGATCATTATTCCAATTTTTAAAGGATACTTTTCTTTGATCAAGCTTGGCATCAATACATTGCACATGGATATCGCAAGACCCAAAATGACCGTCCCGATCAGCAATGAACCGATATTCCATGACGAACGCAAGACAATGCCGACAACCAGCAGGGATAGCGCTCCAAATAGAACAGGGGACATTCCAAAACGGCGAGCCAACTTCGGCGCAAGCGGTGATAGCAAAGCAAACGCTATTAACGGAAGCGTGGTAATCAAGCCCGCTAACGTATTCGATATACCCAAATCATCCCGAATGATCCCAATCAAAGGGCCTACTGAAGTTAAAGGGGCACGTAAATTCATCGCGATCAAAATAATTCCCAGAAGAAGTAGCCATCCTGTAGACGTTGGACGCGTTTTTGAGTTGATTCTAGGTTGTTTGGACTGCAACTATATTTCCTCCATCTCTATTGCTCGTTTTAATTCATTTATAAACAGATATACACTTTGGGCTGCCGCTTCACTATCTTGCGCGTATATTGCATCTACCAGTTGATCATGCTTTTTTTGCGGAAGGTTTGCATGAAATTGCTTCTTTATAAGAGCAGTAATAGAATCCTGAATGGCTTCAGTAATATGCGCATACAAGTCAATCAACATTCGATTTCCGGCCGATTCTACAATGGTCTGATGGAGCTTAATATCAGCGTCGACATACCGTTCTAAATCTCGTACTTCGCTAAACGAATTACATTCCTGTTGATAAAACCGAATTTTCTCTAAGTCCCCCTCAGTCCGCCTTTCAGCGGATAGCTTCGCAGCTTCTCGCTCTAGAGCATTCCGAACTTCCAGCGTTTCCAATAAGCTCGATTTTTGGACACGTCGTTGAATAGCCGTACCAAGTGCACTACTAGAAGATACATAAGTACCATCTCCCTGCTTTGTCGTCAGCACTCCGGCATGACACAACGCTTTTATACCTTCACGCAATGTATTGCGGCTGACATTCAATTCATGGACTAGATCCGGTTCAGGCGGGATTTTTTTTCCTATCGGCCATGTTCCAGATTCAATCAAGGATTCAATTTGAATAATGACTTGATCAACAAGGGTCAGACGTGTGGTTTTTTGTAGCATTTTTCAAACCTCCAAACATAGGATGACTGTACCAAATGAATTCTAACATATTTTAATCAATTTTAAAATCATAAGAAAAGATAAAATAGCTAAAGATGCATTTGCTCATGGCAAAGGCATCAAGTTTAAGGATGTTATAAATGAATTACTTCATTGAGTTATCATTACTACCTCCGAAAGAATGTATATATCACCGTACGGTTTCTGGTCTAAGCCAAGAAACGTCATACCCCAACTCACTAATAATATCAAGTCCATCTTGGAATTCTATTAAGTTTTCTCCAGTCCATCCATTCCTTAAGCCATATAAAATGAAATTTTTAATTATTTTTGTGTAATAACGGACTTCCAGTATTAGGATCATCCCATGTGCAAAAAAAGAATGTTAACGTTAACTTTTTCAATCCTTTTATAGATACTTTCAAGGTAATATTACTCGATTTTTCATTATATTTTTGATTTAGCACATATATATATTCTTTTTCACCTACAATAATTTTTCTTGTCTTTTTCTTCATAACTAAGCACCTTTTAGATTAGTTTTGATTTTTGCAGTATATTAATTATGCATAATTGAAATATCAGATGTTATGCCAATAGAAAGTATAATGTGAATGCTGATGAAAGCCTAATGACTTATAAAAAGAGTTATCAGAAATAACGTATGCTTTTTTAGCACCTAAGGAGTAGCATCTTTTTAAGGCTTCTAAAACCACCGCTTTACCAAGCCCCTTATGTCGGTACTCTGGGATTGTACATACAGGTTCAACGTAAGCATAATCAGTTTTTTGACTATACCATAAGCCGCAGTATGCAACATATTCCCCATCTTCATTTTCTGCAACAATATGTAGGAATGAATTCAAATTCGTTGCTGACAACATTACTTTTTGCTTATTCATAGTAGTTTCATCAACAGGTACATGTCCTTCGTTGTCAAATGCCTTCCATAGCAAATTATGATGCTTATATAAGTCCTTTTTTATATCAATATTTTTTACTGTTACACCTTCAGGAGTTATAAAATCAAGGCTAACATTCTCTAGTGTAAGTTCAAGTATGTTTTCAGTCAGATCATTCTTCACAAATTTATTACTGCGTAATAAGTCTAGAGTGTGAGTATCTGTATCATTCACCGCTATCCCAAGGCCATTTTCATTACTGAAAGTAGCAATGGCATATTCTAATATATCTTTTTCTAATTCTCCAAACCCTTGTTTAGTTGCAAAAAATGCTTCGCCAAAATAATGGTCGTAGGTTGCTATACCTACTAATTCATCATCACAATACCATAATCCAATTTTATCCATTAAGTCTCTGTTAAATTCAGGGTGAAAAAACATCCACTCCCATCTTGCCCAATTCCAATTTATATGTCTACGGTCATCTTTTGATAATTCAATCAAAAAATCACAAACTTTATCATAATAAGAATTATCAAAATTTCTAAATACAATGTTCATTTCAATCCCCCATAATATATAAATTATTTTTACGTCACAATGAAATACTATTGCACCCAAATACCTTTAATAAATTATACGCTATCATTCCAATAGTTGGGTTGGGTGATAAAGATTAATTATAACTGAAGGGATTTCTGTTCCGTTCGCTAGAGTAGATGCTATTATGATGAAAGGGTTTTATGCTCTTGCGACAATTTCTTATAACATTCGCGCATTCCTGACGTTCAAGCGGCTTAGAAAACAAAAAAACACCGGGAAACCCCGATGTTATGCTATATTTTATGGGAAGTTAGGTGAATATAGATGCCATAATTTTATTCTTATTATGCTCATTTATCCGTGTTGAGAGTTTCTTTAATTTGCGGGATAGATAATCCGTTTGATTTCAGTTCTTTAATTAAAAGAATGCGCGCGACAGTTTCCTCTCTTTTATATTTGCGTGTCAGATTCTCTTCCGCCTGTTCAAAAGGCAGCATACCCTCTTCTGTATAAAATTTCAGTGTGCTATAGCGAGAATCCGTAAGCCGCACTAATTCACCTATAGATACGATATTAGAGGCCAATATAGTCTCCATGGAACGTTGTCTTGACATGATTACCGACTCCTTTAAATTGGGAGTCTCGGGAGTAGACGCACACCATGAATTGGCACTCTCCCGTAAATGGCATGCGGAATCGCTTCGTAAACAATATTATCTATTTTAATTGTCTGCCCTTCCCCTAACACCTTAACCGCATGGCCATTGGACTCTAACCGCATCCTCACATCGTGTAGTCTTTTTGTTGAATTAGAAAGCATCGCCTCCGTATCAATGAAAACAGATTGCGAACGTTCAAGGATTGGAAATAGAAAATTCAAACCGCTGCCCACGGGTGTCTTTACTGCCGCTTTTTTCATACGGAGGAATTGTTTTATTGCTAATTCTATTCCGTGATGGATTCGGATTGGATATACTGCTTTTGCCAGTGGAGTACTTTGATATAATTTATACATTCTTGCACTCACCTTTTCTAACTCATTCCGCGAAAAAAAATCATGCATACATCCGCTTTCACGCAGGAGCCAAAGCATACAGATTGTCTCATCTGTTACTGGGCCATCTTCCAGAATTTCTGCTCGAATATTCTCTGTAATCCTTGTATATTCCTGAATATGGCTACGATATTCTTTGATCTCAACGCCTGCGGAATGAAAGTACAGGTCGCACCCCAAAAGATGAGGGATTTCTTCAAGTAAACCCATTTCCTTTAGAGAATCTGATACCGCGTGTTCAAACTTTATTAATTTTCTTTTGGAAAGCATGGAAGCCCTTTTCAGCCACCAATTCAGATCACCCATTACCCCAACATTTTTGTGAACTAAGGGTTTTAAAATCGTTTCCTGGTAGAGCATTGTATGAGATTGGTTAAGTACATCTTTTTTCAAAACTAATGTATTCTTAGCTTGTGTAAAACCGCTATCTAAGTAGACCTCTAAAATAACCGCTGCTGCCATACAACGAAGAGCCACTTTCTTTACATTAGTCATCTCAAGACTTCTCTGCGCATTTAGCGCTATCATTGAAAAGTTTTGTGCTAATTTTAGATCTGTCATAGTAATCCTCTCCTACTCATTTTCTTCAAGCGATCTGATGTTTACTTTGTATGAGGAATCATTTGGATCTTACTTACTACTTGCTACTTACTACTTACTACTTACTACTTATCACTTAATATATAAGTTATTTATTTTGCTTTGTCAAGTATTTGGCACTTAATAATTTAAATAATTTGCAATACTAACCGCAGGTGATGCTGTTTTTGGCCGTATGTACAGTTGAAATGCTCTATAAATAACGATATTACCTTTCTCTGTGAGGGTATGTTTTGGAAAATTTAAGCTCGATTTCAACGAACTCGCCAAACAAAAAAGACAACGACATAACTGTCATTGTCTTTTATTGTTCGGTGGAGCCTAGGAGAATTTGTTATGCTCTCATAGGTTGATTACGGGAGAGTGATAAATAAGTTATAATAAAACCATGGAGCGGAAGCGACGATGCTGAAAAACATGGTTATGAGATGTCCTAGCCTTCAAATAAACACCCTCAATTTATATTGACATTAATGCTCCAACCGCTCCGCTGTATTCACCATTTCGAACAAACAATGGACTTGCTCCCCTAAGATTTGTATAGTTAGATACTACTTCTCTGAGAATTTCATTATGGATAAAAGACAATCCTATATAGACTATACTTGTAGTCCCATATGAATCAGCAGCAAGGACGCTTGTAGTTGCCACTGTTTCCCCAACTAGTCCAATAATGGATGCCAACAAATCTTCTTTTTTTGAAGGTAACTTCAACATCTGTACATTCCCAAAATTACTTGCTGTTAAATCTCCTGATATTGGAGACTCAGACCCTTCGTAAATATTCCTTACTTTAAGGTCAATATCGTCTCTATTACCTTTTTTCGAAATATTAACTATTTTATTATATTCTTCTATGTCAGTTAATAATAAGGATAGTCCCATCATTGTGCCTCCCCCAACACCAGTTCCACCAACACGCACGTGCCTACCTGAATCGAAAAAGTGGATTGAAGTCCCCGTTCCTACATTCGTTAGTATAAATGATTCCAAAGGTGCTCCCTCGAGATTTAAGAGAAATTGTATTCCCCGACAAGTTGCATCGAATTCAACAATATTCTTTGTTTCATGTTTAAGTAATGATTGCAAGTGAGACCCTTTACCACCAGTGAGACAAATTGTTGCTTCTTGAAAATATTCATTAATCCATAAAGCTGCAACTCCAAGTTCCATTGAATCAAATACACGGTACTCTATTATGCTTTGGTTCATATATGCAATTTTTATTAACGAACCTCCTGCATCAATACCCACTTTCACTATATTCAGTGTTTTTCACTCCTATCATTCATCGCTGGTGTAAGATCTTTAAACTTTATTATTTTTAAGTCAATCCGCTAATCGAGCATATAGAAAAATTATGATCTTATTTGTTTCGACTTTTTTTTGCGGGGATTTCTCATAACGTTTCCGTGTTCACGACGCCTATTCACCTTAAGCTACTGGAGTCGTGCGATTAGCAAGATCTCGGCTGGTCGCGACGGGTTAGCTGAATGGATGTGGCATACTGCCCTCCGACCAGTGCCATGACCGAGGGCGCACACCCCGATGCGTGAACATATTGTTATATGATGTCCACCACCCCTTAATTTCTAAATTTATATTGGAAATCCAATACAACTGTATTGATGATCTTTATCAAAACCTAATTTCTCTGCTAATTTTATTGAGCCTTCATTATCCATTGAACAATCCCAATATGCTGTATAACCGTTCTCAATAATTTCGTTTACTACTCTAGCAGCCAACTGATAACCAATACCCTTCCGTTGGTGTTCAGTTAAGGTTTCAACACCAATTGCATGTGTTTCATTAGTAATAAAACTTGAATAGCAAATACCTACTATTTCATCTCCCTCCAAAGCGATACATCCAAACCCTTTCGAAAGAAATTGTTCCTCACTGTCCCAGAACAGATTAATATGACTTTGTAGTAGTTCTTTTCTTTTAAACTCTTCATTAATGAATTCACGTTTACCTAGGGTAATGAAATTGTACCCATCTATTTCACTTATAATTAGTTTTTCTTTGCTATCAACGTATTTGTAAACAAATTGCCCCCACCTATTTATTACTCTACTCGAAAAAATATCATCTAGTTTCCATTTTCCCGAATTTCCTGAAGCCTCGAAATAATCTAACCCCATACCCCGCATTCTTGGGGCAATAATTGTTGTTATATTTTCATTAATATCTTTCAAAAAATCATGATTATTCTCATTCCCAATTAAATAAAAGCCTTTGATCCCCTTACTCCAAACCAATGCTGTTTCAGGAATTAATTTATCATCAATAAATATCCAACCAGGGTTATTCTGCTCAATAATCGATACTATCTCGGGATGATTATACCCCGTTTCAATAAGAAATTTGACTTTATAATATTCGTGCTTACTTAATTCAAACATTAATATTCTCATTCCTTTTCAAGAATAAATTTTCTTGGTGACCAAGGAGCGAATGCGACGATACAGGAATGTTCTGTTAGGTGATGTCCCCGGCTTCCTGAAGTACTGTCAGATTCCTATTTCTTTAATATGTCTCTCAATTGATTTGCATATTTCATTGGAACTTCGTATCCCTGGCTTGAATTTGATTGATCTACTAATAATCCTTTCATTGATCTATCTGATCCTAGGGACAAATGATAATTCTTTGTTGTATTGTTAGAGCTGGTAAATGTCAAATTGTATTCTGCAACGTAATCTAAGTTACCTAACATTTTTATTGCATTATTAATTGCTTCTTCAAATATCTTAATAGATTGTGTATCATCAAAATATTTACTCTCACATAATTCATCATTATTAGTTTGAAGACAGTCAAGCCTTATAGAGCTAATCGAATCATTTGGATCTGTATTATTGTTACATCCTGTAATAAAAACTAAGATCAATAAAATAGCTACTAAATATCTTGTATTAATATTTATCAACTCTTTCCAATATTCTTTAGGTGTTATCGGATGCCTCTGCCTCCTGCGAATTACGTATAAAAATAAGTCATTAATTCCTCATCATATCCTTGTCCTTTATATTCCAAGGCGTTTTTCTCTATGCCATATGTTTCAAATCCTAACTTCATGTAAAGCTCAATTGCTACCCTATTTAAAGTTACAACACAAAGATTTATTTGTTTCAAACCTTCTAATCCGCTCCCTCTATTAATTACTTCTTCTAGTAGCTCTTTAGCTATTCCTTTGCCTCGGTATTCAGGAGATACATAAACTCCCCAAATTATTCCTTTATGGTTAAATTTAATTCCTTGTTCTCTTCTAAATCCAATCATACCTACAATTTGGTTACCTTCTTTAAAAGCTCCCAATATATAATTGTCGCTCTCATTCATTATTCTATTTTTAACTTCTGATATCGGAGTTTGTGCCTACACTTCATATGAGGCTCCGAATACTTCTGGATTCATTCTCAATGCTTCCAATCTTAACTTCCAATATACTTCAACGTCTTCCTCATTTATGTTCTTTATATAATACATCTATGAAATTTCCTCTCAATGATATTATTGTCGCAGGGGTATCCGATAATATTCTTGAATTCACGACGTCCATGCCCCTCAGATAGCTCTTATCTTAGGGGCATGGATGTGTCCGCCTGATTCCTCTTCTTCGAACTTCATCAGGCGGACCGAGGTCCGAATAGCCCGAAGCTTAAATACATTGCTATAGGATATCAGCGACTTCTTCGAATATACTTATACAACGCTTTCCTCAACTATTGTGCCTCGTTTGATCAATTAATTTCTATATTTTTCTTCAATAATTTGGTCTATTTGGCTAATAAAATCTCCCGTGAGTTCTAGTTGTTGAGTAGCAAATTTTAAATCACCATAACCTTCAATAGCGTAATCTAAATTACCTAGTGTAGACATCAATATGCGGGCGGTAATGGCAAAACTAAATGCTTTTGGATCAACGACGATGTCTTTATTGCTCAATATGTATCTAAAAGTTGGCTCCTTAAATCCATTAAACAAGGCGAGATTACCAACAAATGATGCTAGGTCCCAGTAAGCGGGCATCAATGATACATCCTCAAAGTCCGTCCAAATCCAGCCTTCAGAACTTGGTACTAAGTTTCGAGCATGGGCATCTCCATGACACGGTATTAGCAACCTTGTTTCTAATCGCATTTGTTTATCCACTTTATGAAACAACTTTAGTAATGCTTGTATACGTTGGTCAGAGCGTTTCATCAATCTCGCAGCCGATTGACTAGTCCGTTCCCAAACACCAAGCACTGGAAGTTCGTCAGAAAAGTCCTTCATTGCTATGGAGAGGCCACTTACCAGTCCAACGGCTTCACTCGGTGATGGTCGTTGTAATTGTATAGGAGGCACATAGTTCCAAAACGTCATCCATGTCCCATCAACGTCGTATGGTCCTGCATCAACAAGATCAGTAGGTAATAAGACGGGAACGTTCTTGATTTGAAGGTGACGTGCTACCTCTAATTCTCGATAAAGTCTCTTGTATGCGAGATCCGCTTCTTCCTTTGAAATGACATTGGCTAATCGGGCAACAATTGAATGGGGAGCCAAATGAATAATCAGGTTGCCTCCATTACTAAGAACAATAGGTGTAATTTCAGCTAAACCATTTGTCTTAGCAACAAATAACACTTGAGAAACTAGTTTATCTATATTTGACAATGCAACATCTCCTTAACTAAAAAAGATATAAAATTAAAACTTTAAAAATAATATCGAAGTGTTAGTGTGGCTATGGAACATTTTATTTAGTTTTTTTCGCTGATTTCCTATAACGTACCCGCATTCCTGACATTCAAGCGGCATAAGGACCTTAGGATCCAGGTGACTCTGCCACTTAGCCAGTTGGATGTGTCTCCTGAATTCATTTCTCCGATATCCCTCTTGGCGACCGAGGAGCGTCAGCGACGAAGCGAGAATTCATTGTTAGGTGATGTTGTCAGACATCATTGAGTTAACTTCCAAAAATTCTTTAGTTCTCTCAGTATACTGATCCCATAAATAATCTTTGTTTTCAATAATTAATTTGGGGATCTCCCATTCTTCAAGCAATGATTTAATAAATTCTTGATTCGGTTTCCAGTCTCTCTCAGCCTCATCTAAGCCTTCTTGAGTATGTAAAGAAGGTATCCATTCTACACCTCTTATCTTACCAATCATTTCCCAATTTCTTCTAACCTCTAATTGATAGATATAAATGAGAATAGGGTTCAAACTACTTAATATATCTACTAAAAGGTTAAATAGTTCCTTTATCTTAAGCTGGTTCATTCCCATGTTATATGCAAAACTTAATGTGTCTTGAAACAATACACTTTCTATAATAATAATTTTCGATTCATTCCTATGTAATTCTACAAATCTATTAAACAATTCAACTACTCGATTAAAATAATATTCTGCTTCCTCTTCATCTTTAAAGGTTGTAAATTTACGCTCATATATAAATAGTGGGTGGTTTTCAGTTAATTCATGATAAAAAATATTGTTTATTTCTTGTTTAGTCAACTCTTTAGATATCATTTCCGAAAGTATTGATTTACCAGAACCTGGTATACCATCTACTATGATTAGTTTGTGAGGGTTCATATATTTCTCCTTTTTCCGATATTTCCTTTTCCATATATTAGGATCTGACCATTTGCCTTTGATTATTCTAAATTATAAATTAATTCATCAACTTTACCTGGTATTTCTGCTGTTCCATTTGATTTATTACTCATGACATGTGCTCTAATACTACTCTTTACATATACTGAAGAGACCATCATTGCACCTGGTTCACCACCCATAACATAATACTTAAATATTTCGTCACCAATAATAGTCATCCAAACGCCGTAACCATAATTTCGAAAATTATCTGTTTCGACTTGTGGCGACAACATTCTTATGGTTGTTTCCTCCTTTAATAATTTATGACCCATAAGTCCTGACCAGAAGTTATTTAAATCATAAGTTGTAGTATATGCCCCTCCATCCGCTCCACCGATGATAGGCACTGAATATATATTCGTTCTCCATTCTTTGCCCTTTTGATCCTCAATGTATCCTATTGCTGTTCGATTAGGTAACTGATCCATTCGGAAGTATCCAGAATCTGTCATATCACACACATCTAAAATATTTCTTTGGATATATGCTATAAAATTCATACCACTTATTTGCTCAACAATTAGGCCAAGCAGAATAAAACCAGCATTACAGTATGAGAATCGTTCGCCAGGTTGAAACTTCATTTCTTTTTCTTGAAACAAGGGTAAAAAGTCTTTAGAAGTAAACACCCGATACATCGGATAATTCTCCCACAACTTTTCATAATCCGTCATGAATTCTTCATCAAAATAGTCAGGTATACCCGAAGTGTGGGTGAGTAAATGATGGATTGTAATATCACTACTGAATGTTGGAAATGGAATGTCTATGCACTCTTTAATTAATGTGTCAAAAGTAATAAATCCTCGTTCCACAAGTTGGCATATCGCTACTGCTGTAAATATCTTAGAACCTGAAGCCACTGTGAATCTGGTGTCCATTGTGTTTTTAATTAACTCTCTTCGATCTGCATAATCGTAGCTAGATTTAAAAAGATCATTTCCATCTCTCTTTATTAAGATTGAACCTGAGAATTTAGAGATTGCTGTTTCAACATCTAGTAATTTTTCTAATTCTTTTGAAATTTTCATTTGAAGTTTCCTTTCTATGTTTAAAAGTGGTTCCGCAGCAGGAAAACGGTGTTAGCTAGTGTCACTGCCTTCTTCGATATTGCTTAATGGTATTCCTAGTTGTTCCTTAGATACGTTGCAACCAGGCAAAAATTCATATATCTCAGGTTGCCAGGTTAGTGAATGAAACTCATCTATATCATCAATTATGTATTCTCTTAAAATAATGTCCTTATAGTCAATCTTAAAAACGTTTTCTTCCGAAGTGGAATGAATATTTGAGTTCATCATTTATTTCCCTTATTCATATTTGGTAGAATGCCCCACCACTTATAATAATAACAAACCGTCTGAGGTCATGGCTGGTAAAGATTAATTATTGCTAAACTATCCTACCGTTAGGTGAAAAGCATCTATGAAATAATGGCTTATAGAGGTTTTTATGATGTTCGCTGATTTCCTATAACGTTTGGTATTCATGAAACGACCCAGCCTTAGATAACCTTATCTTAGGCTGGGTCATTTGTTGTCTAATATCATTCCATAATTATACATCTGACAACCGAGGGGTGAAATCCCCGCTAACCTCACTTCCTGAATTACCTCTAGCGGACCGAAGGACGAATGGCCCGATACGTGAATGCGGTTTTAGGCGAAGGTATTGCCTTCTTTAATAACATCGTGTATCTGAGCTCTCAATAAATAATAAGTCTTCTCTTTCTTAAAAATATAATCTTTTGAATAGCATGCATAATATCCATCTAACCTGACATCTAATTCAAACACTTCATATTGTTCATCTAGTAACTTCTCTATAAGACTAATTAGCTCTCCGATCCTCTTATCTCTTGATACTACTAACATCTTAATCTGTTTTTTATATTTTTCAGGCTCTCTGTTATATTCACTTAGATAAAAGAACTCCTTAAGTTCTGATTTTAATCGTTCTCTCCAATTGGTAATTTCAATAAGTTTAAAACAATTCACTTTTTTTGGTGTTGGGAGCCAAGATTTTGCTTCATTATCATAGAATGCTCTTAAGTCAGATAGAAATAAATTATGTATTGGTTGCCCAATAAACTCAAAGTATGTCGATACACAACTATCAAAATATTCACATTCGTCTTCTAAAAATATTTGAATTACTTCGATTCTCTCCATCTATGTTCTCCTTACTTAATATTATTCTTTACAATACTTTCGGCTAACGTTTAGAGGTTCACGACGGACGCCCACCTTAGATAGCTCTTATCTTAGGTGGGCGTCTGTGTTGGTGAGCTTACTTCTTTGTTTCCACTTCTTCCAACCTAGGGCATATGCCCGCAGCGTGAAACTTGTGTTATCTGCTGTTACCGACTTCTTCGAGATTCCTCAATGTATGTATTTTAGTCTTGATTGTTTTGCATTATTACTTCTTGTTCCTGAGTTTTTATCGTTATCTCAAGTCCACCGAATTTTGGGGCAAAGAAATTATAACTAACTCCTAACAACATACCTAACAATCCGTATAAACCTATTATAATGAATGGCATCACAATGAAAGGTATGACTGCAACAACAATACTCTGATTTCCTGAAGCTATCCCAATTATCAAGGATAAAACTCCAATTACAAACATCAATCCCGCTGGAATGCTCGCAATATATAGTGTGGTTTTAAACATACTCTTTACACCAAGTGATTTGATTTCGATTTTCATAACAGTAAGTCTCCTTTAAATGATTTGATTACTATTTTTTAAGTTTTGGTAATTGCAGATAACGTTCTGTGTGTTCCTGAACCCGAAAGGCTGTAGAAATGCTTTGTTATCGGATGTTATTACCACCATCTATTACTATCAAATGAATCAGTGATATCATTCCCAAGATGTATATTCCTCTAAGAAAAACTCCCCCTAGGTTAAATCTATGAAGCATGATCTGTAGTTGAGCATCTGTTATAACCCAATTTGTAAGTACCCCCTATTCATATCGTGAGCTTTCATATCTTGATAGTCAGTTTGAGCTTAGAGCATCATTCAACAATAAAGGCACTCCAACCGAATTAAGGTATGGATTGCCTTTATTATTATAAATTGTTTACTGAATGATAGTCTGCACGCGTCCAACTTGACCGCTAGTTAATCTAACCTTAATGCCATGCGGATGCTTCGGTGAGTTGGTCAATAGATCCTTAACGATGCCTCTCGTTAACTTACCTGTCGGTTGATCCTGCTTCAATACAATATCTACCTCTAGCCCCGGACGAATATTAGCGCGAATTTGTCCATTCATTGATATTCACTTCCCATATGTCTTTTAGTAATGAGGTTCATAACAAGGAACAATACAGGAACCACTCCGTTTATGCAAATGGTGACGAATTATTATTGTTTTTGGAAATTCTCATCTGCTGATAATCCAAGCTTCTTCAAAAGAACAATCGCATCCTTCTTCTCAGCTTCATTTAACCCCTTAACCGCGTTGACAAGAACCTTCTGATGCTGAGGAAACATTTGTTCAATAAATGATCTTCCTTCTTCAGTCAGATCTGCGAATATCACTCGTCTATCATCTGGTGATGCAATTCGAATCAATAAATTTTTCTTTTGCAATTTATCTGCAACATATGTAATATTCCCACTGGAAATAAGAACTCTCTCACCTATTTTTTGTAATGGTTGAGGTCCTTTGTGATATAACAAATCAAGAACACCAAATTCAGTAGAGTTAAGTCCATAGCTGTGAATACTTCGTGTAGAATGTGCAATTACAGAGTTGTAAGCACGCGCTAATACAATAAATAAATCCAGTGAAAGTCCATCCCCTTTATCCCCCAAGGATTCATTCGAATTATTCATGTTGTCATTCATGATAGAAACCTCCAAATAAATTATCTTAACACCAAGATAATACAATCGCTATTTGATGTCAAATGTTCCATTTTCTATAAGAAACGTTTTACAATGAAATAACCTATCCATACACCTAACAAATTAAGAATAACATCATCTATATCGAAGCTTCCTACCCTTAATACCATTTGACAGAATTCTAGCACGATCACACATGGCACAAATAATAAGGCCAGTCTCATATATGATCTTAGCCTTTTACTTAGGATAGGTAACAATAGACCAAAAGGTACAAATACACCTACATTACCAAACAAATTAATAAACCACGTCGAAGTAGAAACTTCATTATGGTGACGTACATATAAGCTTATCGTTTCGAATGGCATGAGATTATAACTAAGGGGAGCCCCTACATGGCGAACACGACCGAAACCTATAAACATCCAATACAG
Source organism: Paenibacillus sp. IHBB 10380 (assembly GCF_000949425.1). Classification (NCBI taxonomy): domain Bacteria; kingdom Bacillati; phylum Bacillota; class Bacilli; order Caryophanales; family Paenibacillaceae; genus Paenibacillus; species Paenibacillus sp. IHBB 10380. The sequence continues at coordinate 3,062,015 of NZ_CP010976.1, forward strand.
AAGACATAAACTATAGCCTAACATCACAGTCTGTAACATTACCCTAATAAATAATCTAAACATGTTACTTTCGTTCCATAATAGCTACAGAACCGTCTGAATGACCGATTACAGCAACATCCGCAAGTCCAATAAATAACCCATGATCTACAACCCCAGGTATACGTGAAATATCATTTTGCAGATCGGTTGGTGAATTGATACTACCAAACTGGCAATCTGCGATATAATTCCCGTTATCCGTCACCGCTAATTTCTCGCCATCTGTACGAAGCTGCGGTCGACATCCTAATTGCTGCAATGAGTTAAGGGTCCATTCTACTGCAAAGGGTATGACCTCCACCGGTAACGGAAAGCGACCTAGCTTGTCCACAAATTTACTCTCATCGGCTACAATAATTAATGTATGACTGTGGAAGGCTACAATTTTCTCTCTTAATAAAGCCCCTCCACCACCTTTGATGAGTTGCAAATGTGAATCTAATTCATCAGCGCCATCAATCGTTAGATCTAAGTGATCAATCTGGTTAAATGGAATCATGGGGATGCCAAGCTCGACCGCATGCCTTTCCGATGCTTTGGAAGTAGCTACGGCTTGAATAGATAACCCTTCTTTGACTCGTTCACCAATCTTTTGAATGGCCCAATAAGCTGTAGAGCCTGTTCCCAGACCAATTTTCATCCCATCCTGAATATACTGGACAGCGTGTTCCGCAGAAATTCTTTTCATATTCACGTCTAACGCACCCCCGTTCAAGTTATCCAAACATAGTACAGAGCAACGAGCTCGCTCTTAGCCCTGCACCCTAGGGTGAATCAGGTCAAGAACGAGCTCAACTACCTACGTATTATTTAAACTCTAACACAACGGAATCCGCTTTAGGTTCGTATCCAATGTTCATATATATACGATTCGAGACTGGATTACTCAAATCTGTATATAGACTAGTAAATTGATACGGACCACGCAACATATTTCTTGTTAGCGTTGCCACACAAGAGCTGGCATATCCCTTATTACGATGCTCAGGAGGTGTATATACCAAATTAACTACCGCTCCATGTAAGGTTGGTCTAGTCTGCTGAGCCATAGACACAGGTTCACCATCATCTATCCATAGATAGATCGCTGATTTGTCAGTAGCATTCTTAGCCATCTTGATGGCACGATCTATGGACATGACCTCCAACGCTAGCAGCAAATTCATAAATCCATTGACCCAGCAGTGGAATATCTCTAAACTCAGCCGCTCTAAAAATACCAGGGCTCAACTTGATATCCTTCACTTCGGTGCAAGCATATATCCGTTGATCCATTTGTATTTCATAGCTATGACCGGTAATGAATTGCCACTCCTTAGCAAAGAGAAACGCCGTCTCACGTAAAGCAATGACACTAGGAACAGAGATCACCTCTTGTTCCACAATGTACTGAATGGCCTTAGAGCAGGCCTCAGTAACAAGTTCATCATTCACCCCCTTTTCGCTATTGTAAATGATTAGGTGCTCCAACGTTTTGACTAAGACTAGGATATCTTGCTCATCGTTACTCACCACTGCCATGAAGGGGAGCGGACCTTCAGGTTGTGCGTCCTTGACCGCATACTTACATGACTCGACCAGACGATAGATAATACCTAGTGGAAGATTATTAAGCATTTCATTTTCCAGTAGCACAGGTTCAACACGATTCAAGAAATCGGATGGATCGCTATAACTGAGTACATGCATAATTTAATCTCCCTTCATTAGCCATTTTTCTACCATAGCACAAATAAGGATAAATATATAGAATGAACTAAAGACGAACCCTTATATTAAGATTCACTTTAGAATCTATAGAACTTGGAGTGCACAAACTTTAATTCATTCTATGTAGCAGCAGGATATTTTATCCTTTTCATACGATTATCGTTGGGCTAACTCTTGCTCTAGTTCTGTGATCATGTTCTTCTCATCATCATTTATAGCTGATTCGTGTTTAGAAGCACTGGATGACAACAGATTCTTCTGGACCGCATGTCTAATTTTGTGAATCATAACATTCTTAGCCTCTTGTAATTTCAGCTCACCCCTAGTACCTGTCACACGACAAAGATAAGCATGTAGCTCTTCTTCCCCATCCCTATAGGATACATGAAACAACGGTAGAAGTTGTGACTGTTCTCGATCTGTCCATTGATCTGTAAGGTGAACAGTATATTGTATTGAAGAAGATGTCTCCGTACTAATTAACCCACGTTTCTCTGCTATAATCTGTGAATTTTTTCGTGCCAACATACCAGCTGCAACCAGCAGTATAATACCGACTACTAATGCAACATATATCACGCTGTACACTCCTTTTTCAATCTATATTATAATCCTTATTCTTCTATCAAAATATTAACAAGTGCTTGTCTTAGCTGCTCCCTGTCACATGGAGAGTTATCAATGGTCGTTGATGTAAGAGTCAGCTCCGTCATAATTTTCTCTTCCAATTGCTTTCTAGCATATAACACTTTCAAAGTACCCTCAATGCCAGAATACCCATGTGCTTGTCCATATCCCTGCGATGTATAATAATTCATAAATCCGCTAGACCATTCAGCAGGCCATTCTGCTACAGCTTTATTGAAGGTAACATCATAATCCTGCTGGTCCATATAGATGAGTAGCGGATTAAGTGGTGCTATAGCTTTCTCTAACTGTTGCACATAATGAAGGGATTCCTCCGATCTTCGATTATGTTTGATCATACTAACCGTTACGGGATTCTGGATAAAGCAACACTCAAACACATAGACTTTATTCTGAGAAACAACTGCTTCTGCGAACTTGTTCCATTTAGCTGAAATTAGTTGCATGTGGCGTTCAATGGATATCTCGTAAATATCTTGCTTGCAAAGATCATCCAGTAGCAAGGGAGGTAGTTGCTCGGGATCATCTTGTTGTATTTTACGATAAGGTAAGAAATAATTGCCTTCTTCATAAAAAGCTCTAGTACACAGAAGCGTCTGATGTTCCTCATGTTTATGGCACAGTGTCTCCCACTCCTCAGGAGTGAAGCTGGAAACGCCCTTATAATCTGCCGGATGATCAAGATCATCTTCTAGCACCAGCACAACATTCTTACCATGCTCTTTAAGAATATCAGCAATTAGGCGGGCCCCTGTTGATTTACCAGAGCCTGGCATTCCTTCTACCATAATTAGTTGCGCATTCATTTATGATCCCCCCTTGAAACATTCTATCATGGAAATAGAGCAGATACATCACATTAGGAGCGATCACTACGCCCCCAATTTTATGGAACCCTTGATAAATCCAGTATGGTTCTCGATCTAAACTGATCTTATACAACATTTCTTGGCTATAACTATGATATTCAGCATTGTAATAAATAGATCCTCTATGAACTTATGCGCCTTGTCTCCATTTCAACTCTTAAAACACAAAAAAACAGCCTATCCTTATTCAGGAATGGCTGTCTTCGAAGGAACTAATCTATATTATCATTCTGCTTTGTTTATCGGTTGATCGTCTACGTTAATATAGAGAAGGCATCTGTAAGCTCTGCCACTGTTCTATACGTGTAAGTCGGATTACACTCTAGCAATTCTTCAGAATTTCCATACCCATATTCAACAGCAATAGACGAGATCCCATTGTTATTCGCTCCAATGATATCATGTTTCCGATCTCCGATCATGATCGTTTTCTCTTTATTTAGTCCCTTATCCACAATAACGCTTCGAATAATAGAAGTTTTATCTGCCATCGTTCCATCGAGATTGCTACCATATATAGCTGCGAAATAATGATCAATTTCGAAATGTCTTACGATTTGCTCAGCGTATACCGTTGGCTTCGAAGTTGCAATCATAAGTGTTTTTCCTTGATTAAGCAGCATTTGCAATAGCTCAGGAATCCCTGAGTACACTGCGTTATCGAACATTCCTTTGTCTACGAAATACTCTCTGAAATAAGTAACAGCTTGGCTAACCTCTGCCTCAGCGAAACCATAAAAATCTGCAAATGAAACGGCAAGCGGGGGTCCTATAAACATCTCAAGCTTGTCTAAATCAGGCTCATGAATATCAAATTTAGATAACGCATACTGTACTGATTTCGTAATTCCTGACTTAGGGTCTGTAAGTGTCCCATCTAGATCAAATAAAATAATTTCAGCATTCAAGATCATATCAACCTCTTTTCTTAAAAAATTAATCCACTCAGTACGAATAATACATTCATGATGAAATGGAGAATGATCACAGGAAGCAACCCTTGGGATCTAATCGCAATTCCGCCTAACATCATCCCTAATAATGCGAATAATGCACATATACTCCAAGAGAATCCCAATGAATAATGGTATATCCCAAACATAATACTGCCTATTATTAATCCCTGTTTCTCACCTAGCCCATCAACAAATCGAGAAAGTACATATCCTCTCCAAAGAAACTCTTCTAGAATAGCGTTAATAAATGCGAAGACTAATCCATACAGAAGAAGTGAGAGAAAGTCTTCTCGTCCCCACTGAATAACTGGGATAAACGACGATATCATGACGATCACACCTACAAGTAGAAATCTCCACATCCGGTCCTTCAATCCAACCCATATGAATGGGAAATGAATGGGACCGGTAAAGCTCCCATAGGCAAAGTAACGTGTTTGAGCAGGACGAAATTTATCCCATAGCATAAAAGGCAGAAGGAACCCAATGAGGCTAAGCCGTGATATAGCGATAACTAACTCTTGTGTAAGGTTAGCATACGTTAGTAAGGTAGTCATCGTTGAATCCAAATACACCGCTGTCCAGTAACCTATAATATATATAACACTCATATGTACAATGTTCCTAATCCCTTGAGAAACAGGTGCATAACATGATATCAGCGCTATCCCAATCGCTAATATCAGGCTTTCCTTAATCGTTATTAATTGAACAGTAATTCCTGTGGCAATCATAAAGATACAAGCACTATATAACCAAACATTCGTTCTAAGCTTCGCTTTACCTTTGGACATTACGGCTCACCTTCAGGTAATTTACTCAATTGAACGCGCGCTTTACCCATAAGGAATACAACAATAACAGCCACACCAACAGGAATTAAAGCAATATAGAAGATATGAGCTATCGATGTTGACATGGCATTCACGATTTTATCAAGAATTTCAGCTGGAATCTGTGAACGAACACCCGCTTGAAAAATTTGCTTCGGATCTTCAAAATTAGACAATGCGGAGGAGGCATCGCCCATTCCCCTGAAATTCTCTGTAAGCTTACTTGTGAACACAGAATTCTGAATTGTACCAAAAATCGTAATTCCAAGCGTCATCCCGAGCGAACGAAGAAATTGATTCGTCGAATTCGCAGTTCCTCGGTATCGAGGTTCAAGATTATGTGTTGAAGATGTTGGCAGAAGGGAGAAAGAGAAGCCCATTCCGAATCCAACGACGATCATAGCCATGGTTAAGAAGGAGCGAGCCGTCTCCGGAGTCAACGTACTTAACATAAACATACCGACGAAATAAGAAACCACGGATAGAAACATTAAGTTACGATAGCTCGTTTTGGCTACAAATATTCCCCCTATGGAGCTACCTACGACAGACCCTAGCATCATAGGTGTTAGAATTAACCCCGCATTCGTAGCGGATCCGCCATAGACCGCTTGAACAAATATCGGAATATAAACCGTCATAATGATAAAAGTGCCCCCATATAGAAAGGCTAATATTTGGGTTGTAGCAAATAAGCGACGTTTAAACAACCAGAAAGGTACAATAGGTTCTTGTGCTTTCAGTTCAACAAAGAAAAATACGATAAAAAATACAACAAAACTAGTAAATAATGAAATAACAATGGAGGAGTTCCAAGCATACTCTTTGCCTCCAAGCTCTAGAGCAAACATCAAGCTAATGACTGCAATAACGAGAGTTGCGGCACCCCACCAATCAATCTTTTGTTTCACATGCTGTTTAGATTCATGATAAGAACGAATAATAAATAGCAAAGCTACAATCCCAATAGGAACATTGATGTAAAATATCCATTCCCATCCAATGTATTGCGTAATATAAGCACCAAGCAACGGACCTACGACACTTGCCGCTCCGAATACTGCGCCTAATAAAGCCGTCATTTTACCACGATTCTCAGGAGGGAATATATCAAAAATAATCGCAAAAGCTATTGGCATCAACGCGCCGCCACCAATGCCTTGAATGGCACGATAAATGCTAAGTTGCTCGATGCTTTGGGCAAAACCACACAATATAGAGCCAAATAGAAATACCACGATCCCAAAAATAAAAAACCTTTTACGTCCATACATATCAGATAACTTACCGAAGATCGGCATACCTGCCATCGTAGTAATCATATACGCTGACGTTACCCATATAAATTTATCAAAACCTCCAAGCTTAGACACGATAGTACCCATAGCTGTAGCTACGATGGTATTATCAATGGCCGCCATAAATATGGCGAGCAATAGCCCTGCCACGACTAGCTTAATATTACTTTTTGATGTTTCCACGCTTTCAGTTCTCCTTTTGTTATAATCTTATATCCTAATAGGATTCTTGTGATTATTATACCTCTCACAATAAAACAAAAGCACTACAACAAACAAAAAAACAGCACCCATGAGCAAGTGCTGGATCTTATTTCTTTATACAATTCATGTTTAAGGAATAAATTGCTGAACAATCTTAACTACTTTTCCATCATTCACCGTTAGATGATAAGGGAATACGCTAGCATCTAACAGTTCATTGTTGTGATATATGGCTTCAAATTTATGTAATGAGACCGGCTCATTCCACTCCACTTGAATGCTTTCGTAAGTACCATCGTGGTCATAAATTTGCATCAACACTTCAGCATCTGCAGCTACTTCTAACTTCTGTAATTGTGGATCGTCGTTGATCACATAATATCCATCAGGGGGACCCGTCATGTCGCCCGTATCTTGCTCACGTTCTAGAAACTTCTCATTCGCAGCTTCACCTTCATACCACTGGATGTGGTCTGCTTCAATATATAAATGACCATTCTCTTGTACTATACTAGTAATCATTGCAGTGGATGTATCATCCTTAGGTTCAACAGGCTGATATCCAATTGCACTTGTCGTAGTAATAGATGTTAAAAGAACAATAACCATTATCGTCATAAAGAGTGCTGATTTTCTCATCATAATTCTCCTTTACTACTTACATTATATAACTCTATATTGCTCATTACCCTTACTCAGAACTTCAAAACGCTAATTTAAAATGTTTATTTTTTATCTTCCTTAATTATATACGAACAATAGTGACTAAACGTTGCAATATAGTTACAAGGAGGTTATATTTTTGTGTTTTTAATCACAGTTTCCATTGTCAAAAAGCCCGCAGCTTACACGGACTAGATTGGACCCTATTTGATGTATATGTGAGCCTCATTCGGGATAGTCGCTAGTTCCCACCTGCTCGGGTTGTCTTCTGATCTGCCTTCATCGTGAAGCACAGCATCAGACCTATACAATACACGAAAGCGCCAAAACAATAAGCCCCAGTATAACCTCCCATTTGATCGATTATCCATCCAGCCAACCCAGGTCCAATCATTTGACCAAAAGCATAAAATACAGAAATAAATCCAATAGCTACAGATATATATTTTTGCGGAACCTCATGAGAAGCACTTACCTGAATCAATCCTAAAACTCCTCCCATTGTGGAACCCCATATGACTGCTGAAATCATAAACCCAGCCAAATTATTCATGAGTAAAGGAACTAAATTTCCAATAATGGCGCATGATAATGCTATAAGTAATGCTCTTCTTGATCCGATCCGATCTGAAATGATTCCCCAAATCGGTCCCCCAACAATAGAGAATGCACCTGCAATAGCAAAGGTAGTTCCTGTGACGGAATCGGAAATTCCAATTTCTTTCATAAACCCCGTCTGATATAGATTTGGAATTAGATACACTATACCAACCGCGAAATAAAGCCAAGCTATTTTCATTAGCCTTTTATTTTGTAACCATTTCGGTTTTTCTTTATCATTACTATTATGTTCTGTCACGGGTGGGTTTCTCAAAATAAACGTAGCTAAGATAAGAACTAACAAAGCAATAAGTCCAAATACGAACCACACTGCACGCCAACCTAAATCTGGCCATTGCCCCATAATATAGGGAACAAGAATTCCGCTCAAGAACATCCCTAAACCCGCACCACTTAGCAGAAACCCTAACACAATCCCCCTTTTATTCGGAAACCAACTAATCATAAGCGACATCAATGGCGTAAACACTAATGAACTGCCCGCACCAATAATGAGCATAAGAAGAGCTGCCCACCAAAAGGAAGTCGCCGTGGCAAGGCCCAGTAAACTGACTACGACACTCCATCCACCTATAAGCAATACCGCTTTGGCTCCCCAGCGAAATGCAAGAATACCCGATAAACCTACGGTTAACAAATATCCTAAGAACATAATCGTTCCTAACATACCCGATTGTGAGACCGTTAAAGACAACCCTTCCTGCATATAGGGGAGAACCGCTCCATATGCGACCCTTGCCAATCCTGTTGTTGCCATAATCAGAAGCAACCCTATCATTACATTTATCCAAAAGGGCTGCTGTGCCTGTTCAACTTTTTTAACCATTCTATATTTCTCCTTTGTTGTGTCTCTTTTTATTTTCCCATTGCCTTCATGGTTCCATCAATCCCATCCCTAACTCCATATTACTATCGCAGAACTCCATGCATCTACCTGTGCGCGGAGTCTATTACTGGTTATCGGGATAAGACATTTTTTCTTCCCTCATTACACAAAAAGAAGAGGCTGTCCCAAAAGTAAGTTCTAGCTCACTTTGAGAACAGCTCGCTTAAGAAAAAAATGAAAAATGGCGGCGTTAGGGGTGCTATCCCTTCGCCGTCATTGCTTGTTTTTGGTCTACTGCCGCCTTTTTGAGCAAATTATGGGCAAGCGAAAGCCATCCGACCTCAAGGCTTACCTTCGGCAAGCCGCGAAGCAGAAAACGCCGGAATCCCCGGTTATTCTTCATTTGCCCAAATACGCTCTCCGGCTCAATCATCCGCCGAACGGACAGGGCATAACCTTCCTCGCTCCGGAGTCTTTCTCGTGCATGCTGTTTGTAACGCAGGTACCTCAAACTGACGCTGATTTCCCGATTTCCTTTCGCTTTCGTGCAAGATGCTTTGAGTGGGCATCCTTCACAGCTCTCACTTCTATAGTGCCTCTTCCGAATTTCAAATCCGCCTTCCGTCGTTTCCTTGCTCTCATACCGGAAGATTAACTTACGTCCTGCCGCGCATGTCCACGTATCCTCGGCTTCGTCATACTGCCAGTTGTCGATTTTGCTAATATCCTTCTGCCATGTCCTTGTCTTTTCCTTATGATACGTGCTGTACTTTACCACAGCCTCAAGCTGTTCACTTTCCAAGTAAGCGTAGTTTTCTTCCCCGCCATATCCGGCATCCGCGATCACCGTTCCCGGCAGCTTGCCGAGGGTGGCTTTGACTTTCTCCAAATGGGGTTTTAAGCAGCGCGTATCGGTTGGACGCTGATGCAGACTGTAGCCGATAATAAACTGATTTTCTGTTCCAATCTGCACATTATAGCCCGGCTTCAGTTGGCCGTTACGCATATGATCTTCTTTCATCCGCATAAACGTGGCATCCGTGTCGGTCTTGCTATAGCTATTCCGATCCTCAAGAATCTCTTGTTGGACTTCGTATTTTTGCAGACGAGGAAGCAGGTCTTTACGGAGAATGCGTACCGCTTTTTTGAGCGGCTTGTCCTTTGGATTTTCTTGCAGTCTGGTTTCTAATTGCTGAACGGCGGATGCTAGCTTTTCGCTGGTTAGCGAAGAGGTCTCACCAAGCACTGCGAGGTCTTGAGCAGCCAGTTCATGCTCTTCTTGCTGCTGGGCCTCTTCGATGGTCGCGAACAATGTCTGTACCTTCTCTTGCAACTTCGCTTTATGTTTTACGACGGCTTTGCCCCAGACAAACGTATACCGATTGGCATTCGCTTCGATTTTGGTGCCGTCAAGAAAATAGTGCTCAAGCTTGACGTAGTTCTCCTCAACCAGGAACTGCAGAACGGTGGTAAAGATAGCCTCGAGCACGTTTTTCATTCGCTCGGAACGGAACCGGTTGATTGTGCGGAAGTCCGGACGTTGCCTGCCTGCAATCCACATGAACATGATGTTCTCGCGGACGGCTTTGGCGATTTGGCGAGAGGAATAGATCCGCTGTGTGTAGGCGTAGATAATGACCTTGGCGAGCATCTTGGGGTGATAGCTGTCTCGCCCACCACCGGGATATGCTGACTCAAAAATAGCGTCGTCTAGCCGGTTAATGGCTGCGTTGACGACGCGAACCAAATGATTAGGAGGAATGTCTTCTTCCAAGTCCATTGGCAGGCAAAGTTGTCCATGGTATATTGAATGTACAAAGAAATCGTTCCTTTCGAAAATGGTGGGTGTTACTTCCATTTTATCAAAGAACGGTTACTTTTTGATCTCCACAAGACAAAAAGCTGTCCCTCAGGTCTATAACCTTTTGGGACAGCCTCGCCCGGACAAAAAGTGCGTGAGGAGAAAGCGATATGCGCTTGGATAAAGAGATATATGAAGGCTACCACACCTGCAATCACCGTAGGCTGTACTGCAAATATTCACGCCATGTCACACCAAGTGTCATCTTAATAGCAGGACTAGGCGATAGCTGTGATACATGGAATGAGGTTCAAGAACGGATCGCTCAGGAGACATCAACCTTTTCCTACGACAGGGCAGGGCTCGGAAGGAGTCAGGAAGCTCCTGTTCCTCGAACTTGCCTAGATCTGGTCGAGGAGCTTGCCGGGCTGTTGTCGACACTTGATGTGAAGCCGCCATATCTTGTAGTGGGACATTCCTTTGGGGGTCTGGTCGCCAGGTTATATGCAAGCCTGTATCCGCATACTATTTTCGGTATGATTTTGGTTGATGCGGCACCCGAATATAAAGAGCTTGTGTATGAAAAGGTTTTATCAGGAAAGCTTGCTGCGAAAAACAGGGAATATTACGAGAATCCTATGCGAAATAGCGAGAAGATCGATAAGATTAAAAGCTATCAGCAAATCGTTGATCATACCGGACAAGGGAACTATCCTCTTTCTATTATTATTAGAGGCTTGCCTGATGAAGGGAGCGCAGATTGGCCCTCTCAAGAAATATTGGAAATCGAGCAAAGACTGCAAGCTGATTTTAAGCGTCTCTCTACCGCCAGTAAAGTCCGAGTTGCGACTTACAGCGGACATTATATTCATCACGATGAACCGGAAATTGTGATCGAAGAAATTTTGATGATGGTGAGAGGATGGAGGAATTTGTGAGAACTGGTCTGAGCAGCGCATTCTGATGTACAAACCTCTGATACGACAAAAAGCTGTCCCTTAGGTCTATAACCTTATGGGACAGCCCCTTCTCGTAGAAATATAAGCAAAGTATAGTGAAAACTTATACTTTCTTATATTTTAACAAAAAAAGCTGCCACTCAGCGATTACCAATAGCTGAGTGGCAGCAATTCAGAGTCCGTGATTATTTATTGTTCAATGTTGAAGTAGCATAGATGAACGTCGCACAAACTCACCAGGATTTACACCATACTTTTCGCGGAAGGCCTCTGCGAAATAGCTTGGATTAGAATATCCAACCGCACAAGAAACTTCTCCTACCGTAATATTGCCCTGCTGTAATAATAGTAGTGCTTTCTCTAGGCGTTTATCTCGTAAATATCCAAATACCGTTGCACCATACATCTCTTTAAAACCAACCTTTAATTTATAATCATTTAATGCAATCATATGGGACAGTTGTAAGAGTGTAGGTGGCTCGGCCATACAATTCAATATAATGTCTCGCGCTTGTTGAATCTTCTGTACGTCACTCTTCGATAAAGAAGTTGATTCTGACTTCCCTTCACATAGAAATGACCGAAATGACGAAGACAATAACTCTAGAACATTGCATTCCATCTCTATATTTTTGGTAACATTAGATTTGGCAGCCTTTAGTATCTTATTAAGAACGATGGTAGAGGAAGGATCAATGGTTTCCTGAAACGTACGAAAAGACTTATTCCCAACAATATTAAGGAAATCCACCGATCTCGAACCACTCATTTCACCCATAAAGTGATGAAAAGTCGCAACGGGAATACCAATCCCCAGCATTAAAAAGGGTCGATTCGCACTAAATTCAAAGCTTGCATCCACTTCATTCATAAACTGTAGCGTACAGCTCCCTGGAAGAAGCTCATGCCGATCTCCGCCAATGCTAGTCTCTCTGGCACCTTGTATACAATAAGTTAGCTCTACCATTGGGACATCTGAAACGATATTTAAGTGACGGGTCTGATGGAATTCATATTCCGACAGTACCACTTCAAGATCGAATCGAGGTACGAATCGCTGGATGGAGCCGTTACCCATACTTGATTGCAGGTTCATATGCTCCGTTCGATCCTCGTTCTCTCTTGCTAATTGAAGACCATCAAAAAAAAGATTATAGTTATCGTGGAAATTAGACTTCTCTATCATATGATCACTCCAGTTAAAGCATAAGTATCTAACATATTTTGATAATCATTATCAATATACTCATTATAGCGAATGAATGATTCTCTGTTCAACCCGAAGTTTGGAGACCCTAGCGATAAAGGTCCATTCGCTGATCGTAAGCTCATAATCTACCCAACTTGCTCGTACAAAAGCAAAGAAGGTGTCCATAGCCATTTATCATGGCTTACCGGACACCTTCTATCTAAACTCCACTGTTATATGCTTACTTCGAATTAGCATTTCATTCTTCAATACAAGGTTCAGGAAACTATCATTCAGGAGGTCATCTTCCAGCCATTCATGTTCTGCTGCAAGTTCCACAACCGAGCATACAAACCTTCTTCTTTTAACAGTTCTTCATGACCGCCTTGTTCTACAATTCGGCCATTGTTGAGCACCACAATATTATCCGCATTCCTCACCGTCCTTAATCGATGAGCAATGACAACGACCGTTCTGCCCTCAATAAGTTGATCAATGGCCTTCTGAATTTCCACTTCATTCTCAGGATCAAGAGAGGCTGTCGCTTCATCCAACAGTACGATGGGTGCATTCTTAAGAATTGCGCGAGCAATTGAAATCCGCTGTTTCTCTCCGCCTGATAAGGTACTACCCCCTTCCCCTACCAAGGTGTCATATCCTTGTGGTAATTTCATGATGAAGTCATGACAACAGGTTCGTCTTGCAGCATCCTTCACTTCCTCTACAGTCGCTTCACTATTACCGAATCTTATATTATTCATAATAGTATCTTGGAATAGGTATACGTCTTGAAATACCATAGATACTTTTCTTAGCACTTCCTCTGGTTCAAGTTGACGAATATCCTTACCCCCTAATAACACTGTTCCTTTATTCGGATCGTAGAAACGAGCTATTAGACGCATCAGAGTACTTTTACCGCTACCCGATGGACCGACTAGCGCAGTGAACGATCCAATAGGCATACGCACGCTCACATCATCTAGTATTGTCTGTTCGTTATATCCGAATGTCACATTTCTCAATTCGAGATCATGATTCTCAGAAGGCTTTCCACTTCCCGTCATGGGTGACTCATTCAGCAGTTCAACAATCCTCTCTCCAGCCTGCTCATGATAACGAAATTCAGCATAATTCACGAGTGCAGTGGTCAACGGGTCAAAAATACGTGTACCCATAATAAGAAAGGCTACAAAGGTCACTAAGTCTAACGTACCTCCAAGCAGGAGATGAACACCTATAATAATCATGACTGTAAGTCCACTTCGTATACACCCCACCGCAGTAAGCACAATAGGTCCCAGTAATCCTTCAATCCGAATACTACGGCGCATCAACTCTTTGAATGATTGTTCCAGACGAACGAATCGGTCTCCCGTCAAGTTATACGCCTTAATGACACGAATACCATTCAGATATTCTTGGAGACGATTAGCTGCGTTGATCTTAGCTCTCATATGCTCAGCGCCCAACTTACGTTGAATACGAGAAGTGCTTAGAACGATAACAATCGCAACGGGTAAAGTAACGAACATGGCAATAGCCATACGCCAATCTAGAAATGAGAGTCCTAACAATGCAATGACAGGCATGATCACAGCCCCAATCATCTGTGGTACAAGATGGGAAATACCATGTTCTATCATTGTGAAATCACCCATCATCATATTCGCCAGATCACCAGGATCTCTCTTATTCAAATATCCAAGGGGAAGTTTCCTAAGATGCTCAGCTAGATTAGTACGGCCTTCAGCCGCTGCGCTATATGCACTTCGGAACTGAGAACGATAGGCCGGAATTTCAAGTAAGTATAGTAGAATAAGCGTCAACACCATGGCTCCGCTGATCCACCATAGCCTTGTAATATCCATCGGAACGTCGGGATAAATAAAGGGTTCAAAGATGATTCTGGCGCTCTCAACCAATAGTGCAAAAGGAATAATACCCGCTAAATTTGCAAGCGTAGTATATATAATTGGCTTCACTAGTTTACGAGGATTACCTACCGTTATATTATACAGAATGCTCAAAATTTGATCCCTCCGCTCCGATATGCCATTGTCCAGCTTCTGTATATGCAGACCACATCCGGGCATATAATCCGCCCTCAGCAACGAGTACATCATGGGTACCCCGCTCCGTTAATCGTCCATCGTTAAGTACAATAATCTGATCAGCATCTCGTATAGAAGAAAGACGATGGGCAATAACGATTACCGTTTTGTTCTGCATTAACTCTTTCAGTGCCAATTGCATTTCATATTCATTCTCCGGATCAGAAAAAGCCGTTGCCTCATCCAATACAAGGATAGGAGCATTCTTTAGAATCGCTCTAGCTACAGCGATACGTTGCTCTTCACCACCCGATAGATATACGCCTCCCTCTCCGATCAAGGTATCGTATCCTTGAGGGAGATTCCCAATAAACGTATGACATTGTGCTGCCTTTGCGGCTGCATATACTGCCTCCTTAGAGGCATTAGGCTGACCGACCGCTATATTGTTGTATAAGGTGTCATAGAACAGAAAGGTATCTTGAAATACAAAAGCTACACTATCCATTAAATGATGGGTCAGCATTTCACGTATATCCACTCCACCAATCCTAATCTGCCCAGCATCAACATCCCAGAAACGAGGTACTAAGTTTGCAACCGTTGATTTACCAGAACCCGAGGGCCCAACCAATGCTGTAACTTTTCCCTGTCTAGCGACAAAGGAAATATCGGTTAACGCTTCTTTCCGGGTGGCTACTCCTTCTGCTCGATATGAGAACGACACATGATCAAAAGTGACATCATATGTACTTGGAGTCTTCGGATCCTTAGGTTCTGGAATAGGCTTCTCTGCAAAAATAAGATCCATGCGCTCCACGCCTTCATTAATATCACGTAGCGCAGATGATATATACATAAGTTTAAACATTGGAGCTGATATACCAGGAGCCATAATCAGAAAGAATAATAGAACCGTGGCAAATGCTACACTACTGGGATCCTTACTCAATAGGAATACACCAACCGGAAGAACAAATGCCGTAAATGAACCAATAATCACTTTAAAAATGATAAATCCATTCTGAAACTGATCTGTATATTTCAAACAATAATCGCGATAATGGATCATATCAGAGTAAAATCTCCGGAATGAATGCACCGTTTGTCCAAACACTTTGACGGCGGGCATACCGCGGACATACTGAACAGCTGAACCGTTCATTTGTTCTAAGAAATCATAATATTCCTTAATGTTCTTCTTCGTCTTGGCTCCTGTCATTAAGTGCATCTGGATACCTAATCCAAGTATTATCGGGATAATACAGGCCAAAGCTAACCATGGATTCAAATAGAACATAACGATAATCATAATTGTAGTGCTTACGAGTACCTGTACTAAATCCGGTAGCTGGTGAGCAATGAAGGTCTCCACCTTCTCCACATTTTGTTCTAACGTCTTCTTTACAGCCCCTGTTGAAGTGCCATTCAACCATCCTAGAGGTAGCCTTCCGATATGCGCAGATAACTTAACACGCAGACCATATAGAATGCGAAAAGCGGCAACATGAGAAGCCATTCCACCCGCATACATTGTCACTAACCCACCAATAACACCGAGTAAAGCAATAATGCCCCATCTAATCATCATATCTCCATCTACAAGTGCAGCATTGGAGGCATGTTGTAATAGTTCCTTAAGAATAAAGTACACTGATACGTAGGGTATTAGCATGCAGATCGCACTTAGTGAAGCTAGCGCAGCTGAGACGATTAACAAGCCTCGCTTCTCATCGGCTATTTCCACCAGTCTGGCGATCCCCGCTTTCTTCGTCATTTCATTCTCCTCCTCACTTAAGTTAACAATAAGATTAATCCTCCACGTGATCGTCTTAGAGGTTATTGAGAAAGATTATCACTTATTAATAACAACGTCTCCCTCGTGACGGATTATTTAGGCGGTTGTACGGAATCCGGAACGGATGACGTAAAAAATCAAAAAAAGACAACCTAATATACAGGTTGCCTCAGAAACATCTAGTGATTATTACATTTTCTGGTTAACATCAAATTGGGTTGAACACCGTATTTTTTTCGAAAAGCCTCAGAGAAATAACTGGGGTTAGAATAACCTACGGAATAGGCTACTTCACTTACATTCATCATGCCGAGTTCGAGATAATACTTTGCCTTCTCAAGTCGCATCTCTCGTAGCGACCCAAATACAGTCGTTCCATAGACTTCTTTAAATCCTACCTTTAACTTGTAATCGTTCAGGCCGACCAACCGTGATAACTCCAGCAGAGCAGGAGGACAGTCCATACGTTCTTGTAAAATCTGTTTAGCTAGTTTGATTTTATCCAAATCATTACCACGAAGTACCGATGAGATCGAGCTCGCCGAACTCACAATCAAACAATCCTGAAGACTCAGACATAATAATTCCAAGGCTTTACTTTCTAAGTAAATCCGTTTCATAGGACCTTCATATGTGCATTGTAGAATTTGAAATATAACCGTAGAAATTGCGGGAGATATGGATTCTTCATATAATCGATAGCCCTGATGATATCCAAGTAAATTAGCAAAGCTCATTTTGTCCTCTCCAGGACTTACTTGCATGTATTGATTAAACATGGTCTCTGTCATCCGAAGTCCCACAAATGTCATATGTTTATTTGATGTATGCTCCATCGAAACTTCTATATCTTTCATCAACCAAAGTTGCCATTGATTTACCTTGATCTCAGCAGCCTTGCCTAATATATCTATCGCTCCTCCACCATCTACACAATAACTAAGTTCAACCAGGGGCTCAGTCCCATTGTACGATGTAATCTCATTAGACCAGAAACAATAGTCTGCGATGACCAATTCCAGACCTTGGCGGATAATCAGGCGCTTCATATATCCTTCACCTAATTGTTCTGGAAAGGTCTGTCCTTCTATATAACCTGAATCCGCTCGATTCAAATTCAACGCTTCATACGATTTATAGAAATATTGGTGAATATCAAGATCATTAATGTACACCATCCCCATTCTTCTGTTACCAAGCCGTTACTTAGGATCATTAAGTTTCAGATGATATACATTAATGATAATAGTTCTCATTTAATTCTGTCAACACTTCCATGATCTTATTCTAACTTCTAACTATAATACAGCAGATTTACCACCATCTATGTTGATGGAGCTACCCGTTAACTTAACAATTACCTTGCATTAAGCAATTCCTGTTTGTATCATATTTTATGTAAGTAGAAACGGGTTATAGAGGAGGTTTTTCTATTGGAATCATTGGTTATTTTATTTTTATTTGCGATTACACTACATAATTTAGAAGAAGCATTATGGTTGCCAGCGTGGTCGAATTATGCCTCAAAATTCCACAAGCCTGTGGGGAAAGGTGAATTTCATTTTGCAGTCATGTTTATTACTTCTTTGGCTTATCTTTCAACTTTTTTTTATCTATTCTTCCCAAATTCAATTATGGCTAAATATATTCTTATTGGTTTCCTTGGCTCAATGATTATTAATGCCATTTTCCCGCATTTACTTGCAACCATCATTTTAAAAAGATATTCTCCTGGGCTTTTAACAGGTATATTATTAAATATTCCTATCAACAGTTTGATTCTTTATCAATTTTTTCAAAGCAATGAATTAACATTTAGAGAGTTATTTTTATCAATACTTATAGTAGGGGGAGTGTTATTAAGCTTAATTCCTGTTTTATTTAAAATAGGAACATCTGTTACTAAACAATTTTATTAGATACTGTAAAGAAATCAGGGTTCAACACCACAATCAGTGCTTAACAAATGTATCGAGTTGATAAATGACCGCTATGCGGATGGATTGTCCTTCCGATCGCTGTTGCCCCCAAATTTTTTGAATATACCGCTCTTTGCGGTAAAAATTCAGGGGCAAAGCGTATGCTTTCGAAGTAGCTTTCCAAGGGAAAGCTTTTAGGCGAACGCTACGCTTCTCCACGACAATTCCATCCTCTTCGCTACGATCAGCATAGACTTCTATTTTCTGCAAGCACTGATTATGAATTAGAGCCGAAATCAGTTTATCAAGTTTTTTTATTATGTTTAAAAATCTAGTAGATAGTGCACATGAAACAAGCTCAACCTTTACAGGCTGAGCTTGTTATTCACAAATTAAAATTCATTTAAGAAACAGCTTGGCATTTATCCTTGTTTGAGGCTGCTTTATCATTGCAAGACTTACAGACACCTTGAAAATCAAGACGGTGATCCGTAACGGTGAACCCAAATTCGTGTTCAACTCTCTTCTCCATCGGCATTAACCAGTCTTCTAGTATCTCCTGAACACTACCACACTCTGTACATATTAAATGATGATGAAAGTGAGGTTGGTTCAAAAAACGTAAGTCAAAACGAGCAACACCATCTCCAAAGTTAACTTTCTCAACAACATGTAGCTCTTTCAGTAATTCTAACGTCCGATACACGGTGGCGATTCCAATATCCGGACAAGTGTTTTTAACAAGCATATAAACTTCTTCTGTAGTTAAATGATTCTCTTCATTCTCCAGTAATACTCGAACTGTCGCTTCACGCTGTGATGTCAGCTTATACCCTTTGGCAGTTAGTTGCCTTTTGATCTCTTCAATATGCTCTGTAATCATCATGGCTAAATACCACCTCCATTAAGCTTCTTCATTATATCCATTGTATATAAAAAATAAAATATTCCAATCACCTTATTTATAATAACTATTATATAATAATAACTCAATGAGGTTCATATTTCAAGTCCATAATTGATACTTACAATTTTTATTATAGCCGATGATTTAGAACATGACTGTGATATAACTTGCTCAGCCTAGTAAGTTATCAACCGTTCTACGGAAGCGATAATCTTCCCTCTGGCACCAACATAGATCAGTGAGGATACATTAGCCAAGTAACTATGGGAGCTACACATGATCCTGCAATGGCGCATACAGTCATCGCTACTGAGCTCATGGATACGGATTGCTCTCCATACTCCAGTGATTTGGCGGTACCCAGTGCGTGGGAAGCTGTCCCCAGACCGATTCCGATTCCAGCCTCACTTTGAATTCTGAATAGCTTTAAGATATAGGGTCCACCAATGGCTCCCGTAAATCCAGCAATCATGACAAATACAGAGGTTAAAGAAGACTCCCCTCCCAAGTTACCTGATATTTGAATCGCTACCGGTGTGGTAATGGATTTAGGTAATAAGGAAAGAACATAGGATTTAGGAAATCCCATACTAACAGCCATCAGCATCCCGCCGAACATCCCTACAAACAGACCCGTAAGTGTTCCTCCCAGAATAGCCGTAAGATTTCGGCGCAACACGTGACGCTGCTTATACAAAGGAAAGGCTAAAGAAACGACAGCGGGTCCCAGTAGTTGGTTAATCCATTGACCACCGATCATATAAGTTTCATAGGGAATCCGAAAATACAACAGCAGAATAACAACTGTCAATGTCGCTGTTAATGCTGGCATCAATATGGGAACGTGAAAACGCCTGTACATCATAGACATAACAATATATATACTTACATTAACCAGAACAATCGCTGTAGCAGTCAAAACCATTATATTTCCTTCCCCTTCTCTCTACTATCCCTTTTACTCCTCATGCTCCACCCTGCTAGCCATTGACTCGAATGTGCCGCTGCTACCATCGTTAATGCCGTACTTACGATGATGATAACGATCAACATCAGACCTTTTCCGCTGAATATGCCTAAGTGATTCACAATTCCTGCAGTCGCTGGAATAAAAAACAACGGAAGGTATGACAACACAGCTGTTGACCCATGCTCAATCCACCTGATCGGAACTATCTTGCACAAAAGCAATACAAAAAGGAGCAGCAGACCTACGATACTTCCCGGAATCGGGAGGTGAAGCCATTGTTGTACATAATCGCCAGCCAAGTAAAACAAATATAATAGCCCGACCTGCGCTATGATCTGAATGATTTTCATTATGTTTAGAGTCCCTTCATGAATTAAACGATTCTTTTTTATGTCTGTAGAGGGTTTGAGCTCTTTCAGACTAACAGAGTTTTCATAATTATTTCAATCTACTTCTGAAAATAATATGAATTTTACATGATTTATCATTAATAATAGATAGTTAATATATCCGGTTAGTAACTAAATTTGACTATACTATTGTTATATCGTAATATTACGATATAACAATTCTAGATATGGGCGGTGAATCCTATGAATAGCAATTTTAAAGACTACAATGAAGTTTCTGATATCCTGAAAGCCTTGGCGCACCCTGTGCGTCTGTGCATTGTAAGAGGATTACTAGACAAGGGGAAATGTAACGTTTCACATATGCAGGCGTGTTTAGATCTACCACAATCGACTGTTTCACAGCATCTACAGAAGCTTCGGTCTATGGGTATCGTAGAAACAGACCGTAACGGTCTTGAAGTAAACTACAGCATTGCAGACATAAGAGTTAAGAAGCTCGTATACATTTTTTTTGGGGAGGAAATAGAGAATGAGTAACAAGAAGAAAATTTTGATCGTTGGAGGTGTAGCTGGAGGGGCTTCCGCTGCAGCACGCCTACGTCGTCTAGATGAAGAAGCACATATTGTCATGTTTGAAAGAGATCCCTATATTTCTTTTGCAAATTGTGGATTGCCTTACTACATTGGAGATTCCATTAAAGAACGGTCTAAGTTACTCGTACAAACTCCAGAAGCGATGCATAAACGCTTCAACATAGATGTTCGAACAGAAAGCGAAGTTACCAACATTAATCCCCTGAACAAAACCGTAAGTGTGCACAGCAAAGAACGTGGCGTGTATGAAGAAAGTTATGATTATGTTATTCTCTCACCCGGAGCTAAGCCTACTCGTCCCAACTTACCTGGTATAGATAGCTCAAAAATTTATAAGCTTCGTAATATCCCTGATACAGATGCTATTAAGAAGCGTGTTCAAGATGAAATGACTCAGTCAGCTATCGTGATCGGAGGAGGATTCATTGGTGTTGAAATGGCTGAGAACCTTAAAGAAATTGGCTTAGATGTAACCCTAATCGAAGCAGGTCCGCAAATACTAGCCCCATTTGATGCCGAAATGTCCAATGTTCTGATCAAGGAGCTCAAAGAGCACGATGTTAACCTATTGTTCTCCGAAAGGGTTCAATCCTTTCGAGAAACTGAGACACATATTGAGGTCTATCTAGCAAGTGGTAAAGTTCTAACCAGTGACATGGTCATTCTAGCGATCGGAGTAACCCCAGATACGGGATTCTTGCAGGAAAGTGGTCTAGAGTTAGGCCCTCGTGGTCATATTATCGTCAATGATAAGCTTGAAACAAATCTAGAGAACGTCTATGCCGTAGGAGATGCCATCGAAGTCATGGATTATATCAACGGAAATAAGACGGCGATCCCACTAGCTGGACCTGCGAATAAACAAGGTAGAATTGCTGCAGATAACGTATGTGGATTAAATACGACTTATAAAGGCACACAAGGGACTTCGATCATTAAAGTATTCGGCATCACAGGGGCTACAACCGGAAATAATGAGAAAACGCTACAACGTTTAGGTATTCCATATCAAATGATATATGTACATCCAAGCTCTCATGCCTCTTATTATCCCGGAGCTAGTCCACTTACCATCAAACTTTTGTTTAACGATGAAGGTACAATATTGGGAGCACAAGCAACCGGCTATGATGGGGTGGATAAAAGGATTGACGATATCGCAGCCGTGATTCATTTCCGAGGAACGGTTACAGACCTGACTGAACTTGAGCTATCCTATGCTCCACCCTATTCTTCAGCTAAAGATCCTGTTAACATGGCTGGCTACACGGCGGAGAATGTATTAAAAGAAGCAACTCAAGTCGTCGTACCCAAAGATTTAGAGACACGTGATCAAGAACATACAGTCCTTATAGATGTTCGGACCCAAATTGAGCACGATAACGGACATATTCCAGATTCAATCCTTATTCCCGTAGATGAACTACGTGAAAGACTGCATGAGTTGGATCATCACAAAGAAATTTGGGTCTACTGTCAAGTCGGATTGCGCGGATATACAGCTTCTAGGATTTTAGCACAAAAAGGCTTCAAGGTTCGTAACCTTACCGGTGGCTACAAAACTTATCAAATGGCGAACTATAGACCTACCTCATCAGAAATGGTCAAACCATCTGGCACATCGGTCACAACAGTTACCATTGAACCCAAACAGGAAATTGCAGTAGCGAAAGAATCCGTTATTCAAGCCAATGTAGAGCTAGATGCCTGTGGACTAAGTTGCCCCGGTCCACTTATTCAACTCAAGAAAAAGATGGATCAACTTCAAGAGGGTGACATTCTGCGGGTGACCGCTTCTGATCCAGGCTTCTACGAAGATGTACAAGCATGGGCGCAGATGTCTTCCAATCGTATATTGGAAGTTAATAAAACTACGCAGGGTATGATTGAAGCCTATCTCTCTAAGGGGTCAGCAAAAGACCAAGTTTCACCGGAACCAACAACAATACGTCCTGAAGGTACATCCATGGTCGTATTCAGCGGTGACTTAGATAAAGCTATTGCTGCCTTCATTATTGCTAACGGCGCAGCTGCAAGTGGTAAGAAGGTAACGCTCTTCTTTACTTTCTGGGGACTCAATGTCATTCGTAAGTCTAGCAAAGTGTCCGTTGATAAAACCTTTATTGGAAAAATGTTCGGTGCCATCATGCCACGTGGAAGTCGTAAATTATCAATGTCCAAGATGAATATGATGGGTATGGGTTCCAAAATGATCCGAGGTGTTATGCGTAAGAATAACGTATCATCTCTTGAAGAATTGATAGAGACCGCTATCGAACAAGGTGTAGAAATTGTAGCCTGCCAAATGTCTATGGACATTATGGGTATAACACGAGAAGAACTCATTGATAACGTTCAAATTGGCGGAGTTGGGTACTACTTGGGCAAAGCAGATCAATCAGGAATCAATCTCTTTATATAATATGTATACAGAAAGCTCCTCCGTAATGTAATAACGGGGGAGCTTTCTATATACTGGTCAGTGACATTATCTTAAAGCCAGCCCGAGTGTTCCGGCAACCCCAAGAAGTCTAGTTCAACAGCGTTTCAAGAGGATTTTATTGATGCTACCACGGTTGCATCATGATTGTTAAAATATGTAATAACATATAAATTATGTGATATCGTTAGCGCCTCATGCATAATTTGGAGTAGGTAGTGATAAATGTTGGCCAACGTTACTGCTACATAAAAAGTAAAAATGACTAGGAGGTTTTCTATGAAAGCTATTATTAACAAGCGAATACTGTCTGCTTTTCTATTGTTCTTGGTGCTGGTTGTAAGTGCTTCGGTTCCAGTATACGCGATCAGCGACGTTGGGGGAACCACTGTTAGTTATCCTAATGAGGGTTACGTAGGAGGTCCTCCAGGCGCTATCTATTGGACTCAACGCTCGGATGCTAAAGCTGCTCAACTCTTTATTGGCTCGTACGATGGCACCTTCTCTTGGAACTCAGGTCCCATCTATACGAATGCTGGTTTATCAAATGCTTGGTACTCTATCCCAGCTAGCGTTCAAGCCTCAATTCCGAAAGGAAAATCACTGCTCGTTGGCGTTGAAACTTACCATTACAGCGGCAATACGTATCTAGGCTGGGCCTCTGATACCAATACACTCCTTGTAGTTAATTAATACTGCTTCCTTAATGCCCCAGTTCGGGCGAAGTCTTAAATTTGAATAAATTTCATAATTCCAATACTTACTCTGACTGAGCTTTTAGGATAGTAAAAAAAGGAGTGCTTCCCCAAATCTCGAAGTGTAAAGTTACCACACAAAACACCGAGATTGAAAGGAGCACTCCCGATGTATAGTATTCGACATGAAATCTGTTTACTTTAAAACCTGCCCTGAGGGAGAGCACCCTATAAGCATCCTTCTCACTTAATGGAGGTAAGATCCGATGGATGCTCCATCCTCAACCATACTAATGAGTAGATTTGATAATTCTTATAATAAGGGCTCCATTATAGTTACTTCTTTTATCTCAATCATATTTTCAACTCCCATTTCTCTTCCACAAGCTCTTGCCCAGATAGAATCTGCGTTCTAGTCTCAGATAGTTTAAAACCGCATGAATCATATAACCTTCTGGCTCCTACTAAGCTACTATTCGTCCATAATATAATGGTTGAATAGCCGTGCTCGATACTGAAATCGATAGCCTTCTGTATTAACTGCTTACCATACCCACCCTTTCTTGTAGAGGGTTCTACTAGAAACCACCTTAATTGCGCAATATCCTTATCCACCTTAACAATACCAATAGACCCTGCGGGTGATCCCGATACTTCCAATATCCATAAATGTTCTTGTTTGGGGTCACATCTCTTCTCAAATTCATTTAAAGTATCGCTAATAAAAATCCCAAATGAATGATCGTACTTATATTCCTCACCGAAAATTCTAATATGTGCTTCAATAACATAATCAATCTCTCCACTATGATATGAACGTATCATTGTTGTTCTCCATTCCAAGCATCGTCTTTAGCATCCCATTCAGCATAAAACTGCTCCACATATTCCTTCATATATTCATGCCTCTGCCTTGCTATTAATTTGCCATACTCTGTATTCATTAAGTCCTTCAACTTAAATAATTTCTCATAAAAATGATGAATTGCTGTACCCTCGCTACTCCTATACTCCTCTTGTGACATGACACCCCTGGGCGTGCTTTCAGGAATGTGCATGAGTCGTCCCTTCGATCCTCCATAAGCAAACGTACGTGCGATACCAATAGCTCCCAAGGCATCCAATCGATCTGCATCTTGTACAATCTGCCCTTCGATTGTATTCATGGGGGGATTATGACCTCCATTATAAGACATTGTGGAAATAATGAGTAGAACTTGCTCCCTGATCTCAATGTCCGTTACATACTCATTAAGCCAATCCATCACCTTGTTCATTCCTGCTTCTTTTGATAGATTAAGCTTCTCATCAGCTACGTCATGCAATAATGAGGCAAGTTCACATATAAATTCATTGCCTCCTTCCTTCTTAGCCATTCTTAATGCCATCACTCTTACACGATGTATATGCCACCAATCGTGACCACTAGGGTCATTTTGCAGTTGTTCTTTAACAAACTTTTCCGCACGTTCAATAATATCTATGTGTGAATTCATGTATAATCCTCCGGTACAATTCCAGCCTTTACGCTACGTAAAATTGTGGAATCGTCTTCCAAACCCAAATTTTATATTTCCTCGTTCCTGCTCCTTTGATAAGGAATAACATGTTTTGTCTAATTTAAGTAGCTTCTGATTCCTCATTATTAGCTTCTTCGGAGGTTGAACCATAGAGATCTTTCATCAACTGTTTTCCTGTAGGTGTTGTAGCTAGGCCACCCTTAGCCGTCTCTCGGTGCTTATCTGGCATAGCTCCACCTACCTCAAGCATGACCTGTATAACCTCATCTGATGGAATAACACTGCGCACCCCTGCAAGTGCCATATCCGCTGCTGCTAATGCCGTTACAGCGCCGAAACCATTACGGACAATACACGGAATTTCCACGAGTCCCGCGACGGGATCACAAATAAGTCCAAGTGTATTCTTAAGGGCTAACCCCACCGCATGAATTGCTTGATCCGGCGTACCTCCCTGCAACTCCGTCAATGCTCCAGCAGCCATCCCAATGGCAGATCCAACCTCAGCCTGACAACCCCCTTCAGCACCCGAGATAAAAGAATTATTCGCAATAACGAAACCAATGGCTCCGGCGCAGAATAACGCTTCTACCATCCGGTCATCGCTATAGCCGAATCTCTCTTGAACACTGACAAATGTCCCCGGAATAATACCACATGAACCCGCCGTTGGTGTTGCAATAATACGGCCCATTGAAGCATTCACTTCAGAGACAGAAAGCGCATAGGTCATCGCTCGTGAGGATTCCTCCCCCAGTAGACTTCCATCTTTCCCATTCCGATAACTAGCCATTCTCTGAGCATCCATACCCGTAAGTCCACTGCGAGAAAGCGTGGATTCTGTCAATCCTTTATGGACCGCCTCTTTCATAATCTCATAATAGCGACTCATTGCTTTCCACTCATCTTCTGGATCCTGACCTGATTCAGCGCTCTGCTCTTTCATCATCATTTGTCCAATGGTTCGTTCTTCATTATTACATAGGGACGCAAGTTGCTTTAATGTCTCAAACCTCATCTGTTCACTCCGTTCTGTCAATCACGGTTACTCTTCGTACTTCGGGGATTAACCTTATTTGAGCCAAAAGTGCTGGCGAATAGCCACTGTCTGATTCAAAAACCGTCAGTGCTTCTTCCCGCCTGCTCTTGCGATCCAACTTCATCCAACCAATGTTCACATCATAATCTGTAAGAAGTGTTGTCATTTCAGCAATAATGCCTTCACGGTCAGCATGATATACTAACAATGTCGGATATGCACCGCTGAAGGCAACGTCAAATCCATTGACGCTCTCTACCTTAATATTGCCCCCACCTACAGAAATTCCACGAAGATGTACTTCACGCTCACCATATCCAATTCGAAATTCTACCGTGTTAGGATGCACCGCCGCTTCTCTGCCTATGGAAAGAGTAAGCGACATTCCACCTGCTTCTGCATGCTCAATGGCATGGGGAATTCGTGGATCATCTGTTTCATAACCAAGCAAGCCTGCAGTAGTCGCTAAATCTGTTCCGTGACCTTTATACGTGTCAGCAAACGATCCGTAGAATACTATTTCTGCACGATCCGGGGTAGCCTCAAGTACAGCCCTAGCCATTCTCCCCAATCTTACAGCACCTGCTGTATGAGAACTCGAAGGACCAATCATTGCGGGTCCTATTATTGAAAATACATCTTTAAAACGTATGACCTACACCCCCTAAATACATCAACCTCTCAATCATTAATAATAACATCTTTACCCTACATAGCGCGACCTAACAATACTGTGTCACCTTATTTTTTTGGCTACGATAAGTAAATGTTCTATATAATTCCCATATTGCGGTAATTCGTATATGTAAGCTTCCGCTGTAATCCCTTGCGGTTTATTGTGCGAACCTGGCAACGAGTGTGGAAGAGACCGCGAACCATTTCGCCGTGGGTAAGGTTGCTTTCATTGTTCGTTCAATCTTTGATCCATCATCTTGATGTTACTCTTTATGGCCGCACAAAAAAAAGTGCTGTCCCATAAGATCAGTAATGACCTTAGGGACAGCCTCTTAGACAAGCCCGTATTTATTTTTTTAATGAAATTTCAAATTTGGAGCCAACTTCTCCTGCAAATACGATCCTACCGTTCTCCGATAATAAGACCTGATTCTTACCGCTGACCACGGTGTGGTTAATACAAATACCTGCTTGATCATATACAGCAAAGGAGCCATTCGAAGGCATCTTAACCGTCATGACCTTTCCTTTGGCAGCCGCTGGCACTGAAAACCATTTGGCATAGCCGTCAGCTTCGATCGTTGTCGAAGATCCTTTACTAGAGTAGAGCGGTTTTACAAGCTCCTCACTAGCGTATACGCTACCTGCTGCCGTAACATACTCTAATCCATTCTTCTTAAAGAAATTGATTTCCATCGTATCTCGACCAGCCATGCTAGGGATTTGCAGTTGGTTAACTGCTTTGTTTGCTCCAATAATCTTACTACTTAACATATATCCTGGAACTTCTTTAACGGTATCAATGGATATAATTGATAAAGATTTGAGGTAGAGCATCGATGTATATTTCTCACTCACCAAGTAATATTTTTTACCTTCACGTTTCTTCCATGCGGCAGCTACGTCTTTGGATAATACATTAGCTTCGAGCTTCTCAGCGTTATACCCTGTGACAGCCATTTGTGGAAACCCCGGTAGGGTTATATATAAGCTGGACCATAAGTAGGTGCGCCCATTTTTCTCAACAACGAATTTTATCTTTTCTGTGCCTGCATCGTTCACAAAAGAACCATCTGCCGTATACGTATACTTTTGGACAGGATTGTTCGGAGCGGTAACCGTGGATACAGACAATTCGCCCACTGGATTCATTTCTACCTTCATGAACTTACCTGAACCACCACCATAAATACCCGCATACCGGGATACTTCCTGCGGCATATCTGCCTTTATAGGCATGCCATGCAACTTCTCCGGCTTCCGTTCTTTAATAACACCCTTCTCTTGCAGCGCGCTAAGCAGCAGTTCATTTGCTATCAATTGATCTGTTGCGCTATCACCACCTGAAGAGAGTACAGCCGCAGCCATGTTGTGTTCTGGGAGCACGACTAACGATGAATGATAGGACATCGTATCTCCACCTTTCGTAAGTGCCTTGATGCCGTATTCGTTGAATGGGAACAAGCGCACACTATCCCAGCCTAGCCCGTATGCGATGAAGGACGGATCAGCTTCCTCCGGCCACATGCCTCTTTTATACTCTTCTTGTGCCATAGCTTCTACCGATTTACTAGAAAGAATATCATCGACCTGTCCCGTGAAGATTTGTGAGAATTTAACGAGATCTTCAGCTGTTGAGGAAATGCCGCCAGTTGCAATGATGTTAGTAGTCTCTCTTGGGAGTTGTCCCTTATAAGCAGGGGAATAGATCGCGGCCAGTTTCGCTGGATCCACAACATCCTGCGGTGTTCTCGTATGGTTCATTTCCAGAGGCTCTGTCAAATACTTGTGTATAAATGCTGTAAAGCCCATACCGCTAACTCTCTCTACCAGAATCTCAGCTAGCGTAAAACCATCGTTACAATATACCGAGAACGCTCCTGGATCTGCCTTTAAGTTTTGAGTCGCCAATTGCTCTAACAAAGTATCGTGTGCATAAGTATCATTATCCTCATACAAGAATACATTACTGCCCGAGGTTCCAAGAAGACCGGAGGAATGATTCAGTAGCATGCGTGGTGTAATCTGTTTGTAACGGTTGTCTTTCATCTTAAAATCAGGTATATATTTCACAACGGGCAAATCCAAATCTACCTTGCCCTCGTCTACAAGCTTCATAACAGCCGCCGTGAGCACCATTTTGCTCGTTGAACCTATGCCATATATCGTATTTGAAGTAAGAGGTATATTGTCCTTTGTGTCGTTTTTGCCAGC
Source organism: Paenibacillus sp. IHBB 10380 (assembly GCF_000949425.1). NCBI lineage: Bacteria > Bacillati > Bacillota > Bacilli > Caryophanales > Paenibacillaceae > Paenibacillus > Paenibacillus sp. IHBB 10380. The sequence goes on from NZ_CP010976.1 coordinate 3,091,812, forward strand.
ATGCCCTGAGATGACAATCTCTCCATCATCGATGAGTGCATATTGCAGACTTGTAGTGCCGTAAGTTTCTGTTAGCAGCTTGGCTTTCTCAGTAGCTATTTTCTTAGTCGCATCAAAAGTAAGTTTATTGCTGTTATTGGTAGCCGTTGCGGCCATTGCAGACATTGGAGCAAGCATCGTTAGCACGAGGGTTAGAACGACAATTGAAGCTCGTTTTCTACCTGTACTCGTGCCTACCCTCCTTTTCCTTATCTCTCTTTGTTCCACTCGTATCTTCTCCTGTCCTCATCGGTTTATTCCGGATGCCTTAACGAGCCGTTAAGGAAAGCTTATACGACGAAGATGTACTCCCTGTGACGACAATATGAACGGAGTATGAACAAGAAAAAAAAATGCTACGACGTCACATGCAAGGGCAAGGAAGCTTGCACATGATGCCGTAACATGAAGAATACGGGGACAGCGTTTAGACAAACCGAATGATACAATATGAATCTAATTACATGTCGGCGTTGTGATTGGCAAGGTGACAGTGACTTTGTGGCCGCTCTATTCAAGCAGAGATTCTCACAATGACCGATTAATCTCTTGAACTATATAAGTCATGTATCATATTAGTCTCTGACAATATCAATCATCTTTCCATCTCCTATTCATTGCTAATCTCGGACACATATAAACAATAAAAAAGCAGCTCAATCCGGATAAACTCGGATCGACTGCTTGTCATATTCTATGCTTTTACTCACCATTGTTATTACTAGTTCCTCGATCATGTGAAGTTAAAATTTCCAATATCTAGATCATTGTACTTTTCTTCATTCTCTCACACCATGAGATTTGCCATCACAATGATGGAACGCTTAGTCTCGAAGGTGTAGACACTTTTTTCTTGATACATCCTTTGCCTGAGCAAGTAGTAAAAAGCCCCATAATATCGAGTTGATAATCTGTAATGGTGAATCCTAGCTCACTCTCAATCCTCTTTTCTAATGGTTTCACCCAATCTACCTTCACTTTTTTCTTCCTCCCACATGCAGTACAAATCAATTGTTCATGACTATACGAATCATTCTGGATATTGCTCATCGTGTAACGAGCCATCCCCGCTTCAACATTCACTTTGTGTATAATATTCATTTCACAAAAAAGCTCTAATGTTCTATATACCGTCGCGAGCCCCATCTTATGTAACTTGCCTTTGAATACCATAAAAATATCTTCAGCGCTTATTGGAATATCTGAATGATCCAGTAGAACACGAATGATCGCCGCCCGTTGTGGTGTTAGCTTATAACCCTGATCGAACATTTTTCGCTTAATTATATGAATTTGCTCCGACATCATCGTTATCGTCCCCTTAGACTGTAATTATACACTGATTTTGGGGTTATATTCTACAAATGAGCCATATATATTTCGATAGGTTAATGGATTACTCTCTAAAATCGTAAGCGAATGTACTCATTTCTGCTCTTGTTATCTAACATAATATAAATCCATGCATGACTAGGATTCCAAGTATGTATCCATAATTTCCTTTAACCTCTTGCTCCTATAGCCTAGTTCAGGACTCAATACCAACTTATCATCGATGCCTTTTACATACATATGGATCTCGTTACTATCCTCAACCTGAGAATAATGAGAAACATCCTCTTTAGGAATAAATATTAACCCTATCTTAATTCCATGTTTGCCGACATAAAATTTATCAGTCAAGACAGGTAACAGAGCAATGAATAAAAGTATGACATATCTAAACCATCCTACTTCAAGAAAGAAATATACTAAACACAAACCTGTAGTCGTCCAGACAAGGCCCTTTTTAAATTTAGCATTCCCTTTGAATAAAATATCTCCAGCTTTTTTCTTTGAAATGTAGCTTTTATACACAATAAATAATGACAGTATAACCGTTACAATGAGTACTATATAGGGTAATATTAGAATCACTTCCTCTACTTTTTTGAATTAAAGTTATGTAATTAAAGATCCTTTGAATACATTCATAAGTATTCATATCATTCATTATCATCAGTATTGTTGTGCCCCTAATTCAAGCATCTCCTCGCTTCTACATCCATCTAATAAAGCTCTTATTATAAATCTTCACCTGATTTCTTTCTGCCCACTGCTTTAATTCAAGTATCGCTTTATCCTCATTCTCATTAAATCTAAAACATAAGCGCATTGGAACTAGTAACTTACCAGATGGCTTGATCCCAATAACAGGCTTGAAATATCCTTGGATTAGGATTGATTTTATAGCTGTAGCTTCTAATGTTGTGCCTTTTACAATTAAACATTCCGAAGCAAATTGTAACTTAGACGGCTTTTTAAACATTCTCATTATTATGATTACGATCGTAACAAAACAAAAAACTAAAAATAAGACTTCAACGGAATATAATATCAGATGTTTATCAGCGGTATTATGTAGTAAAAGAAATAAAAATAAACTCATTGAGAAGCATATGGATATCAATGTCCTTGCGGATTGAGGATTTTTAATTTCATACTGAGGTGCGTTCATAATTTCCTCCAATCTTTTCAGAAAAATAAGGTTAACCCACCCAGCAGGCTAACCTCATCATAAGAGTTTATTTGGTTTGTACAATTGTATTTAAAATAAACGTTTCAACTACTTTCGCCACGCCATCTTCCATATTCGTATCTGTTACATAGTTAGCGATTTCTTTAATATCATCAGGCGCATTTCCCATGGCCACACCAAGTCCGGCAAATTTAATCATGGCAAGGTCATTGTAGCTATCTCCCATAGCAATAACCTCTCCCTGCTCAATATCTAGTTTCTGAATAAGATGATGTAAGCTTGTTCCTTTGTCTACGCCAGCTTCCGTAAATTCTAAGAAAAATGGCTTAGAACGTACTACATTTAATTTACCTTGGAGTTGTTGTTGCAGTTTTTTTTCTAAGTCAACTAGTTTTTCAGCTGCTGCTACCATTATCACCTTTACAACTGGCTCTTGGATCGCTTCAGCAAAATGTTCTGCTTCTACAATGGGCATTCCCGTAATTTCACCTTCGATATCGGTATACTCATTATTTGCTGGCGTTACGATATCATCCCCGACATAAGTGTGGATCCCTACTTCTTCTTGTCTACTAATATTGTATAGCTCATGTACCGTTGCGGGTGATAGTGTGCTGCTGAACAATTGTTCATTGGTTGCACAGTTTGTAATTTTGGCCCCATTAAAAGATAGAATAAAACTTCCATATTTCTCAAGCTCCAATTCCTTAGCAATATGCGTCATTGCAAAAGTGGGACGACCTGATGCGAGGACAACTTTAACCCCTGCCTCTTGCGCGTCCATTAATGCTTGCTTGGTTCGTGATGAGATTGTAAGATCATCCCGCAGTAACGTATCATCTAAATCAAGTACGATCATTTTATAGTTCATCATTATACGTCCCTTCAAATATATCTAGTATGAGTGCAATTCGCTAAGTGCAAGGATACCCTCTATGGGTTCCCTTATATCATCAAATGATATCACTAATTCACTCAGAAGGGAAAAAAGACATCCGTACTTCGAAGGGTTTAAGAATAATGAATCAACTATTCATCGTGTGGAAAAATAGAGTGGTACCGCTAATACAATCACCCAGAACAACACGAACAATGTGATCTTCCACGGGCTACGTGGAACTTCACCTGATACTAGCCCTGTCTGTCCATTCACCATGTAGTGGTAAGTTTTTCCACGGTAAATATAATTTGCGTTCCATATAGGGACCAATAGGTGTTTGTATGTACGATCGTAATAATTTGTTCGGACTCTAAGTCTCCTAACTTCATCCCCTCCAATTGCTCCAGTAATGCTCCCATGAAGCGAATTATCGATCTTCTCGCTTGCTATCTGCCACCCTTCCTGACGAGTGACCGAATATCTCTCCGCAATGAAACCACTCAAATATTCCGGTTTATATTCTTTCAGCTGATTCAGATCGAAACCGCCAATTTTCTTAAGCAACGCTTTGTCATATCTTTTGGACGCAAGAATCAGAATATCGTCGAACACGTCCTTATAATGTCCATCTACCGAATGCCACACTGTATACCTGACCCGCTCCGTGTAGGTTTCTGTTTTCCCATCGACGACTCGAGTTCTCGTTTCATTACGATAGTGATAATCCCCTCTTTCCGCACTATAAGATGATGACGTCATCGAATCAAAGGTCCAGTAGGGGATATAGATACCCGTTAGACGAGACACGAGCTCCTCCTTCTTTAAAGCATTAGGAACAAACCAACGCTTTTTTTTCCACGATTTAAAGGAAGTCAATGCCTTATCCAAGGACATCCGGAACGGAATGATTGTCTCTGGTCGAATACTGGTTGTATCCTCCTGCACAAGCACCTTTGGCGAACCGCAAAAGACACATAAAGTCGCCGTCTCAAGTTTAGGAATAAGACCTTCCCCTCCACAGTTTTCGCAGTGGATCGTCTGCTGCTGGAACCCCCAATCCGTCTGTCCCATGTCATCATCTATGTCTGATAGATCGAGATCGTGCTCAGTTGGAATTTCCATCGAATCTTCAATTTCTTGCTCATTACCACAGTATTGGCATTTCAAATTCTGTACTTCAGAATCAAAGAGCATGGGCCCCCCGCAGCCAGAGCAAGGGAAAGTGAGTGGAGACCTTTGCGCTATATCCTCCATCGTCATCCCCTACACTTTGTGCCGCAGCCAGAGCAGAACTTCGCACTTGCCTCCAATGACTCGCCACACTCTGTACAGAATTTCTTTCCTACGCTTGAACGTGTACCTCCCTCGTTCCGGCTGTCTACACTACCCTCTGACCCAGGTTCGGTAGATCGGTTCATCATTTGGCTCATCATCTGCCCCATCGCCATTCCAGCTCCGAGACCTGCACCCGCACCTGCCGCTCCTGACTCGGGATTGTTAGCTGCCTCGCGAATAGCTTCCGCAGTCTGATACTTCATATAGTGATCAATATTACCAGCGATGTTCATCGATGATTTGCGATCTATCATCTGCTCAACTTCCTGCGGCAACGACAGATTCTCGATCATTAATGACGACAGGATAAGTCCCATAGACTGCAAATGAGGCTGTAAACGTTCCATCGCACTTGAACTTAATTCCTCGTAAGACGAGGACAGATCCATGACCGGGATATGAGATTCACTGATTAGGTCACTGATACTAGTTGTGATAATTGATTTTAAATGACCTGAGATTTGTTCTGTTGTAAAATTACTACTCGTCCCAAATAATTCCTTAAGGAATACAGCGGATTCCCCTACCCGTATCGAGTAGGTTCCGAAGCCCCTTAGCCGAACCATGCCAAACTCGGAATCGCGCATAATAACCGGGTTAGTCGTTCCCCATTTTAAATTGGTGAAATTAGCGGTGCTGACAAAGTACACATCTGCTTTAAAAGGAGAATTAAAGGCGTACGGCCAAGATTTCAAAGCCGTCAGTAACGGCATGTTTTGCGTACTTAATGTATAAGTTCCTGGACCATATACGTCAGCGATTTGTCCCTCATTAACGAATATCGCCGCTTGCGATTCGCGAACGACCAGTTTAGCTCCCATCTTGATGGCATTATCATAAACGGGAAAGCGATAAACCATCGAACCGTTGCTATCCGTCCATTCGATGACCTCGATAAATTGACCCTTTAAGAAAGAAAATAGTCCCATTGTTCAACCTCCGTGATGTTAGTTATATTTGTATAAAACTGTTCGTCATTCATTATTTATAGTGAAGTTGGATTACCGCGGTACATGTCACTACCTACCTCCGGTATTTTGTAATACGATTCTATGCATTAATAAGTTGCAGAACATAAATAGAGCACATGAATTGTCATACCATAGACAAAAGGTTCCAAGATCATTACTCACAAAATATTTTTATGCTTAGAGATAACATCACAATCCGTCGAAATTGGAGATTAAGCTCTCAATCTTACTAAATATCAAATCATAATATGCCTGATGGTGAGGCACGAAATCAGTTCGGCTCACTCTTCTACTATCGTGAATCACCTCTCCAATGTCATCGTTCATGACGCTTCCTTGTGCAAGTAAAGACTCTCTATCTCCATGGATAAGCTGCTTAAAATGCTCTAATTCAATGAAAAAGAGTCCCGATATCTCGCTTCTCTGAAACTTATAATCTCTTAGGGCTTGGTTGCTTTTATACAAAAAGACATGACAAAACTCCCGGTCTATAAGGTTCTCTGTTATAATATTCTCTTCCTTAAAAATGCCGCATGGGTAGAGCTCGCTAAATGTAGCTTCAATGCCCAATTCTTCTTGTAATTCACGCAGTCCATCCTCGGGATATTCACCTGTCGTGAGGTGTCCTGCACAAGAAATATCCAACAGATTAGGAAATGTATCTTTGTCTGGATGACGTAACTGGAAGAGTAAACTAACTCCTTCTGCAGATGTTGTAACGACCCAACAATGAAACGTTTGATGCCACAACCCCTGAGCATGTGCATGTTGTCTACTTGCTATACCTATCTTTATCATTTGTTCATTGTAAATATCGAACTCTTCCTGTAGCATGGCTATCTCCTACTCTTCTATTATGTAATTACAATGTTGGAGTCGTATCCTTTTATTATGGTCTATCTTTTCTTATGGTAGTGGTAGCCGGTGCACAGCCCCTTTTGCTTCGATTTAGCTGAACATTTATGCCCTCCCTGTTTATCTAATCTACCTGAATGTGCGTAAACGGAGGAAGAAGTCGCCACAACAAGAATTAAAGCCATAAAAATTACTATTATTTTTTTCATCCAATCCCCTTAGTTCTCCCTATGCTTTAGGGTTTTATCGTCTTACAGTCTCATTCTATTACAAAGTCCAAATACAGGGAATAGCCCTAGATGATTCTATCCCTTCCTTAAAAATTCCTAAACGACGGATTGTTAAGCAAGTTAACGGCAGGATACCGTGAAACTGTATTGAATTATTAGAGATGGGTTTTTAGAGAAAAATCATTAAGGGGATTGGTGCGTATATGAAAACTTCGAACTCGAATATTATTTGGATTGGTGGTTCTCCTGATTCAGGTAAATCAACAATTGCTAAAAATCTGTTGCGGAAATACGATCTACAATTTTATGACTATGACTTACTTGAAGATCAGCATCATGATGAATTAGCCAAGCACTCAACAGTAGCTGGTGTTATACATTCTTCATCCATAGAGAACAGTTGGGTTAATACTACGCCAGAATTGTTACTAGAACGAGCCAATCAATCTTTCAAAAGTAGATTCCCCTTGGTGATTCGGGATTTATCTACTCTTGATATACATAAGGTAACCCTTGCAGAAGGATTTGGTCTAACCCCTCAACTCGTGTCACCCTATATTTCAAATCCTCAACAAGCAATTTGGTTAGTTTCAACCATTGAATTCAAAAAGACTTCTTCAGCCAAAAGAAATAAATTATGCGGCTTATTTACTTCAAAAGAAATGGAGCTATTGGCAAAAGAAAATTTACTTAAAAGGGATATGTTGATTGACGCCCAAATAAGAGATGAAGCAAAATCCTTAGGAATGACTATTATAGAAGTGAACAATGAAAGAACAATTGAAGAAATATCTACTTTAATTGAGCTTCACTTTCGTGCGACCTTAAACTAACTGGAAACTATAGTTCAATACCGTGAGGGCTGCCAAGTGGCAGTCTATTTTTAAAACTAATGGACATGATAATTTACCAAGTATTACGATTTACGGTAGAGTACGAGCAAGAACAGGGAAAGTCGCCAAATCACATGGCATAGTTATTCTCACCCATGCTCCGCCTTCGGAACGGTTTCCAGCTGCGATCGTCCCGCCGTGCTTCTGCGCCAGCACCTTTGCCGTATACAAGCCAAGCCCGGAATGACCTGTTTCCTGAGACCGCGATGTATCACCAGAGTAGAATTTATCGAACATACGCCGCAGATCTAGATCGCTGAAGCCCGGCCCCGTATCCTTCATTTCAAAAGTAATCTCATTCTCTTCTGCGTGTATCGCCCACTCGATTACTCCTTCGGCTGGCGTAAATCTTAAGCTGTTTGTGATAACGTTATCGAATACTTGTTCCAATCGGGCTGCATCCAGAAGAAGCTGAAGCTCCTGATTGCGATGCCAATTTTCATACGGGAAACGGAGGGTAATCCCCTTCTCTCGGCATAACAACTCATATTCTTCTTTTTTTCGCTCACAAAAGGCAAGCAAATCCGTTGGTGCAAAACAAAGGACATAATCGGGCGTGTCAATTTTATTCAAAAACAACAGTTCCGTCAGCAGCTTGTCGGCACGCTGTGTGTTATTCCTGATGGTTAACAAGTATTTTTCCAGCCGTTCCGGATGGCGCGCACCGCTCTCGATCAAATTATCTGCATGTCCCTGAATGATCGTAAGCGGTGTCCGCAGATCATGCGCGATGGCTGCAATCATATCGCGTCTTTCCTGTTCCAGATTCCATTCTCGCATCAATGATTGCTCCAGCGCTTTCCTCATCTCTTCAAAGGCATCCGCGAGCTCTGTCAGCTCCTTAGAACCGCACGCTCCCGCTACGGAGAAATTCAGATCGTTCTGTTGAATCCGTCTCGCTCCCCCGATAATCCGGGCGATAGACGGTTCAAGTCTTTTTCCTAATCTTCTCGCGAAAATAAATGCAAACAAGACGATAAAAAGGAACGGCGCAATCAAACTACTCAATATGAGAACAACAAGCAGCCACTTTCCAGGGTTATTGGAAGACACACTTAAGCTGTATCGCAGAACAAGCATGCCTTTAAGCTGTTTTTGAGAATTGAGAATGGGATAGAACTTGATATATTTCCCGCCCTGTTTTTCAATTGTGTTTAGCTTGCTGGGCACATCTTCTGGGTTCTTGACAAATGATTGCCCCTTCCAACCGTAGACAATTTGTCCCTTAAGATTAATGATTTGATATTGGATGCCTTTCGTCGGAATGACCCGTTCCAGCGCTTCCTGCATATGAGGAGATAACAAGGTGTCTTTTTGCTTATCCACATAATTTAGAATCCGAGGGATTTTCTGTTCGTAATAATTGGCTGGGAAAATGCTCTTGTCCGTCTGGTTTATCGAAATATAGAGCGTACTGCCCCACACCAACGCCGAACATAAAAGACTAAAAAATAAAACGAGGGCAAATGCACTCATAAACTGCCTGCGCAGCGGTCGTCTGCTTGTCTTCACTTTCTTTCGAATTTGTATCCTACCCCCCATACCGTAGCAACAAATGTCATCTCAGGTGCAGCCGACGCCAGCTTCGCCCGAATGTTTTTGATATGTTCTGTGATAGTGGCCGAGTCGCCCTCCGCATCGTATCCCCATATTTTTTCATAAATTTGTTCCCGGGAGAATACTTGATTGGGATGCATAAAGAGAAGCCGAAACAATTCGAATTCCCGATGGGTCAGAGGAATAAGAATGTTCTGATAAAATAACTGTAGGCTATCCAGGTCGATCGTGAGATCGCCGTGATGCAGCAGCTTAGGCTGATGTTCGAAGTGGTTCCTTTGCTCACGACGGAGATGTGCCTGAATTCTCGCTTTCAATTCTTTCATGCTGAAAGGTTTGACGATATAGTCATCTCCGCCAACAGCGAGTCCCCGAATACGATCTACTTCGTCGGAACGTGCGCTTAAGAACAAAATAGGGCATGTTACCCGATTTCGTATGGCTTGACACACTTCGAACCCATCCAGATAAGGCATCATAATATCAAGAATGATCAGATCGGGTTTTTCTCCGAGTCTATCGAACACTTCCTTGCCGTCATAAGCAACCCGCACCTCGTAACCTTCATCCTGCAGCGCATCGCGCATAAACTCTACGATTTCCTTCTCATCGTCGGCAATCAATATCTTTTCTCTCATCTCGCCTGTATCCTTTCTGGTCTTCCCATCTATAAAATTCATTTTACCTGCTTGCGTGCTAAAAATCCCCCTGAAGTGAAACATACAGTTGATTGCTGTACGTGTCCACTTCAGGGGGAGGGATTAAACTTGCGGATGTAGCCCTTACTTCATATCGCTAAGCCGACGTAGGGTCCGAACTCAGCTGAACTGTCCGATTCTGCGCTGTTCCCACATATCAAAGCGAATCGATTGCCGTAAAATATTACTTTTCGCTCTATTTATCCTCATCGTATCATTTGAAAGAAGAAGTTTTGACGCAGCTTTGGGACTCAAGCAATTGGGAGCTACATTGTTAGAACTTCGTAGTCGGCTCCTTTACTTTATCGAAGACGATAATGCCGTCATACTGTTCTTTAGGAACAAACCTCATCGACATCGGTGCAATGATCTCGGATGTCATTCCGTCTTCGGCAGCATAAATCGGCTTGAACATCCAAGCGTTATTTTTATTCGATGACTTGTGCTTGGATAAATCGGCGAATGCAACCTTATAACCGCTTTGCATGATCAGATGTTCTAAGCTTCCCTTCGGCATAGGCTTGATATCGAAGAGCTTCTGAGTCGAGATCGTACTCGCCTTTCCGCTATTCATATACAGACCGATCACATATTCCTTATCTTTAAGCTTTTTCTGAAGCAGTTCCCCCATGCTCGTGAAGCTGTTTATCCATTTTCCCTGTTCTTTCGTAGCGATTTTGGAAGTGTTCTTCGCAAGATGGTCGTTATGCGCCCATAAAATCACTTTTTTGCCTGGATACATCACTTTCATTAACCACTCTACGTTATCAGCCATGATACGATCTCTGAATTCATAACTTTCCTTAGTACCGTACATCCCCATTTCGATAAACTTGATGCGATCTCCCAGCGTTTTCACAGCGATATCAACCATATGAGGATTTTTCGGATATGCCGCCGTGAGCTGTTCCTTGTTATCTTGAATAAACTGAATCAATGCCTTGTATTTCGGTTCGTATTCATCCTTAACTTTCTTAATTTCCTTCTTGGCTTGGGGGTTATTATCGAAGTCTAGGCCATATTTGTTAATGACGGTATAGAAATCAGTAATCCCTTGCATTTCAAAATGGAAATAATCCTGACCCTGATCCTTATCTACCTTTGAAATCCAATTCGCGATAAATTGCGTTAAATGCCCCGATGTAAACTGCATATCATAGCCCGCAAGGTACAAGGGCTTGTCCGACTTATGCTGCTTCTTAATATAATCGAACAAACCAAGCGTCTCTTTGGAATGCCATATTGGAAAAATAGAGCGCTCCATCATTTCTTTAGAAGTCAAAGACCCGGCATTTTCATAGGTAGCGAAGGAATCGCCAAGCCCCGACTCAAAAGCAATAACATCAAAATCAAGCTCTTCATGCAAATATTTGATCAGCCTTGTTTTGATACTACTGTATTCTGCGACGCGATGGAAGTTCTCACCGAGACTAACGACGGTTTTATCCTTCAGTATAGGTTTTAGAAACGCTAAATCCTTGTAATCCTCTGAAGTTAGAGATTTAATTTCTTGAATATTCTGTTTGAGTTCTGTGTTCTTTTGCGAGGTCGCAGAGACATTTACCGGCGACAATAATAGAGAAATTGCCAGCCCCACTGCCATAACGCCTGTAAATCGTTTGGTTGTATTCTTGGTTGCATTCATTAATCGTTTTCCTCCTTCTAAACCATTGAATCGTTCTCTTTTACTGCTCAACCATCGTAACAAGAACTTCTAAGGAATTTATAAAGACAAGAATAAACGACCTCGTCGTCCATTTTCTTATTTATGATAGAAATGATTCCGTGCCTAAGACAATATTTTCTCCGAAGATTACCAATTCAAAATGTAATTGTAAATCAAGAAAGAAGAATGGATAGAGTCTTCAGATAACATCTGATTCTCTATCCATTCTTTTTACATAGATACAATGTGTAATATTATATGGAGTTCTTATCGCAACTTCCTTAGGTTTATATCAGACATCCATCGACACTCGCCTTCAACACACTCTACTATAGTAAGCTCTTTGGTCGCATATCAGTCCATTGCGAGTTGATGTGGTCTAGACACCCCTGACGACTGTCTTGTTCATAGACAACGATCCATCCAGCTGGAATCTGGGCAAAGGCAGGCCACAGTGAATACTGGCCTTCGTCATTCACTAGTACTACGTAAATGCCGTCGGTGTTCTCAAAAGGATTGGTCATAGATTATTTCCCTCCTATGCAATTGTGTATCGGAACTTTTCATTCCGTTTAGCTTAGCTACGAGTACACGCCCAATTTCAGCAAGTGGTTCCGGCTGACACAGATCCTTGTGTCGACAATCAATATCATACTGCTCGATCTGTCCATCGATATAAGGGTTCCAAGTTTCCGGAGCGATCGGATCGAACCAGTCTGGTATGACAGTGGATCTGAAGAACAGCAGATCCCCATGATATCGTTTCGGAACGAAACTCCCCAAAATGCGAACCGAATTCACGTATGTCTCTTTAAGATTTAGAATGGTTGACTCCTCAAGGCTCGCTAATGCACTACCGTCACTACGAAGGATTTCAATTGCGCTGTTCATATCTAGTGGTTTGTCTCCCATACTATCTGGGTCGTAACCGCCCAAGGCCAGTAGAGCAATTAACGCTTCCTGCTCGTCAGGACCACCCCTTAGAGGCAAGAAGTGACTCGGATAAGCATCTAGCATCACAAGAAGTGAAATCACTTCATCTTCATTTTGAAGCTGGACAGCTATAGCCTGCGCGACATTACCTCCGAGTGACCAACCTAGCAAATGGTAAGGGCCTGTCGGTTGCACCGAGCGGATGTGATGAATATAATCTGCTGCCATTTCCTCCAATGTGTTAGGCAGATCCTCCGATTGACCGATACCACGAGCCTGTAATCCATAGATCGGATAATCTGTTCCCAGTGACTTCATCAGCCCCGCATAACACCAACTGAGTCCACCCGCAGGATGCACGCAAAACAATGGGATATTCTCTCCCTTGGTTCTAAGCGGTAGCAACACATTCAATGCCCCTTGACTCCCTTGGCTGTTACCCAATTCGAGTCGCTCAACTAGACCCGCAACGTTTGGAGCCTCGAAGAGGTTACCAATACTAAGTTCGACACCAAGAGCTTCACGAATACGACTCATAAGACGAACTGCAAGAAGGGAATGACCACCAAGATCGAAGAATCCGTCATCAATACCGACTCGTGACAAACCAAGAACTTCGGCAAATAAATCGCATACAATCTCTTCTTGTGGAGTTCTAGGTCCCCGCCCTGTAACTGCTATGGTGAGATCTGGTGCAGGCAACGCCTTACGATCAAGCTTGCCGTTCGATGTCAATGGTAAATCAGCGACCACTACGAAAGTGGACGGAACCATGTAATCAGGCAGACTGCTAGCAACATACCTTCGGAGTTCTGCCGACTCTAAGCTAACATCCGAGACAGGTACGATATAAGCAACCAGACGCTTATCCCCTGGCTGGTCTTCTCGAACGACCACCGCGACCTGTGTCACGTTAGGATGTCTTGCAAATACAGCCTCAATCTCTCCTAATTCGATCCGAAATCCACGGATCTTTACTTGGTAATCAGCACGTCCGAAGTAATCCAAAGTACCGTCCAGAAGCCAGCGGGCAAGATCACCCGTTCGATACATTCGTGTACCCGGCGGACCAAATGGGTCTGCGACGAAACGGTCTGCCGTCAAGTCCGGTCGTCCTAAATATCCACGCGCCAACCCAGCACCTGCAACATACATTTCTCCCATCACACCCGGTGGAACCGGCTGTAGAATAGCATCCAACACATAGATCCGAAGATCCGGTATACCTCGGCCGATAAGACTGTTGGAACTCAGACCCGCACTTTGCCGATCAAGTGCATTATAGGTGACATGCACCGTCGTCTCTGTAATGCCATACATGTTAATCAGCGTTGGAGCATTGTCAGGATGTCGATCATACCATTCTTCAAGGCGTCCAAGCTCTAAAGCTTCACCACCGAAAATAACATAACGCAAAGATAAGCTCTGTCCAAGATCGGGATTCTCCCTATCCGCTTGCATCAATTGATAGAACGCCGACGGCGTTTGGTTCAGAATGGTCACGCCCTCTTTTACAAGCAAATGCAAGAACTCTGCGGGTGATCGACTGATTTCATGGGGCACTATGATCAGACGACCGCCATGCAAGAGCGGACCCCATATTTCCCAAACGGAGAAATCGAAAGCATAGGAATGAAACATAGTCCAGACATCATCCGCACAGAAATGGAACCCCTGCTCCGTTGATGCAAACAATCGAACGACGTTCTGATGCGGTATGACTACGCCTTTCGGTTTACCTGTAGAGCCAGAAGTATAAATGACATAGGCAGGATGAAGAGGCAACAATGGCTTGATCCGATCAGCATCTCTTGGATCGGTACTCGGGTACTGCCCCAATCTATTGACTGTTTCTGACTCATCGACCACGATCAGTGGCATATCCGTATTCACGCGTAGCTTGAAAGCAACCTGTGTATTCGTAACGATGCATGCAGGATCCGTGTCGCTGAGCATGAAAGCAACTCTGTCAGCTGGATAGTCTGGATCTAGAGGTACATATGCTGCGCCAGCCTTGAGTACGGCCAGTATTCCCACGATCATCTCCACAGATCTCGGCAACGCCAAAGCCACAAGACAATCTGGTCCCACACCTTGAGCTATCAGCAGATGCGCAAGACAGTTCGCGCGTCTATTTAATTCCGTATAACTCAATGAGATACCCTCATACATCACAGCAGTAGCGTTAGGACTATGGGTAACTTGCACCTCGAACAGTTCAGCAACAGTCGATTGTGGCACCACATCATGAGCAGTCTCATTCCACTCCTCAATAATCTTTTGCCGTTCTTCAGGTGCAAGAATCTCTAAACATCCGATCGCTTGATCAGGTTCAGCTACTGCAGCCTCCAACATCCGCAGCAGACGATCCGCTAACGCTTCGACAGTATCCCGCTTAAATATATCACTGCTATATTCGAGTAAACCGTCGATCCCAGCAGGTGAGCCATCCACTGTGCGATGCTCACGAAGTTCCAGAGTAAGATCGAACTTCGCTGCACCTACACTGTTGATCTCAAGGTGGGTTGTGAGATCAGGCAGATCCAAAGTCGCTTCGGACGTGTTCTGGAACGCCAACATAACCTGAAATAATGGATGCCTAGAACGGGAGCGGATTGGATTGAGAACCTCAACAAGCCGTTCAAAGGGTACGTCTTGATGTTCATAGGCAGCAAGATCAACCTCACGAACTCTGCCTAGAAGCTCCCGGAAACTTGGATCTCCAGACGTGTCGGTACGTAGCACTAACGTGTTTACAAATAAACCGACGAGGTCATCCAATGCGTCATCGCTACGTCCAGCGATTGGACTACCCATCGGAATGTCGGTACCTGCACCGAGTCGAGTGAGTAGAGCAGCAAGTCCAGACTGTAACACCATGAACAGGCTTGCTTTGCTGTCACGAGCGAGATCTAATAGGCGACGGTGTAGATCTGGGTCAATACGGAAATCAATGGTATCACCAATATAGCTAATCGCCGCTGGACGCGGATAGTCGGTAGGCAATTCCAACTGATCCGGAAGACTCTTCAGTGTCTTGGTCCAGAATTCGAGTTGCCTTGCAATTAGACTCTCCGAATCACTCTCACTACCCAGCAATTGGTGCTGCCAGAGTGCATAATCAGCATATTGCACTTTCAGCGGCGACCATGTTTTCTCTTCCCCCTTACATCGTGCGGTGTAAGCAGTAGTAAGATCACGGGCCAGCGGAGTCAGTGACCAACCATCACCAATGATATGGTGCAACAGTAGTAACAGCACATATTCGTTCGATCCAAGTACGAATAGCTGAGCTCGAATGGCAGGTTCAGTTGCGAGGTCGAAACTGTGACGTACAGCGGCAGCGAGAGCTTCGGGTAGTTCGTTCTCAGTCATCTTAACAACGATTAACTCAGGCTCTACCAGTGCTGCATCCATGACGAGTTGATGTGACGTGCCTGATTTCTCTGGGAAAATGGTGCGTAGTGTCTCATGCCGATCAACTACATCACGTAGGGCGGCCTGCAGTGCTTCCCTATTTAGTTCGCCAGTCATATGCGCAACAAGTGGAATGTTGTAGGTCGGGCTTGGCCCCTCTAGACAGTGCAAGAACCACAATCGTTGCTGGGCAAAGGAAAGCGGAACCTCTTCTGGTCGTAAAGCAATCGGCATAACAGCCGGACGGGCAATCTGAGCTTGGTCTAGTCGTTTAACCAAACCAGCGACGGTTGGAGCTTCAAATAAATTGCCAATGCCTAATTCAACAGCAAGAGCCTCGCGAATTCGGATCATTAGACGGGAAGCGAGTAGAGAATGTCCACCCAATTCGAAGAAATCATCATCAATTCCTACATAGGGTAAACCTAGAACCTCAGAGAACAGATCACATAGAATCTCCTCCTGAGGAGTTCTGGGCCCCCGCCCCTTCACAGTCACAGTAAGATCAGGAGTGGGTAATGCCTTGCGATCTAGTTTGCCATTAGGTGTTAGCGGTAACTCTGTAATCATCATAAATGCCGACGGTACCATATAATCAGGAAGACTGCTGGCAACATGTTGGCGAAGTTCGGCCGACTCGGGACTAGCTTCCTCGGATGGAACGACATAAGCCACTAGACGTTGCTCCCCTGGTTGATCCTCACGAACAACAACTACAACTTGTGCCACACCCTGATGTTGGGAAAGTACAGCCTCAATCTCACCTAATTCGATCCGAAAACCGCGAATCTTGATCTGATGATCAGCACGGCCTGCATAATCTATAGAACCGTCCGCCAGCCACCGAGCTAGATCCCCTGTGCGATACATCCGCGTACCAGGCTGTCCAAACGGATTAGCAACAAAGCGCTCCGCAGTCAAATCTGGCCGCTTCAAATAACCACGAGCCAATCCAGCACCCGCAATATAAAGATCCCCTACCACTCCGGGTGGAACAGGTTGTAAACTATCATCCAACACATAAATCTGCGTATTCCAAATCGGCCAGCCAATAGGAGATGTCCCTGCATATTCACACGGAAAAGTCACTGCGGTTGACCATATCGTAGTCTCAGTCGGTCCATAGAGATTCGTGACTTGGCAACCAAGTTCTTGCAAAGCAAGCTTGAGACTGCTCGGGAGCGCCTCACCTCCGACGAGCACCTTAAGGTCCCGAAGTTTGTCGGGATCATAAGCAACGAGCGCGTGCCAAAGTGTGGGTGTGGCCTGCATCATCGTGGTTCCTGTCTCTTCGATCATCCTCGTCAGGGCTGGTGGATCCTGAATGGACACCTTCTGAGCGATGACAATACTCGCCCCACTGAGCAGAGGAAGGTATATTTCAAGCGCTGATATGTCAAATGCGACTGTCGTAACAGCCATTAGCCGATCATTTTCATGAAGTTGTAATTGGTCCTGCATGGCGAAGAGGAAATTGGTCAAGCCTTCGTTCGAGACGATAACACCTTTAGGTTTACCTGTTGAGCCAGAAGTGTAAATGACGTAAGCCGGATGGAGAGGCAATGGAGGCGTAATTCGGTCAGCATCACTAAGATTGGTATCGGAACAACGCTTTAACTTTTCAATAGTGGTAGTGTCATCGAGTATAATCCACGGCACTTTTGTCGCTTCAGGGAATTTAGAGGCAGTCTTTGTGTTCGAGATGATACATACGGGTTCCGCGTCAGTGAGCATGTAATTGATTCGTTCAGACGGGTAATCCGGATCCAATGGTAGGTATGCCGCTCCCGTCTTAAGCACGGCCAGCAAACCAACGACCATCTCTACAGACCGAGGTAAGGCCAAAGCCACAATCTGCTCTGGTCCCACACCTTGAGTAATCAAGAAATGTGCAAGCCGATTCGCCTGACAGTTTAACTCCGCATAAGTCAGTTGTTCCCCTTCGAATAACAGAGCAGTAGCCTCAGAATTACGATCAACCTGCACCTCAAACAACGTTGATACACTCTTCTGAGAGACCACTTGCGCCGTTGTATTCCATTCTACTAATACCCGATTACTTTCATCAGGAAGGAGAAGCTTTAACCGTCCAATGGTCTCATGTTGATCCGTCATTGCAACAGTTTCCAAGAGGTGTAGGAATCGCCGTTGATGACCTGCAAGATCTTCAATAGAGTAAACCGCCGGATTACCATCCAGATCAATACGCAGTCCGTTACCATCGAACCTGTCATACACGTTGAAAGACAGGTCGTCCACTGGACCCGCTGAGAGATTGTGTGTCATACCACGATGACCGGCAAAACTCAACCCATAATCAAACGGCATAATATTAATCTGCGGACCGAACAATCTCCGGTTATCACCTACTAACTTAAGGTCACGGCGCAATTCTTCGTGCCTGTACCCTTGATGACCTCGTATCTCGCTAATCTCCTGAACGACTTGTCGTACTAGTTCTACCAAGCTCATATCCGGTCTTACCGACAGGCGTAGTGGTAACAAATTCATGACCATACCGGGAATACGAAGCGAGACAGAACCTAAACGACCCATCATCGGTAATCCTAGAATGATATCCTGCGAACCTGTCATCCGGTGTAAGTAAATAGCCGTCACCGCAATCACAATATCAGGCCAAGTTGCCGATGTATGACGCGCTACCGCGTGCAATTGATTCTGGCTTGACGGTGATAGCTGTGCTGTGAGGCGCAGGAAGCTTCTTGACGTCCTCGGCGCTCGGTCCGCTAGACTTACTACTTCAGGTTCATCTACAAAGCGATCCAGCCAGAATTGGCGGTCCCGCTCAAATTGCTCTGATTGGCGATAGGTCGAATCTTCTAGCAAGATCGAACGTAAGGAACCAAAGACATCCCCTTCAAGTGACAGATTATTTACAAGTGCCGTGTAGTTCTTGGCCACTCTCTGTGCAATAAGTGAAAATCCATATCCATCCATCACGATATGATGGATACGCTGATACCAGAAATAATGATCAGGTCCAGCCTTGAACAAAGCTTCCGTAAAGAGTGGACCTTGTGTAAGATCGACTGAACGGGCCAAATCAGCCCTCATCCATGCTTCAGCTACTTCCTGTGGATTCTGTTCTGAGCTGAGGTCGATCACATGTAGCGGCCAATCATAAGACAAGTCAAGAACCTGCCACGGCCCATCCTTATCCTCACCGAAGCGAACATGCAGAGATTCAGTTTCCATAACAGTCTGACGTAGCGCTGTCTCGAACCGTACTCGATCAACTGGCCCTAGAATCTCTACGTACTCGCCAGTGTTATAGATCGGGTTATCTGGATCAATCTGTTGAGCAAACCATATGCCGGACTGTGCACCTGACAAAGACCAGCGAACATCCTCACGGTCAAGCATCAGTATCTACCTCCTTTTATAATGCAAAATAATCTATATTCGGCAACACCTGCTGTGAGCGTGCGATCAACAGTCTCCACCATTCAGCCAGCGTCGGGCGTTCAGCCAACTCCGCAAAGGTGACCTCAACACCGCTACGGCGCCACCGTTCAACTAGGCTCATAATCCGAATGGAATCTAGCCCCCTGCTAATAATCAAGTCATCGTTATCGGCGATATCTGACGGTGATTCATGAAGTAGCTCAGCTACCTGTTCACGTACAGATTCTAGCGTCATAGATGGAAAGTCAGCCCGATCTCCCATCTCCCCCTTTGTACCTTGCGCATTTCTCAGCTCAGTGAGCAGACGCTGCGTTGTGAGCGTGACTGCACACCGCTCAGATGCATAGGTCAGAGCCATCTTATGATGTTCCAATGAGAAATCCGCCACTGCATCTGCAACGAAGAACGGTTGCACATCCATCATAAATGCATCGCACGCCGTCAGAAGACATCCGATATGTGCATAAATTCCACTTACGAAAAGCTGATCACGACCTTGTTCGTGTAGAATTTCCCTAAGATTTGTCTTCTGGAATCCACTATATCTCCACTTGGTAAGGACGATGTCATGCTCATCTGGCGTAAGCTCCTCCACGATTTTCTTCTGAATGGGACCATCGTTGATTCCCGCTCCCCAGAAATCTTGCAGCAGGCCTCGTTCTGTTGGGGTCTGTCCACCTGGTTGTGCCGTGTAGATCACAGGAATACCTAACTCATGACATTGACTTCTTAGGAGCTGAATGTTCGCTAGAAGCTCAACCACTGGCGATTGTCCGTAAGTGAACGCGTCTAGGAAATATTGCTGCATATCATGAATAAGAAGGACAGCACGCTTCGGATCAGGTTTCCACGTGACCTTATGATTTGGTAAGTCTGATTCGGTTGGCATCGGATACGGTATAATCGTTGGAATAGCCATTTAATCCCTCATTTCAACTTTTGTTGTAATCTTCTGCGCAATGACCTCACGTAGCGCTTTTTTATTTACCTTTCCTACTCCAGTCTTTGGGAATGATGCAATGAACTCCACCCGATCCGGGATTTTGTAAACTGCCACACCACGTTCCCTCAGGAACATTTTGAGCTCAGCTATCGTAGGAGGGTGCTCATATTCATGAGCTATTACAAAAGCGCAGGTTCGTTCACCAAGGAACTCATCGGGCATAGAAACCACCGCTACATCATGCACCGCGGTATGAGCAAGGATGTGATTCTCTACCTCTTCGGCTGCAACTTTGTCTCCACCACGATTGATCTGGTCCTTATCACGTCCCTCCACAATCAAGTAGCCGGACGAAGTCATCCTCGCTAGGTCCCCCGTACGGTAAAATCCATCTGAAGTAAACGCCTTGGCATTATGCTCATCGGCCTTGTAGTAACCACGGATTGTGTACGGTCCACGAGTCAATAAATGTCCTACATGGCCCTGTTCGACTTCGTGATCCTCCTCATCTACGATGCGTATCTCATCGTATGGTGACATCGGTCTTCCCTGGGTGTTGACAATAATTTCCTCCGAGTCATTCAATCGAGTATAGTTAACCAGTCCTTCAGCCATCCCAAAGACCTGTTGCAAAGTACAACCCAGCGTTGACTTTACCCGACGCGCAACTTCTGCACTGAACTTAGCTCCACCGACTTGTAGTACCTGTAGACTGGATAAATCGTAATGACGCGATGATGCTGCCTCAAGCCATGCTAAAGCAAGGGGTGGAACTAACGCTGTTATCGTGACGCGTTCCTGAGCGATAAGTGGAAACGCATCGTCTGGGCTTGGTCTAGGTGCAAGAACAACTCTGCCACCTGCATACAACGTACCAAGTACACCCGGTGAACTGAGCGGATAATTGTGCGCAATGGGAAGGGCTGCGAGATACACACTATCCGAATTAAGATGGCAAATATCGGCACTGACTCGCAGGCTATACATGTAATCGTCGTGAGTACGAGGGATTAACTTAGGTAACCCTGTACTTCCCCCAGATAATTGAAGAAACGCAACATCACTAGAACTGACATCCAGCTGATTCATAGGTTCTGTATGTAGATCAGCCAATGCCACGAACTCCTTCGAATCGCCTACAACGATGATATGCTGCACGGTCGAAGCCTTATTCTGTACCTGTCTTGCTAGTTCCCGATAGTCAAATCCCAGGTAATGGTCAGGAATAATGTAAGCAACTGCTTCAGTAAATTCACAGAAATATGTGATCTCACTACTTCGATGTAATGGCAGAGCAAAGACGGGTAGGGCCCCCAGTCGAAACAATGCGAAGACAACTTCGAAAAACTCCGTAATATTAGGCAGTTGAACGATCACACGATCCATTGGCCTGATTCCAATCGATCGGAACCCAGCAGCTAGCTGATCTGCTCTTGTATCAAGCTCTCTATAGCTCCAGCAATTCTCACCACTACTAATCGCCGTACGATCCCCAAGTCTAGTCGCACGTTCTCGCAACATTTCTCCGAAAGTTTCTCCTCTCCAGCAGCCAGCCTGGCGGTACCGATCTGCAAACTCTTCAGGCCACGTGGCACATCCAAGCAACATAAACTATCCCTCCTGATCTTATCTAGGCTACTCGTCATTCAGCCCCATGCCGATTAACATTGTACGGAACTTAGCCGTTGTCTCAGAGAGTTCTCCCTCTGGGCTTGATCCGAGGACGACTCCGGCTCCAGCAAACAGACGTAGGGAGTGGTCATCCACCTCAGCGCAACGGATCGTAACAACCCACTCACCATCTCCGTTCGAATCGCACCACCCGACCATGCCCGCATAGAACCCTCGATCGAACGGTTCGATCTCTCGGATTACCTCCCTTGCCATTTCAGTCGGAGATCCGCAGACAGCGGGTGTCGGGTGCAGTGCGACCGCCAACGTAAGCGCAGATGTTGAGGGATCAGCAAGTTCACCACGGATCTCAGTTGAGAGATGCCACATGGTAGCTGTTTGTACCAACGAGGGTACGGATGGAACATCCAATGTGTTGCAATACGGACGAAGTGCAGCAGCAACGGCATCGACGACCAATGCATGCTCATACAGATCCTTGGCAGATGAGAGCAATGCCGCGGCTCTTTGCTGATCCTCCTCAGGATCCTCACTTCGTGCCGTCGACCCTGCCAATGGATTAGCCAACACTTGCAGTCCCGATCTTGAGACGAGTAATTCAGGACTAGCTCCTATAAGCGTTCGTCGCGGTGAACTTGGAGGAGTAACTCCTAATGGCCACTCCTCCGCTTCTCGGATGGGCAAATCCACGGCAAAGGTGTAGCCACGAGTATTGTTGCGAGCAAGGTTAACAAGTAACTGATGGGTATCGATCATTGTAGACGAGGTTAACTGCAATGTTCTCGACAGAACAACTTTGCGAAGGCCACTACTTTCCAGATGGTTCAATCCTTGTTCTACACCACGTACATACTCCGCTGCCTCTGGAATTGCACTGATCTCATACTTAGACGTTAATGATTGTTCCTTCTGATTCGTTGGTTCGAAGTGTAATCCATCCCCCCACTGAATGGTCGTTGGCACGATCAGGTGTGCAGGTTTCCTATGATCAAAAGGCACCGCACCTACGACGACTGATACGTTGTGTTGGGACTGTTTCACATGATTTAGAAACGCTGTAACACGCTCGGGCAAACTGCTTAACTCCTCGGTTCCCTCATAGGTAGGCATCTCCAAGAACGTCCCCTGCGCAAGCAGAGTACGTTGTGGTGAAGATAAGAAGAAGGACGAGCCAGACTGATAGTTATCAAGGAGTTGTGTTGCTATTGTCACAGGAATAACATCATGTTTTATCATTTCAATCGCCTCCTTATTAAATGTTCAAACCCCTAAAGTAGCACCGCCATCGACACATAGGTCATGCATCGTAATATGTCGTGCCTGATTAGAGAGTAGAAAGAGAACAGCATCAGCAATATCCGCAGGTGTGGCCAGCTTTTTGAGCGGTATGCCTAGCCGGTACGCTTCGAGTGATCCAGCGATGACAGCTTGCCCTCCGTTCCCATCAGGCCAAAGTGACCACTGCATGGGAGTTTCTGTTGATCCGGGTGACACGACGTTGCAGCGAATGTTGTGCTCAGCGTTCTCAAGCCCCAGGCATTTAGTAAACATTGTCGCCGCAGCTTTGGAGGCAACGTAAGCAGACATATGCATTCGTGGAACCCCTGCGGCATTCGATCCCACCGTTACGATTGAACCCGAACTCCGTGGTACCATACGTTTAATTACTGCACGAGATACGTAGAAAACCCCCGTAGAATTGACCGCGAAAGTTGTAGCCCAGTCGTCGTCAGTGAGTAATTCTATCGAGCCTGTCCGCAGTAGCCCTGCCACGTTGACCAACATATGAATCGGTCCGATTTCATGTTCAATCCGATTCACCATTTCATCAACAGCAACGCTGTCACTCACGTCTGTTGGGAAGGACGACACATTGCGGCCTTCTGCACGAAGTTCAGTCACAAGTCTCTCTAGCCCCTCGGCATTGTTATCCATAGCCGCAACGAGAGCCCCCTGTTCAACCAATCCACGTACCACCGCTTCTCCAATTCCTTGAGCGGCACCTGTCACTAGAGCAGTTCTTCCCCTGATTCCCATAGTGTCCATTAATTAAATTCAATCCCTCTCTTTCATAAAGGATGATATCCATTATTCGATAATGATAATCATTATCAATTAATAGAACCGATGATATATACAATTTCAAATCGTGGCCACCATCGAATTTAGAAAACCCATCATTCCCCGGTGACCCCTATATGCAACAACGCAATACTGTTTTATATTTTCGATCCATGCAGCACTTTAACATCTTCAGAAGAAATGAGAGAAGGACGTGATGCAAATCTCAAAGCGCGGCTAATCAAGGCTGGTAGAAGCGATACATGACCTTCGTCCTCAAACTCTTTAAATTCTACACATACGCCTTGATTAACGAGAGTTGCTAAACGATTTGAAAGCTCCTTCGCGTTCTCGTATATCCGACTTTTATGAAATTTCTCCAATTCCCCCATCCCTAGCAGAATTCTGACGTTGACAGGCTCCTCTTGCAAACGAACCGTGAATTGTCGCTCCTCTTTAAGCATTATTCGCTTGTTCCAATGAATAGATGGACTACCTGCAACATAGGTCTGGAATGCCTCCGGCTTCGTAAAAAGCACATGTAATACGAAGAGACCACCCAGTGAATGACCAAATAGCGTTTGCCTACTGCGGTCAATCGTATATTTCCTTTCAATTTCCGGCTTTAGCTCCTCTTGAATGAATGTCAAGAAATCTTCTGCCCCCCCTTGTTCCGGCCAAGCTCTGCCGTCTGGACTTGCAGGTAACTCAGTAACGGACACAGGTAGTGTGAAATCATAATGACGTGCAGAAGCAAACGGATCTTCTGTTGGGTAACCGATGCCTACGATAATCGTCGGAACTACGCCCGTTCGTTCAGTCCTACGTGCTTGTACGCGCATCGCTTCCACCATCGTTCCAAATACCGCATTGGCATCCAGTAAATAAATCACCGGATAGCCCGAGGAGGGTGGCTCTCCACTAGGCATGGCCACATAGATACGATATTCTCGGTTTCCAGTACGATCGTGCATTATGCGTTGTTCTGTTCTAGGTATTGTGACCTTATCGCCTGTACTGTCCTTGACGATGACTTGAGCGTGTTCGATTATTTTGTGATCCACCGTATTTAATTCCTTTCATCAAATGATAATCATTATCAGTTATGATTATAAATCACGTCCTCTTTTCTCACCATGGATGATATCCGGTTATATCGCTGGACTATATCCATAATTTTACTCATCTATCTCTCATATGGAAATTAGCAAATGTTTAATTCATTAGCTCCGTACTTTGTTTCTATATAGTAAAAATATAAAATAGGGTACTCCAATGATGGCCACGACGATGCCAACAGGCAATTCAGCAGGTGCAAAGAGCATTTTCCCTAAATAATCAGATACGATAACTAGCAGTGCTCCGACCACTCCGCACACCGGAATAATTCGCTTATGTGTTCTACCGATCAGGCGCCTCGCGATGTGTGGTGCCATCAGTCCGATAAAGCCAATTCCTCCCGACACAGATACGCATGCGCTAATGATACCTATGCTACTTAATAGGAGCACCGCTTTTTCTTTTTCTGTAGAGACGCCAATGCTTCTAACACTATCTTCATCCATCTGAAATAAATCTAGAACATATGACCTTCTAACGATCACTGGGATTAACAACACAAACCACGGTAGAATAGACACGATATATCTCCAATTAGCATTGTAGATACTGCCGGAAGTCCATACTGCCGCCATCTCGAAATCTGAAGCATTCATTTTTAAAGTCAAAAAAAGCGAGACCGCACCTAGCCCTGTACCTATCGCAATGCCCGTCAACAGAAGTCGCTGAGACTCCAACCTGCCATTCTTCCAAGAAAAAAGATAGATAAGTAGTGCAGCCATTAGTCCGCCCACCAATCCAAACAAAGGCATCGCCAGAATCGATCCCCATCCCGTTCCTTTTATTTGGCCTTGATAGAAAAACAAGAATAGAACCATCGCCGCACCAGCCCCGGCGTTAATTCCTAGTATTCCTGGATCAGCTAGCCCATTTCTCGTGATACCTTGAATCACAGCCCCTGCAATGCCTAATCCCATACCGACGAGTCCTGCAATTAGAATTCGCGGTAGACGGAACTCCAGAATAACCAAATCCTGATCCGGCTTAGGGTCTATTCTTAATAAAGTACGTATGACATCTTGAACCGTAATATCGAATACACCATTCGTCAGACTCACATACATCGTAACCAGTATCATTCCGATACCAACGGCTAGCACCGTAACGTAACGCTGCTTGGAAGCATTATTCAAACTTCCCGCCTCCCTTCGTTCTTGTTAAATAGAGAAAGAAAGGAACGCCAATCAATGCAGTCACCACTCCAATCGGCATCTCAAACGGATAATTGAGAAAACGGCTGAGTACATCGCAAAGCGCTAAGAAGATCCCGCCAAGTAAACCCGAGCATGGAATGATCCATTTATAATCGAGCCCTATCAAGAACCGCGCAATATGAGGAACAATCAAGCCGACAAAACCTATTTTACCTGCTAAGGCTACCGATATCCCTGTTAGAATAACAACGCTCAATGTAGTAACGAACTTAATCATCATTGTATTTTGTCCCAAGCCCATAGCAACATCTTCACCTAGAGCAAGAATCGATATCGACTTAGAAGCCCAGAGCGCTATCAGAATTCCGACAATTGCAAATGGGATCGCTAGCTTAATAAGTGTAGGGTCCATCTGATGTAAGCGCGCATTGTACCAGAAACTAATATTTTGCGAGATTTGGAAATAGATCGCTAACGCTGCGGAAACACTGCTCAGAAACGTGCCTATAATCGTACCTATAATTGCCATCTTAATAGGCGATAGTCCCCCGGGTAGTAGGAGTGACAGACCAAAAACGATGACAATGCTAAGTGTCGACCCCACAAATGAGTACAATATCATTTCCAAATTAGATGAATTAGGCAAGAATATCATGCCTATCGTAATGGCAAATGCTGATCCATCGGTAACCCCCATAATAGAAGGGGATGCAAGATAATTTCTTGTCATCCCCTGCATAAGTGCCCCGGATATGGCTAGAAAGGCTCCAATCAATAGAGCTCCGACCGCTCTTGGAATTCGAGACCGCATAATGATCTGATGATCTACATTACCTGGATCAAAATGGAACAGTGCATCGCGAATCGTATTCATGTCTATGCTTTTGGCTCCATATAGGATCGACAGCAACATCGTCAACCCAATGATAGCCGGTGAAGTCCATATGATCAGGGTAGATGTAGGAATTCTTAATCGCATATTACACTACTCACTTCGCTTGAATTAAATTACTGTTTTTTACGGCTTCAAGGAATGATATCTTGCTGTAAGCCGTGCCCCCTTGAGCAATCGGATCTACCAAATTAACATATACATTGTTATTCTTTATCGCATTAATGCTGGTCCATATAGGGTTACTCTGTAAATCTTCAAAAAACTTTGGTGTATCTTTATTTTCTTCTTCCGAAAATTGAATAAAGAGATAATCCGGATTAATCTCCGAGAATTTTTCTAATGAAATCATTTCTTGAGCCTTCGCTTGTAATACTTCTGCTGGAGCTACTGCACCTAATTCCGCATATATGGAAGGGTTAAAAAAGACATCTGCAGGATAAATGGCAATATTACCTGCCCTGATTCTAATCGCTAGCACCTTTTTGTCTTTGAAAAGGGGTCCTACCTTTGCTTTTACTTCTATGAGTTCAGCTTGATATTGTTCCAGCACCTGTTTCGCTTCTTCCTGCTTTCCTGTAAGCTCTGCCAGCAAATTCAGATTTGTTTTCCAATCTGTCGAGATATGAGATACGGGAATTGTCGTTCCAACCTTCCTGAAATTCTCCAATGACTCCGCAGGAAACTTGGTACTGCCCAGTATAATATCAGGTTTAAGCTTTAACATGGTTTCGATATTGGGCAGCATTTTTTCCCCAATTGCTTCCACACCATCGGTAATCTTGGCGAACATCTCGGGGAATTTCCCTCCTACTGTTGTCGCTCCTATCGGTTTAACGCCAAGCACGAGTGCATCTTCCATTGATTCCATAGCCCCTGCAATGATAATGTTGTTCACCTTGGAAGGGACTGTATAATCTTGACCCAAATACGTAATCGTTCTATCCTCTGATGAATCGCTTGTCTGCTTCTCTGTGGAATTGTTGCTAACGACGTTCTCGCTATTTGAACTTGAAGCCCCTGCACCGTTTGCCGGTTGGGCATCCTTATTATCCCCACAAGCTACTAACACCAACACCATCATGGAAACCCATACCATTGCTAAAACTTTCTTACTCATTATCTATAATTCCCCTCTCCACTACTGATAACTATTCTCAATTGAATTATAGACCACGTCTTCTCCAGCGAACATGGACAATATCCAGAATCAATTTGGACGATCTCCATCTAGAAGCTTCAACAAATCATCTACAATTCGTTCACAAGCATAGGCGGAATATTCCCGCCACGGATCTGAGGAAATAAAATGCACATGGTTTCTACGGACTGCTTTCAAATCCTGCCACAGTGAGGAGGACTGGAACAGTTCCCAATACCTCAGTGACTCTGGTTCCTGACATATATTTAATAAAATTCGATCTGCATCGAATTGTGCGAGTTGATCCGCTGTCATAATCTGATTATACTCAGCAGGATCGAAACCAGATGGCGGATTGAGTTGCAAATCATCATAAAGTACATCTCTCATCCCTCGAGCAGGACAAAGATAGTAGCACTCCTTATGAACACTCATCACGAGAACCGTATCGTCACTCAATATCTGATTCAAGCGCCCCCTAGCGAACTTCACCTTCTGATCATAGTTATGTAACCAGGAATCTGCTTCTTGGGATACTTCTAGTAATTGCGCTGTCAGTTGCAACTGCTCTCGCCAATTTATATCCATCAAGGGAATAAAGGAGACAGGTGCGATTTCCTCCAGTTTCTCCTTCTCATGAGAATCTAAATTATCTAAGCTTATGATCATATCCGGTCCAGACTGGCTTAGTGCTTCAATATTGGCCTCCCAGTCTTTGTTAAAGCGGTACCCACTGAGGTGTAAGGGGATATCCTTTCGATACATCTTATAGTAGTAAGCTGACCACTTCGGATGAAGTGGAGCCGCATATGGGATCATCTTAAGAGCAAGTAACTGACCTAGAATGGGCGTGGAATAGGCTACAATTTTACGACGACGATTCTTCATATAGGCTGTAGGGGATACGCCAACCTCCTGCTTGAACCTGCGGCTGAAATAAAATTCGTCGTTATAGCCCACTTGATGAGCGATATCACGTAATCGTGCGTCCGATTGTACCATGAACTGTTTAGCACAATTAACCCTCACTTCCGTCACATAATCGATGGCGCTTTTACCGTACGTTTTTTTAAATAAATCCACATAATATTTAGGGCTAACCTTCGCCATTCGGGCCAATTGCTCAATCGTCAAATTCTCGTTATAATGGCTTTCTATATAAGCTTTCGTGCGGTCTAATGCCGTTCGTGAGTCTGTCTCAGGCGACAGTCGAATGTTTGTCATGATCCAATATAGTAATTCCTGAAAAACAAACTGTCCGCGAAAGCGTTCCAATGCTAGATCACTCCGACAATGGGTGTACATCAAATCACATAATATGATCGGCTGAGTCTGGGGATAAATTAATATCTCCCCCTTTAGCGGACACGAATCCATCGGCACCGCATCTCGAAATACCTCGAACTTGATAACATATAGATCCAGCCCATCTACATCTTTCGAAGATACTCCGATCGTTTGTCCAGGCAGAGCGATATGTACAATATCCTGCTTCAATAGATAATCATGAAGATCCATCGTCAACCGACCCACGCCGTTCTTCACGATGATCAGGACATGCGAATCAATAAGTTGTTGCTCCATCCGACCACCACGTAGATATTCGATACTTCTAATTTTGAACAACAAATGATCCAGTGAAATATCTATATGTTCATCATGCAGAAACGTATTGGACAAGATGAACACTCCCTCTCTATTCTGAAAATGATAATCATTATCGTTTATAATTTACCATGCTAGAATGTAAACAGTCAACATATTTACCAAGCCCAACCAAATAGATATGGCGCTGATATACAAAAGAGAACCAGAACTCAATATATGAGTTCTGGTTCATCATTTCAAGGACTTAGACTATATTATGATTCATCATCGTTATCGTCATCATGGTCATCTAAATCTTTATCCACAGAAACAATCTTAGCTGTCTTCGCATCCACCCCAATTTCAGCTGTTCCTCCATCTATCTTCAATTCGACTTCATAGACGAGTCTGCCTTCATCACGGTCTAGAGTAACTTCAATAACTGTACCTTTGAGATAATTCACTGCGACAGCACTTGCTTTACTAACTCCAATAGTGGAACCATCCTCAATGGATGTAGCATTGGTCATTTTATCGTCATCATCATTGTCGTCATTGTCATTTCTAACCCCTAGAGACTTACCCGTATAAGCGTCAATTAATACATCTACATCCTTCTGTCCTTGATCAATCTCAACCTCGTAATATAGTTGGCCCTTTTTCTTCTCCAGCTCAATGCTTTCTACTTGACCTTTAGCTACTGCTAGCGCTTTTTGTTCGGCCTTTTCAATTCCAATCACTTGCTTCTGCGTACTGTTACTTGTACTAGAATTAGCAGCTTGTACATTCCCTATACCGTATACTCCACCAATAGCTACTACAGCTAATAACACACCCGCACCTATTTTTTGTTTCGTCTTCATTCATGTTCCTCCTCTTAAGTTGCTTTCTTTTATAATCTCAATATACCCTTACTAAATGAGAACAAAGATAGAGAAAGATTAGAATTTGATGAGAATCAGAAAGAACTGCCTACCCTCGACATCAATATAGAATGAACTAAGGCTATCTAACTGATATTCACCTGAGTCGTTTGAGTCTTAAATTGTATGCGTTATTATCGAATAACTGCTTTTCTAATTATCGTTATCGTCATCATCCCAAGTCACGGACATGATTGCACCCGAGATCCCATTCACCTGTACCACCGCTTCACGTCCATCCTCTGTGTCAATTTCCACAAGATAATATCTATTGGCATCCTTGCCTCTAAACTCCACTTCTTGAACATTGCCAGGTACCTGCTTGAGAGCAAGAGCGATGGCTTTGTCACTGGTAACCAAATTTGAGGATCCTTTACCACTACCCGTCGTAGGATTGTTGTGTGGCTTATCTACGTTAGGTTTTGGATTGGGTACTTCATCTGGTTGTAGCTCATCAGGAACAACGGCTTCCAATCGTTTAATCGATGTAATTCCACCCGCACCGGCGTTTACCCTCAGCTCGTATAGCCCCTTCTCTAATTGAACCTGTATTCGATATGCATCGTTCTCAAGCGAAGTATTCACGATCTCACCAGGATACTCAGCTAGCACAACACGGATGACTTCCTCCTCAGATAGAATATCCGGTGAATTCGCCCATGATTTCCATACGGTTCCAAGTGTCACTACTACCGCAATTATAAGGACAGCACTCGATATCCAACCTATTTTTTTGTTCATTCAGGGTTCACCTCAGTTCATATATCCATAATATACAGGTGTTTGGTTAGAATACGGTGAGAATCTACAACTAGCTGATATTAGGCGCTTCTCTTGTCATCCCTATCACCGCTGTCGTCCCTTTCCCTTCCACACTTTGAAGCTCAATACGTACTCCAATAACTTCAGCTATCTCTACAGCTAGGGAAAGACCAAGCCCTACGCCCCCACCCTGTCTATTTCTTGCCTCATCCACGCGGTAAAATCGGTCAAAGACAAGTGGTAGTTTGTCGCTAGCAATTCCAATACCACGATCGATAATACGAATATACGCCTCATCATCTAATGATCCAACTTCAACCACAATGTCATCGTCACTATACTTCTGAGCATTATCCAAAAAAATAAACAAGAGCTGCTTGAGCTTATTCTCATCGGAATAGCCGAATACATCTGGTGTCCCGTCTACATGAATCTCCCTGCGATAAGCATTTCGAAATGCTTTGGCAGACCCCATCGCTAATTCCGAAAGATTTAACTTTACGATGCTGATATTCCATTGCTCCTTTTGCTTAGCCAGCAATAAGAGTTGCTCCGTCATTTCTTTCATTCGAATCGCTTCGGAATGAATCGCTTCAATCGATTCATGGAATAATTCTGGGCGATCCATACCTCTTCTTTTCAATAGACTTGCATAACTCTCGATAATCGTCAGGGGTGTCTTAAGCTCATGTGATGCATTAGATACAAATTGTTGTTGCTTTTTATAATTATTCTCAAGAAGTTCGATCATATCATTAAATGTCATACTCATTTCCATCAGCTCGTCTTTCGAATGACCCTCAAGCTCCAAACGATTAAAACGTCCGCTACGCCTAATTTCTTTCATTGTAAGGGTCATTGCACTTATCGGCTTCATAATAAGACGACCTAGTAGGCGAATTGAGAACAGTACAGGGATCAATGCAATACATGTAACGACCATAAGTACAATTCGAAGAACCTGAAGCGTGTCCATCGTGCTTTGCATACTTTCCGTCACTTGAATATTCATTACCTCGCCATCCGACCAGATCACCGGTACAGACACGGATATGTATGTCTGATCTAAGTCATCTATGACTTGAACTCGCTTGGTTGTGTCATATATGGCTTTCTGCTTACTGAGATGTTGTTGTGAACCTGAAGTAACGGGAGGAAGACCTGTCCCATCTGAACCTATCATTCGAATCATTCCATCAACAGGTACATAACCACGTAATAAATCTTGTGTTGGAATCTCTCCAGCTGCCTGGCGCATACCGTTAGCTATTTGTATTGCTTGAGCTTCTGCACGATCTAATTGATTATTGACAGATAATTCACTAAACATATAGTAAGTAGATAAATTCATAACAATGAGTAATACAGCAAATAAAGCGGACGTATACAAATGTATTTTGCTTCGTAGCCTCATGGAGTGTCCTTCAGCACATAACCGACACCACGAACGGTATGAATGAGATCAGGCTCGCTTGCACGATCAATTTTTTTGCGTACATACCGAATATATACATCAACAACATTCGTATCTCCGTAATAATCATACCCCCATACCGCAGATACAATCTGCTCCCTACCCAAGACCTGCCGTTTGTTCTTGAGAAGATATACGAGCAGATCAAATTCACGTGGCGTTAAATCAATGGAATCATTCTCTCGGAATACTTCCCTCGTGCTTTCATTAAGCTTCAAATTGCCAACTGTTAGCCACTGCTCCGTGATAGCTTGCTCCGTCTGGAGCGCGTTTAATCTTAGAGCAGCACGTACACGTGCGAGCAGCTCTTCAATGATAAATGGTTTAGTAATATAATCATTAGCCCCTAGATCAAGACCTGAGACCTTATCTTCAATCGAATCTTTTGCTGTCAGAAGTAGAATAGCTATTTGGGAATCGTTCCCCCTAATTTTCCTGAGCAACTCAATCCCGCTCATCCCTGGAAGCATCACATCTAATAAAATGAGATCAATCCCACCAGCACGATAAACCTCCAGTGCATCGATTCCATTGCTGACCTTAGCCACTCGATAGCCTTCAGATTCCAACTCAATTTCGAGAACTCTAGCTATCTTCTCCTCATCCTCTACAATCAGTATGTATTCACTCAGTGCTAACGCCCCCGATCTGATCTTTATATGATGTCATATATAACATTATAATGTAACTTGTCTGGTATTAATCACAAAAGACTATGCACACGATAAATAACCTCGATAAGCATAGTCTTTTACCCATATATAATATGAGCCATTCTACTTTAGTTCAATCCATCTAGCTTAGATATCCCCCTTGACACTTGCAGCAAACTGATGAACAGCTTCCATGGTCGGCATCCCTGCTTGAGCTCCAAACTTCGTTACCGCTAATGCCGAGACCTTGGCTGCGAATGAGACGGCTTTCTCTAAATCAAGATCTAATGCTAATGAATAAGCTAGTGCCGCATTAAATGAATCTCCTGCCCCCGTCGTATCCATCACAGGTACCTTATACCCTGGAATCATGTGCAATTTATGATGGTCCATGAAGGCTGATCCATCCGCACCAAGCGTAGTGATGATATTAGCTACGCCTCTGTCCATTAGATCTTGTATAGCTATCTCCAACTCATCGCCTTCGGCGTCCCGTCCCGTAAGCAAACCCAACTCCGAGCGATTGGGTGTCATGTAATCCACCTGACGAAGTAGCTCGTCAGGTAAAACCTGTGCTGG
The DNA here is from genome assembly GCF_000949425.1 of Paenibacillus sp. IHBB 10380. Taxonomy (NCBI): domain Bacteria; kingdom Bacillati; phylum Bacillota; class Bacilli; order Caryophanales; family Paenibacillaceae; genus Paenibacillus; species Paenibacillus sp. IHBB 10380. The sequence continues at coordinate 3,126,150 of NZ_CP010976.1, forward strand.
TGCTGGATTAAGAACGACTGTCTTGCCATATGATTTCGCTTTGTTGACAGCGTAGCAAACGGTTTCTAATGAGATTTCTAATTGAATTAGAATAATATCTGCTGCTTGAATAACATCATCGTACAGATCAATATCCTTAGGCAGTAAATCCTGATTAGCTCCTTGAACAACAACAATACTGTTATCTCCACTTGCTAGAAAAATAGAAGCAATACCCGTAGAACTACTATCTACAATCTTCACGGCGTGTCTATCGATCCCGTTATCATCCAAAGCCTTCAATAACTCCTGTCCGAAGCTATCTCCACCGACAGCACCAATCATCGTTGTCTTGGCGCCTAGACGAGCCGCCGCTACAGCTTGATTAGCCCCTTTACCTCCAGGAATAAATTGCGCTTTAGACCCGAGAATTGTCTCACCCAGCTTTGGTTGTCTGTCTGCTTCAATCACAATATCCATATTCAAGCTACCGATCACAACTATGTTAGGAACCTTCATGCTCTTCTCTCCTTTTCGTGGAACTTCTCTCTATTAACTTTACATCTAACTCATGCACTTTATCTTCTATGATACAACCTTCTATTTTTTTAATTAAAATTCTAGAAACCATAGCTCCCATTTCATAAATAGGCTGTGCAATAGTCGTTAATTCAGGTTCTGTAATTTCAGTCATGAATATTCCATCAAAACCACAAACGGACACTTGCTCAGGCACTTGTATTCCTAAGCGGTGTAATGCTTTCAAGGCACCAACTGCCATCAGATCATTCCCAGCAAAGATTGCATCTATGTCAGGATGTTGCTGTATGAGTAGTTCTGTAGCTGCAATGCCGCTTCTAATACTGAAATCACCTGGGACCATAAGAGATGGACTGAACCACCCAAACCCTTTTACTGATTTCTCATAGCCCAGTAATCTCTCTTTAGCCGTAACCAGTTCCTGCGGACCATAAATATGCCCGATTTTACGACAACCCGATTCCAAAAGATGCTTAACAGCTAATTCCGCACCCTCGAGATTGTTCGATCGAACGACGCTACATGCTTCATTCGTAGGCGCCCGATCTAGACAGACAAAAGGAATGTTATATGCGGCCAGTTTATTCACATCACCTTGTGATAATGTATTGGAGGCAAAAATAATACCATCGATAAATTGACCCTTTAAAATATCAATGTAATTCCTTTCTTTATCCACATCCCCATCGGAATTACAAAAAATAACGGTAAATCCATAAGTCGTTGCCACATCCTCAACTGCCCTCGCCAACTCAGGGAAAAAAGGGTTAGAAATATCAGGCAACACTAAAGCGAATGTTTTGGTATTCTTACCTGCAAGTCCTCTGGCAACTCCACTAGGTATATATTTTAATTGTTCTATCGCACGTTTAATATTTAGTTCTGTCTCAGCATTCACATACCCACTTTTGTTTAAGTAACGAGAAACAGTAGACACTGAGATTCCCGCCAGTTTAGCTACGTCGCGTATCGTTGCCATTTTCACTCCACTCCTAATTTCCCTTGTGAGGTATCGGTACCACAATTATACTATTTATTACTGTAAACATGATGAATATATGCATGGTAACGGTACCACAAAAATATATCATACTCTTTTTGTATTTGCAACTTATAGATCCCCGCACCGGAGCAAGCAAAACATACTAACATTAGTAGCACAGACCAAGGCCATGGTCTGTGCTACTATTTTTTTATAGTAGAAGTGAAGTAAGGTCGAACAGCCCCTAGGATCGATATAGAATCCGTATTAAAAACCGACCGACTTCACACCCTTATTTGAATCAGTTTAGTATGTTGGATCCGTGAGATCGTGTATAAGAAAATGGAATCGGTAAGGCACTGTGAAGACTTCTATGATTGCTACGAAGGAGAAGATGAGATGAAACATGTTGTGGCATTTGATGTCAGTATGGGGAAAAGTACGATGGTGATCTACAATCGTTACCGTCAATGTGAATTTGAAGGAGAATTGGAACATACTTATTCAGCGTTCAAAGCATTAAACGAAAGACTCCAATCCTTAACCGTTCAAGATGGCCAAGCACCCGAAATCGTATTTGAAGCAACAGGTGTTTATTCAAAAGCATTAGAACGATTTTTCCGAGTAGAGGGCTATGATTATTGCCGAATCAATCCACTAGAGGCCAACCTACAAATGGCCTCGATGCGTAGACAAAAAACAGATAAAAGCGATGCACATGAGCTCGCTAAATCCCATTTCCGAGTGGAACGGGAAAAGACGTATCAGGAAGATGACTATTACCTTCAAATACGTGCCTTAACACGCTACTACGATGAGTTAGATCATGAAATCGCACATCTTTTCAATCGAATGCATGCTATTCTACAGCTCAGTTTCCCAGAGCTAGAAAGACTATTTTCTACGCGCTCCGCCCTTTTTCTAAATGTTGTTCAATGTTACGCTCATCCAGATGAGGTATTAGCTTGTTCAAAAACAGTCATTCGAAATCGTTTAAAAGCAAACACAAGAAAAAATTTATCATGGATACGTGCAGAAGAAAAAGGGATGGCCTTACTCGAAGCTGCAAAAAATTCATATCCAGCTATTTCAAAGGATGATGTACGTTGCGAACAAGTACGAGATTATGCCAAGCGGATGGCTCATTTAAAGGGAAAAAAGGAAGCACTCGTCAAAAAAATGGTCGAGCTATCGAGGGAGCGAACGGAGTATCAAGTCCTGATATCTTTTCCTGGAATTGGCGAAGCAACAGCTGTTCGTTTAATCGGAGAAATCGGTGAGATACGTCGCTTTAAAAGTCACAAGCAATTAAACGCATACGTTGGCATTGATATTAGGCGTTATCAATCTGGAAATACCTTTTACAAAGATAAAATCAATAAGCGTGGAAATCATAAACTGCGTAAGATTTTGTATTATATGATTCAAACGATGATTAGCCTTCGGAAAAAGACAATGAATCACATTGTAGAGTATTATGACAAATTAAAAACGCAACCTCAGAGAAAGCCTCATAAAGTTGCGTCGATCGCTTGTGTGAATAAGTTCCTGAAAGTAGCATTTCACCTTATTACACACGACATCACCTATGATTACGAAACAGCATCCGCCTGTTTGTAAAAGGTTAACTCCACTATACCATATCTGGCCTAATGAAAAAAAATGAAAATGGTTAGGTCTTTTTGGTGTATGCAATTTTTTTAATTGAAAGGTTCTGTCCTTCTGCTCAATATAAATACATTTTTCAGAAAAAGATTCATGAGAACACTTGACTAGAGGTAAGAAATGGGGCTGTCCCATAAGTAGATTAATCTTCTGGTGAGACACTCACTTTTCTAAAAAAGAGACTGATGTCCAAAAAAGCAGGTCAAGGTGGTTATCCTGAAGTGCTCCCTGTCAAGTGGACAGTGTAAAAAACAAAAATAGTTAGACCTCGATTCCTCGGCTGGTTTGAACAGAGCTGAGGTTTTTTGTTATACAGTTCGGCGGTATTCATTAGGTGACAAACCACCCAAACACTCTGTATAGCGGTAGTTGTTGTAATAGCGAATATATTCGCTAACGTCTTTAAAGACGTCTTCATAGGTGTGAAACTTTGTAAGATAATAGCTTTCTGATTTGTAAGTACCCCAAAATCGTTCAATAGGTTGGTTGTCCAAGCATCGGCTCACACGAGACATGCTTTTCATATATCCATATTTTACGTGGAGTCGATTATACTCATGAGATGTGTACTGGAAGCCTCTGTCGCTTTGGAGGAGTGGGGTTACACTGGGATTCTTCTTGTAAGCCTTCTTCAGCGTATCCATCACGAGTTTATTGTTGTTGGAATGGCTTAATACCCATGAAACAATGGCGTTATCGTATACATCGATAATAGCGCTTAAATAGGCCTTGCGACCATTCCCATACTTCAACTCGGTGACATCCGTACACCACTTTGAATTAGGAGAATTGGCATCAAAGTTACGTTTCATTACATTTTCAACGACATGGATTTCAGAGGCTTTCACGTAGCTCGGCCGTTCCCTACGGATGACTGCTTTGAGTCCAAGAGCACGCATGATTCGATAATAGCGTTTTTTGTTGTAAGTCTTTTTGAGTTTTCGGTTTAGCTGAGTACGCATTTGACGATACCCAAGTATCCCTTTTCGCTTGTCATAACGAAGCTTCACTTCTTTAGCTAGCGCATGAATTTCAAGTTCCCTGGCAGATGGCGTCCAGTTTAACCACTTGTAATAGGCAGATCGAGCAACCCCTGCTAACGCACACAACTTCGTAATTGCGTAACCTTTTTCTTTGTTCAGTTCTTGAATCGCATGATACAAGTCTACTTGTCGAACGAGGGTTAGCGTGTATTTCGTTGCTTGATCTGTGCCAACTTTTTTGCGAAGGAGTTCTCCATCTCCAGGTATTCGTTCCGAGCTTCTAATTGCTTGATCCGTAGCTTAAGACGTTCATGCTCATCTAGTTCCTCTACAGGCTTTTTGCGACCGCGATTGTCCTTGAGAGCATCCTCACTGCCTCCTTGATATTTCCGAACCCATGCGTACACTTGCTGATAGGATACATCGTACTTTGCGATCGCTTTCTGATAATCCAAATCATTAGCGATGGTATATTGTGCAATTTCAATGCGTTCTTCAAAAGATGTTTTACGTCCATTATTCATATGAGATAGTCCCTTTCCTTTACGAGTAGGTTTCAATTCTATCTCACTAGTATACTTGGAAATCCAATTCCTCAGGACACTTGTACTTGAAATATGGTACTTTTTTGTTACCGCTGATAAGGAGTAATGACCAGACAATAACTCTTTAATAGCAGCAAGCTTCGCTTTCTTTGAGTATGTTTTCCATGTCTTTGATTCCTTTAGCCCTTCCAAACCATCTGCCTTATATTTTCTTATCCAATCCGTGACGGTTCCCTTACTTACCCCGAGCTGTTTTGCTTCATAGTTTGGATTTGACTTATGCCCAAGACACCGCTGAACGGCGTGTAATTTTACTTCTAAAGAAGTAGGACTTCTTTTAGACATTAGAAAAACTCCCATCATTGTAGTAGTAGAAGGTTTGTTTTTTTCTACTGTCTACTATGATGGGAGCGTATCATCCTTGGCCTGCTTTTTGGTATTGCTGTACCATTGCGGCTTGCTTCAGTAGATTATGAGCAAGCGAAAGCCACCCAACCTTAAGGTTAACTTTTTGCAAACCTCGTAGCAGAAAACGCCGGAACCCCCGATTGTTCTTTATTTGTCCAAACACACTTTCACGTTCCGTCATTCGACGTACAGTCTTTCATCCGCTGAGCGCAAAAGCGGTTAATAGTTCGGAAGTCCGGACGTTGTCGTCCGGCCAGCCATAAGTCGTGAAGAGTAGATGCGCTGAGTATATGCATAAATGATGACTTTAGTGAGCACTATCGCAACCACCACCGGGGTAAGTAGCGTCAAATCTAGAATCGTCTAGTCGATTTACAGCACGGTTAATAAGCCGAACGAGATGGTTTTGAGGAATATGTTCTTCCAAATCCAATGGCAGAAAAAGTTGGTCCATGGTATATGGAATGTACAAAGAAATCGCTCCTTTTGAAATGGTTGGTGGTACTTCCATTTTACTAAAAAGAGCGATTTCTTTGTGTTGTTTTGGCGAAAAAAGGTTGATCAATTTATGCTCAAAGTAGCGGAGAGGACGGAACGATTTCGTAAAAGCGGTAGCGGTCGCCTTGGTCTCCGAATTTCAACCGCTGAGCGTTTTCAAACCAGAAATTTGGAGACCACAGCGATTGGAGGAACGGTCCGTTCGCGGAGCGTCTCTCAGAACATCTAACGGGTGTCCCTAGCCATTTTCACGACTTATGGGACAGCCCCTTCTAGGGTAATGACAATTCAAGCTAACTACAAGGCCTCGCCATGCAAGTAATTAAAGAAAGGCTTATCCACCCAGAATTGGAAAGGTGTAATAATAGCATCTGGATCAATGGCTTTTAAGCCCTTTACAACCTTGGCGGAATCTTCGTTAAGTGAAAATGGATTTACGGAATAATGGCTATCTTTATCTGTAATTAAGTTATTCGTAATGATCTCATAATCTTTCAATGGTGTAGATGAATAGTATAGGGGTTGCCACCAAGAGCTAGCAATAAGGCCTGTCTGATCAGCCGTATTCTTCTTAGCGAACTTTAATATAACATCTTGAAAAGCAACTTTCTCTTGTACTGTAGAGAACTCAAATTCTAAATCATATTCCTTTGCATATGCAATATAATTACCATTTGAAATCTTCACAACATTCGGGCCTGGGTCTCCCCACTCCGATAGATGGACGAAAGCAGACGTTTTTGGCTCAAATTGTACTTTGACATCTAATCCTTCACTATGTAATAGACCGATGAGTTGGACAGCATGTTTAAAGTCTGAATGTCCATAAGTAAGAGACAATGAATCAATGAAGTTAGGATCGAAACGATCATCCTTTAGACTATAACCTGTGATCAGTTTTTGTTCTAATGCTGTATTCACTAATGATTGTAACTTAGGGGCTTTAATAATATCGGAAGTCAGGTAAGCATTTCTTAGCTTAATATTAATGTCACTATCGCTTGTGTATCCAATATAGTTCTTGTACAAGCCTTTAGAAATAAGAATTTTACCTAAAAGCTCATTAACTAGCTTATCATCAGCAATGCTACTAGATTTAAAGTTCTTAAGGTAACTGGCAGAGACTAGATTTGTATCAACCGCTACAGCAATTTCCTGCGCTACTTTCTTATCCAGTTGATTGCTTGGTATATTGAGATGATCAAGTACTTTATTCACTTTCTCAGTTGGGTAAGTATACGCCAGTTCCTTCATATCCGCTGCTCTCACAGCGATGGAGATCGCTACAGATTGTGTCAGCGTTTGTTCTTCCTTAACTGTGGGTCCTAATATAATTCCGTTCTCATACAGTGCCGCTGCTGAAGAGAACAATGGATGATCCATCTTCAAATCAGTAAAACTAACCTCTTGTTCAGAATGCTTCAAATTTAAAATATCTGCTACAGCTTGAATGAACTCACCCTTTGTGATTGTTCCTTTAAGACTAACATCAAATTTCTCTTGTAGAAATTGTTCATACTGTGCTACACCATCCGCATGTGATGTAGTCGTCACTGATTCCGCCGCAAAAGTCGCAGATGGTGTGAAGAGAACCGTAAAAGATAATAAGAGTGCAACTAATAATTTCGTGTATGAAGCAGGTAACCTTGTCATAACAATCCCCCCAGATGATTTTATTATTATAATTCCTATGAGATTAATATGAATTATAATGATTTGAATTTTATCACCGTAAAAACACAAATGTCAATGGAATAATATTCTTATGGTAACCTCTTCAAAATTGATTTTTCTCTGAATCCACTCTGAAATCTTTTAATTTCACCAACTTTTTCTTGCCTCTGTTACCTGTTGATATCTTTGGTTTCCCTTTGTCATCTGCCTTTTTAAATACATAATCTCCTGTAAGGAGATTATAGTCTTCTACATCTGCATTTTCTGACGTCGTAGTTCCAGTAAAATATGAACCTAATGTAGCCCCAATTAAATACCAATCGTCCTTCTGAAATCTAAATCGATATGAACTAAACCATCTCCAATTACTTCCACCATAAAAACTAAGCAGAACTGAACCTCGATCAATCGTGATACTCTCAAATGGATCTCCCCAGACTCCACCTTCATTTGCCCTTAATATAGCGGTCTCTGCTTTGATCGAAAGCGAGTAGGTATGATCCTTATTTCCGAAAGCAATGATTAAGCTACGTGGTGACGCTTCTTCTGAACTATCACTGTCAATCGCTTCAATCACGGCGACCACATCTGCAAGACCATCTTTATTAAGATCTCCTTTTGCTATTGCTTGCTCCCCATCTAGGTCATCCAATATTTTCCAACCAACTGGTATTATTGAAAGTATATCCTTTGTGCTTGGCACCTTCATTACAACCCTTTGTACTGATACAGGTACAACATGATCATTCGATGATGTATCGCTAATTGGTGCACTACATGCAGTTAGGCATATACATAATGAAACAAGTAATATAGACAAGGATCGTTTCCTCATAAGATAGCTCCTATTCCCACTGTTAATAATTTCATTTACAGTTGTGGTTCTTTAAATTAATCGTATTGAATCTATATAACTTAGTGCTTCTGATCTCATGTACTCGGCCGCCAGATTAATTCTTTGCGTTTCTAGAAACATCCTTACTAAGGTGCTGCTTGTATTTAGATGTTCTGTTTGCGGTGTTAGATAAATAGTCTCCGCACTACTGGCCTTGCTATTATATTGTTCCAATTTTATCTCGTAATCTAAGTCTGTTGACCCTCTAATCCCACGAATAATGGCTTCAATTTTCTGTTCATTGATGTAATCAGCGATTAATCCCGAACATGTAAGAATGCTAACTGAAGTATCTAAATGAGCTACAGATAAAGCTACAATCTGAAGTCTTTGCTCAGATGTAAACATATTGTCTTTCGAGTTATTATTAGCAATGACAATATCAATGTGGTCAAACAGTTTTGAAGCCCTCTCTAATATATTCAAGTGACCTAAAGTAAAAGGGTCAAAAGACCCTGGGTATATGGCTCTCATGTTCATCCTCCACGATTTTTTACTTGATTTTCCTTTTTACACAATTCGATAATATGAACTAAAACCCTGCTTTAGACAAAAAAAGACAACAGCTTATATAAGCCATTGTCCTGATTGTCTTCAACTCTACATCATTCTATTCCTCTTATTATCCCACTAAAGCCCATCAATAATAGATTGAATCTGCTCAATCGTAGGCTCTTCATATAGCTTCCCATTAATAAAAATCGTCGGTGTACCCCCAACATCGTGTTTGCGACCGATTTCGAAATCCTTTTTCACATTAACGATATACTTCTGTTCTTTAAGCTCTTGCTTGAATAGTTTCATATCCACTTCTGGAATTTCCTTAGCAACTAAGTCAACAATAAATTCATAGGTTGCCCATTCCGTAGATTCATCACCTTGCCTTGCCGTCATCAGTGCATGATACTTCCAAAAAAATTCGGGATTTTGCTGAAACAATGTTTCTCCAGCCAAAGCCGCGAGATGCGAATCAGGACCTAGAAATGAAAAATCTAAATATACAAATGATGCTTTACCTGTATCAATAAATTGTTCCTTTACTACTGGAAAAACAGTCTCTGTCCACAGCTTGCAATATAGACATTTATAGTCTGCAAATTCAACAATTTGAATCGGTGCATTCTTATTACCCAACATCGGCTGGTTATCCACATCGAAGTCGTCTGGTACTTGATCTACTTTAACTTGGTTAAGATCCGGATAAAGCATTGAATCTGCCCCTTCGTCCTTGGCGTCTGTATTATATACCACAGTAGTAGTGATTGCGGCAGCAGCAATCAACAAAATAGCTAATATCCAGATCAGACGTTGCTTCTTACTATTCATCTCATATAATCCCCCTACTAACTTCAGATATATTGCTCTCTGCCGATTGTATAGGGTTTAATCGAATGTTCACTAGGAGGTTTGTCTCAAATACATCACTGTATATGATAAAACATTGAATTCCCTTTACTCATTGTTGGATAATGGGTAATTTTTAGGTTGCCACTTCTTTCTTATCTGCTACTTCTGGCTTCACAGCGAATAATGTCAGCAATCCGCCAATCGCCCCAACCCCAGCCATAACACCGAATAAGACCCAATGATTAGCGTTCACTAATATCGAAACTATAGGGGGTCCTAATGAAACTCCGATAAACCTCATGCTACTGTATAGGGAAGTTATTGTCCCACGTTGCTCTTTCTCTACTCCTACCGTAATCAGTGCATCCATACAAGGGAGTGCAAGACCTATACCCGCCCCGCATAGTGAGAAGAAGCTAATCACAAAAATAATCTGGTTACTAAACCCGATAATGATCAGACACACACATAAAAGCGCCATGCCTGCAAAACCGATCCATTTCATTCTTTTCTTATTCTGACCAATAATTTTACCACTGATATAAGAGCACAAACACAACAAGACTAAAGGAATGGCAAGCACAAGTCCTTTGATGATCCCATCCAGATGATATCGGGATTCTAATGTGTCGGATAAATAAAAAAGAACCCCAAATAGAATAAACATGCATATACCACCGATAGCAAAAATAGCGTAGATCCAACGCCCCTTCTCCTTTAATATATTTTTCGTATTCACCAAAAAGGTAGACAGGGGCATATCGTTACTGTCTTTTTTAGGCGTTCCCACTAAAAAAATCACTAATAATAAAGAAATAACACACAGAATAGGAATACTAATGAAGGGAAGATACCATAGAACGCTTCCAAGTGCAGCTCCAAGCACAGGACTAATCACCTTGCCAAAGGTGTTTGAAGTCTCAATAATCCCAAGCCCCTTACTTATCTCTTTCTCATCATCGAACATATCTCCAACAAGTGGTATAACAATAGGAAAGGCGCCCGAAGCACCAATTCCCTGCAAAAGTCTTCCTCCTAAAATGATCCAATACGCCGTCATGCCACCTGTTAACCAGGCTGCAACTGCAGAAACCACCCCACCTATGGCAGCAATAATGAGACTTGGAATAATTACTTTTTTACGTCCGAATCGATCTGAAAGGTAGCCCGCAATAGGAATTAAAAGAATAGCTACGATGGCATATACGGTAATCAGCATACTAACTTTAAAAGAACTAATATGTAGCTTGCGAGAAATTAAAGGTAAGATTGGAATCAGCATAGAATTACCTAGCGTCATAATGAGCGGAATAGAGGCCAGAGCTGCCAGATCCCATTTCTTATTCTTCATGACTAAACCACCTTTAAGTTACTTTCAGCTATTATGGTTTAATTCGAGCTTTTCTATTCCCATTCATCGGAAGCTCCCCGCGAAACTAAGATAAAAAACGAGTCCCCCCACCCGTAAGCATCATGGATGCGTAAGGTAGGAGAACTCCGGTAGAACATCTGAAACAGGTATTAAATCATATTCATCAACATGTTTCTGAACCTTTGAAACTCAAGGATTTAGCCTTAGAGATCACTATGAGCGAAGGACATTTCTGCCACTTCTTTAAACAAATGATCCACGACTGAGTTAGAGCAGATCATATTTATCTGAAGATACATCTGTAATAAAGTGACTCGGCTCACCAAGGCTATACAGGTGAAGTAGGTGCATCGCTCTTGTACAGACAGTGTAGAACAACTTCCGTTCACTTTCTCTCGTATATACACGATTAGATGCATCATAGATGAGGACGGCGTCGAACTCGACTCCTTTAGCCAGATACGATGGGATGACCAGTGTTCCTTTGGCAAAGGACGGCGTCGTCTTTGTTACTTTTTTCAAAGTTAACTGATCCTTCAAGTCATCATATACACGTTCTGTCTCTTCTAGCGTCTTACAAATAATCGCTGTATGCTCATAGCCTTGTTCATTCAGCATTTCAATATCTGCAATAATCTTCCGATGTAGCTGTTCGCGATCTGTTTGTACACTAACGAGTGGCTTCTCTCCCTTGCGATTAAAAGGAACAATATTCTCTCCACCTGGCATCATACTCCGCGTAAAATCCACAATCTCATACGTAGAACGATAACTTCGAATCAAGTTGATGACTTCTGTTTCACTCGGACCATATAGTTCTTGTAGTGATTCTAAATTACCCAGCACAGATGCATGAGAGTAAATTCCTTGATTCAGATCTCCTAAAGCTGTCATACGAGCTCTTGGGAACATTTTCTTCAAATACTGCAATTGGAATGGGGAATAATCCTGTACTTCATCCACAAATACATAACGAATCATATTATTGCTCTGGAAACCTTTCACTAGCTCTTGAAGATATAAATACGGTGTTGCATCTTCATAGGCAAGCTTTCCTTGGTTAAGCTCATCTACAGTTAATGTGCATATCTCATTCCACCAACGTGGTAACGTCTCTTCTCCACTAACTAAGCGAATAAGTCCCTCATTCTGGAACAACTCACGATACAATCCTCTAACATCCACAAATCGCTTCCGTTTAATCCATTTCCGAACCGGCTTCAACCATTCATTCACAATCATTCTTGCAAGCAAATTCTGTTCCCGATCGACATCATTGAAAGTATCTTTTCGGGCATGCTGCTTACGCCTTATGTGAGTGTATGCCTTCTGATATTCATCAGGACCAAGCAGCTCAATTTGGCTATCTACCCATGCAGCTGATCGCTCATTTCGAGCGAATGTTGCCAACTCTTTGATCATCCATTCTCGCATCAACTCAATACGATTAGCAAGCTTAACACCCTTATCAAAACTGTAAAATTTCTTTACCATATCTTCCGCAGCTATAATAAGGCGCCCTTGGAATCGAATAGGCTTAAATTTCATCCCTTCAATCTCCAACTGCTCTTTATACTTCGTGATGGCTTCCAGAAAAACTTGTGAAGATTTATAAGCAATGCTAGCTCGTTTCACTTCAAGCGACTGTCCTTCATCGGTATTCAGCATAGATTCCATTTGTGAGAATATATCTTCAAGCTCGAAATCTTTTGCCAATCGATGATCTAGATAAGCCTGAAAGGTCGTCTGCTGCATATTCTCCTCACCCAACTCTGGCAGTACGGTTGAGACATAGCTATTAAACAACGGGTTAGGTGAGAAAAGAAGCACTTGATCTGCTTTCAAACTGGCTCGGTATTTGTATAGTAGATACGCAACTCTTTGCAGAGCAGCCGATGTCTTACCACTTCCAGCCGAACCCTGCACGACCAACATTCGACTCTTATCATTTCGAATCACAGCATTCTGTTCTTTCTGTATCGTTGCTACAATACTTTTCATTTGGTTATCCGCACTATGACTAAGTACTTGCTGAAGCAACTCATCGCCAATCGTCACACCTGTGTCAAATAGCACATCAATGTGGGCATTACGAATGACGAACTGTCGCTTAAGCTTCATCACTCCACTCATCTCACCCGCGGGTGTCTCATAACTAGCAGGTCCTGGCGCACCATCATAATAGAGACTAGATACAGGTGCCCTCCAGTCATATACAAGGAACGTCTCATCGTCATTGTCTAGAAATGAAGCAATCCCAAGATAGATCACATCCGTCTGTCCCGTACCTTCTTCTTCAAAATCAATTCGTCCGAAATAGGGCGACTTTACGAGTAGTTTCATTTTTTTCAGAGCTTCTGAGACCTGTAAATGACTTCTTTCCCGCTCCGATAATACTTGCGACTGCTGTCGCAAACTCGTCGAAGTCTCGCCTAAGTCATCCGAGCTACTGAAGTTGACTCTAACTTCATCCCAGAATTCTTTACGTAAGTCGACTACATCGCCTCGAACTGTTCCTACTTCCATCTGCAGTTTCTCGATACGACGAGCTACTTTCTCAGTTACTTCATCAACCCGATCCTGCTCATGACGCCACTCCTGATCGTTCGTGCTCATGTATAATCCATCCCCTTACGTTGTTTGACAATATCGTTTTAACGTGCTACTATTATAGTAGAATTGTTATGTTTTTTATACTTTTCTTCCATTTACATGACATCTTTCTATTGTAACAATCCATGGAATATAAATCAAATCATGATCTAACCTCATATGATAATTTATGAAATTGTGTCTTACAATGACAACAAACGGATATCCTCCCTTTATGGGAGGATATCCGTTTGTTGTTTATTTATACTAATTAGACGTTCTCAACCTCTTGAACAAATAAAGAAACAATATGAATTCCATCCGCAGAAATGGTTACAAGACCTTTGTCTGACAAACGGATCTCCGGAATAACGACAAGTGCCAGCAAGGATAAGGTCATGAATGCATTATTCAGACTGCAACCTGCACGAAGTAATGCTTGACTTATCGCTTCGGACTGATGAGCCACGGTTTCAAATGGCTCCGGCGACATCAAGCCCCCAATAGGTAAAGGAAATATTGTTTCTAGCTTCCTCTAACATGAACCGCAAGCCATCGAGCCCTAACACATTGGATATTTCATGAGCATCAAAGAAACCTCCTGTCGTTCCTAGAGGTAATACAGCTCTTGCAAACTCAGTTACGGTTAACTGCGTACTTTCGATGTGACAGTGACCATCTAGTAGCCCCGGTGCAGCATATTTCCCATGAGCATCAATAACAACCGTATTCTCGCCTATCGTATGATTTATATCTTTACCCACATATGCAATCCTTGAGCCTTGAACAGCTATACACATATGCGGAATAATTTCACCAGATACCACATTCACCAACGTTGTATTAATCACAACCAACGTAGCTTTAAGATCACCACGAGCCGTAGCCACTAAGTCAGGTACCCAATCTGCTAAAGTTGCTCTTTTCCATTTATCTTGTCTCGTCATTTGAATACCCCGCCTCCTAGATGCTTGCTAGTATTATAATGGGATGTTACTTATATGTAAACGAACTCTTCAATACATACGAGTCCGCAAATAAGGCTACCCTTAGAACACATAGGTAACCTTAGCAATAATGATATTTAAAAACGATGGCAAGACGGCACTTGCTAACTTATTTATTTCAGTTGTTTTCTGAACCAAGATCGCCATCCTGTAATCATATTCTCATCATCGTAACCATGGTGATGATCCACTAAGCGATTAAGGCGATTCAATTGATACCCATAGTCATACAATGATGCTGCTACGATAGAAAGTCTAAACGTGCCATTAATATTCGTTTCGTTATACCTTTGAATGGTTCGTTTCATAAATTCGTCGCTATGCTCGTCTGATAATAACGAATCCGTTGTATTCGCCTTCAACTTATCTCCTAATTTAAGTAAAATATGTTCATGAAATTTAGTCAAATTGACAATTTGATCATGAAAATCTTGATCGGTATCCGGCAGCCGTTCACATTGAAAATAATGTTCATCAATGGCATCAAGTACTTCTCGCCCTTTGCATAATGTATTTAGCATTTGCTTATAGACCACTAATCGTCTGCTTTCACTGAACGAAGCTTTTCTCATCTTCTTATGTTCTTCCTCGAACAATGAATATTTATCAGCGAGCGCTCGGATATCTCCCCTTAGCGCACTCTTCTCGTCCCGGAATACATTTTCCTTAATTTCATTCGTAATTGAAGTTCGCAGTAACAAAGACATATGATCAAATATCGTCTGAATTTGTACACTTAATTGAACCTTAGGTTTAGGTGGAAACACCAAAATATTGATTAAGAAAGCTGATACAATCCCGACCAGACTTAGAGAGAACCGATTCAATGCGAAATCCCACTGTCCCGAAGCTTCCATAACAGCAATAACCGTTACCAATGTCAGTCCAATCGTATCCCCCATTTTGAGCTTCAAGCAGACCATGATAACAAGAATACAGACGAGTCCGATCGCAATGGGTTCATTAGAAAAGAAATAACCAGCTAGCACTGCTATTATTGCCCCTAGCGTGTTGGTCTGAAGTTGATCTAAGAAATAGCGCCACGAACGATAAATCGAAGGCTGCATAGCGAAAATAGCTGCCACAGCAGAAATAACATGTGGAGACAAATCAAGCCAAGAACTAATATACAAGGCGAGGGTAACCGCAATCCCCGTCTTAAGCATACGTGCACCAAAAGTCACTTTTGAATCCACTCCTTTACATAAAACTAAAATAGATTACCCTGTCATGCCCGAAATGATACATGCATGAAATTTACAATATTGCTCATACTACAATTTGTGAAATACAAAATATAGAAACTATAACTTTTAAGAGGTGTAACTAATTATGAAATCAAAGATAACCTTAATATTGTCTTGTACAGTACCTTACCTTATCGCAAGTAGTATAGGAATGGCAACTTCCACTGCCCACGCTGTACAATCTACAGCACATATCGTATCCATGCCCATCATCAAGCCCGATCACCATCACCAGCACGGTAAACATTATGGCATTCTGAAAGACGCTGCCACCCTATTAGGATTGAAGCGTCAAGACCTAATTCGTGAATGGAAGGCTGGCAAAACACTTGCACAGATTGCAGTAGCGACAAAAGGATGGGATGAACAGACATTCACACAAAAACTAAGTGATAAACAAATACAAAACATTGATCAAGAAGTCAACTCCGGCAAAATCACATTAGAAGAAGGTAATCGTATGAAAAGTAACTTACCTAAATATATCAAGAAAGCCTTGCAGTACACCCACAAGAATCACCATGAACGGCAACAAGGCTCCTTCTCTCATATTTAATATCAATTGAACACTAAAATCCTAACTTCGTGGTTAGGATTTTAGTATATATTGTATTCAATTTATTGTAACTTCTTTGACTTAGACTTCTTGATAAGCGGCAATGACACAGGTACCTCAAGTAAATCCAATAAAAACATGAAGATGGGTACTCCGAGAATCAGACCCCATACACCGAAGAAATGTTCGGCCACGATCAATATCGTAAATGTATAAAATATAGGAAGATGTGTCTTAGAAGACATGAACTTAGGATTCATGAAATAAGCTTCAAATGCATGTAACCCTGCGACCATGATAAGCACATAGATAATTTTTGCAATTCCACCGATCTTGAAAGCAATCGCACATAAAGGGATTAGAGATACAAACACCCCTACTACAGGCACCAATCCGAATAGAAAGATCATAATGGCTAAACCAAATAAATTAGTAAAGCCCATCGTCCATAAAAAAAAGGTTGAAATAATACAGTTAATTAAGGATATCATGAACTGAACTTCAATCACTTTTCCGAATGAAAATACAAACTTCTTACCAAAATAGGCTAGCTCATCGTATATATAAACGATTTTGCTTTCCTTGAAATTAGCAGTGAAATGAGTTACCTTTTCCTTCTCTAACATAAAGAATAAGCTCATGATGATCGCGATACCGATGTCAAAACCCCACTGACCAATATCGGAAATGGTCTTGACCAATAAATTCAGACCCTGATCTACATAGCTAACGACATCAATTTTACGCAATGTTTCCATGATATAGTTGACTACTTTGTATTCCGTAGGCTCGAAGGGTCTACTATAGAATACAATCACTTGCTGTACAAGTTCATTAAGCTGCCAGATCAGCTTTGGAGCATATTTATAGGCTCCAATTATCATAAGACCGATAACAGCAACATACAGCACAATAATTATAAATTTCCTACTTATTCGGAGATCATCACTTAACCTACGTGTTAAGAATGAATAGAATCGATTGACCAGATACGTAATGATAAACGTAATTAAGATCAAGTTCATCATACTCTTAAATAGATAGAGGACCATTACTGCAAATACTAATACAATTAATCTTCTTATCAATGGGATTTGCAGTGTGTTTTTGAATGATGTCATCACGAAAGGAAAGACTCCCTGCTATCAATGTATTTTAGAATAAGTATACCATCAAGTAAGGTTCATCGCTTCAACGTTTCTTAAATCTTTTGAAACATATAATACAGATCAGAATCCAAGCACTACTGGCAAGATATCCTCCGATAATATCACTTGGGTAATGAACACCTAAATATACACGACTTACGCCAATAAGAAGAATCATGGTTGCACTGCAAATAAGTAATATAATTCTTGCTGCTCTTGGCCTTGTGTATCTCCACATTAAATAAGTCAGTATTCCATAGAACGAGAATGCAGCCATAGAATGTCCACTAGGGAAACTGAAACCTTCGATTTCAATCAGTCTATGTAAATCTGGTCTCACCCTTTTAAATATGTTTTTCAACATTATATTCATTAATGGAGAACCCAGAACGACCGCAAAGAATAAAATCAACTCCTGACGATGTTTAAATACCACATACAAAATGAACAATGTACAAATGGATATCATGATCATCACGCCAGCTGAACCTACTGCTGTAAACCACATCATAACACCTGTCCAAGCTGGACTTTCTAAGCCTTGAATAAAGGATATGATAGGATTGTCAAAGAAAGCAACACGATTCCCTCCAATAGCCAAAGCTACGCCTACAAACATTAATAGACAGATGATCATGAGAATATAAATCAGACTTGAATGGATTTTCAATTTCATATATGTCTATTCCTCCGAGTATTTGAACTAAAATAGTATAGCACCATCCATAAATGTTTATCCACACAAACAGACAAAATTTTTAACTTCCTGACCAAAAAACCAAAGCTGTCTCTCTTAATCATACATTACAGTTATCCGCATTAAAGAATTATTAAATCCTCAAGACTATTTTTTATTATTTCTTAAGGAATGATTGTAACTCTTCTGGTAAAGTGTTAGAAATAGAAGGTATTGTTGTTGTTAATTAAAAGGAGGATATCATTTAATGTCAGACAAAGACAAAGAAACATGGAATGAGAAAGAGGACAATAAGGAAGAAAAATCTCTGGAGAACACATCGGAGCCACTTCAAGAGCAGACAGATTCTGTGAGTCACCCAGCAGCGGAGGAACTAAACGGTACGGTTGACCTATCATCTGCCGACACATCTGATTCGGTTCATGTAGGTAATGAAAGTGAACCTCTGGATGTAAATCCTGTTACTCCAACACAGCCTGTCGATTATGTTGAACCCTCGAGCTCAGGTGACCCAGACAATGGTAACCGTTCAACACGGATATGGATAGGTGTTTCACTCGTACTCGCCATCATTTTGGTCGTTGTACTTATTAGACCTCCATTCAACGGCAGTAACCAAGACAATTCTGACGCTGTCGCG
Organism: Paenibacillus sp. IHBB 10380; assembly: GCF_000949425.1. NCBI lineage: Bacteria > Bacillati > Bacillota > Bacilli > Caryophanales > Paenibacillaceae > Paenibacillus > Paenibacillus sp. IHBB 10380. Next base: position 3,144,925 of record NZ_CP010976.1, read on the forward strand.
ACTGTAAATAATGTGAACATTAGTAAGGACAAGCTATACGATGCTCTAGTAGTAGCTGGTGGTGCACAAACACTTGATTCTCTAATTACTGAGGAACTAATCGAACAAGAAGCCGTTAAAGCGAAAATAACGGTGACTGATGCTGATTTCGATAAGGAAATTGCAACAATCAAGAAGAACTTTCCTACAGAAGAAGCCTTCAACGAAGCTTTGGGACAAGCAGGTATGACACTTGCTAATTTGAAGGATCAAATGAAGCCTAAAGTTAAAATACGTAAGATACTAGAACCAAAAGTAACAGTTACAGATGCTGATGTGAAACAAAATTTCGAAGATAACAAAGCAACCTACGACACTGCTGAACAAGTTCGAGCTTCTCACATTTTGGTTGCCACCAAAGCAGAAGCTGAAGCAATATTGAAAGAGCTAAAAGCTGGTGGAGATTTCGCTGCCATTGCTAAAGAAAAATCAATCGACCCTGGATCTAAAGATGCTGGCGGAGATTTGGATTTCTTTGCACGTGGGGCGATGGTTGAGCCCTTTGAAAAAGTTGCCTTTGCATTAAAAAAAGATGAATTGAGCGGTGTTGTATCGACAACTCACGGATTCCATATCATCAAACTCACAGATCGTAAAGAAGCTCATAAAGCAACTTTAGAAGAAAAATCTGCTGATATTCGTGAGCAACTTGTTACTGCCAAGGTTTCTGAAATGTCCGCAACTTGGCTTGCAGAAATCAAAGAAAAAGCAACTATCAAGAATACACTTGAAGAAAAAGCTGCTGTAAGCACTGGCACTACCGCTCCAACTACGGACACAGCGAAGTAATTAACCTACTTCATTGAGATCTACCGCGTGAGAACCTTCACGCGGTTTTTTCTTATATGGAGACATGGCAGCTGATTATGATAAAGAACCCAATGGAGCTGAGGCTCATTGGGTTCTTTATCATAGTCTAGTATTCAGTGCTGTACTTCATCTTGTATATCACTCAGCATAGTCAGCATATCTATTCCCGATTGATTACCTAGTAGAATAACGACCGTCCCACTCTTAAGATCTCGAGAGATACCGGTGGAATAACCCGTCCCACTTCCATTATGGAATACTGTTGTTCCCGCGTTCGTCTCCTTAATCATCCAACCATAACCATAGTTTCGGGCTGAATAAGGTGTGAACATCTGATTCAGTGATGATTGGGATAGGATCTCATCGGTATACAGGGCACGGTCCCATTTCAATAAATCATCAACGGTTGAATAAAGAGTGCCCGTCCCTGACTGCGAAACATAATAACTAGCTTCAGTCCATTGATTCTCCTTTTGGACATATCCTTGAATAACATTAAGCTTAGGAGAAGCTACACCTGTCTCCTCCATCTCAAGCGGATTAAATACAGTCTGCTGTAGATAATCACCATACGTCATTCCTGATACTTGCTCTATGATACTCGCAAGTAATACATATCCACCATTGCTGTATTTAAAAGAGGAACCTGGTTCGAAATCAAGCTTCTTAGCCTTAATTTCTGTAAGGGTCTGATCCATCGTCATACCTTCTTCTCTGGTAAAATTGGCTGGTATACCAGATGTATGAGATAGAAGCATATGTAGCGTAATTTCATCACCCCGTGGAAAATCTGGAATATAGAGGCTTAAAGGATCATCAAGATCGAGCTTCCCTTGTTCTACCAAGTTCATGATTGCTGTAGCGGTAAAAGATTTCGTAATGGATGCAATTCTTGACTTCATGTCTGGACGATTCAATTTACCTTTGCCAGCATTGCCGTACCCCTTCTTAAGCAGTATATTTCCATCTTGAGCAACAAGTGCTATCCCCGAATAGGCATGATCAATAAAATATTTATCAATCCCTTTGGACTGCTTACTAATGAAAGTTGCGTGATCAGGAGTCAATTGAAGACTCTGCGTACCAGAAATCGTCTCACTGCTCATTGTAACTTTTAATGCCTCTGTTAGACCACGCAATGGCACCATAATCGTTCCGTTTACTACTTTGGAAGGCGCTCCAGCATCCACAATCGTGTAACCATTCACTTCAAACTGTGCAGTTCCTGATCGATGTGCAATGGTGTCCCCATTGGAACGAATGATAGAAACTCTCTTAGCCGCATTCCATTCCACAGAAGCCCCAAGACTCTTAGCTGTATCTCTTAAAGACACATATGTCGTTCCATTGCTCACAAACGGCGCATGACTGAATGTAACGAGGTCCCTATTCACATATATAGCTATGGGACGTGATGCGTCTACAGTATTAGGTGATACAACACCTATCGAAGCTGCAAGTATACTAGCCATAATTCCTAGCTTGATCTTGTGTTTCCAAACATTCATCCTATCTTCTCCTTAAACATTAAATGATGCCCATTCCCCTATACTCCTAACCAATCCCAATGTTTATTGATATGACGAAGTGTACTGGACTTATCTGGGCTTTTCAAAGTATACCATAAGAATATGAATGAGCTGACGTGCATCAGTATCCATTCTCTAAGTACTGCGGAAGTCTGCAGCACGCACTTGCTCCAGAGGCTTAATCAGTTCATCATTTCTTTCATACTATCGGAATTGGACGTTTGAAATTTAGCTATTTGCTTAAAGCTATCTTTCAGTTGAGCATAGATCTGTTCATACAATGGAAGGAATTCTTGATAGAGCTGATGATTCTCTTCTATTGGCGTGTAGAGTGCTTGAGAAACATAGTCTGATGAATCTAATAAATCATTAGTGACTCCCATGGCGTATAACGCTAATTTGGCAGCACCTAGACCAGAACTCTCAATGACTTCAGGTATTTCCACTGGAATTCCTAGTACATCCGCCATGATCTGGCAGCATAGCTCCGATCTCACTACCCCACCGGATGCCCGTATCCTAGTAGGAGTCACAGATAGATTCTCTAGCAAAGAAACGATCAACCCTATTTGAAAAATCATTCCCTCCATAGCCGCTCTCATCATATGAGATTTCCCATGGGCCATAGACAAGCCGAAGAATACCCCCCTAGAGTTAGCATCCCAAAAAGGGGCACGTTCCCCTGTTAATAATGGAAGGAACAACAGACCATTCGCACCTGGAGGCGCCTCCTTCGCAATATCTAGAAATGGTGTATATTGCTGTAACACATGTTCTGATAGAGGGGAAATACCTTCGGAGAATAATTGGTCTACCGTCCACTTCAGCACAACCCCACCATTGTTTGAAGCCCCACCAATAACCCAATAGTCCTCTGTTAATGCATAACAGAACAACCGTCCCTCTGGATCCAATGTCGGCTTCCGAACAACCGTGCGCACAGCACTACTTGTTCCAATCGTTACACCAACCTCGTCAGAATTCATAACGCCAATACCGAGATTGGCGAGTACACCATCTGCAGCTCCAATAACAAAAGGTGTATCCTGATGCAACCCTATAGCCGATGCATATTCAGCTACCATGCCAGACATCCGATATGTGGATGGTACGGGCTCAGAGAGTTGTTCTTTATTAACGCCAGTTAATTGAAGAGCCTCTTCTTCCCATATCAACTCATGAATATTTAACATACCTGTTCCACTTGCAATGGAATAATCGACCTTATATTGTTTGAACAATTGATAGAATACGTATTCTTTAATTCCTATAAACTTATAAGCTTGTTTGAATATACCCGGATGGTTGTCTCTGATCCAGATAAGTTTCGTCAAAGGTGACATAGGGTGTATAGGCGTACCTGTCTTTAGATAGATTCGTTTGCCTTGTCCGCTACTAATAAGCCCTTCTGACTCTACTACGCTCCGTTGATCTGCCCAAATTATACTTGGTGTTAGCGGTTGATGATTCTCATCGACCACAATGAGGCTGTGCATAGCACTACTGAAAGACACACATAAGATGTCGTCTGCATGAATTCCAGATTTAGTTATAACTACATTCATCGCATCTACTGTAGCTTGGAAAATTTGATTGGGATCTTGCTCCGCTCTATCTGACTGTGGAACGTTCAAAGGATAACCTATCGAATGCATAGCCTTCACTTTTCCACTCTGATGAATCATCAGCGTCTTGACACTCGTCGTACCAATATCAACTGCTAATACATAATCTTTTACTTTATTCATTTACTGGGTGTCCTTTCTAATCGAACTGTTATTTTATAAGATTGACTCACCATCTCAATTTGTGAATGTCGTTTTAGCTCTAAGGCAAATTATATATTCTAAAGAATTAGGATACCAGCCTAATTTAACAGCACATAGACTTGTATCAACTTGAATAACCGAATAAGCGATTGAGAATCTTCATTTTGATTACAATGGAATAAACGGTATAAGCATTTATAATTTAAAATAAATTCCATTAATGTAAAACAGATGTATTTAAATGGGACTTTTATCTCATATTCATGTATTTAATAATTTCTATTACATAGACTATTTGCACTACTCTATGCTAGAATATGGTAATCAAATTGAATTTATAGGAGGATTTACTTACTATGACTTGGTTAAACAATCTGCCTCTTTCACAGAAAATTGTTGCTGGTTGCTATATCATTGCGTCCCTTTTTGCTATTCCTATCATTATTGCTTTTATTATTATGGGGAACATTGTCATAGGACTCAGCTTGATTGTAGTTCTGTTAGCGTTAACTTACCCTCTTTCACGCTTTGTGGAGAGAACGCTTACATCTTCCTTTGATGATATATCTAACGTTACCTATAATATTTCTAAAGGTGACTTTTCAGTTAGAGTAAGTGAAACAGGCTCAATGGTTTCTCTTGGTCGTTCCTTCAATAACATGATTGATAAATTGTCTAAGATTCTTACCGACGCCTCAGGAATTACGAAGCAAGTCATGGGAACAAGTCGCGGTATTACCGACAAGAATGAAGAGCTTAGGCAAGTCATGGCTCAAGTTGCTCATTCTTCTAATGAACTTGCAGTAGGCGCTAATGAAATATCTCAAGATATTGCAGGAATGACAGACTCTATTCAGGATATTGAGCAGAAGGTAAGTAATTATACTGCTTCTACTAAATTAATGAATCAGCGATCTATTGAAATGATTACTTTAGTAGAAAAGGGAAGACAATCTGTTGAAAAACAATCCGAAGGAATGCGCCTTAATATTAGTGCAACTGAAAAAGTGGCTGAAACCATTGAAGATCTCTCCAAAAATGCTCAAAACATTTCAAAAATAACGAAATCCATCTCTGATATAGCGCAACAAACAAATCTCCTGTCACTTAACGCGTCCATTGAAGCCGCACGTGCTGGTGAACATGGCAAAGGATTTGCTGTGGTAGCTCAAGAAGTACGTAAATTAGCTGAGGAATCTACAGCTTCTACCCATAGTGTGTTCGGCTTAGTACAAAGTATAGAACAAGGTGTGAAACAAGCCATTGAACATATTCATGTTAATGAAGAAGTGGTTCGTCTACAGAATGATATGATTGGCGAAGCAGAGCAAATTTTCAAACAAATTGTTCAAAGTGTTCAGTACATTTCCGAACAAATTTCTTCTTTCTCTAATGAAAGTGATATAATGTTAGACGGTGCACAAAAAATTTCAGGTGCCATTCAGAATATATCAGCTATTACTGAACAATCTGCTGCTGGAACACAACAAGTATCTGCATCTATGAATTCACAAATAGACTCGATTCAAGCTGTCGCAAGAGAAGCCGAATCTATGAATACCGCTGTATTCCAGTTACAGAAGACATTAAATATTTTAAAATTTTAGTTGTAGAAGAAACCTAAATCGGTAGATGATCACACATATAAAATGGATAGAGTCGTCAGAAATTATCTGATCCTCTATCCATTTTCTGTATTGTGTATAATCCATTCCTGCTTCGTCTAATTAAGCTTCACTTCTACGTCCCGACCCGAATCATAGTAGCTGTAAATTCCCGGATTAAGCTCCAGTTTTCCGTCCATTGCAACGTTTTCGTAACGATCCACATTTACGCCCGTTGAAACCACTCCCTTCGAAACCCCTTCCGGATAGACTACTTCGCCGTCAAAACGCATCATGGTTTGATTGACGCCTTCGAACCCGAGGGAGTCGGACTCTGATTCCACGATCAGGTCTTTGCCATCCATATAGTAATTGAAATAGATATGATAACCGTCCACTTTTAGCTCAGCAGACTGCTTCTTCTCAACAGGTTGGCTGAGAGTGATCCAATTCTTGGACGGATCGTGTTTCGTAACGACAGCTTCCTTCAGAATAAGCTTCATAGGCACTTGGGACCAGTCCTTGTACCATTCCGGTGATTCGAATCCATATACGTGTTGATACTTTTTAGGGTCGGCTCCCTTTATGTTGTATCCGCCTTTTATCTCTTTGTCACCTATAGCCAGCCGTACCGTGTTATACCAGACAACTCCTTCTTTAAAACGTTCGTTCGATCGGTCTTCCTGAATCTGAACTACAATTTCCAAAGGCGTAATAACGAGTTGGCCCAACGTGATTCCCGTCGTTTGTTGAAATTCGGCGCTGGTAAGCAATTTCCGTGAAAAGATCGCTTCGCTCGCCTTTTTACCGTCCGCTTTAAAATCAAATTTCCATGTGCCAGCAACCCGCTTCGTTTCTTTCATATACCTGAAATGAAGTTCCGCAGCTTGCCATTCTTTTTGGGTCAGGTTGAACACCTGTTCTATAAGTAAATCCGATCCGTCGTTCGGAAGGACCGTGGGTACAGCCTGAACGAATTCGCTGCTGTTCTTCTTCATGATTAGATGAGGATTCCCACGGCCCCCATCTGATAAAGACGCTGAAACTTTATAACGTACGACCACTTGATTTTTGGCTTGTGTTACCGATTGGATGTCTATGCTAGGATATTGCTTTGATCCGGTAGAAATAGCATCCCCTGCTTTATGATCCGATTTCAAAGGAACGTCCATGTCTTTATAAAAGACAAGATCTTCAGCATCCAGCGTATACTTCTTCTTATTATGCTGCAGTTCGTCCTTGGTTTCATAAATACCGAGGAGTTTTCCGCTCGCTTTGTCGTAGTTTAAATAACCGTTGGCTTTTTCTTTTGTGCCGGATTCGTCGGTAATGGTAGTACGCTCAAATACAATAGCGTCATAAAGTGTAGGGTCTGCTCCAGAGTCGAGTGAGACAATCATTTTCATCGTCTCCCCATCAGTTACGACACCATTAAGACTCATCGTGACGCCTGCGTTGGATACGCTTAGGTCATATCGCTGACCAATACCGTTATTTAACGCATTGGTTACACTCCTGCCACCAGTGAGACTATCCCAATTCAGCGCCACGCCAGCAAATACAGGAACGGCAATGACCATAAAACAGGAAAAAACGATCGCCGCTGGAACGAACTTCCTTCTACGCCGCACAGAGTTCGTCTGCTGCATTGCAGACTTTCGCTTGGACGCTTCCTGTTCAATTGCAGTCCACATCGCATCATAATCTGGTTGCGAGTTATCATTCACTTCACTTTCATAGCGTGGACTCATTTCCAACCATCTCCTTTACTTGGGACGCCGCCATGCTTTGCAATAGCTTAAGTCCTCTATTTAATCTGGATTTTACTGTTCCTTCAGGAACGTTAATTACGTTGGAAATCTCTGGAACAGTCAATTCATTCACATAACGTAGGGTAAATACCATCCGAACTTTGTCAGGAAGTATGCTGTATAGCTTATAGAACTCCATTGTGGTTTCCCGCTGATCAACACTTTCCTCTACCGGATTGGATGCGTGGGGACGTGAGCGTAAATAAGCACTCAATTCTTTGGTCCAGCCGTTTTTTCGCCTTCTGAGCACGCTACTGCACTCATTCGAGGCGATCCTCAAAAGCCACGCTTTAAGCTCCCTTATTTCTGACCTGTCGGTTAGGATGGCTTTGACGAACACTTCCTGGCAAATGTCCTCAGCGTCTGAGCGGTTTTTCATCATGAAATAGCAGAGACGGTATACTTGTTCCTTGTACGTCTCGAAAAGTTCGCGGTCATTCACTCCGAATGTACCTCCTTCGTAATGGTCTCGACTATATGACCGATAACAATAGGTAATCGTTCATTTTAATTTAGAACACAGTTAAACCTGCGTTGCCGCGGAAGTGCGAGACTCTCTTTTTCTTTCACTTTATGTATTAAAAGACTGCCTTATTTTAATAGGGCAGCCCTTTGTATTTTGAGAATATAAATTATTTAAATTAGCCCAGTAGCCCGTTTGCTGACTCTATTCATATCGTTTCCGTTAATTGAACAACACATTGCTGAGAATTAGAAATCCCTTTAACTCTTATCTTGATCATCTGAGTCATCCTGAACCGTATGTTTCACATCCTCTGCATCATGAACGGGATCGATTACCGTATTATGATTTCTAATGAGATTTTTACGATCCGCTCTCTTCCGCATTGTTATTCTACGAATGAGCCATACCAACAATACAATAATGCCGCCTACAAGTAAAAAAGGTATTAACCCAAATAGAATAACAACCACCCATTGAAATACGAGTGACATGATATTAATAGCACCTTTTAATGCATCATTAGCCCGTTTTAAAAGTGGTGCTGCCTTCTTCTCCGTGTTATTCGCGACATTGTCTACATTCGGCTGATAAAGACGAATCTCAATCGTTGAATATGAAACATTATTATTAATGTATCTCATTCGTCCCTTTGTCTGTTCAATTTCTTCCTGGATCTGACCTAACTCATTAGCAAAAGTAACTAGTTCTGTTGGCTTCGTTGCCTTCTTCATAAATTCCATATACTGAACTTCCATTAGTACTTTGGTTTTAAGACGCGCTTCCAGATCCATGTATTCTTCGGTAACGTCCTGTCCATTGATACTTCGCTGTAGTGACTCATGCTCCAGCTTTTCCAACTTATCAAGAAAAGGGGAGAAACCAGTGGCAGGAACTTTCAGCGTAAAGGTGCCACCCTGCTCTTCTTTGGACTGATTCTCTGTGAACCCCACAATGTAACCACCTGCAAGTGACACCATATTGCGAATTTCTGATTGAGATTTACCGTAATCCTCCACTTCCATCACAATATCGGCTGTATAGATCAACTTCTTATTTATGTCGTCTGCTGTGTCACGCCCAGTGAACCCTTCACCACTTACAGGTGCTTCGGAACCTTTAACAACGCTCTGATCCAGCATTACCATGTCGTTAGAACTGCTCTGTTTCTGTTTAACCGCACTTGGTGTCTCGGCGTCGCTCTTCTGTTCAGACATAGACTTTTCTGCCTCTACCATTGATATTACCTCAGTACCATTCGAAGATTTAGCCGCACTGTTTTTGTTACTTGAGGAACCACATCCCCCGATGAACATTGCACAAGCTAGGAACACAATTAAATAGCTATTAAACCCCCGTCTACGCATTCTTTAGACCCCCAGTTACATGATAGAGCGTTATCATCCAGACTTATGCGAGATTGGAATCTAACCCTTATTCACTAAACGTTGGGAATCAATGGAAGGTTGCACTGTATTCTAATTTCCTAACACGGTCCATTCTTCATAACATCACTTGTCTGAACATCCCTCAACCGTGTATAATAACAAACATACGTTTGCTTTTTAGCCCCATCATCTTAGTCAGTCACAGGAGGTCATATGAAAGGTACCACACATCTCGGCATAGGAATCGCAGTTGGCGTAGCCGCTACCTTGTACTACCCATTTACTATTGAGAATGCCGCAATCTATGTAGCTGTTTCAGGCTTCTCGGCTCTCAGTGCAGACCTTGATGGTCCTAGCATTCTGAGCTCAAGAATCGGGAAGCTGTCTAAACAGCTCCAAATTCTGCTAGTCTGGCTTAGTTTCTTTCTTATTACAGTCCTAACGTATTTGTATTTATCCAGAGGGGCGTTCTACCCTGAGTATTCCGTAGTCTGTGTAATCTCGTTACTCGTTGGATTCATGACCAAGCAAGGAGTCATTCGAAATGCACTAGTTAGTATCATTGGAGGATGCATGATATATGGCGGTTGGCTAACAGGCATGAGCGGACTAATTGGTCTGGGAATATTTGTAGCTTGGGCTCCTTGGCTCAGTCATCGAGGTATGACGCACACGATATGGGCACTTCTGTATTGGGCAGCCATAAGTTTAGAAATGGAACAAGATCTACATATAGAGGGGCTAATGGCCGTCGCCACTACAGGTTATCTCTCTCATTTACTTGCCGATACTTTAACACCTCAAGGTGTGAAATGGTTGTATCCCTTCTATAAGAAATCAATTAAGCTACCCCTTAAGTAGCTACCATATCTGTGAGTATGAGCCTTACGGAGTAGATATATTAGCCATACATGATAATGATAGGTCATCAACAAATTCAATTCCAGCAATTTCATAGTTATACAAATAACCTTGATTCAGCTATAACACTGATCAAGGTTATTTATCATGCCTTGTATGTACAAGACGTCTGTTTTTAGAAGCCTTTATATTGCGGCTCTTCGTTTTCTAATTGTTGAACTCTAGTCTGTACTTGGTCCACGATTTTTTGTGTTTGCTCCGCTGCACTTGTGAACAAAGTTTTAGCTTCTTGATTTTCCGTACCAAGGGCAAATGTCTCTAAGCTAGCTTGCGCACCCTTTAACGAAGATAGGCAAGTTTTAACTTGGGAAGAAACAGTCATTGTCGTTTTCACCTCCTTGTAATGAGAGTACGAATTATAATCTAACCTGTGGAGCTAAAAAAAATACATAAATAATCTATTTTTTGCAAATAATTTAAATGTTAAAGAACAAATGGAATGGAGGGAATCTTACAAAATGCAGGACTGGCTTGAGGTTATTGTTCGGACAATAGTGTCCGTAGTTGTACTATTTGTTTTAACTCGACTTTTAGGAAAAAGGCAGATTTCACAACTATCCTTTTTCGAGTATATTACCGGCATCACCATCGGTAGCCTAACAGCCTATATTTCATTAGATCTAAAAAGCGATTGGTACCTAGGACTAATTTCCTTAGTGGTATGGTCGCTAGCCTCATTAGGGATTGAATTCTTACAGATGAAGAGCAAAAAAGCGCGTGATTTAATTGATAGTACTGGGAGAATACTCATTAAAGATGGAAAAGTCCTTGAGGATAACCTGAAGAAGGAACGCTTAACAAACGAAGATTTACTTGAGCAATTGCGCAAAAGAAGTACCTTTAAAGTGGCTGAGGTAGAATTTGCGATCATGGAGCCTAACGGAGAAGTTAACGTTCTGTTGAAAAAGGAATTTCAACCGATAACCCCATCTCATCTAGGCATTAAAGTCTCCCCTGAGACTGAACCGCAGGCCTCAATATTAGATGGACAAATTATGGATGAGGCGCTTGCCTCCGCGGGCTATAACCGTAAATGGTTGAATACCGAATTGGAGAAAATAGGTGTTTCTCTAGATAACGTCTTTTTGGGACAAGTGGATACTTATGGAGAGCTTTATGTTGATTTATATGATGACAAAATTATTGTTCCGGAACCGCAACAAAGGGCTGTTTTAATGGCTGACCTCAAGAAATGTCAAGCTGATCTGGAGTTATTCTCCTTATCCGTAGATAACACTGAGGCCAAGCAAATGTATGGACTGTGCTCAGAACAACTAGAGCAAGTTATCGCCAACGTCAAACCGTTGTTAACTACATAGGAGATGATAAAAAATGGCAAGCAAAAGCGACAAGCAAAAATTAACGCCTGTCCAACAACAATATCAGGATCTCGCCAGGAATCGCGAACCCAGAAGATTCACTTTCACAAATTTGGTGCGCGCTTTTATCATCGGGGGTACGATTTGTTTAATAGGTCAGGCCATTCAGCAGATGTTTATCCATTGGGGTGGTTTTGATGAGAAGAAGGCTTCAAACCCTACCGTAGCTGTGCTTGTTATTATTTCCATCATACTTACCAGTTTGGGGGTATACGACAAGTTAGCCCAATGGGCTGGAGCCGGAACAGCAGTCCCGGTTACTGGATTTGCTAATGCAATGGCATCGGCAGCCATCGAGCATCGTAGAGAAGGACTGGTTCTCGGCCTTGGTGGTAGCATTTTTAAAGTGGCCGGACCCGTTATCGTATTTGGTACAGTAGCTGCTTTTATTATCGCTATTGTATATTTCATATTTGATATCAAAATGACTGGGGGTTGATTAACATGCTAAAAGGTCATCAAAGCTGGATATTTGAGAATAAACCCTCTATCATCTCCACTGCGACCGTAGTAGGTCCATTCGAAGGCCAAGGTCCCCTTGCTGAGGATTTCGATGTTATTCATGGGGAACTATATATTGGTCAAGATAGCTGGGAGAAGGCAGAGAGAGCCATTATGGAAGAAGCTGCACAGTTAGCCTTACAGCATGCTAATCTCAAAGAAGGACAAATTCAGTTCTATCTTGCTGGGGATCTAATGAATCAGATTATCAGTAGTACCTTTACTGCGCGAACCTTGACGATTCCCTTCATCGGGTTATTCGGTGCATGTTCCACGTCAATGGAAAGCCTAGCTCTCTCTGCATATATTGTAAACACTAATGGAGCTAATTACGTGCTCACTGGAACCTGTAGCCATAACGCTAGTGTGGAAAAGCAATTCCGTTATCCAACGGAATATGGATCTCAAAAACCCCCGACTGCACAATTTACAGTTACAGGAGCAGGTGCAGCTGTACTTTCTTTGAAAGGTGAAGGTCCATTCGTAACTTCAGCGACCATGGGGCGGATTATCGACATGGGGATTAAAGATCCATTTAATATGGGCGCAGCTATGGCTCCTGCGGCCGTAGATACCATTGAAGCCCACTTTCGAGATTTGAACATCGGACCTGAGTATTACGATTTAATTGTCACTGGAGATCTCTCTAAAGTAGGTTATGAAATTGCCTGCGATCTATTTGAAAAACACAATGTTCCCATTCATAAAACGACCTATAGCGATTGTGGCATGTTGATCTATAATTATGAAACACAGAACGTCCAATCCGGAGCTAGTGGATGTGGATGCTCCGCCGTAGTTACCTATGGACATATCATAAACAGAATTCGCCGCGGGGAATTGAACCGAGTTCTAATTGTTGCTACCGGCGCCCTTCTGTCACCCCTCTCCTTTCAACAAGGGGAAAGCATCCCATGTATTGCGCATGCGGTCTCGATTGAAAGTAAGAAGTGACTATAAATAACGACTCAACACCAACATCAGGACTTGAAAAATATATCGAGTTGATAAATGACCGCTATGCGGATGGATTGTCCTTCTGATCACTGTTGCCCCCAAATTTTTTTGAATACCCTATTAGCGGTTAAAATTCAGGGGCAAGGCGTATGCTTTCGAAGTAGCTTCCAAGGGAAAGCTTGTAGGCGAACGCTACGCTTCTCCACGACAATTCTATCCTCTCCGCTAACCATCAGCATATCATTCTATTTTCAGCAAGCACTGATTATGAATTAAAGCCTTTATGAAAAAAGCACGTCGCCCCTAATTCCTAGGAGCAACGTGCTTTTTTGAAATTTATACGAATTCTAGATTCGGACTCTAAACCTTACATTATCACAAATAAACTCTTCTATTTTCCTTGCCCGATTGATATATACCCGCAATCATTTCTTGTGTCTTGAGTGCTTCTTTACCATCAATATAAGGTGTCTTACCTGTCTCGAGCGTATCATAATATTCACGAATTTGCTTCATATGGCTAACGCCCCAATAAATCTTTACACCTTCTCCATAATCAATAACTTCATTTGGATTGGTATCCTTCGTTATCTCCGTGCCATCGTTATATTTAATCGTAGCTCTTTCCGCTACCATCTTAGCAATTCCCTTTACACAATGAACTTCAATCTCAACTGGCGCATCATAACTGTAGTAATTCACAGCAAAGAATCCGCCAAAGATGCCATTCTTAAATTTCATTACGCCTTCAACACTATCTTCAACTTCAATTTTCTCATGTGCTCGGTTGCCGATTTGAGCATCAACATACTCAATTTCCTGTCCTACAAACCAACGCATTAAGTCCATCGTATGAATCGCTTGATCGATGAGTACACCGCCGCCTTCCATGTCCCAGGTACCTTTCCAATCGCTTAAGCTGTAATACTCATCCGAGCGATTCCAAGTAACTGAACATTTGGCTCCAAGTACTTGTCCAAGACTTCCATCTTCAATAGCGTTCTTAATGAGCTGAGATCCAGGATTATATCGATTCTGAAAAATAACCCCTAGCGTTACTCCATTCTCTTCACATACATCGACCATTTGTTTAGCATCTTCCGTACTAATACTCATCGGCTTCTCGGTAAGGATATGCTTTCCTTTTCTTGCTGCATATAACGTCATCGGTGAATGTAGATAATGTGGAGTACAGATATGAACAACGTCCAAATCCGCTTGATCGATCATTTCTTCATAACTTGTGTAAAAATTACAATTATACTTCTCGGCAGCTTGCTTCGCTCGTTCCTCCTTCACATCGCAGACCGCTACTAACTCAGCTACATCCGATAATTGAATAGAACTCGCGTGCATTGGAAAAATGTTACCACAACCGATAATACCTACTTTGAATTTCTTCATATACTTGTTCTCTCCCCTATTATGTAAGTTTTAGTTTTGACTCATGGATTAGGAATAAAGTCACCACCACGGCAGTGTTTCAAATAATTCAGCGCATGTACTTGACCTGTCATTTCCCAATCATCGCGATAGACTGGATCATGAAATCCTTCGATATCTATCGTTCCGTTATATCCACCTTGACGAAGAATAGAAATAATATCACTCCAGTTCGTATCTCCAAATCCTGGTGTCCGGTGCCATACATACTCCTTCGAACCATGAATTCCATATTCATGTATGATATCCCAAGCGATTGTAGCATCTTTGCCATGTACATTGAATATTTTGTCCATCCATTTACGTAGCTGTGGAATGGGATCGATCAATGCGAGCATTTGGTGACACGGCTCCCATTGTAACCCTAGATTATCCGCTGGAACTGCATCGAACATCATCTCCCATGCCGTAGGATTGTGAGCAATATTCCAATCCCCCTCCTGCCAGTTACCACGCATAGCACAGTTCTCAAATGCTATACGTACTCCACGATCCTCTGCTCTTTTACTTAGTTCCCCGAATACTTCTGCGAAACGTTTCATGGATCCATCAATAGGACCCGGCATACGACCCGTGAAACCTGTCACTAAATCGGTTCCAAATTCATGGGCATGATCAATTAGCCGTTCCCAGCTAGCTATAGTATCCGCATTATCCCCCTCACCTGTTAACGGATTCCCGAATATACCAACGCTGGATATGATAATATCCTTCTCATCTATAATGTCTTTCACTTGTTTGGATAATTCAGATAAATCCACCTTCTGAGTGGATTGCCAGAATGTGAGCGCGAAAGATTCAAACCCATGGGGTATAATTTGTGGAAGTACTCTTACCGCGTCTTCTCCGCCTACTAGTGTACCTATACGCATTTGTTGCATCGTGTTCTCCTTTCATGAGGAAACTTAAATTGATATAACAAGCCTTGCTCTAATGTAATCAATAAATCATTCATTTAATAGACATAAATTTATGATAATTTAGTACGATCTTATGATATTTTGAGAATCATAACGTTTACATCATTATAATCACCATTATTGATAATAATATTGTTCACCATATTTCTGTTATATCATATTTTCACCCAGAAGAAGGAGTTTTACACATGACGGTCAATACACTCAAAGAAAAAACTTGGCTTCCCGATCAGACATTCCCAATTAATATTTTCTTCTCTCATTCATTCGATCTCCATTGGCATGATCATATTGAGTGGGTCTTCATGAAAAAAGGTAAATTGCGCATTCAGATTGATGCAGATATAGAGGAACTTGAACCTGGGGAGCTAGCCTTTATTAACTCTAAACAATTACATGGCGGTTGGCCCTTGGAGGAAGGCACTGAATTTGTAAGCATTGTTTTTAATGAAGGGTTAGTTAGAGGAAGTGAGCTTGATGTGACCGAGAATCACTATTTCCTTCCGTATCTGACCAACCAAGATAAGTGGCCAACTAAGATCCAAAAAAATGACCCTTATCTTGAGGAGATCAGTCATTCCTTCAGTCGGCTTGTGGAGGAATTCGAAAGTAAACAACCTGCTCACGAGCTGATTGTCAAAGCAGAATTACTACGAATCTTCGGGCTGTTCTTCCGCTATGCCAGTCAGTATGATGAATCTCCGAAAATTTCTAGACGCGTTAATGAACGTGACTTTCCTCATCTTCTTCATCAACTCCGTGATCGGTTCCGAGAGTCCATCACGGTAGATGAAGCAGCACACATCGTTAACCTTAGCCCCAATCATTTCTGCCGAGTATTCAAACAAATGACTAGTAAAACCTTGATTGAATACATCCATCTATTACGAATAAATGAGGCTGAAAGATTACTTATGGAGACTAATGATCCGGTCTCAGAAATCGCATTACAGGTGGGGTTCTCCAGCACAGCTTACTTTGGTAGAGTATTCAAGAAAATTAAGAACATGGCCCCTTCGGAGATTAGGAAATAAATAAAAAGGGAAGCATCCTTGGCGAGCATGTCGCGTCTGGGTGCTCCCTTTTTCAATTTACAATAGGATTGTACATTGTGAATTTCTTACCAAAAAGGCTAAAACTGTTGTCAATTCATACATAACGGCTACAGGAACGCTTTAATTGTAGCAAGATATTCTCTAATCATATTCATAGGCTTTAGATAACCCGGCGATTTACTTGATATCCCATAAGCTTCAAAACCTAGTTCTTTGGCTATTAATTTCGCTCGGTGCATATGATAGTCACTTGTAATAATCATTATTGTGGGATTCTTCAATCCCTCAAAATTCATAATCGCTTTTGAGAACAATAAATTTTCTTGCGTACTTGTTGATTTACTCTCTAGTATGATTCGATCCTTAGAGATCCCCTTATTTATCAAATAGTTACTCATCGCCTGAGCTTCAGTAATATCTTCTCCTGGACCTTGACCACCTGATACAATAATCGGAATTTCCCTACTCATATTTGCATATGTCAGACTCGTATCCAATCTTTGCTGCAAAGTGAGGGATAATTCAGACCCTTTGATCCCAGCACCTAAAACAACGACATACTCGATATCAGTGATTTCACTGTCATTGCTACCAAGTTCTGATATGACTAATGATTCAATGATTACAAATGAAATACCCAAGATCAAGAAAGATGCGATCAAGATCCTCCTTATAACCACATGTTTTCTTAAATCAATTCTTCTTAGAATGATTATGACCAGACTTACACCACATAGAAACATAACCCCGAATGGATTACCAAAAATAATTAAACAGGACAAACACAGTAGAAGTAAAATGACATCTATGAAGTAATTCTTCTTGATTTGAGCTATGAAATTCATGTATTTCCTCCATACCTATCAATATTCAACTCAGTTCTCCTTAATCTGTTCTTGCTAATATATGTTCAAGTGCCGCATCAATTTTATCAAATTTAAACTTATATCCTTCTCTCTCTAACCTCTCAGGAATAACCCAACGACTTTTTAGAATCAGTTCAGTTTCTGTTTTAATAAACATTGCACCCATCTCTAGCATCCATTTCGGAGAAGGCAGTCCAACTTTTATATTCATCGCTTGTCGCAAATGATTCATTAACTCTCGATTAGTAACAGGATAAGGAGATGAACAATTAAATACGCCGCTCAGTTCTTCTTTCTCTCTAAGGAAAAGAACGATATTAAATAAATCTTCGATATGAATCCAACTAAATCGTTGGTTCCCAGAACCTTGGACACCCCCAAGTCCAAATTTGACTAAGTTTTTGAAAGGCGTCATGACACCTCCATTTTCTCCTAACACAATCGCTATTCTTAACGCAACTTGACGAGTGTGGAGTAATTCGAAAGTAAAGAATGCTCGCTCCCATTCTTTCGCTACGTCAACTGAAAACCCTGATCCAATCTCACCATTCTCTTCCGTCATGGGACGATCTTCAGCATGCCTATAAATCGTAGCTGTACTAGAATTAATCCATAATAAAGGTGGATTGTTACATTCTAATATTGCATTTCCAAGTATTCTTGTTGTCTCTGTTCTTGACTTCAGTATCTCTTCTTTGTTCTTATCATTGTAGCGACAGTTCACTGATTTCCCTGCTAAATTGATTAAAATATCGGAATTTTCTATTGCCTCTACGATTTCTGTGTGACTTTCCCACGAAATATGACCCTCTTGTCTTGAAATAATCTTCACTTCATAACCTAGATTCTTAAATCTTTCTTCAAAATATGTACCTACAAATCCAGTTCCACCAGCTAGTATTACTCTTCTCATGCTACCACCACATTTCTCCTCAATAATTGACAAAAGATCCATTTATTATAAAAATTTTCAATCCATTTTCCTTTTAGCTTTTATTATAAATTCAACAAATAAGGAGATATACCCTATAGCATACATAGGAATAGAGGCTACGATTAAGAATATAAACACATATACATAACCTATGCCCATTCCATTCTGATCACTAATGTTTAAAGATACCCACGTCATTATAACCACACTACCCACAATAAACAGTCCCTGCATAACAATTAAAATGATCGAGCTAACTTTATATTTCTTATAACTAAAAAAGGGTACAACAATACTAAATAAAAGAAATAGTAGATACAACCCTAAAAAATCCATTTTTCACACTCCTAACGTAAAATATATCGAATTGATAAATGCCCGCTATGCGGATGGATCGTCCAACCGAATCGCTGTTGCCCCCAAATTACTCGAATATACCGCTATTTGCGGTTAAAATTCAGGGGCAAAGCGTATGCTTTCGAAGTAGCTTTCCAAGGGAAAGCTTTTAGGCGAACGCTACGCTTCTCCACGACAATTCCAGTATCGAAGCTACAATCAGCATATAATTCTATTTTCGGCAAACTGATTATGAATTAGAGCCCTTTTACTCATCCACCTACACCTACACCTACACCTACACCTACACCTACACCTACACCTACACCTACACCTACACCTACACCTACACCTACATAAATTATAGACTTAACTTTCGCACCTAGAAGATCAGCTTAACCCTTGAGGCTATAGGAATTAATTCAATAAAAGTGTTCATCTTGACGAAAAAAACCTTTCTAGTTTGGTATCATGGAAGTGTCGAATCAACCATGCAAACAAAGAAAGGTGTGTAACTCTATGGTACAACAACAACCCGTGTCTGAACAGTCTCGATTTTCCAAGTTTTTTGCAACACACTAGTCTTGCAGTTTTCCAAATCGTCTTCTCCCTTGTTATACAAAGAAACACAATTGTCCGGAAACAATAATTTTTTAGACTATGAATTTCGGATACACCGGCGACGGCGGCCGGCTTGTGCGGATTAGAATCTATCATTTTATTATTCCAGTCTATAACTTTATATATATCGAGTATTTCATTATACTGGTCTACATCATGTTGTTTCCTTCCAAACACAACAAGAGCAGATGCGTAGCACACACGTCATCTGCTCCTTTTCTTTTATCACACAACTAAATCCTTAAACAGCCTTTCGTTTGAACAACAGATACATAAAAAAGGGAGCACCCACTCCCGCTGTGAATACTCCTGCGGGAATATCAAGGGGTTGGAAGAGCATTCTCCCTGCCATATCTGCTAATAGTAAAATAATCGCACCCAAGAGTGCAGAAACGGGTATGAGGATCATATAAGAGTTCCCTGCAAGTTTTCTAGCCATATGTGGAGCTAATAATCCGATAAACGAGATTGTACCGGCGATCCCAACCGCCGCACCCGCGAGCGCAACACTACAGAACAATACAATCATGCGGGTACGCTGGAGACGACTTCCCAGACCAACAGCCACTTCTTCACCCAACGATTGAATATCCAATTCTTTCGCATATAGCAGGGACAGTGGAATAAAGACAGCAATCCATGGCCATAGGGATTCGATATATTTCCAATTGATCCCGTAGATACTTCCCGTCATCCAATTCAATACTTGTGCGGCCAAATAAGCAGGTCCGCTTATGAGCAAGAACATCGTAAGCGCGCCCATAGCAGTCGATATTCCGATACCAATAAGCACCAGTCTGAATATTGATATCCCTTTTTTCCAAGCCAGCCCATAATTGATAGCAGCAGCAATGAAGGCCCCCACGATGGCAATTACCGGAACCCAGTGAATACTATAGCCTACGAACAAGGTCATAAAGGCAACTACTGCCACCGAAGCTCCGCCTGTCACTCCCAGTAAATCCGGAGATGCAAGTGGGTTACGAATTACCCCTTGGAGTAAGGCACCAGAAACCGCTAATGCCGCTCCGATTAATAGAGCTGCTACGATTCGGGGTAAACGAAACTGCATGATGATTAAGTCACTGCTCTCTTCATTCTGACCCATAAGAGAGAATAAAACTTCCTTAAGCGGAATATGCACACTACCTACTGATAAGCAAATAATGGACACAACAACCACAAGGAGACTCAGCAATAAAAGGATTAAGATATGCTTTCCTGTTTGACGTCTATGCATGTTTCCTCCTTCTAGCCACGTAGATCAGGAATGGAACACCAATAAGTGCTGTTGCGACACCTACAGGAATTTCCTTCGGCATTAGGATGAAACGTGAAGCAATATCTGCTGCGACAAGGAGTGTTGCCCCTGTTAGAGCGCAATAAGGAAGTAACCAGCGATGGTCATTACCTACTATGTATCTGCATAGATGTGGAACGATGAGTCCTATGAAAGCAATGGGGCCAGCTGCGGCAACGGAGCTTCCTGCGAGAAGGACAACAGCAATGGTTGACACAACACGAGTGAGCATCAGGCGTTGGCCCAGACCCTTGGCGCTGTCATCTCCTAGTGCCATTACGTTCAAAGAACCCGCTAACAGCATCGATATGAACAATCCAACAGACATATACGGAAACACAATGAATAGATGATCCAATTGTCTTCCTGAAACAGAACCAATCATCCAGAACAAGGCCGAATCTAACGACTCTTTATTTATTAATATGATCCCCGATGTGACAGAAGAAGCGAATGCAGCAACGGCTGCACCAGCCAGTGTGAGTTTAATAGGTTCAAACCCTCCACTTCCCTGCATACCTAAGATATATACAAATAGCGATGTGATAGTTGCGCCTACAAAGGCGATCCAGATCATGCTGTTCATCGTTAAAGAAGATCCAAATACAGCCAGTCCAATGACAATAAATAAGACTGCACCTGCATTAATTCCAAATATAGATGGAGAAGCTAACGGATTCTTCGTTAGTACCTGCATAATAGCACCTGCAATAGCCAGACTAGCTCCTACCGCTGCGGCTATTAATGCTCGAGGTACCCGTGTATTCGTAATAATGAGATGATCATTAGAACCATCAAATTGATTATAAGCTAGCCATAAATCTCTTATTCCGTATTGATGAAGGCCAAACAAAATACTAGCTAGAATACAGACAAGCAGTAAAATGGCGCCTACCCCCATACCAACCAACTTACCTCTACGGCTTGTCATCAAAAATCCCATGTTCGTTCATCCCTCCCGTATACAAGCTTGGATTGTAATGGGCCTGCTGAAATGATAAATAAGCTGACGCCAAGTAGTATTGACGTCAGCTTACTGATTATGCCAAGTTACTTTATTTCAAAATATTTAACGAGTTCATCCAGAAGTAAATTAGCAGCCATGTAGCCGCCCGCTGAGTTCCAAATGGCTTCATCTACCTGTACAATTTTCTTGTTTTTGGATACGTTCAAGTTTTTGAATAAAGGATCCTTCATCCACTCCTCTACCACTTTGGACGCATCCGTCTTACCGGCAGCTTCCGTGACGAAGTAGAATAATACATCCCCATCCATACTAGGAATTGTTTCTTTAGACATAACCTCGATAAAATCGTCCTTATCCTGGGAAGCAGGGCGAGCAATTCCTAAATCATTTAAAAGAACTCCTGAGAATGTTTGCTTCTGATAGATACGTACCTGTGAAGCGGAGAAGCGTGCAACCGATACTTTAGTATTCGCTTTATCTCCCAGTTTCGCCTTCACATCAGCAACCCGTTTGTCGAAGTCAGCCATAGCCTTCTCGCCTTCTTCTTTCTTGTTCACAGCTTCCATATATAGTTTGAAGTTGATCTTCCAATCCCCGGCTAAATCTTCGGCGAATACAGTAGGTGCGATCTGCTTCAATTGTTCATATACTTTCTCCTGTCTGACTTTATTCCCAATAATCAAGTCAGGTTTAAGGCTGGCGATCAGTTCGATGTTTGGTTGTAATTCATCACCAACAACCGTGACATCCTGCATATCTGCTTTAATATGATCATACCATGGGTCTCCAATCCAAGATTGAACGGCACCGATTGGTTTAATGCCCACAGCTAGCAGGGCCTCGGTTCCTTCGTTAGTAAGAATGACAACACGTTCAGGAGTACCTGTCAGAGTTTCTTCTCCCATAGCATGTTTAATTACTCGAGATGAATCGATTTCTGATGAATTAGTTGCTGTTGGAGTTGATGTTGTCACATTCTTGCTCGGTACTTCCTCCCCATTTACAGCATTTGTATTTGTTGTTCCACTTCCGCAAGCACTCAGCAATAAAGTGATACAAAGTAGTAAGGTGGCTGCCATGGATGTTTTGTGTCCTCTGTACATTGATAAATCCCCTTCTCTATTATATTGATAATGATTATCAAGATCATTATCAATATAACGTCGAAGCTTTCTTGCAACAATAGGATATCTCGACATATAGGATGGATTATTTCGACTTGTATCCATTTTGCGGGCATTTTCTTTGAAACTTGTCGGGGAAACCCCCTCGTACTTCTTAAAAATACGACTAAAATAATAACTGTCCGGATAACCAACACCATCAGCAATTTCTTTCAACGTAAACTCAGTACTAAGCAATAGTTCTTTGGCTTTATTCACGCGAAAGTGAATTAAATAATCGATTGGACTGGTACTCTTCTGACTTTTAAACATCCTCAGGAACTGCCTAGAGTTACAATCTAACATTTCTACCAGTGATTCGAGGGTAATGTGCTCCCTATAGTGTTCGTGAATATAATGAATGGCTTGCGTCACCAGATCAGGCTTGATGGCATTGTTCCCTTGTTGATATTGCCGCAAAAGCTCATATACAAATTGATAAAACAACGTTTTGACATGCAATTTTTCTAGTGTATCTGCTCGTTGCCACTCTTTATCCATCAACTTAATATTATTGAATAACGAAATTGGATCATGCGGAGCAAAGCTGTATTGCTTTTGAAATGGATTATCTGTTTCCATAAGCTTCACAAGCTCTTGACGACACGGCAATGGCAAATTTGCTGTGTACAAAATCATGTAGTACTCAAAGATTTCTTCGGTTACAATATCAAGACACAACCCTTTACCACCATGCAGGATATGTGATCGTTTCACATTGTTCGCTGACCCATCCAACCACACTGTCGCACTGCCACGAATTGTATACAAGAAAGCACTAGCCGGCAACGGATAGGAGCGTAATTCCTCCCCATGCTTCATAATCGTATGGCGCACATCCATAACTCTGATCGAAACATGATTCCACAGCATGTTATGGTCACTAAGTTTCATCGTCTTACTTCATTCCCTTCTAAACCACTCATGTCCTTCTTAATTGTAGAGATCTTTTCTTTTCATTCGTCCCAGTGCTTGCCAATAAACTCATCTCTGCCGGATTGTTCGCGATCTTCTTTATAGTGCTTAGGATTCTTTTTGTGGTAGTCCTGATTGTAATCCTCTGCCACATAAAATGTTTGTGCCGGGATAATTTCAGTAACGATGGGGCCAGTGAACCTACCGCTGTCAACTACTTGCTCTTTAGAGACAAGTGCCGCTTCCTTCTGTTCTTCATTATAATAAAAAATTGCCGTACGATATTGCTTGCCTCTATCCTGAAACTGTCCACCATCGTCGGTCGGATCAACTTGTGGCCAGTATAACTCAAGTAGCTTCTTATATGGGAAAAGCGTTGGATTGAACGTGATCTGCACAACTTCGTAGTGTCCCGTCGTTCCGGTTTTGACCTCCTCATAGGTCGGGCTCTCACTTGTTCCCCCAGTATAACCTGATACAATCCCATGAATGCCAGGCAATTCCTCGAACGGTGTTACCATGCACCAAAAGCACCCTCCTGCAAACATTGCTTTTTCCATCATTCCACTTCCTCTCCCCATCTTATCTATAGCATCTTGTTATTTGATACATAACTTGTTAACCCATTATAGAGCAAATCTATAGACGGATTGTAACTATACGCAAAAAAACCCGAAGTTTTCTAGACTTTGCTGCGCTGCTTCTTTCATTAGTTTTCGCAATTCGTCCTCATGTCTGACGTTGCCATAACGTTTAATACTAAACTGTTGATTGTCGAATAGGTGTAAGGCAGCCTGCATGACGGCATCCACAGTATCACCTATAGAATCTGAGTAAATAGTAATGATTACAATATTAAACTCACTTGTTCACCATCATTACAAATCACTGGGCCTATTATGTCCTCTTACCTTAGATAATCTCTCCTTTCTTCTCTTTCAAGTTATGAATTTGACTACTTACGTGCATACTACTGAAACTAACCATGTTAAGGAGGCTTCATCTATGGATATTCCAAGCGTTGAACCCATGACAGCTATTCAAGGCCTACCTATTCCACTATTCATAGATCATAGCTGGGTTGAGAATATGGAGAACCGCCTAGATAAAGGAGGCCCTTGGGGCGATTGGCGGCTATTTCAACTAGCGGTCCAAGGTGAAGAATCTCGCCTGGTAACAAGCTTTGATGAGTTACTATGTGTGAAATATTTACAAGATTTAACGCCGTTACCCCATCAGATTGATACGGCACGTAAAGTGCTTTTTGATATGTCAGGAAGGGCCATCCTCGCAGATGAGGTTGGGTTAGGAAAAACGATTGAGGCTGGACTCATTCTGAAAGAATATATGATTCGCGGGCTTGTCTCTAAAGTGCTTATTCTAGTTCCGGCTTCCCTTGTACTCCAGTGGGTTCGGGAGTTGAATAGTAAGTTTGGGATATCTGCCGTAGCCCAGAAGAAAGCCTATTCATGGGATTGTGACGTCGTTGTTGCTTCCATAGATACAGCCAAAAGAGATCCTCATAAGGAGATCCTCCTGAATCAGGAATTTGACATGCTCATTATTGATGAAGCTCACAAGTTAAAAAATAAAAAAACAACCAATTACCAGTTTATCCAGAAGCTACGCAAGAAATATTGTCTTCTGTTAACGGCTACACCAGTCCAGAACAATCTAGGAGAACTATTTAATCTAATTACATTACTTAAGCCTGGTCAACTCGGTAGGCACGGTGATTTCTCTGCTAATTTTGTTGTAGATAAACGCATTCCTAAGAACGAAGAGCAGCTGAAGAACGAGCTTTCCAAGGTGATGATCCGTAATCGACGCGGAGAGGGACCTACGATTTTTACCAAAAGAACGGTGAAAAATGTCAGTCTTCAGCTTTCTCCTGAGGAACAAGCGTTGTATGACGGCGTGACCTCTTTTGTCAAAGATCAATATCAAGCAGCTGGTGGTAATTTGAGCAGTATGTTATCACTCGTAACCCTTCAGCGTGAGGTGTGTAGCAGTCGTGACGCGGTGTTCCTTACGTTAGTCAATCTATCCAAAAAAATGGCTGAAGATTCACCTTTACGCGCCAAAATATGGGAGCTAGTGTATGCCATTAAAGAAATAAAAGCCAATACTAAGGCTGAAAAGGCTATCGAGCTTATTCGCAGCATGAATGAAAAGGTGATTGTATTCACAGAATATCGAGCTACTCAAGAATATCTTCTGCAATATTTTCGAACACATGGCTTGACCTGCGTCCCTTATCGCGGAGGGATGAACCGTGGTAAAAAGGATTGGATGATGGATCTATTTCGCGGTAAAACGCAAGTCATGATTGCGACAGAAGCAGGTGGAGAAGGCATCAATCTACAGTTCTGTCACCATATGATCAACTTCGATCTCCCATGGAATCCTATGCGGGTTGAGCAACGAATCGGAAGAGTACATCGATTAGGCCAGAAGAATGATGTGAAGATATATAACTTATCCACAACGGGAACAATTGAAGAGCATATTCTCAACTTACTGCATGAAAAAATCAACATGTTCGAGATGGTGATCGGTGGACTCGATGTTATTCTGGAACGTTATGAGAAGAAGGAATCCCTTGAGAAAAGCTTATATAAAATCGTACTTGAATCGCAAACGGATGAGGAAATACGGCAAAAGGTCAGCTCACTAGGTCATAAACTGGATGAATTGAAACAGCAAGTTCAATTTGAATCGGTAAGAGAGGAGGACGCCTAAAATGAGTATGTCTAAAGAACAAGTGCAGCAGCAGATCATGACTTATTTAGAAGCGACAGAATGTCTTATTATTGAGAAATCACCTTATCATGTGACCGTTAAGCTTTCACCTAGAGCTGACAAAATTTTGACAAACAGGCCCTATTATTGGGGATTTGTCGAGCGTGTGGGTGTAGAACCTGAGACATTATCTTATACCTTTGTATTTGATTCTGAACGCTATAAGACACCTGATGAGGTACCTTCTCCACCTGTAAATGGTGTGCAACAAGATGGTATTCTGTCTAAATATTTCGGAGTAGCTCCTCCTGTACCAAGAATAGGTCCCGGAAGGATTCCGCGCGAGGATGTAACCTATGGCAGCCGAAGACTACAGCAAATTTGGGATGCAGCGCGCCAAGAAGGCGGCTCAGTCTACTTATTTGAGCAACCTATTGATTTACAGCGTCGAATGTTATTCTCAGCGGCATATGAACCTTGGCTAGCTGTCTGCTATAAAGTGGAAATGGCCTGTGATATCAAAAAAGAACAACTACACTTCCTAGGCATCTCTCTACTAAGTGGCACGATCAAGGAGAATTTCTTTCATCTGTTGGAAGGGCTTTCGCTAAGTCCGCGACTTCCTGAGAATATTCATATCGAACCTGCAACCATAACATTATCGAATGCGGCAGATAGGCTACGCTCTCATCTGACGTCCAACCTGAGTCTGCTGGACTATGACTGGGCAGAGCTGGCCAAGGAACGTCTAAAAGACGAGTTGGCTGTTGTCGATTTCTATTACGAGGATTTACTGAAAGAAGAAGATAAAGAGAAGCAGACTCATATTCAAGAGCAGTACGAACGCAGACGTAGTGAAATGACTTGGCAGTATGAGCCTAAAGTTAATGTGTCCGTCATCACCTGTGGTCTATTTCACCTCCGAAGTGAGTCCCTGAGAACGAACTAGCAATAAAGAGATGCTACAAAGTCGCCTCATCTGACTTCAACAATCCTTGTAGCATAAAGTTCGACACCGCAGATTTTAGCTCATTCTATACAATAGAGAGCGTTTGACCTACATCGCTAAAAGAGTGCAAAAAAAGACCCTGTCTTCACGTGGTTTCTATGACAGCTTGTAACAACCTTTTTACAGCTTGTACCTTACAATGTAAGAAGTTCCCATTATAGAAAGGTGGATTCTATGAAATCCTTGCCTTACACATCTAAGTTTATTCTAGCCTTACTATGTATGAACCTACTGGTGCCCTTTGAACTTATGTCTGCAACAGGTAGTGTGTCTTCATCTGCCGTTCCGACTACGGTACAAGCTAAGCCAGCCCCACAGCTGGATCGTCCGAATGAGTTCATAGCGACACCGCTTATATCAACGCCTGTGTCCTTACAGTCTTTCACAGTAAATGTGATCCAGCAACTTTCAGTACAGAAGCCATTTGCATCTTGGAAGGAAGCTGAGTTGCAATACTTTCCACTGGGTCCTGGAACGCGAAGCTGGCTTGTTATCGTATCCGAGAACCAAAAAAAGGATCTAGGTTATCTGATCTTATCAGCCAAAGATGACGGCAGTGATCCTAATGAAAGCTATATTCTAAGCGAATATGGCTCTGCCCCCTCTATTCCTTATAACTTAACCATGTTGCGCCAGACCTTGGTGCAACTTAGTATCATTCCTACTAACTTTCCTAACTCTATCAACGTAGAGGCTTTATATATCCCTCTTTTGCCTTTGTGGAAAATCACTTCGGACACTAAGGAACCTATTTATATGAATGCACTCACACTAGAAGTATTGCCATGGGGTGATTCACACTTCAAATCACTATCGGATAAAGCGATCTGGACAAAGGAAGGGATTCCTAGCTCAGATCACAGCCTTAAATCTTCAATCCCTGTATCCTATAAGGGTGAGGGTGATCCTTATAACAACCTATTATGGGTTACAGCTCCTGAAGTCCCTTTACCTACAAACAAAGAATTCACCTCTTACCTGAAGTCGCAGAGTTCACTCATCTTCACATCACCCAACCGTAATGACGACTACGGTAGTCCTTTTAATATCACTGGCTTTCAAGAATGGTCCACGAAGCATCAGAATTCACAGGATTTTCTATATGTCGGAACTGGATTGAATGGAAATCGCTACCTCCCCTTATCCCTATTACGAACGCAAGGAGAATTTCGCGCTTCACCTCAATAAAAGAAATCTAACTGAACCATTCAACAAGAAATATAAACTAAGTATAGTGAAAACTTATACTTTCTTATATTTCAAAAAAGAGCGTAGACTTCGTCATTCCAGAAGCCTGCGCTCTTTTGTATATTATCCCCATTACCCATTGTGGCTTATAAATCCCTCAGATTCCTCTTGCTCATACTCAAGGATTTCCCATCTTGTTGTTGCTCTCTTTCCGACTCATTTGGTGATTTATCTCTCAACAACGCTAAACTAATGGGAATCATACCGAACCATTTCGTGGACCATGTTTCTTTAACAACGGTTTCACGCTTCCGCTCTTGTTTCGGTGTTTCCATATACATAACGACTTGCTCTGTAATGTATTTCACCAATTTGAATTCATCAGCCATTCTTACCCCTCCATATTATTCAGATCCGTAATAAATGCTCTTATAAGTAGGGTGTGCATTTAACCTTTCATTTAAACCTTTGAGATTAAGATCTAGCTCTTTAATATCCTCATAACTAATATTTAACAGGTTGATCTAAATTTCTTGAATCACACATGCATTTTTTAGCTCATTTTGCACAATATAACATTAAATTAAAAACAGACATCTAAATCAATTAAGAGGAGAATTTAACAGCCATGTATATAAAAAAGACTGTCCATATAGTAGTTGTTCTACTCGTTATGGTCATAGCTACAGCTGGCTTGAATCTTACAAATAGAACCTTGTATGCAGCCGGCTTCTCTGATGATCATTCAGATCCAGTACACCCTGCCTTTCCCAAGGAAGTTCTACTCATCGATGTAGGTCATGGCGGTATTGACGGAGGCACATCTTTTCAGCAAATTGTTGAGAAAGATATTAATTTGAAAATCGCACTTAAAGTGTTCATGCTGCTGAAGAGCAAAGGGTATTATGCCATACTGAATCGCTCTAACGATTATGCCCTAAGTGACGATAACAATTGGCTACGCAGCTCCTCACGTCATCTACGCGACTTGGCACAGCGCAAGGAGCTAAGTCGTCAGATTCCAACATTACTCGTAATTAGTCTACACGTGAACTGGGGTAAATCACCTGCCAAAAGAGGTCCCCTCGTTCTTCACCAGAATGAAGGTCGAAGTTACCTTTTAGCTGATGCCATCCAGCAGCAACTTAACCGACTTTATGGGACTCATCAGCAACCTAAGTTAGGTAAACCTTTTTATATACTCAATTATGTTAAAGACCCCGCTGTCATCGTTGAGACTGGTTTCCTAAGCAATCCACAGGACCGAGCAATGCTCACTAATCCCCGTCAACAATTAATCATCGCGGAATCGATCACCGCAGGTATTATTGGTTATTTGACGGAAATATAGGGGTAGGACTCCAGCCCCAATTAGCCTTAGCCAGGTCACTAATCCCAATAAATTGAACGCGTTGCTTCATTTCAGGGATGCGATTTTTCAACACTGCGGCTGTTTTTTCACCTTGAGTACCGACATGTCCAATCGTGACACAGATTTGATGTTCCTTTGCCCAATTCTCAACAGCCTGCAATTGTTTGGTAATATGACTACGGGTATGGACATCATCTAGAAAAATGTTATTTTCTATTGCAGGCATGCCTATTTTAGCGGACAGCTTGCCGGCTACAGATCTGTAATTCGTACGGCTGTCAACAAAGAGTAGTCCTCTTTCTTTGCAGACCTGTAGTACGATGGACATAATTCGTTCATCCCCCGTTATTCTCGAACCCATATGATTATTCATACCAATCGCATGGGGAATATCATCAATGGCATCTTCTACACGTTTACGAATTTCTGCATCACTTAATTTGGAAGTAATCGCTCCGGGTCCCAGCCAACTTACATTCCCTTGTTTAGGCTCCATTGGCATATGCACGAGAACGTCATGGCCTTGCTTGTGAGCTAATTCAGCATCACTATGGCTTGTTTTTAAGAATGGCATGACAGCCACGGTTAACTTCACAGGCATAGACAGTATTTCCTCTGTGCCCTTTTGCCCATTACCAAAATCATCTATAATGACAGCTACTTTATGTTGTGGAAGATTAGAATCCTGCGCTCTGCTAGGCTCAAATGCATATGCTGAATAACTCCAAGTCACACTTATACTACACCACAATAGTACAACTTTAAGATATCTTCTCAAACCACACGCGGATTTCATCAGACCACTCCCTCTTTATCTTATGAAGTCAGTGTTTGAGTAAGAGGAGCTAAATATGTATGCTGAGAATTAATAAATATGGGAGTGGATAAATATGTAGTTTTTACGGCATCTCTTCACCTGAATCAAGGAATGTGACAGTTTTGGAAGGAGATTGACTACGCCTAACAACGCGTGTTATTATATTTATTGCGTAGATTGAGTACGCACAGATTTATTTTGAAGCACAACGTGAAGTCTGTTTACGGATTCTTTTCGTAAGCCTTCCGCAAGCGCCTCCGAAATATCCGTGCGAGCGTCTAGGAATATAACGCACAAGGAAAGCGGTGTAAACCCGCGCCATTTGCGGTCGTGGCGGAATTGGCAGACGCGCACGGTTCAGGTCCGTGTGGGCTAACCCCCGTGGAGGTTCGAGTCCTCTCGACCGCATCATATGATGATAAAAGGGACACCCTAGATTAATTTAGGGCGTCCCTTTTATCATCATATTTTAATGCAGTGCCTTCTGAACTCGAGTTACACCTTGTGCGAACGCATGACCTGCTCCAGCAGCACCGACTACCGCGACTGTTTCCATAATCTCAGCATCAGTAGCACCTTTAGCACGCGCTTCCTGTACATGATAGAATGTACACACTTCATTGTTGGTGAACAACCCAATTCCTAGAGCAATCAATTGCTTAGTCTTAGCGTCTAATGCTCCTTCTTGGAAACATTGCCCCGTAAATTCATGGTAAGACTTCGTGACGTCAGGTAGGTTGTCCTCCAAATGGGTCATTTCGTTCTTATACATTTTTATTTTGTCATTCATTATTTCCATGGCTTCGGACACATCCTCTCGAATTTATAGACTTGAACGACTTAACGCCCATTCTACTGTGTCCTATTATCCCAACAATGATCTATCTCTATTCTACAGGACTAACCCTTGGTTCCGTAAATAACTGATAAGAATAACTTCGATCTAGCTTGACGACTCTACGGTTCTGCCGACGAATCATAACCAACTCACTGTTCCACGCCACTACAATGCCCTTCACATCATTACTCTCCAGCCCATCACGGACCACTCTAATCTTGTCTCCATTTACACGATAAGCATCCAATTGTTCATCCGTTATCATCTCTAGAATAAATCCTCCTTGTAGCAAAATAATTACATATTTATTATTAAAAAAAGACCTAAACAGATGCATTTAGGTCATATCTTCATGTTCTAATATTTGAAAAGTAGCTCGTATATTTGAAGTTAGTTTTACCGCTGTGCATGTTCTTTGCTATCATTGGTTTCGAACCAGAAATCAAGCACAGTAGCAGACATCACTCGACTATTTAAGTACTCCACTTGTTGAGAAGTGAACATTTCTTTCCACGAAAAGACGAGTTCCTCACATAATCCCACAATGGTCAATAATTCGGACCAAGCGACATAACGTTTATACCAAAAAAACTGAGGGTGCTCAAGCATATAGGGATATAGATCATCAAATTCTGTATGTTTGCAATCTAGTGCTCGTTCAAAATGACCCTTAGCAGCGGCCAACTTATCGATGAAGAATTGTTCTGTTACCGGTTCTTTCCCCATTGTGTTGCCTCCTCTCTCTTTCTTACACTTTATATTATAAGCTAAAACCATAAAGCTGGAAAGCCATTATGCAAAAATAGGCGCACTCCAGCGTCCCTTACTCCGCAAAAGTTATCGTACCATTCTCTAAAGATTGTATACGCGCAAGAGATTCCAATTTAATTCCTTGTTCACGAATAGTCCGCGCTCCCGCTTGAAAACATTTCTCCACCACAATTCCAACACCCACTAATTCAGCACCAGAACGCTCAATAATTTTGATCAATCCACGAGCTGCATCTCCGTTAGCAATGATGTCATCAATGAATAGCACGCGATCTTCACTATTTATATATTCGCGAGACAGCATAATATCTGTCACGATTCCTTTTGTAAAAGACGGAACACGTTCACAGTAAGCATCAGGGTCTGCAAGAAGCGTTTTTTTACGTCGTGCAAATACCAAGGGTACACCCATAGCAAATGCAGTAGCAAAAGCGACCGCGATCCCAGATGATTCCACCGTAACGATACGAGTCACTCCTGATTCAGCGAACAACGATGCAAATTCTTTACCCATCATCATTGTTAACTCTGGGTCTACTTGATGATTCAACAATCCGTCCAATTTCAGTACTTGATCGGATACTACTACGCCTTCTTCTATAATTCGTTGTTTTAATAATTCCATTTGTTTGACCTCCCAAGCCATTCCTTTGACGTTAAAGTACCATAAATAAAGCCCATTCATCAAGTACTCTGGACATGTTGTAGTCATGTCCTACTCTTATCAAACATATCTTGTACTAATGTGAAGCATTAGAATCAAGGAGGAAAAGTATGAAGAACGCAGTCCGGATTATGCAAATTGCCTTTACTTACATAGGTACCATCGTCGGTGCAGGATTTGCTACGGGTCAGGAAATCCTCCAATTTTTCACTCGATATGGGAAGTGGGCTACGCTAACCATCATACTCTCCACTTTTCTTTTCATATGGCTAGGTACCAAAATGATGATTATATCACGTAAAATCCGTGCCAAATCCTACGAGGATCTCAACAAGCATTTATTTGGCGACAAACCAGGCGAATATATCAGCTTAATTATGCTTGTTCTCCTGCTTGGCGTAAATAGCATAATGCTTGCTGGGGCTGGCTCAGTATTTGTGCAACACCTAAATATGCATTATCAGACAGGACTGATTCTAACACTCGTAGGCACTTATTTATTATTCAGCCGAGGAATGAACGCCATTCTTCAGATGAATAGTATTGTCGTCCCTATGATGCTCAGCTTATCTTTACTTATTGTCTTTAACACGATACACATGCCCAATGCGGGTCAATTCTTGAGTTTAGGTACCGATCACAATTTAGCCATGACTTGGATGGCCCCTCTGTTGTATACCTCTTTTAACCTCATTATGGCCCAAGCTATACTCGTTCCACTTGGAAGCCATACCGAGAGCATAGCTGTTATTAAATGGGGAGGAGTCTTAGGTGGGCTTGGCGTTGGATTTATGTTAATGGCTGCACACTTTGCCATGTCGGCCCATATGCCCGGGATCATGCAGTACGAAATTCCAATGGGTAGCATTGCATTTCAACTAGGAAGGGTTGTGCAGTTAATCTATGTACTGCTCATATTCCTTGAAATATTTACTACCTTTGTAGCAGATATTTACGGAATTACTTTACAGCTTCAGCACCGTTTGTCTATTTCACCTAAGATCATTTGCATTGGGATCATGCTCATTTGTTTTCTATTGAGCCAATTAGGATTCAGCTATCTACTATCCATCTTGTATCCACTCTTTGGTCTGCTCGGTCTTGTATGGTCCATTAGGTTGATGATGGTAAAGAGATAATTTGAGCTGTAGGTAGAATTCTATGAATATGATCCAGTACATACCGATGACAAGTCATCATCATAATTTGCCTAGAAGCAGAAATTTCTTGAAGAATGGACAATGCTGCCACCATTCTCTCCTCATCAAAATTGACAAATATATCATCAAACAGTAAAGGTATAGTTGTCTTAGTGTCCATAGTACTTGTCAAAGCGAAGCGCATAGCCAAATACATCTGCTCGGCAGTACCCCGGCTCAACTTCCCACTATCGACTAAGCCCACATCGCAGTGCTCCGCAAGGAGCTCCTTTTCACCCATTTTCATCACAATTCTCGTATACTTCCCACCCGTTAACCTTTCAAAATATGTCGATGCAAGCTTCAGCACCTGCGGCTGCTTCTCTTCTTCATAGATATGACGAGTTCTTGAAATAAGCTCAGAACAGATGGACATAACCGCATATTCAATTGTGATTTTCTTTAAGGTTGTTTTCTGTTCTTCTAATTGTTGCAGGATGGTGTCATGTAAGCATAGTTGCTCCAATCGATCTCGTTCCTGAAGAAGTCTTCCCCGTCTCTGCTGAAGATCATTCCACAGAGCTTCTGCCTCATGTACCTGTGCCTCTGCTTGCCTACATGCTTGCTCCAATTGTACCTTGTCCATAGACTTCAATAAGGTGATAAGCTCCGCACGACGCCCATCATTCATACCACTAAACATAGCAATCTCCCACTGAAGCATACTTCGTGTCAATTCATCTTTCCGCTGGTGAATAACACCTCGCCGTAAATAATCCTCACCGTTGTCACTTTGACTTATAGTAAGTAAATTTATCATAAGAGAAGACACACGCTGTAGCTCATCTACTACATGAGATAATTGTTCTTCTATGGGTTCTACTTTAGACTGTAGTTTCTCACGTTCACGCATCATTTCCTGATATTCAAGCCACTCTTGTTTCTTAAGTTCTACCCATGCACTGTGTGAAATCGTTAAGTTATTGCTACCTTCTGGCAACAATCGAATACATGCTGTCTCGAATCCAAGACAATCCTGTTCTAATTGGATTTCCTTCCTTCGTATCTTGTCTAGATTATTTAACAGTTCCAACCCTTGCTCAGATAATCCAAACATATCCAGAACAGCTTCTGGAGACAAATGATCTACTAATGATCGATCTCGCAACCAATTCTCCCACTCCGATTGAAGATGTTCAAATGTCTGTTCTTCTTTCGACATCCGCTCTTCCACTCTTGTAAGTTCGAGAACTAATCCTTCTGCTCGTTCATGGCACGCCTTCTGTTCTCCCAATAGCTCATCCAGCTTTCGATGCCATAATTGCCACATCTCCATCACTTGACGCAATTCACGTATCCCAATCTCCAATTCTCTTGCATTAAGTGGTAGCCTTGCAGAGCCATCACTGGATGCAGCACTCCATGGGTGAGAGACAAGCTCCGACATCAGCTTAACAATACGTTGCTCATCTGGTCCTATACCTGACACAGAACTAGATCTTCCCGAACGCCCCGAACGCGAACTTCCCTGCTTCTTGGTTAATCCTAATCCCTTAAATATAAAAAATATATCAACCATGACCAGCAAAGCAGCAACAGTCACAGCTCCTATAGTCGATCCAATGCTCCACAGGATGATAGGTAGCAACACCGTTAATATTCCACTTCCCCATAATAACTGACTGAATAGCTGATTCATGCGCTGCTGTATAGCTTGTTCACTCTCTTCTTGTCCTTGTGAGGCAAGCTGCAATAGATGATTCTCCCGCCAGCGTTCGACTTCTGTCTGTAGCTCATTCCACCGTCCAGTAACTTCATGTCTGCTGTATTCAATCATCATCGTGAATTGACTTCGTCCCATGTCCACCTGTTCTTTATAGGCAGTTCGAGACTTACGATAATGAGCATCTGCATCTTCTCGCTGTCGCTGTACTTGCTGTAGTTCGAGTCCTAAGCTCTCCATTTTACGATCATATCCTGCAAATCCAGCAGCATAACGGCGTACGCTCTCACGTTCACCTATAGCACCTGAGAAGCCCTCCAATTCAGCTCTAGTCCACTTCGGATTCATTTGACGTACAATGTGTCCTACTCGTTGGTCCAAAGCTTTAACCTCAGCTCTTGTCTCTTGAAGTTCCCTTGTCTTGGCCTCATAGGATTCTACTCTACCACTAAGCTGTTCAATCGCTACTCCTTGCCCCTCAAGCTTGTTATCGCCTTGTAAATCCGTCAGCTTGGTCATCCATTCCTCATAAGCTCTTGTTAATTGAAGTTGACGCGTCTTCAATGCATCCTGTTCTGCACTAAGAGATTTAAAGCGGTGTAATCCATCTTCAGGAAAGGCTATAACGCTAGGAAGTGCAGAAAATTCCGCCTCCGCTTCGCTCCAATCTATCCACATGGGACGGATTTCCACCGCCTTCATCAATAAGTGAAGCTGGTTAGTGGGATCATGACGAACACTCTCCTGAGCTATGATTTTCTCTTCTGTGTGTTCAAGAGCTGTAGCGTTGTCATTATATTGTTGAAGCGAAGACTGACTCTCTGCAATCTGCTTCTCTAGTCTTTCCATAGACTGCAGCACTTTAGCACTATCTTGTACACGACCTTTAGGCTTATATAGCTTCTCCATATCCTGTATAAGCTTTCGCTCAGCTCTGACAATTTCACCTCCACCGCCAATACCTGCATGGAATAAATAGCTACTCATTTCTTCCGATTGTAGTGTGCGAATCTCCTGCAATTCAGTTAGCGATATCGCAAATAATTGCGTGAACATTTCCCGGGACATACCGCCAAGAAGTATACGCTCCATGTCCTGTTGTGTAAGCTGCTGTACTGATCCCTCTCCATCCGTTCTCGTAATGGTTACCTTCTCGCCTCTGTTCGACGGATTCCCTCCTCCGTCTATCGCTGTCGTGAACCTAGAGATCGTCCATTTACAGTCATCTCCATCACTTGCTGTCAACACACCACCGTGGACACCACCTAAAAGAGGCTCATACCTTTCTGTAGGGTAGGCACGACTCGGAATACCGAATAACATCGCCCGAACGAATTGAAGTATCGTACTCTTACCCGCTTCATTAGGACCATATAATACGGTGATTGGTGCATTAGTTATCAGATCCTGTTCCTTCATACGTCCAAACCCATGAATTTGAAGTCGTTCAATTCTCATGATTTACTGCCCCCATCAGAAGCCTTATCGAGTAACAAGACTGCACCCATTTCACCTGCACGATGTAGCCAATCCAGTCTTTCTTGTTCACTACTATCGTTTAATATTTTACGAATTTCCCTATTACCCATTAATGGAGTAAGTGCCACACGAAGAATATCTTGAACGGAATCATTCTGCACAGACCGCTCTACCAAGCGTACCATTTCACCAAGAAAACTGTCTTCATGCAAGATGACATCATAGTCAATTTCTATGCCAGATTGCAGGGAGAAACCCTCAATCCAGACCAAGCCTCCAAATTGCTGATGCTCTGCTCTCATGATCTCCTTGCGCCTCAGTTCTTCCTCAAGTTCATCTGCTAGATAGCCATGCTCAAGAGCTCGGTGAACTTGACCTCTACCTGTGATCGTAAATCGTACAATGCTCATGTGTTGTGGCCTAAGCGTCCTGATGAGCTCCATCCGCTCCTCCACCTTAATCCTCCATGCATCCTCGTTCTCTATTCCATCAATTGAAATTTCTTCACGAAACCAACGAACACGATCCAATTCATGAAAAGCCATATGTAGCGTAGCATCTTCATTCACTTCCACCACATAGCAACCCTTAGCTCCAATCTCCTTAATGCTTCTTCCTTGAATATTTCCCGGGTAAACAATATGCGGAGTTTCCTGAATAATGGCGCGTTGATGAATATGACCAAGAGCCCAATAATCATATCCGAGGGCGCTCAAATCATGGCGGGTACAAGGTGAATAGGTCTCATGTTCCAGATCGCCATCCAGATTCGCATGATGAATCGCAATATGGAACAAGGAAGATTCCTTGTCCCTAATAAAACGCAAAGCCGTATTTTCTGTTACTTTGGAAGTTGGATAGGATATCCCACTCACTACCGCCACTTCTTGTTGATCACTGCGTCTCTTGGCTATGAAATGTTCTACCTCAGAACCGAATACGTGAACATGATCATTTGGTTTACCATGAAGCCTTAAGCCATCTAATGGATCATGATTTCCGTGAATCAAATAAACATGGATGCCATGATAACCTAGCTGGTCAAATGCAGCTTGTAACGACAATTGTGCTCGTAATGAGCGATTAGCTGCATCGTACACATCTCCACTAATCACTAGAAAATCTACCTGCTCTGCAATGGCGACCTCTACTAATTGAATCAATGCGCCAAAAGTTGATTCTCGTAAATGGTGGCGAAGGCTGTCGGACAATCCTTTCATTCCTGCAAAAAGACTATCCAGATGAAGATCAGCGGTATGTATGAATCGAAAGGGGATCATCAGCCTTCACTCTTTCTATTTTCAAATTGCAAGTATACTTTTTTGAATCGGTTCACAACATGAGTTAGTGAATATTCACTCTTCGCTTTCTCAAAAGCAGAACGAGCCAATTCATATCTGTAAGAAGGGTCACTTATCATCTTCTCTAAGGCTTCACTGAGGGCTACATAATCTTCTTGAGGAACGAGCAGTCCGTTGACCCCATCCTCAATTTGCTCAGGAATCCCACCAACTTCTGTTCCAACAAGGGCTAAACAACTGAGTGCTGCTTCCGCAAACACTGAACCAAAGGCCTCCGCTCTTGATGGCAATACGAATATATCAAAAAATGGCACAAATTCTTCTGGATGTAGCGTGTATCCGTAAAATATCGTTTCATTATATATCCCCAGCTCCTGAGCCAAGGATTCTAATTCTGTGCGAAACGGGCCGTCCCCAATAATATGCAATACATAATCATGACCCCGAGCCTTTAGCTCAGCACAAGCTTTAAGTAATATATCAAGTCCTTTAGCAGGTACAAGGCGGCACACGGTAACTAGCTGTGTCACTTCGTTCTCATGTGGGACTGGCTTAAATCTTTTCTCATCAAATCCATTCGGAATAATCTCGATGTCCTCAGGATAATCCACGTAAGATGATAAATATCCAGCAAAAGAATGTGACACCGTCATCATACGCTGACTCTTCATCTCTAACTCACGATAAAGTGATACTAGAAATTGATGTTCTAAGCCGTTCTCTTGAATGATTCCATTCAGAATCAATTCACGCTCATAACTAGAGTGAATGGTTTGAATAAGAGGTGTATCAGGAAAAATTCTCTTTAGAGCAAGTCCGGCAATGGGATGATGGGCATGAATAAGGTTGTAAGATTTCTGAAGTCGCATTCTACCCCACCATAGATAATCTCTATAGGTCTGAATATACTTTTGCACTATCGTACTGTCTTGATATAGGGTCCAATCGAACGTATCGAACACAATCTCCTCTTGTCCCTTATTCCGGAGTCTCTTGGGAATCCAAAATAGTTCCATCTCCCAACGGGTAGAGCTGAAACGCTCCTGCATATAAGGGATCATGGAGGACACACCACCAGGTTGTTCTGGTGGAAAGAAAAGAGCTTGTAACAATTTCATGAATAGTCCCTCTTTCTATGAAGTCTTTACTTATTAACGAATCTTTGAGATTATGATATATTAGAACATATGTTTCAGCAAGGACAGCTACCCTACTATTTTACAAGAAACCTCTTAATGAAGAGCGAGGGATGTCAATGCCGGGAATCGCCGCCGCATGTAGTTTATACATAGTACTCATCATGACCTTAATGTGTCTCATTATGTACAGAAATCAGCGTAAAAAGGCCTACCTCAATATGATTATAGCCTTT
Source organism: Paenibacillus sp. IHBB 10380 (assembly GCF_000949425.1). Lineage (NCBI taxonomy): Bacteria > Bacillati > Bacillota > Bacilli > Caryophanales > Paenibacillaceae > Paenibacillus > Paenibacillus sp. IHBB 10380. The sequence goes on from NZ_CP010976.1 coordinate 3,185,031, forward strand.
CTCTTTATTATGGCATACGAAGGACTGAACATCCATTTCACACTTTCTCAGGGGATACAACCTGTAAATGATCACCTTTGGACACCCCGGCTACAAGTCTTTTCTTTTCTTCTATTGAACGTCTCCATTTATCAACTATACCGACGTGTACGGATCAAAGGATACCTTCTTCTTGGGTTGATGATATTTCTACTTATGGTTCCAATCTTTACAAAGTCTCTGCTTCCCTTTGAATCCTCTTCATGGCAAATGCTTTATTTAGATATTTACCAGTGTGTCATTATTATCATGGGTTTCTTCATCATTTATCCACGTATAAGGCAACGAGGTAAATATGTCATTGGCATCATCATTTACCTACTCTGGATCATTACGAACATGCTCATCCGCTATATGGAGAATGAAGCCGTATGGCTTCAGACACCCAGTTTATTTCTCCCTCTTATCTATTACACGATGATTTTTTTCATTTTATTTGAGCGAATCATTGAACAGATGCAATCGATCTACCGTTCTTCCATCACAGATGGGTTGACTAACCTATATAATCGACGTTTCTTTATGAAAAATGTCAATCGTTATGTAGAACAGGGTGTGAAAGTTTCCGTTATTTTTTGTGATATTGATAACTTCAAGAAGCTCAATGATACCCAAGGACATGCTAAGGCTGACCAAGTATTGAAGCAGGTATCTGCAATTATTGATGAAGAAGTGTCGGAGATAGGACTTAGTGGTAGATATGGTGGGGAAGAACTCGTTGCAGCTTTGGTGGACAAAAGAGCGAAGGTTAGCCAAGTAGCAGAGAGCATTCGTGTTCGAGTGGAAAGCGAGACCATTGTAACCATCAGTGTTGGCTACAGCACTCTCCGTAAGAATGTCACAGCAGATGAACTCGTCTCACAAGCAGACCAAGCGATGTACCGCTCCAAAACGACGGGTAAGAATAAAGTTTCGCCCTTTCATGCTCCTTCATCTAAGAAAGACGCCATCAATACTTGAACAAAAACCATTCTGTCTATAAATGATCGCTACGCGGATGTATTGTCCTTCCGATCGCTGTTGCCTCTAATTTTTTTTGAATATACCGCTGTTTACGGTTAAAATTCAGGGGCAAAGCATAGGCTTTCGAAGTAGCTTTCCTACGGAAAACTTGTAGGCGAACGCTACGCTTCTCCAGGACAATTCCATCCACTACGCTACACGGTAAAAATTTGAACGTTTGGGTTAAAAATAAAGGGACCAAAAACTGTTTATATGACCATATGTATCGGAATGGGATTGAATTTGTGCTCTATTTTTAATAGTTTCCAAAACCTCATATCCCATCACCTCCTATTGAATATTTTACGATGTTATGTCATCAATCGTGTCTTGAGATTTAACACATATCATTAAATATAAAAAAATGGAGTGCCAAAACTGTTGCCAGTTCGCACTCCATTTTCTATGCCACCACAATGCATTTTTAAGTGTCTTATTTATGATTCTTTATAAGACGTTAAATCGTGGCCTGTCCTAGCAGAAAACAATCCGTCATCGTAGCGGTCTTCCTACGCCACTGTTTTTCAATTCAACATGCTTAGTTATATCTTTATAAATTCTCTATGATAAACAATATTTAACCAGTGCTGCATGCACACCATTATCATTATTGGATAACGTTATTTCATCAGCCGCTGCCTTAACTTCAAGGGGAGAATTCTCCATAGCGATTCCCTTACCGGCATATGTAAGCATCGTTATATCATTGAAGTAATTACCGATTGCCAGAATTTCCTCCTGCTGTATACCACGCTTAGTAGCCAGCATTTTCAGAGCATTCCCTTTGGAGGCATCAGAGTGCATCAGATCAATAAAGTATTCACCACTCCGGAGCATATTGAATTCATGAGTCCAGGTACTTAACTCTTGATAAGCCTCATCGATCACCTTGGATTCTCCAAACATCGTAAATTTCACAACAGGATCTTGTAACTCACTCCATGCTGGCAAATCACTTGGCAACATCAAAAAGTTCTCATACATGCTTCGAACTTCGACCTGCAATCCTTCCACACTATCAACAAACATTCCAAAAGCTGTGTTTACATCAAAATGAATACCACGACTCCGACAAAAGTCCGAATATGGCTCAAGCCCAGCAGGATTCATTGGAAATTGGTGAACAATTTCTTTCGTATCTACTTTTACAGTTGCAGCCCCATTATGACTAATCACATAACCTTCTAGACCCATTTTCTCCATAAAGGGAATCGAATTCTGTGGTCCTCGCCCTGTACATAATATAATTTCAGCACCCCGACTAGCTACCTCTTTGATCGTCTCCATCGTCTGCTCGCTAATCTCATGATCATCGTTTAGAAGTGTTCCATCTACGTCTAATGCAATTAATTTATAGTTCATACTCTCCATCCATCCTTTATTACTATATTTATTAATACTTTAGTTCAACCCATCTATAATATCCTTTCCTAACAAAGACAATTCCTTATCTGTTAATTCACGATATGTTCCAATCTCAAGTTCAGGGTCCAGCGCCAATTCTCCCATCTGGACACGCTTAAGATATACCACTTGCTTACCTACAGCTTCAAACATTCGCTTCACTTGATGAAATTTCCCTTCATGGATAGTAAGCGATATATGGGATAGTATGTTTGAATCCTGTTCCTCCTTGCGCAGAATAACCAATTCTCCAGGAAGAGCTACATAACCATCATCAAGAGTGACTCCTGTAGCGAATAACTCGATATCTTCAGGAACTACATCCCCATCTACGATGGCCTCGTATATCTTCGGCACGTGTTTGCGAGGAGATAATAGATCATGGGCCAATTTCCCGTCATTCGTAAGCAAGAGCAGGCCTTCGGTATCTTTATCTAATCGTCCCACAGGAAAAGGCTCGAACGCAGCATCATCAATGCTGAGCAGATCCAACACCGTAGATTCTCGCTTATCCTCTGTTGCAGATATGACTCCCTGAGGCTTATGCATCATAAGATATATAAACTGTCTATACTGTATTCTTTCGCCATCTACTTCAATTAAGTCCACATAAGGATTGACGTGTAAACCACTGTCCTTAATGACATTTCCATTGACTGTGATTACACCCTGCTTGGCCATTCTTCGAATATCACTACGCGAACCGCGGCCTAGATGAGCCAGTATTTTATCAAGCCTTTGCGTCTTTCTGATTCCACCACTCATACGGATGTCCACCTCCAGCCTGCAGGGTATTCATTCTTAAGTATCCCATTCTGCCATTTCCCCCAGCCTGCGGAATATCCGTCTATACAGATCAGGGCATATCCCTTCGTTGTAGCTCCTGTCGTACAAGTCACTCGTTCCTCGTTAATCTCGAGTGTTTCACCCTTTAAATATTTCACAGCCTCACCTGTTTCAGATGATAAATCAATGACTCGAACACACTCTGAAGCTTGTAGCGCTGTAGCCAATGGATGACCCGGTATAAATCTACCGTTCTTCATGAAGCCGATGTTCCATCCAGGGCGGATCACTTTTAACTTATCTAAAGATCCATGAGGTAATGACGATTGATAAATATGTTGCCCATAGACAATGGTATGACCTTCAAGCACAAAGGATAAATGTTCCTTCACAAATTGATGATACGCTGTAATGGCTTCTGCTTCAGATGAAGATTCATGGCCACGTTTAAGCGCTCCTCGATCTTGTTTTGATCCTTTCTTACCCTGCTTAAGAGCCAGTGGCTCAACCACATTCTCAGACGTAGATTGGAATACAGCATTGCCTTCAGTAGTAGGTTCACCATGATGCTGTAACACCGCGATGAAATGTCCTTCTCCTTGAATCTTATGAGGCCATAGTCTAGCTGTACCTGCCACCTGATCCCATACTCCATCACTGATGGATTGTTGAGACACCATCTGGTTCCTTGTCCAAGCTGTTTCACCTGAGGCAAAGTACTCCGTAGTCCCCCCCACTGGAATCACATGAAAATCAGAATTTTCATTCAGGAACTCCGCTATCATACCTTCATTCTCCTCAGGTGAGAAAGTACATGTTGAATATACAATTCTTCCTCCTGATCTTAACATAGAAGCCGCAGAACGCAGAATATCACGCTGCATTCCAGCGTATTTCTCTGGCGATTCTTCTGTCCACTGCTTGACCATATCTTCATCCTTACGGAACATGCCCTCGCCAGAGCATGGTGCATCGATTAATATTTTGTGGAAAAAACGTGGGAATTTGTGACTAATACGATCAGGATGTTCATTGAGCACAACCCCATTACGCACACCGTATAACTCCAAATTTTTGGCAAGTGCCTTCGTTCGTTCTGAATTCAGATCATTACTTACTAGTATCCCTTGTCCTTGTAACTTCGCAGCAATCTGTGTCGATTTCCCACCTGGTGCAGCACATAAATCTAATACAAACTCTTCAGGCTGTACATCTAGAAGCTCTACTGGTGCCATGGCACTCGGTTCCTGAATGTAATAGAGTCCAGCATGATAATAGGGATGTAGTCCAGGTCTTGCACCTGCTTCAGTATAGAAGCCACTTGGACACCAAGGGATCGATTGTAATTTAAACGGTGTTAACTTGAGCAAGTCTGCCACAGATATTTTCAAAGTATTCACGCGAATTCCCCCAGTAGGGGTCTGATCATAAGATTGTAAAAAAGTATCGTATTCATCTTTCAGAATGGATTGCATCCGTTCCTTAAATATTAGTGGTAGCTGTACAGCCATATCCTAAATCATCCTGTTCCTTTGTAATTATGGATCCAATGTATCACTCTACATTGCAACAGCTATGGAACAACCCGCTATCATCCATAGCGGGTTGTTTCATAGCACATAGCCATCTTCTTGCTTACACAGTTATAATAAATCAATCTTTATCCTCTGCATGTTGTGCTTTGGCATTCCGTCTACGTTCAGGTCCTCGCCGCTGAGGGTTGTTCGGCTTAATGATGCCTGCCGCCGCCTCAACTGCAAGCTGAAGCTCAGGATCAACAATGGTAATCGTAAGATCATAGTAAGGAAATGGAGAGTTTTGGAATCCTTCTAACTTTTTAGCGTAGGAGCGTACCTGCTCTACCAATACTCCAAGTTCAATTCCAAGTGTCAACGGTGGATAATGTTCTAGTTGATCAGCTGCACTATGTAGCATTTTGATTCCACCAATTAAGTTGCTATTGCGGAAATGGTACAATCCTACCGCTACTTGCAGCAACCCCTTGTATAGCGGATCACGATCTCGGTGCAGCCATAGTTCTTCTAATACCTCGTGACATTCGAAGAAATCCTGATCTCGGTTGAAGTAAACAAGATAAGCAAGGTACAAATCCTCATATTTCATCTGTATTCTCACCTTTTTTAGCTGCAACGACCAGTTGCTTCACTTCAGCAAGAAGCACTTTCATGTCATCCATATTGTGACTCTGCCATATTTCATTGAAGCGATCTTGAAAAGCAATGGCTTCGTTAACCAAGTGATAGAAATATAAATGATGAATCCACGACAATACCTGTGTCATCACATTCGAGTCTTCCTCAAATTGTTTTTGAGCCTCCAGTATTTCTTCACGTATACTCGACATTTCACTATCAAGTACAGACGCTGCTTCTCCTGCTGTTTTTAATCGCTTGCGAATGTTATCAGGAAGGCTCTCGCGGTACTTATAACTTAAAGAATGCTCTATCGTTGCCCAGAAATTCATAGCTAATGTACGAACTTGGATTTCTGCCAACACAATTTTTTGTCCAAGAGCCGTCTGAACAGGATATTCTACGATCATATGGAAGCTTCGATAACCACTTTCCTTATAGTTCGTAATATAGTCTTTCTCATATAGCACCTTCAAATCCTTACGTTTGCGAATATACTCAGCTACACGTCTTATATCTTCCACAAATTGGCACATAATTCGAATTCCTGCGATATCCTCGATCCCCGTCTCCAGTTGATCCATGGGAATGTTAAGGCGCTTCGCCTTTTCAAGAATACTGGATATTTTCTTAACACGACCTGTTACAAATTCAATAGGTGCATATTCCTCTCGCTTCTTCAACTCCATACGCATCGTTTTAAATTTAACTTTCAGTTCTTCTACAGCCTGCTCGTAGGGGAGCAAAAACATGCCCCAATCCCTATTATCCATTCCCATGTTCCCGTACCTCCTGCCCTTTCACCCTCAGTGATGATCAGCTCCAACAGCTTCTGATATATGACTGAATCCATCACTTCGAAGTAGTTGTCGCAACTCACGATGCAATCTCCGATTCACTTCTGGTCCTTCGTAGATAAATGCGGTATAGATTTCGATCAGACTTGCGCCTGCCCGAATTTTGTCATATGCATCTTGAGCAGTAAATATTCCACCTGACCCAATAATAGGTATCTCTCCCCCACTTTGGCGATAGATCTGAGATATCACTTCGGTAGACCTTTTTGTAAGGGGTTTCCCACTCAAACCTCCGCTTTGCTTAGCATTCGCATGTGTCAGCCCCTCACGAGAAAGGGTCGTATTACTCGCAATAATCCCAGAAACACCACTAGAACCGAGAACATCGACCATTGACTCTAACTCTAAATCACTAACATCTGGTGCAATTTTCACCAATATATGCTTGTTCTTACCATGCTTAAGAGCTTGCTCCCTCATCTCGTCCATAATATGACTTAACAGAGAGGCAAGTTCGTTGCCATACTGCAGATTACGCAAGTCGGGGGTATTCGGTGAACTAATATTTACTACAAAGAAATCACCGTAAGAATATAACGTGCGTAGACATTCTTGGTAATCCTTGTACGCTTCTTCATTAGGGGTATTCTTATTCTTACCAATGTTAACAGCTACAGGAATCTGCCTTTCTTTCAGCAGGGATAACCTATGAGCCATTGCCTCTGCACCTTCATTATTGAACCCCATTCGATTCACAAGTGCCTCGTCAGGTGGAAGTCTAAATAATCGTGGTAGTTCATTTCCCTGTTGTCCCTTGGGTGTCACGGTGCCCACTTCCATAAATCCAAACCCAATGGAAGAGAAGCCTTTAACTGCATTCGCATTCTTGTCCAATCCAGCCGCTAAACCTATAGGTGTTGGGAAATGCATATCGAACAAATCCACAGCAAGATCAGGAGTTTCTTGGACACCCCATATGCCACGCAGAAGCTGGGTAGCCATAGGCAATGAACCTACAACTTTTAGCCCACCTATGACTAGATGATGTGCTTTCTCTGGATCGATTTTAAAAAGTAACGGTTTTGCCACATTTTGATACAACACGAACTTCTCTCCCTCTCCATGCACTCAAGTTTTCTCTATCCTATAGTTTAGCCTTTTCCAACCCAAAAAGAAAGTAATTCAAACCTTCATAGGCATCATTTTTCATTCCTTCTGAACATTGGCTATTTACAGAGAAACCCATTACAATAAGTGTAGCTATTGAAAATGATAGAGAGAGGGTTGAACGTTATGGCAGCCAAACGCAAACCACCAACACTTCAACAAAAGAAGGAAGAAGTGAACAAGAAAGCTGTTATCTGGGTCGGTGTTAGTGTATTTCTACTCATTCTGGTCGCAGTTCTTTTATTAATATTGACCCATTAATTTAGCCAGTGATATATTTTCTTGGGGTTGGTCTGGTCCTGTCCATGCTTTGTTGCATAACGTTCAGCTGGAACAAGCAGGTCATCAGGCAGAACCCCTTTGCTGATATGTACTTTCGTTCCTTTCGGAACCAAATCGAATAACTCCTCTACATCCTTACGGCCCATGCGTATACATCCATTGGATTCATCCTTTCCAATACTATCAGGTTGATCCGTGCCATGAATGGCATAATTACTTGCGGATAATTGCATACCTCGACTACCAAACTCTCCACGATCACTGCCATTAGGGTTCATCACTTTATCAGAAATAACAAAATTACTCTCCGGCGTTCTGTCCCCACCAAGTCCTACTTTATAATTACGAAGAATGACATTCCCGCTCACGACTGCTAATCGATAATTTTTTTTATCCACAATAATTTGTAGAGGTTCATTGAAATATGGGCGTTCTCCCAGATTAGCAGATAAGGTAGGGGGTTGTTGACCCTTACTACTCGCTAAGCTATCTTTCCCCCTGTTAGCCCCACTAGAATCAATCGATTCCACAATTTTAGCGAAATTCTGCTTCATCAGCGCCGTCGTGCCCGAGATCCAATTGTTTGGAAAAGCCTTCACTAACTCATTCAAATGACTCGGCACCCGTTTATTCTTAATAGCAAAAGCCTTAATTCCACTGGAAAGTACTGCTGTGTCCTCTTGTTTCTTAATCCAAGCTGTTGCGTCAGCCTGAAGTGAAGACGTATCCGGCGGTTTACAATCACATTCTGAAGGATCATAAGGTCGATAGGTCACTTCCTTGGCTTCATTCTTCTCTAAGGTAAAGGCTACCGGCATATCATGCTTCCACAAGAGCCACTTATCCTGCCTCTTCATTCCTAGCACAACCATATTCACTGGCAATGGATGACTCAGAATATCAGACAAAGTACTCGCTCTTTCTTGTGAAGAACCTGCTGCTTGTGCAGTAAAAGAGGGCCTGGAATTGGCCTCAACGGGTGTTGAAGGTGTGTCTTCAGATCCCTCGAGCTGCGCCTCATCGACAGCAACATCTACACTCGGCTCCTGACTGGACGATAACGCACTCTGTGAAGATGCAGGTGCTTCAATAGAAGGTATACCTATAAGAAGAATCATAATGATACACATAAGTAAAGCTCGAATTCTACGCGATCGCTGCTCGCCATCCTTTGACAGCTGCAATAACCTAGTTTGATACTCCTCCCAGAGATCATCGGGTACCTTACTATGTTCAAATGCTTCATATACATCACTGGCTTGATTGAAGCAGTAATTTGCTTTACCTTGCTCGCCATTGCTTTCATAATCCTTGCCTAGTAGATACCACCCCATCTTATTGTCAGGATGTAGTTGTACATATTTTTTGAGGTATTCCGAATTTTTCACACTGAAACCTCCACTATTTATTGTTCACTATCTATATATCGGCAATAAACAGTTAAAAAGAAATCCTTCGCTAGTAATAGATTCCATACATAGTTCGAAAAAGTATAGTTCAAAAGCACTAAATGTTATGCCATTATTTATGAATAAACAAATTATGAATACATAAAAAACCGCCAGCTAGATGCTGGCGGAATATATGAGGACCTTACCTCTATAAAGAAGTTAAAGTAAATTAGCCTTCTTTATTAAATGGTGTGTCTGCAACTTTAATCGAATCTGTTGGACAACCATCACATGCATCTTGTAAATCATCGAACAAGTCTTCTGGAATGTCTGTTACACCATGATTACCATCATTCTCATAGATAACCTCAGCCAGACCTTCATCATCATAATCGTAAATATCTGGAGCAGTTGCTCCACATGCTCCACAAGCGATGCATGTATCTTTTTCAACCCATGTATACTTAGCCATAGTTTTCTCTTCCTCCTGTGTACCCATTCATTCCAATTCTATTTACTTAACGTCAATAGCCCTAAGTTTAATACAAACATCAACAATTTTCAAACCATTTTCAACATATTCTTCTAAATTATATATGAATTCATTGAACTTCATCTGTCTCATTGCGTACAAAATCCATCTGAAGGGAGGTTCCTCTTACTTTGTGATTCCTTAATAAGGTGGATGGATCATCCCCAAGCATTCCAGCCGTAAGAATTGCGTTCTCCCCAAATTTATTGCGAATGAGATCCATCGTCTTGGTCAAAGATTCTTTCTTAGGCTGCTGTTCATAATTAAAAATATCTAACTGAATTGCAGAGTCCTCCTTGAGCATAAGTTGCTGAAGTGTAATCCCCAATAGACGAACGGGGTTGTCCCACGTCCAATGTTCATTATAGAGTTGGCAAGATTGTTGATAAATATCCGTTGTATTATCTGTTGCAGTATCTAGGATATGGGATCTTGTGATTGTCTTCATATCCGGTGTTCGAATCGTAATTTGCACACCCCCAGCTACAAGGTGCTGTCTACGCAATCTACGTGCCACCTGATCGCTCAGATTGAGCAGTACACGATGAACATCTTCTTTCGTATGAATGTCCTGTGGAAGCGTCGTTGTATGGCCTATGGACTTACTCTGTTCGCGCTCCTCTACTACCACCGAATGATCAATCCCATTGGCTGCTTGCTTCATCCAGGTCCCTACAACACCGAAACTTCGCGTCAAGAGCTCTTCATCTGTTTGTGCTAGTTGTCCAATGGTATGAATGTTGAGTTTACGCAATTTATCCGCTGTTTTGTTCCCGATGCCGAATAGATTGCCACAAGGCTTATCCCACAATACATTCGGAACATCACGAATACGGAGTATAGTTATGCCATTAGGCTTCTTCATATCTGAAGCCATCTTCGCCAGAAGTTTATTAGGAGCAATACCAATAGAACAAGGCAATGATAATTCTTCATATATACGTTTCTGAATTTCATTAGCGATCTCTTGCGGTGTACCAAACTGCCTAGAACCTGTAATATCTAAATAACATTCATCGATAGACGTTACTTCCATGAGCGGTGAATAACAATATGCAATTTTCATAAAAGCGTTTGAGTATTTCCGATAAATATCAAAATTAGGAGTAATGAGAATTAAATCAGGATATTTCTTCAGAGCTTGTTGGACACGCATTCCTGTAGATATTCCCTTCCTCCTAGCAGCGTAGGAGCACGTCACGATGATACCCTTACGAAGCTCAATACTCCCTGCTACTGCTGTTGCTTTCCCCCGGTATTTATCTGGTTCTTCTGCTTCGTGAACAGAGCAATAGAATGCATTCATATCGACATGAAGTATAACCCTGCCACTAGCTGGATAATATTCATCGATGTTTCTCACTTTAAATCCCTTCTTATTTTCATATAATAATATTACCGTCAGCATAACCTTCTCCTATTACAAGGTCAAGAAAAAAAGCTAACACGAAATATGGGTCTCCTTGATACTTTCCTACGGGAAAGTGCTATAATAATTAATTATAGTGCATATTCAAAAAGTCGACTATTCAGCACCGAGAAGGTGAGTACAGACCGACGAAGGAGTAGCGGAGTGTAGGCAAACCTACATGAGCAACGGACTTCGAGGGTTGAACTCAGATTCGATGCCGAATATTCTTCTAGCGTTACTTCGTGATCAATAGTTGACTTTTTGAACAACCTCTTTATAAAAATTATTTCATCAGACTTCCAAAAGGAGGACTACTATGTCTAGGTCCATTTCCATCTTCGATACAACTTTACGTGATGGTACCCAAGGAGAAGGCGTAAGCTTATCAGCAGATGACAAGCTCAAAATCGCCAAGAAACTCGACGATCTCGGTGTCCATTATATTGAAGGTGGTATCCCAGGAAGCAACAGCAAAGATATTGAATTTTTCAAACGAGTTCAAGAGCTGGGGCTACGAGCTAAAATCACTGCATTCGGAAACACCCGTCGTAAAAACACAGAAGCAGAACATGATGGTAATCTGAAAAGCATCATTGAATCAGGTGCACAGGCGGCTACGTTAGTTGGAAAGTCATGGGATTTCCATGTGCATACTGCACTGCAGACCACATTAGATGAGAACTTAGCCATGATCTTTGATTCGATTGCTTATTTGAAGAGACATGAACTTGAAGTCATCTTTGATGCCGAACATTTCTTTGATGGTTATAAGAAGAACTCAGAATATGCTGTGTCTGTTCTAAGAGAAGCTAAGGCTGCTGGGGCAGATTGGATTGTCATGTGTGATACGAATGGCGGAACATTACCTCACGAAATTCACGGTATTATCACTGAGCTTCAATCACAACTACCCGGAGCGAATCTTGGGATTCATACGCATAACGATTGTGAACTTGCTGTCGCAAACACGTTAAGTGCTGTTCAAGCAGGAGCCAGACAAATTCAAGGCACAATGAACGGTTATGGTGAACGCTGCGGTAATGCTAATCTCTGCTCTATCATCCCCACATTACAGCTTAAGATGGACTATGAATGCATAGGAGATGACTCTCTTAAGCAACTTTCTAACACTGCACGATACGTTAGTGAAATTGCTAATGTGCATATGCCGATTAATCAGCCTTATGTAGGTAACGCAGCTTTTGCCCATAAGGGAGGCATCCATGTCTCTGCAATCCTTAGAGATTCACGTACCTACGAACATATTTCACCAGAACTAGTAGGTAATAAACAACGAGTCCTCGTATCAGAGTTGGCTGGTCAGAGTAATATTCTGTCCAAAGCACAAGAAATGGGGCTGGAATTTGACCCCAACAACGAACAGTCCCGTAAAGTCATTGATAAAATAAAAGGACTAGAACATCAAGGATATCAATTCGAAGCTGCGGACGCTTCCTTAGAGCTTTTACTCCGTGAAGCTAATGGACAAATATCCGAGCTATTTAGTTTCGAATCCTTCAAAATGCTTGTTGAAAAAAGTGCAGGTAAACCTGTCGTTTCTGAAGCATTTGTTAAATTGAAAATTGACGGGCAAAGCGTATACACAGCAGCAGAAGGAAATGGTCCTGTTAATGCACTCGATAATGCCCTACGGAAGGCTCTTGTTCAATCCTTTCCAGCGCTTCAAGAAATGCATCTATCTGACTACAAGGTTCGTGTCTTAGATGAGCAAGAAGCGACAGCAGCTAAAGTACGTGTTCTTATTGAATCCAAGAATTTAGATAGTACATGGAATACTGTGGGCGTATCTGGAAATGTAATTGAAGCCAGTTGGGAAGCATTAGTAGACAGTATGAGGTATGCACTCATAGGTCAGATTGGGCAAGTTGAGAAGCTTCCCAATAATGAAGGACAACACGGTCTTATCAATCATTAAATGAATGATTATTGGGCATCAGCTTAGCTGATGCCCAATAATCATAACGAACAGGCTGCAGATCATGATCTGCAGCCTGTCTTTTATGAAACGGTAGAGAAATCATCTATCGTTTCATAATCATGTGAAATTATTTTACAGTTACAGATTTGAACCAATCATTAACTTCTTTCGTAACTTGTTCCCCGCCATTTGATTTCCAGTTGGCAACAAATTCGTCAAAAGCATCTACTGGCAGCTTGCCATATATGATTTTGTTGAATGTTTCCAGCTCAGACTGGCCTAGAAGGTTCCACTTCGAAATCATCGTTGGTGTCGCAGCACCTGTAAAGAAGTTTTGCTTGCGAACGTCCATTTGTGACATAACGACTTTCGCTGCATCCCAGTTTTCAGGTTTGCGGAATTCTGCGAGTTGCTTCTCGTAAGGTGTTTCTGGCTTCTCACCGTCCGCAAGCTTAACCAATGTTTTCATATAAAGGTCTGGAATCCGCGCAGGTGCGGTTATGAATGTGAAGTCGATTTTTTCTGTGTTGACCTTCGGTTTTCCGTCCACCATGTCCCAGTCGTACCCTTGAGCAAAGCCGTGTTCATATTTGCTTCCGGCTGGTGGGTTGGCCAAGTTGTCCAACATATAGTTGTAATATAGGAAAAATGCTTCCGGATGTTTGGCATCTTTATTAATCATGAAGCTGCTGTTCACTCCGGAGTTTTGCCACTTGGTTCCAATTAATCCATCTGGGCCTGCTGGAACAGGATAGGCTTTATATTTCGATCCTTTGACGTTTTTCTGCAAATCCGGAGCCGGCCAGTCTGGAACCCAGTTTGCTCCTGGCAGAACACCTGCATTTCCTTTTGTCCAGATTTCTGCCGCTTTATTCTCATCCCATAAAGCCGAATCGGGATGAATATAGCCTTTGTTCATCCATTCTTGCAGCTTAGCGAGTGCTTGCTTAGCTCCAGGATTCGTCGAACCATATTCGAGATTTCCAGCTGCGTCCTTATTCCATTGCTCATGAACCGATCCGTATGCCCCGAACAACCAATCGAGCCCACCTAACCATGTGTTCGTTTTGTTTTTCAAGGAAATCGCGAGTGGATAGACGTCCTTCGGAGCAAGACCGTCTGGGTTCTCATTCTTGAATTTGTCCATCACATTCTCTAATTCCGCGATCGTCTTGGGAGCCGAAAGATTCAGCTTTTCCATCCAATCTTCCCGGAGCCATAACAACGTATCGTCATTGTCCGTATATTCAAGAATTGGCACATTATATTTCTTGCCATCCCTCATGAAAGGGTACCACAGTTCCGGATTTTTGACGGCATGGTCTTTCCAAATTTGATTGGCGTACTTATCAAATAACTCATCGATTGCAACGAACTGGCCGGAATCGATCAGTTGGTTAGTCATGATAGCGTCATTTGGTACGTATACGAAATCAGGCATCTTCTCGCCTGAAGCAATAGCGAGCTGAAGTTGTTGCTTATATTGATCCGCGCCGGCTGGGTACCAGGTATCCTTATGCTTCATTCCTAACTGTTCTAGCATCCAACGGTCGTGGACATTGTTTTCTCTGGTGTCGCCATTGGTGTATTTCTTCGGCGCGGCGAACATGACGACGGTGCTGATGTCGATCGGTGGATCATATTTACCCTTAGCGAATGCACTATCGGCTACGCTTACATCCTTTGTTACAGCATTTCCGTTCTCACTGGGCGTTCCGTTACAGGCTGTGACCACGATGAGTGCCATGATCGAGAGCAACATCCATGATTTTCTGAATTTCCCCATTTTTCATTTCTCCCTACTGTGTATGATCATTACATGTGTAACCTTATCAAGTTTTGGGGGAGATCATCTATATGAGTTTATTAGTTTCTATAGGACTCTGTCATGCTATTTATTGTTGTCTCTATATTCCTGTGGCGTTACCCCAAACTGGCGTTTAAACACTTTGATAAAGTAAGCTGGGTCCATATATCCAATCTCCATGCTAATCTCATATACTTTTTTATTTGTAGTCTTAAGCTTATAGCAAGCACGATCCATTCGAAGATGTGACACGTAATCACTTATTCCTTCACCCGTTTCAATCTTATAAATTTTGGACAAATGCGTCGGATGTAAATTCACATGATCAGCCAATACACGTAATGAAACATCTAGATGTAAATTTTTATCTGTAAATTCTTGGATTTTTTTCACATAGAGAGAACGAATGTCTTTGATTTCATTAGAGGTCCCCTCTTTCAATTTACCAAGTACGCCAAGAGACCACTTTCTTAGCTTACTGATGGAAGCGAAAGCATCCCCACTCTGCAACGGTTCGATATCCGTCCCAAGTAAACTAACCAGAGTATGACCATTCCGGTGTGCGAGATGAGTAAAAGAAGCAGAGATTAAAAATCCAGCCTCCATACAGTGTTCCCAGGATTCGGACCATTTTTCATCTAATTCCGCACATACTTCCATCAGCTTTTCTTCAGCCGCATCCCAGCGCCCAGCCTCGAGTAAATTAATCAAAGAAGGAGGCATGTAGAGAACACCCAAAGGTCCTTGTGTAGCATTTTGCTCCAGGTCACTAACCCGCATAACGAATTCTCGCTCATCCCCTACAATCTGCCGAAAATAGGCTGAGGCCTTCCGAAAACGACTGGATAGCTGCTCCGGAAATTTGAACCACTCCGTAATTACAATGGACAAAGATCCTTTCAAGAACTGTTTCACTTTATACTGAAGCTGCAAAGAAAGCTTCTCCAAAATGGTTTCTTTCCCTATGTCAGCGTCATTTCCCTTTAACTTAAGCAAGAACACAAGATACCCATGCTCCTCCTTAACGCCCCAGACCTCCATGAACTCGCCAATGATCTCTTCGGCCATATTCATGATCGCATATTCGATCAACGGTTGCCCATTGTTTTTATATTGTCCGAATTCTTCCTCCATTCGAACCAGCAGTAAGGCACACTCCCCATGATTGAACGGCAATCCGTAATCTTCAAGTTTCCGGCTCCATTCCTCTGCTGGCATCCGATGACCATGCAATGCGTCAAGGAGTAGCTGACCGCGCAGAATTGGCAGATTCTCTCGAAGGGTATATCGGGTACGCTCAAGGGAACTAATGGTTTCCCATTCCGTATTCAATTGATCGATCGCATTCTTGACTGCACCGAACAGTTCACTGTCTGTCGGTGGTTTCAATAGGTAATCCACTGCCTTATTCTGGACTGCCTTTTTAGCAAATTCAAAATCTGAATGACCAGACAATATAATACATTTTATTTTTTTATCGCGTATCCGTATTCGTTCTATGAGCTCTATTCCTGTCATCTGGGGCATAAGAATATCCGATATCACAATATCGATAGGATGCGTATCGATGATTTGAAGCGCCTCATGTGCGGAATAAGCTTTATGAACATGTTCGATTCCGAGCGTATTCCAAGGCTTGTTCATCGCTAGGTTGTCTACCCAGTGAGCTTCATCGTCTACTATGATCATCTGCATGTTGTGTGTCTCCTTGTATGGTTGGATGATTATAATGTTCTTCTCCAGTTGGTATCTCCCAAATGATCTCTGTCCGAAAACCACCCAGAGGCGATTTTTTGAAATATAGATAAGAGTTATTTCCGAATTGGTGAATGATCCTTTGATTCGTATTCCAAAGGCCACAACCCATTTCCTCCTGCAAAGTCTCTCGCATTTTAAGATTTAACGCTTCATGTTGTTCTGGATTCAGCCCAGGTCCGTCATCATCGATGTACACCTTGCAGTAGCCATTTGATATCTCACCAGTGATCACAATTTTACCCGATGTATAAGATTTCCCTACCCCATGAATGACGGAGTTCTCCACAATAGGTTGTAGCATCAAGCGCGGTACAAATTGGGTCAACATCTCCTCGGAAATATTGATACGGTAATCGATTCTGCCGTTACGGAGCTTTTGGATATCTAAATAGTTAATGAGCAGTCGAATTTCTTCGTCCAAAGTGGCCGTTTCCCGTTCCATTCGAGTCGTGTAGCGGTAGTAGGCACTTAAGTTATATGCCATCGAAACAACGGCTTCCTCATCCTTCATTTGGGCCATATTAATAATGTAACCTAGGCAGTTGTAGAGAAAATGCGGATTAATTTGAGCTTGCAGCTGCTTCAAAGTAGCTTCGCGTGCACGAATCTTTTCATTGAACACATTTTCAATTAAGTCTTGAATTTGGCGTGACATATCATTAAAACGATAAAACAGAAACGAAAACTCATTTTGACCTTTTGTATGAAGCCGTACAGAATAGTCTCCTCGCTGTACGCGGCGCAAGCCGTTGATCAGTTTAGCGATTGGACGTTGAACGTTTCGGTATAGCAAAATCGATGCGGAAATACCAACAACGAAAAGTAAGAACATGGATAAATAGAATAAATTACGAGTGGATGATATCGGTCCCAATATTTGATCAAGTGGAACAACATCAACCAAATGCCAATCCAAGTAAGAGGATTTAACAGAACTCACTAAATAATTTTCACCATCCAACTTAACCACATGCTGCGTCGTGTCTTCTAGGGACTGCTCATCCAAATAACGGATCAATTCACTTGATAGCTGCTTATCCGAGCTGCGATTCAGAATCGGAGTATCACCCTTGTGGTAAAAGAACGGGTCACCTTGCCCCCCAGCCTTGTACGTATCTAGCATGTTTTGAATATTTTCATAACTGAAGCTGGCTTCGATCACCAGATCGCTACCTGTCAACATACCTTGCTGAGCTACAGAATCGGTATAGAACCAATAAAAGGCCTTTAGTTCATCAGGGGACTCGATTCCGCCATCACCGTACGACCATTTTCCATTCATATTACTTTTCAGATAATTCTCATTATACTCTGATAATTTATTATAATTGGAAATGACATCTTTGTTCTGTTGAGAATGTACGGCGTACCTAGCAGGCCATATACCCATCCCCCCAGACTGAAGCTGCATCTTTTCCTGAATCACATATCTTGTCTGCATGCGGTCATAACGATCTTCCCAGATGTTTAATCCGTTGAACTTCCTAACATTCGGATCTTTTGAAAAAATAAAAGTGAAATCCATCATCTGATTAATTCGTGAATCAATTTGACTGGATAAAAAAGTAAGTTGTTTGGCATTAGACATCTGTAGCTCTTTACTTACAACATTAAATGTGACATCGTTGGAATACGTATACACGATAATAATCGGTATAAATAATACTATAATTAAACTGTTCATTTTGGCAAACAGATTAAACCTCGACCGAGCCTTGTCTTTCACAAATCTAATACCTCTCCTTAGTTCCATAAAGGTCTCCTCCAGACTGATCTCCCCTAATATAACCATATCAATCCTAAGATTGTTATATAGTCAAACGTTAGAAATGCTTGATACTATATATATCAGAGATTCTCATTACACACAAAATAATTTTTGAACGGGAGAGAGCTATGGACGTGAATACTGCTCAGCAGATGAACCTCAAAACTACCCAAAGTACAAAAAGAAAAAGCAGCTATAAGCAACCATGGATGTTGCATTTCATGGTGCTACCAGCGGTCATATTAGTTTTTATTTTTTCTTATATCCCAATGACGGGTGTTATTATGGCGTTTAAAGATTATAAACCCGCACTGGGAATCGTCGATTCTCCGTGGGTTGGTCTGAAACATTTTCAATATATGTTGCAAAATGATTATTTCATACAAATTACGTGGAATACCCTATTCTTTGCTTGTACCAAGATGGTGATGAACTTAATCATTCCATTTTTTTTCGCCTTATTATTGAATGAAGTAAGGAATATGGCACTTAAAAGATCCATTCAAACGCTTGTTTATCTGCCCCATTTTCTTTCTTGGGTCACCCTTTCAGGAATTTTGATTGATATGCTCGCCCAGACTGGCCTCATTAACCAGTTCATTTCAAATGTGTTTGGCATGAAGCCCATCTTCTTTTTAGGCGACGGCGCTTGGTTCCGATTTACCATCATTATTAGTGACGTCTGGAAGGAATTTGGATTCAATACGATCATTTTCTTAGCAGCCCTTTCTGGCATTAATCCATCGCTATACGAAGCTGCCGAGGTCGATGGAGCGAACCGTTGGAAGCAAACGTTAAATATTACCATCCCTTCCCTTATACCTATCGCTATCGTTATCGCTACCTTAGCACTGGGAAATGTATTGAACGCAAACTTCGATCAGGTGTTCAACTTATATAGTCCGTTAGTTTATCAACATGGAGATATTATTGATACATTCGTGTACAGAGAAGGTCTTCTTAGCGGGCAATTCAGCTTTGCAACTGCAGTCAGTCTAATCAAATCTGTAGTCAGCTTAATCTTAATCATTGTATCTTATCGTCTCGCTTATAAATTTGCCGGGTATCGAATATTCTAGAAAGGATGACTACTTATGTACTATAAAACACTGCCTTATAGAATATTCAGCATATTCAACAATGTATTCTTGGCTACTCTTTCCATTCTTTGCTTGCTTCCCTTATATCACTTACTGATGGTATCCATGAGCTCAGCCGCCCCTGCCAATGCTGGCTTGGTTACATTTTGGCCGATAGGATTCACATTGGAAGCCTATGCACAAACGTTTAATAACGCTAATTTCCTTGCATCCTTGTGGGTATCCGTACAACGAACAATACTTGGAACGGGACTTGCTTTGGTCGTTAATACCATTGCCGCTTATGCTCTCTCCAAAGAAACCCGTGTCTTTCGTGCACGCAACATCTATCTTTGGTATTTTGTCTTCACCATGCTGTTCACCGGCGGCCTGATTCCCGGCTATATCCTTATTCTCAAGCTTGGATTGATGAATTCCTTGATGGCACTTATCCTTCCAGGATTAGTTGCAGTCTTTAACATTATTCTGCTTCTGAATTTCTTCCGGGGTGTGCCTAAAGATCTCGAGGAGGCCGCCTTCATCGATGGAGCGGGCCAATTCCGAACCTTCTTTAGTATTTATTTACCACTCTCAATGCCGGTTATTGCGACTGTTTCGTTATTCATCATGGTAGGACATTGGAACGCGTATTTTGACGGTATTATCTATATTAAAGATTCTGCGAAGCTCCCACTTGCGAGTTTCATGCAAACGATTATCGTTAAAGCAGATATGTCGTCGCTAGATGCGGCAGCCGTTGCTAGTCTATCTCAACGAACCATCCGAGCATCGCAGATCTTTATAAGTGCCTTGCCTATACTGCTGGTCTATCCTTTTCTGCAACGCTTCTTTGTAACAGGGATTGTTGTCGGCGCTGTTAAAGAATAAGAATCAGTTGATAAATGACCGCTACGCGGATGGATTGTCCTTCCGATCGCTGTTGCCCCCAAATTTTTTTGAATATACCGCTGTTAGCGGTTAAAATTCAGGGGCAAAGGCGAACGCTACGCTTCTTCACGACAATTCCATCCTCTCCGCTACAATCAGCATAGAATTCTATTTTCAGCAAGCACTGATTATGAATTAGAGCCGTAGATACAACAATATATATCTCCTAAAGGAGTAACAACAAAGGGGCTGTCCCATAAGTAGATTAATCTTCTGACGAGACACTCACTTTTCTAAAAAAGAGACTGATGTCCAAAAAAAGCAGATCAAGGTAGTTATCCTTGACCTGCTTTTTGGTATTCTGTTCCATTGCGGCTTGCTTCAATAGATTATGGGCGAGCGAAAGCCACTCGACCTCAAGGCTCACTTTTTGCATGCCCCGAAGCAGAAATCGCCGGAATCCTCGGTTGTTCTTTATTTGTCCAAACACACTCTCAGGTTCTGTCATTCGACGGACAGAAAGGCCATACCCTTCTTCGCTTCGTAGTATTTCTCGCGCTTGATTCTTGTAACGAAGATATTCCATACTTACTTTGACTTCCCGGTTACCTGCTGCTTTCGTGCAATCAGGCTTCAATGGACAGTCTGCGCAATTTTCACTTCGGTAATGTCGGTGGCGCAACTCATAACCACTCTCCGTGATTTCTTTGCTCTCGTAACGAAAATGAAGTTTCTGACCTGCTTTACACGTCCAGCTATCTTCATCTTGATCGTATGTCCAATTGTCGATTTTTCCAATATTCGTCTTCCATACTTTGCTTTTTTCTTCGTGGTACGTGTTGTATTTGACGACAGCATCAAGCTCTTCAGCTTCTAAATAGGCGTAGTTTCCTTCTCCGCTATACCCTGCATCAGCAATGACTGTCTTTGGTAGAACGCCTAATTTGGCTTTTATCTTCTCCAAATGCGGTTTAAGACAACGAGTATCCGTAAGTCTTTGGTGAATACTGTATCCCACAATAAATTGATTTTCTGTCCCGATCTGACGTTGTATCCGGGTTTCAACTGTCCGTTCCGCATGTGGACTTCTTTCATCCGCATGAACGTCGCGTCCACATCCGTTTTGCTGAAACTGTTGCGACTACCGAGCGTTTCCTGATATCTTTCGTACTTTTGCAGACGAGGGAGCAGATCTTTGCGAAGCATTCGTACCGCTCTTTTCAGTGGTTTATCTTTTGGATTTTCCAGAAGACGATTTTCGAGCTGGTGAACGGCTGTCTCCAGCTTTTGACTTGTAAGGTCATCTTGCTTACCTAGCTCAGCAAGATCCTGACCCTTATATTCCTGATCTTCATGTTTTTGCTTTTCTTCGATGGTACCAAACAGGGTCTGTACTTTCTCCTGAAGCTTGGCCTTATGTTTGACGACAGCTTTGCCCCAAACAAATGTGTACCGATTCGCATTGACTTCGATCTTGGTGACATACTTTTCTTCGATGAGAAACTAAAGTACGGCGGTGAATACAGCTTCAAGCACGTCTTTCATGCGCTCAGAACGAAAGCGGTTAATGGTGCGGAAGTCCGGGCGTTGTCGTCCGGCTAACCACATCAAAGGAATTTGTTCCCGAATACCTTTGGCGATTAGGCGAGAAGAGTACATGCGCTGAGTGTAACTTTAGTGAGCATTTTGGGGTGATAGCTATCCCTGCCGCCGCCAGAGTAAGCAGCGTCAAAAATAGAGTCATCCAGCTGATTTACAGCGGTATTTACAAGACGAACGAGGTGAGTTGGAGAAATGTCTTCTTCCAAATCCATTGGCAGATAAAGTTGGTCCATGGTATATTGAATGTACAAAGAAATCGCTCCTTTTGAATGGTTGCTGGTACTTCCATTTTACCAAAAAGAGCGATTTCTTTGTGTTGTTGTGGATGAGAAAAGTTGACAATTTATGCTCAAAATAGCGCAGAGGACGGAACGATTTCGGAAAAGCGGTAGCGGTCGCCTTGGTCTCCGAATTTCAACCGCTACGCGAGATTAATTCAGAAATTTGGAGACCACAGCGATTGGAGAAACGATCCGTTCGCGGAGCGTCGCTCAGAACCTCTAACTTTCGCCTACAAAAAAAATAAATGGGGTGTCCTAGCTATTTTCACGACTTATGGGATAGCCCCTTTGTTGTACTATTAGGATTTGATTAACTGTTTCACTTTCTTCTCTAATTCCTTCGCAGATACAGTTCCTAGAATGACTTCCTGAATAACACCGTGTTTGTTTATCAGCACATTAGTAGGAAACACCATGCCCTTATATTGTTCATACACCGTACCTTTTAAATCAAGCATCACCGGAAAATTCAATTGATACTTATCCACAAATTTATTAGCATTCTTTTTGTTATCATATTTGGTAACATTGACCCCATAAACACTTAGGTCATCCTTATACTGATCGGCTAGAATCTTAAGATCAGGTGCCTCTTCTTTACAAGGCTCACACCATGAAGCCCAAAAGTTCAACAGAATAGCTTTATCTTGCTCACCACCAACTTGATACATCTTCTCATCCAATCCAACCAGTGAAAATGGTGGAGCTAACTTCCCAGCTTCAGGACCTGTTTCTGTAGGCAGTGCCTGACTTTGCTGGAATACAGCTTGAACGCCACCTGTACCTGAGAATGGATAGAGAGCTATACCAACCAAAATTAATGCACCTAGCCATATATATAGGTTACGCTTCATGTTATTTTATTCCTTTACATAAAAGTTTTTATTTATTATTGTACCCCCTTTTTTGAGTAACTTACAAACAACTTTAGAATTACTGTATAATATGTATAAATTGGAGGAGTAAGATATGACAGTACTTCTAGGACAACATGGAGAAATCGTATTAAACCCACTCTCAGCCGAGAAGCTCACAAAGCATACATTTCTCCATCTGCCTCAAGAATCCTGCGGGGTGTTACTAGGCACTATTGTAGCCGGCAACATACAGATCGAGCAATTCATACCTATTCGTAACGTAGCACCTAACCCACTGCATTCCTTTATGTTTAGTCCAGACGAATGGGTGCCTCACGCGTTAATGGCGAAGAAATTGGTTGGTATCGTTCACTCACATCCTCATTCAGATCCAACACCGTCTTCTGAAGATTTAGATCGTCTTCATTTATATGCTGGGTTGTTGAAGGTATATCTCATCTGCACACCCCATCCGATAACCTCAAGCCTTATAATCCACGCCTATCATATCTTACGAAATGTTGATAATGGCAATACACGTTACACCCTTCACCAAGCGCCATTAACAATGACTCAGGTAGGCATATAAATCACCTAATGTTTCTACTCGCCTTAAGGATATATCACGAAGATAAGATTGCCACAACATTGCTGTCATCTTCGCGTCCTCAAGAGCATGATGTCTTCCTTTAATAGGAATATCACGAGTCATTAATAACTCATCAAGACTAAAACCACTTTGATCTGGCTCAAGCCAACGAGCAATCATCATAGTATCGATCACGCGATGCCCCAAATTCACCTTAGACGTCTTCCAAAGCGCTGCATTCAAGAATGCTTTATCATGAGCACTAGCATGAGCTATCAGTACTCTTCCTCCAACAAATGACATGAAATCATGCAAACCCTCCATAAGCGTAGGAGCGGAATCAATCATATCTTGAGTGATACCTGTAAGTTCAGTAATCATCTCTGGAACTGGCCTTTTACAATTCACTAGTGAGTAGTATTGTTCGCCCTCAACAATGTGTCCACCAACCATTCTTACAGCACCAAAGGAAAGAATCTCATCACCATGTTGGTAGGCAAATCCGGTTGTTTCCAAATCAAACACAACCATCTCTAATTCATTTAGAGGAACATGAAGAACTTCAAGACGTCGTTGTCCTCTCATAAGCGATCGAATAAAGGCCATATGTTGCGCGGTAGGGGCTCCCATGACGGAAGCTATTGCAGAGGGCATTCCTCCCTGCCGAAACATGCTCCAGAATCCATTGTTACCCCGCACCGGTTCTTTCATGTCTATCTCAATCTCCTTTCCGCAAAACGAAGTGATCGTTGAAGTTCTCTATGCGTTCTTCTTACCACGATCAGACTATCCCTAAGTTCATACATTAGCAATTTATTCTTCAATTCTCTATTAGACAGATATCCACTGCTTGATAACATTCCGTCTATTTCTGTGAAGCTCGTGCTTATTCTAAGCTCCAATGCCTTTCTAAACGCTTCTTGACAACGCTCAAAGAGCATATTACCAGCATCAAGAGATATCAGTTTCTCAATCCTCTTCAACGTTGATGTCTCTCTCACACCTTGCTGTAAAGCCATAAACCTCACGAAATTAACTAAGGGAATATAAACACCATACTTAACGTCAAAGCCACCAGCATGCTCACCAAATCGTTCTGTTACAACTTGACCAAGTAAGTTAAGTGTCGCTTTATGCCGAACCGTATTTCGTAACACAGCAACAGGAAGTTCAGCATTTTTTTCAAATCCCCGATTAAATAATCGCTTAAAAGCTTCTGACAAGTCATTATCTCCTGCAACATGGCGCATATCAGATGCTATAATAAGATACCTCACAGGCTCCCAGCTTACATCACTGCACCAATCTGCCAACGCCTCTTCCCATTCACTTATCGTCTTTCTCCATTGAGGTTCTGAGCACATCACTTTCCCAGGACACTTCTCGTAACCCAGATATTCAAGCATATCGCAGAGCCTAGCCCCAAATACTTCAAAGTACCTTGCCTTATCCTTATTTGGTTCATCACTGATAATCAGTCCATTATCTTGATCGCTCCACAACGTTGACTCTCGTCTACCAGCGCTTCCAAACACAATAAATGAATAAGAAACCGGAGGTGGACCGTAGCCCGCCTCCATTTCTTGTTCACAGAAATAGATAATCTTAGCTGCAATATGATCATGCATTTGGTTAACAAGAGACATCCACTCAGAGATTGGCAGATCCTGTACTAGCTGCTGTAAGAAAGTCTGGTATACAATACGCCTTTCCCTTAATTGTTCCAGCGAACAAGCATTTGCAATTCCCTTTAAGTCTAAATTGCTTTCCGTTGAACTCAGCAGTCTCATACCGCCCGCCCCTCTCTACCAAGCCTTTACCCTGTTATTTTAAATGATCTTGTTCAGGACTAGCTCAAGGTTGAGTTATTCGCACGAGACTTAGCCTCTGAATCCGTAAGCAATTTCATTTGTTCAGGATAGCCATAAGTACCATGTTCACTGATATCAAGCCCCATCATTTCTTCCTCTTCTGTTACACGTAAGCCCATTACAAATTTCATAATTCCAAGAATAATCACTGATAGAACCGCTACGAATATAAAAGTACCTACAACACCAAGAGCTTGAACCCCTAATTGATAGAACCCACCACCATAGAATAAACCGGCTTGACCTATTCCTGTTATCTCAACCAACTCGGGTGTAGCAAACAATCCCGTGGAGAGCGCTCCCCACACACCTGCAATACCATGTACGGAGAATGCGTAGATCGGATCGTCCAACCCAGCACGTTCCAACCATTGAGCACAGAAGAATGCAATAATTCCAGCGATTGCACCAATCAAGATAGCTGCCCAAGGTTCTACGAATGCACAAGACCCCGTAATAGCTACCAATGCAGCAAGCACACCGTTCAACATACTTGGAATATCTCCTTTGCCAAATATGATCCAAGAGATCGCAAGTGCAGCAATAGCTCCAGCTCCAGCTGCAATATTCGTTGTCACAGATACATATCCGAAGAATCCACCAATACCCGATAACGCACTTCCTGGATTAAATCCGAACCAACCAATCCAGAGAATGAATACCCCGAGTACAGACAACACTTGGTTGTGACCAGGGATACTGTTCGGCTTACCCTCTTTATTGTATTTACCAAGGCGTGGTTTCAACATGAATGTCGCTACTAAAGCTGCGGTAGCACCTGTAAGGTGAACTACAGTAGATCCAGCAAAGTCTTGCATTTCAAGCACAGCCAACCATCCGCCACCCCACACCCAGTGAGCAACAACCGGATAAATAACAACCATGAACAATGTTCCGAAAATAATGTATACGCTCAGTTTGGCACGTTCAGCCAAGCCTCCACATGCAATAGCTAATGATACAGCTGCAAATGATAATTGGAATAAAAATTTAATAGTGAGGGGTACGTCAGAACTCGCTAGGGAGCTGAACGATCCTGCCATCTCATCACCCGAAAGGAAAAATCCAGTTTGGCCAATGAGCCCATTCCCATCACCAAATCCTAAACCAAATCCTACTGCCCAGAAGGTAATAACCGAAATCCCTAGGGTCAGTACGGTTTTCCCAGCAACATGACCCGCATTCTTCATTCGAACCGATCCAGCTTCTAAAAGTGCAAAGCCTGCCTGCATAAAAAATACGAGAATAACGGCTAAGAAGACGAACACAGAGTTAATACCTGCTTGTAATTCAGCATTGTTAGCCCCAGAATCCGCAAAAACCGTAATTGGAAAAGCCAACAAAGTAAGCATCACTAACATCACACCCAGCGATTTCTTTCTCATGAACCCCGCTCCTCTTAATGTTATAGTTATTTACACAATATGAAACTTTTAATGTCATTATAAGCAGGATTTATGTTTTTTGACAATATAATTTTTGAATCACGGAAAAATATATTATCGATGTCATGATTACTGCCATTTATT
This sequence comes from Paenibacillus sp. IHBB 10380, assembly GCF_000949425.1. Lineage (NCBI taxonomy): Bacteria > Bacillati > Bacillota > Bacilli > Caryophanales > Paenibacillaceae > Paenibacillus > Paenibacillus sp. IHBB 10380. Next base: position 3,211,963 of record NZ_CP010976.1, read on the forward strand.
TATAGTCTATAAGCATAACGTTTGACTGTATGGTTCTGATTCATGTATCATTATTTATATATAATTTAATGAATCTTGTTATTAGTGAGGTGATATAAATTAGAGATATAACGCTTTATCGTATTGGGGAGCTAGCCAGAGAGGCAAATATAAGTGAGAGAACTATTGATTATTACACTAAATTAAAGCTTATCGTTCCTGAAATGCGCACCAAAAAAAACTATCGTTTATATAATCATGAAACCTTAAGCCGCCTATCACGTATTAATCAATTAAAACAAGAGAAGTATACATTGGAAGAGATCAGGGAATCCCTCGATAAATGGAACACCGACCCTGAGGAAACACATGTTACTGAAAAACTAACTCACCTCGAGATTCATCTACTGCAATTAGAGCGGGAGGTTAGGGAAATCAGCCCTTTAATTGAACAAATGAAGCCCGTTCAAGCAAAGCGCATGCTAATGAATTTACTTCCACAAGGGGCTGCTTGCATGGAAGCTCTTAAGGTTCTTATGGAACACATTTAATCCAATGTCGTATGTCACAAGAGATTCTTTAAGTTTAAATCTAACAGGAGGTATTAAAAATATGATTTTTCTCATTATTATCGCGTTTATATTTACACTTTGGGCTCAATTTCGTGTTAAGGGTACTTTCAATAAATGGGCTAAGGTTCCCAGCACCACAGGTATGACAGGATATGATGCAGCACGACGTATGCTAGATGCTAACGGTCTACAAGATGTTCCTATCGAACCGGTAAGAGGCTCTCTCACAGACCATTATGATCCTATTCACAGAGTCGTTCGTTTATCCGAACCCGTATATTATGAGAACTCAATCTCAGCGATTTCAGTAGCCTGCCATGAAATTGGTCATGCCATTCAACACAAAGAGCACTATCCTATGTTGAAATTACGTCATCGGATGTTCCCAGTTGTAAACTTTGCATCAGGCATTGCACCTTTTTTACTTATCGCAGGTATGTTGTTCTCCTTCACCAACCTTATCGGTCTCGGCATTATCTTCTTCTCCGCTGCTGTGGCATTCCAATTGGTCACACTTCCTGTTGAATTCAATGCTAGTAGTCGTGCTCGTGAAGTAATGATACAAGAAGGCTATATCTCCAATGAGGAAGAACGTGGGGTCGCCAAAGTATTAAATGCTGCTGCCCTTACTTATGTAGCTGCTGCATTGCTATCACTACTTGAATTGATTCGTTATATTATGATATTTACAAGCAGTCGTGACTAATAAATTTCAAAAAAGCCGTTCCGTCTAAGTAACGTGCACCATCTAGAATAGACATCGGATAAACTCTCAAGTTTACCGATGAACATTCTAGATGGTGCATTTTTTTATAGTAATCAAAGATCTTCGTATATATTATTAACACTATATGGATAACAAGGAGAACCGACCGTGAAGAATTTTATATTATTTGAAAATGTATCTAAATATTATCAAATGGGCGAACATAAAATTGTTGCTGCCGACAATATCAGCTTTAATATTGAAAAAGGCGAGTTTTGTGTCATTGTCGGCCCTAGCGGCTCTGGAAAAACCACTGTTTTGAATATGCTCGGGGGCATGGACTCTTGTGACAGCGGAAAGATACTTTTGGACGGTTGCGAGATAAATGGATTGAACGAAAGGAAATTAACGGATTACCGCAGATATGATGTCGGTTTTGTGTTTCAGTTCTACAACCTTGTACAGAATTTAACAGCCATTGAGAATGTCGAACTCGCCTCCGAAATCTGCAGAGAACCACTGGATGCACAAGAAGTACTTGCGCAGGTAGGCCTTTCCGAACGTATGTTGAATTTCCCTGCACAGCTGTCGGGCGGTGAGCAACAACGTGTTTCAATTGCAAGAGCACTAGCCAAGAACCCGAAGGTTTTACTATGTGATGAACCGACTGGGGCTCTCGATTATAACACCGGGAAAAATATTCTGAAGCTGCTGCAGGATAGCTGCCGTCAAACAGGAAAAACAGTTATTGTCATTACACACAACCTAGCCATCACCCAAATGGCTGATCGTGTCATTCATATTAAAAATGGAGAAATTTCAAAAGTTGAACAAAATGCTACCCCTGTCCCCGTCGAAAGGATTGAGTGGTAGCTATGAAAAAGAACTATTTAAGAACTATCATCCGCGAAATCAAACAAAGCTTCGGACGTTTTGTTGCTATCTTTGCGATTGTCGCGCTTGGCGTTGGTTTTCTCGCGGGTTTACTTGCAACCACGCCGGATATGCAAGTATCCGTTGATAAATATTATGATGATCATCGTATGGCCGATATTTTTATAAAAGGTACAATGGGCTTGACCGAAGCAGATATCGAAGCTGTTTCTTCTATGGATGAGGTGGACCAGATTATGCCTGCCTATGTTACCGATTCCTTAATGAAAACAAATAATAGTGAGGTATTAGCGACACGAATTTACGGACTTCCATTGGATAAGTTCACTACGAATGATGGTGGATTCGTTAATAAGTTGGAACTAATTAATGGTAGGATGCCTCAAGCTGAAAACGAATGTCTTGTAGAACGAAGCGGAGTCTATCTGTCTGAAATTGAGCTTGGTTCAACCTTGACGGTATCCGAAGAAAATGAGGATTACGAAAATATTCATGATACATATAAGACCACGGAATATAAGGTAGTCGGTATTGTTGGCAACCCTTTTTATTTCTCTATGGAGCGAGAATCAAGCAGTATCGGCAACGGAGGAATTGGCGCAGTTATGTATGTTAATGAAAGCAACTATGCGCTAGATACATACACAGATTTCTATATTACGGTATCAGGCGCATCTGAATTAACCGCCTTTAGAGAAGACTATAATACAACGATCGAGGAAACGGTTACGAAGCTTGAAGCTGTTGGTGAATCGCAATCTGCGGTTCGTTATAGTGATATCGTAAGCAAAGCTCCAGCAGTACAGACTGCCGATATTGCAACACCCAAATGGGTTATACTTGACCGTAATTCCAATGTGAGCTATGTCAGTTTTTCGGTTAACGCCAAGAAAATAGCGGCAATCGCAACGGTATTTCCGATATTCTTCTTTCTTGTTGCTGCCTTGGTTGCACTAACAACGATGACACGTATGGTCGAAGAAGAACGAACACAGATCGGAACGTTAAAGGCGCTTGGTTACAGCAAAGCTGTCATTATGTATAAATATATTATCTACTGCGGTCTTGCAAGCATCCTGGGAAGCGTTGTAGGCTTACTCGCAGGCTTTCAGCTACTTCCCACCGTAATATGGAATGCTTATGCGATGATATATCATTTGCCGAGCTTCGTAACGCAGTTCAGTTGGGGCTTTGCTATTATTGCGTCCGTCCTGGCCATTCTATGTACGATGACTGCTACCATCTCAGCTTGCCACCATTCGTTAAAGGAAAAACCAGCAACGCTGATGCTTCCTCGTGCTCCAAAGGCAGGAAAACGTATTTTTCTTGAACGTATCCATTTTATTTGGTCGCGCATGAAATTTACCCATAAAGCAACTGCCCGAAACCTCATCCGTTACAAAAAACACTTTTTTATGACAGTTCTTGGCATTGCAGGCTGTACCGCTCTCATTGTAACCGGATTTGGTCTCAGTGATGCTGTAGGGAAAATTGCGAACACGCAATTTAATGAGATCATTCAATACGACCTTCTTATCGGATTAGATGAGAATGAGCATGTCGACACGCCTCTTAACGATTTCTTGAATGATGCAGAGCAGGTCAATCGTTATACGGAAGTTTTTAGCGAAATAGGATCTGCAAAACGAAACGGTGAGAATGCCACGACGACCATTTATGTTCCGAAGAAATCGACCGCACTCCAGGAAGTAATGAATTTACGTGAACGAAAAAGTGGTAATACAATCATTTTTGATGACTCCTCTGTCATTGTTACAGAGATGCTTGCGAGCACTTTGAATATACAAACGGGAGATACTTTTGCTCTTGAGAATGCAGACGGAGAGGCGGCAGAATTTGTTCTTACGGGTATTACTGAAAATTACGTAGGCAGTTATGTATATGTAAATCAAGCGGATTACGACAGCGCTTTCGATGGCAAGCTTTCCTACAATACTCTGATGGTACAAACCTCGATAACCAGTGCTTCACAGCAGGATGCAGCACTAACCAAGATCTTAACGAGTGATGCCGTTACAAGTGCAGCGTTTATGACACAAACTAAGAAGTCTTTTGACAATCTGCTGTCCAGCATCAACTTTGTTGTCGTCATCCTTATTATGGCAGCCGGCGCGCTTGCTATCATTGTGCTTTACAATCTTACCAACATAAACATCAATGAACGTAGAAAAGAGCTTGCTACATTAAGAGTTCTTGGCTTCCATAATAAAGAGGTGGCAGGTTATATTTTCCGAGAAACGACTATATTAAGCATAATTGGAACGCTTGTCGGTCTTCTGTTAGGTGTATTGCTTCACGGCTTTGTGATACGAACAGCGGAAACCACAGATTTAATGTTTGGCAGAAACATAACGATTACAAGCTTTGTATTATCTGCGGCGGTCACGCTTTTGTTCTCCTTCATTGTGGATTTGATTATGTATCAAAAGCTGAAGAAGATAGAGATGGTTGACTCGATGAAAGCAATTGATTAATCCTTTTAACATATAAATATACCCCTTAGAAATAGCCATCGGATAGACTCTCAAGTTTAACCGATGAATATTTTAAGGGATTCTTTTTTTCATATGCCCACTAAACGGGTTCTTCGCTACAAGTACTAAGTACCGGCAGTTGTTTTTTCTGAGCGCTATATTGTAATTCAAAATAACCAAGAAGAAAATTACGAAAAGCTTGTGCTACTAGCGGTAGTTTATCATCTGACCTGTGTATAAGCCCAATCGTACGTGTTATTCTAGGCTCCGAAATTCTGACTTTTGCAGGTTGCATAGGATTGCTCTGAAAGAATGCCATTTCAGGAAGTAGACTAACGCCCATTCCTGCAGCCACTAAACCACGGATCGTGTCCGTCTCTTCTCCTTCAAAGGCAATTTGTGGTGTGAATCCAGCTTCTAAACACGCTTGCCATACAATGGGACGCAAGGAATACCCTTTACTAAAAAGAATAAACTTATCCTCTTTCAACTGCGATAGATGAATACTCTCTTCCTGCGCAAGAGGATGACTAGGATGCATAATAGCGAACAGTTCTTCTGTAAGAACAACATCCCCATCCACTTGATCATGACCATCTGGAAAAGGAGAAATGAAAGCTAAGTCCACCTCAGCAGATATAACATCTCGGATCAATGAAGGGTACATCCCCTGTTTGAAACGAAATCTCACATTAGGATAACGCTTTCTAAACTCCGCTACAACAGAAGGAATCAAATGAATGCCCAGACTATGTGGGAATCCAATTCGAATTTCCCCTCGTTCGGGGTCTAGAAACTCGTGTATTTCTGCTACAGCCTTATCTAAATCTTTCATAAGAGTTTCCACTCGCTTACAGAAAAGCTGGCCTACAGGTGTTAATTGTAGGTTTCTTCCCTTCTGCATGAACAAATTCACACCGAGCTCTTCTTCCAGCTGGTGAATCTGCCTACTTACCGCAGACTGAGCCACATGAAGTTCTTCTGCTGCTTGTGTAACATGTTCCTTCTGCGCCACTTTCATGAAGTAGTGCAACTGTCTTAATTCCACGCCACTGATCTCTCCAATCTATGATCTGCAATCTCAAATATCTAACGTTTTTTAAGCAAACGGATAATCAAGCCATACACGAAGAAACCACCAATTAACCCGCCAAAATGAGCCGCCCAATTCACATCTGGGGTTACTATAGTAAAGACTACCCCGAACATGAGCATTGCATATAATGTTTTACGTGAAGATTCATCAATTAAACTCCGTTGTAACAAGGCAATATACAAGAATGCTCCATAGACACCGTAAATAGCACCGGAAGCTCCTATAGACAATAAAGGTTCTTTGACACTATTATAGTATGCCATCGTAATGATGTTGCCTATAATCCCACTCAAAAAATACAAAATGATATACCGCCAAGAGCCCATGAGGCGTTCTAGTGGAGGCGCAAATACCAACAGAGCGAAGCAATTAAACAAAAGATGACTAAACCCACCATGAAGGAACATCGAGGCTACATAACGCCATAGCTCATCGCTAAAGGGCGGTACGTTTGTAAGTGCTCCTAGATCCAGCAAGTTGAGATTAGTTACCCCGCCCTTAATGGATATCACGATAAACATTATAATATTGGCTAGAATCATCAGAGCTGTAACAGGATAAAACCGTAAATAACTTCTCCAATCTTCATACCTAACAAAAATCATAATAACCTTCCTTTGCATTTATGGATATCAAAAATTAGCAATGTTTTTATATAAAGACTATAATATCTGTAGTAATGACTAACCACAAATATCAAGGAGGAAAATCACATGACACAATCACGTACAGCCACCTTTAAAGGTAACCCCATCACTTTGGTAGGTCCAGCATTGAAAGTCGGAGATGCTGCTCCTAATTTCACAGTAAGTAAAAATTTGCTTGAAGAAGTTTCATTGAAAGATTATGCAGATAAAATCAAATTAATTAGCGTGGTCCCATCCCTTGATACCGGTGTATGTGATTCACAAACACGTCGTTTCAACGAAGAAGCAATCGGTCTAGGTGATGACGTTGTTGTCCTTACCATCAGCATGGATCTTCCCTTCGCACAAGCTCGCTGGTGCGGTGCTGCTGGTGTAGAACGTGTAATCACGTTATCTGATCATAAGGATGCTTCCTTTGGTGAAGCTTACGGTGTACTTATTCAAGAATTCCGTTTGGACATGCGTTCAATCTTCGTTATTGACAAGAATGATACCATCACTTATGTTGAGTATCTTCCAGAAATGACAGAGCACCCGAATTACGAATCAGCTGTTACTGCTGTTAAAGAACTTTTATAGAACTTTGCAAGGGTGCTGCTAAATCTCTAACCGCTATAAAAAAGACGAGAGAAAGAACTTAACCTTCTCTCGCTTTTTCAAATATATGCCCTAATAAAGGACACCATAGCCCCTCTAAACATCTATTCCATAAGCGCTACCTATAATATTCTCATCCTGAAATTTTGTATTTGACTAATTTCTTATCCAGTGATGCAAATAAATGAATGATGAATCGGTAATTAGCTCCAAGATCTCCTAATGATCCCCTTGATGCGGAATATATGTCCACGGCACTTTTAACAGGACTAACGGATAGAACAGATACTGTGATATCCACAGTCCGGCCAAATGTTGTTCTCTTCTCAAGCGTAATTTCTCCAACGGATTGGACTTCATGCAGCACTTTATAACCCGGAATTTTTTTAAGTGTCGAAGACACTTCCTCCCAAGCTTTGTCTTTCGATAAGTTGTAATAGCGCGTTTTCATCTTAGGATCTTTTGCACGGTCGCTTGTTCCTTCTTGACTTCGTATGATCCCCACTAGAACTCTCTTTAACGACAAGACCTTTCCTCCTTTGAATAACCATCAATACTACATAGTTTAACATTGATAGACACAGAACAAAAGAGTTATATAGATTGAACTAAAGTTAACACCACCAAGTGTTCTATAAATTCGAAATAAAATCATAAATATAGGGGTTCCTCTTAGTTCATTCTATATAAGATGGTATGATCTCCATGTTAGAATGAAAAAAGCACACCACCTCGGTCAATTCCGAAGATGGTATGCTTTAAAAAAAATGATTTAAATTAATAACAAAAACCCGCTATGCCGTCCGATTATATTGTCTTCTGAACCTGCAGTAGCAGGTGGGTGATCGCAGAAGTGTGTTTGAAGTCCCCTCGTCATATAGACAGGGCTTTTCAGCGACGCTACATATAAATCTCCCTAGACATCATCATTGGTTCAAAATAACGATTAACCGAGGCGAACACCGCAGGATTTGTTCTTATTATAATACGGTAAGCCACAAAAGTAAACTCTAAATGAATAGGTTTTCATTTACCACTTTATTTAGTTTTATCTAGATCGACTATTTCTTGCTGATTTTCCTCTTCGGAAACTTCTCCATCGATCTGAGCTTGTTTCTTTTCCTCTTCCAACAACTTTAACCGTTCTGCTTGTTCCTGCATCTTTAGGAATGAACCATAGAAATTAAAGAATGCCCAGAACGCAATCAAGCTGATAATGAAGAATACTATTAATGCAGGATACTTAAATCCGAAAAAAAGTAGCAATCCATTTCCAAGGACTGTAGAAATCATCCGGAATGGACGAATAATGGTTAAAAGAACGGCGTTCTTAATAATCAAAAATACTCCCATATGATAATGAACAACCATAGAGAAGAAATTAAACATGGACACAAATAAAACAATTAGGAGTAACAGCATAATACCGCCGACAAGCTGCAGGTTCTCGAATTGTGTCATATAGACTTTGTAATCGACCCACATAATTGTAAATAAGAGTGTGTAAAAAATACCCCCGACCATACTTTGCCTATAATTATCTTTGTAACCTTTAAAGAATGTTTTGAATATCGGAACATCTGTATCTCCCATGACCCATTTACGCACAACTGCAAATAAAGCTGAAATGGCAGGAAACAATGTAAACGGTGCCAGAATCCCCATGACCCAGTTAATAATTAGATGATCATTTGCATTAGCAGTCACATTCACTAGCATTAATTTCGTAGTTAAAATAAATAAGAATGGTGAGGAACATAGTAGCCACAAAATATTGGTATATGCAATACGCGTGATCCACTCTGTTAGTTTATAAATGCCTCCCATTGTACCTTTGAATTCCAAAGATTCTCCTCCTCTGTATACATCACAATTGGCTTGTACATAATAATATACCGTATTTACCGTACACAAAGCCAGCACCTAATTGTGTTCCTTTTGACACATAAAACTGTAACTAAATATTTCTGTACATCAAAGGAGATATTTCACAATTGCAGATGAATAATCGCCCAATGATTCACAGCAAAAAGAAGACGAAATGTTTCACACTTCGTCTTCTTCCATTGTATATAAGAATTAGTTATCGTAGCTGCTCTCAGGACGTTTAGTAGGACGACTGCTGCTTGCGCTGCTACCGTTGCTACTAGGACGTGGTTTCGGGCGACTAGAAGAACCAGCTCCACCATCTTTACTATAGCTACTCTTGTTACCACCATATCCACCACGATTACTACTACCACTATCGCGGTTACCACGGTATCCACCACCACTGCTGCTTCCACCAGATCCACTACGGGAACCATAGCTACCTGATGGTTTACGTCCACTACGAATATCCGGTTTGCGACGCTTAGCACGCATTGGATCTTCTGGAGTTAGTTGGATCTCGGAATCCTTCTTCTCTCCTGTAAGCAACTTCATTGCTGCTGTCAACAATTGAACAGAATCAAACTGTTCTAATAATTGAATAGCGATACCTTTATATTCATTAAGATCGCCCTTCTCAACAGTTTCAAGCAATCTTTCTGCAGTAATACGTTGTTTTCCTTCGATTGCTTCTGCTGTAGTAGGAAGAGGCTTACGTGTAATTTTGTGACGTGTAACACGTTCGATAAAGTGGAAATGATCCATTTCACGAGGCGTTACGAAAGACCAAGCTGTACCTTCTTTACCAGCACGTCCAGTACGACCAATACGGTGTACATAACTTTCCGGATCTTGTGGTAAATCGAAGTTAATTACATGCGTTACACCAGAAACATCTAGTCCACGTGCAGCAACATCTGTTGCTACCAATACATCAATACTTCCATCACGGAATTTACGCATTACAGCATCACGTTGGTTCTGTGACAAATCTCCATGAAGACCATCTGCTGAATATCCACGTTTTTGCAAAGCTTCAGACAATTCATCTACACGACGCTTTGTACGTCCAAAAACAATCGCAAGTTCAGGAGATTCCATATCGATTAAACGACTAAGAGCTTCGAATTTTTGGCGTTCAGGAACTTCGATGTAGGCTTGATCAATAAGTGGAGCAGTAACATGCTTAGGAATTACAGATACGTGTTCAGGATTGTTCAGGAATTGATGAGCAAGCTTCTGAATGTTGGCTGGCATTGTAGCGGAGAAAAGCATCGTTTGACGTTCTGTTGGAACCAACTTCAAGATGGATTGGATATCATCCATGAAGCCCATGTCAAGCATTTCATCAGCTTCATCTAGAACGACGGTTTGAACATCATTTAAACGAATCGTTTTGCGGTTAATATGGTCAAGTAGACGACCTGGCGTACCAATAATAATCTGAGGTTTATTTTTTAGGGAACGGATTTGACGACTAATATCTTGTCCTCCGTAAATAGCTAACGAACGAATGCCTTTGAAACGGGCAATTTTACCAATTTCTTCAGCTACCTGAATAGCAAGTTCACGAGTTGGCGTCATGATAAGAGCCATAATTTTTTCTTCTTCCTTACTGATTTTAGAAATCAAAGGAATACCGAACGCTGCTGTTTTACCTGTACCTGTTTGTGCTTGACCAATTAAATCTCTACCTGCCATTGCAATTGGAATGGCTTGATCTTGAATGGGCGTGGATTCTTCAAATCCTAGCTCCGTGATCGCTTGAAGAATTCTAGGCTCCAAGTCAAATTCTGCGAATGTTTTCAAATATATTCATACTCCTTCTATATAGTGGACATTCCACATAATGTAAAGTGGACATTCCACAATCTTGTCTGTATTCTTAAGTAGCGGTAAACATTATATAGGGTAGCCATTTATGCTAAAAATATTGCAATATGGACACTATAGCGTTTATCCGGATCATGACAGCTTCCAGATGACTAATCGGTTATTATTCAGCCGAAATAATGCAAAAATAATACTATTGTACAACCCTACTCAAGAACATCTAACATATTATATCACAACACAAGTTTAAATTACCAGCAAGTTACCAAAGTTCGCAAAATCTTTATCTAATCAAATTCATGAGGTGACAATTTTAATGAAAAGCGCTTGGAATTGTTTTGTAATTATTCTAGGAGCCGTTGCTATAGCATGTGGTTTTAATTTATTTCTCATCCCTCACCATCTACTTAGTGGTGGCGTATCTGGATTATCCATGTTAATCGGTTATTTTTCGAATTTCAACATAAGTACAATGTACTTTACTCTCAATTTACCTATTTTAATTCTAGGCTGGTTTAAACTTGGTAAACGGTTTATTGGATACAGCATGTTATCTGTCATCGTGACCACTTGGTTGATCTCCATCATTCCTGTGCAGCTCGTGGTCACTGATTTACTTCTAGCTTGTGTATTTGGCGGCGTTCTAGTCGGGTTTGGTTGTGGCATTTCCTTCCGTGTAGGTGGATCATCGGGTGGCTTTGATATTGTGGGCTCGATCATTACTAAATATCGAGACTTTCCTGTAGGGAATGTACTTGTTGGCATGAACGCCGCGGTCATCTTGGGTGTAGGATATTTATCTGATGATTGGAATGTCGCCTTAGCCTCTATGGCATCCATCTACATCTGTGGTAAAGTATTGGATCTTATCCATATCAGTCACATTAAGGTAACTGTCTATATTATAACTAACAAAACCGAAGAACTTTTAGTGAAGCTGCTAAAAATACCTCGGGGTGTCACCAAAATCAAAACAGAAGGCGCATTCTCACATGAGGAAAAAGACATGCTAATGACAGTTACAACAAGATATGACCTGGCCGAGCTCAAGAGTATCATCAAAAATACGGACCCTCATGCCTTTGTCAATATTGTTGAAACCGTCGCTGTTATGGGCGCTTTCCGCAAAAGATAATTTCCCATCTACACCGTGTAAATCTGTTCGTAATTGTGATATATTAATGATGCGCAGCTGCTTACACCCGTTGCCAGCAGATACAGATTTACCATTATTTCTCAAAGATATTTCCGATTCACTGCTCAAGAATTTTTGATGGTAAAAATTCGAAGGAGGAAGGGTGATTTTTGTGGAAATGGAACCGGTAAAACTGTCTCAAATCGTCATGATGTGGCATCCCGATATGATGCCCTTTCTGAAGCAAATTGAATTAAATTCTCTCATTATGCTTCGGGATGGACTTCGCATTTTGGAAGCACAGGATGCCATGGAAATTATTCAGTTCAGCATTTGTGAGCATCAGAACTTAGCGCATCTGCAATAACAGGAGTTACTAGATTCCAATATGCCGTCTTCCATCCTTAATTAGGAGGGGACGGCATTTTGCATCTTATTCGCATGCTGAAATTTGTTACAAACCTGTATTTTTTGATAATACAGGCTTCTATATAATCTTAGAGAGAGCACACTTAAGGGAGAGAGAATTCTATGAACATCTTATGGGTATTTATGTTGATGCTACTGGGGAATACAGAAGCACCTCAGGACGGGAGTCACAATGTGTCCACTATGATTCAAACTTCGATTAACTCCGCCATTATCGCCAAGCAAAAAGACGAAGTGATCGATGCGTCTACACCACCTAGCAAAGTGGACCCACAGCTAACCGCTCCTAAAATCAAAGGAATCTATGTCACTGCGTATAGTGCCGGAGGTTCTCGGATGACTGAATTACTGGATCTAATCGATTCTACCGATCTTAACTCTATGGTTATTGATCTCAAGGATGATTCAGGATACATAACGTACAAAACTGAGAATGACTTGCTTCAAAAGATGGGAAAAGCTCAGCCATTCATACGTGATATTAATTCTTTAATGAAACGATTGCAAAAACATGATGTATACCCGATTGCACGAATCGTTGTATTCAAGGATACCATTCTAGCCACCAAGCAACCGAAGCTTTCTTTTGTTAATAAAGATGGCAGTGTGTGGAAAAATGGTAATGGCGATGCTTTTGTGAACCCTTACAGCAAAGAAGTATGGAAATATAATATTGAACTTGCTAAAGAAGCTGCTGCACTCGGGTTTAAGGAAATACAGTTCGATTATGTACGTTTCCCTGAGGGTTTTGAGAAACGAGCAGACGCTATGACTTATGTTAAGAATGACAAATCGCGAGTAGACATCGTGGCTGAATTTGTACAGTATGCTCGTAAAGAACTGGCTCCGCTAGGCATTCGTGTATCTGTTGATATTTTTGGCTATGCGGCTTCTGTTCCAGCTGCTGAAGGTATTGGACAAGATATGGTGAAAATATCTGAGAATGTAGACGTCATCGCTCCTATGGTTTATCCGAGTCATTACTCTACAGGATGGTTTGGAGCGAAAGATCCAGACACCGAGCCTTATAAGACGATCAAGGGTTCTATGGTGGATACACATAAGAAACTCGACCCACTTAAAGACCAGAAACCTATTATCCGTCCTTGGATTCAGGATTTCACAGCGAGTTGGTTAGGAAGTGGTCACTACACGAAATATGGTAAAAAGGAAGTTGAAGAACAAATTCGCGCTTTAAAAAATATGCAAGTGGATGAATTCCTGCTCTGGAACGCATCCAATCGATATACAAAGGGTGTTAATTACACACCCTAATCAAGTTACAAGCGAAAGGCCCGGTCATAAACCGGGCCTTTCGCTTGTCCTAAATGTTGAAGGAACTGTATAATGTAATACTTATGTTAGATATTTATCCTACTATAATCATGAAAAGGCGTGCACTTATGAAACCAACTCAATCCATTCAACAAAAAATGAGACAATTTTTCGTCATTCTACTTCCTATTTTTGTTACACAAATCACATTGTCTGCCATGACTTTCTTTGACACTAACATGTCAGGGCACTCCAGCTCTATTGACTTAGCTGGTGTAGCTATAGGTTCTAGCCTTTGGGTACCTATTCAAGTAGGGCTCAGCGGGATATTGATGGGGATTACCCCTATTATTTCGCAGTTAATCGGGAGTGGACACAAAGACAAAGTAGCCTATAACGTTATTCAAGCCTTGTGGCTCTCTCTGCTTCTTGCACTAGGTGTGCTCGCTTTGGGTGGGGCCCTCCTTCCGTCTATTCTACATGCCATGAAATTGGAATCAAATGTGCAGTACATTGCATTCCACTTCTTGACTTGGCTATCCATAGGCATCATTCCACTATTCGGATATACCGTGCTACGCAGTTTAATAGATGCTCTCGGGCAGACACGTATTTCCATGATCATCACACTAATATCGTTACCTATTAACGTAGGACTTAACTATTTGTTAATCTACGGTAACTTTGGATTTCCTAAGCTTGGAGGAATAGGCGCTGGCGTTGCATCTGGGATCACGTATTGGTGCATATTTATCATTGCATTATTGTTCGTCCATAAGCGTCAGCCTTTTGCAAGCTTAGGCATATTCCGTACATTTCATAAACTCTCGCCAAGAACCTGGAAAGAACAATTAAAGATCGGTATTCCAATCGGTTGGAACCAGTAAAGAAAGTGTGGAACCAGTAAAAAAACTGTGGAACTAGTAATAAAAGTGTGGAACTGCTAGAACAGTCCCGATGATGCTTGTATAGATCATCGGGACTGTTTAATTAAGAAGGGGCTGTCGCCAATGTTAGGAGAGCAAATTAGAGAAATTAGAAAGAAACATCATCAAACTGTTTTTTCTTACCTTATTGGTGTGTCTCAAGGAACTTTGAGTGAGCTAGAGAAAAACAAATACAACCCTTCTTTGGAGACTATTCTAAAACTTACCCCTACAAAAATTAAAAAAGGCTTCTCTGCCCGACCATCAAGTATAATGCAAGTAAAATGACCACCATGGCCAAAAAACCGATCGGGATCGATATTTTGCTCCATTTCCAATAATCGCCCGGCATCTCGCGCCACTTGTTTTCTTCCGAATGCAAGGCGATGCGGTGCAACCGACTCTCGTACCGCAAACCGATCCCAAATAATGCGAATAAAGCTATAAGCATGATCACAGATTGGAAAATCCACCCTTCCAACAAAGAACGATGAAGGATGGAGGTTAACCCGATGCCGCTGATCGCTAAAACAACTAAAGAAGGAAACATGAGAATTTTATTAAAATACATGGTGAACGTCATGGCTGAAGCGATTCGATGTACATTTCCGGTGCGATCCGATAACAATTTGGCCATACCATTGGTTATCGTCGTACCAATCATAATGATTGCAGCCATAATATGGATATATTTGAACCATTCATATATGCTCATTTTTTTTCACTCCCTACTGGTGCTTGCTCCCGCAATTTATGCTCAAACAGGAAGTCGAGCTGCTTATGCATGCGGCGAGAAACTTCATCGACCGTAACGTGGTCGTTAAAAACAAATTGAATAAATTCAAACATAAATAATCCGTACAAACTTCGCGCTAAGGCAAATTTTGGTCTGATAGCCGAATCTCTGGTCGTTGACCTCGGCTATTTTTTGCTGAGGATCAGCATACTGTATTGGTGGAGCATGATGTGGATGTCGTAACGGAACTAAAGAAAAATACCAAGATTCCGGAACACTGTTCCCCTGAAGGCAAGCCAGAATGTCCGTAAGGGCACGCTCTTCATTGGGATGGATTTGAGAAAGAGAGCTACATATTATTGCTACACATTATGGTTTGTCGACGATCAAGATAAATGTAATTCCTGCCCGCTGCAAGGTCGCTGTGATCAATAATTCGGATATTCGTTCGTCGATAAAACCTTCTTGTACGGCCCCGTTCTGCAAGGCAGTGAGTTGCAGGAACGAATGATGCGCTACCGAAAACAGGTGGAGGTTGATTTTGCCCAAGAGTCCAACCAACAGGATTCTGTCATGCGACAAAAAAAATTGCCCGTACGCCAAACGACGAGAGTACAGTCCTTCCTGATCATGAGGGACATGCTCCGGCTCATCCAGCGTATGATTGGTCATATACGGAAAACAATACTGCCAGTCAATCATATGGAGCAAATTCACAAATTGCGGGACCAGCAAATTGAGCAGTTGTCACTGCCGTTCGCCTCGTAGTAACTACTGCAACCCCAAAAAGCTCAACAAGGAAGACGAGATATGTCTGTCCAAATATAGACAGAGACATGGATTTTCTAGATTCGTAAGAATCCAAAATCCATGTTGCTTTCATTTCCATTTTAGGAAATACGTCTGACTGGTTTGTAACCGCAATCTCATGAACATAAAAGGTTATAAACAGACTCTATAAGATCCAAAAAGATCTTATATTTTGAGAAAGCTTGGATTGTCTATTGTGATGGCTCACCAGATAAACGGAATTAATTTTTTTGTTTTCTTTTTGTATGCTGTAAATTGCTCTCCATATTTGTTTTGTAAATAATCATCTGATTTTGGAATATAGCCAAAAACAAATACTAAGAATATACCTAGAGGAATAAGCAAACTATAAATATTATTAGATATGAGTGCTAAACCTAGTACCCAAAGGCAATCTCCAAGATAATTAATATGAATCGCATATTTAAACAACCCGCCTGAATACAACTTTCCTTTATTAGCAGGATTGTCTTTAAAAGGTTTTCTAAGCAATTCTGAAACAGTGTTTAACATACTGCCTACAAAAAACAATACCCAACCTAGAATAAGTAAAGTCAAGTTAGGCTCCTGATTACCGACTATCATTAAAATGGGGAAGCCTAAATAATAAATTCCAAAAGCTGCACTGTTCATGATGGCTTCTTGCCAACTAATGCCCCTAGGTAGCCAGATAAACATCATAGCTGTTAATCTTAATGTTGTAATAATTAAAGCGATAAAAAGCCCGATTGAAATGGCTGATTTTTCATAAGCAATGAAAAGTAAATAATATGCAATGATTAAATATATAATTTCGGCAAAAAAAATCAAGATTTTTTCTTTTATAGTTGATGTGTTTATACCATACATGGTGATATGCTCCTTCGTGTATTTATTTTATTGGGAAATATATTTCTATGATAGTATTTTCCTCCTGTGTTGTATGAGGGTCCGTTTGATAAACTTCAAAAGGAGCACCACTCAGTTTATAATGATTTTCTTCAATCCATGCATGTAACTTTGTATGAATAGAAGGTAATTCATCATAAGAACCAATTAACGTTGCCATTGCACAAAGACCAGGGTTAAACACTTTTGTTTCATTTGTGGTTTCTACAATGGGGATCGCAATTTCTACGTCATAATTTTCTGGTACATATTCTGCACTATGAAAAATAGCAAGCGGATTAGCCGCAGGTCTTAATTTTTTAAAAACTACTTTGCTAAACAATTCATTAAAGTGCATTAAGAAGTCAGAAATATTAATTTGTTTTCTCTGAGATAAAATATTTAATTTTAAGTGATCGACAAGTTTGATGTCAATCTGGTTTAAATAACCCATGATGGTTTTCTCTTCTTTTAATAGTTGAATATCAAGCTCCAATTTCTTTAATAGAGATGAATAACAAGTTATCTGTTGCGTTAGATTTTCTTGTTTGGCCTTCATTTTAGCTTGAAAAAGATCGGCATCCTGCCAATTAGTAAAAATAACCTTGATTTCTTCGAGAGTAAATAAATAGTTTTTTAAGCGTGTAATCAATAATGCTGTTTCCAATTGTGAGACATTATAGTAACGATATCCGCTTGTAGCGTCTGTGCAAGCAGGCTTTAGAAGACCAATTTCATCATAGTAGCGAAGCGTTTTTAGAGTGAGATGTGATATTTTAGAGAACTCACCAATTGAAAGCATAACAATCACCTCCTGTTGTGTAGTACTTTAAATATAAAGGTTCCTGTAAGGGTAAGGTCAATCAATACAGATAAATTTTCTTTAATTATTTATAATTTACGTCATACATACAATATTGAATCTGTCTTCCAAATTAACAAGGTTTTTAAATGTTCCAATAATATAGACCAAGAATAGCCTCCACTTTGTTTAATTAGATTATGTAGACACAGCACGAAGATTCACAGCACATCAATTTCTGATATTTTTCACTCACACTGCCCTTGGAGTGTGGGAAACGAAAATGGCCGTCAGACTAAGTTTCCAACTTTTTCTAAATGGTAAATTCTAGTGGTTCCAGACTTTAACTTTTTCGTCCTTATCACTTATCGAGGCAAATCCAGTTAAATCAACAAAAATGGTTCCCCACTTTTATATCACCTAACATCGGTTTCTCTATTTTTTTCGAGACCGCAGTCTTCGCTGCGGTGACTCTTATGATGATCCGTTTCGATACCGTCACGATCGCGGCCCATCAAGCAGCAATGAATTTTTCAATGACGTTATATATGATTCCACTCAGTATTTGTACAGCTTTGACCATCTTAGTAGGTTTTGAAAAGGGAGCTGGGCGCCTTAAGGATGCCCGGCAATATGCTATTCTCGGAATAAGTACTGCTGTGATTCTCTCTCTTGCTACAGCACTGATCCTTATTGTTGCAAGTAAGCAGGTCGCAGGACTGTATTCTGAGGAAAGCCATGTCATTGAGCTTATACAGCATTTTTTAATCTTTGCGATATTTTTCCAAATATCAGATGCCGTTGCAACACCTACACAAGGTGCGCTTCGTGGCTACAAGGACGTGAATCCAGCTTTTATTATTGCATTCATCTCTTATTGGGTTATCGGTCTTCCACTGGGGTATTTACTAGATAGAAATACGTCTCTTGGTGCTGACTCTTACTGGATAGGTCTCATTGTGGGACTAGCTATAGGTGCTACGTTACTCTTATGGCGATTAATTCGGGTGCAACGCCGTTTCACTGGAAAACACATTTCTTAATCTTACAGCGGCGGAAATCCGATAGCAAAGAGGCTTCCCCTAAGTGTACTGCACCCCCAATTGTTAGTTGTGTCTAACAGTTGAGGGGTGCAGTTCAAAGTCATAAAAATGACTAGGGACGCCTCTTTATTTTTTCTAATAGCAAGGTAGGGTATGGCAAAAACCGATTTTCCTTTAGGATATGTACTAGCTTCACGCAAACAGACTGATCAGGTTCCCATCGGGGTCTTGAACAATAGCATAGCGTTGACCCCAAAAAGCATCCCAAGGTTCACGGTGGCTGACATATCCATTGTCAACGACCTTCTTGTACAACTCGTTTAGCGATTCCGCATCGTCACATAAAAACGCTAGCTCAATTCGATGTCCTGCCGGCTCTTCCCAGCTCCCGTAGATTTCTTTGATCATATCTTGATTGTCAAAAGCTAACCGAAAACCATCCTGTATCACTTCTACATGCTTATCCTCATTCACCTGATCGGGAATCTCAAAACCAAGCACACGATAAAAATCTAACGCTTCTTTCATATCCTTAACGACAATACCAACCATATCTAATTTTAACTTCATGGATTTCACTCCTATCATTTGTTTATCTATATAATCACATATTATAGCTATACTTGATTGTAAAAAACGGACATGTTTACTTCATCCCTAAGTTCGTTGTAAAAACTTGGTTAGGCGACATCCCATAATAGCGCTTAAAATCTTTAATAAAATGAGGTTGATCATAATATCCATACTTCACAGCAATATCAGTAAAACTAGACTGCGTGGTAAGATATAGCTCGTGCAGCAGACTCTGAAATCTAATGATACCTACAAGTTCCTTTGGACTGACCCCCAACTCCTTTTGAAACGTTCTTCTTATAGTTCTTTCACTGTAACTAAGCTTTTCCGCTAAAGTACGTATGGACATTCTTCCCTGTTGATCATACATATATCGCATACCTGTTTGTAGCAAACCATCTGTTGGAAATTCATTTAGAAGTAGCATTCTTATTAATATTAATTCTACCTTTTCAATGATTTCCAAGACTCCGGTAGCTGATACAATCTCTTCTGTAATCAATGCCGCTTCTTTCCCCCATATATCTTCAAGAAAAACATGATTTCCGATAAACTCGGATACAGGATATTTAAAAAAAGGACGTACAGCATCTGAAAAAAAACGAATTCCAAATAAGGATTCAGTTTGAGAAAGATTCATGACTGCAAAGTCGGTCATCAGCCCGACAACAAAAGCTCCTTTTGAAAAAGAGGATGCTCTCAAGTCAAATATAATATCTGTACAAGCATCCGGTAAGATACGGTGCAATTTATTCGAGTCCGATGCCTTGACGTCAACGGTCCAATAACAAGCAACATAAGATTCCAAGCTTCTACTTGGCAAATATTCTTGATAACGATAATTAGAATCTGATACGTCGCGTTCTAAAATGGAGGGTTGAATAGGAAGATACATTCGCATGTTGTTTCCCGCTTTCTTCAATATTTAAGATTCAAAAAAGGGTGTCCCCGACCATTTTCTTATGGCTTATGGGACACCCTCTTATTGATTATTGAGCTACAATTATTGAGAAAGACGTGCAGCTAATTCATATAACTCCATGTTGAAATTCTTTTTGCTATTCACCACTTTGTCTATATCTGTAAGTACTAATTCTCCCTTTATCATACCACAAGCCTTATCGGATTCACCTGCAATAAGCATACGAACAGCGAAATCACCCAGTCGACTAGCAAGATTACGATCTGCTGGCGTTGGTGTTCCTCCACGTTGAATATGACCGAGTACAGTCACTCGCGGTTCCAATGTTGAACAACGTTCAACAAGGCCTTTGGCAACGTCTTCACCGTTACCTGCTCCCTCAGCTACAATCACTATACTATGACGCTTACCATGAGCGAAGTTCTGTTCCATTCTTTTAGCAATTTCATCCATATCGTAAGGCACTTCTGGCACTAGGATTGTTTCGGCACCGGAAGCTAGACCCGCATGTAGAGCGATATCTCCGCAATGTCTACCCATAACTTCTACAATCGAAGAGCGTTCATGAGAAGACATCGTATCGCGTAGTTTATTAATGGCATCTACAACAATACTTACAGCTGTATCAAAACCGATAGTGAAATCAGTAAACGAAATATCATTATCAATCGTTCCTGGTAACGCCATCGTGTTAATCCCTAATTTACTCAATTTATTAGCACCGTGGTATGAACCATCTCCACCGATAACCACAAGTCCATCAATATCACGTTTACGGAGAATATCAGCACCTTTTTGCTGTCCTTCAGGCGTCATAAATTCTTTACATCGCGCAGATTGTAGTACTGTTCCTCCACGCTGAATAATATCTCCTACACTACGTAGATCCATGGAGAAAATATCATCATTCAAAAGCCCTTGATAACCTCTTTGAATACCAAATACCTCTAAACCATAGAACAAACCACTACGAACAACAGCGCGTACTGCTGCGTTCATTCCTTGAGAATCTCCACCGCTTGTTAAAATTGCAATTTTTTTCACTGTCATGACTTCTGACGCCTCCTATTTCTGTATGGCTACTTATATAAATGCTTACGTATCCATCGACTATTCATAAAAAAGAAAAGTCTAGTCCATGGACTCTTTCTCATCAAACGCTTAGAAATGGAGCGAACCTCTTGTTGCTCTCTAACTTTGGGATCAGATAAATAGATTGCCAGTAACCCTTCAATAATAAGGCGATGAAATGAAGGTGAAGGGATATTGGCAACATCCTCCCTAGCAGATTCAACAATGAACGCAATCCGATCCAGCAGGGTTTCAGAGTCTTTATAATAATTACAAAAATTCAGATCGCCGCCCACCCTATCTTCTTCCTGATCAATCAGGTAATCCAACATAATATGTAAACAACAGACATGTGGAAAGTACGAAGAATGAATTGTGGCTACCGTTGCTTGGTCCAAATGAGGATCCGTAGCAGATAGAAAAAGCATGAACACACCTACGGTTGATCCCGTGGCGGCGGCAAATTCATTCCATCCCAATTGTGGCGTTCGATCCCGGTGTATTGACCACCAATTCAGCAAGGCTTCTTCTCTAAGTTCAGGATCTATATGCTTGTATACCTGCAAATCTGTATATAGCCCTACTAAATCCTGTATAAAAGGTAACGCTATCGCATAACCAGGGAGAAGCCGAATGCAGCTATGGCAAGTCTCAACTAATTTAAGTAAGTAACCCCCATCGTTCTGTTCTTGTCGAAAAGCGTAATAATGCAATGGCAGTGCATCGGGATTAATGGCATCAAGCATAGACTGATGTAGGAGCCGGAAATCTTCCGGATCCATAGAAGTGCTACGATCACAAAGGTTGTCCAGATAATCACTGATCGTCTGATATGCCACAATTAATTTTATTAAAGTATGACGTTCTGGCAACTCAATGGCAGCATACACTGCACCACCCTGACAATGAAACTGTTTGGTTTCAAGACTATCGAGTGCCTGCTTTCTAAGCTCTAGATCAGGGATCTCTCCAGCTACTTTACGCCAGCCGTCTAGTTCCTTGCGTACTTCTGGTAATATATGCTTATATACCCGACTCATTAAATTTAATGGGTTTCGCGGAACTTGATATTGGCTCTTCTCATTATATTTCAATGACGTTGCCTCCACATTGTTGCACACTATTCATTTCAAATCATCACTATTATAATATGTACCTTGATTTTGCACAAATAAACAAAGTCACAAATTTATTGTTGCAGAAAATGTAGAAAACTGATGAAATCACAGGAGCCTTATTCATATCATCACCTGAACCGCTCTCATCTTCATACTCTATTCCCGAAAGCCCGAGCAGATATTCCATCTGATCGATTTTTTTTCAATTTCATTTGCGTATAAAGAGACATTATCGTTATAATGATTATGAGTTAGTATTAGTATCAAGTACTAATTAATCTGTATTTATAATGGATCTGTAGAAAAAGGGGGCCTTCCGTGCAGTTTGATCAATTAAGAGAAGTCATCCACTCACGCCGTAGTGTTCGGAATTTCACTGACCAGAATGTGTCTTTGCAGGATGTGAAAGATATGATCGATTGTGCGAGGTATGCACCTAGTGATACCAATTCCCAGACTTGGGAGTTCATCGCAATTATGAATCGATCCACAATCAAAGAAATTGAACAGATAACATGGGAGCAGCTCCATCGTATGGCTAAGATTGCCGAAGACAATGGCCTCGCACGCGAAGCCAAACTCTTAGTGAAATCGTTCGGTCCTTACGCCACAGCGTTTGCGGATGCACCTGTTCTGATTGTTTGTCTAGCTACCGCCTACACCTCGAAATTTCGCGACCGTATCTTTGACCCTATTGGATTCGGAAATGAGACCATTTGGAACGAAGAGGGAATCAAGAGCTCAAGCTTAGCGATACAAAACATGATGCTCGCTGCCCATGCAAAGGGTCTTGCAACCTGTCCTATGACGGGTCCTGTTCTACTCGCTGAGAAGCAACTCAGAGACTATCTAGATATTCCTAACGACCGACAACTTAACATGGTCATCGCATTAGGCTACCCCAAGGTGCAACCTAAAGCTATAGCCCGTAAAGAAATTGATGAAATATTACGAATTGTAGAATAAATAAAGGCACTGCCGCTTGAGAGTTTCCATAAGCGATCAGTGCCTTTATTTATTGTTATGAAGAAATCCCTTTAACCAAGTCTAGCCATTTCTTCATCACTAATCTCAAAATTAGTGTATACATCTTGCACATCATCATTGTCTTCGAAAGCATCCATCATCTTTAATAGCTTCTCTGCATTCTCACCTTCAACATCTACCGTATTCTGCGGAATCCAGCTTACTTCAGAGCTACTAAATTCAAATTTCGCTTCTTCCATCGCACTCTTAACAGATTCAAACTCATGTGGATGTGTCAATACTTCGAAGGTATCTTCATTCGTCACCATATCGTCTGCACCAGACTCAATAGCCTGCATCATGAGGGTATCTTCATCTAGATCCGCGAATTTCTCACGATCAATAACCAGCATCCCTTTCTGATCGAACATATAGGCAACACAACCAGACTCACCCATATTGCCCCCGCGCTTATTAAAAATGGATCTGACATCCGCCGCGGTACGATTACGATTATCGGTTAAGCATTTAACCATAATCGCTACGCCACCTGGACCATAACCCTCGTAGTAAATCTCATCGTACTCCACATTTTCTCCATTGCCCGATGCTTTTTTAATTGCACGTTCAATGTTATCCACCGGCATATTGATCTGCCGAGCATTATTAATAGCTGTCTTCAGACCGAAATTGGCATCCGGATTCGGACCACCTTTACGTGCCTGTACATAAATTTCACGGCCAAGCTTCACAAACTTATTGTTCTTGGCTTGGTCAGCCTTACCCTTACGATCTTTAAACAACTTAAACTTTGGCATAGCGATAGCGCTCCCTATAAAAATGTATAATTCGTCCCAACTAGTGTATCATTCTGCCATGGTTCCGGTCAAAGGCATTAAACACGGTTTATAACAAAAAAAGCGCAGTTCTATTTATCCATAGAATTGTGCGCTTGCCATTAGCTACATTATATCCTCAGTGAATATGACGATGAAGTCGTCTTATAATGCGAGTTCATTACTTCGTAATCAATAGGTGACTTGTGAACAGCCTCTTATAATTTATTAACGTTAGCTGCTTGAGGTCCACGACTACCCTCAGTTGTATCAAATTCAACCGCTTGACCTTCATCTAAAGTCCTAAAGCCTTCCCCTTGAATGGCTGAGAAATGAACAAATACATCCTCGCCGCCTTCTACTTGAATGAATCCATAACCTTTTTCCGCGTTGAACCATTTAACTGTACCCTTCAAATAAACAACCTCCCAAAATGACCGCCAATGATGGCGAATACCGAAATTATTTTTCATGAATTTCACATCACAAAGCATCTTTTCCATATTTTCAATGTTTATATTTGCTTTTACAAGGGTGTCTGCGTTATCATTTTACAAAAAGAGTAAACGGAGAAGTGCATATGATTAAAAAACATGAAATATACAAAAAAGACAACTGGAATATGATGACGATAGAGGTTCAAGGCAAATATATCGTTCTTCGTGAAATATCTGATCAATGGGGAGAAGAGACTCATACGTTCCTCAGTCGCCCAGCTTTGATGCATTGGGCTAATAACCGCTTCCCCAAAGTAGAGTTCCAGAATAATGAAGAAGAGTGGCACCAATTAATGGCTGCTTTTAAAGAGGTATAATACCCTATGGATTCTAGAGACACACTTATCTTTATTATCCTTTCTTTCTTGCTTGGAGTTGCTTTGATTATGGCCAAAAACTCCGTCCCGCCTGCCTTAAAGCGCTGGATGGCACTCACTGCCATCATCATGATTCTGATTGCCTTTTCGTTAATCATATTCAGCTTTCTAAGCATGGGTGCCTAAGTTAATAGCAGAAGGATAAATAATCTTTTTTTGGAAGGGTCATACTAAGTGTGATTGTATATGTAAAGGAGGTACCTCTTGTGAAGTTAACCAAGATCGTATCATTCATACTCACACTTAGTCTCTTTCCCATCCCTTCAACATCACCTTCTTTAGCGGCACAGACTACTCAGTCTTCATCTCTAAATCATTTAAGGAGGATTCACATGGATAAAATTAAGAAACGCTCAGACGTACCTGTTGAGAATCAATGGAACCTACAAGATATGTTCGCTAATCAAGCAGCTTGGGATCAAACCTATACTGAAGTTCAGAAGAAGACTAAAAAGACTAATGATTTTCAAGGCACTTTAGATTCAGTTCAAGCCGTTAAAGCTTGTTTCGAGTTAGAAGATGAATTGTCTTATCATGTTGAACGTCTATTCGTGTATGCACACATGCATCATGATGAAGATACCACGAACCCTACATATCAAGCACTCACACAAAAAGCTAAGAAGTTAAGTGTTGAAGTAAGCGAAGCCCTATCTTTCATCACACCTGAAGTTCTATCTCTACCCGATGATAAACTTGACGCATTCATTGCTGATCCAGCCCTCACTGATTATAAATTTACATTACAAGAAATGAAACGTGAGAAAGCTCATATTCTAACTAAGGCTGAAGAGGCATTGCTGGCTCAGGTCGGCAACCTATCCCAAGCGCCTCAGACGATTTTTGGAATGCTTAATAATGCAGATATGAAATTCCCTAAAATTAAGGATGAGAATGGGAAGGAAGTTGAACTTACCCATGGTAACTATTCTCAGTTCCTAGAAAATCCTAATCGTGAAGTTCGCAGCCGTGCTTTCCAAGCGGTATATGATACTTATGGTAAGCAGAAGAACACCATTGCAGCCACTTTAAGTGCTAATGTGAACAAGAATATATTCTATTCTCGTGTACGTAAATATCCCTCTGTACTTGAGATGTCTCTCTATAGCGACAATATTGAGAAGGAAGTCTACACTAACCTTATTGATACGATACATGAGAGCTTACCTCTGATGCATCGCTACATGAAGCTTCGTAAAAAGCTACTCGGTGTCGATGAACTACACATGTATGATTTATTCGCCCCACTCGTAGATGAGTACAAGATGGATATCACTTACGAAGAAGCGAAAGCAACCGTGAAAGAAGGCTTGAAGCCACTTGGTGAAGACTATCTAAGTGCTCTACAAGATGGTTATGACAAAGGTTGGATTGATGTGTATGAGAATGAGGGTAAACGTACAGGAGCATATAGCTGGGGAGCTTACGGCACTCACCCTTATGTCCTTCTCAATCACAATGAAAACCTGAACAGTATGTTCACATTGGCGCATGAGATGGGTCACGCCCTGCATTCCTATTATTCAGACAACAACCTGAAATACCGTGATGCGCAATACACGATTTTCTTAGCAGAAGTTGCCTCTACAACCAATGAAGCACTACTCATGGATTACTTGCTCAAGAAATCAACGGATCCTAAAGAAAAAATGTACCTTCTCACTTATTATGCCGATCAGTTCCGCACAACCGTATTCCGTCAAACCATGTTTGCAGAATTCGAGAAAATTGTACACGAGCATGCTGAACAAGGTGAGTCTCTCACACCGCAAGCACTTTCAGACATTTACTATGATCTGAATGTAAAATATTATAGTAAGGATATGACCGTAGATAAAGACATCAGTATGGAATGGGCTCGTATTCCCCACTTCTATAACAGCTTCTACGTATACAAATATGCGACAGGCTTCTCAGCAGCAACAAGCTTTTCCAAACAGATTTTGGAGGAAGGACAGCCCGCAGTCGATCGCTATCTCAACTTCCTGAAGAGTGGCGGCAGCGACTACTCCATTAATATTTTGACAAAAGCAGGGGTCGACATGTCTTCACCACAGCCAATCCGTGAAGCAATGAGCGTATTCGGAGATTTAATTACACAAATGGAACAGTTGACTAAATAAACATGTGATTGTTATAAAATCCCTTGTCCACTAGGTCAAGGGATTTTATAATATCATGAGAAGGAGATGTCGACATGAAGATGCAATGGTCGTTAATAGCTGGATTATTATTCGCATTGTTGACTGCTATTTTTGCAGTAATCAATGTAAATCCTGTTGAAGTGAATTTGATGTTTAACGTTGTACATATTCCACTTATCGTACTTATCTTGGGTTGTACACTTATTGGGGGTATTATTGTTGGTTCTTATGGAATATTCAGACAATATAAGCTCCAAAAACAAGTAAAGCGTCTAACGCATCAGCTTGCACAAGCTGAAATTATTCCTGATTTCGAAATCACTAATCTCAACAAACCTAAGGAGGCAGAACCTTTTGTCGATCCAACCGATCCAACCAAATGAACAATATATTCTAACCTTGCTTCAGAAGCTTCTTCATACTCCAAGCCCAACCGGCTTTACAAACGAAGTTATGAAAGTTGTTGAGGATGAGGCGAAGTCCCTAGGTGTACCTCTGACGTGGAATAACAAGGGTGGTGCTATCCTAAGTGTCGAAGGACATAATAACAGCCGTACGATTGCCTTGAGTGCGCATGTGGATACATTAGGAGCTATGGTGCGGGCCATTAAACCCAATGGAACGCTCCGTCTTACGATAGTCGGTGGATTCATGATGCAATCGATGGAGAATGAATACTGTATCATCCACACACGCAGTGGCCAAACTTACACAGGAACTATTCTTAGTACACATCCATCAGTACATGTTTATAGTGATGCACGTGACTTCAAGCGCACAGAAGAGCATATGGAAGTCAGAATTGATGAACTTGTTGATTCTAATGAAGACGTTAAGAAGCTTGGCATTTCCGTGGGTGACTTCGTTTCATTTGATCCAAGAGTTGTCGTAACGGACAGTGGATATGTTAAATCACGTCACCTTGATGATAAGGCTAGTGTTGCGGCATTATTCGGCTTACTAGAATCCATGAACCGTGAAGGCTGGAAGCCTCAGACTAATCTGAAGCTCCTGATCTCAAACTACGAAGAGGTAGGACATGGTGCGTCCTATATTCCTGACGATATTGAGGAAATGATTGCTGTCGATATGGGATGTATCGGAGACGATCTAAGTTGTAAGGAAACCGATGTATCCATCTGTGCCAAGGATTCTTCTGGCCCTTACGATTATAATATGACTAATCGTCTAATCGCCCTAGCTGAATCCCAAGGAATTCCTTATGCTGTTGATATTTATCCCCATTATGGGTCTGATGCCTCCGCTGCCCTTAGTGGTGGAAACAATATCCGCGCTGCATTAATTGGTCCTGGCGTTCATGCATCACATGCCATGGAGCGAACTCATAAACAGGCTGTCTTCAACACAGCTAAACTATTAGCTGCATACCTACGACAAACCTAGACTGTGTTCATTCGAGTATCATAAATTGAGGATGGCTAGTCTTCACCAAAATCCACAAAAATATATTTACTATAATTGAATTAATGGATACAATAGTTCAAATATTCCAAATGCGATGAATAGAAGAGTAAATGAATGGATTCTTTAACAGAGAGCTCCGAAATCTGAGAAGGAGTAAAGAATTATTCATTGAACCAAGTCTATGAGCATCATATCGGAACCGTAAATTCATTGGGGATGATGTGACAGGAGCTCCTGTTATAGAGCTAGAGTATAAGCATTGTTGTAATGCCGTACTTGAAGAGGTTAATATGGCGACATATTAACGAATCTGGGGTGGTACCACGAATAATTCAATCTCGTCCTCAAGACTACGGTCTTGGGGGTGGGATTTTTTTGTTGTTGTGTAACAATTATAGAGATGAAACAGCGAAGGAGTAACCCTATGAAAGTAAAACGCAGGTTAGAATATTGGAAATATTCTTCGATTTTATTGTTTGGCATAGGAATATCTAATTTAGGCTCATGGATTTATTTTATCGCGCTTAACTTAATGGTACTCGATATTACGAAGTCACCACTCGCTGTCTCGGTGCTTTATATTCTAAGGCCTTTGGCGTGCCTTTTCACGAATCTTTGGTCTGGCAGCCTCATAGACCGCTTGAATAAGCGAAATCTGATGGCCTTGCTCGATATACTTCGGGCTATGTTAATAACGCTGTTACCTTTGTTTTTGTTCTCTTCTATTTGGTACACATATATACTTGCCATTCTAATAAACATGGCCGGTTCCATGTTTGGACCCACATCTATGACCTACATAACACAACTGATTCCACCCGAGCAAAGACCACGGTTTAATTCGCTTAATAGCTTGATCAGTTCTGGGGCCTTTCTAATAGGTCCAGCTATCGCTGGAGTTCTATTTTTAATAGGTTCTCCTGTTATGGCAATCTACATTAATGCCTTAGCTTTATTTATTTCAGGAGTCATCACTTTGCTAATGCCGAACTTAGAGAAACATAGAACTAATAAGAATCCAGAACCAGAGTCAAGAATATCTTTGGCATTATTAAAAAAAGACTGGAACATTGTTATACAATTTTATCGACAAAACGTCTATGTTATGGCAATCATTTTTTTATTTGGAGGTGTAATGGTGGTCATGGCATCAGCAGTGGACTCACTTGAAGCTTCGTTTGCTACGCTGGTGCTACACTTGACTGAAAGTGAATATGGTGTTCTTGTCAGCATTGCGGGGGCAGGTATTATTGTCGGAGCTATGATTAACACCCTTATTGTTAAAAAACTCATGATATCGTTGATGATTGGGATCGGGTCATTAGGTGTCTGTTTTGGTTATATGATTTATGCTTTCTCAAGTTCATTTCTTATCGCAGCTGTTGGATGTTTTATACTAGCTTTTTTCCTTGCTTTCGTAAATACAGGTTTCGCTACATTTTATCAGAACAATGTCCCAGTTGATTTAATGGGCAGGATAGGTAGTCTAAATGATTTTATTCAAGCTATATTGATCATCATCACAACCATGGCGCTCGGAGTCGCTACGGGGTTTATTCCACTTCAAATTGTCGTAATCACAGGGGTTCTGGTGATGCTATTATTAGGAATTACATTATGTGCATGTGTAATGCAAGTATCGAAGACCCCATATTATCGATTGAGGTCCCCTTCAACAACTAGCGTCCAGTAATAATAAATATCACCTAATCGCACAGGCAAAAGGACGACTCTATTTGATTTAGAGTCGTCCTTTCGCTTTTTTGCGTTTACAATCTATATAAAAGTGGTTTACGATTTAGCCTGTTCGATCTTCTCTGCTAACTCGTTCAAATATGTCCAACGCTCCATCAAATGCTCAAGCTCCGATTGTGCCTCTTGCTGCTTCTGCATTAACTCTTGAAGAAGTGCAGAATCATTAAAGGCTTCTTCCATCTTCAACGTAATATCTGCTATCTTCTGTTCACTTTTCTCAATCATTTGATCAATACTATCGTACTCTCGTTGCTCTTTGAAGCTGAATTTAACCTTTTCCTGAGGTGCAGATGACTCCATCACTTTAGGATTTACTTGAATCTCAGCTTTGGGACTCTGCTGAGGAGCTGGCTTCACTTGATCACTTTCTGGAGCTTTCGTCACATTACGTTTCATCCATTCCTCATATTCACTATAGGAACCTACATGAACTCTAAGATTTCCTTCCCCTTCAAAAGCAACAATCTTATCCACTGTACGATCCAAGAAATATCGGTCATGAGATACAGTAAAGACTACGCCAGGGAACTCATCTAAATATTGCTCTAGGACGGCTAGTGTCTGAATGTCCAAGTCATTGGTAGGCTCATCCAGTAGAAGGACATTTGGCGCTGCCATCAGGACTTGAAGTAAGTATAAACGCCGCTTCTCTCCACCTGATAACTTCGAGATCGGTGACCATTGAAGTGTGGGTGGGAATAAGAACCGTTCTAACATCTGAGCGGCAGTAATCGTTCCACCATCAGCCGTCTTTATATTTTCGGCTACTTCCTTAATATACTCGATCACTCGTAATTTCTCATTCATCTCTTGATGTTCCTGAGTGAAATATCCCACTTTAACCGTAGAACCTAGAACACTTTCTCCTCCACTTGGCTCCAGCTTCCCAGCTATAAGATTTAATAATGTAGATTTACCACTACCATTAGGACCGACAATACCCACTCGATCTTCTGGGACTGCGATATAACTGAAATCCTGAATAAGAACCTTATCCTCTAATCTATAGTGCAATTGATCTATTTCTAGAATTTTACGTCCCAAACGGGTGGAACCCACCGATATATCCATGGCACCCGCGCGTTGTATGCCTGGTTGATCCTTCAGCTTCTCATAGCGATCAATCCGTGCCTTCTGCTTCGTTGATCTCGCCTTAGGTCCACGACGTACCCAAGCCAGCTCTGAACGCAATAGATTCTGACGCTTGTGTTCTGTCGTAGCTTCTCTTTCTTCACGCTCTTCTTTTAGTTCAAGGAATTTAGAATAGTTAGCTTCATACTTAAATAACCGTCCGTAATCCAGCTCCAACATTACATTGGCTACACGATCTAGGAAATACCGATCATGGGTAATCATGAGTAACGCTCCGCGACGTTTCTGTAAATACTGCTCCAGCCAAGCCACTGAATCATTATCTATATGGTTGGTAGGCTCATCAAGAATAAGCAACTCACACGGCTGAATAAGTGCATTAGCCAAACCAACACGCTTACGCTGTCCCCCTGACAGTGACCCCATAAGTGCATCAAATTGAGTAATCCCAAGCTTAGAAAGGATAATCTTTGCTTCACTTTCCAACTGCCAAGCCTGCAATTCATCCAATTCTTGATTCAACTCCAACATTCTTTCAACTAACGTCATATCTGTTGGATTCAATTCAAGCAAATCCATCGTCTGGATATAATCCCGTACAACTTTCATTTGTGGATCATTTCCTTGAAATACTTGCTGAAGTACTGTCATTTCAGGATCAAAATCAGGGTTCTGGTCCAACATTCTCATCCGTACCGTATTTCCAATCGAGATTTGCCCTTCATCTGGCTTTTCTAGCCCAGCAATAATACGTAGGAAGGTTGATTTCCCTGTTCCGTTTACCCCGATTATCCCTACCTTGTCCTGATCCTCCATACCGAAAGAGGCATCTTGA
Source organism: Paenibacillus sp. IHBB 10380 (assembly GCF_000949425.1). Lineage (NCBI taxonomy): Bacteria > Bacillati > Bacillota > Bacilli > Caryophanales > Paenibacillaceae > Paenibacillus > Paenibacillus sp. IHBB 10380. Next base: position 3,244,285 of record NZ_CP010976.1, read on the forward strand.
AAAAGAACCTTTTCTCCATAACTTTTGCTTATATGTTCAACAGTCATTATATTCATACCGTATATTCCCACTTATCATATCTTATTTGGACAATTTATTTACAAATCCATCAGTATAGCAATAACTAGCGCTGCACATCCGCCCAGAATGGAGCTCCAAATATTTACTGCATCATTATTCATTAGACTCAAGCCACGAATCTTGACTGTTTCTTGCCCACAATGGTGTAACACTTCAACATCTTTATCACAGACACGGCACTTATACATCAGCTGTAATGACGCACCCAATATCGAATCTGTGAAAGCCCCAACTAAACCCGCAACAATCCCTACAAGTAACCATATCAGAAGTGAACGATCTAAAGGGCCTGATATAACTTCAAATAACCAAGCAAATCCTCCAATCATAGCCCCGCCTATAGCAGCAGCCATCGTGCCGAGGAGTGATACTCCACCAGACGTACCCGCAGGAAGCCTTCTTCCATTCAGAACCGAACGAGGAAGCTTACGACTTAAACTACCTATTTCTGTAGCCCAAGTATCCGCAGTAACAGTTGCCATGATACCTACATAAGCATATGCCCATTCAGGATGGGGCCAAATGGCATTCAATAGACACAGCAACATGCCAAGACCCCCATTAGCTAGAACCTGTCCAGCATCGCGACGACCTGTTTTGGCATAGGATTGTTCTAATTCATTCTTATGACTTTGCTTGTATTTAGACAAGGCTGATGAGGAAACAAAAAATACAAGAAGTATACCGAACCAGAATAGATGACCTGCTGCGAAATAAATCGTCCCCATCACCGTGGCTGCTAAAGCGCCAGATAAAGTGAGAGATTTCTTCCAGTAAGCTCCCCCCGAAACAAAAAGTGCACAAATAGCGCCGATGATCCACAACATCGATTAACTAACAACACAGCTACCTAGCTGCTGATCTCCCCATAATAGTTCAAATTCGTCTCCAGAAGCTACAGCTCCAACCCCAGCTGGAGTACCTGTAAAGATCAAGTCACCTTTACCTAGCCCATAATGCAGTGCTATATAATCTACAATTTCCTGCAAAGAGAATATCATATCACGAGTATTGCCTCGTTGGACTTCTGATTTATTTATGAACACGGTAAAGTCTTGATTTGCGATCTCCTCCGTCCCAGGAAAAGCAATATAAGGAGAGAGCGGTGCTGAAGATTTGAACCCTTTGGCAGCTGTCCAAGGATGTCCCTTTTGTTTGATCGTACCCTGTACATCACGTAATGTAAAATCAATCCCTAACGCCATCACATCCACCAGCTCATTTACGCTGATTCCTGGCTCATAATCTCGTGCAATTAGGATCACAATCTCCCCTTCATAATGTACTTCGCCTTGATCTTTGGGAAGAGAAATCACATGACCATTACAAGGAACAACAGCATGAGTAGGTTTCATGAATATCATGGGTTCCGTAGGTATATCATTCCCTAGTTCCAGTGCATGTAACTTGTAGTTACGTCCGACACAGTATACGTTACGAATCAGTGAATTCATCGTGAGTTCAGTCCCCTAACTATATTTTATTGCCACAAATATTTTCATGGATTCATGGTTTTGTTCCATACATCTGGACAATTCGTGCAGATCATTATCTCAGGGTGGATAGACGCTATTCGCTTCATCCCTATTGTCTTATCAATCGTCCAGGCCATGACCTGGATCCCTTCACTAATAAGGAGTGTGGTTAAACTTGAATCTAAGTGGGAAGCTCCAATGGATAAAAAGGAACATTCTAGATCTATAAGTTGCTTCACCAGATCAAGCGGTCTTCGATCGATAATTAGGCCCGTTTTAAAGGAGGCATTTAATGCTTTCGCTTTTCTCAAAGATTCCACTTCAAATGAAGTCAATACGACATCATTCTCCATCTTGTAGTAAGAAACCCTCTCCATCACAGCTTGCTCTAAGCCAGGATACATGTTGCCCGTTGTCTTCAACTCAATATTTAAATTTAGTCGTCCACTAGTCAATTTCAACACTTCATCTAGCGATGGAATTCTTTCTCCTTCAAAAGCTCGCCCTTTCCATTGTCCAGCGTCTAACTGTGCAAGTTCTGCCCACGTCTGATCCCTCACATTTCCGTGTCCATTCGTTGTCCGATCTAAAGTGAAATCATGGATCACAACAGGTACACCGTCAGAAGAGAGCTGCACATCAATCTCCATCCAATGAACATAAGATTGTTCCATCGCCAAGGTTATGGCTGCTAGCGTATTCTCAGGTGCCTTACTAGAGAACCCTCGGTGAGCTACACATAGGTTATTCATAAATTGTACCCTCCTATATTTCCATAAGAAACTTAAAGGACAAATCAAAGACCTGACTTCACCGTACCATCTTTACTTATGGTAACATTACCGACTGAGATATTTTGTACTTCTTTCATTAGTTTCTCTCCATCAGCAGCTAACATCGGTACGGGTTGACCTATTTCAGCGTGAAACGGAATCAGCTTCATGTCGCATTGACCCTTCTTCGTACAAGTCGCTTCGAACACAGCCGTTTTCCATGTAGCTTCTGTAGTGGACTTTGTAAATATAAAATTACCAGTACTATAGGCAATCCATTTGCCTTTATATTGCTCAAGTCCCTGAAGAACATGGGGATGTCCTCCAATAACTAAATCTGCTCCAGCATCTATGAAACTATGCGCTAGTGTGGTCTGATGAGCCTCAAGCACAGTAGCACGCTCTTTGCCCCAATGGGCCATCACAATCACGATATCTGCATTCTTACGAGCTTCGGCAACCGACTCTATCACTAAAGCAGAGTCATAAGCCTGCGCCACACCCGGAGTACTCTTACCAGCAAACCAGCTCGTCACAGGAGCGACACGGGTAGCACTAACAAAAGCAATAGTCACCCCTTTACGACTAAAATACTTAGGAGCATAAGCCTCCTCAGCATTCTTACCTGCACCTGCGTACTCAATACCGCTATTGTCAAGATATTTCAATGTATCTAATAGCCCAGTTACCCCCTGATCAAGGATATGATTATTGGCTAAACTGACAGCGTCTATGCCTGCCTGTTCAATAGCAACAAGAGCCTCTGGTGATGACTTAAAGACAAATTGCTTATCAAGTGCACCTACTCCCCCTGTTGTAACAGGCGTCTCTAAATTAGCAAAGGTCAAATCATCTTTCAGAAACAGATCCCCTAAATGTTCAAATGGATATGAATATCCCTCCTTCATCAACCGTTCCTCAACTTTACCCGAGAAGATCATATCCCCTGCAAAATGAAAGGTCAGCTTCTGACCCGAATCCGTCTTATCGTCTTCGGTATGACTTGAATCTGATGGGGGTGCGGAGTTTCCTCCCTTAGCTTCTTGTGTTTTGCCCTGTGTATCAACAGAACCCTGAGTTGAGTCATGCTCTTTTGAGGGAGCCGTATAATCAGGTTGTTCAACTTCGGGCTGTTGTTCTACCATAGATTGTTTTTCTGATGGTTCTTCAGATGGTTCTTCGGTCACCTCTACAAGTTCAGGCTCTTCTTCCGTACTTGTCAACTCTGTTGATTCAGAAGGAACTTTGGTAGACTCGCCATCAGAGACATTACTTGCTGGTGAAGACGCGGTTGAAGAAGGGGTTAAATCCTTCTCTTGATTCATTAATAAAAGGACAATGGCTATCATCGCAATGAGACTTAAATTTAATAACCCCCATGCGCGTAATTTTCGCTTCCGTCTGCCCTTCTTCTGGGCATTTCTTTTTTGAGATCTTGGTGGGTACATATTCACTCCTTCTTGGAACATGTTCGTGACTCATATCTTTCATTATATCAGGTTCTCAAGAACAAATAGAACCCCCCAGTGTAACATGGGAAGTTCTATTTGATTTCCTAATTTTAAGATTCAGAGGTTACCAATCGCATAGCTAGTTCTTTAGCCTGCTTAATACAGTCGGGTAGACCAACACCTTCGTATCCTGCTCCAGTTAGATACACACCAGGCAGTGATGAGAATAAATGATGTCTTAGTGTTTCTATGGCTTGTAGATGTCCTATTGGATACTGTGGCATAGAATGCATAAGACGCGTTATCTCTGTAAATATAGGCTTAGCAGAAATACCCACGATCTCTTTCAGGTCTTTGAGTACTAGCTCCTTCAGTGCATCGTCCGGAAGCTCAACATTCTGTTCATCCCCAGCCCGGCCTACGTAACAACCTAATAACACTTTATCATCTGGGCTTGTATGCAACCATTTCGTCGATGTCCATGTACACGATGTGATGTTGCGGCCTTCTTTGCGTGGGACAAGAAATTCTGAGCCATCAAATAAACCTGTCACTTCCGATTTAGAGAATGCCATGACTACGTTCGCTACGGATACATAGTTCACTGCATCTAATGCAACCACATCTAAATGAGGGCGTAAAAGCTCAGCAGTAACATCGTTAGGTGTGGTGATAATAACATCATCCGCCTCAATCGCTTGACCGTTATCTAACTGCACAATATAACGGCTTCCTGCTTCTAAGGACTCTTTTACAATGAGTGCACTCGCGCCTGTATTTAGGAGTTGCTCCACATCATCTAGCTGTTCCGCTAGAGCTGTCACCAACGACTGTAATCCATTACGATAAGTTAGGATTGTACTATTAGCAGTCCTTGTATCAGCCATAAGTGGCTTCTTCCCACTCATCATACCGCGAATTAAGCTACCGTATTCACGTTCCACCTCTCCGAATTGAGGAAAGGTAGCCTGAAGACTCAGATTTCCCGTTTCACCTGCATAAATCGCTGCAAGAAGTGGCTCCGCAACATTCTCCAGCGCTTCCGGCCCTAGTCTGCGCGCAATAAAATCTCCTACCGATTCATCCTCTGTACTCCGCCGTGGCGGAATTACGAAATCCATTAACGCTCGAACTTTACCACCGAATGAAATAAGTCCACTTTTTAGAAAGGGAACGATTTCAGTTGGGATACCTAATACAAGACCCGATGGCATGGGATGAAGTTTGTTGTGATGTAGAATATACGTTTTATTAGCTTCGGGATTAGTCGTAACAAGTTCAGCTTCTAAGCCTAACTCATTACTCAAATCGGTCATCGCAGTTTTACGGGCAAGGAACGAATCAGGTCCTCTCTCAATGATGAATCCATCTCGATGGAGCGTATCGATCTTTCCGCCCATAGATAACCCCTTCTCCAAGATCGTAATCCGAGGTTCAATACCCGCTTCACGATAAAATTTACGAACGTAGAAAGCGGCGCTAAGACCTGTTATTCCTCCTCCAATAATAACAATTTTGGGTGAAGTCCCGATCATTACTGTTCTCCAGTTGTTAAATTACTCATAATGGAATCCCGAAGCGTCTCCAAGTACAATGGATCACTGTTTAATGAATCAATCCTCATCAGGCGCATATCTAATTCCTTAGCCACCCCTTGAGCTTCAATATCAAGGTCATATAGAACTTCTAAATGATCAGATACGAACCCTATAGGTGCAACTAGAACGTCTTCAACCTGTTCTTTACTCAGAGTTCTCATCGTATCAAGAACGTCAGGTCCAAGCCATGGTTCGCCTGTACGACCTGCACTTTGCCATGTGAACTGCCATGACGTAACACCCGTCCGTTCAGCAATAGCCCTAGAGGTTTCCAATAGTTGCTCAGGATAAGGATCTCCCATCTTGATGATTCGTTCAGGTAGACTATGAGCACTGAACAATACCCTAACATCCTGTCGATTCGCTCCCGCTTCCTCAAATCGGTCAAGCTTCATGCTTACCCGCTCACTCAGAGCTTCGATTAATTGAGGATGGAGATGATAATTTCGTACAAAGGACATTTCAATCCCGAGCTCTGTCGCCTTTTCCTCAGCTCGCTTGATATACGTCCCTACACTCATCACTGAATAATGTGGTGCAAGTACAATACCTACCGCACGCTCAATGCCGTCCTTCTTCATCTGCTCAACACCATCTTCAATGAATGGAGATGCATGCTTCAATCCTTGGTAACAAACAAATTCAAGTTCCGAATGTTCATTAGCATGATTGAGAGCATTTTGCAGTTGGTTGACCTGCTGATTCGTATTCTCTCGAAGTGGAAAAACACCACCAACGATAGCCTCATAACGCCCAACTAAATCTTGCAGTTGCTCTGCTGTAGGAGCATTGCCTCTACGTATATGTGTGTAATAAGCCTCTATACCTTCTAAGCTCTCCGGTGTTCCATACGACATAACTAAGACACCTATCTTGGTTTTCATATCTATTTCACCTCTTGATAAAGTTAACTTCATGTAAAAATTAAACTCGTGAAACCGATTGTAAAAGGGATGCTGAGTATTCCTGCACATAAGCAGTCAGTTCTCGTAGTTTATCAAGGGAAGCCTCTGGGAACAAGCCATGACCTAAGTTAAAAATATAACCTGGTTCCTGAATACCCTCGTCAATAATAAGCTTGGCATGTTGCTTGATGACATCCATCGACGCTGTCAAAACGAACGGATCCATGTTCCCTTGCATAGCGAAACGGCTACCTGTTCGTCTGCGTCCTTCTGGTATGGATACTCTCCAATCGAGTCCCATTACATTCGTCTGAAGATTCGTAAGAGTTGGAAGTAGTTCTCCAGAGCTTACACCAGGGAAATAAATTTTAGGTACATTCAAATCGGATAATTCGGCAAAGATACGTGTAATCGTCGGAAGTACGAATTTCTCGAAATCTCGTGGTGCCAAAGCTCCCACCCAGCTGTCGAATAGTTGGAATGCTTTACCCCCATTGGCAATATGAGCTCGTACATATGTAATTACCATATCTCCAAGCTTGTCCATCAACGCATGCCATATTTTCGGTTCACTATACATGATCGTTTTGGTATGGATGTAATTTTTGGAGGGTCTTCCCTCGATTAAATAACTCGCAATTGTAAAAGGAGCACCTGCAAACGTAATCAACGGTACTTCCAGCTCTTTATCTAGAATTCGGATCGTCTCCATGATGTGGCTCAAATCTTGATCTATATCAATCGGACGAAGACGTTCCACGTCTGCCATAGATCGAATAGGATTCTCAATAACCGGGCCGATATTCTTAACAATATCGAAATCAATACCAAGTGAAGCAACCGGATTCATAATATCAGAATACAGTATGGCTGCATCCACACCAAGTTTCCGAACAGGCATTAACGATATTTCAGCTGCGAGCTCTGGCTGGCGGCATATTTCAAGTAAACTGTATTTTTCTTTAATTTTTCGATATTCAGGATCATAGCGACCTGCTTGTCTCATATACCAGACAGGTACATGATTAACATCTTGTTTGAAGCATGCTCGGATAAAAGTATCATTGTAGGTCATGACTTTACCTCCATTATTGTGAATTCTCTATCATATATTATGCCCTTTTTAAAAGTAAGTAACAACTATCACACTTTCTGTTGTCATGACAATCCTATGACATTCCCATCACAGAGCCACTTACGCGCTGTGATATACTTATATATTGTCCAACTCCCATATGTTAAACAGCTCTGTTGAAAGGACGATTACTCATATGAAACCTTGGAAAGTAAACCTCATCGTACTTTGGATTGGTCAGTTTCTAGTCAATGCTGGAATGACCATGATCACACCTTTTCTTGCCTTGTATCTAGCCCGCGATTTGGGTGTACAAGGTGAACATGCTATTGGAATATGGGCGGGTCTCATCTTTGCAGCTAATTTCCTGACTTCCTTCTTATTTCAGCCCTTGTGGGGGAAACTTTCTGATCGGTATGGACGTAAAATTATGCTACTGCGTTCTGGGTTCGGAATGGCCATTGTCATGGTCTTAATGGGATTCGCTCAGAATCCATGGCATTTACTGTTACTCCGCTTACTGAATGGTACGATATCAGGATTTAATCCTGCCTCCATTTCACTCGTGTCAGGAACAACCCCCAAAGCACAAATGGGATTTGCCATGGGTATGATGCAATCAGGCTCTGTAGCTGGCACCATATTAGGACCGCTGATTGGCGGAGTATTAGCTGACATGATCGGTTTCAGACCTATTTTCTACGTTACAGGTGCGCTTATATTTGCTGCCTCATTTCTCGCTCTGTTCATGGTAAAAGAGAACTTCAATCGTGAAGAAGCCTCTCAAACAGCACAAGTATCCGTTATTCAAGGCTTCAAGGAACTTGCGCATATCCCACAATTGTTAGCACTCTTTGCCGTTACGTTCCTGCTTCAATTCGCAATGATTAGTCCCATGTCCTTGCTTCCTCTATATGTTCAGAAGCTACATAATAATACGGCAGATATTGCACTATGGGCTGGTATGGTCACTGCTGTAACAGGCATCTCCAATATGATTACATCGCCTATTCTTGGTAAATTTAGCGATAAATTTGGTGCGCATCGTATTCTAACCTATGCCTTAATTGGGGCCGGTCTCATGCTCATTCCACAAGCCTTCGTCCAGAATGTATGGCAACTCATTGTTATTAGATTCCTGATGGGCGTATTTATGGGGGGGCTGCTGCCTAGCGTCAATGCCCTCATACGGTCATACACACCTGAAGGCATGGAGAGCAGAGCTTTCGCCTTCAATAGCAGTACACTGGCACTGGGCAACATGTTAGGTGCGCTTGTAGGTGGCTTCTTATCTGGATTCATAGGAATCGAGGGGTTATTTATCATTTCTGGGTGCCTGCTCTTAATTAATATGGTGTGGGTAAGAGCGAAACTTTACACTCGCAACAATCAATCATACTTTAGATAGATGACCGCTACGCGGACGGATTGTCCTTCCGAATCGCTGTTGCCCCAAATTTTCTTGAATATACCGCTGTTTGCGGTAAAAATTCAGGGGCAAGCGTATGCTTTCGCAGTAGCTTTCCATAGGAAAGCTTTTTGGCGAACGCTACACTTCTACACAATAATTCCGTCCTCTTCACTACGATCAGCATGTATTGCCAAAAGCCGCATCTCAAATCGGTACCTTCTTTATTTTTAAATATATTCCTTCAAATCTTCTGCTTCTTTAGCCATTTCCATTTGAATACATATTATTTTCTCAAATTGGGAGACCTTTTCTTGTAGTGTAGTATTGTTCGGCTCTTCAACTAGTTGGGCGGTCAGATAAATGAATTGTGGTACTTCCCAAACACACCTCATCGCTACACTTGTGCAATAACCATACCTCGCAATCCGTTCATCTCCCTGCCATCCTGTTTCTCTAAGCCCTTGTAAGTAATATTCAAAGATGGAATTCTTATAATCTTCGTATTTATGTTGTGGAATGTTATTCGTGCTCATATTAACTCCAAATAGCTTTCCCAAATCTTCTCCAATACCAGAAACACCCATAAATTGCCAATCGATAAGAATCAACTGATCATTCTTTGAATTCGTTTTATGTAAAAACATATTTTTTTGACTAAGATCCTGATGTGCAAGTACACGAGGCAAATGAACCAATGACTCCAACATCAAATCCACATGTTTATTGTATATTTGATACGATTTCCATATCTCATCAATATCATTATTTATCAAATGTATATAGTCATAAGGATTAGGTGCATACATCCTACTGGAGGCAACCCACGATTTAAGCCAATTTTGGCATATCCAAGATTCACTTGGTAAAGGCCTTCCCATTAAATAGGCTCCATTCGACAACCCTAACTGCTGAGCTATAAAACAATAGTCTTCCTGAGACCACAAATCATCATTCTCTCCATCTATATTTTCCATCCACAACCCTATCGTGCCGTCATCTCTATCCTCAATAAGATAGCACTCAGCGTAATTAAGTGATTTGGGTAAATCTGATAGTACATTTGATCGAAATACAAGTGCTTCTCTTTTCCAATAACTATGATGCCTAGGATCATCTTTCTCCGAACTGTCTGGTTTGATTATTTTTACAACAATGGACCACGGCACATTCTCACCATTAACATAAGCAAATCCGTGAAGTCTGTAGAGACCTGCAGTAGTAAAGTTGGGCGTTTTATAATCAATATCAGTACATCTCCAAGACGATATTTCAATATCGTGTCCTTTGAATATTTGTTTAACACAAAAAATGACATGCTTCAATTTAATATCTATACCTAACATATTTAGATCTTGTATATGCTGTTCCTGTACCATTATTGCCTCCTAATTTTTTCGATTTGGTGCTTATCAACAAATAATAGCGTTTATATTTCTATACCCACAATTATACACCTCTGCCAAAATAACAGTATAGGATCTGTATTGTTAACACACATTCGTGTCAGAAACCTTAACTTGTATAACAAAAAACGCACACCCTCAATGGCTTGAGAGCATGCGTTATCATAAAATATTGTTTACTACATCTACTTCACCCAAGAAAGGGATAATCCATCATACTCCGGTAGCAAGGTGCTAACCAGTCTGTCATCAGTCGCAATCTGCTCATTAAAGCGGCGCATAGCCTGCACGGCGGGTCCATTCTTATCTGGGTTCAATGTTCGTCCACGTAAAAAACAATTATCTCCGGCAATAACAGCTCCTGGCTCTGCCAAACTTATCGCATATTCCAAATATAACGGATAATTTTCTTTATCTGCATCAATAAAAAAGAGATTAAATTTACGCCCACTCTGCTTCAGCAATTCCAGATTCTCCGCAGCAGGTCCAATCATATATTCCACCTGTGACCCCAATCCGGCTGCTTCGAGATTCCTCTTAGCAAGGTTGGCATATTCCTCCTTTAGTTCTAATGACAATAACTTTCCGCTCGATGAAAGTCCTCTGGCTAGGCAAATACCACTGTATCCACCTAAAGCCCCAATCTCAAGGACCTTTTCAGCACGGGATGTGCGAACCAGAAATGTCAGAAGTCGACCATAGGCGTGAGCTACAGAAACTTCTGGCATTCCTCGTTCTATGATACTTTGTTTCACTTGCTGCAACTTCTCATCTTCTTGAAATAATTGGTTAACATATTCATCAGGGGTTAAATTCAACGCTTTTCCTCCTCGGGCTAACTTTCCATATAGGCATATTTGTTTTATAATTGGTGTTTGGTTAAAGGCAAGACCACAATACTAACGTAATTCATTGTATGTGTTTTACTAAAAACCAGCAAGACTAGTAAATTTATAGGTCACCGGATGCGGCTGCAAGGCGGCATTGATGGCCGGATGGGGTTGAATAGATTGTCGCACTTACAATTAATCGCAACAGCTCCGATGGGCTTGGAGTCTATTGTTGCACGCGAACTCAAAGAATTAGGCTATACAGATCTAACTGTTGAGAATGGCAGTGTCACTTTTGCCGCAGATTTTGCTGATATTCCAAGATGCAACCTGTGGCTTCGTACCTCAGATCGCATTCTTATCAAAATGGGTGAATTCACAGCTACAACATTTGATGATTTATTCGAGGGTACTAAGGCTTTACCTTGGGAGGACTGGATTCCTGTCGATGGTGAGTTCCCAGTAAATGGTCGCTCCCACCTCTCACAGCTGAGCAGTGTACCGGCTTGTCAAAGTATCGTCAAGAAAGCCATTGTTGAGAAGCTAAAGCTTACTCATAAGACAGAGTGGTTCCCTGAGAATGGTCCTAGGTATGTGATTGAAGTGAACTTACAAAAAGATAAGGCTCTCCTTACACTAGATACAACAGGTCCCTCACTTCACAAACGTGGATATCGTAGACTTGCAACTGAAGCACCTCTTAAGGAAACATTAGCCGCAGCATTGCTATTACTAAGCCGTTGGAACCCTTCTAGACCTCTCTATGATCCATGTTGCGGATCGGGTACGCTTCTTATTGAAGCCGCTATGATAGGATGGAATATTGCACCTGGACTTCGTCGCTCTTTCCCATCCGAGCACTGGAACAATGTGCCTAAGAGCCTATGGAACGATGCAAGTGAAGAGGCCTTCGACTCTGTACGCGATGATTTCCCGCTTCAACTTACAGGAAGCGATATGGATAGCCGAGCTATTGAAGTTGCCGAAGCCGCTGCTAAGAGCGCAGGACTCTCTGGTGTAATAGACTTCCAAGTGCTTCCCGCATCACAAATAAGGCCCCAAGGTGAATACGGTTGTCTTATTACGAATCCACCCTATGGTGAAAGAATGAGTGACATCGAACAAGTTGAGAAACTCATCCGTCAATTTGGGCATACAGCTGCTCATTTACCGACATGGTCATTCTTCGCCATTACACCTACGAAGCAATTTGAGCATTATTTTGGTCGTAGAGCGGATAAACGACGTAAGCTTTATAATGGACGTATTGAATGTCAATACCTGCAATTTCTAGGTCCACTACCGCCTCGGAACCCCAATCCACAGCAGTAAGGATAAACGAAGGCCTTCTCTAAAGGACGGCCTTCACTGATGAAATATTAGGAGTTGCCTACATGGCAGCTCCTAAACTATTTAACAACATAGACATCGTAATACTCATCACATTAAATTTAAGCTAATACATGTAATCGTCAAAACAATCATTATAGGAGGTCTTACCCTTGCTAAGTAATCATGCGGGGATGGGGATACACAAGAGATCTTTGTCTTCTCGTATTCTACGCTCCTCATATAACAACATCATTATTTTCATGATACTGATGTTGTACAAATTAGTGCTATTTCATTACAGTCTCCATATCCATAATATCGATATGAATCCATTGGATTATGTCATTACCATAGGTTCTCTATTGCTCGTCTCCTTCTGGACATTTGGGCTCCCCCGTCGTGGACAATCGATATCCCTTATTATCTTGAATATATTGCTTACTGCCATCTTATATTCTGATCTTGTATATTATCGATATTTCCAGGATTTCATTACGATACCCGTTCTGTTCCAGACTGGACAAGTAAGCTCACTCGGTGAGAGTATCCGATCGTTACTGTTCTTTTCAGACCTATTCTTCTTTATAGATTGGATTTTATTCATTCCATACGTCATAATTACCTTCATGAAGCGTCGCCAAACACAGTATTCTATGTATTCAACCTCCTTTGCTACAACAAGTCGAGTAAGTGGCACAATACGGGGTCGTGCGATGAAAGGTGTATTAACGTTTGTACTTGGCTTCGTCCTTACCTTTGGACCTATTAAATTTTATAGTGAGACGTGGGCTAAAGGTTTATTCGAAGGTAATTGGTGGAATATGGCTCTCTATAATGTTACGGGATTAATAGGCTTTCATGGTTACGATATTTATAGATATAGTAAAGAATATCTTGGACCAGAACCAACTCTACCTGAGGAAGAAATAACGAAGGTTAAGGAATGGTTCGATCAGAGAAACACGAATCCTACAACAACTAACCAATTATTTGGAAAATATAAAGATAGCAATGTCATCGTCATTCAAGTCGAAGCCTTCATGAATTTCATGATTGGTCAAAGTATTAATGGTCAAGAAATCACACCTAATTTCAATAAATTGATGAACGAAAGTATGTATTTCAGCAATTATTATCATCAAACCGGTCAAGGAAGAACTTCGGATGCGGATTTCTCATCACACAGTGCGTTGCACCCATTGCCGTCAGGCTCCGTATTTGTTCGCTATCCTGACCACAAGTATGATATTCTGCCAGCAATTCTACAAGAGAAGGGTTATGCTACTAATGCCTTTCATGCCTATGACAGTAGCTTCTGGAATCGTTATACGATGTATAAAGCTATGGGGTACGATCGTTTCTACAGTAAAAAAGACTTCACGATGGATGAGTCTCTAGGGTGGTCACTAGGTGATAAATCATTCTTCAAGCAATCATTAGACGATATGCAAGAGATCAAGCAACCTTTCTACTCTTTCCTTATCACCTTATCCAGTCATCATCCTTATGTCATTCCTAAGGGGAAACAAGAGCTAGACGTAGGGGAATTTACAGGGAACATCTTTGGGGATTATCTGCAATCCATACATTACGTGGATTCTGCACTCGGACAATTCGTAGAACAAATGAAAGATCAAGGATTATGGGATAATACGATCCTCTATGTCTATGGTGATCACGATAATTCTATCAAAGAAAAAGAGTATTACGAACAGTTTCTAGGCAGAGGTCTGAACGATCTGGATATGAGGCAGATTATGAATCAAGTTCCCCTTCTTGTCCATCTTCCTGATGGAAGTGAAGCAGGCACGTATCCGGATGTCGCAGGTCAGCTTGATATGATGCCTTCCATACTCCATTTACTTGGGATAGATACCACATCGTATCATATCATGGGAAATAACCTATTCAATGGTCAAGAGAGATCCGTAACTCTCCGAACGGGTGATCACACTGACAGTAACGTATATTATATTCCCTCGGCAGATGGCGTATTCGATAATGGAAGCTGCTATGATCTAAGGACACGTCAGATGACCAAAGTGGGCAGCTGTCGTGCTGGATTCGACCAAGGCAAACAAGAACTTCACATATCTGATCAAGTGATTCAATACGATCTTATTCGTAAATTTGATCAGGAATAGATAGAATTGAAACACCCCAAAGAGAGTTATCCTCTTTGGGGTGTTTCATCTTTCAGTAACTAACCTTCTATCTCAACTGAAGAAAGTGAAGCTAATCTACTTTTCTCAATCGCCAACTTTTCTTCCGTAAATTCAAGGGTTAGATCATTCGAACTTCCTTGAGCTTGCTGAATCGCTTGCTCAGTATGAGCCAAAGAATTCTCAGCCTGCTCAACAAGTTCCTCTGTTGGATGGCTCAGCGCTTGAGATACGGCATTATGAAGCCTACCTACAGCATTGTTGGCCTGAGATACTGGGGTATTAGTCTGCATACTAGTGTAACCACGTTTAGACATACTCTCATGCTCCCTTCACAACATATTCCTTACCACTCACCAACCTTAGCTTGGTTTACATGGATAGAAACTATGCACGAAGAAGAGAATCATCATTTACCAGTTGGCTATTTGATGAACGGAGCAACCTTTGCTAGTACTTCATCTTCTGTTGGTGCACTAAAATAACGACCATTAATATACACAAAGGCTCGTTTGCCACAAGGACCACAATATGACTTGCAGCCGATTTTGATCTCATCTCCAGGTGCCATCTTCTGAAGCTTCGGTACAATACTCTTAAGAGGTGCATGTCTACACTTCTCACATACTCGGATATCATTTGCCATGTTAATTCCAACCTTCTTTAGTATACAGACTAGTGATCTCCGTGATTCCCCTTAGATGGGTTGGTGATTACAAAGCCTTCTTCAGGAAAATATAGGTAGTCAATCTTAACGCCATCAAGCAAGGGCTCGCTAGGATCTAAGATCACATCGATATCTTTATCTGTCGTCACTACTTCGTCATTCTCTTGGGGAGTATCTAAATCCATGCCATAATGAGCATGATCGCCATGAGCGTGAGTCACGAGTACACGAACTTTTAATTGTTTATTCTCTTCCTTATCCAATTCCTTCTTAATGATCTTGGCAGCATTACGGGTTATCTTACAAATCATCCTGCTCCATCTCCTGTTTAGATGTGATGTACATCGAATAAACTAACTATAGACTTGTCCTTTGTTAGTTTAAACCATGATGTGATATTTACTAATTATTCATTGTAAAGAAACAGAGAGTATTCTGCAATAGCATACCTCATAAATTAACGAACCTTAATGTTAGGATATTTACGAGTCATGCGTGTTGTAAACCATCCCATCAATAGAATCGTTACTCCAATATCGTCAATTGGAAGACCAGGTAACAAATCAAGTGGCCATACCCAATACACTACCACAGGTATAAGAAACAACAGCTTGTCTCCCAAAGAAACTTGAGAAGAAATACCATACTGCCATATATTTCGAATCATGATTGAGCTATGTTTGAAGGATAATAATTTTCTCCATTTCATGCTTGTTATTCCTCCTAAAAAACATTTTAAAGAGGAAGCAATCGCCAGAAAATAACTCATACTCAGCGGCCGCCCCCTCTTATATATCATACGAAAAGGTAATGAAAATGTTTCACCTATTTTTCAGAAACTCATCAATTCTGCGATAATTATCCCAATTTCAACACTAATGTTATCAAAGCTCTCAAGGGGCAACGGGTTAATTCCAAGACCCACCTCTACGGTGAATCCTGGTTTGCCAAAATGCTGAATAAACCAATCCTTATATCCTGCGTCACTTCCCGTAAGTTTAACCGTACGATATCCACTAACTTGACTCAAGCGGCGACTCCACGACTCACTTTCTTCAGGTTCATAATCCCGATAATTCCAATATATTTCTTGTCCTTGGCTATGCAAAGAAATGACTGCATCGGGAGAAATCCGCAATGTGAAATCAGCAAGGGCTTTGGCTTCCGGTTCACTAAGTGGTGAAATACCGGGATAATCTCGGGGAGATGGCCCCTGTTTCCCCCTACGCTTCACTTCTTCTTCCCAATGGGCTGGAAATTGATCTCCTAAATCTATACCCTGTATGTTAGCTTTCCAGTGTTTGAAATCATACCGCTGACTGTTCCATTCCAATAATTGCTTATAATAAGGGTGTTCAAGCATGATCCCCTCCTGTACTAATTCAACCCCATCAGGATTTGCCATTGGCAACAACCACAGCGTACATTCTTCCAACCCTGCTACGGGGTCATATCCATTCCAGCGGTCCCCCTTATGGTAAGCGGAGACATATTCCTCAACAAACCGTAGTAAGGAGGGTGTTGTAATCCACTCATTGGCATGGAGCGCTGCATTGACATGAATCTTTCTTTTACCTGTACCTATTTGTAACATGATAAGCGATTTCCCAAGCACACTCTCCCCAATAGAGGTCGCCTTAAGACAAGTGTATTTATCCGTTAATTGTTCTATATCTTTGACCATATCGTTATATCCATACTCACCCTGAGGTTCCACAATATACTTGGATTCGGATGCGGGTAGTACTAGAATACGTCCGACCGGAAAACGGTCTCGTGAAATACCAGGATTTAATTGTTCTAGCTCCTGCTCTGGAATTGAGAAAGCTTCAGATACACTCTGAATGGTATCACAAGTCTGTATCTCATATCGGCGTCTTGGGGATGAGGGAAGAAATAACATTTGTCCTGGAATGAGATAGGGTTGTTTAGCTGACCAAGGGTTCGCATTTACAATATTGTCAAGTACAAGACCTCTTCTTGAAGCAATACGTTGCAATGTATCTCCTTTAGTAACCGTATACTGCTGCATACAATCATTCCTTTCTGCAGGCTTGTTCTTTAAGCAGCCATCCATAGGCATTGTGGTTGATTGTATGCCTATATTGTTGTCCCTCATGCTTGAAATTTAAATTAAATGTTCCTGCACCAACATTATCCAACAGTAAACAACCTTAGCCCATAAATGGACTAAGGTTGTAAAATTACTTTCTCGTTGCTATTCTTCGAACTTGGATACTTGCCAAACAACAGGCGTACGCCGAATCTGTTCACCTAACCACACATTCGCGATTTTTTTAAACATGTCACCATCGCCACTGCAAAAAAATTGGTGCACTGGGCTTTCATCACCGCGAGCAAGCTTTCCTTTGTCATATAAGATCGTACTAATCTCCCGTGCAGTTTCATCTGCCGAGCTAATCAACTTCACATGACTTCCCATTACTTCCTGAATCGTATCCATGAGAAAAGGATAATGAGTACATCCCAAAATCAAACAATCGATAGATGTTTGACGTATATTTTCCAGAGACTTCTCAACCATTTTTTTGGTTTCGGACGAACGGAATAATCCCTGCTCCACAAGTGGAACAAGAAGAGGGCATGCTTCACTCGTTACATGTACAAAGGGAGACAACTGCTTCAATGCTGCTGTGTATGCCCCGCTTCCAATTGTCCCCACCGTTCCGATGACACCCACATCACCCGTTTTGGTAGCACTAATTGCTGCCCTAGCACCAGGATGTATGACACCGATGACGGGTATATTTACTTTTTTAGATATATAAGTCAATGCCGCTGCTGTTGCCGTATTACAAGCAATAACAATCATCTTAGGTTCAAATTGAATTAAGTAATCAACAATTTGCTCCGTAAACATTCTAACCTGTTCTGATGTTCGAGGTCCATATGGCGCACGGGCGGTATCCCCGAAATAAATGATTTTTTCACGAGGAAGTTGCCTCATGACTTCTTTGGCTACGGTTAACCCACCCACACCTGAATCTAATATTGCAATTGCTTGTTGCACAAACCACCGCTTCCTTCTGTATCGAATTCTATTTTCTTACTTTGCTACTCTATGTTTAACAATAACGAAATGTACCTGCTTCACAGGAAAACAGACCTTCCTCCCCATAAATTATGGGATAAAGGTCCGCCATGTTCGAAATTCATTAAATCTCGCTATCCACTTTATCATCATCTACAGAATCAATACCCAATTGATCATCCGAGGAAGAGATATGAGCCCATTGTTCGGAACTCCCTTTGAGTTCACCCTTGCAGTGACGTAACGTTTGAATATCTTGAACTAAGGACCCTGTCTTTGTTCTTACTTTATCATATAAGTTAATCCCATGTTCACTAGCGATTCCTACCAATTGTTGCGTTTTGTCACTCACTTGGTGTGTCGTATCTACGATATCTTTACGTAATTCACTACCCGTTTTCGGTGCGAGTAACAACGCTGTAACGGATCCAACTACACTACCTAGTAGAGTTCCCCATAGGAAGCTCTTGTTCTTATCATTCATTCTATATCTCTCCTTTAGCTTAGGCTCTAGACAATGCTGTCCTTGTCGTGCAATCGCTGTACATCACTCACACGGGCTAATGCCTAGTTGTTAATGCATTATAATCAACAGATGCTTGTCTTGACACTACGGACAAGAAGAAATTTCATTTAGTCTGTTATCTTAGCTTCCTGAGCGATACTGGGATTCAGATCAAGAACATAGCGAGCAGGAATGACAAGCGCCTGCTGGTGCTCACATAGATATCCTTTATTCGCGGAAGTACCAATCGTTTCACCATTCTTCACGATGTCGCCTTGATCATATAAGTATTTAGAAATAAGCAGTAAATTACGTGCAATTTCTGTTGGGTCCATATCACTGAAATGACACTGTACATCGGGTATACCTAGCGCCGATAACCCTAACGTATCCATAATCATTTCCTTGGGCTCTGTATCTCCAGTATTGAATAGACGAAGATTTACAGCTCCGTACAATTTCTCATCGAGTTCAATTGCTTCTACATAAGCCGTAGGAGCAACTAATTTATCACTTGTATGCCAGTAAATGGCCTTGCAAGGGGCCGCTTCAACTATTGCCATAACCAAACCCAATATTAATTCGAAACGTTCCTTGTAAGGGAGATTGGCAGCGAATAAATCATGAGCACGAATGCTATATGTACAACTATTCACCGTTTGCTTAGCTTCTGGCCAATGCCATGATTGCTGAAGCGCACTATCGAAACGTTTGAAGTCACGTATCGGTTGTGGGGCATGTATAACACTCTGTGCTGGTACAACTCCATCCTCGAACGTTACTTTATGATCCATGTGAAAGAATACCTGCGGAGGAAGACCATCTTCCCCTGTAGCACTGAAATCCATTGCAAAGGGAGACGGAATTTCTTTTCCCTCTTCCGAGAACTTTAAAGTTCCCGTGTGTTGCTCTAATACGGACAACAACTTATTACGATCTAACTCCGGTATTTGATCGTATAGAAATTCAACCATCATGACCGTGGCGAAACCTGAGACTTCGTCATCGTTCATTTCTTTCTCTTGTTTCTTCTTTATCTTATTATCAGAGGTCATACCATCTGTGCTCCTTTATTATCGTTCAGGTACCCATTCCTGTTCTAAATAGCTTCTAATACTAGCTGCAAAGCGATTCAGAATATCCGGCAAAACACCAGTTAATGGGTGAATGGATCTTCGATCCCAATCACAATAGTCTTGTACCAATGGCTTACGCAGCTTAACCAGTTGAATCAAGACCTGATAGATACTGTCATCAAATACATTCTCTTCATAAGTGATCTGTACGATATCCTCGTAACTACTAGCATCGCGCATAATGAATCCATCTATTAAATAGCTACAGACGTCTGTCACAACTTCAATCGCTAGATGCAGTGACCTCTCTTGGACAAGTCCAAGAAGCAGGCCCTGATCCCATGAGTCTGCCGCTGTTCGAAGCCCTTCTTCAATGTCAGGTATAGCACTGAGCCGTCGTTCAATCTGTTCTTTATTAACATAATACATGGCTTACCTCCATGAGAATTTCGACTAATTTATGATTAGATTTCGTAATCCACACTAATAGAATGTTCTTTAGCTTCGTTCATATGCAGAATGACCTGCTGATGCACAGGATGGATCTGATAAGCATCTAGAGTCTCTAATGATTCAACTTCAGTTACGAGAGCAATGTCATACGCACGTTCAGATCGTACAACGTCAACTCCCACTTCCAATGATAAGAGCTCTGGAATCTTGCCTTGCATATTACGTAATATATTTACGGTTTTGTCGATACTTTCAAGAGAGCTATCTTTTAATTTAAATAGTACGATATGTTTGATCATGGAATGCTCCTTGTCCTATTGAATTGATAAGGTTCATCAAAAATATAACATAATCTGCTCGGTTTGGGAAAGGAGCTTACCCAATCATGACTTATCGTTGTCCCCCTGCTTCTCCTTGTTCTTCAGTATATTAATCACACGTGTGATCTTATCTGGCAAGGGTAATCCCAATCGACCATAGTTTTCCGTAATCGATATTAATTCATTGGTCATATAGAAGTAAATAGCTCCGCTCTTGACCATCTCTACATCAGTACCAAGTAAGAGATCTATTTGATGTCCCAGTAGAATAACGACAAACATTAATGCCTTACGTGCTAATCCCCAGAATCCTGTTTTGCTATCTAGCCCCCTTCCCTCTTTGAGGGACGCTAATACTCCTGTCAGATAATCAATAATAATAATAACTAGGAAAACGTTTAATAATTGATTCCATTCGCCAAAAGTAAATGCTAGGAGTGCACCTGCCACACCGGTCACTCCATTTAACATTGCTAGATTCACGACAAGCCCTCCTCTCATGCACTCCTATCTTAATATATGATGAGGGATTCTCATTTGCTCAGCTGTTTATCTTGTATTTAATAGATTTACAGGAAGAATGGTTTGGAGTTACTATTGAAAGCACCTTTACAAATAAGGTAATATCTAAACAAGGATAAACGAATTCGTCGTCCTAAAGGATGACAATCGATTACCGATAAAATATGGATGAAAGTTTATTTTCAAAAAAATATCGGAGGAATTATGCCTACACAACCAGAAAAACATTCGATTCAGGCTTGGTCTCTGATCAATCGCAAGTATCTAGGAAAAGGCGTTCGAGTGAAACGTTTCCGTAAACCGACTCGCTGTCAAATTCGTAACCGTGTACTACTAGCAATTCTAATGGTAAAAGATATCAAACTATCCAAACTAGCTGAAGAATTATCTGTCTCATCACGAAGTGTAAGTGTTTGGGTATATGAAGGAAGGATTCCCTCTAAGAAGAATTTAGATAAGGTATGCCAATATTTAGGTTATCCTCGTCATATTCTTTTTAATGAAGCTGTAATCCAGCAAAGCCCTGTCATTTGTCAGCCTTCTCACTCCCACTTTATGCGGAGAACGATTACCCGTTCACCTATACAGAACACCATTCTGACAGGATTATGTATGGTGCATGACCTATCGGTGAGTGATGTTAGTGAATGGATAGGAGCTCATCCTGGAACCTTTCGTAAATGGTTGCATCAAGGAACTCATCCTTCTCAAACATTTCAGAACAAAACAGAGGAATTTTTTCGCATTCCTAAATCTATTTTGTTCGCAGACTGTGTGCTGCACGATAACTTGAATGACAACAATTAGTAGTTTCATTCCTATACAATACAAAAGCTCTGGTCCTGACAATACATGTCAGATCCAGAGCTTTGTTGTTTCTTCTATAAATTGCATCAGCATATCCCTTTTCCCTGGGACTGCAATTTTCACAACGGCAGAGTCACCGCAAAAGTCGTTCCTTCACTGGGACGACTCTTTACAGTTACGTGTCCTTCATGGATTTCGACAATCTTCTTCACCAGCGATAGGCCGAGCCCGCTCCCCCCTCTACTGGAACTTCTGGCTTTATCCGCCTTATAGAAGCGATCAAAAATTCGGGGCAACTCTTCCTCAGTCATGCCTATGCCGCTATCCTTGATCTCCACTTCCACCCCATTCTCTATGGTCTTAAGCCGGATGATAATAAGCCCACACTCTGGGGTAAACTTGATACTGTTATGCAGCAGATTGGTCCAGACCTGGCTCATCAGATCCTTCACCGCATGGACCTCAATCTCTTCCAGCTCAGCCTCCACCTCGATGTTCTTCCCCAACCATTGCGGCTCTGAGGCCAGAATCATCTCCCGCAGCTGTTTATCTAGACGATAAGGTCTGATCTCAAACGGAAAGCTCCCCGATTCCAACGCTGACAGCTTCAGCAGATTATCACTGAGCCCGGACAGACGCGTGCTCTCTGCTTCAATAATGTCAAGATAATGCTGTCTGATCCCAGAACTAAGGCTCTCATCCTTCAGCGCAAGTGCAAAACCCCGAATAGAGGTCAACGGTGACTGAATCTCATGCGATACATTGGAGATGAAATCTTGTCGCATGGTCTCCATCCTGCTCAGTTCACTTGCCATTTCATTGATACTCTCCACGATTTCCCCGAATTCACCGTATTCCTTATTCTTATCTAGGACCACATTGAAATCCCCTTTGGCAATCCTACCAATACCTTCAATAATAGTTTTATAGAAGACGCGTTCCCAGCTGCGAAACACAAGTGAAGATAGATAGGCTAGTAGGAGTAGAATAACAATACCAACCAAACCACCAATCAACTGCACTACGTATTCCGAGGACGGCCTTCCAACGAAACCGTACACTTGGTTCATCAGGAAATAAGCCACACTACAACTAATGCCAACCGCGATAAAAAAAGCGATGTAGAATAAAATATGTTTGACTATTTTTTTGAACCGTTTCATGCATTCCCCTCCAACCGGTAACCCAACCCGCGGATGGTGCGGATGACGAACCCATATTTCTCACGGGGAAAACGTTCGCGTAAGCGATTGATATGCACATCCAGCGTACGCTCGTTACCTGCATAATCGTAGCCCCAGATATCTTCAATCAGCCTGTCTCTCGTCAGCGTCTGCCCCGGGTAACTACCCAACTTGAACAGTAGCTCATACTCCTTAAGCGGCAGGGTAATCTCACCATGCTCCGAGAACGCCTCATACGTTTTACGGTTCATCCGTAAACGACCAATCGTTACACTTTGTGCCGCGGAGATCTGGTAGCGTTTCAGCAGTGCTTTCACCCTCGCTATAAGCACCAGTGGCTCAAACGGCTTCACTAGGTAATCATCGGTCCCAAGCTCAAAACCTTTAACAATTTGAGAAGTTTCACCTTTAGCCGTCAACATAAGGATCGGAAAATCGTAGACCCTCCGTATTTGCTGGCATAGCTCCCAACCGTCCATATTCGGCATCATCACATCTAGAATAGCCATGTCTACAGCAGTGCTTTCGAGGAAATGTAGTGCCTCCATTCCATCAGAAGCCCCATACACCTCATCTATCCCCTCAGCCCTCAGAAACACTTCCACCAATTCGCGAATGTGCGGGTCGTCGTCTACTACCAGTATTTTTGTCATCTGCACTCGAAGCCTCCTCTTTGCCGCCGTCATGTACCTCTACGGTATTCATTTGCAGCTGTTGAGTAGCGAATTCACGGTAAAGCCCATGATTCTGCAATAGCTCTTCGTGTCTTCCCATACCCGTAATACGACCCTTTTCCATAAAAATAATTTGATTTGCGTTCACAACCGTAGCCAGGCGGTGGGCAATCACGATCGTTGTCCGACCCTTCATCAGATTGGATAACGCCTTCTGTACAACGGCCTCCGATTGGCTGTCCAAGCTGGAAGTCGCTTCATCTAGCATTAATATAGCAGGATTACGCAACAACGCTCTGGCAATCGCAATTCGCTGCCGTTGTCCGCCCGACAGCTTCACACCGCGTTCGCCCACATCCGTATTAAAGCCGTCAGGCAGTTCTTCAATAAAACCGTCGGCATATGCCATTTGTGCAGCATGAATCATTTCATCCTTACTAACTTCCCGCTCTAGCCCATACGCTAAGTTCTCTGCAATCGTACCTGCTAGCAGTGGGCTTTCTTGAGATACATAGCCGATTTGACGGCGCCAAGAAGCTAAAGCGAAGCTTGAAACTGGCTTATCCCCATATTTGATTATACCGGACAGGGGTTCATAGAACCGTTCCAGAAGGGAGAATAACGTCGTTTTTCCGCCTCCGCTCGGTCCTACGATCGCAGTCACTTCACCAGGTAAGATCTTAAAGCTCACATTGTTCAGTACGTTCTCGCCAATCTTGTAGCCGAAGGAAACTCCTTCCACACGAATAGCCGCCTGTGTACCCTTTACATTCTCTTCTCCTTCGTACTTTTCCTCTTCTACCGCTAGTGTTTCAATAATACGCTCCGAAGCGCCCTTGGCTTTCTGGATTTGCGTAAAAAACGTCGTTAGTTGCGTAAGTGGCATCACAATATTAATTAGATACAGAATAAAAGCAACCAATTCCCCAGCTGTCAAAATACCCGCCGATACCTGCATCCCCCCGTAACCAATAATAATGACAAGCAGCATCATGAATACAAAGGAGACCAGCGGGCTGATCATGGCACTAACCTTACCCTCGCGGATTCCGAAAGACAGCAGATTCATAATACCCGCTTTTCCAGCCTCGTATTCCTTACGCTCTGCACCGGAAGACTTCACCAGTCTTATTTCCGACAGAACCCCGCTTAATGTAGCTGTGAATGAGGCCGTTTCGTCCTGCATTCCTTTGGATATCTTGTACATCTGACGTCCGAGCGGCACAAGAATGAGTGCAGAAAGCGGAAGCACAGTGAATAGCACGAGTGTCATTTTCCAATTCAAATAGAATAGTACGGAGATCGAACCAACAATAGAGATCACTCCAGTAAAGAGGCTTGCGATATGCTCCGATACGAGTGTCTTAATCACTCCCGTATCGTTCGTCATCCGACTGACACTCTCACCTGTGCGGACGTCATTGTAGTACGACACAGGCAGAGCAAGGAACTTGCGCCATAGTCGGTCACGTAGTCCCGCAACTATTTTCTGCCCGACATAGTTCAGTAAATAGATAGAGACGCCTCCGGCGATCGTCTGCGCAATAAAAGCACCTGCAATCGCGGCAATTTGCATTTTACTGATAGAAGCCAGTGAAAACCCATCTACCAGATTTTTGGTAAACATAGGAATAACCAGACCTACCATGGTCGATATCATGCTAAGCGCAATAGCTACAGCTAGCAAACCGTAGGATGGTTTTGTTTCTTTCAGTAGAGTCAGAAACGGCTTGCTGGCTGTACTTCTCTGACGTTTGGATGTTTTCATATTCATGAATGCTCCCCTTTTCTTCCGGATATATGAAAGAAGTCCGAAGACACTTTCTTACCGTAAGACTACAATAACTTTCTTTTGTAAACTGAAGTTAAACTGCACGTTACTCGCCATGTCCGGTTTCTTCTCTAAGTAAAAAGCAGCCCTAGCTTCCGCAAGGGACAACTAGACCTGCTCTTGTTGTTTTTATACTGTATACCTGTTAAAACGAAAAAGCGTAGCGCAAAATGCCTAATCTACTTTTTCTTGCCCTTTCCATGCAAAATCTTTAATTGACCATTCTCATACCCGAGCGTATAGCTGAGTCGGTACAGTTGATAGACAGTTCCTCCACTGCGGCGCTCCTCCGCTGTTATTAGAGCACTTACTTGTGCACCATTATCGTCCTCATCCGTAGCTATCACTTCCTCGATAGTAACATGCGTGGTTTTGAGATAGCCTTTGCGGAAATTCTCATAACTGGTGCTGCTTTGCCAGTCGCTGCCGATCAGGGAATACGCCGTTACATAATCGCCAGTATTAAGACTCTGATAGAAATAAGCAACCAAATCCTCGCTGCTGGAGAACGAATCGTCATATCCCGTATCATTCTCGCTGCTATTACTTGAACGTGGCAGTTCTGTCATCGGGTGATTCGACCATTCCTCTACCTGCTTGAGGACACTCTTAATCGGAATACTGAATCCTATCCCAGCTTCCTGCGTGACTCCTGCCGAGTTAATGCCAAGCACTTCTCCAGTGACTGCGTTCACCAGTGGCCCTCCACTATTCCCTTTAGTGATAGGAGCAGAAATCTGATATAAGTTGCTATATATGTAAGGATCGATCTCAAAACTGCGGTTAACACCGCTGATGATCCCTGTCGTCACTGTATTTTCTAGGCCGAGCGGACTCCCAAGAGCTAAGATCTCATCCCCAATCTCTGCTTTGAATTTGCGCGCAATAGGCAACGGACTCATATTCTTCATTTTCTGCACACGAACAACAGCCACGTCTGTATCAACGCCAACTCCGATCACAATTCCTTTATATTCCTCATGGTTTAATGTGCGTACTATGACCTCTTGAGAACCTTCAACAACATGAGCATTAGTCAGCAAATCCCCTTGGTTATTATATAGAAATCCAGAACCTATCCCATCTGAGCTCTCAATCGTGACCACCCGCTTCTGGCTGGCCTCAATAATTTCTTTTCGGGTCTTTGGCTCTTTCATGGCTGTTGCCGATTGCGCTGCCACCGTTTCTACTGGGGCCACTGCGAGAAGCGGTCCATTGTTCAATTGCTGTTCAGCGGACTTATGAATCCAGACAGCGCCCCCTGTTCCACCCCCGAGAATAATTGTACAGATAATAACACTTGCCAATACTCCTCTAGACATTGCTGCGACCTCCTATTCCAAATACCAAGTAACATTAACTACAGAGACTTGCGCATGTTCATACACACCGTAGTATGCAGTTGTAAACTCGCCAAACTCCCCGAATTCCAAACGGTATGGGAACACACTCGCATACGTTTCACCAAGATACGATCCTGCGGCATCATAAATGGCTAGGTTTAAATTAATCGAATAAATAGGCCTTGTAGCTGTATTATTCACCGTACCGCTGATTTGCAGGTCGCCGTAATCATCTAAGATAACTTTTATATCCGTTACATCAACCGCAGCAGTCCTGTTATTCAGGTCCTCCTGTGCAGCCTGCTGCTCTGCGAGTTGAATACGCTCTTCTTCCGCCTTTTCAAAAGCCTGTTTCTCACCCTGAATCCGTTTCTTATAGGTGCTTAATTTGACACTATTCGCCGCGTAGGAAAGTCCCTTATCCACGGCCTGCAACGCGCCTGCAAAATCCTTGTTCTTGAGCATCTTCTCGGCCGCCGCATAGCTGACTCCAACCAACTTATTAATGATCTGCTTTTTCACTGCCTTCGCCTCTTGACCCTCTAGCTTCTCGACAGTGTCCAATTTCTCAGCCAACGCACTCACAGTGTTCAGCTTATCCAGCTCACTTTTCACCTTCATGACAGCGAGCTTCACTTGACTTGTAGCCAGTTTCTTCTTTACGACAGCAAAAATGGGCTCCTGCCTCTTTCGCAAAGTTTTCGCAATTTCCTTCATAGTGGCTTCACTAGCCTGTAGCTTCTGCGTCTTTAATCCACCTACTGCTTCCGCAAGCCGTTCTTGTAATTCTTCTGCCTCGGCTGCAATACTGCGGTCCTGAACCAAAGCCTGATAACCGGGACGTTTGACAGCCGCCGCATCCAATAGCTCAATCGCTGATCCATAATGACCCGCTATCGCTTCAGCTTCAGCCTTCTGATGCAGAGCTTCCACCTGACGATTAATCTCTACCTCATATTTGTAATATGATATTAAAGCTAGCCCCACAACACTTAACAGCAATATCGGGATCAACCATACAAATACACGCCCTGTCCTGGGAGCCTTGGGATTAGCCGAAACCGTTCCACCTTTAGACTTCAAGAGATCGCTTTCACTCAGCTGGAGACTGGTAGCAGTCTCAGCTTGTGCCATTTTTTGGATTGCTTTTTGTTTTTCCAAAGTAAATAACT
The DNA here is from genome assembly GCF_000949425.1 of Paenibacillus sp. IHBB 10380. Lineage (NCBI taxonomy): Bacteria > Bacillati > Bacillota > Bacilli > Caryophanales > Paenibacillaceae > Paenibacillus > Paenibacillus sp. IHBB 10380. Next base: position 3,272,387 of record NZ_CP010976.1, read on the forward strand.
TTGTGCCGCATCCTGAACAAACGGCTTTGCCCGGCGTACTTTTCGCTCCGCATACATGACAATACAACCCATTTTCCCCCATTATGTATTAGTTCTATATTCCTATTTACAAACAATTATAATATAGTAAAAAGGAAAAATACGCCAGTATATATACTCTTTTCTCGGGAATTACTTAATACCCATGTTTCTCGTAGAAATTTAAGCAAAGTATAGTGAAGACTTATACCTATTCCTTGAAAAGCGAGAGGATATCTCCAAGTTACATAAGAAGATGCCGAAGAAACAGTAAAATTTATGCTTTTACAAACGTGCCGAAAGGTAAATTTTACTGCTGTTTCATTAGCATTTGTAATAAGAGACAAAGTAACATACCCATCTGTATTGGCTTTCACGACCAAGACCCAATAATACGTACAGGCAGAGAATAATACTCTGCCTGTTTTTAAAAGCAACAATATTTACGAAAAGAGCCTAAAACAATAATGGACCGCGAATCTTTATTCTTAAGATTCGCGGTCCATTATTGTTTCTTATTGTCATTCTATATCATCCAAATCTTCCCGAAATATATTCTTGCGTGTTGGGGTTGGTTGGATTCGTAAATATTTTCTCTGTCACATCATATTCCATAAGGGTTCCTAGATAAAAGTAAGCCGTATGATCGGATATTCTTGCAGCCTGTTGCATGTTATGTGTAACGATCACGATACTAAGTTCTTTTTTCAATTCAACGATGAGTTCCTCGACCTTAGCTGTAGATACTGGATCAAGAGCCGATGCAGGTTCATCTAACAGTAGAATACGTGGACTTACAGATAACGCCCTTGCAATACATAACCGTTGCTGCTGCCCACCTGAGAGAGAAAGTGCGGACTGCTTCAAGCGATCTTTCACTTCATTCCACAATGCAGCCTTCTGCAGACTACTCTCCACAATCTCATCCAGCTTCTTCTTATCCTTAATCCCATGATATTTCGGACCAAAGGCGATATTCTCGTAAATCGATTTATAGAATGGATTAGGACGTTGCCATACCATTCCGATTTTTTGCCGGAGCTTAATCACATCTGTACCCGGATCATTGATATCGTCACCATCAATCCAAATCTTTCCTTTAATGCTAGATCCAGCGATCTCATCATTCATACGATTCAATGAACGCAAGAAGGTCGATTTTCCGCAACCTGAAGGTCCAATCAAAGCTGTGACGCTTTGTTCAGGGAAGTTCAGGTCAATACTTTTCACGGCTTCATAGTTTCCGTAGAAAACACTCAGCTGTTCGGTTCGAAAGGTTGTTTGCATAGTTAGTCCCCTATTCCATAACTTTAGATGCCGTAAATGCTCGATATACTATTCTTCCTAGCCATCTGGCAACCAAATTGAATACTAGCACGAGAATGACCAGCACCGCTGAGGCTCCGGCAGCAATTGCAGCCGCATCAGGAGCAAGTCCTTCACTATTGATTTTCCAAATATGCACAGCCAATGTTTCGGCAGGACGAAATGGATTAATCGGCGATGTTGGACTGAGTGGATTCCAATCCGTGAAATCAAGTCTTGGTGTGGACATCCCTGCTGTGAACAGCAATGCCGCAGCTTCTCCGAATACTCGGCCTGCCGCAAGTACGGTACCCGTAACTAGACTGGGTAGAGCTACTGGTAACAAGACCGACGTAATGATCTTCCACTTCGATAATCCGAGAGCAAGTCCCGCTTCCTTCTGCTCTTTCGGAACACCACGGAAGGCCTGCTCGGTTACCCGTACCATAAGTGGGAGGTTAAATATGGTGAGAACAAGCGCACCTGAGAACAAAGAGAATCCGAATCCAAATGTATTTACGATCAGTAATAACCCGAATAGTCCCACCACGATAGATGGAAAAGAGGAAAGAACTTCTACAACTAGACGGATACCTCCAGTTATTTTACCTGGTTTCGCATATTCCGCCATATAAATTCCTGCACCCAGACCTAGTGGAATGGTAATAATCAATGTTAATACTAATAGAAAGAGAGAGTTAAATAACTGTGGTCCTATTCCCCCACCTGCTCTGATGGTCTGTGGCACAGACGTTAGGAAAGACCAACTAATATGACTTAGCCCCCGAAATAGAATAAATCCAAGTAAACCCAATAATAGACCAACAATAAGTAAGGAGAAGGTAACAATGACGCCAGTAGCTATTTTATCAGCTGTTTTTGGTTTCAAATCCGATGTCTCCTTTCCAAGAGCCTAACGATAATTACGAATATAAATGTCATGACCATTAGCGCTAATGCCATACTCCACAATGCGTTACTTTGTACCGAGCCCATGACTGTATTCCCCATATTAAGCGTGATAATACTTGTCAATGTTGACGCCGATTGAAATAACGATTGAGGAATGTGTGGTGCGTTACCAATAACCATCTGAACAGCTAAAGCTTCACCAAATGCCCGAGCCATCCCAAGAACAATCCCTGTCAGGATAGAAGGCAATACAGTAGGTATAATAACACTAGAAATGGTCTGCCACCGTGTCGCACCAAGCGCATATGAGGATTCTTTCAATCCCTTTGGTAATGAGCTTAATGCGTCCGTAGTAATACTTGTAATTGTCGGTAGAATCATGACAGAGAGTACAATGGCCCCTGCAGCAACCCCGATTCCTTGCCCAGGGAAGGTATCACGCAATAGCGGTACGATAACCGTCAAACCTACAAATCCGTATACAACAGAGGGAATTCCTGCGAGTAACTCGATAACAGGTTGTAATATTCTTTTACCCCAAGAAGGAACAATTTCAGTCATGAATAATGAAGCACAGATACTTAATGGACTTGCTATTAACGCTGCTAAGAGTGATGTAGCAAAAGATCCAACAATAAAAGGTAAAGCCCCAAATAATGGATTCTCTCCATTAGGATCCCATTTCGTCCCAAATAGGAAATCTTCTACATGAACACCATTCGTAAAAAAAGTCGCCAATCCTTTCGATGCCACGAAATAGATCATGGACACGATGATAATCACCAGGAGGGATACACAAAATGTGGTATAGATCCGTCCAACCCAGTCTTCCAAGTGATGTTTTTGGATAAGGACAGGAGATTGTTTTTTAACTTTCATATTCGTCCTACTTTCTTAAAGTGAAAATAGAGGCAGATTATCCGCCTCTTTTGATAATATTTACTAATCGTTGCTGTTATTTCACTTATTTCTTCGTTACGTTACCATCTACATCACGGCTAACTTGCATTTTGGAAGCTGGAATGTAACCAAGTTCTACAACGTCACCATTTTGAACTTCATCAGAAGTCATGTAATCCAAGAATGCTTTTACAACTTCATTTGGCTCACCCTTGGTATACATATGCTCATAAGCCCATACTGGATAATTACCTGCTGTAACGTTATCTACCGTTGCTTCAACACCATCGTATTGAACAGATTTGATTGAATCATCTAGATAAGACAGTGCAAGATATCCAATCGCACCTGGTGTTTCACCAATGATCTTTCTAACTGTACCTGAGGATTCTTCTTGAATAGATCCTGCAATATCATCCACTTTAGTACCTAATGCATATTTCTCAAAAGTACTACGAGTTCCTGAACTACTTGGACGGTTTACGAGAACAATCTTCTCATCAATACCGCCAACTTCTTTCCAGTTCGTTACTTTACCTGAGAAAATATCTACCAGTTGTTGCTGAGTTAAACTATCTACACCCGTATCTTTATTTGATACTGTTGCCATTGCAACGACTGCTACTTGATGATCTACTAATTCTTTGGCTTTATCAGCGTCAGCATCTTTCAACTTCTCTTCTGCAAATACATCAGAGTTACCAATGTCCGCTTGCCCGCCTGATACTTGAGTAAGTCCTGTTCCGCTTCCTCCGCCTTGCACTTGTACTGCTATTTTGGAATATTTAGCATCAGCCATAAATTTCTGTCCAACCTGTTCAACCAAAGGCTGTAGAGCCGTCGATCCAACCGCAAGAATAGATCCACTTAATGCTACTTCTTTATTTGTCTCTGTCGTTGAATTCCCTGCCCCTTGAGTTGCATTGTTGTTGGACCCACATGCAGATACCACAAGTAGTAGTGCCAATGTACCCATCATTAGTAAAGGTTTCTTTAATTTCATTTGTTGATCTCTCCCCTGTATGTGTGCTCAACGTCGTGAGCTTTCTTTATAACTTACAAACTTATTGTAGTTCTTGATCATTTTTGCAAAAACATTAGTTTGTAAATGCAACAATAAATATTGCTATATAAACTTTATAAATCCATAGAATAAATCTATAATAAGGTTATGAAACTATGGAGATGAGGCAAAAAGATGAGTATTTTAAAGCTAATGATCCTTGTATATATAGAGAAATATAAAAAAGTCACGGATGTTGCTAAAGAGTTAAATATAAAACAGCCTTCTGTTACTTTTCATATGAAGAGTCTGGAGGAGGAGTTGGGAACGGCCTTATTCGAATCCAAAAGAGGCAGAATGCTGCTCACGGAAGCAGGCAAGGCTCTCTATCCCTATGCCCTCAAAATTACCGGTCTGGCTTCAGAAGCGAAAAAAGTCGTTCAAGATTATGCTGCTCTGGATAAAGGAACTTTACATATTGGAACGGACAGTATCGCTAGTATTTCCCCATTGCCAGAAATGATCAACGATTTCTCCAAACTGCATACGGGTATCTCCATCCAAGTGTCTGTTAAACCTACACAAACCATTAAACAGATGCTCATCAACCAAGACGTTGATATTGCATTCTATTATTCCTTAGATGCGTCCCACAATATACAAGAACCTGTACAAACAGAAACATTATTTAAGGATGCGTTGGTTGTCATCTTCGGACCCCATCACCCCTTTGCGAAACTTAGTATCATCGATGTTCAACAGATTGCGAAGGAATTCTTCATTCAACATGCTGAAGGAACATTTATTAAAGATTTCACATTGGATTGGTCCATCAGCAACAGAATTCATCTGTGGGAAAGAGTACAAATGGACTCTTCTGAAGCTATTAAATTAGCTGTTAGCGCAGGAGATCACATCTCTTTCTATCCGAAAAGAGGAATCAAGCATGAGCTAGAACGAAGTCAGCTTATGTATCTGCCTATTCCAGATCAGATTTCTACCTCGATCCAATCGATCATGGCCTTTCATCCCGATGCAACTCATTCTTCTTTACGAAGTGAGTTTGTAGAATTTGCTAGAAAGTATATGTCGTAAATTGGCTCAACACCAAAATCAGTGCTTGACAAATGTATCGAGTTGATAAGTGACCGCTACGCGGATAGATTGTCCTTCCGATCGCTGTTGCCCCCAAATTTTTTTGAATCTACCGCTCTTTGCGGTTAAAATTCAGGGGCAAAGGCGAACGCTACGCTTCTCCACGACAATTCCATCCTCTCCGCTACGATCAGCATAAAATTCTATTTTCAGCAAGCGCTGATTATGAATTAGAACCCTTAAATTCAAATACAAATAATCCACCAAGTTCTTACCTGATGGATTATTTGTACGAAATATGTGAGAGAAACAATTAGCCATTATGAGTGATTCTTTTTCTTAATTCCTCCACCCTAGAAAGCGCAGCGGTATCCTCCAAAATCGAATCAGGTTTATTTCCATCTCCAATAATATAACCATCAAACTGAGTATGTGTGAAATCGAAAATATATTGGAATTGTTGAATAAGAGGTAGTCCTTTTAAATGAGGTTCATCATCCCCAACAGCGATAACATATGCTTTTTTGGCAGACATTTTCGATAAAAAATGATCCCTATCTTCACGTAATGATTGAGACCAACGGTCAATAAAGGTTTTCATAACGCCTGATATGCCATACCAGTAGATTGGTGTCGCAAACACGATCGTATCCTGCTCCAATACTCTGTCAATCAGTTCATGGTAATCATCGTTCGGGTATGCTCTAGGTTCAGTATGACGATAGTCCGTTATCGGTTGAAGATTATAGTCCGACAAATATATTCGATCCGCATCCAAGCCCTCGACCAATAAATCAGCCAGTTTGTCTGAATTTCCGTGTCTACGAGAACTTCCGTAAAGAACAACAATTCCCATCGCGATCTGCCTCCTTAGCTATATACAAGTTCAATATTTCGGATTACTGCTAACGCTGATTCTCTGGCTTCTGTTGGGGTGTTTCCAATCGTAATGACATAACCCAATCGATCATCCGAACTTTTGGGAACAACGATCTGATCGCCAGATTGAACCGAAATATGCGAACGAACGACATTTGCATGATCTTCGATATGTTCAAGCCCTCGAATAGTCGAAACCGTTCCAGCTTTATCAGCAATCAAATACGCTACAGAGGCGGCTCTGTTCTGATGTGTATGAATGTCGATGGGAAGATCCAAATAATAATGAACGGTAGCTTTGAAGATATCAAATCCTAAAGCTTGAATTAATAAATCAGAGGAGATATTATCCCCACCAGGCCTGCCATTCACTTCAATAATTCGAGGTCCTTTGTCAGTAAGCTTAACCTCAACGTGACTGGGACCATTGATGAGTCCTATAGCCCTAAGAGCACTTACAGCCGTATTGACGATATCTTCTTGTCTCTCGGAGTAAACGGAGGTAGGTAACGTATGCACAATCTCCACAAAGTAGGGCAGAGGTGAAGTTGTCTTTTCTGTAACGGCAGCAAAGATCGGGTTCCCATCTTGTAAAAACAGTTCCACACTAAACTCCTGCCCATTTAGATACTCTTCTATTAAGTACTCCTCTCGGACTTTAAAATTCATATAGGTTTCTTTAAAATCAACGATATCAGCCATTGCTTGTTCCAGCTCACTAGAACTATTGATAAAGAACACCTTTTGACTACTTGAAGCATTTGTTGGTTTCAGTACGATAGGATATCCAATCTCCCCAGCTGCTAATACCGCTTCTTCATAGGTTTTAATTTTCTTAAACTTTGCGCTAGGAACATCGTGATCCGCATAAGCTTCTCTGGCTAAATCTTTATTCCTTGATTTGAGTGCTGCTTCATAAGGAACTCCTTTAAGACCTAGTCGTTCTGCCACCTTTGCCGTAAGATGGGAGGCATAATCTGTTGCCGGAATGAGAGCGTCGAGTTTATGATGATATTTGGAATTGGTAATGGCTTCATATAACGAATCTTCATCTCGAATATCTGCAATAATCAGATCATGATAAATTCCCTCATACCCATACTTCTCAGGATTGTCAGGAGACGAAACGATAGAAATGATCTTAAAACCCTGCTCATAGGCTGCTCTAACAAAACTTACCCCATAAAAACTCGGTTCAACAAATGCTACTATCTTTTTACTATTCATCTTATCCCTCCACTTCATTACATTGTTAAGGTTTTTTTAGTAGCTTTAACTTTACTTCCTAACATTTGATATAGTGCGAACCCTAATAACATGAGAACACTCATACAAATAAAACCTACACCCGCAGAGTAACGTTCTATCAGTACACCCAGACCCGAGGCGAAGACCGTCTGCAACAGAAGCGAAATAGCCATCCAAACGGATAAAGCTCTTCCCATATATGACTTAGATACCGTCTCCATGATCGTTGTATTTATCAATATTCTTAATGAAGAATTACTAAGTCCGATGAATACACTTCCTATATACAAGACAAATACATATTTATTAAATGCCAAAGCAAGTAAGCTACTAATGGCTAAAAGGAAGAAAAGTGCAATCGTTCCTTGCTTCGATATTTTTCGAGCAAATGGTGCTGCAATAAACCCAGATATAAGTCCTCCTATGCCGTAACACATATCTGATAAGCCGAACACAACAGAATCACCGCGAACCGAGTTATTTACATATCCCGGAAGAACGACATTATAGACCATTGTAGAAATTAAAGGGACAATTGCCACAACACCTATCCAGAAAATATAGGGTCTCTCCTTTAAGTAACTAATGCCATCTTTAAAATTAGCAAAAAAGGTCTCCTCTTTATTACCTATCACAATAGGATTGTATTGAACTCTGTATAAGAATAGGCTGCTTAGAATAAAAGCAATGGCATTAATCGTTAGAATAAGCTCAAATCCAAAATATTTATACAATAAACCTGAAGCCGCACCAGCCATAAACATGCCAACCTGCAAACTGATCTCGACTAAAGAATTACCATTAATTAATTCCTTCTCTGTAAGAAGCTCTTGGACTAAACTTCTAGATGCGGACATGTAAATCGCCCAACTCATACCATTTATAATTGTAAAAAAGTAAAGATACTCCGTATGAAAGCCAAATATTAAAAATAGACAAATAACCGCAACGATTCCTAAGGTACGAAAAAAATTAGTCCATAAAATAATTTTTTTGCGATTGAATCTATCGGTCAACGTTCCAACAAATGGGGATATCACTAACCCTGCAATCACATTTAAAGAAAGCATGAACCCAATCAATTGTATAGAACCCGTCTGATCCATCAGAAACCAGTTCGCTCCAATCGTGCTCATACCCACTCCGAATCCAGAAATGATGTCGGAGAAGAAAAAATGACGGAAATTTCTTGGTTTTAGAATACTAAAAACCATCTGTACCCCCTATTAAATGTATTTGCTGTTGCAGAGGTTCAAGTCCAAACCCTAAGTAATCCAGTACATCCTTATGTGTACCGCCATAAATAGGCCATTTCTCACCGCAATCATGCGAGTAGACTTTACACTCAGGCATTAATAAAGCTAGATTGGAAGCTGAGCTTCCTGTTGCTCTATGTTCTTCCACGACAAGAAACGTATCCGAGAGTTGCTGTAAATCACCGATATAACTTTTCAAGCTAGCTAGGTCCACATAACATAAGTGTGCATGAACAACAGAATCATTCACTTGAGCAATTGATTTACATAACTCAGTTGCCTCTTCCCCAATAGATATCAAGCAAAGCTTGGCATTGGTGAATACTGCCCCTTCAATTAGGATATCCTTACAACTGCTTTCCTCCGCTCGATCAAGACTGTCATAAACAGCATTTCTAGCCAGACGAATATAGTAGGGCTCTTGTGATTCCGCAGCTTCTTGAATCACTCGTCTAGTCTCTAACTCTCCATGGGGACAAGCAATTCGGATATTCTGGAAGGATTGGATAATCGCAATATCTTCTAAACAATGGTGAGTGGTTCCAAACCATCCTCCTGAAACACCGCCATAAGCAGCGACTATTTTGATGTTTTTCTCCATATATCCCATGGCTAACTTTATACTTTCCGCAGCTCTAACAGCAGCGAATGAAGCAAAGGTTGAAAAAAACGGAATAAACCCCGCTTCGGCCAAACCTGCCGCTATATCAATACTAGCCAATTCCGCTATCCCTAAGTTAAAAAAACGATTAGGATGACTTTGTTCAAACGGGTGATTCTTCCCACCTAAATCTGCTTCAATACAAATGATTCTTTCATTATTAAAGGCTAGCTTTGCGAGTTCATCCTTATAGGATTCTCTTCCTGATTTACTCATACTAAACTCCTCTTCCATTTGCTAGCGACTCTCTCTGGGATTTTGGCATAGTGAGCGTCTGGATTACCCTCTATAGCTTCTACACCCTTGCCTTTAATCGTTGTTGCAAGCAGAGCTAATGGTTTATCATGGTTGAGTTCTAAAGCTGCTAAAATTTGTTCCATATTGTGTCCATCTATTTCTTCCACTTGAAATCCAAATGATTCGAATCGTTGTCTCAGGTTATGAAGTGGGGATATGTCACTGACATATCCATCATTCTGACCCCCGTTACAATCTACGATATAAATAAAATTAGAGATTGCTTTGGCCTGAATGATTTGAGCTGTTTCCCAACATAGACCCTCTTGCAGCTCGCCATCCCCACCTAACACGATACCTAATCCATCTAGGTTCTTAATTTTTTGTCCTAATGCCCAGCCTGCCGCATAAGGAATACCATGTCCTAAGCTCCCTGTGGAGAATGGGATATGGGGCAGTTTATGGTTGGGATGACCTGTAAATAATGAGCCTTTCTCACCGTAAGATTCAGCAGGGTTATCCTCAATGAGATCATAAAGATAAAGTGTTGCATACAACGCCGCCGCTGTATGACCTTTACTAAGAACAATGACGGTGTTCTCATCTTTTACATACTTTGAATACACCCCTATAAGAAGATCAATGACGGATAAACTTCCACCAATATGGCACCCCGTCTCAGAGGCCGCCATATCTATAATCAGTTTCCTTGCTTCTTTGGTGATTGCAACCAGGTTATTTAGATGCTCTGAATGCGGAATTGGCTCATATACGGTATCTATATTATTCACTCCCTTTCAGCCTAAACCATTCTCCAACCGCTTCTTTAAGAATGGTTCGGGTTGCTTCCACCTCTTTAATGTGCAAGTATTCATGATTCGTATGATCTAAGCTGGAATCCCCAGGTCCATAAGCTACCATTGGTGTAGCATCCCATGTCGTTGCCAGTGTGTTCATATCACTGGTACCTCGTTTTTTAATATAATGAATGGACTTTTCTTCCTTAGCGAAGCTACGAACAAACGCTTTAACCAATACACAATTACGTGGATTAGCAAATCCAGGTGTAGCGCGTAAGACCTTCACAATCACCTCGTCACCAAAATCCAACGCAATCTTCGACGCGTAATCTTTACCGGCAGGAGGTGAAATTCTAAAATTCAATATTCCGCTTACCGTGAGTATTCCTTTTTCATTGGTGTGTTGGATATCAATGAGTGACGATAGGCATTGAGGGTCAATATTCTGCACCCTTGAACGTATGTCCTCGACAACCACATGTAATTGATCGATGACACTCAGCGCATCTTTGGCAGCCGTATGTTCTTGGGGGCGAGTAATGGTAATCTCAAGTTTATAGAGTCCATAGTAGCCCAATGTTAGACTCCCTTCCCCGCTGGGTTCACCAATAATCACGGCATCGGCACTGTAATGATCTTTAATATAATGGGCTCCTTTAGAAGACGATATTTCCTCTTCTACCGCACCAATGACCAGTAAAGTACCATCCGAAGGTACCTCCGCATCTCTCAACATATGAACGAAGTTCACGAAACATCCTTTGGCGTCTACTACACCTCTACCTGTAATTCCTTGGCTGTCACTTTCGACTTTCCAAATATGCGGAACCGTGTCCAAGTGCCCTAGAAGCAATAGCTTATTAGGTCCATTTCCTTTTTGAAAAACGATATTACCGACTTCATCAATCCGACCCGAAACGCCTGGATATTGAATGGTATCCAACAAATAATGAGCTAGCTCATGTTCACCTTGGGAAATCGAGGGGATACGCACAACCTTATTCAATAAGTCCATATCATTGAGGTCTTTCTCCATATTCCAAAACCAAGTTTTACCTGTACCCTCTAACGTATGAGGTCCGGTAATACATACATCGCAAATCCCATGTTGAATGGCTAAATTTGCAGCCCGTACCTTTTGCTTCATTCTTCCTGTAATCGAATGGATTTCGTCACCTAAGTAAACATCCGAGAGGGTTGATCTTTCATCTTCTACGTTCTCAAGTATTCCGTAGGTACTAGTCACAAACCTTAGATGTTGCGCTTCTAACTCGATCGCTAAATGAGCTGCCAGCACATCAGCATCAATATTAATGAACGCTCCAAGCACTTTATCTATGATCGGAGGTGTAAGGCACACGACATCAAATGTAGCTAATGTAGCTTTCAAGAAATCCACATTACACCCTGTGAAGTTACCAAATAATGAATCTCTGACAATGACAGGTTTATTGTTCTTTAATACTTTGAGAGGTTTGGCTTTGGTTCCAAAGACAATGTCATTCTCTCCACCAGATTGTGAGAATACGTTAAGCTTGTGTTTTCTCAGATTTTCATTGACGATCGGGATAATTATTTCATCATACGCAGCTCGGATGATGGGCATTTCTTCAGGAGAGCAGTACCGAACTTCATCCCCACTTACTAACGTAAGAAACGGTATTTCTCGATCGATATTGTTATATTTTTGTTTAATCCCTTCAGCACCACCTGCCACCAAAAGAATCTTGCCACCTCGGTGTACAATCTCAGCAATTTCCTCAAATATTTCTGGATGGTTCACCAGGGTACTGCTTCCTAATTTAATAACGTATAAGTGATCCATATTAAGGCCATACTCCTTCCAATTCAGATTGCAGTCCTGTCTCCTCTGGGAAACCCATATAGAGATTTGCCGCCTGAATCGCTTGTCCTCCAGCACCTTTTATTAAATTATCTATACTCGAGATCGATACACAATTCTTCCCGTCAATATACACACCCACTTCCGCGTAATTCGTTCCCGCTACGGTTTTGATCATAGGATTAGAATTGTGCCCAACGTTGGAATTGAAATAATGGATAAACGGTGTAGATGCATAAGTGCTGTAAAAGGCCTTTTTCACATCAATCTCTGAAACACCTTCTTTTAGAACCGAATATGACGTAACCATGATGCCTCTTGGCAGATCAAGGCTATACGTAGAAAACTGCAGATCAATTTCTTTTTGAAAATACGTCTTGAAAGCAAATTCGATCTCTGGCTTATGTCTATGCCCATGTACTTTATGCGGTCGAAAATTATTCGTACGCTCAGCATGATGCTCGGTCGTCGTTTTCCCTCCTCCACTAGAACCTGTTTTAGCATCGGATACAATACGATTCTCGATTAGGTCATGGGCCAATAGTGGATATAAAGTATAAATCGTTGCCACAGCCATACAGCCCGGAAGGTTTACAACCTTCACTTGGTGATCGATTCTACTAAACTCAGGAATATAGTAATAACTAGAGCCGTTAAATTCATGCTTTAGCGTTTCGGGATAATGCTTCTGTAAGAGATCCAGATCCGTAACTCTGTAATCTCCACTAACATTAAAAATATAATCCGCATGCAAAGATATTTGATTAATGAATTGAGGTAGCACCCCCGTTGGTAAACAAGAGAACACAATGTCATATTTACCATCTAGGTCTGAAATTTTACTGAATTTGAGCGCATTCGATTTCTTCCCATGTCTAAACGCCATGAAATGTTTATCTACGGGGCTTCCAGCTTTAGATTCCGAAGAGACAAATTCCACCTTTAAAAAGGGATGTTTGCTTAACAACCGATATATTTCAGCGCCTGTAAAACCAGTTCCGCCTAGAATGGCTACTCGTTTCACACGATATTCAGATGTACTCATCCTAATCTAGCATCCCTTTCATACAGAACTGGATCATTCGTGTTTCTTTCTACGATTTGACGAATGATGTCCGGATTTGCATCAATTTTTTGGAAAACTAAGGCGTAAGCTTGAATTCTTTCATATTCAATGGGTGATCTTAATTCTCTGCATATCGTTAAGGTAGACCGCAACATCTTCAGCGTTTCCGGGAAGTTGTGGATGTCATAACCTAAATCACTACGACCTGATAATGTAAATGGATAGCCGTTTCCAAAGCCAATCTTGTTCTTAAAAGGAAGATGCCCGGGGATCGGAACATTTTGCCATTCTCTTGCAAAAACACCTTCACTCATCGCCAGTTCTTGGATCGCATCCTTTACTTTATAATCAAGTAAATCTTCTAAACCCAAGTTTTCTGGAGATATCTTGATTCTGTACATGTTATAGCTGTGCTTGGAACCCTCGGGTACTATCGGTCCTCTAAAGAGCTTTGTCTCCGAAAGGACCTTCGTAAGATATCCTGCATTTCTTGCTCGGATAGCATCATAATACGGGAGACGCTCCAACTGACTTATCCCAAAAGCGGCTGCAATCCAAGACATTCTGTAATCAATACCCGAATCTTCGAGAAAAGCCAAGGCTCTCTCATAATCTTCCCTCTCTTTGAAAAAGGCTATGCCGCCTTCTCCCCCAACAGGAAAGTTCTTATCTGCCATTAAACTTTGACCAGCTCCATCACCGATGGAGCCACATATTTGATGACCAATCGAAGCCGAATGAGCATGGGAAGCATCTTCAACCAAGCGTAAAGAATATTTCTTACTGATTTGGCTTAATTGCGTGAGGTCTGCTGGCAAGCCATGTACATGGACTGGCATGATCACTTTCGTTCTACTCGTGATCGCCTTCTCTACTTTGGCGGGATCTAGGCAATAGGTTTGTGGATCAATATCCACAAATATGGGAATCGCCTTTGCAGCCACAACAGCCTGAGCTGTAGCAATAAACGTAAACGCTGGTAGAATGACCTCATCGCCTGGTTGCACCCCCACTCCCACTAAAGCAAGGTGAAGACTAGAAGTACCGCTTGCTGTAGAAATCGCATAATTGGCTCCCACATAATGACGATACTTCTCCGTAAATTCATCGATCACACGATCTGGGTCTTGCTGGATCGAGATTAACATCTGCATGACATCTTCCTTAGTGATGATTGGGAAATTAGTTTTTCTTACATCCTCAGGGATGACAGCAGGGCCACCCTTATATGCCAGATCAGCGCCTATCCAATCATCTGAAGGAAGTTCCAACAGCTTTTGTATGAAATCTGTCTTCATTCTCGTGGTTCCTCCTTAGCAATGTTAATTTCACACATGCCCCCACTAGGGGGCTTAATCGATAGTTAAACTGGATGGCTGGCTCGATTTCAGAATCACTTTCTTCTTGCGTCCACATCGTTTTCAAATCAAAAGCACCAAAAATCTTTAATCTCTCCGCTTTCTTCCAAACAGAAATGTCATTCACCGCTAATGCTGCACAAGGACCAAACCCTAAATCCGTAAAATCTAATACTAGTGCTTGAGCATCTGTCGTTTTGGATACAACCAAGGCTTCCAAGTCATTGAGATTCTCCCAATTCACTGAAATGGTTGCATAACCATGTCCAAGTTCTAGATCAGACTCTAAATTAATCCCTAACCAATTCAAAAATTTTCTTTCCTGATCACTCGCTTTCGCTAGTCGAGTAGATGAACCATGTACAATATTCTGTCCCCATAATGCACCATGTACGGCACCTGTATAGCTATTGAATAAGGCTACGTGTTTAGCCTTGGTTATCTTGCTAATGCTCTTCTCTAAACCTTTTAATTCATTCTCATTCTTTTCAATACTCATAATGACACCTGAATTAAGAACTCTAGATAATACAAATGAAAGCGAGAAGTAATTTTCTTTTTTGATCACGGAATCTGCCATTGTTCCTCCTCCATTATTAATTTATTATTTGAGCAAATTTACTTTTCAACGCTATTTTTTTCTTAAGATATTGTGCAATATGATCCGCAACATCGACACCATGGATCTTCCATGACTTGGAGAATTCAGGATTTTGATTAATTTCGCATACGAGATAACAGTTATTCTTGAAATCATAGAATAGATCTAATCCATAGATACCTTCTCCCAAAATATCAATCAGTTTGTTACATATAGATCCAATCTCGTGGTTAATATCCATCGGTTCTATTTCAGCACCAAGATGTGTATTGGTTTTCCAGTTGTCGATGGATACTCTGCGGAAAGCCACAATGGGCTTACTTCCCACAATCACGACCCGGATATCGAAATCCCCCTTATCCACAAATTCTTGAATCAATACAGGGAAGGATTGTTGCGTGGGATCCAAAGATTCCCTTGCCGCAGTCCATGCATCTAAACAATCTTGTCCCACAATCCTCGCGATTCCTCTTCCCCAGGATGAGCTCGCAGGTTTGATAACAAATACGTTACCAAAGTCTTCAAAAGATTCTTTTATATTGGATGATGTAAAAGCCACCTTAAATCTTGGCTGCGGAATATTAGCTTGTTGAAATACAATCGATTGATGAATTTTATTCGTACAAATCGTAATCGCCTTAACTGAATTGACCGTTTCAATGCCTGCTAACTCCAATAGGGTTGAGCGACTTAATGCCTTTTTTTGAGAAAGGCACCTTATGAGCGCTAACCCAACTTGCTCAGATCTGTCTGTTTCCAAGGGTAAGTCCATGGAATCAAGATTAATCTCAACATGAAAACCATCCTCTTTAAGAAAATCAGATATACGTTTTTCTTCCTCGCGTAGTTTGGTGACACAGATTAAAACATCTGTATGTTTACTCATCATCCAACTCCTTTACTCACCCCAAGTTTCTTCAATTTCCGGAGCGAGTGCTATAGTGATTAAATTGTGAACGGCATGTACTTCATGCTCTTGACCACATGAGGAGCATTCAACGATCTCCCCCGTTGTTGCATCTTCTTCTACGCTAAAATCAGACTTGCATACAAGACAATTTAAGCTACTCATTTCTTTTTCCACCTTCCAAATATAATTTGTATTATACCCACTTGAATAATGGGTATTAATACAGCAATCAACCACCATTGTTTAAAATTCTAATCATCTCCATACTCTCATCGGTTATATGGGGTATTAAAATTTGTTTTAAAATTATCATATATTTTCCAGTTTAGTCAATTGGAGTTCAATAAGGATCTTCTATTCTGGTATAGAACATCTTTATGTTTCCGTCATCATTATCGTTTCTTAAATGTTTCAAGCGAATCGCGATCATCAGACAATCGTATCTGCTCAGGCTTGTAAGCATTATCATAGAGTTCCCCTCTTTCTTAATAGAAGATTTCTATTAAATGGTAATTTTATGTTTATGTTATATTAAACCCATTATTCACAGTTAAATTATGTGAATAATTGTTTGGAATATAACTAAAGGAGGAACAGCGATGAGTAAACAACAGCTAGTGAAGTGGTTGGATGGATAACTTACTGAAGGTCAATGGATTGCAAACGGTATTTCGATCCGACACGTGCGATGTGACAGCTGTCGATAAAGTCAGTTTTCAAGTGCAGCTGGGTGAGACCATCGGAATCGTAGGAGAGTCAGGCTGCGGGAAAAGCGTTACATCCTTATCCATCATGAACCTGCTTGGGAAGGAAGGTCGCATTCAGCAGGGGGAGATTTGGTTCAATGGGACCAACCTAGCTGAGTTGTCCGAGACCGGGCTTCGCCAACTACGCGGTAAAGAGATCGCAATGATTTTTCAAGAACCTATGACCTCGCTTAATCCGGTTTTTACTATTGGCAGTCAATTAATAGAAACGATCCGACTACATATGAAGCTTAATCGTAAGGAATCTAAGGCTTACGCCATTCAAATGCTAACTAAGGTAGGTATTTCCCGTCCCGAAGCCATTCTAAAGGAATATCCACATACGTTATCTGGTGGTATGCGCCAGCGGGTCATGATTGCTATAGCGCTTGCTTGCAAACCCAAGCTTCTTATTGCAGATGAACCTACTACTGCGCTTGATGTCACTGTTCAAGCTCAAATTTTGAGTTTGATGAAGGAGCTACGTGAAGAAAGCGGTGCGGCGATTATGCTGATCACACATGACTTGGGCATCGTTGCAGAAATGGCTGACAAAGTGATCGTGATGTATGCAGGCCAAATCGTCGAAGAAGCCGATGTCTTCTCCTTATTCGAGGAACCGCTCCACCCTTATACAAAAGGATTATTACAATCCATTCCAGGTACGGGGGATGACGACAACGATCGATTATTCGGTATCCCTGGATCTGTACCTTCCATACAGCGGATGCCTCAAGGTTGCAGATTCCATTCCCGCTGTGAACACGCTACGAAGCAATGCATTCATGAGCAGCCGGAGTTAAAGACAATAAAGCCTAATCACCAAGTGAAATGCTGGCTGTATTAGGAATGTGACTTGAATGAAATAAGTCAGCTCATTACAGGGGGGGATGAAATGATAGAAGTTAAAGACACGCTTACTCAGACTCCATTAGTCCGAATTGAGCGATTAAAAACCTACTACCCCATTAAAAAGGGAATTTTCTCGCGGACAGTAGGACATGTCAAAGCGGTTGACGATATTAGTCTCAATATCTACGAAGGGGAGACATTAGGACTTATCGGAGAATCCGGGTGTGGTAAATCCACCATTGGTCGTTCTATAGTACGACTTGAGAATCCCAGCGAGGGTAAGATATTTTTCAGGAATGAAAATATCACTCAGTATTCTAATCAAAAATTAAAGCCGATTCGTAAGCAGATACAAATTATATTTCAAGATCCTTATTCTTCGTTAAACCCGCGAAAAAAGATCAATGATATTCTATCTGAACCCCTTATCGTACACAAGCTTGTCGATCCTAGCAGGGTACAGCAAAATGTAGATCAATTATTGGATGCAGTGGGCTTGCCTCGCTCCTACAAGAATCGCTATCCTCACGAATTTTCTGGCGGGCAGCGGCAGCGCATTGGGATTGCAAGAGCTATCTCTTTAAAGCCGAAATTTATTGTATGTGACGAACCCGTCTCTGCACTCGATGTATCTATTCAAGCTCAAATTTTGAATTTGCTTAAAGATTTACAAAAAGAGTTGAATCTTACTTATTTGTTCATTGCGCATGGGGTGGGTACAGTCAAATATATTAGCACTCGAGTGGCAGTTATGTATCTCGGAAAAATCGTAGAGCTAGCAGATAAAACCGATTTATTCAATCATCCCAAGCACCCTTATACCCATATCTTATTGAATTCAAGTCCATTGCCTGATCCCAAGCTACGTAATAAAGAACGAATCATTATACAGGGTGAAGTTCCAAGTTCCGCAAACCCACCTATGGGATGTCGATTTCATACACGATGTCCTTACATGCAGGAAAAATGCAAGCATGAAGAACCGCCTCTCACGGGTGTCCTACATACGGTTGCATGTCATTATCCCTTAGGTTAAGGCTAGGAAAAGGAGGAACCTTCTTATGCTCCATTACATTGTGAGACGCGTACTTATTGCGATTCCCGTATTACTAGGCATTACCATTCTCAACTTTTGCATTGTTAATCTAGCACCTGGTAATCCCGTCGATATGTTCATTGATCCCAATACACCCCAGCAGTTAGTGGAAGCAAAGAAAGAGATGCTAGGACTTAACGATCCCCTCATCATTCAATATTTCAAATGGCTTTGGCATTTACTTCACGGTGGTTTCGGTTACTCCTTCAGCTCCTTTGCTCCTGTTACGCATATCATCGGAGAACGTATTGGACCCACACTTATGTTAACTTCGATCTCTTTAACACTCGGCGTGTTAATAGCCATTCCCATTGGAATTCTAAGCGCGGTCAAACAAAACACTCGATTCGATTACATCATGACTGGCTTATCCTTTATTTGGACTTCTATTCCACAGTTTTTTCTTGGATTAGGTCTAATCTATGTTTTTGCACTTCATTTCAAAATATTACCTACGGGTGGGATGCTGACAATTGGCGGTGATGGCAGCTTAGCGGATAGAATTAAGCATCTCATTCTTCCCGTCTCCGTACTTACGATTGCTATTATCGGTAAAAAAATAAGATATGTACGTGCAAGTATGCTCGATGTGCTGAAACAGGATTATTTACGGACAGCCCGCGCCAAGGGTTTGCATGCGTTTATCGTAACCAATAAACATGCACTGCGTAATGCGCTTATTCCAATCATCACCGTGTTCGGTATGGAAATCCCCCTCCTACTTGGAGGAAGTATTATTATTGAACAAATTTTCCAATGGCCTGGCATAGGGCAGCTAACCATGCAATCCATATTATCTAGGGATTATCCCACCCTAATGGGCTTAAATTTCATAGCTGCGATTATTGTACTTGCAACCAATTTATTCATGGATATTCTGTATTTCGTAGCAGATCCACGTGTCAAATATAACTAGAAAGGGGGCATGCACATGTCCATAACCGATATCCAAATGAAATCAACTAGGCGAACAATGGACTCTGGTCAAACCATACAATCGGAGCCGGAGGAACGCTACATCCAGCAGATCATTCACCGCTTCAGGAAAAACCGGTTGGCCGTTGCAGGACTTGTCTTTATCATCCTACTCGTATGTACTGGACTGTTCGCACCATGGTTAACGCCGCATAATCCCAATGAAGTGACTACTATCTTCTCAGCCTCCCCTTCTTCTGTTCATTGGCTCGGAACAGACCAAGTAGGAAGAGACGTTCTAAGCCGGCTTATCTATGCGACTCGAATTTCTTTGATCGTCGGCTTTCTCACCGTGTCCATCTACGTCACTATAGGGACCACGATTGGCTTGATTTCCGCTTATTATGGGGGCTGGATGGATATGATCGTGATGCGTCTTGCCGACATTTTTATGGCCTTTCCTTATTTAATGGTCATCTTGGTCGTCGTCAGTATATTGGGCTCAAGTCTTACCACCATCATTCTCGTTCTAGCCTTATTCTCTTGGCCTACAGTAGCACGTCTGGTTAGAGGAAGTGTGCTATCGCTCAAGCAATTGGATTATGTAAAAGCTGGAATCGCCCTTGGATTTAGTCCTCGGCGTATCATGTTTGGTCATATTCTGCCCAACGCCCTCGGTCCCGTTATTGTCAACGCCACGTTCGGTATAGCTGCTGCTATCCTTAGTGAAGCAGGGCTTAGCTTTCTCGGAATGGGGATCCAACCGCCAACACCCAGTTGGGGGAACATGCTCAGCGATGCTCAATCTTTAACTGTATTAACCAATCAACCTTGGCTGTGGGTGCCTGCTGGGTCTATTCTCTTGGTCACAGTATTAGCTATTAATTTCATGGGGGATGGACTTCGAGATGCATTAGATCCCAAGCAATAAGAGGTTGTTCAAAAAGTCATCTATTGATCACGAAGTAACGCAAGAAGATTATTCGGCATCGAATCTGAGTTCAACCCTCGAAGTCCGTTGCTCATGTAGGTTTGCGAGCGCATGCTTACGAAGGTCATTTTCTTCGAAAACGTGTAACTCCGCTACTCCTTCTTCGGCCCTTAACTCACCTTCTGAGGCGTTTTGAAAAAACGCAGCATCGTAAGCATAAGCTATCATGCTGAATAGTCGACTTTTTGAACTCTCACTATAAGGTACTTACAACTTTAAAAATATGATCAACAGAGGGGATCTTTCAATGAAATCAATGAACCGCATTCTATTCATCAGCTTATTAGCCATGTTTGTTATCATCCTTTCTGCATGTGGCTCAACTAAGGAAACCACAAAAAAAGCAGATGCCCAGCAATATCCTACAGCAGAAAAGGCAGAAACAACTGCAAAGCCAAAGATAGTTTCCATTGGGATTGTTAATTCTCCTACTACTTTAAACCAAATTAACCATCAAGGAGATTCTGCATCCCAAACTGTACTTAGCATCATCAACGATTCACTCTTAGATCTAACGGAATCATTTGAATTTATCCCTAAGATTGCTTCATCTATTGAAACAAAAGACAACCAAACCTTTATCGTTAAGTTGAATCCTGAAGCTAAATGGAATGACAACGAGCCCTTCACGGCAGCCGATGTAGCTTTCACATTAAAAACCGCGCTGAATCCCCAAGTTGAAAGTACCATTCGAATTGCTTTTGTAGAAGGCTTGGATGATGCGGGTAAAATCCCTGCGGGACAAACTGAAATTTCCGGATTTAAGATTATTGATAAACACACCTTTGAAATAAAAAGCAAGACACCTATCGACTCTAATATCTTCAAAGAGAAATTTGGTACGAACATTAACTTTTTGCCGGAGCACATCTTAAAGGATATCAATCCCGAACAACTGGCTACCGATCCCTATTTCCAGAATCCTACCGTAACCATCGGTGCATTCAAATACTCCAAGTTTGCCAAAGACCAATATTTTGAAGCGGTGCGTAATGAAAATTATTATCGCGATATTGCTAAGCTGGATAAGGTCATCGTTAAGGTGCTGCCTGCAACAAATCTGGTAGCTCAACTACAAACCAATGAAATTCAATTAAACTCCTTACCTGTTGGACTTATTCCGATCACAGATTATGGAACTGTCAAGAATTTATCTAACATCAACCTTTCATCAAGTACGCCATCAGAGCCAGCAGAGCTTTTTTTCAATGTAACGAAAATTACCGATCCTAAAGTACGTCAAGCTTTTGCATATGCGCTTAACCGTCAGTTGATCGTTGACCAACTGTTTAAAGGTCAGGCAGATATCATCGATGGAGGGATCCCGAACAATCATCCTTACTACGCCAAGGATACCCCGTTATATACGTATGATCCTGAAAAGGCAAAGCAGTTGCTTAAAGAAGCTAATTGGGATTCGAAACGTGAAGTTCAGCTGCTTGTCCCTTCAGGTAACAAACTTCGCGAACAGGCTTCCGAGATAATAGTTCAGAACTTAATTGCAGTTGGCGTGAATGTGAAAATACAAAAATTCGATTTTGGTACTTTGATCGGAAAAGTAGACAACGGGGATTACGATTTAACTATCTTTAATCGTGATTATTATTTTGAACCCAGCTTATATTTCACACTGTTTAAAAGCGATAATGAAAATAATTTCCTTAACTATAATAACCCACAGGTAGATACGCTCATTGCCAAAGGTGAAAACGAAACTGATCCCGCAAAACGTCTTGAGATTTACAATCAACTACAGGCTTTACTACATAAGGATCTTCCTTCTCTAGCCATATATTCTGAGAAACGTTTACAGGCTGTTTCTAAGGATATCAGTGAAGGTAGACCCGCTAATGTCGGACAATTTAATAACGTAAACAAATGGGATATAAAAAACAATAACAACTAACCACCCAGAATAAAATCACCAATCCTAGGCAACTGTCATACATTACCTTAAGATCAAAACAGCAACCTAACCTAAGGAGTGATTGTTCTGGAACATTATCAAATGACACGTAACATGCAACCGAACATGCAACCGAATATGCAACCAAACATGCAAGCAAGCATGCAGCCAAACATGCCACCACATATGCAGCCACATATGCACCATAAGCCATTAGTCGTACATCCCGTTGACCATTGTGTAGTGGAGACATTGAAATCCCTAATAGGAAAATGTGTTTTGTTGGAAACAACTCGTGGAAAAGTCGAAGGCATTGTATGTGACTGCAAACCAGACCATGTCATCTTGCAATGTCGCGGCAAAAATTTCTACGTGCGTATATTTGAAATTGTGTGGATTATGCCTGAGTAAAGATTATTAGAACGCGAAGGATACTTAAAATGAGTGAGCGATATTAAAAGGGGATATAAAGTTTATGAGCTGCTTTAGCGCAGCTCTTTTTTTTTCGTGAGTTAACTTCGATTCGTCTTCTCGTTGATTTCTTTTAGTTCTCTCTCAATATTTTGAAGGGATCTTTTGTTTGAATTTGAGTTTTTAACTAACGTGATTGCAACGTAAATGATAAATATCCAAAAGGAAATGGTTACGAGCTGAATCAATATAGCTAACAAAGAAAACATCATGTGTATCATCCTTTCATTATCCAATAATAACAGGATACCATATTATGGATTTATATAATTGGAAAATACGTTTTACGGGAAAAATGCTTCTGCATAGCTCTTATTTGTGTTTGTAAATTTAAGAATAGCTATTAATGTCAGAGGAGTCATGGATTGCATTATATGCAGGAGATTAAAAGAATGAGTACTTAAAAAATATATAGTATTGATAAGTGACCGCTACGCGGATGGATTGTCCTTACGATCGCTGTTGCGGTGAAAATTCAGGGGCAAAGCGTATGCTTTCGAAGTAGCTTTCCAAGGGAAAGCTTTTCGGCGAATGCTACGCTTCTCCAGAACAATTCCAGTATCGAAGCTACGATCAGCATAGGATTCTATTTTAAGCAAGCACTGATTATGAATTAGAGCCATTTTATAATTTGTGAATTTGTGATTTCACATATCACAAGTTATATCCAGAGCTGCCCGGTCTGGTCGGATTAGAAATAATACCGAGGATAACTAATAACCCTAGCAACGTATTCATCAATGTGAGAACATCTCCAGACATTTGCTCCGTTAACTCGTACATCCCGGTTACATGTCCAAACAACTGCACCAATAGCAGTAATTGCGATACAATACTAGCCCACAAAGCCCCGTTACGCCATCTTCGCTTGTTCATCATTATTTCTCCCCTTTCAAATGGTTCTTCATCATTGTGAGTACACATGGATCAAACAACCCAATATTATAAATCATCTGGATCATGTTCAGCTCTAACTTGGACTTATCTGCTGAAGTCGTAATTGCTTTCACACTCTTAGCAGCCATAACAGCATCCGTATAGTTACTTACGTAATCCTCTTGTCCAGACATATTGAGACGTTTCTCCATGGCTACCACCCGCTTATTTTGTTCCTCTATCGTTTTTACTAATTGTGCGATTTGAACACCTACGATTTTGCCACCTTCCTGCGGCTTCTCTATAGATTCGTCGTTACGTTTCAAATCATACTGATATAAATTGTACGTATCCATAATGGCAATGAGCTTGTCCGCATATTTGGGATCTGTCGCATACCCCGCAACAGCTACTTCCTTGGCGGCTGTTTTTCCATCCTTATTCAGGACTTTGGCATAAAGATTTCGATTCCACGATACGCCATTCGTAATCAGCTGGGAATGATCGGCAATAGACTCTCCCCAGTTGTGATATGCACGGAATGCCGCATCCACTTTGATTGGATTGCCTCCTACATATTCGGTCGTTGGCATGGTAATGCTGCCCACAGTCCCTTTTCCTTTGATACCAAAAAGATTATTTGCCTTAGTCGTCAAACCACTATTACCCCATGCAGACTCTAGCGCAGCTTGCGCGATGGTGAGAGATGCAGGAACGCCGCAATTGCGATAGTCCTCTATGGCATATGCAGCAATTTTTAAGATAAATTCATTATTGTTCAATTTACAGCCCTCCCACTTTAATAGCAGTCACTATTGCAGCCATCACAATAGCTATTATTGATCCGCTGATAGTACGCCACAACCACTTCTGGTTATCTTCAATCTCATCAAGTCGATGGTGCGCTGATTTAGCTGAACTCAACGCTTCCTGAGCAATATCTTTCGCGTTCAATTGAGCATCCAGTTTGGTCTCTACCCGAGTTAAACGTTGTAAAATCTCTGTCGTTTCGTCCATTGATCTCCCCCATTTCCTTATATGAAAAAATTGCCCTCATTGGTATGAGGGCATAAAAAAACACGCTCCATGTACGGCGTGTCGTCTAAACTGCTTCTATAGGTTGTCCATTCTCATTAAGTCCCTGTGCTTCAAGCTTTGCCTTAACTGCGCCCTGCTGTTTAGCTGGCACTTGTTCAAAGGTGATGTCACCCCAAATGATTAGAGATACCATTACGATTACCATATTCATTCCACCTCCCTTCGCCGTTTTCATGAGTAGCCAAAATAATAGGCGGCTCATGACATTCAAGTCACTCACCGCCTAGTAAATTATATATTTCAAATAGTGCGTTCTTGTTCTCTCTATCCGAAGTCGCGATCTTTGTTTCAAGTTCTACGTTCTTCACCTCTAGGGCTTTAACCTGTTCAGATAAAGGTGTCTGATATATTGGTTCTGTTGGTTCCGATTCGTTAGGATCGGGATAACTAAAGTCTAATTCCTTTGTTTCTGGATTCACTCGGTAATTACTGTTGGACTCGTAAAAATCTTGTGCGTACTGACCATATTCCAGTTCAAGCAAACCGAATGATTGTCTATCTCTATCCCTAAGAATCGCATACATATGGATGTCTTCATCCACCGTTCTAGATTCAAACACACCTCGCATTTCTGGCACTGTTATAATTGGGTATCCACTATCTAATTCATAAAATATTCGTTTACCTATTTCAGACATTTTGGTATCCTCCCTTTTATCTATTTAAAAGTATATAATTCCAAACCTGTCCCCCGTTACCTGCGCCAAAATCGCTGTAAACGAAATTCAGGTTATCTGGATTAAGGTTACTCTTGAAGGTCGAACCGCCATTCGTACCAGTGCCATTGCTTAATACTTGTATCCACGGACCAGTCCTTGTCCCGTTAACTACTCGTGCAAAATGGAATCGAAGGAGGGCATCACTCCACATTATTAAAGTCTTAACTTCCCAACTTGTGAATGGTATAGAAATATAACTGTAACTACTTGGCAATTGAATCACGGTAACAGTACCTTCTGCATATTTAGCACCCTCTGGCAAAGCGCCAACCGCATTAATCATCGCATCCCATGAATCCGCACTGCTTACTGTTCCACCTTTACTACGAATAGCCTCACCTAACCTTGACTTCACCGCTGGCAGGAACGTAGTCTGCGTGTCCTGTGTCGCCTTAACAGCACTCAATACATCGTCTGTAGCTGCTAATCGTTTATCGAATGTGTACGTCCATATGTTTGAACCCATTTCGACAGTGAGCGTGTTTAATCCACTTGATGTACCCTTATACTTCCCATACTTGACGGCATCCCATTGCGCCTGTGTAAGCCCCACGGTTAAGTTCTGACCACTCGTCGCGGTCTTCGTGCCGACTACAACGCCGTTAACTTTTTCGGTGATCGTCGACATGGCTCCATCCGTTGTGATGGCATAGGTTAATAGGTTAGATTTGTTGTCTTTCGCGCCTATGAACCCTGACGGTATTGAGTTGGTTGTCTCTATCCATGAACCGCTGAAAAGGACACTTGATGCACCTTTACGAATAGTTAATGGTTCGGACACATCCATCGTTAAATCAACCAAAGATGATGGGTTTGTTCCTGCGGCTGGTGCGGTCGGTGAACTCCAAGTTTCCCCATCGTTTTCCGACTCTATTACCCTAACTCCTGTAGCATCTTGATAGGTAATAAGTAACTTTCCACTTCTATTTGAAGATAATGATGGATTGGTTCCGACGACAATTCTTTGCATAGTTGACCAAGATTTCGCACCGTCAGTAGATTTGCTAAAACGAATGAAGTCTACCCCTGCACTTGTGGAATCCTTTCCATGCCACGCCATGCCCACCAGCCCATTAACTAATCCATTTATGGATTGTGGTACGAACGTAGACGATATAGATGTCTGAGGATATATCCCACCTGATACCGGATGGTTACTACTAGACCAAGACGATCCATTATAGGCATTGTACGTTATCCCATTACCATTGTTTGCTAGTCGCTCTGTTATTATTAGAGGGTAACCACTACTAAGGACAGTAATCGTAGGATTTTTAATATCATAACCTGTTGAATTGAACATAAATTGCTGTTCCACCCCACCCCAAGTTACCGCCCCTGTACTCGCATTAATCGTCCCTTTTACATAGCGTATATTAAAACTATTAGCGTAGGTTGCGTTTTTACTTGCCCATGCCGCATGCAGTTCTGTTCCTGCACTATTGATAGCAAGGGAAATGTTACCGAGTGCTGTTTGTCTTGTGTCTACGTTGTTGGGTCCAGTTAGATTAACGCCAGTTTCCGTATATGCGTACATCCCCACATAATCATTATTCATTGTGTAAACTACATATATATTTATCCCGTTTGTCTCCAATGCCACATCTTGCACTAACACAGAAGCATTGGATTTAAAATGAACCCAAGTTAACCCATTGTCTTTAGATTTATATATAGTGGCTGATGAGCCACTTTTAACGGCAGAAAATAACACCCCGTTACTCAACCTAACCAATTTCCGCCCGCCATTACCGCTTATATCATGAGCACCTGCGATAACCGTTGAATCTACTATATTTGGCATCTAGTCACCTCCTAACTTCCTAGTATTGCGTTTGTCGTGGCTATGAGAGATCCACGCATAGCATTTAATGTGAGTCCGATCTCTTGCAGGGACCCTTCGACCTCTGTTGATGTGTAATAGTTTCCCACGTCTGTTACTGTCACCTTTGCAGCCGTTGAAGCAATAGAACCCGCTAACTTCTTAATCGCCGCCTCTGTTACAGCTACGTCCTCGCGTGTGCCATCTATGGCATTACTGAGTTGTACGATACCCTTTTGCGCCAGTGAAGCATCTGGAATATCAACTTCAATCCCTTTACTCACTTCACTAATCTGCTCGTCCACATAGGTTTTCTCTGCTGCCTTCGTCTGCAATTCCTGAATCGACTCAGAAGTCGAATTCATATACCAGTTCAACCAAGCTGCAGGGGGTCTGTCTTCTACTTCCCATCCTATTTCCCGCTTGGATAGTGGTGGCTCTATGCCCTCAGCTTTCCAGTCTGGTGCTTTCTTATCAAATGCCATGTTATCCCTCCTATATTGGTAATCCATAGTCGTTACCTGGTACATACACGGTGCCTAAGGAACCGCCTGTCGTCATGTCTGGGTCAGCTAGTCCGAATGCATCCTGTTGTAACTGGTCGTAAACCGATGATAATCGGAATGTTCCCGCTAACTCAATCTGTGCCACACGGACTCCAGCTGCCACGGTTTTTTGAATAATCTGTCCAAACTGCATCGGTGACAACCCTACTTCGTTCAGCCTTTTAATAGGCACTCTGATTAAAGAGAGTGCCGCAGGCTCAGGATCACTTGGATCGATAAATTTCTCTTGAATACGAATGTCTGAGTGGTGACTATCTAATGCAAGAGACAACACTCGAATAATCGTGTTCACATCCGTCTTGGATAGATTCCTCGCGATCTTAGATTTGAGAAGCACCCGATACACTTCATCCGTCGCTGCTCCGCGTGGTTGAATGACGTTCTGGCCGATTCGGTCCAGTGTCGTCCCTTGGGCTTCATCAATACTTCGCCACTCTTGAACCTTCACTAACGTGCTGTTCAAATCGTTCATCTGTCCATGAAGAATACCGATCAACTTCCCAATATTGCTATTAGGATTCTTATTGAACACATCTGCGAACCGAGATAACATCTCCTTCACGCTAAACATGACGTTTAACCTCAATATCCGCTGTTCGGATCTGAGCTACTTGATAACGCTCTAAAGTGATATTATCCTCAACTAAGACATTACCCTTGCCGATCGACAAGGTGAAATCCTCAATACCTTCGATCTGATTCACAGCACTAACTAGCTTCTTATATACAGCGGGTGCGCCCATGGATAGACCATTGTAATAGCTACCTCCATCTTCCCCTCCGATATAACGAACAATCGCAGAACGAATCTGCGCATCGCCATCCGCAGGATACTGCTCATTTCTAATCAAAGTGACGGAGACTTGCAGAGCAACCTCTTCTGCCCGACTAAATTTGACCTCATGATCGTAACCACCAATGTCTTTGACTACCTTCACAATGTCCCCATAAGACTCAATTCCTCCAGCACCTGTATTAAAAATCGCCTGTGCCACCTCATCGTCATTCCCACCTAATACATAACATTGGTAAGTATGAGGAGGACGGCCCCAAGCATCCGGCTCCTGATTGAAATTCTGAATGACCGTTGCTGCCCTCACAGAACGAATCCTTAACAGAGCACCGATCAGAGCATCAATGCTAGCTGCCCCACCCCCTGCGACAGATTGCGTGAACAAATCTCGGAATTCCATATCACTCATTTTCTCTCGACCACCCGTAGTTGGATCTAAGTTCACAACACCTGTTACATCTGGATTGGGATTCACAATGACGGTAATGGTTGAAGCAGCTACATTTCCGCTTTGACCAGAATTCACAGCCTCAATAGCCACCTCTGCTGTGCCATTCTGATCTAGCGTCACACGACTTGTCGTATCGAAATAGATTTGCAATTCCGTGCCCAATCGAAATCCATCTTCCACAATTCGTCCGGGTGTTCCCGTTAATTGGACAGTTCCAACCGCATATTGGTCCAACACACGCGTAATCCCCACATAAGGCCCAAGTCGATCTAAACTGCTACCTTCTGCACTATTAATATAGCTACTGTTGTATACATCTTCTGCTGTCACCCATAACTTGGAGAGAAACCATGCAAATATTCGCAAAATAATGCCCAGTGGCGATCGTTCCGATGTATTTGCTTTTTCCCCGAACGTTTCCTTCGCTTTATCTTCCATTTCTGCGAATAAGTCATCGAACCGTCTGCGCTTAAATCCCGTTCTATCCAGCACCTATACTCACCCCTTCCACCTGAATCTGCTCCCCGTCTATCGTGGTAGCTTCGAATGTAACCTGCAATGTACGCGAATTCTGATTGATCGTAAAATCGATGCGATCGACCGACTGAATGCGTTCCTCTTGTAATAATCCTACTGTCAGCTCATCACGCATTTCTTCCTCATTGATTTGTTTGCCTAGAAATTTGGAGAAGGGTATCCCCATGTCTGGATTCAGGAACCATTCCCCTTTATTCGTACCGATGCCAATCTGACAGCATTGTGCGACTTCCATCGTATCCTCCAACGTTTCTAAATCACCTGCGTGATTAAAGATAATGTCACCGGTCTGATCTAACTTTAAAGACTGCATGCAAACACCCCCACAATCACTGCATCATTCACATCATGGCTTCGCTCTGTATCTACAGTAGCTATCTGCCCCGTTATCACATTCTTAATTTCCATATCTGCACATACAACAAATACGGTATCTCCCACCTTAAGAAGGGGCTTATATACCGTCTCTATTTCACCGACTAAGAATCTGTGTCCAAGTGTCGGCACGCCTTGAATCATCGCGGGTTCATCCTCGGATACTCGAATCAAGGGCTGCACATCAGCCTTGCATGTCACTTGATCATAATGAACAACACGACAAGGAAAACCCACATGAATAGCATTGACTTGCTGGACCATCATTCTCTGAATGACTTGAGATAAGGTAGTGGCTGGATCATTTTTCACATAATCACCTCCATTTCTGTCGTGAAGTCTCCGGTGCGACTAATATGATGGCTGCCACTACGTACATACACACGACCCTCAAACTGCGAATAGGTCAGATCAATAACAGAAGCCGTCGTGATCCGATGTTGTAATTGGGATTGTACATTGAACCCCTTCGATCCAGCTTCCTCGAACCGTTCCGGCGTCCCAATCAGTCCACTCACTTTAGATAATTTGAACACGTTGTCCCCACCACGCCGTAGACTTCGAACATATAACTTCCCTTTATTGATGTATACAGATGTGCCACAGTCTTTAGCGACTTTAGCTATAATGTCAGCGGCAGTCCCTTTTGCCGTGTAACCTTCTTTATACTGGTAATCTACATTGAGACTCATCTGAGCGATAGGAAGACGAATCTTATCGGCCATTTGCTTAATGATGTAGCTACCTCTTGTATTTTTGGCATACACGATGCTGATCTCTTTACCCTTCGCTGAATCCGAGCGATCCACTACAAAAATGGACGTTACCTTGTCCACACCTTCCCATAACGTCTGCGCCTTGGAAATGTATCCTTGTAGAATAAGACCCACATCTCCGACATAACCCGCATTCAACTTCACAATCTCACCTTGCTTCATATTGTTTAACGTCTTATCGGATAAGTTCCAAATCTTAATCTCGCTTTCATTAGGCAAGGCATTATTGTCAAAAGAAACCTTCGCCTCCATAGCATAGCTATCCATCGAAAATGTACGATTAGCTATCAGCAGCTCTGCAACCCGACCAAAGTTACGCATCCTCCACCTTCTCATCTTCTATGACATATAAAAAAACACTCTCAGAGAGTGTTGTCCAAGTCACGGCTATACTGTTCTCAGACTCATCATAAGGTACGATAGAAAACTTAGGGAATCGGTTATCCATAACATCGTAGAAAAGTGGCATGCCGTAAACCAATTTTTCCCCCAGTACTAATACTTCTCCGTCTCGCTCTAAATCAACGGAAAAAAAGTCATGTTCTTCATTGTAATGAACTTCAAATGTGAACACCTCATCTGCCAGTGAAAGATCGAACCGATAAGGAATCAGATTCTTCTCAATATCAATGTACTCCATACGCCCTCCCCCCTTATTTCCATGAGCTAGCTTTCTCAAATTTCACTTTTTGCACCTTGTTATTATCCTTGTTGTTGCTCTTTGTTGTTTGATTCGTGCTGGCTTGCGATTGACTCTGCTTGGTACTCTTGATCTGCTTCACACCTGAATTGGTAATCTTCCCAGCCTGAGCTTTGATTACTGTAGGTAGCTTCTCTACGACAGAAGAGACCGCAAGTCGAACCTCCTTCATCGTTAACGTGAATGTAAATCCATCTGCTATCGAATAACTGTGCTTAGATGAAAAGCCCGAGAGTAATCCCGTAAACGTCGTCCGACCGGTAAATCGAACAATCTCACCATGATCTTGTGCTTTCACAATCATAGCCCGCGTCTGAGCTGCATCTTTGCCAACGATAACACCACTGATCGAGAGCGTCCGTGCTTTACGCTGTACGTGGTCGCTCAGATCAATATCTCGTTCTACGGGTTGATCTGTAATATCCACATCGAAGCTTGGACTCTCATCCTCTACTAGAATGTAATGACCGTTGAGAATTGCCATTATCCACTCGCCTCCAGTCCATTACGTCGCAGTACACTTTCAAGTATCTTTTGGACTTCTTGAGCTACGACCGCTCCCATATTCTGTGCGCTCTTCACATCTCCGCCACCTTCCACGGTGACTGGTACAGTGACATTAATGGACACTCCACCACTACTTGATGCCACTCTAGCTGGATAGTTCCTTGCTGGATCTGCGGATGAATAGGATTTATTCTCGGTTGCTGTCATGACTCGTTCGCCTTTGTGGAGTTCAGCGATGAATCCGTCAAAAGGGACATAATTAAGTCCGCTTGCATAACTCCCATTAGTAGCTGGCCTACCGCCACCACTTTGATTACTAGGCGCTTCAGATTTAATAGAAAAGGTTGGAATAAGAGGGATATTTACGTTAAATGATTTACCCCCTAGCCATTCTGGCAACTGGAAACTAAGAGCAGTGTTCACTTTTGTGATCATATCATTAAGTATGCTAACAACCGCGTTGACTCCCGTTTTGAAATTGTTAACAACACCACCCCACATGTCAGACATAGTTTGTTTAATCCCTGCCCCAACCTCAATCATTACTCTCCAAAGCTCACCCCAATTCCCTGTAACGAGAGCTACAATCATTTCCCCTGCCGAGGCTACGATCACCTTGAAACTATCCCATAGTCCCATAAAAAAACCACCAATAGCAGAAAATATCGCTACAGTAAATGTTGATAGTTGATTCCAATAACTTATTACAAACGCAATAAGAGAAACAATGGGAGCGCCAAACACCATTAATAAACTTAGTCCCCAAGTTTTTAAAAAATCCATAAGAATGGTTAGTTTTTCAGAAATCCAAGGTAGGATCGTTCCCCAATTTTTTATAATCAGCATCACACCAGCTACAGCTGCTCCAACGAGTAATGCAATTCCTATGAGAGGTAAAAGTGGAGCGATCATTCCCCATATAGCTGGAATCATAGCCGTCATAATCACCAGCGCGACGCCACTAAGAGCAGGACCCAGAACACCAATATGATCAATAAAGAATCCTACCACTTCAGAAGCCAATTGTAGCAAGGGTAAAAACATCAATCCCAGAGGGATAAGAACACCTGTCTCAATTTGCCTCCCCATCGTTTCAAGTGCTTCTCCGGGTGATTCAAAATTCGTCTGATTCATCTGTTCCATCGTGTCCTTCGTCATATCAAACTGGCTTCTAGCTGTTCCCATAGCAGCAATAATAGGCGCATCTAATTTTTTGAATTGATCCCCCATTAGAGCCACACCTATAGAATTTCGCTTCATAGGATCTTCGATCTCGGAGAGCATCTGCATTATCCCTGAGAACGACTGCTTCGCTTGAGGTCCACCTGCGGTAAACGTGCTGATCATTTGATCTGCATTCAGCCCGAGGGATTGAAATGCCTTTCTCGTTTCATCTGATCCATTCGTAGAAAGTGTACTGAATTGCTCAATCGCAGATCCCACAGCATCTAGACTAAGCTTGCCGTTATTCGATCCCGCAGCTAAAGTATCGAACATTTCATTAGCGGTAAATCCTAACTCCTGAAATGGTTTAGAGTATTGATTAGCTGTCTCTACAAGCTTGCCTGATTGATCTAATCCACTTTGTACTCCTTGCACTAATAGTCCCATAGACTGTTCTGAGGTAACGCCGAAAGCTTGCATCATTGACTCTGCGGTCTTAACAGATTCTGTGACTTCATAGCCAAAGGCATCCTTTAATAACAATGCATTCTTTGTTGTATTCTGAAGATCCTTCCCCGTTTGTTTGGTCACTTGCATCGTTGTAGCGATAGCACTTCCAAGATCTCCCCAAGACTCACCTATATTCTGGTTGTATAAGTTATTGGCAATATCCTCCGTCGCTTTCATCTGTGCATTTGTAGCACCTGTCGCTTGTTGAATCGTCGTCATCGCATTGGAATATTCATCCGCTGCGGCTATTGCTTTCTTCCCTATAGATATACTTCTACCTGCAACATTCAGTTTTTTGAGTTGCTCCGTTAACTTATTTGTCTTGTCTTCTGCTGCCTGCAGTCCAATACTAAGAACTCTAATGTTTATCGCATACGTAACATTACCGATGATTGTGTCACCCAATTTATTCACCACCTCTTATACAAGAAAAAGCACCCCTATGGGTGCTCATTTCTTATTCATTTCCTTTTTTTGATACTCCATGTAAAGATCCAAGGCTGCGTTGGCTTCTGCGAGATCATCATTATCCATCTTATCTAGATCACTATAGGAAATATTCATATCAGATAACATGAGCCGCCACATAAACCAATTCTCTTTAGCCTTCCTGCGGGCTTCCGCCTTGCTGATTGTCATCCGAGTCACCGTCCTCGTCTTGACCGGAGATGAAGGCGTAAGCTGCATTGATGACTTCGGTATATTCCTTGTAATCGGAGAAATCATCAATTTTCATTTTAGGATTAACGACAACATGCTTCAGCACTTCTTCAGCCAGACGTTCCTCTAGAACAACACCATGTTTGTTCATCGCTGCGTCCTTGATTTTGGATACAGTCCGTACTCCTGGATGCTGGAACATGTATTCCTTTTCCAAACCTTTAGATGTATAGCTTTTCTGTTTAAACATGAATAATCGTCTCCTTTAGTTTACTCGACCTCATGGTCAAGGCATTGAATTTCGTACTGACGGTCTTCCACTTCATTACCATAAGTGCGAGTCGCAGGCTTTTTAACAAAAGCTTGTGTCACCGTAATCGTTTCCTTACGCTCACCATTGAAAATAATCGAGATCGGAACAAGCTTACCTGTCCGAGCTAACTTATCTAAATAAGCAACCTGTGGACTGGTCGGAAATAACGTCAAGGTAAGTGTTCCCAATGGATTGTTTACTTTGGTCATCACCACATCGCCCTGCGAACCTACCTTGGCCGTCTGAGCATCTTCATCTTTCTCGAATTCCACCATATCTTCTGAGAATCCA
Organism: Paenibacillus sp. IHBB 10380; assembly: GCF_000949425.1. Classification (NCBI taxonomy): domain Bacteria; kingdom Bacillati; phylum Bacillota; class Bacilli; order Caryophanales; family Paenibacillaceae; genus Paenibacillus; species Paenibacillus sp. IHBB 10380. The sequence goes on from NZ_CP010976.1 coordinate 3,307,614, forward strand.
GTAATATATACCCCGCCAATTGTCACGGTCAGGTCCATCGGATCATAAGTTGTTGCCATGATTAATGCCTCCCTTTACAGCTTAATTACGCCGCTAATTTTAGTTTTGTGAATGGCTCCAGCCAATTCGAATGTGAATGAACCGTCATTGTATTCCCGCTTCTCCCGATCCGCTGGATCGACTTGGGAGCGAGGTTTGAAGGTCGTACTATACAACGGCAGATCGTCATCATCATGAGCAATCATGCCATTCAAGTCAGCACGCTTCAGCACCGTCTTCACTTCGCCCTCAATTTGAGAGATTCCATTGTTATCGTAGCGAACCTTGTCCTCTCGATTGAACAGCTTCTGTACCGCTAATTCAATACTTTGCGTAACGTAGTCTTGAGAATGAATAATATCGATGTATTCACCACTAACCGTCATACCTTCACTCGTGACATCATCACCCGCTTTGGTCACATACGTATTTGCACCCAGCTCATGAATACTCATTAGCTCTGTGGTGTCGATATCCATCGGAATGATTCCACGTAACGTCAGGTTTTTCCATGTTAGACTCCCTGGTAGTGTTGAAGCTGCTCGTCCGATCCATGCTGCCTCCGGATAGTTAGATGACTCCGTATGATAGAATACAGCTGTACGTGTATATTTCTTAGCCTTAACTGTAGCTAGGTTAGCCTTGTTACTACTTCTCGCCAAGAACACCCGCGTTCCATTCTGCTCTACAGCATCAGCAATAGCCGTAATATCAGTCAATTCGTTGGAAGTAGATACTAGGAAGTACCCGTCCTTAGCAAACACCTGATCTAGCAAATCTGCTAACGTTTCGCCCTCGGTTTTATGAAGCATAATTGCGATCTCAGCAGGTGAGTTATTACCTTGATTGAAGATGGCATAAGCAGCCTTGTATACTTCCGTATTCTCAGCAAAATCCTTCTTCACGCCTTCCAAGTCAGCATACGTCGTGTATTCTAACCCGCTTTCACTCGAACCTATAATCATCGGCTTGCCAAAACCAAGCTTTGGTGTTGGACGTTGAATATCAATCGTTACGGTTACATCATTTCTTACTGACAATATCCTCAACTCCTCTGTATATTTGTTTGTTCAATCCATTCCAGATCCGATTCCACGATATCGACCGTGCGGAATTGTACGTCAAATCCTTGTCTGCGTTCCCATTCCTTATTCACCTGAATATCACGATTACTTATTGATCCAATCTTCACTACGACAACGTTAACTTTCTCTTTCAATGCTGTATGACCCACTGTTTTGAACCAATCCCTGGCCATTAATGCGTTCTGAATTCGGCTCGTCTGATCATGATCATAAGATAGGAATGTCACGGTGAATTGAACCGTCTCCATCTTGACAAGCTTGTCACTTCCTTGCGTGACGACTGGGAAACCACGAGTACTATGGAAGCCATCTGAGAAATCATAGGTTAAATAACCCCCTACTGGAATTCCACCATTCATTTCAATGACTTCTTTACCCACATGTGTAGATAGCCCTTGTACGATCAGAGAGCGAATGTCTTCCAATGCGATCATAGGTGCCTCCTTTCTTCCATATTGATATAGAGTGGTCTTACCTCTGTTCCCCCGCACCGCACCCTTGACGATTCACGTCTAAGGTCAATGAACTGACCTACAGCACAGCCGAGTTCTGCAGCGATAAGGGGCAGCAGATGCACCCGAGAGTGTTCCTCTCTATGTATCTACTATATCTTCGAGCCACCGCCATAAGGCTGTCAGCTTGCCGCCAGTTTACCGTCACTTTCTCAAATCACTCCCCAGAGCTTTAAGCTCTCTGTCATAATAGCCACGCCCTTCTCAATCCTGCGATCTATCGTTCGCTCACTCATTACACTGCGGAATTGAATCGAGGTAAGCACATAACTGCGGTTCTTGAAATAGCGATGTTCTATGATTCGTTTCACTTCTTCATCTAATATAAGAGAGTGTGCCAAGAGAAGACTATCCACTAACTGCTTGTACTGTTTATTCACTTGCTGCTCTTGCGGGGTGAGCTCAGGCTTGTGAGACAAGCCTATTAACATTTGGCACATCTTAGGATAATTTTTCAAAAGTACTTTAGTCGTTTGTTTGTCACTAACACTAATAGAAGAAATAAGAACGTTCATTAGGTTTCCTCCTCATAATATGTAAATATAATTTACTATATTGCTATGACTATATAAGCCAACAAAATCATTTACTAGTTGTTGCGCTAATAATATTTACGATATATAATCAAAAGTAAATATTAGTTTCTTTTTCCAATCTATTTTTAGATTACAAATCTTACTATGCTCACCCCCTTTTTTCGTCGTAATGCGATTATAATTGTAAATAATTTTTACGTCAATAGTAAGTGATATTTTCGTTTATTTGGAGGGATTGTTGTGTCCACTGGTTTGAGAATCAAATTACTCCGCGCAAAAAAAGGCCTCACACAAGATCAGATGGCCGAGCAATTAGATATGAATCGTGCTAACTTTTCAAATTATGAAAGGAACAAAGCTGTTCCACCAGGAGAGACGCTAATGAAGATAGCTACAATTTTAAATACAACAACAGACTACCTTCTTGGAGGAAGTGACAATCCGAATCGTATTCCTGAGTGGGCAACCCCAAAAGATATGAAGGACTTCAAGGAATTGCTTGAAGAAGATGGCGATTTAATGTTCGATGGAATACCTCTTAATCATGATGATAAGCAGAAAATAAAAGATGTCCTGACAGGTCTTTTCTGGGAAGCTAAGCAAATGAATAAAGAAGCTCTAAAAAAGGGAAAACAAAAGAGACAAAATAACGAATAATGTAGGGTGAATAGAATGGACAAAATGGTGGACAAGCTTATCCGTAAGCATAAAACGAATAACCCCTTCATCATCGCTCAGAACTTAAATGTTCATATCCGTTATGATGACTTAGGGAAACAAACGAGGGGCATTTATCACCGCACACTACGCCGTAGGTTTATTGTTATTAATAATCGACTATCAACGGAGTGGCAGCACTTTATTTGCGCGCATGAGTTAGGTCATGATCGACTGCACAAAGGAATCAATCGTTTCTTTATCGATGAGTGTTCTTATTTCAATGTAGGGAAGTTTGAGCGGCAGGCTAACCGTTTCGCTTTGCAACTCTTAATCGCAGAGGATACCATTAAGCAAGGTGAACAAGTATCTGAATTCCTTCTACGAAACGGTGTACCCGAAGAGTTACATCATCTGTATGAATAGCCTTGTCGATGTAGAGAGCAAACCTGTATTGCAATCGTTCCCCCTCTACCCATAGCCCTAAAATTGTAAAAAGAGCTAGCCCCAAGGCCAGCTCTCCAAATACTAATTGATAATACTTATTCTGCTTCGGATACAACGGTAAAGCGTTCATTATGATGCTGGGAATTCTCAATCTCGTCAAGAACAGCAATCGCATAATCTGCATAACTAATGTAGCTATCCCCCTTGGCATTCACCATTAGATTGTCTTTCCCCTTTTGATATGAGCCTGTTCTTTTTCCATCAGGATTGAAAAACGCAGCTGGACTAATAAAGGTCCAATCGATCCCCTTTGAATTTTGCAAATCCTCTAGATTTTTGGCTTGATTATTTGCTGTAGCTGCATATTCTACTGGAAATTCCGGCGTATCTACTAATCGGATCGTTTGGGCTTCATCTACATATAGACTCCCAGCTCCACCTACTACCACTAAACGAGTCTTCGGAGAACCTTTAGCGGCCTCTATTAAAACTTTTCCTGCTTCAACATGTAAATGCTCTTGTCCAGCGGGTGCTCCAAATGCATTGACTACAACATCTAGAGATTGAATATCTGCACTATTCAAGTCAAAGATATCTTTCTCAACAACTGCAATTTCTTGATCCGCTAATTTATTGGCATCTCTAACTATTGCAGTAACTTTATGTCCTCTACTTTTAGCTTCTTTTGCAATTAAACTTCCTGCTTTACCGTTTGCTCCAATAATTCCGATGTTCATATTTATTCGCCCTTTCTAATGTAACTAATTTGATTACCTGTAACTATAATAGTTACAATTTAAGAATTTGTCAACTTTTCTATACAAAAAAACGATCAATACGCCTCATCATAGAGTATTAACCGTTTAGTTATTTATTAATGTTCATTTATTACCATGTTGAGCCATCTCATACACGACTTGTTTCACCGTTTGCTCTTTCAATTTATCTTCCATGGCTTGTTGTGCAGCTGAGAACAATGGTTCAATGGAGGATTGAATATTTCGCCCCACCAAACAATCTGGATTAGGTGCATTATGCACGGAGAATAACTCATTCTCCTCTACAGCACTAACAGCCTTGTAAACATCAAGTAACGTGATGTCCTCTACATTGCGCGCAAGCTTAGCACCTGCTACCCCGGGTCTAACATTCACTAGACCTGCCTTATGAAGCATTCCCATAATTCTCCGGATTACCACTGGATTCGTATTTACACTTCCAGCAATAAATTCAGATGTGTTCACAGCTGTCTTATTGATCTCTAACAAGGACAATATATGAATCCCAACAGCAAAACGACTACTAATTGCCATTCCAATTCCCCCTAGCTGAAAAGATAATTCTTTTCAAATCTTCCCTGTAATAATTTTAGTTACATTCAAACACCTTGTCAAATCGAGTATCACTCTGACTTTCTAATGGTATTCCTCCGCGCTGCTCGTTCCTCTTCTCGCAAATGTGGACAAGTGTAGCAATAGTAACCGTTCTCTGTCTTGTGATAAAGACAGCATGTATACTTCATTCGTATTTCTTTCTCCGGGTCCTCCATATGCTGCACCATACGCATTGTTACATTAAACGGATTTCTCTTTCTACCAAACACATGCGAATCTATTTCCTTTAAATGCTCATAGTCCTGCATCAGACGTTCTTTCACTACAATCTGGGTGGCTTCTGAGGTAATCCATTCTATGTACCTATCGAACCTAGTCGGGAGTTGTCCCCACACTTGACCTATATTCCAGTTTGTTGTCATAGACAGAGCCTGGAACAAAGGTCGAATACTTTCGCTATACATCCCTACTAAGACTTGCTCAAGCCATTCCTGTCTATTCGTATCGTTCATTGGCGCTTTCTCCTCAGTCCAGTTATGGATTTGAAAAGAAATCGGGATTCGAGCCTTTGTCGGTATAATATGAATCGTCAAATTTATGAGCGACAGATCTAAGGAGCTATTGTAGACGGACGCAACGTATTGCTGCGCTAACGCCATACCACCTATCCATCGAGCACAATAAGCTCCCGTTGCAGCCACATCAAGTGCCTTTACGAGTGGCGTAACATAGGCTAGGAATTCACTCATATTGTCGGTGTTCACTAAATCTATAGCCCTCACCGAATAAATAGCATCCAGAGGCTTTACTTTCGTAATATTGAATTCCGTCTCCAATATATCAAAATTCAATGTTCCCATCGCTATCAGCTCCTTACTATGCCCTCCGACTTTATACATAGGTTAAAAATAATTCTCATTATATAGAGCTTATCACAAAATTAAAAGGTAATCTCGGATCACTCGGCTATGAAGACAAAAACACTACAATAACACGTCAGTCATTCATGACAAGTCATTGTAGTGTTTTTGTACAAATTAACCTCTGATACCGTTCATAAGCCTTTGTTTTTGGCATGAACCAAGTATAATCCTCTCTGCTTTAAATACGTGCCAAAAGTCATATTTTCAGTATCGAAGCTTATGCTTCTCAGTGTTACTTAACTATCGTTTCAGGGTACCTGTGACTTGCAATATTTTAGACGTTATCAGATGCAACGGAACCGTGTAGTCTACACAGCCCAGCTTAACTGCTGATCCTGGCATTCCATATACAATGCAGGTTTCTTGGGATTCCGCAATGGTTGAATGTGCTCCCGCTTGTTTAGCAGACAACATTCCTTCCGCGCCATCGTTCCCCATTCCAGTCATAAGAATAAAATGCCTTTTTAGACTCTTTAATTGAGATATAGAATCAAATAACACATCTACCGATGGACGGTGGCCATTGACCTGTGGCTCCTGATGAAGTTTAATTCTATACTCCTTATTCGTCTGAACAGCGGTCATATGATAATCGCCTGGAGCAATATATACCGTTCCGCCTAATACCAGCTGGTTATCTTCCGCCTCAACCACCCGAACGCTGGACAAGCGATTTAAACGATCTGCCAAAGATTTCGTAAACTTGGGTGGCATATGTTGGACTACCAGCAGGGGATAAGGGAAACTCGCGGGCAAGGCTGTAATAACGGTGTCCAGTGCCTTTGGCCCCCCCGTTGAAGTACCTAACGCCAGAATCTGATCAAATTCCTTCGTAAGTCTGGTCTGAGCACTCCTTGGTTGCCCTAGATCTACTTGCGAAACGATTATATTGCTCAATATAAGGTTTCTCAGAGGTATTTGTGCAGCTTGCTTGATTTTGGATATTAACTCTTCCTTCACCTTGAATAAATCGAAGGAATTCGAACCTGAAGGTTTGGAGATGAAATCTACTGCCCCATTCTGCAGCGCCGTAATCGTTGCGGATGCCCCATCCTGTGTAAGCGAACTCAGCATAAGTATGGGTGTTGGGCGGTGTTCCATAATTCTTGTCAAAGCTTCCATACCGTTCATTTCCGGCATTTCAATATCCATGGTAACGACATCGGGCTTGAGCTCCTTCACCATGCTAACGGCTTCCAATCCATTTCGTGCTATTCCAATCACTTCGAGTGCAGTATCCTCTGCAATCAGACGTGAAATTAACCTTCGCATAAACACCGAATCATCCACTACTAGAACCTTTATCTTGCGCACAACATCTCCACTTCCTACCGTTGATTGATAATCCCCGATACTTCTATAATTAAAGCCACTTTACCATTGCCTAATATCGTGGAACCTGCAATACCGTTTATCTTACCAATATAGGGGCCTAGCGACTTAATCACGATCTCCTGATTCCCGATTAGTTCATCTACGGCTAACGCCAATCTTTTCTCTGCGGATCCAACAATGACTAACTGAATATGACCTTTCCTTTGCTTCCCTCTGGGTATATTGAAATGGTCATGCAACCAAACGATGGGGATGATCTGGTTACGCAATAAGACAACAGATTGTCCCCGGACAGTTTCAATATCGTTATTCGTTATTCTTATAATCTCAGCGATATTACTCATGGGGATAATGAAGGTCTGACCATTCAATTTCACAAGTAAACCGATGATGATAGCTAGCGTTAATGGGAGCTTGATCTTAAAACATGTTCCTTGCCCCAATTCCGTATCAATATCGATCAGACCATTCAACTTCTCTATATGACTCCTGACGATATCCATACCCACACCACGCCCAGATACATCACTTACTCTACTAGCTGTTGAAAAACCAGGTCGAAAAATTAAATGAATGGCTTCTCTATCGCTTAACAGTACAGCTTCTTCAGAAGAAATGATTCCCTTATCCAACGCTGATTTCCTCATTTTGGTGGGGTCAATGCCCGCACCATCATCTGTCACGTAAATAACCACTTGATTATCTTCATGCGCGGCTTTTATTTGAAGCGTCCCCTTACGTTGTTTACCAGACTGCTCCCTTTGCTCAGGTAATTCGATACCGTGATCAACCGCATTTCGAATTAAATGAATGAGTGGATCCGCGATTTCTTCAATGAGCGTCCGATCCAATTCTGTATCTTTTCCCCCGATAACAAGTTCAATGTCCTTACCCAAATCACGAGTTAGATCTCGGATCATACGCGGAAAACGGTTAAACAACTGCTCGATTGGAAGCATTCTTGCCTTCATAACGCTTTCCTGTAAATCACCTATGATACTAGAAAGATGATCGGAGATTTGGCTTAGCTCCTCCAAGGAGTCATCTGAGAATTGTCTTCTCTGCATGCGCTCTACTTGGTCAATTCGGGTGTGGTCGATCACGAGCTCTCCGACCAGATTCATGAGATGATCCAAACGTTCCACGCTTACGCGAATAGTCTGTGTTTTAGATTTAGCTTTGTACGTTTGATGTTCATTTACGATTGTCTCTTGCCGTTCAATCTCCTTGTCAACGGATACTGTCATTTCAGTTGATAGGGATTCGATCTTAACATCAGTAACTTCAGTTAAAGCCCCTACGAGATCTTGCAGTTCCTGATTACTTTGATTACCCGCATAGAGAAATTGAACTTCAGCGGTCTCATTCCCTTCTTCTCCAATCCTTTCTATATCCGGCAATGAGTAAAGAACATCGCCCCATTCGCACAAATGAGATTGAATCAAATAGAAGCGAGCCCCTTTAATGACACACTCCAGGGAAATTTTCACACAAATCCAGAATACTTTAAGTCCCTGATCCTCTGCCTCTTGAATTTTCAACGTCGTATCTAAGCTCAATTCAGGCTTGAGTAAATCCTCCATTTCCTGCGGGATCGACTCTTTAGGTGACTTAGCAAAAGCTTGAAGATCCCGAACACATCCAGATATATCTGTTGTGGAGTCATCGCTACGCATAATATCTTTCTTTAACTCTTTTAGACAATCCAGCGATTGAAAGAGAAGATCAATAAGCGTATCCGTAACTCTAAGCACCTTACTTCTTACTAGGTCTAGCAGGTGCTCCATTTCATGAGTTAGTTGCTTCATTTCCTCATAACCCATGGCCGCTGATGAACCTTTTAGGGTGTGTGCGGCTCTAAACAGGCTTTGAACGACTCGCTCCGTTTCCCCTTTTTGCTCCAGTTGTAAAATAACGTCGTCCATCAGTTGGAGCTGTTCCTCAAGCTCCTCCAGAAAGACCTCTTTATATTCGGATAACATGGACCAATCACTCCTGTTCGTGAAGCAAGATTTCATTCAGCTTTAATATGGCAACCAGACCGCTATTGGTTAAACCAATCCCCACGAAGTAGTTACCGTCAATTCCCCCTATGCGTTCAGGAGGTGCTTGAATATCTGAGAACATAGTGACTTTATTTACGCGGTCAACAATAATTCCTACCGTATCCTCTAGATGATGAACCACAATGATACGGGTCGTTTTCGAATGTTCCTTTTCTTCAAGATTAAAGAATTTGCGTAGACTAATGACAGGTACGATCTTACCTCTGAGACTAATGACCCCTTCCACATAGGATGTAACATTAGGAATTTGGGTGATGTCCTGCATCTTGATAATTTCGTGAATCTCCTGTATATGAATGGCATATTGTTCTTTCTCAATAGCAAATTCAATATATTGTTCCTGCCCCATGGTCTGCATCATTCCTCCTCATTCCCTTATTTATTTGACTTTAAAAATAGAGACAGACTCATTCAGACCTACGGCAAGTTGCGCAAGCGAATGGGATGTTGCTGCCGTTTCTTCCGATGCAGCTGCAGCCTCTTGACTGGCGGATGAGATACTTTCAATCGATTGCATCACTTCATTCGCTTGCGCTGCCTGTTCTTCACTCGCAGCGGCAATTTCATTGACCTTATGTTCTGTTTCACTAATCATCTTCATAATTTCCTTGAATGCTTGTCCTGTCTGCTGGGACTGACTAACCCCACTCGCTACGGCTACTACACTCTTATGGGTATTCGCTTGCATCCCCTTAATAATGGAAGTAATCTGCGTGGTAGCCTTCCCACTGCGTTCAGCCAGTTTTCGTACCTCATCAGCGACAACTGCGAAACCTCTCCCTTGTTCCCCAGCCCGTGCAGCTTCAATTGCAGCGTTCAAGGCGAGTAGATTTGTCTGTTCCGCAATATCATCAATCACTTCAATAATCTCCCCAATTTGGACAGAGTCCTCTTCCAAACGTTCCATTTCAGAGCTTACCTGAGTCATACTTATAACAGATTGTTTGACGATTTCTCCGCCATCCCGGGCGATTAGAGTCGTTCGCCCTGCAAGTATAGATGCTTCCTCTGCACTCTCTGCGACAGAATTGATCGCTATGGATAGCTCGTTGAATTGTTCGTACATCGTCTGCGATGCCTCGGCCTGCATGGAACTTCCATTCGCTACCTCTTCTGTTGTTGCTGAGATTTGCTGGGAAGCTGCTGCAACATTCTGAGAAGAGCTTAGTACTTCTCCGATTAAATCTCGTAATTGATGTGTCATATTGTTAACGGAGATGGATAAATCCCCTAATTCATCTTGGGAACGAATAGCGATTACTTCAGTCAGATCTCCGTCTGCGATTTTGGCTGTTGCACTCATCAATTGTTGAAGAGGTTTGCTGATAGAACGGACAATCCAATAGACGAGTAAAGCGCCTAGTAAAATGGCGGTCGCTATGACAATTAGTGTTGTATACATAATCCCTCGGGTTGCGCTCGTGATTTCCGCCATTTCAATGGCACCAACTATTTTCCACCCTGTCAGTTTATTGGTTGTAAATACCGCTTTTTTACTCAATCCGTTAAATTCATAATCTACAATGCCTGTATCCGACTCGTAGAATTTGGACATAAAAGCCTCGGTGTTCTTGGTACCCGGAGCAATCGTTGGATGAACCAGATAGCTCTGATCCTTATCAAGGATCGTCACATATCCCTTATCACCAATCTTAATCAAACTCAAGGTTTCAGCTAACTTCGTTAGGTCAATATTAGCTGCTACCACTCCCTTCCCATCACTTAACGCCTTTGCGGGAACAACCACGACATTCCCCGTTACTGCGGACACAGATGGATTGTTAACCATAGATACGCCTTTATTGACCATCGCATTCTTATACCATTCTCTCGACCTTGGATCATAGCCCTTTTCCATGGGTTGATAGGGTGAACGAATCATATTTCCGTCTTCAGATCCATAATATGCTGAAAGAAATTCTGGGCTGAGGTTCATATATTCATCTAGTAATGTTTGAATTTGAGTCTCCTCAGCGCCTTCAATGAGCTCTGAATGAATACGTGTGGATAGATAGTCCATATCAGAGGTAGCAGTAGAAATGAGTGCTGTAATCTGGTTATCAGAGAATTGAATGCTTTGCGTTGCATTCTCCATGATTTGATGGGTTACTTGGTCTGCCGCTTTCTGATAAGAGAACCATCCGATCGATATACAAGGTACGATTAGAATAACTAGAAAGGCAACGATCAACCGTATTTTAATGGTTAACGCTAATTTCTTTCTGAACAAGTAGGTTCCTCCTCATGATGATCGTTATTTGATTTTGAAAATGGTTACGGAATGGTTCAATTCCTCCGCTAGTTGTGCCAAGGATTGCGCAGTCGATGCCGTCTCCCCACTGCTTGCAGCCACTTCTTCGGTAGCTGCGGATATGCTTTCAATTGCGTTCAAAACCTCTGACGATTGAGCAGCCTGTTCCTCACTTGCCGCGGCTATTTCCGTTACTTTGTAAGCTGTCTCGCTCACCATGGAAAGAATATGTTCAAATGCTTCACCCGTTTTTTGTGTGGAAGCTACACCTTCTTCTACTGCTCTTACACTTTGTTGCGTATTCTCTTGCATACCTTTGATGATTTTCGTAATTTGCTTGGTTGCTTCACTACTTCGCTCAGCTAATTTCCTTACTTCATCCGCTACTACCGCAAACCCTCGCCCTTGGTCTCCAGCACGGGCCGCCTCAATGGCTGCATTAAGTGCAAGAAGATTAGTCTGTTCCGCAATATCGTCAATCACTTCAATAATCTCTCCGATTTTGTTCGAATCTCCTTCAAGTCTAGACATTTGTTCGTTAACACGAGTCATCCCATCAATGGAGATTTGGACAACCTTACCCCCATCCTGGGCAATATTCATCGTTTTGTCAGACAGTTCAGACGCTTGCTCAGCGCCCCCTGCTACAGAATTAATGGCTAGGGATAATTCCCGGAACAACTCGTTCATCGTTTGCGCTGCACTAGCTTGACTCATACTTCCACTAGCGATCTCCTCTGTACTAGCTGAAATCTGTTGGGAAGCCGCAGAGACCGTTTCTGCAGAGATCAGAATTCCACCTACGGTTTGTCTTAAGTTCAGAATCATGTCATTTACTGAATTAGCCAACAATCCGATCTCATCTTTAGAATCCATATCCGATGTTTCGCTTAAGTCTCCACCTGCTACTTTACCTAGCAAATTCACCACCCGATTTAACGGTCTTGCTATGATTTGAGATATCAAATAACCCAAGCCAATACTGATAAGGAGTGCTACAATAATAACAGCGATCGTAATAGAACGAGAGGACGTATATAAGTCATTGGCGAACTCTCCTGCCCCCTTCGCCTGCTTCATGTTCATGTCTATTAAACTTTGCAGCAAGTCTGTCAATTCATCAGTCGCTGTTTGTATATCACCTGAAGATAGATACTTTGTATATTCTTCCGAGCTTATATCGCTATTGTTCATTTCAATGGCTTCATTTAGACTTGTAGTATAACGTTGCCATATCGAAGAATAATCCTTCATTTTTTCCTGTTCCTCTACCCTTAAGGCTGTCTTGCTATATTTATTGATCACGGCTTCGATTTGATTAAGATTTCCGTGAATTCTATTCTTATAATCGTTAGTCTCTGCCTCTGTTTTAGCGAGCGTGTTAATGTCACGAATTTCTATTCTATTCAGTAGAAATAATTCATTCACTTCACCAAGATAAGCAATAGGAGTTAACCGGTTATCATACATATCCACAATAGCTTCATCCATTTTATTCAAATTGCTTATTCCATATATTCCAACTACGCCTAATATAACAGCAACAATAACAAACGCAGAAATTAATTTTACAGCTGTTTTCAAATTATAAAACCACTTCATGTTTCAACACCTCATTCTCTATTATGGTTGTACTATATTGCCACATCATTGCCACATCGTGAAGAAGTCCTTTAAGATCATCCACGTATAAACAGGGGTCATCCAACAGATCTCTAATCCCTTCATGACCATTCACCTAGATCTTCCTTCCCATGTTTTTATCCGCAGTACACTCCTTAAGAACTAGAATCATCATAAACTCTATGAATATTTAGGTAACCGAAAACGTATGGCGCGATCACGCAATGTTATTGTGGTACTTCGCAAAGCTTATGCGCAAAGTGTATGAACACAAAAAGAAACGACTTCACCCTTAAAAGGACTGAACCGTTTCTCTTAGAAATATAAGCAAGTATTTTGAAAACTTAACCTCTTTTATATTTAAAAAAATCCCGCTTCACATGAATGTGAACGAGACCTATTTATAAGAACATTTGCAAAAAACTCACTTCAAAATAAAATCTGAGTCCATCAAGATCCCCATCTGTTTAGCCTTTATAGCCGCTTCCATTCTTGATTTAACATTTAGCTTAAGGAATAGATTAGTTAAGCTATATTCTAGTGACCGCTGGCTCATGAATACAACTTCAGCAATTTTCTTGTTACTTTTTCCTTTAGCTATCTCTTTTAATATCTCGTATTCCATATTACTGACGGTAGAGGTTGTCTGTTCTTCATCTGCTTTCGATCCTTTGAACTTCGTTCTTCTCAATTGTTTAACTAAGGAAAGGGGTAGAATGACTTCCCCCTTTAAGGCACACCGAATAGCCGTGACGAGTTGCTCTCTATTGGTTGACTTGGAAATAAATCCAAATATACCGATTTCAATCATCAAGTTGAAGTGGTTATTAATTTCATAGCCTGTGTAGATTAATATGATAGCATTTGAATTCATTCTTAATACTTGTTCGGCCAGATCGATCCCATTCACATCAGCGATATGAAGATCAAATAACATTACATCAAAGGATTGTGAACTTACCATATCCATAACTTTCTCAGCGGAATCCGCCAGATAAACCTTTATATCCCCTTCTTGTTCGAGTATCATCTTAGTTCCTTCCATCACCATTGGATGGTCATCTACCAACAAAATATGAATCATCTTGTCCTACATCCTCTATCCGTTTAGTATTCCACATCTATCTTTTACAAGATACAGATATATATATAGCTAGTCCCTTGTTCTTGGACGAGAGAAACTGTATTGTCCCATCCATACTACGAACCCGTTCTCTCATACCATATATACCCATGCGTGTAGGAGAATTCTCTGTCCCTGTAAGTTCCATACCAATCCCATTATCTTCATATTCCAATCGAACACGGTTACCTTGACTTGATAGGATGATCCGAACTTCTGTTGCAGAGGAATGTTTCGCAGCATTAGCTAAGAGCTCCTGTACAATGCGATATAGACCAATAAGCACATCATCATCTAACTTTTGATTGAAATGTTCTGCATCAAAATGAATAGCATAGTTTGTACGCAATTGAGTGAAGTCGAACAGCGTCTCAAGCGAAGAAATAAGTCCACCTTTTATTATCATAGGCGGTCTTAGCTCATTACACGTGATACGTATTTGATGAATAACATTTAACAAACCCTCCGTGATTTGCTCGAGTTGCTCTCGGAGTTCACCTGGGATCGATCGATCTATCAAAAGGAAATCAAGCTTGCGATACCAGATAATTTGCTCTTGAAGTGCAGAGTCATGTAAGTCCTGAGCAAGATGTTTTCTCTCATTCTCGGACAAGTTGAACAAGAACCTTAGGAGCCATGGTGGAGTGAATTGCCCAGAGGCAGCCTGTTCAAGCTCCTTGGTTAAGTCTTCGATTAACAGGAAGTGATCAAATAGAACGCTCACATATCGGGTAATTGTCTTAAGCCACACTCTTATCGATGTAATATTTAGGATGATCGGTTTTTCATCAATACAAAGTAAATAGCTCTTCCCCTTGGTCTCTCCTATTTTAAGCGAATAACCTTTTTCCGTTTCGATAATCTCGCATAACTTATCATGATTATGTTCAACTTCAATGATGCTTACGTTTGAAACCTCTAATAGTTCTCGTACTTCTTTCAACAAACGCTCTTCCATCTGACTTATTTTCATAATACCGAAAAGATCATGTGAAAATTGGTCCAGACTCATCTGTAATCGATAATACCGTTCCTCGCTTTCACGAATGGTTTGCTCTGAATTCTTTCTGTCCTCTTCCGCCCTTTTCCGATCTCTTATATCACGAAAAATAGATATACCTGCGTTTTCTCCCTTATAGGAAATGCTACTAGCCATCACTTCAACATCGATAATTTCACCATCTGCTCGGATGACCTTTTGTTCATTAGGTGAAGAGAGCCTTTGTTGCTTATAGATGGATTCTCTCAGTCTCTCCTTCACCAACGTCCTATAGTCGGGATGAACACATTGGAAAATAGATTTCCCGACCAATTCACTTAAACTTGACACCCCGAATAACTCAAGACCGGCAAAGTTTACATAGATAAACTTATAGTCACTATGGAGAACGATCGCTTCAGGTGACAATTCAATCAGTCTCTGATAACGCTCCTCACTCGCTCTAAGTTCGTTCTCAATTTTCACCTTTTTAGTGATATCCCTCGATAATATGACGATATTCGCCATTTCTCCATCATCTCCAAAAACCGGAGTACCCAAGGATTCAAGATAAATGATATAACCATTTACATGGACAAATCGAATGCGTAACAATTTGCTTCTTTTTGTTTTAAACATATCTTTGATTTGTTCTATCAAATCTTGCCGATCATCCGGATGAATGTGTTCTAATATCGTAGTGTCCATAATTAATTCTATAGGGATACCTAATATACTCTGACAAGAAGGTGAGGCAACACTAACATTACCAACAGAGTCTAAGACTACCATCATATCTTTCATATTATCGGTAATTAACCGGTACTCAGCTTCACATTCAGCCAATCTTTTCTCGGTTTCCCTTTTAACAGTAACTTCTTTAGCGATGGCAAAGACACCCACAATTCGATTGTTCACTTGAATGGGGACGTTCATCAAATCCCAGTGAACAACTCCTCCATCCTTATGATGAGATGTCACTACATAATGTTGGGAGTCTCCTTCTATGGCCTTTTCAAAATAATCAGTCATCTGCCCCGCATGCTCAGCACCAAAGACATTCATGATAGAAAGACTCTCTTCGGAACTATTCAATTGTTCTCCTGTAATATTCTCGGCAACCGGATTGCTCGCTAGGATATTTCCGAACAGATCTAATTCGCACACGACATCTGAGTTATACTCAAATAAAGATTTATAACGTTGCTCGTTTCTGTGTAGAGCTTCTTCCATAACCTTTCTTGCGGTAATATCAGCCACTATACCGTCGAGACGAACCACAGATCGGGATCGATCCAGACTGGGTATGATCCTGACTTGGATCCACCTGATTTCGCCATTGGCGTGGATAATCCGATATTCGTTGAGATCTGGAATTCCTTGTGCTACAGTTGCCATTATTTTTTCGATAATACCTTTCTCGTCTTTATGGATAATATCTGACCAAAAGTTACTTTCCTTTGCTTTCTCCGCTGGATATCCTGTAATTTTAGCTATAGCATCCGAAATGAAAGATACCCTCCGCGAAATGGTATCATAGGACCAGATGGCCACGTCAATCGTATCCAACATCTTTTGATACAATGAGAATGTGCTTTCTAATTGTTCCTGCATGGTCTTCTTTTCAGTTATATCGAGTACAATTCCATCTATTCGATAAACCTCATTATCCTTATTTAGAACAGGAATACCGATACTTTGAACCCACATGAGCTCATTGTTATGAATAAGGATACGATGCTCCAGGCTACTTGTCTGACCCGTATATAACTTATCCATGTGTTCTTTGAAGATATGGACATCTTCTGCATATA
This sequence comes from Paenibacillus sp. IHBB 10380, assembly GCF_000949425.1. Taxonomy (NCBI): domain Bacteria; kingdom Bacillati; phylum Bacillota; class Bacilli; order Caryophanales; family Paenibacillaceae; genus Paenibacillus; species Paenibacillus sp. IHBB 10380. Next base: position 3,324,338 of record NZ_CP010976.1, read on the forward strand.
CCATTTCTTGCAAGAGATTGGGCCTGTGGTATCTTTCATCGCTCAAGACCCCGCCCCACCTCTTAAAGTCACTCGACATGCTCAGCAGATTGGTTTCCTTATCAATTGACCAAGTGGTTATACCCCTGTTGCTGAGTGAATTCATCATACCTGCGACCACCTTCTCATTAAATCTCATTCTTCAACCGAAATTAACATATTAATTAATTGTTCCTATATAAAAGATAACTGTCCGTGCAACCCATCAACGAACTCGAGTAGAGACCCTTTTTAATCGCATTTACAACCGTTTGTTCCTCCAAAATAATTTATTTTTTAAATTAAAATAATCGATAAATAAAAAATTTAAAACAAGTGTACCTATTAACACTATAAGAGAATTCCTAAGTGGGTATACGGTCCTACAGTCCTATCTTTCACGAAAAAAATCATATATTGTCACTATAGTTGTTAAAATTTTGGTATTGACGACAGATGTTATGTAAGGTATGTAAGCGAAATAATAAACAACGTTTGTTATTCAATTTAACTCTCTCTATGACGAGAAGTACTCTGAACCAATACAACATTGCTCCCATAAAAGAATCATTCCTTGGAACAAAATGGAACGTTAAAACCTCGATCATAGAAATAATCGAGGTTTCAACAAACTCTTTACATTATAAATCCATTTGAATTATGACTTCTTCACAGGATAGCACACCTCAGTAACCCAGTGATCCGGATTGGACTCCGTAGCAGGCCCTACATGATAGATGCTAAACATCGAACCGTCAAATTCATAATAATTATCTGAAATCCAGTTCGCTATCGATACATTAGCCTCTCTGAGCAAGGAATAACTGCCCGTAATCATAGCCGAAGCAACCGTGATCGGTGCAACCCTCTTGAAACGAACATGATCTGTATCCCTATAGGTTCCCGTAACTGAAAGCTGAATTTCTACATCAACATCACTCTCTTTGTACCCCTCATCATGAAAAATGGCTAGGCTGTAGCATGGAGTTGCCATTTGCAGACTTCCTCCTGCTTCCTTCTCCAATCTTGCCCAAAGCTGTCCTTCTTGGTCATAGGCCGAAATCACATCTCTAAGACTCGCTACATATCTCTCCGGAATCTCTTTTAAGTTAACATCATAGTTCATATTTACACGATCCTCTCCTAATCTGTAAATCGTATTCTGCAGGAGCGTCAGCCTTTGTTGCAGCACTTTCTCCTCCTCTTTCATTTGGGCATGTTGAATAATCAAGTGCTTCCTCAGAGTCTCTACATCATCATATTCCGTGAGAATCTTCCCAATTGCCGGAATACCGAACCCAAGCCCCTTTAGGACCTGTATTCTGTTTGAAATTGTTAACTGTGCCGCACTGTAATAACGATACCCTGTGAAATCATCAATATGGTCTGGAATGAGCAAACCCAACTCATTATAATGTCGTAGCATCCGGATACTAATTCTCGACAGTTTTGAGAAATCACCTATTCTAAACATATTTATCCTTTCTACCGGTAAATTTGAGCTCATATATAGAATGAAGTATGACATAGTGGCAGAGTCAAGAGATAATAAAAAGATCACCTTCATTTGAAAATGAGGGTGATTTGTAGTTAATCTACCAACCTAGTGTTTATTTGCCTCACGCCACATTCCGAGCAAGTCTTCTCGTTGCTCGGCAGCGATATCGAAATGGTACGTCGTCAGCAACTCCTCTAACTTGACAGAAGCCAGTAAGGGATGGGTCTTAATATTCGGAATCACAGGAAAAGAGAAAGCTGAATTCATATAATCTGTCTGAGCATCCTTCGACAGTACGAAGTCCACGAGTTGCTCCGCGGCAGCTTTATTGTCTCCACTCTTCAGAATGGATATAGCCCCAATCTCCCATCCTGCTTGCGGAGGAATAGAGGAATGAATACTGTAACCTGAATTCGTAAACCGAAGCTGATCTCCCATGAAGCTGATGACGGCAGCGACTTCACCTACAGCAAGTCGCTGGGCAGAACTAATTCCTGAGAATGTAGTCGCTGAACTCTGCATCTTGAGCGCGTGCATAAGCTCTACAGCCTTCTTCTCGCCACGTTCCTGAGCAAGAGAAGCTAACAAGGTATATCCCGTGCCTGACGTTTCGGGATCAGGAATTTCAATTTTTCCCTTAAGTTCTGGACGCAGGAGGTCCTCATATCTCTCCGGTAGCGGTAAAGCTGCAAGTTGGGAGTCCTGCTTCCATACCTGCTCGTTTACACCAATCGCCAGTGCACCCATATACATTCCCGTCCAATATCCGAATTTATCCTTGTATACTTCAGGTATCTGATCACTCATACGCGATGAATACCGAACTAATTTCCCGTTACTCTTAAGCTGCTCATGAAGATCCGCAGGTCCTCCGAGGACGACATCGATTCCTGTCTTGTTCATCGATAACAGATGATAGCTCGCTTCTCCCCCGGACATACGAATAACCTCGTAGGACTGCCCGGTCTCCTTTTTAAACTTCTCCAACAGAATGCGTGCCTCATCCTCCTGAAAAATCACATATACCGTAAGCGGCTGATTGCTTTGCTGCCCGGGATAGATATAGATCGATATAAGGGTAAGTACGGCTACCACAACCACGACAATAATAATGCCTCTATTTCTCAAGTAGAACGTCTCCTCCCGCTGTAACAAGCTTATAGCCGCCCTTGTAGGTTCCTTAAGATACGCCAAAAAAGGAAAACGATTGTTTTCCTTTTTTTAACCTCTATTTCACTCCACTAATTAACCTTTTTAATAATATGAATTCTATCTGCCGCTGCACTCATCCGAACTTGACCTTCAAAAGTCTTCTGGCCAATATCATAAGCGTCGACAATCCATTCCTTACCAGATCCATCACCTAGGAAATATCGTTCTTTCTCCCCTAAGAACATCGATGATTTAACAGCTCCAATGACGTTAAACTCACCGATCTCCGGCTGATTTAGACGTATTGACTCGGGGCGAATACTCAGAATAATCTCTTCGCCGACACTTAGCTTCTCGTCTGTAGGAATGGTAACCGTATCTTCTTCCGCTTGACCGTAGCGAACCGTTGCCTTACCCCCTTCTGCATGTACAACTACAGCTTCGGTAAAATTCGTCGTTCCAATAAAGTCTGCTACATATTGGGTACGCGGTTCATAGTATATCTCATGTGGTGTACCGTACTGGTCAATAGCCCCCTTATTAAAGACGACGATTTGATCCGACATCGATAAAGCTTCCAGTTGATCATGTGTTACGTAGATCACGGTTAACCCCAGCTCCTGCTGAATGCTCCGCAGCTCAACCCGTACCTCTTCACGTAATTTAGCGTCAAGGTTACTGAGTGGCTCATCCAGAAGAATAATCGGCGAGTTCATGACTAAGGCACGGGCCATAGCCACACGCTGTTGCTGGCCACCGGACATTTCATGTGGATAACGTTCTTCAAGTCCCGTTAATTTGACCTGAGCCATAACAGCCTGAACCCGTTGCTGTACTTCCTCTTCAGGCCGTTTCTTAATATCCAGTCCATAGGCAATATTATCAAATACCGTCATATGCGGGAAAAGAGCATATTCTTGAAACACCATCGGGGTGCCCCGTTTGTAGGGTGGTAAATCATTAACCAACTTCCCGTCAATCCACACCTCACCCTCATCGACGGTATAGAAACCTGCGATGGACCGGAGTAACGTCGTCTTACCACAACCACTCGGACCTAGAAAGGTTATGAACTTCCCCCGTTCAATCTGCAGGTTAATATTTTTCAGGACGTGGTTATTACCAAACACTTTATTCACATTTTTTAGATCTAGTAGTATCTTTGATTCCATCATGTCCACTCCCTTCTATAAACTAGAAATCAAATATTTTCACCTTGGAACGGAAGATCAGCTTGATCACTCCAAGTGTACCTAACGTTGCACCCATCAACCCCACAGCCACAGCGGCTGCCCAATAGTACGTTCCCGTCTCGGCATAGTTAAAGATCGACACGGCCGCGACTACCCATTTAGGGGTTATTAAGAAAATAATCGTACTCAGGGTATTCATATTTTTCATAAACGCATAGACAAAGTTCGCTACGACGGTTTTTTGCAACATTGGAAATACAATCGTTGTCAGCGTTTTACGGCTGTTCGCCCCCATGTTATTGGCTGCTTCTTCGATCGATTTATCCACCTGTTTAAAGGAGGCTGTCAATCCTCGATACCCAACGGGCATCTGTTTGAGTAGCATCGCGATGACAATGAGCGCCGCAGATCCCTGCAAGACGATCGGACCGTTGCTGAAAGCAACAATCAGAGCAAGACCAACGAATGTTCCTGGAAGCGCAATGGGAAGAACCGCGCTGAAATCAAGGATTTTTTTGCCTGGAAAAGGTTTACGGACGACGATATAAGCGAGAACTAGAGCAAACGCCACCGCCAGCACGGCACTAATTAACGATAACACTAAGCTGTTTAATACGGCTGGACTAGATGAACTGAAGACAACCTTCATCATATGATCCAGTGTGAACGTATTATCTCGGCCGAAGTTTTTCGTAAAAGCAAATAGAATCGTAATCGCAAACATCGAAATAATGAACAACGAGATCATACTGTTAAAAATAAAGAGTAACGTATCTGTCTTCTTGGATGTTGTTATCCGTTTCAATCCGGATACTGGCTTACCTGTAATCGTAGAGTAGGAACCTTTGGATAAAACTTTATTCTGAACCCAGAATACAATTAGTGCAGGAATAACCAGAATAATCCCCATAACAGATGCAAGTCCTGCTTCGTTATTAATAATTTCACCGTAAATTTCAACCGCTAGGAGTGAATAATTACCGCCAATCAGCTTCGGGTTCCCGAAGTCGGCGAAACAGTTAATCGCTACCAACAAGAATGCATTAATGACACCTGGAAGCGCGAGTTTGAATGTAATGGTTCGGAACAGTTTGAACCCTCTCGCACCGAGATTCTGTGCTGCAATCTCCAGATTCGGTGATATAGAGCGCAATATACCGGTTATGGTCATATAGGCCAGTGGGAAATAGGAAATGGTCTGAACAATCCACAGCCCCGGCAATCCATATAAATCTAGCTCGAAATTAAAGTTGGTATTTAACCATTGTGAGATCATGCCGCCACGGCCGAATAGTAATAGGAATGCTAAACCACTCATGACCGAAGGTGCTAATAGCGGGATAAAGGCAATAAATCGGAAGAACTTCTTTCCCCTAATGTTACTGTAATGAATAGCATAAGCGTATATAAATCCGATTACCGTTGCCGTAAATGCAGATAACGATGAACTGACTATCGTATTTAATAATGCCTTACCATAACGGGGTTTACTAAAGAATGTTCCCCAATTGTCAAATCCTGATGTAAAGACAACGACAATAAGCGGGTAAATGACAAACAGAATTAGGAATGCAAAACTAGTCAGTACAAGGACGAGTGACGACGGATCTTTGAAGAGCCTGTTGATCGACTCCCCAATGCCTTTTTTTTCTTTCATCATAGGGGGCGACTCCCACCTTTCTGCTATCTATTAAGGGGCATTACTTTGACCATGTACAGCCACGTTCAATGCCCCTATTGTGGCTCTTTTATTTCAAATCTTTCAGTGCACTTTGCAATTCTTTACGTTGTGAAGCCGCTTTCAGTAAATCATAATCAGCGTTGTATTTAGTCGTTTTAATATCGATACCACCCTCTGGAATCGGTACAGAAGCCTTAACGGATACCGCGTATGCAGATTGCGTATACAACTCACCTGGTTCATTTGTAAGCATATAATCCATCAGCTTCTTCGCTGCTTCCGTGTTAGGTCCATCTTTCACGATGGACAATCCACCAATTTCATATCCTGCGGCTTCCGGTACGACACTAACAATCGGATTGCCTTGATATTTAATCTTCAACTGGTCGCCGAGGAAAGTCACACCTATCGTATACTCTCCCTTAGCGGCTTTCTGAATCGGCTCAATACCAGACTTTGGTCTTTCTTTCAGGTTAGGCATCAAGTCCTTGATATAGTTGATCATTTCTTCTTCACCCCACACTTGGGCCAATGAAGCTACTGCTGTATAAGCTGTACCTGATGTCGCTGGATCGGACATGCCGATCTCACCTTTGAATTTAGGATCAAGCAGATCCTTAAAGGATTCAGGATACGGATCAGTACCATACTTCTCTTTCCAACGTTCCTCATTAATGCCGATCGCTATTGGATTTAGATAGAATCCCGTCCAGAATCCCTCTTTGTCTTTCATATTGTCAGGAATATCAGAAGCATTCGGAGAAACATAACCTTCCAGTGAACCTGCCTCTTTCAGTACTTGGTGCGAATCCGCTGGTCCACCCATCAGGAAGTCAGCTTGAGGGTTCGACATCTCATTCTGTATACGGGATACTGCTTCGCCACTTGGCAAGCGAAGGATATCATAATCAATCCCCGTTTCAGCTTTGAATTTATCCAGTATTTTACGAGCTTCTTCCTCCTGGAAGATGGAATATACGGTAATTTTCTGTTTTTCTTTACCGCCAAATATTCCAGATTTGTACATAAAGAACCCCGCTACCAATACAATCACAATGACCGACAATATAATGACTGAGCTACTACTTTTTTTCTTTCTCGCCATAGATTAAACCATCCCTTCATTATCAGTATGAGGTTAGTTTAGTTTGAAATAGGCTCTTTGATTCGTCTCATCCAATAGGTCATACACCACAATGTAAGCGCCGTTATAACGATCCAAATGGATCCAGTGCTTCTTCACTCGATAGTCGCTTGTGAGTTGAATGACAAAGTGAGCGTCTGGCGGTTGTTGCAAGTCATCAAAATGGCTGAAATCGATAATACGTGCTGCTGCCGTAATCTGTGAGATTAATTCCTTCCTCTCTACTTGAGAGAGAGCCGTAAGTACACCCTGCTGAAGTGAAAATACATCGTTCTTCTTATTCTCCACAGCAGATCCAATGGTCACCGTAGTAAGCATTTTATCGATGAGCGTACTTTGCAGCTTTCGGATATTAGCACTCACATTGAGCGAATTGACCAACTTCTGGCCGAATTGAAACGCATTCGTTTCAAGCTGAAACGGAATATCTTCTTGATCCAGATAGGCCATTGTTCCTGTCAACAGGAGCCGTGGAACCTGCTTTTGTTGACGCTGCGTACCTGTAGATAATAAACCAGAGAAAGAAGATTTCAATTTCAGCAATTCCTTCGGGTCCTCTATGGAGAGGGTCCCTAAGCCCGGATACGTAACATCCACCCGCATCGGAACACCTGCAACACGATCGAGACGATCCTGCTGAGGGGGTACGATATGCACTTGATCCATAGGTATACGAAAGGTATACGAGCAAATGCCGATTAACAGACTGCCTACAATGACTTGTAACAAGATGAGGCGAAACCATGAAAGCCCTTTCATATCCTCTGGCATTTACTTTAACCTCCATATATATCAGAAAAATTTTAGATTTGTATCACTTTTGTAACAACGCTTACATTAGTGGATTGTTAGGAAATTGAAGCTGGATTTCTGTCCCTTGGCCCTCCAAACTGCTGATGACAATGCTACCTCCTTGAAGTTCCATGAACTGCTTACAGAGGGGTAGTCCCAGTCCGTGCGATTCGTTAGAGATAATGCGATCCTGTTTCTCCTCGGAAGGCAGAAATAACGTGTGCCGACTCTCTTCAGTTATCCCTCTTCCATTATCCACAATACGAACCAGACCATAGTGCTCATGCTCTGTAAGTTCGATATGAAGATGTGTACACTCACTGTGCTTAATGGAATTATCAATCACGTTAAACAGAACTTGTTGGGTGCGTTGTGGATCTAAATATACTGCACAAGGTGAAATCTTCATCGTGGTAGAAATTGCTGATTTCTGAAGGGTCGGCTCTAATATACGTATGCTGTCCGTAATCACATCCGCCAGATCGACCCGTTCGAGCTTGATGCGCCAAGCTTCATCACCTTTTAGCGATGTCTGTAGCAGATCCTCAACCATATTCAATAAACGCGTACTCTCTTTACGAATGTAAATATTACAGTCCTGTATATCCTCCATCCGGTTCATTTTAGCTATTAAATCAGAGAATCCGATGATGGAAGTCAGAGGTGTCTTTAACTCATGGGTAATATTGTCGTAAAAAGCTTTCTGTTTACCTTGTTCATAATGTAGCATTTCAATGTGTTGCTGAAGCGCATGAGACATATGGTTGAAATCCTTAGCCAATTCCCCTACTTCGTCCTGACTACTGGATTGAATCTTTCTGCTGAAATCGCCGATAGATGCGAGCTTAAGTGCCTGCTGCAGCGCATGCAGGGGTCTAACTAAGAAAGATGAGAACGAGTAGCTGGCCAGAAGTGAGAAGAACAAGCAGCCCATGGCTGCTCCGATAAACCATGAACGCATCTGGTTCAGCGTCTGAATGTTCTCGTGAAGGTCCAACAAATAACGAAATCCACCCACAATCTTCCCCTCATACCAGAAGGGTACAGAATAGATTAAATATTGCGTGCCTTCCCCAGCAGTAATGACCGTAGTCGTATTTCCGGTAAGCGCTTTCTTAATGTCGTCGCGTTTGAGCAAATTTTCCTTATCACTGCTGCTCCCGACAATCGTCTCATCTAGTGCAAACAACTGCACTTGAAAGTTGCTGTTTGAAGCCAGATGTGAAGCTATAAATGGGGCATACGTACCCGAAAATAATTGTTCAATATTGATTTTCTGATCACTAACAATTTTCAAAGCCTCAATACGATGCAGGGCAAAATACTGACTTAAGGTCTGAGTATCGCGTTCAATCATGCTCTTATTGAGCGTATAATTGACGATGAAGAACATCGCCGTGAGCAGCATAACAATGGTAACAGCATGCTGAATAAACATTTTATTTCGCAGCCCCATCTTCTATACCTCCAGCTTATAGCCTGTACCATGTACGGTGGTAACAAGTTGCTCATGGGGTTTCATCTTCTCCCGGAGACGGTTCACCATCATATCCACCGATCGCGTCTGACCATAATAGTCGTATCCCCAGACCTGATCCAGCAGATCCTCCCGGGTAAACACCTTCTTCGGATTGGCACATAGCAGCCACATAAAATCAAACTCTTTACTGGTCGTCTTAAGCAGTTGGCCTGCTATCTTACAAGAACGCTCACGCCTATCAATTTCAATACATCCAATCTGAATGACTTCGAGCGGTGCTACTACCTTCATTCGCCGCATAACCGCCTTAATACGTTCGATCAGTTCACGCGTCTCAAAAGGCTTCGTCAGGTAATCGTCTGCCCCCAGCTGAAAGCCTAGTATTTTATCGTTCATTTCATTCTTGGCGGTAAGCACAATGACTGGAACCGTCTTATACTTTTGCTGAAGTATCTGAAGAAGTTCGAATCCAGAGCGATCAGGTAGCATGAGATCAAGCAGTATTAAGTCAGGATAAAATGTTTCAAGCTCTGTCAATCCTGTGGCTACGGTCGCTACAGCTTTCGTATGATATCCTTCGACCTCAAGGCTTAATTTAAGCAGCATTTGGATGCTGGGATCATCTTCAATAATTAGTATATTCATACGCAACCCCTCTTTTCTCGTGATGCTATCCTTAAATTGCATGTATTTATATACTCTTTATCATAACGGATACTTCTCAAGATGCATACATATTCCAATATTTTACATTTTATTTCTTTTTATCTCATATACTCACAATTCAAAATGCACCCCATAGCTTTTTCATCAGTTAACCTGTTAGGGTTGTCCAACGTCTATTCTACGGGGTGAATGTCATTGTCGCTCCCTAATCAAGCTCTGATAAGACAACAAAGCTGGTTCCTGAAACACAGGAGCCAGCTTTGTTGTCAATTAAACGATTATGTTACTTTTCCTTATTCTCTAACAAATTTAGGATTAAGGTAACCGCCTCTGCTCTTGTCGCTACCTGATTAGGAGCAAAGCGATTCTGACCGATACCATTCACTAGACCTGCATCTGCCGCTGCTGCAATATACGGCACTGCCCATGCTGGAATATCCTTAGCATCCGTAAAGGATAACGTGGCTTTAGTATCCAATGTGATTCCCAGAGAACGCACAACCATAACAGCTAATTCTGTACGTGTCAGCTTCTTAGTTGGACGGAAAGTTCCGTCATCATAACCGCTAACAATTCCTATAGACACAGCTTGTGCTACAAAAGATTGAGCCCACACCGGAATCTTATTTAAATCTTTAAAGCTTGGACTGTTCCCGCTATCTGGAAATTGTAAAGCACGAGCCAGCATTGTAATGAATTCTGCGCGATTAACTTCCTGATTAGGGCGGAATGTGTGATCCGCATAACCATTTACGAAGCCAGCTTGTACCGCCTTCTGAATTTCAGCGGCTGCCCAATGACTAGCTGTATCCGTAAAGGCTACCTTCGCTGGTGTTCCTCCGGCGTTACTGGTGTTACCAGAGTTACCATTGTTTTGGGAGTTCCCCTCGGTATTTGTGTTCCCCGCACCTGTTCCAGTAGTGTTGTTCCCGCCTGTACTGCCCGTATTACCTGTTCCACCAGTGTTTCCATTGCCGCTATTACCACCATTATTTCCACCACCCGTGTTTCCGCCACCGTTATCCGAACCCGTTTTCTTAATAATACCGAACTGCTCAATAATGTATGGCTGGGCATCATTTTTGTTCTGATCAATCTCGTAAGAAACAGCTGTTAGCTTGCCTCCATCAACAGTAATACCGACAAAGTTCTGAATTTGACCGCGCTTCGGACGTTTGTTATCGCTTGGGTCCGGGCCATATGGCGCCGCATGATTCTCATCAGCTACTTCGAAGAGATTGTAATAAGCAACTCCAAGCTCTGGCTTTTGATTCTTGTAATATACCTTTGCCCCCGCTGTAGCCGGAATCAGATAGATTGAACCATCTGGGTTCACTGTGTATTCCACAGTCTTACCGTTAAGCGATTCAGTGATCTTCTCCGTTGCTGCTGCAGTACCATTAGCCTTAATCGGCTTAGTACGCGCATAAATGTGGTCGTGACCTTGAACAACAAAATCAATTCCCAATTCCGCCATGATCGGAGCAATTTTCGATCTTACACCATTGGTGCCTTTAATATCTTTATCCGTAGCATGGTTGGAAGTTGTGTAAGGACCTTTATGAATATTGACGATAATCCACTCAGAACCGGCTGCCTTGGCTGCTTTTACATCAGCTTTCAACCATTCCACCTGATCTTTACTGAAATTAGCATACTCCTCAGAATCTTCATTACTGTTAAGCACTACGAAGTGCGCGTTGCTGTAATTATAGGAATAATAAGCACCGGTTTCTGTAGCAGAGCCTAGCGCCTCTTTAATATTGAAATGCTCATAGAATGCATTCGCTTCATCCTCGTGATTACCCGCGGATGGAACCATTGTAGTATTCAGTAGACTATCCTGTGAGTTACCCAAAAGCCAATCCCATTGAACCTCTTTCGTTCCCATATCTACGATATCTCCATTGTGAACAACGAATTTAGCATTAGGTACAGTGGTTAAAGCCTTAGCAAGCGTTTCTCCAGAGAGAATAGCCTCGTCTTCTGATTTTGCCTGAGTATCCGCTAAGTCGATGAATGTAAATTTACCGGAGGCAGGCGCTGTCTGGAAAGTACCTGTTGCACTCCAAGTACCAAGTGCTTCATCACCTACTCGGAAGAAGTAAGTAGAATCTGCCTGAAGCCCCGTGGCTTCCGCTTTATGCACCAACTCTTCCTTCGCATTCGTAGAGATTGAAGAACGGCCAGTAAATTGAGTTGCCTTGCTGTAATCTGGCGTTGCATCCGTCTTTTTGACAACTTGCAAGTCACTTCCCATAGAAGCCAGAGGTGTGTACCATGCGAAGCCTTTAGAAGAAACAGGATCACCGTTGAAGGTTACGGTCACCTTACTGATGGATGCAGTCGAAGCTATGGTAGCTTCCGAGTTCGTTCTGCCGCTTACAGCTTTAATGACGAATTGATAGGTTTTACTTGGATCGATGTTATCTACGGTGTAGCTATAAGAAGTTTGTCCAGCCTCATTAGGAACACTTACATTCCAATTTGGTGATACCAAATCATTCTGCTCGTAGATTCTGTATTGGGATACCGTGGATCCCGATACCGGCGCATCCCACGTTAACGTCATTTTCCCGTCATCCGTTTTGTTTGCTTTTGCATGTTGAACAGGATTTGATACCTCTTCCGACTTGTGAATACTATACTCATCGTAAAGGTCCGTACTACCTGAGGTAGTTGTAGTATAAGACTGGTAAGAAAGTTCATCGTTAGTTACGGTCACGCCCGAGAACATTTCCTTATCCGGCTGTGCGTATTTTGCAGCAAATGGGAATGGACCTTTGGCTACATTATATTTCTTGTTTCCCGCTGCATTGGTAATCAGATACAAAGTGCCTTTAGGATCCGTTACAACACCGTTTCCATCCGGAACGATATCCATCAACGGTTCATTGTTATACATTTGGAAGCTTCTGGCGTAGGTATGATCATGTCCTCCAAAAACCATATCAATTCCAAGCTCATCAAACACCTTCGTTAATTGAGTTCTGTAAAATAATACATCCTTATCATTCGTGTGATTAGCAACGGAATAAGGAGACTTGTGTAAGAAAACAATCTTCCACTTCTTATCGGTCTTAGCCACTTCGCTGCGAAGCCATTCTACCTGTTTATTATAGATTTCAGCAGTAGAACCTGCGCCATAGTATTCTGTATTAATTACCATAACATGTGCTGCACCATAATCTAAAGAATATACAGAGCCGTCCGGTTTAGCTCCTGTGTTCGATACATCAGGTAAATTAAAATGTGTTGTGAAGTTACTGTAATTCTTGCTCTCGTGGTTACCTACCAAAGGAACCAGTGGGATGTTCGCCAAGATATCCTTTGGCTTATTAAAAAACCACGACCATTGCTCCTCTATATCACCGTTATCTACCAAATCGCCAGAATTCAGAATGAATTCACTAGCTGGGAACTTAGCCACTCCTTCTTGAAGGGTATGATTCCAGATGTCAAAGTCCGCTTCTGAGGTTCCTTGTGAATCAGTTGTATATAAGAATTGGAACCCGTTATTGCTGGAACTCTCTGTTTTAAATGTGCCGACACTACTCCAATTATCAGCTTGGCCGTCCCCAGCACGATAAGCATATGTAGTTCCCGGCTGTAAACCATCGGCAACAACCTTATGGCTGGTCAGAACAACCGCTTTATTGGATGATTTGTCCGCCTTCGTCATATACACACTGACAGAATCGGATGTGCCATCGTACGATTGAATTCCCGTTGCCGGGATCTCTCCATTGATCAAATTAGAAGCTTCAACCACTTCCAACTTAGTACTGGTTACAGACTCCGGTGCATACCAAGTAAAGCCCATGGTGGTTTGCGGATTTCCATTAAAGGTCAACGCAATGGATTCCGGTTTTCCTACAGCAGGAACTATAGGGTCTGCTACAGGATAAGCAATGAGACTCATATCCCAATATAGGTCCGAGCTGCTGTCGTTCGCTTGGTGAACTTCAGCTGCAAGCTCGTTTTCCCCATCCTTGAGATTGGCTTTTACGATTTCAGTGAGGTCTACCCTGGCATTCACATTCGGATCGCTTTTACTGAGTGTACTCTTAGTCAGATAGTCAATCTCGCCCTCCGGCATGCCATCACGGAAGATTTCCTTTCCGTTCAAATAGAGAACAATCCCGTCATCAAACGCTAATGTCCCTAGAATTCGGTCATAACCGACCACCTGCTCCAGGTTCACATTCAGATTCGTACGGAAGTAAGAAGTACGATATTTGTTTGATTTGTCAGAACCATAGCTAATGTTTGTTCTCAAAGCTCCAAATTCCGATGTACTAACACCCGATCCGCTATCCTTATAGCCGAGTGGAGCTTGCCCCATATTCCAGCTTGTATCATCATATACGACACGCCATGCTGTCGCTTGATCTGTACCATCATCTAGATACTTCCATGTAGAGTTACCTGCTAATAAAGGAATAGGATCATTGGATACAGCCTCCTTCAGCTGAAGAGTGCCCTCGTCAGTGTTCTCTTCTGCAAATGTAGGAGTCCCTGTAATTACTAGGCCCAATACCATGATCAGAGCAAGAGTGATGGAAACTACCTTTCTAAATAACTTATTCATTTGTTATCTCCCTTGAATGTTTTATGAGTTTTCTTATATCGACTCATAATAACAACGGAGTATCCTCACAATGTTCGATTTAAAGCAGGGTTATGTAAAATAGAATGCATCCATCGTAACGATTACCTTAGACTTGTTCGAACATATTGACCGATATTAGTAATTGCCTGTTGTGCTTCTGGCAGCATATACGATAAAAATTGAAAAACCTCCACATATTCTCCCATACTTCTGTGTTGCCATCCACAGTAAAAAGTGAACGATTTGTCTAGTTCCCATAATAAAATATATTTATTTCAACATATTGAATAACTTTCATTTAATGGTATATTTATGAAAGGGAGATTCTTGCACAGAAAGAAATGCTGGCCAGCGTTTACTTGCTCGCTCTAAATTCCCCCAATATATGTATACGAGAGGATGAATTGAATGAAAAAGAGAGCGTTATCTATTCTTTTTATGGTCTTACTTATATTCACTGTAGTTCCTTTAGCTTCTGCATCCGCTTCAGCTCCTGAAGTCAATATTCAAATAACAGGGCAGGGTACGCTATACTTCGCAGGTAACTTAACCGGCGGAAATCCTCCTGTCTATGGACCCGAAGGCATATTCAAAGTTACAAATTCGAGTGGACAAGTAGTCTTCACTCAGTACCGGGCAGGCGGTACCTCTCCGGCATATTTTTCTTTTAAAGTAGCTAATCTACCTTATGACACTTATACGATTAATGGGAAAGCTCAAACCCCTCATACTGGGATAGAGTTCTATCAGCCATCATTTTTATCTAACTAGAAATCTGATCTGAAAGTTTACAAACCCGATTTATTCATACCCCGACGGAGATATCTCCACAACAAAAAAAACGAAGCCCGATATTGGGCTTCGTTTTTTTGTTGTTTCAATTTAGATCTTCATACGCTACTCTGCTGCAATATTGATCAAATCCGCCTTTTTCAATAACCGTTCAATCATCACAGTCGTCTCCGCTCTAGTTATCTTCCGGCTGGCTTCTGATTAAATGTCAATTGTTATTACCTTTAATTGCAAATATAATGTCATATAATGCAAAAAAAATCTCTATTTATTAGAGATTTTCATAGTTTTTATGTTGCCCTCCGATATCTATCTAAAATTACAGCTTTATTTGATGCTTCACTATAGCGCTCTTGTGGATCTCCAGTGTATCGCGATACTCCACCGTCTGGATCTCACAATCCGTACCGATGATTACACGTTCTCCTCTAACCATATTAGCCTTCGTATGCTGAAGCTCCACGCTATCCCCTTCGATTAGTCCTGTCTCGAATAAGACCTTGCCCTTCAGTTTCATAAGATTCAGCAGCTTTCCGGATTTGCTATGTTTGATCACAATCAAGCTACCACCGACCTCCCTTGCATGACTTGGACCGAACAGGTTTATATTCAAACGGTCTGCACTCAACAATCCCTCCACATGGACTGCACCGGAAAGTTGTAGCTCCTCTGCTTCACAATCGCCCAACACATCCAAATCTCCAGTAAATTTGATCCGCTCTATTCTTAGCCCAGAAGTTGTCTGGATCTCACCACGCCCTCGTAAGGAAAGCCCATCAAGACTACCATTAACCATACATTCGCCTGTAATCTTCATATCTTCCACTCGAAGGTTGCCAGCCACATTGGCTTCCCCAGTCAAGCTTAGTCTCCGGCAATCTACATCCCCGTTAATTTGACATTCTCCTGTTATACTCACATTCTGATAAAAACCGCCTACCGACGTTGTCGTGCCTATTATTCTCAAATCATTCCGAGTTATCTCAGTCACTCATTTTCTCCTCCTTCATAATCCTTGCACCCGGATGCACGGATAACTGTGAGCGGTATTCTACACGCCCGATAGTGCAGCCTTGGCCGATAATAACAATGTTGCCTCTGACAACATCGGCAGTCGTAAATTCTAGATCAATATGGTCGCCCTCAATCGTCCCAACACGTAGCTCCGGTTTAAATTTCGGAATCATTCCACTCCATATTTTACTCCAGACACCTTTGTTCGCTTGCCGGATGACAAGACTTTCCACACCAATCTCACTGACCTTCCCCTGTCCATGAAGGCGAAAATCGACTTGACCAGCACTGAGCAAACCACCGACCGTAAAGCCCCCCTCGCCTGTAAAATTCTCTAGCTCACAATCACCCTTTATACTTATAAAACCATTGAGCATGCAGCATTCGCCACTGAGCCCTCCTCCGATATTAATCATTCCGTCAGCCTTCATGGTCCCAAATCGCAGGTTACCCTTCACATTCATCGTGCCATTGCATTCCATTTCCCCTGCCGTAATATCAGCCTTAAAATGCATATGCCCGTTCCCTTTAAAAATTCGAGCCTCAATCGAACCACTAACTTTGCCAACACCATCTATTCTAACGTTGTCATAGGTTCCCCCCGCTGCTTGACTGACTCCGTTTATGATCAAATCCGACAACTGATTTTTCTCCATAATCCTTCCCTCCATTAAGTAAGCTTACCTTTTAATTGTTCTAACAAATCTCCAAGACTTAGCTTCGTTATAAGTCGAACACCTTCGTCAAATACTAATTCAGCTGGTGAAAGTGCCAACATGAAGAAAGTAACCCCCATTTTGCGGACGAAAAAGAGGTCCCAGCTCTTCCCCTCAAACTTTGTAGCCTTCTCTGTCAGCGTTTGAAACAGTAGTGCTGCCTCTTCCAGACTCAATTCCCCTCTACTAAGCAGGTGGTCAACAGTATATAAATGCACAAGCTGATCAAAGGTATATTCTCCTTCTTTGCTAGGCAGCTCTCCAAACTTTTCCATGGTCAACAACGAAACAATGTTACGACCTATAATCTCCTCCGCTGTTAAAGTAGCAGTGTTTATAGCGGTAACATCAGATAACTTTCCCGCCAATTCATCTAAAGAAAGATCATCCTTCATATTTATTATGTTATGGACACGAGCTAGAATTCTTTGTTTAGGAAAAAAGGTCTCCTGTCCTGTGAATGTTGATTTGCGGATAAACCATTCCTCTGGAATAAGCTTCTTTCGCTTCCAACGATACAATTGTCCATACGAAATACCGGTTAAATCCAATAACTCCTTCTTCGAAATCAAATCCTTTTCCACCCATATCACCCCTCAAAATCATCGTAACATAACACTGTTACGTTGTAAATACGAATGAAACTAACTTTTCATTAAATAAAGCAGTTCATATTTCAAGCTCGACAGATCCATACGCCCACAACAATCCGCTAACGACCGCATTAACTAGAGCAACATAGAATAGCAAGGAGGCATTCATGCTGCAACGTCCCAAACTAACAGGTCGCATTGGATATCCCGGAGATCCAGGGTACAGCAAAGAGCGTTTAGATTCCAACTACTATTATTCAAAAGACAAATTCCCACACGTCATCGTATATTGCCAGAAACCTATTCAGACTTATTCAAAGATGGCTAACCTTAGTAATGAAACTCAATTGTCGTTCCCCGAGGTTTGCCCACTTATTGGACTCGGACTAAACACAGAAAAACACACCCAATGGTGTGTCTTTTTGTGTTCAGTGAAGCTTCCAACACCTTTATGTGATTAGGCGAATACCCTGTATTAACCTACACAAAATGGAGGAACATTTGATGATTCCGATTTATCCTTACTATGGTCAAGAGACCCAATGCAAACAGGTACCTATTACTTTTCCGCCCCAGCATCAAGACAAACAACCTGGCTTAGAATATAAAATGAATCCTCTTCCAATATCCGATAATCCTGGATATAAAGGAAGCGGGAAATTGGCCGGAAAAGTAGCTATCATTACAGGAGGGGACAGCGGAATTGGCCGTGCCGTCGCCATTGGATTCGCCAAAGAGGGTGCGGATGTAGCCATTGTCTATTTATACGAACGCCAAGATGCGGATGCGACTCGGCAGATGGTAGAAAAATACGGGCGTCGTTGTCTACTGATTGAAGGCGATCTACGACATCCAGATTTCTCTACCGAAGTAGTCCAAAGAACGTTAAAAACTTATGGGAAACTGAACATCTTAGTGCTCAATCAAGCTGTTCAGTTTCCTCAGAAGAGCATCATGGACATCACGAACGAACAGCTGGAAAATACTTACCGTACGAATATCTTTCCTCATTTTTATATGACCAAAGCCGCACTTCCTCATCTTTGTCCAGGCAGTACCATCATCAGTACGGCATCCGTAACCGCCTATGCAGGGGCTCCGCTTCTGGTCGATTATTCATCAACGAAAGGAGCCATAGTCTCGTTCACACGCTCCTTATCACTTCAATTAATAGATCGAGGAATACGGGTCAATGCCGTGGCACCGGGTCCAATATGGACACCGCTGATCGTATCTAGTTATTCAGCCGAATATGTAAAGACCTTTGGTTTAGAGACACCAATGAAGCGTGCAGGTCAGCCATTTGAGCTCGCCCCTTCATACATTTATTTGGCATCTGACGATTCGTCATTCGTTACAGGTCAGGTAATACATGTTAATGGCGGCATCATGACAGAGACCTGATGAGATAGAAACACATAGAAATTGTACTCAAAAACGTTAATTTTTGAAATATTCAGAGTTAACGACAGGCTGATACATGTTCAGTTTAGTCCCCCCCTCCTCATCTCGAATACAATATAGACGTTAACCTCAGTTAAGCAGAAGCACTATAGTAATACTTGAGATAGTCTTCTGCTAACGTTTTCGTCATTTTTACGAATCGGACGATGTGTGTTTTTAGAGAAAAGTACAAAACGAACCAAAAAATACATAATATCTATCTATTAGTCCATTCTAATATGCTCTGAACCCACTTAAATATGGTATAATATTATTAAATTGGAATTTTATGTTCTATGACCCGATTATGGATACTCACTTCATCGGTAGTCTAAATCATTTTCGGCAATATAGAAAAGATATACGATTAATGCTCAAAACTGTTGATATACTTTCAAAAATATAATCGATAGGAGAATCTATTAAATGAAGGTAATCGTTATTGGAGCAGGAATTGGTGGATTGAGTGTTGCTCTTGCGCTACGCAAGATTGGCATACAGGCGGCCGTTTTTGAAAAAAGATCAGAAGTATCGTTAGGCGGTGCAGCTCTTGGAATCGGTACAAACGCTGTGCGTGCGTTGCAGTTACTTGGTGTAGGCGACGAAGTACTTCAAGCCGGGAAGCTTCTTCAAAGTTTACAGATCATGACAGATATCGGCAAACAACTAAGTCTTACGGAGACTTCCCCCATAAGTAGAAAATACGGACCTGATAATGTGACCATCAACCGAGCGATGCTTCAAAACATTCTTGTAAATGCGATGGGACCCAAGCAACCCGTACAGTGTGGTAAAACATGTACGCGGTTCGAGCAGCATGCATCCGGCGTTACAGTATGGTTCGAGGACGGATCGAAGGAAGAAGGAGATTTACTAATCGCAGCCGACGGGATTGGTTCCTTCATCCGAAGGGAGCTTCTTCCGAAAGCTATACCGCAGTATGCTGGATACACATGTTGGCGATCCATCGTCCAAGTCGATCATAAGCTGATTGGGTATGAATCCAACGTATTTACGGAGTCATGGGGAATTAACGGACGTTTCGGGATTGTTCCACTGGCCAATGATCAAATTTACTGGTTCGCGTGCCTGAATGCAATTGAAGCAGATCCGAAATTTGCCAGCTTCACGGTTGGAGATTTGGAAAGAAGATTTCACGGATACCATAAGCCGATACCGCAGTTACTAGAGCTTTCTCAGAACGAACAACTCCTTCACCACGATATCATGTACCTTCCACCGATTTCTCGTTATTCATTTGGGCGAATCGTGCTTCTGGGTGACGCCGCACATGCAACAACGCCGAATATGGGGCAAGGAGCAGGACAAGCGATCGAAGATTCCGTCATTTTGGCAGGACACATAAAGCGTTCTCCCCATGTGAACGATGCCTTAGAATGTTATAACCACGAACGTGTCCAGCGTACGGGTAAAATCACTAAAATGTCCAACCGGGTCGGAAAGGTAGCCCAGCTCGATGGGCGAATGACGGTTTCACTCAGAAACGCGCTGTTTCCTTTGATGCCCCAAATGTTGGTGGAGCAACAGATGGACTATCTTTATCGAGTCAAGCTAGATGGGTTAATATAGTTTTCTCCGTTCAAATAGATTAATACACCTTTACCAGCATCCGTATTCATAGGATATGCTAAATCATCTCCTTGCTTGGGCTTATTATCGTTAGATGTTCTTGCCTATCAAATTATCGAATTCATTGCTTGGCTAGCCCACACCCTAGAGATAGCCTTCCATACTGGGCAAACACAAAAAAACGGCATTTCTGCCGTTTCTGTACTAATGTGGTATCGAGATAGATATAACCATCATGTTTCTTAATTCACTTTAAATTTCGATACCATTTCCTGTAGTTCCATAGCCATTTGACTTAAAGACTCCGATGCAGTGGAAATTTCCTCCATGGATTGATGTTGTTCCGATGTAGATTTGGTTATTGTTTTCAATTCCTCTAATGAACCTCGAGCAATACCCACGATATCATTCATAGATGCCGATACTTCCTCCGTGCCTGCGGATAATTGCTCTGTAGCGGCAGACATGCCTTCAATTTGAGTCGATACTCCGTCTACCTCTTGTACAATAGATCTGAATATATCTCCTACTTGTTCAATCTGGCTCACACTTTTGCCAACTTCTTCGATTCCCTTCGATATGGATTTAGAAGTGTCTGAAGTTGCGTTTTGGATTTCTGTCAATATTCCGTCTATGTTCACTGTTGCCTTCGTCGTCTGTTCAGCCAGTTTTTTCACTTCTTCTGCAACGATAGCGAACCCTCTTCCATGTTCACCCGCACGTGCCGCTTCAATTGCAGCATTCAAGGACAGTAAATTCGTTTGTGTCGCTATCTCTGAGATAAAATTGACAATCTGGTTAATTTCAGATGATTTCGCTTCCATTGCTTGAATCATAGAAGCGGACTTTTCCACTGCCACGTTAACATTTGTGATTTGGCGAACTGCTTCTTGTACAACAGCCTCTCCTTGCGTAACTTGCTGATGTACTTCTTGAGTTCTCTCGTTTACGATGCTTGACGATTCAGCGATCTCCTGAATCCCCAAAGCCATTTCCTCCATTGCTTTAGCGGATTGCTCAGACCCCTTATACTGTTCTTGAGCACCATTCTTAATCCGTTCCACCGAATTCACGGTATTCTCAGATGTACTAGCCGAGTTCAACGCGATAGCAGTCAATTGTTCAGAAGAGGAAGCTGTATGTTGTATAGCCTCTGCCAGTTTATTTAGTGTGAGACTAAACGAATCTAACATCGCATTGATATTACGTTTCAACTGTTGCAATTCATCGTTGCCTTTGGCTTTCAGTCGTTCAGTCAAATCTCCGTCTGCTACCTTTTTCATGAGGTTCGTCATCGCATAGATCGGGCGAAGCATAGAACCCGATACGATATAAGATAATAAGGCCACTCCCAAGGAGCATAGGATGATGACGAAAAAACCCATTTTTTTCGTTTGTTCAACGCTACTTAATAAATCACTTTCATTTCCCGAGACAACTACTCTCCATCCCGTTAAATCGACTTTGGCATAGGAAGCTAGTTTGGATGTACCCTCTTTTACTTCAAAGACTACATTCCCCTGTTCCTGTTTCAAAATTTCCTCGGTATACGCTTTAATGGTTTTGTCATTCTCATATTCATTGATATCCTTGCCAATTCTCTCTTCGGACTGGTGTGCTAGATATTTACCATCTTTTGAGAGCAAGAAAGCAGAACTAGTCTCCCCCATTTTGTTTCTATTTAAATCCTCTAATATATTTCCAGGACTAACAATCGCCTGAATTAATCCACGAAAATCATTAGTTTCACCAAGAATCGGGATATCGATAATGATAATATTTTTACCCGTTTTCCCGTCCTGTAGAATATCTGATATTCCTACCTTCTTCTCCTCCTTTATTCGCTTGAAATTATCAAAATTAGAAATATCAAGCTTGGCATACGTATCCGCTGTGGATTGACCAGATTCAGGAGAATACGTATAGGAGAGTACATCGGGACTCATTGCCTTCATCACTTTCAGAAGTTGAACGATTTCCTCCGTATCACTATGTAAAAATTTTGACCGATAACTACTCAACATGCTTTCTACGGATTGAATTTTTTTCCCTAAAAATGAGTTCAACTTCTCCGCATTCGAAGATGCTATAACCATTTGCTGTGCTTTAAGTTCCTTTTCAACATTACCTGTAAACAAAATGGTTAGAATCGACGCAACTAACACAAGGGGTATAACCGTAAGCAACAGGAGAAATACCGTAAATTTAAGCTTTAAAGAATCCGACCATTTTTTCAATCGTTTTAACCACATAGATGGTGAACTCCTCTCATAATGTTGATATCAGCCGTTTTCTTATAACACAATTCGACATTTAGCGACAAATACCTTTGAGTATCAAAAAAAAAGGATTGCAGTGAAATAACCACCAGCAGTCCTTTATTCCATGACGAGATATAACTTGAAATCATCTTTAATTACGGTATTTTTCAGCTATCCTTCCGCCCATTCCTTAAAAATCTGGATCATTTCTTCTAAATTCCGTAATCCACCGGCTCCTTCAAAATATCCATCCTTGATCCAGCACCTCACCCAATCATTATCATCTCGATCTATTATAATTTCTTGTAATGGTTTATCTTCTAGTTCAGTTTCAAGTAAAGGAATGGTTACTCTCCATCCAGGCGTATCTATCGATTCGATCTTCAAACTATGTGTGTGCTCCCATTCATCATCACAATAACTTTCATACCAATCTTCTAGCCATTTCAAGTTACTCATCTCGCTCATCCTCTTTCCTGTTGAATACTATCTTTATTGGCTTGTCCAAATAACTGTTGCATATGCTCAGTTAAGGGTTCATTGTCGGAGAATAACTCTGGATATACACGTAGCATTTGCGTAAGAAGTTCGGTCGTCTTCACCGTGTCACATACTCGCACAACAGCATCACCTAATTGTCCAAAATATATTGCGCCTTGCCCTACCATCACATCCTCGACCTTCCAGAAATACTCAGACCATCGCTGTCCACAATGTCTACGGGATGGCACTTCAATCACCGTACCGTCGCCTAGAACCGTCTGTAGATTCTCATGGTCATCAGATATCCTACCTGGAATATCGATCCATTCCTCTACCCCGTGCATAAAAGTATTTCTACGTAAGTCCACACCAAGAAGTAGAATGGTCGCTTGTCGATCTAACAACTTGCCCCAAGCTGAACCTCTAGCACATGGCGTATCAAAGTGTTCATCGCCCGTTGTGAATGACAATGCATCCTGACCTAAGGCCGCAACAGAATGCGTTGGATGCCAAGACCGTACGACACCCGGTCGCTTACGAAATAATTCAGGAAGGATGCCGATACACGAGGGTGATTCTTCAACATAAAATGTTGGATTATTCGCATTGATGTTAGCCCAAGTATGCGTAGGGAGAACAAGTAACCCATCTTTCATATATTCTTCCAACACATTGAGCACAGTATCGGCTCCTCCCTCTACCTCTCCCAAGCTTTTTAAAGACGAGTGAACAAGAACGACCCCTTGTTGATTAATTCCCATGTGATGCAGTTGTTCCAAAAGACTAATGTGCGTATGCATAATTCAATATAAACCTCCATATAGTTGCTTCATTCTATGAAGTTAAGCTTACATGTCTATTTAACTTAGATCAACATTCTGTCATCCCATGTGTGAAAGATGCACCGTATCACTAAAATTTGTCCGAAAAATCCTGTTCTTGTCCATTGAGTTCCATCCCGTCCTCCGCTAACATAACCATTAATCGATAATAATTATCATTATTGAACGACGCAACTCTCAATCAACATGTAGCATACCCTATGCTCATATTGTGTAGTTTGCCAAATACCAGTTCGGTACGTATGTACGAAATTCATCATACCAATTCAGAACATTTCCAGCTCGTTCCAGCATAATATCCACTTCCTCTTGTCCAAACGGAATCGCCCAGTGAATGCTTGAGAGTTGATTACTTGCTATATATAACGCCATTAATCTAAAAAACTGATCAGGTACATCGTTATTAAAATATCCATTAATACGACCCGATGCGAACAATCCACTTAGGCTTGCATCCCACGTAATACGATTAAATTCCTCCCATGGGTCTCCATCATCCACTCTATTAAAATCAATGATACCCAGATCACTTGAATTTGTAACAATCATATTTCCGACATGATAGTCACCATGTTGAAATGACACAGAGCGGTTTTCTAATAGATATCGATTATGTTCAACAAAGTTGATTATTGATTCTGCTCCCTTTAAATGAATACCACATGCTTTATAATTGGTTATATATTTGTCTATTTTGAGATTATAAACTTCTGCCCACGACATTTGATTGTTCTCCGCCGGAACTCTATGTATTTTTCTTAATACTTCTCCTGCTTTAACTCCAAGTCGATACTGATCAGTTTTGCTTATTGTAGGGATAACATCTTTGGCATCTTCCCCCTCGATCCAAGTAAGTAAGGAATATACGGACTGGCCGTTATTACAAATTCCAAAATCAATCGGTCGGGACATCAAAACATCAATATGATCAAGCTTTTTTAAATATTCAAATTCCCATTTCTTCTTCTCGTATTCGGATATATCCGACATTCTAAGCAACAATTCTCTGCAGTCCATAGCTTGAATATAATATTTCTTGTCATTTGACCAACCTTTATTAACCTCCTGCACTATGTTCCATGCACAGGAATCTGCTATTTCATTAAACATTTTATTCATCTGTTATACCTCCCCAGATTCGTTCGGCATTAATCGAACACCACTTGTTGAATTCTATCCTTGCCATTATCCGTGATTGTACAAAAGCAGCTCAAGTCTAAAAGACTGAGCTGCTCTCATACAAAATTATTTTAACATATCTACATATTCACCGTACACATAGCCAGTAGACCCGTTATAAGAAACCTTCAACCAACCATACTTCGTTCCTAGCACTTCCAAAACAGTACCCTTCGGCACCGCCATATATATTTTCGCCGTTGAGGAAGCTTCGGCACGAACATTCAAGAAGTATGCTGTTACCTTAGCTTGATTCGTAACGACCGATCCCACTGGTGGTTCTGGTTCTGGTTTCGGTTCTGGTTTTGGCTCCGGTTTAGGCTTCGGTTCAGGATTAACTTCTTCTTGTCGAGTACTCGTTGCCGTCTTTATAGCCTCATTAAGCTTGTGATAGAACTCGCCTTTTGTCATAGCACCTGCAGATAGGTCTGTACTCACCTTTGCTTTTTGAGACAATTCATCAATTTCTTTTCGAGTAATCATATCTAAAATGTTAATTGAAGCTACATTGGTGTATTTACCGTCATCCGTTTTGGGAATCTCCAATACGCCTGTGTTAATAAGCTCAATTACATCTGCACGTTCAGGTGAAGTAGTATCAACGCCTGTAATTTTCCAATTTTCTTGAACTTTAGGCTCGTATACACCATTTTTTTCTTCCTTCAGGTAAGCAATTGCACGATTACGAATGGTTCCATCTATTTCACCAAATGCTTTTACATCCTTTGAAGACCAGAGCTGTTGGAATTTCCGCCCTTCGAGTGCTCCTCCCTTTGCTTTAAGAGCTTCCATCCGGTATGCATTCATTCCCAATTTGATAGTATCATCAGATTTGATGGAGGTTCCATCCATTTTTCTCAAATTTGTAATCCGACTGCCATATGGCTTCGTTAAGTCAATTTCATATTTGACGCCACCAAAAAAATCATTAGTACTGTACTTGGAAGCACGTCTTATCTTATCAAAACTAACTGTTACATCACCTGGTCGAGTCGAGTTAAAGTAGCCTACTGCCCATTCCATGTAATCTTTCAGATCTTTACCCGTTACTTGGTAAACTGTAATTTCACCGAGAGCGAACTGATAGTTATAAGCAATATCCTTTTTCTTGATGGGACCTACATCCAACCGCGCCTTATCGTTATCAATCTGATGGGAAACTACATCCGCTTTGCTGTAATGCAGCATAACATCGTTAAAAAAGTCTGATAACGGAGTTTCCTGAATTTGTACAGTAGGGATGCCGTCAATCTCATTCTTAGGTACAAGGTTCATTCCTTTAAGTTGTGCCACTTCGATATTGGCATTTTCTCTTGCGAACTCATGATACGGCTGCAATGTAGATTCCAATGCCGGATCCGATAATGCAGTTGTTCCATCCTCAGCTTTAACAGGTAATGCAGCCGCTTGCTTATCCTTAAGGACTACTTTATCACCTTGCTTCGTGAATGTAAGGTCTATACGAGAAATATGAGTTCCGTATTTATCCGGTTCGACAATTAAAACACCGTTCACTGTATCACCCTTAACAAGCTTGTGCATATGACCTGCAAAAATAGCAGCCAACTCCGGGTTCGCATTGGCGATATCTTTTACACCAGTACCTGGGACACCATTCTCATTCTCCAGCCCCATATGCATAAGCCCAATCATTACATCTACTTTACCTTCTAATTCCTTGATAGCTTTTTTCGTTTCATCTACAGGATTCTTGAATACAAGCCCGTCTACATGATCAGAGCCTTTCTCAAATTCAGCCGTCATGGGAGTATCCATTCCAATAACCCCAATCTTTATCCCTGCTTTTTCAATAATGGTATACGCAGGCATGAATCTTTCACCATTGTCCTTATAGATGTTCCCTGCCAGCATTTGGCCTTTATACTGAGAGGTAATTTTCTTAAACACGTCCATTCCAAAATTGAATTCATGATTGCCCATCACCCAGGCATCATAATTCATTTCATTCATAGCTACCATCATTGGAGACTTGGGTTGGTCATTAAATAATTCCGCCGAATTATCCTGAATCATATCCCCTGCATCGAGTAAAATCGTATTTGGGTTTTCTCCACGAACTTTCTTGATGATTGTAAATAATTGCGTTAAACTCCCACTTGGATTGGGACCGTCCAACGCATAATCCCATGGCATGAAGCGTCCATGAATATCCGACGTACCTAAAATGGAAATCCGTGTGTCTTCATTTGCCGATTCAGCCGCTTCTACCGAAACTGGGAGGGAAGTGACAACGCTTCCAAATAATAATAAAGCAGCAACAGTTAAACACCATTTTTTCTTAGCCTTCACGATGACTCTCCTTTGTTGTATTGGATTACCGTACACGCTAACTATATACGGCTTGCCCTCGATAGGATATGTACTACACATTCTCTATCCATTCGGGACATAATCATTCTATAATATAAAATGTAATTTAGATATATTATTCACTCCATATCTCACAATTCTAATACTATTTCTATCTTAACTAGCTTATTAAACAAAAAAATAAGTGACAAGAAAAAAGCTCAAGCATATGATTTGAGCTTTACCTCGATAATCATCACCTAGATTATCCGTATAGTCTATTTTTAAAGATACACCTATATCCTATAACTTCTAACCAAACCTCAGTCTCCTTATACTATCTACTGTAATTACGCAGGCCACTCAAAGGATTCATCTTCAATCTCTCTCTTCATCTCATCGAAGAACCAAGTGACTCCCTTCCACCAATTCGGGTCCTCGGCATAGGTTCGGTTTAGCCATTGGATCGGTTGACTCCCTCCTGGACGCCTACTGCTAATATTAGCTACCGTCTTCGCTGCAATGTTAGCTGAAGACGCAATCGTTGTGTTGTAGCTCTCCCAGCTGCCAAATACGTTAAAAGGATTATTCGCTATTTCTTTTACACTTTTATGATCTTTTGATACGAATCCCTGCTCTTGTCCAGTAATGGCAAAAAGCAAGAGAGGGTGAATATCGTATTTCTTCCCGGCTTCCACAATCTCAGACAAATACGGTTCCTCGGCTAAAATGGAGTTCCTATCCCGCAAATATTGCTTCAGACGCTTCGTATCTATAGAAACATATTTGAGCCCCGTAGGGATTCCATCGACTGGTTGCGGTTCCTCGTTATCATTAATTATGGGTTGCAGTATATTTATCGGATCTGCATATGATGCGGGTGCAGGTGACTGTTGATCCAGTGGACGGATCAGCACGCACAAGAGAACAACCGCAAAGAAACACGCAATCGTAATAGATATCCTTCGATTGAACCATTTTTTGTTCCTTAATGGAACAAAAGGCTCACTGGCAACCGCAAGCTCCCTACAGACACTCCGGCCTTGTTCATCCCATTCCTGCACCAACGCTTGAAATGAGACTGTAGGCAATAGTTGCTGAGACCATCGAAGAAGGATGTTTCGAACCATCTCTTCCTGTACAGGAAAAGTAGTTCTGCTGCTCACCCATACAACTAACGACGATAACAGATCCTCTTTGCTCAAATCCAGAGACATACAATGTTGAAGCACATCATCCGCCTGAATAACGAGAGAGTCTCTATGCTTTATAAGAAGCTCGTAGCAAACCTGCTTCTTCACCTCGTCTGGAAAAGAAGGTAGACGGCTCTCAATAATCCGATGCACCGCATCGGCTAATATAGATGCCCGTTGCTTCGGATCAAGACTATGGTGCTTGTGTTCAATATAATGCTTCAGCCGTACAATTTCCCCACCAGATAAAACATACTCTTGCATCCCTATGATCCCAGCCCATCCTGATGTTCAGTTAGAGAACGATCCCCTATGAAAATAATTCCACATCCAGGCTGGAATATCCTTCTTAGATGCATAAGCAAATCGATTAAAACAAAAATTCTTGCATCAAAATATTGTTAAAATGAAACTCTAGCATCTCTCCAACATCTGGATGAATACCGTTCCTCTCTAAATATTGTCCATTGGTGTATGCCGCTAATGTCTTACGCCAGAAATTTTGCGCTCTTGGATTTCGTTCCGTAGGATTGGTCTGCAGCGCCCAATTTCCACGAAATTGAGCCAACACTTGCCGTGCTGCTAAAACTATTGACATATCTTATTGTGCCGGGGGGCAGTCATAGGCCACACATGCTAAGAGAAAGTCCGATCTATGTAGATGATTCAATTCTTCAATTTTTGAATAAACATCCTATTCCCTAACGGTAAACCTCATATCTGCTTAATCTTCCACGCAGTTTATTATTTTTAGAGGTTTCATTCATTAGAGGCATGCTCCAATTGCCCAATAATGCCAGCCAATTGTCTGGTTAGATAAGGCGAAACGTCTCCAATTTCGGATACTGCTTCTAGCAGCGCAAAGGTGGGCCCGCCCCATGGGCCTTGTGGATCGAATACTTGCCGGCCGATTCGCAAGCCTGCTGCTTCGATATAGCTGTTCAGTCGTTGAATTCCTTCATTAAGCAGGTCGGCCGGCAGCGGTTTGTTCCTGCGCCGGGACCATTCTACCAAGAAGGACATGCCGCGCAATATATCATATTCAAAAAACCTTGGAAAGCAAGGCTTCAGCCATTCCATATCGATGATGTGCCCATTTTGTTTGGAACATACAAGACGATGTTCAATCAAATAACGTGCGCCTTGATCCAAGAAAACGGCTTCCTGCGCAGTAAATGCGCGGTTCGTATACCACAGAATAGCCTCAAGTGGAGGCAGTGTTGAAACGATAGAACTCTTATTAGAATGAGTATAAGCTTCCGGATCGCAGTTCAGTCCGCCATCAGGCAGCTGATGCTTTAAGAACCATTCGCGAATCCAAGGCAGCTCCTTGTCCAAATCACAGCCATAGGCCATCAAAATCATATAGTACACGGCAAGCTCACAATGACAGCAATCCATCTTCATTCTATCGGTTTCACTTATTGGATGGTCGTCGGCGGATATGATGAAGGTGGGCCAGGTTTGAGCTTTGAGCAAATATTTGGCTCTGGCAATAGCAGACTCGGGAATTTGTTTCACTTCCCCCATTTCATAAAGAGCTGCCATATGCCACCAAGTTCCATCCCATTTTCTACGGCTGTCCTCGCAACGATCCATAGCCAAATCTGGAGTAGATTCAAGAAATCGTATAGATCCTTCGATTGCATAACGAATATTTTGATTTGTTTCCATCTCGATATCTCCTTTTGTTTACCTCTACAAATTTAAAGAAAATAGCGTTTCCTCTGTCCACTTCGTAGTAACCAGCAGCTGAAATGCGCTCCCTCGTAATCATGCTTGGCAACCGGCGGCGGGCTGTCTTGTCTAGTGTAATTGTCTTTTGTCACTCGTTTTTACTAATCAAGCACTGATTCTGATAAGGATCCATGAACGCGTAGAAGGGTGAATGTCAAACAAATAAGTAGTATGATGAAATGCTGATTCAGGTTGTCTTATTTTTTTGAAATCGCAGTTTTAACATATCTTTATCAATTATGCGGTAAATTGTTACAAAATGGAAGGTAGAAATCATTGTTAATTGAATACCGTCACATCTCATCTATTTCTTTACGTTCCATCAATATCATACACTCCACATGTATGATGCTTACACTATGAACAACTCTCTTATTAACGAACGATTGATTCCCCATCGGCTGGAACGAATATGTTGGCCGTGAGCCCCTTCTCTTCAATAAAGCTTGTCAATTAGTATCTTGGGAAAGCGCCTCGATCGCAACTGCATCGAAATGGTCGGGTGCAGGTGAGTCACAATGACTGCATCGGTCTGGACGATTTCCTCAACAGGAATCGGCAACTCGGCGGTCGGATTGTTGACTTGGTTTGAAGTATTGGGAAAGGGTGGATAGACCCCTTTTGCTCCTAAAAATGGATCTATTAAAAAAGTCATGTTGCCATAGTTTAGAACCATAGTCGCATTTCGTATTTGTCTGATCTTCACTGTGAATGCCTCCTTTTATAATCTTCTTCTATAGGATAATATTTAAAAAGAAAGTGGAACTATATAGAATCATGTAAAACCGAAGAAATACTTGAATAATGAAAGAGGTTATCATACATGCTGGATCATACCGATAAACAAATTCTCGAAGAACTTAAAAATAATTCCAGAATTTCGATGAAAGAACTGGGAGAAAAAATTCATATGACTGGTCAGGCGACAGCTAACCGGGTGCTGAAATTAGAGGAAAGTGGAGTGATTGAAGGCTATACGATTCATCAAAATCACATGAAAACGGGATACCCGGTCCATTCGTTTATAAACATTTATACGAAGAGCTTCGATCATAAACCATTCTTATCGTTTATAGAAACTCAACACCCGTATATTGTAAATAATTTTAAAATTAGCGGAGAGGGATGTTATCTTCTAGAGTGCAGGTTCCCGTCCAACGAAGAGCTCGACAGGTTTTTAGGCGAATTAAACCATTATGTCAATTATAAATTGTCCCTCGTTATTAATTATTAATAAAAATAAAGCAGAAATTTGGCTAACTTCTTAGTGCTTGCCGCTGGATGCTTCAAAAATGTGCCTCCAATCCAGCTGATCTCCATAACATCTCGGCTGCGTTGACAGACGTTGTTCGAACTGCAAACTGCCTTAATGTTTGCGCTGGCCTTACACAGTCATCTATGAGCTTTCTGTTCAAACAAAAGAAGATAGCCAACCGCCTGAATAGACAGGTAGGGCTATCTTTTTTTTGGACTATCCTTCGTATAATCAGTCTCAACTACCAAGTTCCACCCCAGTGGCAAATCTTCAAATGAGCGTGCTCTCTGGCGCTATCGGCGGACTTATTTCCAATTGTTCTGCCGGCGGTTCGATTTCAGGCAGCACGTTCGGCTTAATCTCGGGTTCAATATTCAGCGGCTTTGGTTCCGGAAATGCATCTGGCTTTACTTCGGGAACGACTTTCAGAGGGATTTCAGTTGGAAAATCTTTTTTCATAACAGTCACCTCCTGTTATTTATTGTTAATGCCCACTCTAAACACCCCACTCATCTTTATATAACCAATTAAGGAGGCTACTATTCCAATGCATGACAATTTCAACAGAATCTAAGTTTCATGGTCAACAGTAGATATCTTTTATGCTTAGAGACATATCTCTGTAATAACAAGATATAATCTTATTGTTGTTTCATACGAAGCATTTGTTGCAACAGGCTCTCTACATCCTTTTCGGGAAAAACTCCTAATAAAGTTTCTTCAAAAGTTCCCTGTGCCCTATCAAGCTTGTCTTGGCCTAATTGTGTCAAAGAAGTATAGATACTTCTGCGATCATCGTCGCAAGCATGTCTTTTTAGAGCTCCGCAGCCCTTTGCTTCGAATCGGCTAACAAGTCTAGAGACAGCGCTCTGGCTTAAACCAAGCATTGACTCCAATTGTTGTAATTTCAGCTTCGTCTCTGGTGCCTCAGACAAAAATAACAGTAAATAAAATTCTTTTAAAGACAACTGGTGCTTCTCTTGCAAATTCGCTTCCAATTTATTAGCTACGTTCATTTGTATATGCGTTAAAGTCAACCAACTGGTTATAAGGTCATGGTTAGGGGTATTCTCCATATTATAATTTCCTTTCCGGGCTAAAGCTCATGACGAATTAATATAAATTTCACCTTTATAATATTATAACATCAGGTTAACCATTTAACGAGCTTACACTACCGTATTCATCCCTTTACTATATTTAACTTCGCGTTCCTTTTTGTACAAAAAGAGACCCCATAAAACAGGTCTCCAAAGTCATATTACCCTAGTTATATTCTTTATCTTTTGCTTCTGGGAAATCCAAGTTCATACTGTTTAGGAATATCCGTCTCTTTATTAAGCTGAACTGCAGCTTCCAAAGTCCAGTAAGGATTTCTCAGCATTCCCCGTCCTACCGCAATAAGGTCAGCTTCTTCATTTCCGATCACCGCATTGGCAAGAGCAGGTTCGTCCAATCTACCCACCGCAATAACCGGAATATTCAGACTCTGCTTGATTTCTCTAGCCAGAGGGACTTGATAAGCAGCATGCGTTCCTGGCTTGCCTGCAGCGGCTATAGGCCCTTCACCGCCTGCGCTGACATGGAAAATATCTGCGCCCGCTTCTTTATATACTTTGCTGAACTCAAGGCTCTCATTAATTCCATATCCGCCCTCTACATATTCCTTAGCGGAAATACGCATGATTAGAGGCATACCTGTCGGCATTTCGCTTTTTGCCGCATGAATGACTTCTTTACCGAACAGGGTTAAATCTTGTCCATATTCATCCGTTCTGCGATTTGTTAAAGACGAATGAAACTGGTGAATGAGGTAACCGTGCGCACCATGAAGCTCAATGACATCAAATCCCGCTTTGACAGCCCGTTTTACGCCCATCCGGAATTTTTCGACCATTTCTTTCACTTCATCAGTCGTTAATTCCCTTGGCGTTTTAAATTCAGAGTTAAACGGAACTGCCGATGGAGCTACAGGAATCGTCGCATCTTCGGCTTTACGCCCTGCATGGGCAATTTGGATGCCCACTTTAGCGCCATATGAATGACAGGCCTCAACGATTCTGGCCAATGCGGGAATCTGTTCATCTGACCAGATCCCGAGATCAAAATCGGTAATTCGGCCATCAGGCTCAACATCAGTCATTTCAATAATAATTAACCCGGCTCCACCAATTGCTCGGCTCACATAATGCATATAATGCCAATCGGTAGCGATTCCGTCTTTGTCGTTGACTGAATATTGACACATTGGAGGCATAACCACACGGTTTTTTAGTTTCAAATCCATTATTTCATAGGGGCTAAATAAATCCTTCATGATTTCTCTCCTCTTTGTATAATACATTTAAGCACGAATTAATTATAAATGCATGCTCATGCATATATAATATCGTATAAAGCATTTTTCTGTCAACATCTAATAAATCACACATTTTT
Organism: Paenibacillus sp. IHBB 10380; assembly: GCF_000949425.1. Lineage (NCBI taxonomy): Bacteria > Bacillati > Bacillota > Bacilli > Caryophanales > Paenibacillaceae > Paenibacillus > Paenibacillus sp. IHBB 10380. The sequence goes on from NZ_CP010976.1 coordinate 3,358,418, forward strand.
TAATATGATAATAATAAATCTGTACCGATACAGATCCCTTTTTTTATTATTGCAGCATAAGCACGCTAGATTTAATATGATGGTAAGCACCTGATTGAAGCTTGGCATACAAACACTATAGAGAAATCATGAACCTGATGATAAACAGCCAAGAACGTTTATTGGTTGCTGTACTTCACGAAGCGTACTGTCGAACTATATTTCAAAAAAATATATCTTATAAAGTGAGGACTTTGAGATCATGAACAGGATAAATTATTTACTGTTGCTAGGTATCGGCATGATCTGGGGTTCGCAATTTTTCTTTGTCGATTTGGTGATCAACTCCATTACGCCGATTACATTAGCGGCCTGCAAAGCTTTGCTAGGAACCCTCACACTTGCCATGTTAAATTTGTTCTCCGCTAAAAAGGAGAGCACGCAAGGACAATCTAAACTATGGAGCTCATTCATCTGGATTGGGGTGCTGGAGGCGGTTGTGCCCTTCATCTTGATCGGTTGGGGACAGCAGTATATTAACAGTAGCACGGCTTCTATTTTATTGGGTACCGTGCCGATCTTCACCATTATTTTTGTTAAAATTTTTGCACCGAACGAAAAGCTGCCATTCAAGAAATGGATGAGTATTATCATCGGATTTGGGGGGTTATGCCTACTATTCGCTCCTGATATTTCTTCAATCTCTTTTGCTGGGAATTTTATTGGTTATGTGGCTTTATTAGGCGCGTCTATTAGCTTTGCCGCATCGCTGCTTCTGATTAAACGGCTCCCTCCTATGTCTTCAATTCTAGCTATGCGAAATGTTCTATTCGTTGCGTCAATCATTTTACTGCCGCTTGCTTTTATATTTGAGGACCCATTAAGTATTCAATTGAGCTGGCAGCAAATCCTTGACGTTATTATATTAGGTGTACTTCAAGCTGGAATAGTATACATGCTGTATAATATGTTGATTAGGCGGACAAGCGCCGCATTTGCATCGCTCACTAACTATTTGGTACCCCTGTTCGGTATTTTGTTAGGAACAATAGTGTTGGGTGATCAGTTAACATGGAATTCTATCGTTGCGCTAATCGTTATTTTAGTTTCACTAGCAGTTGGTGAAAAAAGCTAGCTACCACCAACCATCATCATGCCTGCGAAAATAGAAAAATCCCTGCGTTGGCAGGGCTGGCAGGCTTCAGTGGTAATGTTACTATGGAGTCGATGAGACCCCTTATTCTTCATCCTTTCGTACTTCTTATATTTCAATTCATAACGTGACAAAGAATAGGCCGGGAGATGCTTGCTCCCGGCCTATCATCTCTTATTACCTATTAATTATGGTGCTTGCTGAAACAGTCTTTTTACCATCGCTCGAGATAAGATCATGACACTTCTTTCCTTCTATTGATTCAATTCTTGAATCGTTAACTGCCCAAGTTCGCCCAGCCTCCATATTGCAATTTTGTAGTATCCCCTTTGCCGTAAAGTACTCATCCACTGGGATATTGTCACATCGTCGGCATACCACACGGTATGCCTCACATGGTTATCATCGATATAGTCGAAGTACATACTGCCACTTGCGTTATCTCGCTTGGGAGAACTCACACTCTGAAGAGATAATTCCGCTGCCCGTTTCTCTGTCACTGCGGTCACCTTACCCTGCTCTGCCCAATCAAATCCTCCTGCTGATAACGCAATAATATTCTCTCCAGGCAACCGATCCATTCTCTTTGCCAGCTTGGTAATGAAGGCCAGATCTGCTTTGGGTCCTGGACCACTGTGAGTGCCGTATAGATTGTATGCCATCATAACGTAAGCTGGGCCTTCCGGCAGCTGCAATTTCTCAATGGGCATCCTTGATTCCAGCACGATTCTAAGCGATTTGCCCATCGCATGCAGTCTTTGGTACAACTCTCTATAAAAGGCGCAGACATGATCCCAATCGCTATCCTTGATTTTCTCGTAATCAATTTCTACACCGTGAAAGTCATATTTCGTTACCGCAGCCAATATCTCTTCTATATGCTTTTCTCGGCTTTTGTCTGTGGACATAAGCCTTGTAATCATGTCCGAATCCTTCTGTACCTCGGTTCCATCCTTCTTTATAAGGTCATTTACCAATGTCAGATCCACTTCTGTTAAGCCAGATTGTTTCGCAGTCTCAAATATCCGTGGCAGTGCTTCTTGCATTTGTTCCGTATAATACAGACTATCGCTTTCATCGAAATAAGCTGCGAATACTTGGAAACTAGTAAGACCCTTCGAAATTTCCCGAAGATCTTCAATACTAGATTTCCACTGCCAGTCTACAACCCAGGCCGATAATTCCAGACTCGGCTCTACCCGAACCAACTTCTTTTCTTCGTGGGATCGGCCTTCGCATCCCATATACATGGCAGTTATACCTATGATAATCGTGATCGTTACAACAACTCGCCATTTACCTGTCACCTTGAACACCTTGGGTCCTTCCCCTTTACTCACCATTTAGAAGCTTTCAATCGCCCAATCAATGGAAGTACTAATTGCTTTTTGTATTTGGGTTACTACTCCTTTGAAGCCTTTAGACTTACTACTGAACAATACAGATGATTGACTGTCTTTTTGGTTTAAAGACTCTATTCTCAAATCGCCAAACACCCCATCGTATATATCATCTTTCTTATTCTGAGGGTTATATTCGGATTCGAGCACCACACCACCTGTATTGACCGCACTGTCGATATTCACTTCCGTGAGCAATTCCTGATCTACCTTTAATTTCAACTGATTTCCTTGAACGGTGAGTTCAAGATTCCTCGTCTGCTTATTATTGACTGGGTACTCCGTTTCGGTAGATAAGGCCCCTTCCGCTGTCTGCTCCTTCGTATACACCGTAGCCTTATCGAAGGCAAGATCCTCCGAACGCCATTGAACAGCATCCAATGTACGGGTGAAAATTTGCTCGACTGTGTGCCCCTGCTTCTTCTGATCCACCTGAATCACGTTATTATCCAACGAAACACGGAGATAGGAATCCTTCTCTTCGTTATAACGAACATATACCGTCTGTTTACCTACAACATTCCCGGTGAGCTTCGTGCTCAGCTTCATATCCGTATAATGGCTACTGCCATTCAAGTAAATCTTCCCTGCCCCAGCGGAAGGAGAAGTGAGTGCAATGCGGTCTTCTACGAACTCAGCTGCTCCGCTGATGGTTTTCCACTGCTCGGCACGCTTTGCATCGCCGTGAATAAACTGCATACTCTGCTTGCTATCCTTGCCAATCTTCATCAACAGGTGATTAGTGTACCAGTAAGGCTCCGGCTGAACCCTCGTCAGATCATATAGATTCTGTGTACTGTCATTATACACATGTCCTTCCCGGTTAAAATGCATTTTGAACAGACGCTGGATATTAGCATCGTTGGCATCGGACACTAACCGGTTCATCCCCTCATATAGGGTATTAGCATGCATAATCATATACACATTCGGTACAAAGCCCAAAGTATCTGTATAGATGTCTCTCATTTGCTTGTAATCCCCGTTGATACGGGATTCCATCTCATTGCGGTCTTCCAGCGGAATCATGTTCTCATCACGAATGAAGTCCATCAAATAATGATTATAATACTCCACGTTCTCCTTATTACGTAATTGATTCTCACTCTTCATTCCAATAAAGCGGCCCTCTTTATCAAAGATATTAATATACGTCAGACGATAACCATTGGAACCGAGCTCCCAGTATCCCGTCTTCATCATCTTTAGCATGTCTTTGGGCTGTAGAAATTTCCGATCACTATTTCCCATTTTATTGGCATAAGAGAGGAAGGTTGCCTTGAAGTTGTATCTCTCCAGAAGGGGCTGCGCAAATAAGCTGGAGTCGTTACGCCCATCCTCAAAGGATAGAAACAGCGCTTTATCAGGCAGAGCCTTCCCTTTCTGATAGAAATCCATAATATCTTGCTGCGATATCGTCGTATATCCTTGATCATACAACGCCTTCAGCTGCTGATTTAGTTGCTTCTTCGCCACCAATTTCGGAGTTCCAGAGCGATCTACGCCAAAATAAGATAAGGCGATGAATCCCTTGTCATTGGCCCACGTCGACTTAACCGGTTCGTCATAATGCCTTACATTAAATATCACTTGAAACAAAAATATACCCACAGTTAGCAAAATCGCAGCTTGTATAATGGTCTTTATAAATTTCTTGCGATCTTTGCGGTGATAATCAAGGGTAGAACTTCGCCTTCCCTTTATCATTTCTGCCACCCTCACTCTTTATATTCTTCGATAATGGACTTAGAAAGGTAGTCCGAATTTTTTTTTTTTTTTCTTTCTTGCCTCTTTTTTATTTCTGGCTTCGACATCCTGAGGTGTTTCTCTCGTTCCCCAAGTCGATTTCCAGAAGGTCACCCAGGCGACAGGCATTTGCCATAACAGCACAAATTCATAGAAAATACAGAATACAAGTCCAAAAATCCATAGTTTACTTTTACGTAACAGAAGATGTGCGAGGCTCATAAGCATCGCCATCAGAAATAATCCCATTAGGAAAGTACCTGGAAAGACATGATGCACGAGCGGAACATATATCAAATTGTATAGCACGATGACAGGCGCAGCGATCGGCACAATCAGACCAATATAGAAGAATAGAGTCATGAAGGGTTCTTTGCGCCAGATAAAACCTCCGGCTCTGAGCGATTCCCGGAGCCATGATCGTTTCCATCTCATTTGTTGTTTCAAGAAAATCCCCATATCTGAAGGAACAATGGTCGAGCAGATCGCCCTATCCTGATAACCGGTTCGATGAGTTTTCAATATAAAATTCGTCATGCTCCGGTCATCACCAAAGGTAGCAGGTTGTCCCAGAAACTTCTGATTGAGCCAGGCTTCAGAATGCTTCACAATTAGTTCCTTTCGATAGCAGGATAGAGGCCCCGATAAGCAGGTTACGCTATCGAACCATGATTCAGCCGCTTTCATGATACGAAAAGCAATATAATATCTGACGGTCTGCAGCTTGGTCACCGAGTTGGTATATTTGTTCTCCACATCCGTTCGACCGGCAACACCGCCCATACGGGGGTCCTGAAAGGGCTGAACCAGATGCTTAATCGCTAATGGGTCTAGGAAACTATCGGAATCCACGAACACAACCAGATCATGCTTAGCCATTTCTACACCCTTAACCAGAGCTACCCGTTTTCCCCCATTTTCCGTCAAAACGTGCATTCTCAAGCGTTCTTTAGTCATATATCGATCTGCTTCTCTATGAATCATATCGATTGTCTTGTGTATCTGCTCCACGGATCTGTCTGTTGAACGGTCATCAACAACGATAACCTCCAGTTTATCAATCGGATAATCCTGATTCATACAACTTAATATCGTGCGGTGTATCCATTCCTCCTCATTGAAGCAAGGAATAATAATCGATACCCCCGGCATATAATCAGCATTGATTGGTACATCACGGTACAAAGCTCCGAATAAATAGCGTGTTAGCAGAAAAGCCGCGGCCGTAAGGCTGTATAAATACAGCAACAGATTATATTTAAAATAAATAATACTCTCCACACGCATTAGCATAATGAAGATAACAGCTACAAACAGCAAACCACTGGCTGTATAAACTGAATAACCCCAGCGTTTCCTCTGAAAATAGTCCGTCAAAGGTTTTACAAATTCAAACGCAATCATATGCTTCTCTTGTTTCTCCGTCTGCTGCTTAAATATGCGAATTATCACCGCATCCGTCTTTACCCTCGACTCAAAGCCTTCAGGCATCGTACCTGGGGGAATATCGAATCGAATCGACACGGTATCTTCGACCTTGAAGTGATCTATTTCATCATGAAGTTCAACTAATACCCCTGTAGAAGAAACATCCACGGCCCGCGCCTTTATACCAGCTTTACTCTTCTGACCCTTCGCAACAATCAGAACCTCAAAGTCTGCCGTATATCTTAAGCTAAGCATACGCAACTTACTGCGATACTCGGAATCCATTTCTGCATCAACCGTTATATCATTCTGTATTCCTCTACGATCAAGCGTTACCCTGATATTCTCAGGATCGGGTACATTGGATAATGTACGTCTATCTGACCGTGGAGAAGTTAGTACCTCATCAATCCTTTTCCTTTTTCTTCTTATCACGGTTGTGATTCTCCAATCTATTCATTATAGCCTCCAGTAATGATACCCACGGCTCTCATAGTCGGCCTTGTTATAAACTCCCTTTATATCTACCAACACCTTCGGTTGGTGGATACTGTACATTTGGTCAATTTCCTGGAAGCTCATTTGAGCGATTGATTGATGCGGGACGGCGACAATCAGAACGTTCAATTGATTCAAATCAGACGGCTCGGACAGTTTAAGCCTATACTCCGAATAAACCTGCTCTTTATCAACTAATGGATCTACTATGATAGGTTGAATGCCATACTCCTGAAGCTCATCGATAATATCGATAACCTTCGTATTACGAGTATCCGAACTGTCCTCTTTATAGGACAAGCCCAACAATCCAATCCTCACATCGATTAAATCTAGCCTCATATGGACCAGTATTTTAATAATATACTGTGCAATATATTTACCCATTCCATCGTTAATATGGCGGCCTGCAAGAATAATCTGTGAGTGATAACCTATATCCTCAGCTTTGTACGTTAAATAATATGGATCAATACCGATACAATGCCCCCCCACAAGACCAGGAGAAAAGTTAAGGAAATTCCACTTGGTGCCAGCAGCCTGAAGAACCTCTTTCGTGTCGATTTTCATCCGATTGAACAACATCGACAGCTCGTTCATGAAGGCGATGTTAATGTCCCTCTGCGCATTCTCGATGACTTTCGCTGCCTCCGCTACTTTAATACTCTCTGCTCGGTATACACCAGCTTCGATGACAAGCTCGTACACATTTGCTATCGTTTCCAGCGCATCCTTATCGATACCGGAAACGATTTTAACGATGTTCTCCAGTCGATGAACCGTATCACCCGGATTAATTCGTTCAGGAGAATACCCAACCTTAAAGTCATCGCCACAGCGTAGGCCCGATTCCGCCTCCAGAATAGGAATGCATACTTCCTCCGTCACCCCTGGATAGACCGTCGATTCGAACACAACGATAGCACCCTTCGTCAATTTTTTAGCGACAATTTGACTGGCACTTTGAACATATTTCAGGTCCGGCACATTCCCGCTTTGGACGGGTGTGGGAACCGCTATAATGAAGAATTTCACTCCACTCAATTGCTCTATATCCGAAGTAAAGTCTACGGAGCAATTCTTGATTTCTCCATCTTCCATCTCACCCGTTGCATCGATACCGCTGCGGTATCCATTTACCTTCTGTACATTCACATCAAACCCGATCACGTTAACCTTTTTCGAAAAGGCAACAGCTATGGGGAGACCCACATATCCAAGACCAACGACAGCCAAAGGCGCTTGCCGATTAACAATTCCCTCATACGTTTCTGACTTAGTTCTCATGTCACCCAACTCCAGTTTCTATCATTTTTGACTGATCATATCTGTCATGGTTACAAAGGTAAATCCTTTACGTTCCAAGCTTTCAATCGCAATTGGCAGTGCCTCAATCGTCTGGATATCATCTAACATGTGCAGCAAAATAACACTCCCGCTACGGGTCTGCCCCAGAATCCCCTTCACAATATCATCTGCAGACTTGTTCTTATTCCAGTCGTTAGGGTCTACATCATAATTCGCAATCGTCTCATACCCAGTAGCGGCTATAATTCCTGCCTCTGTGTCATTAATATTGCCGGTTGGAGGTCTGAACAGCATCGCCGGTTTCTCCTGAATGGCCTCCGTAATGACCTGGTAAGCTTTCACGACCTCCTCCTGCAATTGGGTTGGAGTTATCGTTGATAACACGGGATGGCTGTACGTATGATTGCCCACATCATGTCCCGCTTCTGCAATCGCTCTTGCCAGATTGGGATTCTTCTCCACTCCATCTGCCCGCAGGAAGAAGGATGCCTTAATATGATACTTGTCCAAAATATCCAGAATTTTGGTTATTGTATAATCCGTTCCCCAGTCATCAAAAGTGAGTACCACTTTCTTCTTCGATGTCTCTTTTCTATAAATCAAATCATACTTAGCTTTGTTATTCGGGTTGATCTGGACTGTATCATAACCCTCTATGGCCTCTAACGGTTTTCTCTCCCCGCCTTGCTCTACAAGCTTGTTCAGCGTAACAAATTCGTAGCCTACATCAGCAGCGGCCTCAGCAATAAGCGGAATCGTCTTCAGAATATGCGTGTTTTCCTCTATATCCAGTGTAATGATTCCACCGCGATTGATATATTTTCGCAGATAATTCTTCTTCTGCTGCTCGGTTTCGTTCTGCCAATTGTGAAGAAATAAACTATAAGAAATAACAGCGTCCTGCCCATTGTGTGCCGCCGCTAGGCGTACATCATCGGTAAATTCACCGGATTTGGTTCTGACATACTTAGGGGTTACGCCTGTTTCCTTTGTAATAATCTGGTCGCTCAGTTGAATTTCCTTATACACTTGATCATATCTGAGCTTGCTCATATCAAGTTGATTCAAGGTGTTATTCTCAATCTCATGACCTCGAGCAAGGATGTCTTGGGCGATATCAGGCTCTTCTGCTACTCTCATTCCTGGAAGAAAGAAGGTCGCCTTAATATGATAGAGATCCAACTCATCTAACAGCTGATTCATCGTCTTGGCATCCCCCATCCCGTTAAAAGTAAGCGCTAATGTCCGTTTAGTGGTATACACGAAGGAAATAGCCTTGCTCTTCTCGCCCGTATAGCGTGAGACCGGTTGCTCCGCACTTTTCTTACCTTCCATGTTCTTAGCGGAATCATCGCTGCCTCCAAATATTCCGCAGCCGGCAAGAAATGTCAGTGCCAGTAGCACAACTACTATTGGGATGAAATGTCGTTTGGGGATTGCCTCTTTACCTACTCTCATTCCTCTACTCCTTCTTGTAAGTCTTCTTACTAGCCGTCGTCTAATCCCCCTGCGAATTCACTAGTTTCACAGTTAGAATCGGCACGAACCTCACATATAATAACAACTTTCTGCAACTTTCTGCAAATCTCAGCAATTTTCTACATTTATAATTTAACAATTACACCTATACAAAAACTATACGAAAATCTTTTTCAAATTATGATAGACTTCATCCAGTAGTGATGGTCTGGAAATTGTGCGCTCATTGTCAAGTTATCATAATCAGAATCATTGAGATTTCACGAAGACATCAAAAAATACGCCATGTGACCACAGCCTAACACTAAATTATACACTAGAAAAAAACAAAAAAACATCGGGAAAGTCCGATGTTTCACTATAAATTTATGGTAGATACTAGGGTTTCACTGCCCCTTACCTTTGAAGCTCATTTTAATTCTGCTTCATCAATCTAATCTGTAAGACAACAACTTGGACTTGTTGTGCCCACTACTACTGAGGCTTAACTGCTACTCGGCAGAACGTCCGAATTCACAAGCGGTTCCCGGCTAGGAGTAGCTTTCCTTGCTTCCTGTAGTACCAGCAATCCAATTAACAAGGACACAACACCAATAATGATCAGCAGTGCCCCTATCTCCTGACTATAGGCTGTTAGCGCCCCATCCCGAAAAGCCATCCCGCGTATAAGGCGGTTAAGCCAGTTCATAGGTAATACCCATGCAGAGATTTGAAAGGGCTCCGGAAACGCTAGCGGAGTCAGTTGAATTCCAGTAGCAAGAAACGACGGATACAATACGAAGTTGGTCCGTGAATTGACTTTGGACAGGTCTTTGGCAGAATAACCGATCAACAATCCCATGAGTGACAAGGCAAAAGCATAAACAAGCAGTGGGATGATAAAAAGATAAGGCTCCGCTTCAAACCGCATTCCTCCCACCTGCTTTAATAATCCATAGCATAGGAGCAGAGAAAGGGAAGTCATGACAGCGTAAGGTACAATACGAATCCAAAGCTGCACAGGCGACTTTCCATTTGCAAAGAGCTTCCCTTCCTGACGCAGGCGAGGTACAATCGAGCCTGCTGCGCTTGTTGTAATCATCAAAACCACGATATTCACAAATCCAAGCACCATAAAGCCTACATAACTTGTGGTCGGATTAAACAGCATCCGCTGCTGAAGGGACAACGGAGAAACAAGCCCTTTAGATGTTTCGGCATCCATCCCTTTTTGAAGCAGACGGGTCATTGAGAGGGTCATATTTTCCGTTACGATGATTTCCTGAATCGCAGTCCGGATACCAGTCAACCCTGAGGGCATCGTGTTATCCATTAAGATGCCGATATTCGTTGATATCCCCTGCTGCTGACGTATCTCCAACTGTTTCGGAAGCATGATGACCGCTACAGCTTGCTCATTTGCCAGCAATGTTTCTGGGGCCATACGGCTGGAGTACACGTTTGTGACATTCATGTATGGGGAAGCATTTATTTTAGAGATCAGCTGCCGTGAATACAGACTGTGATCCTCATCAATGACAACAACTGGCGATTCGCTAATTTGGTTCTGCGAAAACATCAAACCAAAAAATATGGCCGCGACAAGCGGACCGATAAAGATCAAGCGAAAATATTTGCTGCCCGCTACGTACTTCCACTCGTCAATCAGCGAATTCATCAAGTCTCACCTCCGCTGTCATACCCGGAAGCAAATCAGCATTCGAATCCATAGATATTCGAACAAGGAACATACTTAAATCCGCTTGTCCTCTTTCACGTGTCATACGCAAGTTGGCAAATTGAGGGGCAGCTGCAATCGAAGCGACAACACCATCGACCTGAACTAAACGATCCAAATACGGAAAATGAACATCAACACTTTGATTGACCTCAAGCTTATCAATTTCACTTTCCTGAATGTAGAGCTCTGTATAATAGGTATTCTTTTGCAGAATCACAACCGGCATACCTTGCAGCAGCTGATCCCCCGACTTTACAACAATCCTGTTGATCAATCCGTCATCCGGCGCGATTACATCCATTTCTCCTTCTTCAGCTGATTTAACCTTGAATAGCACCTCTCCCTGTTTCACAGAATCGCCTACATCCACACTGACCTCTACAATCGACCCTGGACTCTTCTGATAAAATATTGTCGTTTGCTCCGCCTCAAGCATACCTTGCTTCCTGCTCTCAGCCTGACTGACAGCATCCTTTCCTTTAACAGCAAGAAGCGAACCTCCAACGATCAGCGCAATCGCAATCCCGATATAAAAACCTACTTTTATCTTCATTCTTCAATCTCTCCCATTCCCATTCCCATTCTCTATATGTTGTTAAATCTGCTGTTCTTTTTTACTTTTCATCATCATTTTTCTGACCGCGTTTTCGGCAGCATCCATAATCACTTCTCCCAATGTAGGATGGGGATGAATCGTCATAGCCAAGTCCTCCACGGTTGCCCCCATCTCGATAGCAAGTGCTAGCTCCGATACGAGTGTTGATGCCTCCACGCCAACGATTTGTGCGCCCATCACGATTCCTGAGGTCTGGTCCGCCACAATTTTAACTAATCCTTCGGTTTCCCTCAGTGCCAATGCTCTGCCGTTGATCCCGAAAGAGGCTTTGCCAATAACAATCGGGATGGCTTTTGCCTTTGCTTCCGTTTCACTTAAGCCAACGCTAGCCAGCTCTGGATTAGAAAAGACGACGAGCGGCATGGCTTTATAATCAACCTCGGAGGCATGACCTGCAATGGCTTCTGCCGCAATCTTAGCTTCATAGGACGCCTTGTGAGCGAGTGCCGGACCAGCCGTAATATCTCCAATTGCGAAAATATGCGGGATAGCCGTTCTGCACTGTTCGTCCGTCCCGATCAGTCCCCTGCTCGTCACTGGTAAGCCTATGCGCTCCAGCCCTAACTTACCGTCTGTATTTGGTTTTCTGCCGATAGTGACTAACACATATTCCGCTGTAACATGATGCTGCTCCTGATCTTTTAAATAATGCAGTGTAATTGTATCCGCATTCTGCACCACTTTCTCAGCTGTCGCCCCGGTTATAATGTTTATACCATCGGCTTTCAACTTCCGGACAACAGGGACCGCAAGGTCCGCCTCGAATCCCGGCAGCACTTGTTCTCCTCCCTCCAGGATCGTTACCCTTGTTCCAAATTTGGCATACATTTGCCCCAGTTCGACACCAATATATCCACCGCCGATAACTACCAGACTGGTCGGAACCTCAAGGAGAGACAGCGCTTCTGTGGAAGACAAAATACGCCCTCCAACCGGAAATGCTTGCAACTCAATCGGACGAGAACCCGTTGCCAGTATGGCGTACTTAAAAGAAATGGTTTGCTCCTGTCCAGTTTGTTTGATAATAGCTGTATGTTCATCAACCAAACTAGCCTCTCCTTCCAGAATGCTCACACCGGCAGTCTTCAATAAATAACTAACTCCGCCTGCCTGCTTATTCACAATCCCCTGCTTGAAATCCTGAGCATTCTTAAATGACGCTACCGCATCTGCATTACTGAACTGTCTGAGCAAATCATAGCGATGCGATTCTGCAATTAATGCTTTGGATGGAATGCAGCCAACATGCGTGCAGACTCCGCCAAGCTGACTGCGTTCGACAATCGCTGTCTTCATACCAAGTTGTGAAGATCGCAACGCCGCCACGTAACCTCCCGGACCTGATCCAATGACCAGCGTTTCTACGGATTCAAGCTTACTCATATCCTAATACCTCCTGTTGAAGTTGTTTTTTTAAATATGATGATCATAATATATTATAACCATCATATTTAAAAAACGTCAACAGCCTTGTTAGCCTTTCTTGAGCTAACAGTTACAAGATGCCTACATTGACACGTTTTATTATGACGCTTATAATATTTTGAAGGTGGAATTATGAAGCTGTGGAGTGATTACAATGCCGTATCCCAAAGACCATAAGATGAAAGTGCGAAAAACGATCATTGAAAGTGCTGCCCAGGCTTTTCGCACCAATGGTATCCACGATGTAAGTGTTCCGTTCATTATGAAGGGGGCCGGGTTGACTCATGGAGGGTTTTATTCACACTTTAACAATAAAGAACAGCTGGTCGCCGAAGCCTGTCGATATGCCATTAGCGATACCATCGCACTTCTGCAGGAGGCCGCTGACCAGGAGGGGCAGATCCCCAAGATCAATGTTGTCATTGACTACTATTTAAGTCCGTATCACCGCGATAGAACGGAGATGGGCTGCATTCTTCCTGCCCTTTCCGGAGAAATATCCCGTACTTCAGAAGAGGTTCGACAGGTATTCACCCATGAGCTGGAGCGGATGATTTCGTTCATCTCCAATCTGGCGGAAATTGACGCGTCCAAGGGTAGTGCACTACTGAGTACCATGGTCGGTTCTCTTGTGCTTGCTCGTTCTGTCAGTGATCCTGAGCTGAGCGACAACCTTCTCTCAGCAGGCAAGCAGTATGCCAAAGAGCTGGTTAAAACCTAGTCTCGTCTAAGCCTTAGAAGGCATAAACAATAGACTCCTTAACCACATATCCTTCCTTAAGGAATCAAACAATTGAGCGTTATACAATTTGAATCGGTATCAGAGGACATTTAAAAAAAATGACTCCTGATAAATTGGAGAGCACTGAGAAACTTGTGTTATTAATTTCATAGAGTGTATCCCTAATTAAAAAGGCGACTTTTCGTTCATTGTGAACGAAAAATCGCCTTTCTCTATACTCTTTTTCACTTTAGTTTCTTCATGAGGGTCATGATCCGTGTGAGATTGACAGCGAATATGACCATAGATTACGAAAATCATCACTCTGTTCTTTGTATTCTGAACGAATTCATGCTAACGGCCGGACGTGATGAAAAATATGCAGATCGTCTAATTTCCATGCAGCAGGAGTTTTTAGACGGATTTCGCGTTTTATTACTAAGGGAGTAGAATTAGGTGCTGTCTCACCTCAGAATACGGAGACTAAAGCACATATGCTTGCACTTGTCATAGATAGTATTACAAACTATATGATGACGGGATTTAGGTTAGACTTTGCTGATATATGGAAAGAGACTATTAAGTGTGTCCTAATGGATGGATTGGGATTGGATGTGCGCCCCGCATTTGAACATGATGACGAATTCCCTTGTATCGTCCAGCACGATATCGGTTAGCGTAAATAAAGCCGCTGGTCATGCGCCAGATTAAAACAAAAAACGGCATCTCTGCCGTTTATGTTTAAGATATTGGTGGAGTTTATGCCCCATATAACATAGCCATAATTCCGTAATCCTTGGTATTCCGCAGTAACATGGGGCACTTCTTAACTTCTTAGATGCGAGCGTTTTTCTGAATGAGAGAAATCTGTCCAGAATGAATCCCTGTATGATACATAAGTCTGCCTACGGCTTCAAGTGGTGTTGATGCACCCATGGGCGATTCAACACTCTGATGCCACGCCTCCTCTGGAAGCTCTCGCATGGCTTCGATTAAATTCGCGTTCGATGCCTTCAGCAAATCAACCAACTCTTCTAAACAGGCGAAAGACTTGTTGTTATCCACCAATCCCGGGCTCTTTGCATTATTACACTCCTCCGGTATACTCCTGCCGAAGAACCAATCCGCGAACATAAATTCCACTTCCGCGTTATGACGAAGCAAAGATTCGATGGATGTTGAACCGATCTGCAGGCTCAAGTCCTCTTCCGATAACGCCTTCGCCGTTTTGTGAAATCGTTCTTGAATTGCTTGCCAAATCGGCAGGACAGTAGAAAAAGTCATATGAAATAGGCTCCTTTATACAACATCTTTCTTCTTATCAATGACAACATGATTGAATACATTCGCATCCACGTCTATATCGAATGCCATACCGAAACCAACCACATAACGACCTTGCAGAGGGGTCAACTCGAACAGTGAGAAATCTAGTCCGCGCAACAAATCCATCGTCTTTGCACCGTGATTGGTATTGAACAACTCGAAGATGTCCTCATGACCATCATTACCCATATTACTGGAAGTACAATTCAAACGTACACGTTCCGTTGCAAATTTATTGTTCGTTGCAGACTCATCTGCAATAAGAAGCACATCGACATATTCGTTTTTTTCCGTATATCTATAGTGATCTGCGATCTTACTAATATAGATATAAAGCTTACCTTCTTTCTTAACGAAAGGGGCACAACTAATGAATGGCTTACCTTCGTCGTCTATTAAGCTCAAAATTAGATTTCTACGATTCGCAATAAACTGTAAATAGTTTTCCTTATACTTCTCCAAATCAATAGACTTTTTCAATGTAAATCCCTCCATAATGTGGTTTTTGAATTTATTCGGACTATTTCACGGTACTTAACAAATGAATGCGAGGTTTCTGCTCTGATGGAATATATTGAATCTCCGAATCCATCCGATAAACCTGCCGGATCATGTCCGTTGTCATAACTTGATTCGGTGTGCCGTACATCGCCTTCTCGCCATCTTGCACGACAACAATACTATCGCTGTAACAAGAAGCTTGATTGAGGTCATGCAGTACCATGACAACAGTCATCCCCATATCCTGGTTTAACTCACGAACAAGCTCAAGCACTTCATGTTGATGGGAAATATCCAGGTAAGTTGTCGGTTCGTCAAGCAACATCACTTTAGGGCGCTGCGCAAGCGCCATGGCAATCCATGCACGCTGCGATTCACCGCCGGATAACGAAACGACCGGTCGATCCTTATATGCTGCAAGATGAGTTTTCTCAAGTGCCCAATAGACGATTTCCATATCATCATGATTTAATTTCTCAAACCACTTTTTGTGCGGATATCTGCCATAAGAGACAAGATCGATCACACTCATATCACTCGGTGCTTGATTCTTTTGACTTAACATGCACATTTTACGCGCAACTTGTTTGGCGCTCATTGATTTTAAATTCGTGCCTTCGAGCACTACAGAACCTGTATGATAAGGAATAAGCCGCGAGACTGCTTTGAGTAATGTTGATTTTCCCGAGCCATTCGGTCCAATGATGGACACGATTTCACCTTGTTTAACGGAGAAGGAGAAGTCGTTAATTACGCTCTTCTGCTCATACCGAATCGAAATGGAATCAACAGTAAACATATTAGAATGTCCTCCTTCTCATCAGGTACAGAAAATATGGCGCGCCTATGACAGCCATGAGAATTCCTGAAGGTATATCCAACGGTGAGAACAGTGTGCGTCCACCCGTATCCGCAATCAACAGCACAAGTGCTCCAAGTGCCATGCTCATCGGCAATAAATACTTATAGTCTGAGCCAACTAGCATTCTAGCCATATGCGGTACAACGAGACCGACAAACCCGATCATCCCAATGGCAGCTACAGAGATAGCAGCCAAGAATACAGCTAATAAGGACAATATGATACGGATCCGGTTAACATTCTCACCCAGATTAGAAGCGACCTGATCGCCCAACCGAATGATATTCGCCTTGCGTATGGCGAAGAACGATAGTATCCAGCCAACAATCGCATACGGTAAAACCATCACCAAGGCATTACTACCTTTCGCAGCCAAACTACCGTTTAACCATTGGACAGCGGTGGGGAGCCGATCGCTGTACATAATCGTCAGAAATCCAATGACTCCCCCACACAAGGCATTCACCGCAACGCCAGATAAGATAATTGTGATCGGTGAAATACCGTTCCGCCTCCATGCTAGTGCATAAACAATGGATGCAGCTATGATTCCGCCGACAAAAGCAGCAATCGGAATGAATTGAGTATATTCTGGCGCAGCAAGCATAATCACCAGTACACAAGCCGCCGCACCGCTAGTCACACCCGTCAAACCAGGATCAGCAAGAGGGTTACCCATTACAGCTTGCAAGAGTGCGCCCGAAATCGCTATATTCGCCCCGATGATCATCGCCAACAATACACGCGGCAATCGAATATCCCATATGATTGTGGCGTTCACCGCTTCGGAGGATGAACTAAAGATTGTACTTAATATTTCTGGTATCGAGATGGACACACCACCTAGTCCGATTGCGATTATCGCAGCTATGATCGTCAAAATTAACGTAAAAATAACAATGGTCCTGCTTCGAGATGTTTTTATCACTTGCTATCTCCTCTATTATTCATAGAAATAATTTGCGATTTGAGTTAGGGCTGTCTCCGCGTTAATTATCGAGGTTACGCCAAAAACACTGTAATCCAGAATATGAATTTTGTCATTTTTATAGGCTGAGAGTTTGGTCCATATGTTATTCTTTTCTACTTCTTTCTGAAACTTGTCTACTGAAGCGCCATGATCGCCTGATGCCAATACTAGAATAATATCTGGATCAGCAGCTACTATGTTCTCCATGTTAATTGGAGAGTAAACCTCTGACACTTTCAGTACGGAAGTCGCGATATTATCTGCATTAAGCTTCTTCACCAAACTACCTAGATAGGAGCGATCACTCATAACCATGAAAGAATCAGAAGTTCCGATCATCAGCATGACACTCGGCATTTTCTTGCCTTTCGCTAGTTTGATCAACTCATTTTCCTTTTCTATTATCTTGGTCAGTACAACGTTCATCTCATCTATTTTATTAAAATAAGTGCCCAATACTTTCATACTAAGTTTCAAATCCTCAAATGATTCAGTACGTAAATAAGCTTTTTCCAACTTAATACCTTCTAGATTTTTATCTAACGTGCTTCGAAGCGACTCCGCACCGAGAAGCAAATCTGGCTCAAGCTTAGTCACAACTTCAATATCCGGCGACATGGGCGAGCCAATGCGCTGTATCGCTTCGAATTCCGCAGGAATCGGATTAGTAGAGGTTGGTACACCCACCGGTGTAATCCCCAGCAAATGTAGCATCTCTGTTAATGGCACGGATGTCGTGACAATTCGCTCCGGCACCTTCGCAGGAAATTGGCTTAACGCTTCAGTGAACAACGCTTTATCGACACCATCGTTCTCCAAACTGTATACCTTATCTGTATCTTCGCTTGTATTAGTCTTAATCGTCTCATTACTTACGGTGTTTGTTACCGCTTCATTCTTCGCTTGATTGTCCGCTTTATTGGTGGACGAACAGGCAGACATTACGCTAAGAGCCGTAATAAGCAAAAATACGATTAACTTTTTCAAAATCTATCCCTCCGCATATGTATAGTTGTAATAATCACTTAATAACCTCAAATGATAATTATTCTCACTTACTATTATGATAATGGTTATCATTATCAACTGTCAAGAAGTTTATTTGGAATATTTATGCAGACGTCTTTGCTTATTGTCTCTGAATGTGTAGATATTCCTTCCAGTTCGTTGAAAGAAATCGTATTACTTCTTGAGTTATCGTATTACAAATCCAGGAACACAAGGAACGGCAGTCATTACAAACCCCTTAACTGGTGACTTCATCTATACTCCAAAAGCTGGAGCTACGGGTATCGATACAATCAAGTTTACAGCCAATGACGGTAAAGCCCTTTCCGCAGAAGGAACCATGAGTGTTAGTATTACGGATCCCAACAGTAACCAGGGCGTAGTTGCCCATTGGCGCTTTGAGAGCGATCCATCTGTTGACGGACAGCCTCTTACAGGCGACGGAGCCGTTGTCGTAAAAGATTTATCCGGCAACAATAATAATTTGCACCGAGTTGATGAAGGAAAAAGTAAGCCGGGAGATATGATCTGGTCTTCGGACAAGCCTATTGATTCAGCTACAAAAAACAGCATTCGTATTTTCGGTGATAAGACCGCAGGTAAAGCATCTTACCTGAAGACTAATGATAATGCTCAGGTTAATAACCTAGAATTCGATAAAGGATATACGATCGAAGCCTATATGAAAATCGCGCCTGAATGGGATCCAATTAAAAACGGTTGGATGGGTATCCTTACACGCGATGATACCGGCAGCGATATCGGTAATACTGGTGGAGACAAGGATGAGCCAACTGCTACCTTGGCTATATCTACGCTAAGAGAGATGCAATGCCGTATTCCCGAAAAAGAATAATGATAGTGTTACGAACTGGTCTGGGGAGCTCTTCTTTAAATGGCATCATGTTGCCGTTGTAAATGATGGTGTGAAGACGATCATGTATATCGACGGTGCTCCGGTACTTCGGAATCCAGATGGCGAACAAGGCGGTATGATGACAACAGGAAAATCCTGGATAATTGGATCCAACCAATATGACCATGTCCATGAGGGATCTTTTAACGGCTGGATTAGTGAAATTCGGATCACAGACCGCGCATTGAAGAAGAGTGAGCTTCTGAATATGCAAAATAAGTCTACAACATCGACGCCGCAGGTTGAGTCTCCAAAGCCGAATGAAACACCATCGGCTCAGCCAGTAGAGTACAAAGACATGAATAATCACTGGGCTAATAAATCAGTCACGCAATTGAGTGACAATAAACTGTTTAGTGGATTCTCTGACAGATCCTTTAAACCAGACAAAGCAATGACTCGTGCCGAATTAATAACTGTTATTTCACGTCATCTTAATTTCGATAAGACTAGCGCCGATAAAGCCTTATTCAAGGATACAAATAACCATTGGGCGTCTAATGCCATTTCTACAGCCGTTGCAAAAGGGATTGTGGCAGGCATAGATGCTGACTCATTCGGACCGGATAAACCGGTAACACGAGAACAAATGATAGTCATTCTCGTCAACGCTTTCGGACTGTCGGGCACCGAGAAACACGTGAACAAATTCAAAGATAGCTCCAACATATCCGATTGGTCTAAAAAATCCATCTCAACGATGGTCGAACTTGATCTAGTTAACGGATATAACGATGGAACCTTCCATCCGAAAGAGCCTGCTACACGAGCAGAGGCTGCAACCATACTTGTGCGCCTGTTCGACCTGATCAAGGAGTAATCCCATTGGCAGTAAAAAATACGGAAGATCGCCTAATTAGCGGTATATAATCATATATTTCAGCTTTAAACAACAAAAAAACACAAACGGTATCTCTCCCGTTTGTGTTTTTTCCCATCCTTCGGCACAGATCCATCTGTATGACCATTACCGTTGTAAGTGACAGTGTACATCAGGCTATTGGTCCATTCTGCATCTCTGCCGTTTTTTTGAGTAGCTCGGGGATTAATCCACTTGGAACAAGACAGGCGCTGCATCTGTGATCTGATTGGCAAACGCTAGGGCTTCCTTAAGTCCTTGAGTGTTCACGCCATGATCTGCAGGTTTGAAAGATACAGGTGTCCCACCTGCTACATACTTCTGACCTAATTCCTCAATTCCGTATATCAACATAAACACTGCTTGATCGATGCTTTCCTGGCTTGCACTTGGATCTGTAACGAACTGTCGTACATATTCCCTGATTAATACGAACTCTCCATATCTGGTACTTTGATTATTCTTACTCAGATCTACATAAGTCACTACATCCTTCATCTGATCAGCAAACACAAGTAACAGACCTACCTGAAGCCCCTTATTTTTGAAAATCCAATACAACTGTGGTTTACCGTTCTCAAATATCCGTAGACTCTAGTCTATTTAGCCCAATCTTGCTTCCTGATATCGATGTAGCCTTCAAAAAAAATGCAAAAGACCTTCTTGAACATTAAAAAATAAACATGAGCCAAATAAACAACAGACATGGCCACCACTGCTTGCCTGCCTTTACAAACAGCCAGCCAAACACCAAAGCAAAAGCAGTGATATACAATCCACTAGCCAGACCATGTGTCAGATGACTAAGCCCCCAAGTCACCATCAAGCCTATACCTCCGTAAGGAAGATTAGGCTTTTTAAACCACATTTCTCCAGCACACTGCATCAAAGCAACTAATAGCACAACTAGAATGGATTCTACTATGTAATATACATTTTGAGTTAAAGAAACTAATAAGCCCATAGAGCCATGAGCACGTGTGAATTTTTGGTATTCATCGTATATTTGTAGCAAGTTCCCTTCCAACAGCAAGGACTCAACCACTGCGAACAAAAAGCTCATTATAACAGCCACGCTCATCAACAAAGGAATTCCTTTAGAGCTCCATCGCAGAGATATAACGTTCTTTAACACCTTTTTCTTCTTTAACCACACAAAAAAAAGAACGGCTCCAACAGCCCATAATAAAATTACAATACTCCAATGTACAACAAGTACGTACCATGGGCTGCTAAAAAAGTCGTCCATATTGAACAGATCTCCCCATAACCACTGATCCATGACCATGACAAACATATCCATTCCCAATATTAAAAACACAAGCAAACCTAACAAAAAGTATTGTAAAGCTGATATATTCTCTTTTTCACGCATGTATTGCCTGCCCCCTTACTCTTGTTAGTATATGTATATATTTCCCATGACCCTAACGCTTCAAGTATGGCATTATTGCATTTCATTTGTATGTAACAAATTGCTCAATACAGATTGGTTTGGAACTTTGAATTTATCCGAAGATTGTTGAAATACTCACCCTATTGGGGCCATAAAAATATCCCCTCCAAGTTTACTCTTTTCCCCGTGATAACATGCGGGATTTTGAGTGTCTCCTTAAAGGGGATAATATCCTGTTTTTATGTTTGATAGAGCCAGAGGGATCAAACACCTGAAATCATCACTGCCAGCGATGCGCACTCCGGGGTTGTTGGTTACACCCATATGAATATTGAATAGAAGATCATTCAATATCTCACTAACAAACTTTTACTTTTGCTTAGCTAATAAAACATTACAATAGCATCAAGTTGAAGCTCCAACGAGTAAGGATCCTCCATTACAAATTCATCGCCTTTATCGTCGAATGAACCGTACATATATACCTGACCTTTTTGAACAGCCGGAATCTTCTTCCACAGGTCACTGTCTATAACTTGATTTGCTCCTTCATCGCGTGCACCATATACAAATATATGATCACCCATATATTCAGGCAAAACCTCAAGAGTAATGTTCTCAAATCCTTCTTTCATATTCAGAGCTTTTTCCGTAGGCGGCAACTGCAGCATTTGATAAATGGTCGAGCTGCCATAATTGCCTCCCTCCGCCGCCAACACATACAATGATTTATTCGCGACTTGCACGATGGAGACTGTCTCTCCTTCTTTAACAATACCAGCAATTTTCTTTCTGGCCTCTGCGGCTTTCTCTTCATATTCAGTTATCCATTGTTCCGCTTCCTGCTGCTTTCCGAAGATTTCACTGATTCTGCGGAACTTCTCCAGCGGCCCCGCTGTAGATAGACCTTCCCAATAAGGCAGGAACACCGTTGTTCCTATTTTTTGGTAAGACTCAATATTTTCTTCTATCGAACCTATGATCAAATCCGGTTCCAAATAAGTCAATTTCTCCAAATTCATAGGAAATGCGCCGAGATCCTCTATTCCAGCCAAAATGTCTTTTGAAATACCCACTTGATTGATCCAAGCCTCACCCAGCATAAAGCTTCTGACCCCTACAGGAATAATTCCTAGTTTCAAAAGATGACCCATATATTGATCTGATGCTACCCGTTTAGGATCAGCCGGTATCTCTACATCCCCCTTCAAAGTAGATACAATTCTTGTTTTTGCTGGTACCTCTGCTTGCTGGCCTTCTTTAAGTTGTTCGGAATTTGTTCCTGCCGAATTATTAATTGGAGCTTGTGAACCTACGTTTGTATTTGCCGGACTTGAGCAAGCACCCACTAATAATGAAAGGCACATCACCAAAGTCATTACCGCTATCTTAGTTCTTCTTTGCATCAATAACTCTCTCCCTGTCTGTTGAAAATGATTTTCATTATCAGTATAGAGACAAAGATTATTATGCAGAACGGCAAATCCTTGCATAGATATGGGCAATTCCCGATCTGGGCTCTGCTTCTCTCTAAAGT
The DNA here is from genome assembly GCF_000949425.1 of Paenibacillus sp. IHBB 10380. Taxonomy (NCBI): domain Bacteria; kingdom Bacillati; phylum Bacillota; class Bacilli; order Caryophanales; family Paenibacillaceae; genus Paenibacillus; species Paenibacillus sp. IHBB 10380. Next base: position 3,381,266 of record NZ_CP010976.1, read on the forward strand.
GTGCAGGAGATAATCCTTTGTATTTCTTGAAACTGCGGCTTAACGAATGGGCATCCGGAAATCCAACACGTTCAGCAATTTCTTGTAAAGTTGCATCTGTCCGCATCAGTAACTGCGTCGTTCTGTCCGACCGTACCTGACCCAAGTAATGAATCGGACTATTCTGCATTTTTCTCTTGAACAGTCTGGACAGATGTCCCGCGCTGCAATCCAGTGCTTCCGCAATCGAATCTAGCGTAAGTGGCTTATTGAAATGCTCGTGGATATAACGGACCGCCAATGTAACCAGATCAGGCCTTATCGGTTCAATTTTCTGTTGGTGCAACTGCCATAGCAACTCATAAACGAACTGATAAAATGTCGCTTTAACTTGCAATTTCCCTAATACAGTAGACTGATGCCATTCTTTGTCCAATCGTTCGATGTTGTCAAATAGAGATAACGGATAGCTTGGAGCAAAGGCATATTGATATTGAAATGGATTGTCCTCCTTCATCCGTTGTACAATCTCCTGACGACAGGGCAAGGGTAGTGTCGGCTTGTACAAAATCATATAATATTCCAACTCATCCTCGGCCAAAATATTCAGGTTCATGCCCTTCCCGCCATGAAAAATATGAAACCGCTTTGCCATATGGACGTTGCGATCCAACCCTATCGGCGCACTTCCACGCACTGTATAGAGGAATGCACTGACAGGCAGTCGATAGGACCGCAACTCCTCCCCCTGCTCCATCACTGTATGCCGGATATCAATAACTTTTATAAAAACATGATTCCACAACAATATGTGATCATTTAATTTCATTTCATCATTTAATTTCATCGTACCACTCCCCCGTTCCAAACCATTCCATGAACAACGATTCTGGATTTAAGTTCATTATAATTGATAACCATTCTAACGAGCAATTGCTTCGTCTAAACACCTCATTAGCAGATAAAGTCAGGCAGCTATATGATGCAAACGTAAAGAAGTGTGTGGTTATATTTCGTTTATGATGGGGCCAAGTGGGATCGCCCTTGTGCAAGGACCGAAGCGGATGAGTACGGCGTCTGAAACTAGCGCTAAAAGACTTCTTCTAGTAAGCTTCGTTAATCTGTGATTAGAGTTTCATAAATCCGCTTAGGTTTTCCAAATACAAATAGAGGCTACCCCTCGGCAGCCTCGGTTTTACAGTTACTGAAAATAAGGATTAAAAAGCCGATCTCTCGGCTTTTCCTAAGGTAGTCTATTACCACCCAGAAACGATATTCGCATTGATTGTCCATCTCTTGAAAGGCGTTCCTATAATTTCGACTTTGTACGTTCCTGATGGATGTGAGGTTGCTGGATGCATGGTTGCTAGACGAATATACTTGGATGTGGTTTGATTCGGGGTGATAGAGAATTCATTATAAGAGATCCCATCCCAATTTCCTGTTGACGTATTATAGTAATATAGTAATGCAATGACGGATTCAGTGGCGGACGACGGACCTTCAACATCAGCGACGAGAAAGTCGCCACTGAGGTAAACATGTGAGCTACCACTATGATAACCAGTAATTATCTGCCTGTAAGGAGGATCAGCGAAAGCGGAAGAAGCCAAGCTAAACATTAACACTAGCATCAATAGTCCAACAGTAAGCTTTTTTCTCATCAGTTATCTCCTTCGTTTTTAGAAGTCAGGATGCTACGGCAGTATACTTGAACCGTAGTTCCCAAATAACTATATGACGAGGACTTCTTATTTAGAACGATGTAAAAGATTGTACCCGTATTGATCTTTTTAATTTGATTGTATATACTTGAACTTGTATAATCTCAATAATATGGTTTGAGAGTCTCTACCGGATGCCGTAAAAATCCTGATTACAAGAAAAATGTGAACTCACATTTTTTTGTAATCAGGATTTTTTTTCGTAGACTTGATAACCGCCCAAAGGAGAAATATCAATGAATCTTAAAATTTTTCTACTCACTATGGCCACATTTACTGTAGGTCTGATAGAACTGATAATTGGAGGTGTCTTACCGAGCATTGCTCAAGATCTCAATGTCTCGCTAAGCACCGCCGGACAGCTTATTACGATCTATGCTTTAATCTATGCTATTTCCGGGCCTACTTTGTTGGCACTTACCGGAAAGATAGAGAGAAAACGTTTGTATTTATGGTCCATGCTTATTTTCACTCTCGGCAGCTTCTTAGCTTTCTGGAGTCCGAACTACCTGGTGCTCTTTATCTCCCGAATCATTACAGCCGCCAGTGGATCTTTAATTGTGACCCTATCACTGACCATAGCTGTCAAGATTGTGCCTAAAGCCTTTCAAGCCAGGGTCATCGGGATTATCTCTATGGGCGTCAGCTCTTCTATTGTGTTAGGTGTACCACTAGGTGTTCTAGCTCAGGATGTTCTGGGATGGCGTGCTTTATTTTTAATCATTGGCCTGTTAACTCTCGTTGCAATGGCTACGATTCATCTATATTTGCATAAAATTCCTACGGAGCAGCTTGTGCCATTGAGATCCCAATTGCAGTCTCTCAAAAATGCAAAAATCATCAGTGCGCATCTCGTTACAACTTTGGCTTTAGCCGGACATTATACGCTCTACGCTTACTTTACGCCATTTTTAGAAAACTTATTAAATCTGGATGCCAACTGGATCAGCGTAGCATATTTTGTGTTCGGTCTCTCTGCAGTAAGCGGAGGCTTGATTGGAGGCTTTCTGGCAGATACTGTGGGCGCAACAAAGAGTGTTTTGATTATTATCGCTGTGTTTGTCCTTGTCATGTTTATTTTGCCGTTCTCTACATTAAACCTGTATTTATTTACATTCGTGCTTATACTCTGGGGAGCCCTGAGTTGGGCATTATCACCGGCACAGCAAAGCTATTTAATTCAAAACGCGCCTGAATCGTCGGATATTCAACAAAGTTTTAACTTCTCCGCTCTGCAAATCGGAATTGCACTGGGCTCTGCATTAGGGGGAGTAGTAATTACAAAAGCTGATTCCATTGAGAGTAATGCCTGGGTGGGCGGAATATTGATGATTGCTGCGTTTTTCTGCTGCCTTTACTCGATTTCCAGAAAACCAGCCTTTCAGACACCGGAAAATGTGAATTAGAGGCTTTCATCACTGGTGGAGTCCATATACAATCAATCCAAATGGGCTTCAACTCCGGGGCTGCTTTATTGGAACCAACCAAGCTGACGCAGGGCTAACACCGTTTATTCAATCTTTATAGAATCCCAAAATTTCTAAGGGGGAAGTTGACTGATGCTGCCACAAGGATTGCAGAAAGATTTAGAGAGATTCATCCAGACACAAGAACTTGATGAGCGAGTCGCGAAACTGGTGAATAGTCAGGCGGAGCCTTTGCTCAGATTTACACTTGCAGGAGAGGAAGATTATGTCTGCACCGGCAACAGCCGGGTTGCCGGCTGCCCGGATCTGCCGCCTTCGTTCGAATGGCCGCTGGACTCCGACGGGGAATATTGGACGTTCATTGCCCAGATTAATTTGGACGAGCTTCCTATTACGCCTTATGCGGGTCTACCACTGCGTGGAATCTTATATTTTTTCCTTGGGCTGGATGAACCTGCGTATGATATCGAACACCGGATTTATTATTACGATGCCGATTTAACTGTTCTGAAGAAGACCGCTCCGCCGGATGGACGGGAGGAAATTTCCGAGGAGAACCGCGGGTTCGTCTCCCATAAAATATCGTTTGAACCGGACTGGACTCTCCCCGAAGAAGCTATGGATACTTTAATGGAGGATTTCCCCGATGCCTATGATGCGCTAGAGAATGGTGGCGATACCTTCTGGGGCCAGCACCAGAGCTGGGCCGGAGATACACCATTGGATGCCTACTTGTGCCGCAACGGGATGCAGGATATCCTGTTCAGCCACCATAAGACAGCGGATCAAATACGACTGGAAGCTCGCGAAGCCGAGGAAAGAGGCAGCTTAGAGTACGCACAACGTCTGTTGACTCAAGCGATACCGCAACTGGAAGAGTATAACAGGAATAAGGGAAGGCATAAGACCCGTACGGCAAACTGGCATGTACTGCTGTCTATTTCCTCCCTTGACGAAGTGGGCATGTGCTGGTGGGACGCTGGTTATGTGGAATTTTTGATCGATAAATCCGATTTGGAGTGTCTGGATTTTAGCCGTACTTATGTGAATCTAGCAACGAGTTGATAACGCACTTTAACAGCTCCAAACGCTGTTTGGGTAGTAATCAGCAGTTGGCCGTACTCCTGATACTGAAATTATGCATGACCACTCCTTAAGACCTATATTCTGATTCTATTCCTTTATCGGTTTTTCTTAACAATTTTTTAATATAAGGTTCTGTTTTCTTTTATTGTTATTTTTAACCAAGGGAAAATAACTCACAAATAAAATAGTTAAATAAACTCGTATTGTCCACAAGCAACCGAGAAGCCACCGAGTATGCAAAAAAATTTCCACTGTTACCAGAGGTTTGACCACGAGAGTAAAAAGCTTAGAAATTTGCATACCTAAGAACCGCTAAACACTCTGAAATCTTTGTGTTTAGCGGCTTTTTTCTTTCTGGAGCCTTGGGGGGCCCCCCTAACCTCTCGCATGCCCATGCAGGCGCTCTCCCGCAGCGCTTAGTTTCACTGCCCCCTGCCCCTTCGTTTCCATGTTCCCTCAAATACATCCTTGGCAACCTGTAACGCGGATGCGGCGCGCGGCCAGCTACATAAAACGCAAGATAAGTTATCACTTTAATCAGTACTTCTTTGGTCAGACCGTTCTCTTGGGCCAGACGGAGATGATAAGGAAACTGTCCTGTAGTCCTGTAGTTCCCCAGCTACTAGCGCGGATACCGTAAGGAGACTGCGTTCCCTAAGCGATATTTGTTCTCTCCTCCACCGCCTGATCAATATTGTGTGTTAATTCAACTATCGTGTTCCGTCGTATTATGAGGATAGCCAGTTTTTACTGGTTGATTAAGCCAATTCAGCAGCAGCTCAAAACTCAAAAAAAAACCGCCACAATTAATAGCCGTTACAGCTATAAAAAATGACAGTTATTTTTATATCTTTGTCGTCGTATCCAGTATGGATATGTTCATTATATACGTTTAAATTCCATATTTGCTGTTTCCAACATGGATTTCCAATTAGCAAATTCCGTTTCCCTATTAACATGCCGATCAAAAAGTTCATCAGGTATGTTATTGATATCTTCTTCTGTCTTTACTTGAAAATTCCCTTTGATTAAAAACTCATCAAAACTCTTGTAACTGGAATGCTTACTCATGAACGCTTCATTAAACAAATTCTCTAAAGAAATATGATTCGGATCTTCTTGATTCGTTTTCTGACCTTGTAAATCGATCATCAGTTCTTCTAGTGTCATTGGTTTTTGTCTTCTCAAATTACCACTCCTAATTTTATATATTGTTTCAAACTAACGTGTTGATTATCCTGAAAACCACGTGGATACAATCACCCTAACATCATATCATCTATTTCACTATGATAAGGCGATAAACTGCCTTTACATGTCTTGAGTGTAGTGACAAAAATAAAAAACGGCATTTCTGCCGTTTGGATTTAAGGTGTTGGTGGAAAATAGGGGGATCGAACCCCTGACCTCTTCGCTGCCAGCGAAGCGCTCTCCCAGCTGAGCTAATTCCCCGTGATAAATCTTTATGCTGGTATTCAATTTCTTTGGGGGTAGTGTAACCAACCACCAACTCCCAGTGAGCTATGGATCCATTGATTTAACAACACTCATTAATTTACCAGAAATTCATTGCTGTGTCAATGAATTTTTTATTCCTCCAATGTGCTTTTGGACAGAAGGCCTTTCAGTTCCTTCATGAACATATTAATGTCCTTGAACTGTCTGTATACGGAGGCGAAACGTACGTAAGCCACCTCATCAACAGGATGCAGTTCTTGCATCACTAGCTTACCTATTTGCTGGCTATCTACTTCGGCTACAGCGGTATTGCGAAGCGCTTTCTCTACTTCAGACACAATCATATCAAGCTGCTCAGCAGAGACTGGGCGCTTCTCGCATGCACGGATTAAACCGCGCAGTATTTTGTCACGACTAAATTCCTCTCGGTTACCATTCTTCTTAATAACGATCAGTGGTGTTTCTTCCACTTTCTCGAACGTAGTGAATCTACGGCTACATTGTTCACATTCTCGTCTGCGACGAATTGATTTGTTCTCATTCGCAGGACGTGAGTCAAGTACTTTGGTACCCGCATAGTCACAAAATGGGCATTTCATTAACGTTTCACTTCCTTTTCAATTAGACTTACCAAAAAAATGACTTTATTTCCATAAATTAAGTATCTCTTACATGTTATGAAGATTGTATTTATGACACATAATACTTTTACCAACAGCGAGGAGGTGAACGATAATGAGCACAAACAACTCCAACAACTTAGTTGTAACAAAAGCTACAGCCGCACTAGAACAATTGAAGTACGAAATCGCTCAAGAACTAGGAATAAGCATTCCTCAAGACGGATATCAAGGTAATATGACTTCTTACGAGAATGGTTCCATCGGAGGTTATATCACTAAACGCTTGGTAACCATTGGTGAACAACAACTAGCTGGTCAATTTAAATAATTAAAATAATTTAGAAATGAAAGTGTTGGGACAGGCTGTGAAGCCGCACCAACGCTTTTTTTTCATATTCGTCTAGAATTCGTCGTAGATATCTGTATATTGCTCATAATAATATAATACACGCTGCACATAATGCCTAGTCTCACCAATAGGAATTTCTTTAACCGTTTCTTGTTGTCCATCCCACAGACCCTTGTCCATCCAACTTCGTACATTTCCTTGACCTGCATTATAAGCTGCAATGGCTAATGTTCTATTACCGTCAAATTGCTTAGTTAAGAATGCAATGTACCAAGTACCAAGCTGAATATTAGGTTTTACTTCATACTTGATACGATCCAAAGAAACTTCAGGAAGCTTGACCATCTCCATTGCCCACGTCGCCGTATCTGGCATAAGCTGCATAATTCCAAGCGCGCCCTTCTTCGACACTTTACCTGGCTTAAAGTTAGACTCTGCTCGGATGATAGCTGCAATTAAGAAGGGATCGACTTCATATATTTCAGCTTGTTCATTAATCTCTTCTTTATAATGAATCGGATAGAACCAGGACATCCAATTGGTATTAAAAAAAAGTAGGACCACAAAAGACAAAAATAGAAGTAACAACACTCTTTTTTTACGTAACATCTTCATAAGAGACCCTTTTGAATCCAGAATTCATCCACTTGTCGCGCTGTATCCGTTAAACTGTGGCTATTATCAATGACCCAATCCGCCCTACTTCTCTTATCTTCAATATCCATTTGAGCCTGAAGACGTAATTCAGCTTGTCCCGAGTCCAATTGATCTCGCTCCATAAGGCGCTCCTTCTGAAGTACTCGTGACGTATAGACAACCAAGACTTCATGAAACATGGACTCAAGTGCTGACTCATACAGCAGCGGAATATCTACAACAACAAGCCGATCAGGATACTTCTCTTCTAATGTCTCCATACTTGTTCTTATTTCTTGACGAATCGCTGGATGACTTATGGCATTTAGAGCCTTGAGCGCTTCTGGATCATTAAATACGATACTACCAAGCTTCTTCCGATCAAGCGTACCATCACTTTGTATTAGAGCTTGTCCAAAGTGTTCAGCTACCGCCACCAATACGGGATGGCCCGGGAGCATAACTTCCCGAGCAATCGCATCCGCATCGACAAGCATAGCTCCTTTCTTGACCAGAAGGGAGGACACGGTACTCTTACCTGTGGCTATACCTCCCGTTAACCCGATATGCATGATTTCACCTCATAACAGCTTCATTATTCCCATAATAATTAACATTAACGCCGGCAATGCCGTAACATGACGTGTCCATGACTTAGTAGCAAATCGGAATCCTGCCTTCATTCCCATGACTAAGAAGCTTCCACTGAATACTGCAATAACAACAGCCGTCCATAGTGGTGAGAATCCTAGAAGTGCTGCCCCAAGCCCTGCACCGAACGCATCAAGAGATAGCGCAATACCAAGCCACATCGCTTCAAAACCTGAAATACTTCCTGACTTATCTACATCTGCTGATGAAGGTGTCCGTAATATTTGAATCACAAGTCCAAACTTACGAATTTCAAGTGAGAATACAGGCCGTTCTAAAACTTCCTCGGCTTGATCATACTCTGCCACTACACTGTTCTGTTTCGGTACATCAGCAACTACGCTCTTTTCCTTCTGCAACAATAATTGCACTAATGACCATGATCCCATCACAATTAAAATAGTAGCACCTACTACAGACGCTACCGTCTCTGATACTACATGACTGAGAAGAACGCCTACTTGCATCGACAAGTAAATGATCACTCCAGAAAGCATCGAAATAATAACAATCGAAAGGAGTGGTATTTTCATTTTCCTCAGACCATATGTAATACCGACTCCAAAACTGTCCAAACTCAGCGCGAAGGCTAACAACATCAATGAAACCATTTGACTGAGCACCCGGTCCCCTCCCTGTCTCAAGCGGATTTCCCGGAACATTCAACTTTACCCGGTAATGATCCGCATCCAGTTAATATTCTCTCCGTTATTATATGGAGGAACAAACGAGGGGGTGCACATTCATCTACATATTCACTTGTTCAATTGGCACCTAGGGCAATAATGCGTTCCTCGGCCTCCAACGACCGTCCTCTCAATCATAGAACCACACTTCTCACAAGGCTGAGACTGTCGTCCATACACTTGAAGTTGATGCTGGAACATTCCCATCTCTCCTTGGCCATTTACATAAGACTTAATGGATGATCCGCCTGCTTTCACCGATTCCAATAATGTACTTACCACAGAAGCATGTAAACGTTCAAACTGAGAATCACTCAATGAATTTACGCTTTGTTCCGGGTGAATTCCCGCCTTGAATAAGGCTTCATCCACATAGATATTCCCAATCCCAACCACATATGCTTGATTCAACAGCACGGACTTAATCTTCGTCTTCTTACCTACTAAGACACCTTTAAATTGCTCTAAAGTGAATGATTCATCTAATGGCTCAAGTCCAAGCTTAGACAAGGGTGGAAGTTGGAATTCCTCCCCTGGATTGAACAAATGCATCGTTCCGAATTGACGTACGTCCTTATATCGTAATTCAGTTCCATCATTAAAATGAAAAATAACATGTGTATGTTTATCTACAGGGTCTGAACTCTTAAAGAGTCCATACCGCCCTTCCATCCGTAGATGGGAGACCAGTACTAGACCATCCATGACGATCCGTAGAAATTTCCCACGTCGATCCACTTCAACAATGGTATGTCCTGCAAGCATGATTTCGAATTGCTTTATATCATCAGGGCGCTGAATAATCCGCGCCAAATTTACAGTTACATAATCTATCTTTTTACCTTTAATTAATTGATTTAAGGTTCTTTTAATCGTTTCTACTTCCGGCAACTCCGGCATGATGTACTCACCTCTATACTATTATAACGGAATTTGAAGCATTTAGGGTGTTTATTTAGCCTCATACCAGTTCATTCCAAAGCTAACTTCCGATTTCAACGGTACAACAAGTTTTAATGCTTGGCCCATGATTTCCGGTACCAAAAATTTCATAGTCTCCAGCTCATCCGCAGGAACTTCAAATACTAATTCATCGTGTACTTGAAGCAGCATGCGGCTTTTCAATTCTCGATCTGCGAGCGCCTGATCCATGTGTACCATAGCCAGCTTAATAATGTCTGCAGCCGTTCCTTGAATAGGCGTATTCATTGCCGTCCGTTCAGCAAAGGAGCGGATATTGAAGTTACTTGCATTAATCTCTGGTAAATAACGTCGTCTTCCCAATAACGTTGTGACGTAACCGTCGTTTTTGGCTACTTTTACGATATCATCCATATATTTACGCACACCTTGAAACACTTCAAAATACTGTTCAATAAATTTAGCAGCCTCTTTGCGTGGAATATTGAGGTTCTGTGACAGTCCATAATCACTAATTCCATATACAATACCGAAATTAACCGCTTTGGCCGAGCGACGCATATCAGCGCCTACCTCTTCTGCCTTCACTCCGAACACATCCATTGCCGTCTTCGTATGAATGTCCATATCATGGATGAATGCATCCTTTAAGCGTTCATCATCTGATATATGAGCTAACACACGCAGTTCGATCTGTGAATAATCGGCTGCCAAAATGGACCATCCCGGTTCAGAAGGTACGAATACTTTACGTATTTTGCGCCCTTCTTCAAGTCTAATCGGAATGTTCTGAAGATTCGGAAATTGACTGCTAAGTCTGCCTGTTGCAGCAATGGTCTGCCGATAATACGTATGCACTTTACCCGTCTGTGGTGATATCTCTTTCAGAAGACCTTCTACATATGTAGACTGTAACTTCGCCAGGGTACGATATTTCAATATCAGCTGAACAATATCATGGTAAGGAGCTAGCTTCTCCAGCACTTCCGCATCGGTGGAATAACCCGTTTTTGTTTTCTTAATGACAGGTAAACCTAACTTCACGAACAGAATTTCTCCGAGTTGCTTAGGCGAATTAAGATTAAATTCAATGCCTGCGATACTATAAATTTGTTCCGTTAGTCCGTTGATCTGCTCTTCAAATTCCTTACCCAACTGCTGTAATTCCTCGGTATGAACAGCAATACCCTGCTTCTCCATATCTGCCAGGATACGAGATAACGGCATCTCAAGATCATGAAACAATGAACTCATCTCATTCTCACTTAGAGCTAATTCCTGCTTCGGAATGATGTTCAGTAGCGTAGCCGTCTTGCTTGCAAGATGCTTGCTTAGAATGTCCGTATCTGGCACCTTATATTTCGCACCTTTGCCAAACACATCCTCATCAGCAACCATGAACGATAAACCATATTTGGATGCCAAGTCACTTACCGTCTGGTTAGCCTCGGTAGGATCGAGGATATATGCCGCAAGCTGCACATCGAAAGAAGCCCCTGCAAAAGGTACACCATGCCAATGTAACGCGAGATCCATCCGATGTAGATCATATCCTCGTTTCGGTGCATCAGCATCTTGTAACCAGTTCACGATCGGCTGGGCTTGACTCGATTTCACAAGATCAAAGGGAATATAATAATGTCGATCTTCTGTGGACAATACCATGCCTATAACATCTGCACGATGCGGATTATCGCCATGAGTCTCCACATGTAACACTTGAACCTCTGGTAAACGTTCAATCAATTCATTCATATTGTTTTCTGTAATGACTGTAACTTCAACATTTATGGCTGGCTGGGCAACCGTCCCTTCTTCACCCTCTGCATGACCAGCTGAGAAAGATAAACGTTCAAGCAGTGATTTAAATTCTAACTTGGCCATGGCTGGACCTGCCGTCTCTTCCTTGAGGCCGCTAAATGTCATATCATCCAGTGACTCATCTAGTGGCACTTCACGGAAAATTGTAGCCAGTTTCTTGCTGAGCGTTGCATCATCGGCATGAGTCTCAATTTTCTCTTTCATTTTGCCCTTCAGTTCATGCGTATTCGCAAGTACTTCCTCTACTGATCCGTATTGATGTAGTAACTTGAGTGCTGTCTTCTCTCCAACGCCCGGTACACCCGGAATGTTATCTGAAGGATCACCCATTAACCCTTTTAAATCAATAATTTGATGAGGTTGTAAACCATACCTTTCTTGGATACTCTCTGGTGTGTAGAGTTCAATCTCTGTCACTCCTTTACGAGTCAGGCCGACCTGAACATTATCAGACGCTAGCTGGAACATATCCTTGTCCCCCGTGATGACCATGACCTGCCGTCCTGCCTGATCCGCTTCTAAGGAGAGCGTACCGATAATATCATCAGCTTCATATCCAGCAAGCTCAAATTGAGCAATCCCGAATCCACGCAATAGTTCCTTAAGCAATGGAAATTGTTCGGATAGCTCAGGTGGTGTCTTTTGACGCCCCCCTTTGTAATCCTGATAGTCGCTATGTCGGAAAGTGACTTTCCCTGCATCAAAGGCAACCATCATATGCGTCGGTTTATAGTCTTCAATAAGCCGCAAAAGCATCGTTGTAAAACCATATACGGCATTCGTATGTAGCCCCTTGGTATTCGTAAGTGGTGGCATTGCAAAAAATGCACGATAAATGATACTATTTCCATCAATAAGAATTAACTTGTCCATAAAGCACCTTCCCTTTTTAAGAACGTTCTCATGTCATGATAACATACGAGCATGCAATTAGAGAAAAATCGACCCTATATTCAGCAAGAAGAAACAGCTTCGCCGTCCTTAAAGAGACGGTAACCGTTTCTCGTAGAGATATAAGCAAAGTATATTGGAGACTTAACCATTCTTATATTCCAAAAAAGAGACTAACCAAAGGTCTTGTTGACCTTTGGTTAGTCTCCGAATATAAAACCCCACTACTGATTCAAATCTGGACGATGGCCTGTTACAAGATAGACCACACTTTCTCCAATATTCGTTGCATGATCTCCGATCCGCTCAATATAACGTCCCACTAGTGTAAGTAACATAATCTGCGAAGAGGATTCCGGATGACTAATCATGAATCCGTATAATTCCGTTATCATTTGACTGTAGAGATGGTCTACTTGATCATCATCCTGAGCCATTTTGTAAGCAAGATCTGTATTCTCATCTAAATAAGAAGTAATGGCATCCGTTGTCATCGTTTTCACGAGCTCGGCCATATGCGGGATGTCCACGAGAGGTTTAATTAATTGTTGCCCTTGTAGACGCATCGTGACTTTAGCTACATCAAGAGCCAAATCCCCCATACGCTCCAAGTCACTGGAAATTTTGAATGCCACCAAAATTCTTCTTAAATCTTTAGCAACAGGCTGTTGAGTTACGATCAAGCGGGAACCAATCTCCATAATTTGTTCTTCCATAGCATTCAACTTAGCGTCATCTTTCACGATTTGTTGAGCTTTCTCTGTATCCAACGTATGAAGTGCTGTCACAGCACCTTCTAAAGCATGAATCACATGCTGCCCCATGCTTTGTAACAATAAGCGCAACTCTCCTAAATTATGATCTAGCTCTTTTCTCTGAATCATGCAGGTTATAATCCCCTTTCTCGTCATAACTGTCTCTTCTATATATACTATTCTATTCTTCAAATCAGTACTTCATCTTATCCAAAACGACCTGAAATATAATCTTCCGTACGCGAGTCTTGAGGATTCGTGAATAGAACCTTCGTATCATTAGACTCCACCACTTCACCATTAAGGAAAAATACAGTTCGTCCCGAGACACGTGCAGCTTGGTGCATATTATGTGTAACCATTACGATGGTATAATCCTCTTTCAGTTCTTGAACCAACTCTTCTATTTTAAGTGTAGAAATAGGATCAAGTGCAGAAGTGGCTTCATCCATGAGTAGTATATCAGGTTGCACAGCTAAGGCACGAGCAATACACAGTCGCTGTTGTTGTCCCCCAGAAAGACTTAACGCGGATCGTTTCAAATAATCTTTGACCTCATCCCATAGAACCGCTTGACGTAAACTTTGTTCTACCAGCTGATCGAGTTCCGCTTTTTGCCGAATGCCATGCAGTCTCGGACCGTATGCAACATTATCATATATTGATTTAGGAAAAGGATTCGGCTGTTGAAAAACCATGCCCACTTGCTTACGCAGAGCTTCCACATGAACATCATCCCCATATATTTCTTTGCCACCGATCTTCACAGAACCTACAATTTGCGTTCCGTTAATCATATCGTTCATACGGTTCAACGTACGTAGCAAAGTGGATTTCCCGCAGCCAGAGGGGCCGATAAATGACGTTATCGTTTTTTCCGGAATATCAAGATCTATATCCTTCAAAGCGTGGTAATCTTCATAGAATAGATTTAATTGCTTAATATGGATGATAGGTTCCATTTGCAGTTCGTGTCTCCTTATTTTTTACGTTATATTTATATATTTTAAAGCTTATATGTAAATGCTGTGCCCCTGAATTGTAAACTCTGTGTAAAATATAGTGTACCTACTTCTCCTTATAATCATTTCCTAACTCCATTCGTACATTCGCAGCTTGCCTCGCAGTTGCTTCAGCTAATTGATGAACCACTTCCCCGGCATGCTCGACGGATATAGCCACCTGCTCCATCTCACCAAATATACGGCTACTTTCGCTTATGTCAATCGCACTTTCTTGTATTTGAATCATACCTGCTGAGGTCGATTCATTGGTTTCAACGGCTATGTTGCTAATGTTACCTAACAAGTTCGAAATATCTTCAGCAAGATGACGTGTCTGGAGCGCAAGTGTCCTAACCTCATTAGCGACCACTTGAAATCCACGTCCATGTTCTCCAGCATGTGCAGCCTCAATCGTAGCATTCAGAGCTAGTAAACCACTTCTACCCGCTACCTCGGCTATGTCTTTAGTTAACTTAGATATGATTCCTACATCCTGAAGTAGCTTGCTCACCTGTTGTTGCCTAGATGTAAGACTATTTACTACATCTTTGTAGGATTTCTGTACTTCTTCCAGCTTAGTCTTCCCCGTTATCGACCATTCTTTCATATTTCTACATTCTATAATGGTGCTATTTGCCGCATCCGCTACTTGGAGAAGAGAGGCCTCTATACTCTCTACATGACCATAGTTGTCTTGGACCGTTAGTTTACGGCGTTCCTCTGCTTCGAATTGTAAACGCCCTGATACCATCATTAAATCTTGAACCGTCAATACACCTTTAAATTTATATCTCTCCACCAAAATCACACAATCATAAAAACGTATCTCAGGTCGATTTAACGCTCGTTCTATAAGCTGACTAGCTGATTCACGAATATCGATCACGAGTGCTTCATAGTCAGCAAACTTATGAATCGGTCTCAGTTCATATAAATCAGCAGCAAATCGTCCCATCAACCTACTGTTAAAAGCGTCTCTCATCACAAGTGCCTTAGGCACGTTATCTTTATCTGTTATAACTAGACAGGGGTAATCGGGATGATCGCGAAATATATTCATCACCTCTCGACAGGTAGCCTCCGAATTCACCATTGCAACAGCCCGTGAGTAGGTATCAATGGACACCGAAGTTGTTATAACGCTTTGTTCGTTACCGTTCTTAGCATTGATCTGAATGTCCATCTCGTCTTTCATAGTACTCTCGGGTGCTTCTTCTAATAGCATAAGTGTTATGACGATCTCCCCCAACGAATCAATGTAAAGTTCATTATATTAGGTATATTTACCTAATTGTAATATATCAGAGGATTGTTATCGCAATGTTAGAGCACATTGAGTGTATTGTAAATACTGCCATGTAAAAAAGAAGCACTCATCATTTACGTCAAATGATGAGCGCTTCTTTTCTTATTAACAACTAACTTGTACCCTACACCCCTTATGGAGTCAATGTGTACTGAGTCTGGATCTAGTTCAAGCTTTTTACGGAGTGAACTGACGTGCACATCTACCGTTCTCTGTCCACCTATATAATCAAATCCCCATACCTCGTTCATTAAGTCATCTCTTGTAAGGACCACTCCAGGCTTTCGCGCTAAGTACAGTAATACCTCGAATTCCTTGGGTCGCAAATTAATACTCTGCCCTCCCAAAATGACTTCATATTTCTCAGGAAATATTTCGAGTAGTCCCAAAGAAATCATGGATGAGGTGGATTCCACCATATTCTTATCCTCTTCAATTCGTCCAGAGACACGCCGCATCACTGCACTTACGCGAGCTAAGAGCTCTGAGACACCAAAGGGCTTCGTAATATAATCATCGGCCCCTGACTTAAGTCCCTGAACAACCTCTTCCTCTGCATTTCTAGCTGTCAAGATAATGATAGGCGTTACAATACCTTGTCCTCTTAATTTACTCAATATTTCAAATCCATTCATTCCAGGCAACATAAGATCTAACAAAATGAGGTCAAATGACTCCTGTGAAGCTCTCTCATACCCAACCGAACCGTGGTCTTCCATCGTAACTTCGTAGCCCTCTTGTGATAAATTATAAGATAGTAACCGGGCCAGTGTAGGCTCATCCTCAATTACCAATAATCGTTGTGACATGTGGTACCCCCATCTATAAATAAACTTAATTAATCCTGACTCCCCATATCATATCACCGTAATGTTAACGGAGTGTAAATAATACAAGTCGTAAAAAAATAATTTCCACACATTGTTAGTCAGGCAACTCTTATTCCGAGTCTTGTAGCATGGGTAACTCTACTCTGAAGGAAGAACCAATATTAAGCTCACTTTCTACGGATAATGTACCATGATGTAGATCAACTAGATGCTTCACAATAGAGAGTCCTAGTCCAGTCCCCCCCGAAATTCGTGAACGTGCCTTATCTACCCGATAGAAGCGTTCGAATATGCGCGGCAAATCTTTTTTCGGAATCCCCATGCCTGTATCGGTAACTGTAAAGGAAATGGTCTCTTCTTCTTTAGATAGCTCATGATGATCCACAACCACCCTTACTCTGCCTCCATCTTGGGTGTAATTAATGGCGTTAGCTAAAAGGTTCATCAATATTTGCCTTAGTTTATCCTCATCTGCTTCCATATACAATTCTTCGGGAACTTCCGCTTGTAGACTAATCCTTTTTTTCTGTGCAACAGTTTCCATCGTCTCTAACATTGAAGCGACAAACGAAGAGAGATGAACGGGTGAGAGGGATAGCGGAATTCGTTTAGATTCAATCTTAGATAATTCAAGAATGTCACCAATTAATCGATTCAGTCTTTCACTTTCATCATATATGATTTGTAAAAAAGATCGCACCGTCTTCTCATCTTTCACGCCCCCAGCGAGTAATGTCTCAGAGAACCCCTTCACGGCTGCTACGGGTGTTTTCAACTCGTGTGATACATTAGCAACGAATTCACTGCGCATATTCTCCAATCGACGTATGTCTGTCACATCCTGAAATAAGAATAGCATACCCTTATATGGACCGCCTTCTGCATTCATCGGAACACCGTCCAAACGTACGATTTTCTCATCTGGATTATATAAAGTTCGTTCTTCATGAATGGGCTTACGATGGTAGAGTCCTTCTTTAAGAATTTTTGTTAATTCGTAGTGCTGCTTCATCTCTAAATAGGATTTACCTAGAAGCTGGGAGCTTTTAATACCAAGCGTCTTTTCTGCAAATGGATTTACCATGGCTATGTTATCTTTATCATCAATCATAACAATGCCGCCGGCCATATTGTCTAATACACTCTGTAGTAAATCCTCATTATCTTGAATAATCTTCAATTGTGTCTGAAGACTATCTGCCATAGTATTAATCGCATGCGATAATTGCCCCACTTCATCATGACGTTCTATTTTAACGCGAGCTGTATAATCCAGATGGGAGAATCGTCTTGCGACCTTGGTTATTTTCTCAAGTGGGGATGTAAGACTACCCGCTACACGGTAACTAACAATTGCTGCTACTGCGAATAACACAATAAACCATACCGCTACAAGCGTCCAAGCACGTCTCATCCCCTCGTCCACGAATTTCAAGCTCACAGACAATCGGATATACCCATCATATACATCGCCCGATTTAACAGGTGCTGCTACATATAACATGTCTTGTCCAAGTGTTGCACTGTATCTGATGGCGTATCCGATGTTATTCTCATCGGCTGATTGAATTTCTTCCCGCCCCCTATGATTATCCATCTCATCTGCGTCACTCTCAGAATCGCCAATGACATCACCGTCATGATCAATAAACGTTACTCTAGCGTTCGTTAATTCACTAATCTCCTTAGCCTCAGTTGAATAGTACAATTCGGCCTCCTCTCCTACGATGGAGTGAAAATCAAATGTGCTACTTAGAAGCATAATCTCTCGATACATGTTATCTTCAAGCACTTCAATATGAGAATCTTTGAATACTTTAGCCATCACTATACCGGCTCCAAGTATGGTTACTCCGATCATAATCATCAGAATAAGTGTTAGCCTCGAACGAAAGGGTCTCATCAGTTGTCATTCTCCCTTATCTAATATCATGCAATCTTTTTGAACACGCACTTATAGTTATAAATTATTCATCTCAATCGTCTTGACTGGCGTTTGTGGAACACAATTCATTGGAAGCCATTTCTTCACACAGGCATGAAAAAGAGTAGCTAACGGCTGTTGAACCATAATACCTAGTACGACTGGAACAGATGCCTTTGGAGAAAAATAAGTCATCGCGATGACCATCCCAAGCGATATATTCCGCATGCCTGAAGCATAGGATAAGGTTACTTTTATTTCTCTAGAGGGCTTACTTAGGATATTCGATCCATAGAACCCTAGAATGTAACTTAATCCAACTACAAGCACAACAGAAGGGATAACAATAACCATATCTCGCTTCAACTGCGTTACATGTGGAGCTATAGCAGCAGCATTCAACATGACAACCGCAGTAAATCCAAGTTTGGACAAGGGGATCGCTACAGGAGCTGTCTTGTCCTTGAGCTTACCACGCGATATTTCATACAGCGTAACCCCAATCACGGTGGGTAGAACAACGATGACAAGAAGATCCTTCATCAATTTCATGCTATCAAATGTAATCTGTGTGCTAAAGAAAGCTTCAATAAGACCTGGTACCACTACTAAACTTAATGCGGAATCTAGTACGACCATAGCTAACATAAGAGGAATATGTCCATGGGACATCCCCACCCACAACACAGAAGAAACACCAAGCGGAATAATCGTAAACAGAACTAATCCTACCGTATAATCCGATTGAGCTCCGAAAGACAACCAGCCTATACCATAAGCCAACAAAGGGGCAACACCATGACTTAATATAATGGTTAGTATCATAGGTGCCGGACGTTTCACTACCCATTTCAGGTGTTCAACCCCACAGCCAAGCGCCATAACGAACGTCACATAACCAAAAATATAAGGAGACCATGACACAAAAGGCATTAACCAACGACTTAGTATGAATCCAATAATAAGCGAACTTGGAATAATGAGAAACATATATTTTTCGTAACCTCTACTAAAAGACAGCCCCCAGCTTCTCACGAAGTTCATCATCCTCTCTCTCTTCTGTAATATAATAGCACATCATTAAGCTAGTAACGTCTACAGCATCTTTTTTAGCACCATACAAAAAGATCCTTACCATTTCATTCATGGATAAGGATCTTTTCCGGTTAAGCCTCAAATGATTCTTAATGACAACTTACTATCCATTCACAACTTCTCCGCCATTCACATGCATGACTTGTCCACTAACATATGAAGAATCATCAGATGCCAAGTATACATAAGCTGGCGCTAATTCCTCTGGTTGTCCAGGTCGCTTCATGGGCTGCGTAGATCCGAATTCACTCACTTTCTGCTCATCAAAGGTAGATGGGATTAGCGGCGTCCAGATTGGACCGGGAGCTACAGCGTTCACACGAATTCCTTTTTCTATTACGTTCATAGATAGTGCTCGTGTAAAGCTAACGATTGCTCCCTTCGTTGATGAATAATCAATAAGTGTAGGATTGCCTCGATAAGCTGTAATGGAAGCTGTATTAATAATGGTACTTCCCTTCTTCAGATGCGGCATTGCCGCCTTAGTCAGGAAGAACATGCTAAATATATTCGTACGGAATGTACGCTCTAATTGTTCCTTCGTAATATCTTCAATGCGTCCTTGAGGATGTTGCTCGGCTGCATTATTAACAAGCGTATCTAACTTGCCAAGTTCCTCTACCGTTTGCTGTACAGACGTTTTGCAGAAATCCTCATCTCCAATATCACCTGCAATTAGAAAACATTTACGACCTTCCTGCTCTACTTGGCGCTTCGTTTCCTTCGCATCGTCATGTTCATTCAGATACATAATTGCTAGATTTGCACCTTCCTTGGCAAAAGCGACTGCTATCGCTCGGCCAATGCCGCTATCTCCACCTGTAATTAAAGCAACTTTACCTTCAAGCTTACCTGCTGCTTTATAATCATTAGCCTCATATTGAGGGCGTGGGTTCATCTTACTCTCTATTCCAGGTTGCTCATCCTGATGCTGTGGAGGTAAGGTCTTCTTGGTTTGTTGATTGTCTGGCATGTTACATTCTCCTTTCATATGCATACTTGTTAGGATGTCATAAGTGAGGTTAAATATACTTCCATGCTTCAAGCACAACGAATCAAGCTTTATTACTACATTGTCGCAGTCATTAAACACTAAATTTCAAGACGTAGTCACAAAAAAGAGACTGTCCTAAGATCTGATTAGACCTACTAGGACCGTCCCTCGACGAAACGATATTACATTTCGAATCGTGTATTATATAACTTGGCTAAATACCATTAAATAAACCATAACAAGCATGCACACTGCGATGATACTACTCATCATACGTAGTTTTCCTGTTTCTACTGCAATGCTTTTATTTTCCTTAATCCCTGCAATAGCCGCCTTTAACGGTTTGCTCATCATGCCACTTACAGCGAATAAAGCAACCAGTAGTACGATAACTACAATCATCCAAGCAACTGAATAACTTCCCTTTGACAACATATAACCACCTGATATGAACTGTACGAGTAGTCCAAATTGAGCAATAATGTTCAAGCTACGAATCGCGACAGCGCTTCCTTCTTGAGCCGGCAATGACAACTTAGAGATTTTAGCAACTACAAATGGTAACAATAAATAGAAACCTACTGATAGAGAACCCAAAATATGTACAAAATACATAACTGAACTCATATTTACGCCTCCTTATACCTTTTCTATGATATCAATCACATTTTATTATACTAAACTAAACTAATAAGTAAAAGAAAAGAAACCTCCTAAACCCATTTAGATGGATCTTGGAGGTTTCATTATCAATCTCTATGCGCTTACTACTGCAATAACATTCCTTACGGAATCAGCGGATTTATCCAGTGCTGCTTTCTCAGAGGATGTTAACTCTAATTCAAAGATCTTCTCGATACCGTTACCGCCTAGAATACTCGGTACACCCATGAATAGGTTGTCGTATCCATACTCTCCTTCAAGTAGAGCAATAACTGGGATGATCCGTTTCTTATCCTTCAATACCGCTTCTGTCATTTGCACCAGCGAAGCAGCTGGAGCATAATAAGCGCTACCGTTTCCTAGTAGATTGACGATTTCCCCGCCACCAACACGAGTACGTTGTACAATCGCTTCAATACGTTCAGAGCTAATTAACGTGTCAATTGGAATACCTCCAACACTAGAGTAGCGTACTAGAGGAACCATATCATCACCGTGACCCCCAAGAACAAAGCCACGTACATCTTCTACAGAAACATTTAGCTCTTGTGCAATAAACGTACAATAACGAGCAGTATCTAGAACACCTGATTGTCCGATAACACGATTCTTAGGAAATCCTAACGTTTGATAAGCTACATAAGTCATAGCATCAACAGGATTACTCAGAATAATTACAACGGAATTCGGTGCATAGGTCTTAATATTCTCACAGACTGACTTAACGATTCCAGCGTTAATATTAACTAGGTCATCCCGGCTCATGCCTGGCTTACGTGCAACGCCTGCTGTAATAATAACGACATCAGAATCAGCTGCATCCTCATAGTTAGAAGTACCTGTGATCTGACTGTCAAATCCTTGAACAGGACTCGCTTCCATCATATCCAGCGCCTTACCTTTAGTTGGATTCTCAAGTGCAGGAATATCAATAAGTACAACATCCCCTAGTTCCTTCTGCGCTAACATAAGTGCTGTAGTTGCTCCGGTAAACCCTGCTCCGACTACTGAAATCTTATTCCGTTTCAAACCCATGAGTAATATCTCCCCCTAGACTACATATTATTAATAACTTCGTCTGCAAACTCCGAACATTTCACTTCTTTAGCGCCTTCCATTTGACGGGCAAAATCATAAGTTACTGTCTTAAGGTTAATGGATGTCTCCATACCTTTGTAGATCAAGTCAGCAGCTTCTGTCCATCCCAAATGCTCAAGTAGCATAACTCCGGATAGAATAACGGAACCTGGATTCACAAGGTCTTTATCCGCATATTTCGGTGCAGTACCATGCGTAGCTTCAAAAATAGCATGTCCTGTGACATAATTGATATTTGCTCCTGGAGCAATACCAATACCACCAATTTGTGCTGCTAATGCATCCGATAAGTAATCTCCATTCAAGTTAAGCGTAGCAATAACGTCAAAATCGGTAGGACGTGTAAGCACTTGTTGTAAAGCGATATCCGCAATCGCATCTTTCACGATGATCTTGCCCGCTTCTTCTGCTTCCTTCTGTGCTGCATTAGCTGCTGCTTCACCATCTTTTTCCTTAATGATGTCATACTGAGCCCACGTGAATACTTTATCTCCGAACTCTTGTTCAGCTACTTCATATCCCCAGTTCTTGAATGCACCTTCGGTGAACTTCATAATGTTACCTTTGTGAACTAGCGTCACCGTTTTGCGGTTGTGCTCGATAGCATATTCAATCGCTGCACGAACAAGACGCTTAGACCCATCTTCAGATACTGGCTTGATCCCAATTCCCGATGTTTCTGGGAAGCGAATTTTGTTCACACCCATTTCATCTTGTAGGAACTTAATAACTTTCTTAACTTCTTCAGAACCTTCTTGATACTCTATACCTGCATAAATATCCTCCGTATTCTCACGGAAAATAACCATATCCACAAGTTCAGGGCGTTTCACTGGAGATGGAACACCTTTGAAGTAACGTACTGGACGTAGACAAACATATAAGTCTAACTCTTGGCGCAATGCCACGTTCAAGGAGCGAATACCTCCACCAATCGGAGTTGTCAAAGGTCCTTTAATCGCTACGATATATTCACGGATCGCTTCAAGCGTATCGTTCGGTAGCCACTCTCCGTAGTTGTTAAATGCCTTTTCACCTGCAAAAACTTCATACCAAGCAATTTTCTTAGAACCGCCATATGCCTTATCAACAGCTGCATCCAGAACACGCTTCGAAGCTTTCCAGATGTCACGTCCTGTTCCGTCACCTTCGATGAAAGGAATGATCGGGAAATTAGGAACTTTCAGTACCCCATCTTGAATTTCAATCTTGTCACCTTCAGTAGGAAGTTCGTACTTTTCAAGTTTAAACATATTTAATATATCCTCCTTACAAGTTTTATTTATCAATGCAAGATGTACCTGCTCTAGTCATTCTATCTTAAATTAACGTAACTCAATAGGAATATATTTCTGATCTAACAATCCTACATATTCCGCACGTGGACGAATAATACGATTGTCTACCCATTGCTCTAGAATATGCGCAGTCCATCCTGATACACGACTTATAGCAAATATCGGAGTGAACAGTTCACTCTCGATGCCAAGTTGAGTGTACACAGATGCGGAATAGAAATCAACGTTAGGTCTTAGTCCTTTTTGTGTCGTAATCATTTCATCAATTTTAATAGACATATTATAAAGATTCATATTTTCTTTCATTTCACCAAGCTCGCGGGACATCTTCTGAAGATGCTTAGCACGTGGATCTCCGTTCTTGTATACACGATGACCAAATCCCATAATCTTCTCTCGCTTGTCTAGCTTTTGCTGAATGTAGCTCTCAACCTGATCAACCGTTCCGATACTTTCTAGCATTTTCATAACTGCTTCATTAGCTCCACCGTGTAGGGGACCTTTGAGCGCTCCAAGAGCCGATGTAACGCCTGAATAAATATCAGAGAGTGTAGCTACAGTTACACGTCCAGCAAACGTAGAAGCATTAAACTCATGATCCGCATGTAATACAAGAGCTTGATCTAAAGCTTTAATAGAAGTCTCATCTGGTTGCTCATCTCTAAGCATGTAGAGGAAGTTCTCTGCAATAGACAATCCCTTTTTAGGAGCTACAGGTTCCTTACCTTGGCGAATACGAGATAAAGCGGCTATTATGGTTGGCAATTGCGCTTGCAATTTAATAGCCTTCTTCTCATTCGCTTCACGACTCATATCATCTGCTTCTTCGTCATACAAGGCAAGTGCAGATACGGCTGAGCGAAGTGCTGCCATCGTATTGGCGTCTTTGGGATACAGCTTTATTTGCTCAATAAGATGCTGTGGGATAGGTGCATAGGTGTCCAAATCCTGCTGTAACTTCTGTAATTCAGCAGCATTTGGTAACTTGCCAAACCACAATAAATAAGCTACTTCTTCAAAGCTCGCATGTTCCGCAAGGTCATCTATATCAATGCCTCTGTATGTAAGAACACCGTCCACGATTGAACTAATGGAAGAAGTTGCGGCTACAATGCCTTCCAATCCTTTGGTAGCTGTCATCGTACATCTCTCCTTTTGTAAAAAATGAAATTTAAACGAGGACTCAATAACCATGAAAACATTTACATTTTAAAATATTAAAAATGCTGCCAAACGATGGAACCTTTAATTATCATACTGGATTTTGTCTGATATGTGAACATTGGACGCGCTTTTTCACGCATTAAATTGTTTTATCGCTACTATAAACATTTTTTTTGTAACCCTTTTCAAAAAAAAATATTTATACCCTTAAATTTGTATTTTTACATTTATTTGACTTTGTTATATAATTCCAATAAAAGGGGAATGACTCTTGGACAAAGTGATGACCAAACGAATTTTAAGAGGGTTATGGGTTTGTGTTGCTTTTGTTAGTTTAGGATTCGCCATATACTGGCTCCTCCCTCTGTTATACCCTTTCGTGATAGCTTGGTTAATCGCTTATCTTATCCATCCGTTGGTCACTTTTCTACACCTTAGAATAAAATTTCCGAAGTGGCTCGCCGTCACTTTCTCTATATTCGTAACCTTCGGGGGAGCTATTCTTATCTTTTCCGCGGCAGTGACAAGAATCGTCAAAGAATTAATAGGATTAAGTCAGACTTTTGATCTACATACAGAAACGTGGAGGGACTTTTTTACCTCTTGGACGGATAATGCCCACATACAGAGTATCATCAGCGAAATTAATAAATTCTACACAGACAATCCCAATTATCAGAATGCCATCAATAATAATATTAGTAAAACTACACAAACCGTGGGTACAGCGGTAACAGACTTTGTCACAGGATTCTTTAACGTTGTGCTTGGATTCATCTCTGCATTACCCTCTATGGGGACTATTCTAGTCATCATCCTTCTTGCTACCTTTTTTCTCAGTAAAAACTGGGATCAACATAATTCGACACTAATCGGTTTATTTCCTTCTCGAGTTCGTCAACCTATCCGTGAGATTTGGAGTGATCTCAAAAAAGCTTTTCATGGATACATCCGAGCACAGCTTATTCTCATTTCAATTACTGCTGTCATTGTAATGACCGGTCTTCTCATCCTTCAGGTTCCCTCAGCTTTTACAATTGGTCTCATGATCGGTCTGGTTGATTTACTACCCTATCTAGGTGTTGGCATTGTATTGGTTCCTTGGGCCATCTACACACTTCTAATTGGGGATATGGTTCTAGGGATCGGATTATCCATTCTTTATCTAGTGATTCTAATTGTGCGTCAGATTATGGAGCCCAAAGTTCTAGCAAGCAGTGTAGGTTTAGATCCTCTAGCAACACTCATTGGCATGTTCGTTGGACTTAAGCTATTTGGGGTATTGGGCCTGTTAATTGGCCCCGTCAGTCTAATTATTATCGGTGCATTCAATGGAGCTAACGTATTTAGAGATCTCCGTAATTACATTGTGGGGGGGGGAGATTACGATGACCTGAGAAAGTAAACGATCTGTTAAAGTCTCTTGTGGAATGTCATATTTCCATTATCAATCTTTTTCTTGATCCATTTCAGTATCATGAAGCGGTATAAAGGGCGTGTGAGTGGGAATAGCATCGTAAAACCGATAGCATCAGTCACAAACCCAGGCAACACTAACAACATTCCTCCTATAAAAACACATAACCCATCTACCATGTTTCTACCCGGGATTTGGCCAGAATTCATCTGAACTTTGGAGTTCTCAATGACCTTACGTCCTTCAAAGCGCATCATAACAAATCCAATAGCTGAAGTCATAATGGTCAAGAATAGTGTGTTGGTTCCTCCGATTCTATCTGCAACCCAGTTGAAACCAAATATTTCAACCATAGGGATAGTAATAATAGCTAATACGATCCATTTCAACATGATGATTCCTCCCTTACTTATGTGCTATATAACAAATCATAACGTTTCCAGATGTAATAATCCAGTCGACTAGTCGAGAGCCCCTAGGATGATGGGTAAATATTAAAAAAACATTTCACAAATTGCCTCCGGAGGGTTGTATGAGACTACAAATCCAAAAAAGCAGTAGCCCATAACGGCTACTGCTTCCAATCTAGCTATAATAAAGCAATTATAATTAAGTTAATTCTACACTAGGCTGATTTTGATAAGGTTCGTGGAACCTGAACGGCCAAGTGGAACACCAGCTGTAATAACAACTAGTTCGCCTTCTTTAACTAGTCCGGAATCAAGACCACCTTTAAGAGCATAATCAAACATTTCATCCGTTGTAGATGCTAGCATACCTTTAACTGGAGTAACACCCCATGTAAGAGTTAGACGACGCATTGTACGATCTTCCGTCGTTACAGCAATAATCGGTGCCTCAGGACGATACTTGGATACGACACGAGCCGTATGGCCTGTCTCTGTTGAAGAGATAATCGCCTTAGCATGCAAGTCCAATGCAGAAATGGCAACAGATTGGCTGATTGCTTCCGTAATGGTTGTTTCTTGAGCTGTACTTTGTTTCAAGAAAAGATCACGATAATTAAGTGCTGATTCTGCTTTCTCAGCAATGCGAGACATTGTGAGTACAGATTCAACTGGATATTTACCAGCAGCTGTTTCACCAGACAACATGATAGCGTCAGTTCCATCAAAGATGGCATTAGCTACGTCACTTGCTTCAGCGCGAGTAGGACGTGGGTTACGTTGCATGGAATCCAACATTTGAGTAGCTGTGATGACAGGCTTACCTGCACGGTTGGATTTTTGAATCATGCTCTTCTGTACCAATGGTACTTCTTCAGCTGGAATTTCAACCCCAAGATCTCCACGTGCAACCATTAGGCCGTCAGAAACTGCTAGAATTTCATCGAGATTATCTACACCCTGTTGGTTCTCAATCTTGGAAATAATGTGAATGTGACCCGCATTGTGACTGTTCAACAATTCACGAATTTCAAGAACGTCTGATGCTTTACGAACGAAAGAAGCTGCAACAAAGTCGATGTCCTGTTCGATTCCAAAAATGATATCATTAGCATCTTTCTCTGTAATACCTGGCAGAGAAATGTTAACACCCGGTACGTTAACGCCTTTTTTGCTCTTAATCGTACCTCCATTGACAATGCGGCATTTAATTTCAGTTCCCTGAACTTCTACAACTGTCAGACCAATCAAACCGTCATCGATAAGAATAGTTGAACCCGCTTGTACATCTCCTGGAAGGTCAGAATACGTTATCGAAAGACGATCTTTGTCTCCCAAAATTTCTTCCGTTGTCAGAGTGATAAATTCATCCTGAACCAGTTCAATCGGTTCTACTGCAAGCTTACCTGTACGAATTTCTGGGCCTTTAGTATCAAGCAAGATGGCAACAGTCTTGCCTAGTTCCTGACATGCTTGACGAATGACTTTGATCCGGTTTCCGTGTTCTTCAAAGTCACCATGAGAAAAGTTCAGGCGAGCTACGTTCATGCCAGCTAGAATCAATTTTTTGATGTTTTCTAACGACTCACTAGCAGGACCGATAGTACATACAATCTTAGTTTTGCGCATTAAGGATTTCCTCCGTTTTTATGTTATCTCTGTTTGTAATCTTTTCAACTATTAAATTTACTACATTTACATCAATTTGTATAGGAACTTTATCATACTATTCATTAATTAACGGCTGAGGATTAGCCGTATCTGAGGGTAAATTCTGTTCAATGGCGAACTTACCAAGCTTACGGAATTTAAGATAACGATCTTCCTTCAGTTCTTCAGCATCCATCGCCAAGAGCTCTTCCACATGCCGAGTTAAACTGTTCTTAATCGCATCTGCTGTTATTACATAGTCCCGTTGCGCTCCCCCTTGAGGTTCAGGAATAATTTCCTCAATCACTTCAAATTGGAGTAGATCTTGGGCCGTAATTTTCATAGCTTGTGCTGCTTGATCCGCTCTGGTGGCATCCTTCCAAAGAATCGAGGCTGCTCCATTAGGGGAAATAACAGAGTAGATCGCGTGCTCTAGCATAAGTACCCGATTTCCGACTGCCATCGCAAGTGCTCCGCCACTTCCACCTTCTCCAATGACCACACAAATAACAGGCACGCCCAGAATAGACATTTCCCGTAGATTTCGAGCAATTGCCTCAGATTGACCTCTCTCTTCAGCAGTATTCCCAGGATATGCTCCCTTAGTATCAATAAACGTAATGATAGGGCGCTTGAACTTGTCCGCTTGTTTCATAAGTCGAAGCGCTTTTCTAAAACCTTCCGGGTGTGGACTTCCAAAGAAACGAGCAATATTCTCTTTAGTATCCTTGCCGCGCTGATGCCCTAGAACCGTTATAGGAATACCATTCAGTTTAGCAATTCCGCCAACAACAGCTAGATCATCTCCGAACATTCGATCCCCGTGCAACTCAATAAAATCTGTGAATATAAGTTGTATTAAGTCTAGCGATGTTGGACGTTGTTGATGCCTTGCAAGATGCATTTTTTGAGGTGCTGAAATTTGAGAATAAATTTCCTTCTCAAGTGTGCTATAACGTTCTTCTAATCTGGCAATCTCATCGGTAAAGTCAATCTCTTTTTCATGTCCGAACGTCTTTAGTTCTTCAATCTTCTTGCGCATTTCAACTAAAGGCATTTCAAAGGGCAACTCCCCCGCCATTTAAATGCCCCCTTTCACACAATGAAATTCCAAAAGATTTGCGAGCATCGTGCGCATCTCTTTCCGGTGCGTAACTAAATCCAATTGGCCATGAGCCATATTATATTCCGCTGTTTGGAAATCGTCTGGAAGTTTCTGACGAATGGTTTGTTCAATAACAAGCCGACCTGCAAAGCCGAATACTGCCCCTGGCTCCGCGATATTAATATCACCAAGCATAGCAAAGCTAGCAGACACGCCCCCAGTAGTCGGGTCAGTGATTACAGAAATATAGAGCCCTCCCTGTTCATTAAAACGTGCAAGAGCCGCACTTGTCTTGGCCATTTGCATTAGGCTGAGTATACTCTCCTGCATTCTGGCACCACCAGATGTTGAGAAAATAATGAGTGGTAGCTGTCTTTCCGTAGCTGTCTCAATAGCTCGGGTAATTTTCTCCCCAACCACTGATCCCATACTTCCACTAAAGAAGTCAAAGCTCATAACCGCTACTACAACTGGGTATCCTGAGAGAGTACCTTGTCCCGTAATAACAGCTTCACGCAGACCGGATTTCATGGCCTGCTCTTCAAGCTTTGTCACGTAACCTGGAAACTGAAGTGGATCTACAGATATCATTTGACTATCAAACTCTTCAAATCCTTCTGGATCTAAAGTGATCTGTATCCGTTCTACAGCATTTAAACGCATATGATAACCGCAGGTAGCACAAACCTTCAAATTCTTCTCCAGTTCTTTACTATACTGGATTGTGCCGCACTTACTACATTTGCTCATTAGACCTTCCGGAACTTCCCGTTTTGGGCGTTCGCCCTCTACGTTGCTATCCCGTCCCATGCGTTCTGAAGGAATGGTCGCGTATTTTCTTTTTTTCTGAAATAAGTCTTTAAACACAACTACACCTCTTCAGCCGTTGATTTGTTGGCCGTTCTTTCCTTTAAACCTCTATTATACACA
The DNA here is from genome assembly GCF_000949425.1 of Paenibacillus sp. IHBB 10380. NCBI lineage: Bacteria > Bacillati > Bacillota > Bacilli > Caryophanales > Paenibacillaceae > Paenibacillus > Paenibacillus sp. IHBB 10380. The sequence goes on from NZ_CP010976.1 coordinate 3,411,158, forward strand.
ATTTAAAAAATCTTATAAAATAACGTTACGGACGTAAAATAGAATTTAGCACTTCCTGAACCTCTTCAAGTTCTCCAGAAGGAACCAAAATCTCAAATTGTTGTTTGGACAGGTTGATTGGACGGCTTTGAACCAAAAATCCTTCTTCTGTTAACTTGGCTTGAATCCTGTCCGCAACCTTAGCGGTAGGCGCGATGTAGATTACCGTCCACACTTCAAATGCCCCCTAATCTCATTTTCTGAGCTGATATAATGAACTCATAATACCATAATTATCTTTTTTTTCGCAACAGAGGGGGCCTAATTCAGGCCCGTTTCAACATCCTCAGATAGTAAATAAAGAGTAGCTCCTTCAAATCGATGTGCAATTCTCGCTGAAGCAGCAGCGGCCAATCCGGCAACTAAATCATCCAAAAATACATGGATCTCATCTTTTTTACTGTTTAATCTATCAATAATGCCTACCTTTTCTTTATCCAAATAACCAAAACTTGTAAGTCCGATCATTCCATAGACATTAATAATACCGAGCGCCAAAGTCTCGTCTACTCCATACAACGGCTCATCCGCTTCCATAATGGATTGCAGTGGCTGTGGTAGAAGCTTGCGCTCTGCTAATTGATCTAGGGCAATACCTGTATAAAGTGTATATTGTACTTCACGTTTATTAAGCACTGATCTGACACTGAGCAAGCATTCTTCTACTGTTAACTGTGGATGATACACAATCTGAAGTTTATATACGATCTCCGCTATATCTTCAATTGTGACTCCTCTAGATTTAAGCAAAGCTTCAGCTATTGCATATGACATAGTCATTCCTCCCGCATTTGGATACACCTATAGTTAAATAGTTAAATTTGTCCATGTTGAGTATGTTGTCCTCAGGTGTTCCTAAGTGTATGCGAGAGGGTTCTGAAATGTTCATATTATATTCAAGATCAACGCTAAAACTAGTGTTTGAACAAAAGTAATAGTGCCGATAGATGATCGCTACGCTGAAAGATTGTTCTTCCGATCGCTGTTGCCCCCAGACTTCCTGATTATACCGCTTATTAAGGTAAAAATTCGATTCATAAGTGTATGCTTTCGAAGTAGCTTTACACAGGAAAGCTTTTAGGCGAACGCTAACGCTTCTCCAGAACAATTCCGTCCCCTTCGCTACGATTTGCATAGACTTCTGTTTTCAGCAATGACAAATTATGATTTAGAGCCTACATTCATTATCATTACTTTATTCGTACCGACCCATCGCCTAACATTTGCTCCATCTCATGGATAAGCTCATCAGATGGCTCAATACGATATTGGTCACTGAGCGCTAGCAACTTCTGACTTTGTTCATAGAACAATACCGTCGCGACAGAACCTGGATGCTCCTGTAGTAGTATCTTCAAGCGTGTAAGAAGCTCAGGATTCTCTGCCTGTGCTCCAATCTTGACAAATACACGACGTTCTACAGCCGCCTTATCCTGCTGTTTCACATTATTAGGTGCAGCTTGAGTCAAGGTGGAAGCAACCTTAGGAGCGTTCTCCATAGACGTTTGGTTGATAGAACTAGGACTAACTTCAACAACCTTATCCATGACTTTTGGCTGTATAGAGGACATCGTCTTTCTGGATATAGCTGTGGGTGCAGTTCGAGTTGACGCCCCCCGTTTCACCAATTGCTGTAAAGCAGTTGCATCTAAGGGTAGAACTTCTTCTGCTAGTAGCTTAAAGCCCTCATCTTGTTGCTGCACTCTAGCTCGTAGTCCAAGCAAGGCCCCCTTCTCAATCGATGATGCACTCTTCTTCCATGTCTCAGGGAAGAGCACTACTTCACAGCGCTCAATCTGGTCTTCTATATCCATGAATGCCATCGCTTTACCTTGTTTCGTCATAATAATCTTCGTCGAGACGATCATTCCTGCAACGATTACTCTCGAATCATCAGGCACTTCACTAAGATCCATTAAGCGATCTACACCCGCTTCATTTATTAAAAGATCATAATCATCCAAGGGATGCCCTGAAAGATATAAACCGAGTAATTCACGTTCTAATTCGAGCTGCTGAGCTCCAGTAAATAATGGAATGTCAGGATACTCAATATTCCAATTCGCACTTTCTACGAAATCGAACAATTGAATTTGTAAGTCATCTCGTTCTTTACGCCACTTCAAAGCGGCATCGACGGTCTCATCCAACATCGCTAGCAGCTGCGCCCTATGGCCAGGTAATGAGTCAAATGCACCTGCCTGAATCAAAGATTCAATAACACGTTTATTACATACGCGTAGATCAATACGCCGACAGAAATCCAAAAGACTCTCGAATGGTTTCTCTTCTCTAATCAGAATTATATTCTCTACAGCCTGAGTACCGACATTTTTAACTGCGCCCAGTCCAAATCGAATATTCCCCTGTACCGGTGTGAAGAGCACACCACTTTCATTCACATTAGGTGAGAGAACGCCAATCTCCATTCGGCGACACTCCAGCACATATTCAGCTACTTTACGATGACTTCCCATTACGGCAGTCAGCATAGATGCCATGAATTGGACTGGATAATGTGCCTTTAGATAGGCGGTCTGGAATGCCAATACACCATATGCAGCAGCATGGGCACGTGGAAATCCGTAATCAGCGAACCTGACGATCATATCGTATACACGATTAGCTTCTTCTTCCACATACCCTTGATTAAGGCTTCCTTCGACGAAGTGACCCCGCTCTCGGTCAAGCACTTCGCGTTTCTTCTTTGAGACGGCGCGTCGCAACAGGTCCGATTCTCCAAGCGAGAAACCAGCCATAAGAGAAGCGATTTGCATAATCTGCTCCTGATATACGATGATGCCATGCGTATCCTTAAGAATAGGCTTTAGATCTTCATGCGGATACTCCACTTCTAGTAGCCCATGCTTGGCCTGAATATATTTAGGAATGAATTCCATCGGTCCTGGACGATACAGAGCTAGCACAGATATGATATCTTCGAATTCTGAGGGCTTAAGATCCTTCAATACACGCCTCATTCCGGTGGATTCAAGCTGGAATACCCCTGTCGTATCTCCACGTCCTAGCATGTCATACGTGAGTGTATCATTATCAGGGATATGGTCGAAATCAGGCACATTCCCTGTCATTTCTTTAATCCATTTCATGGAACGTTCAATAATAGAAAGAGTTCTTAATCCTAGAAAGTCCATTTTCAACAACCCGATACTCTCCAGATGTTCCATCGAATACTGGGTTAAGGCTGTCTTCTCACTGCCGACTTGTAAAGGGACTACGTCCGTTAAAGGATCACGTGAGATCACGACACCTGCGGCATGTGTAGAAGCATGGCGAGGCATTCCTTCAACCTTCATAGCCATATCCAACATATTGCTGATTCTACCGCCTGCATCATGCAGCTTCTTCAGCTCTTCATTCAGTTCAATCGCACGATGAATGTGAATACCCAATTGAGTTGGAATAAGCTTAGCTGCTCTATCTACTTCTCCATAGGGCACATTCAGTACTCGTCCTACGTCTCTTACCGCAGCCTTTGCAGCCATCGTTCCGAATGTAATAATCTGAGCCACATGATCTTTCCCATATTTATCAACGACATATTCGATCACTTCATCGCGCCGTTCATCACTGAAATCGATATCGATATCTGGCATACTGATTCGTTCAGGGTTAAGAAAACGTTCGAAGAGTAAGTTATATTTCATAGGATCAACATTCGTGATCTGAAGCACATACGCCACGAGACTCCCCGCTGAAGAACCCCGTCCCGGGCCAACGACAATCCCCTTTTTATGCGAATATGCGATAAAATCCCACACAATGAGGAAGTAATCCGCAAATCCCATGTTCTCAATCACACCAAGCTCGTAAGAGAGACGTTGTTCAAGCTCTGTCTTAGTCTCCGGCTCGTTCCAACGAATCGTTCCTTGATACCTTTGCTCAAGTCCCTTTTGACACAAATGACGTAAATACATAGCTGAAGTCAGATCATCCGGAATGGGATTAAATTCAGGTAGAATATATTTCCCAAACTCAAGCTCTAAATGACATTTATCCGCTATGGCAAGTGTGTTATCAAGAGCCTGCCGAATATGCGGAAACAAGCGGGTCATTTCCTCCCCACTTTTGAAATATAACTGATCTGTGGGCATTCGCAGTCTCTGTTCATCCTCAACGTTCTTGCCAGTACCAATGCAGATTAATACATCCTGCATTTCTGCATCCTCTCGCTGGAGATAATGTACATCGTTCGTCGCTACGAGTGGGATTCCTGTCTCTTCACTGAGTTGAACTAGGCTCGGGTTGACTCTCTTTTGCTCAGGTAATCCATGATCCTGTAACTCAAGATAGAAATCCTCGCCGAATATTTCTTGGTAACGAAGTGCCGCCTTACGCGCCTCTTCATACCGTCCATGTAATAAATGCTGGGGAACTTCTCCTCCAAGACAAGCACTAAGACAAATAATACCTTCGCTATAATTTCTGAGCGATTCTAAATCTATTCTAGGTTTATAATGAAAACCTTCTAAATGCCCAATTGAGCATAATCTCATCAAATTACGGTAACCGATCTCATTCTTAGCTAACAATATTAAATGATGAATAGGCTGATCCTTACGGCTGCCTCGTTCTTTACGTGAACCTGAAGTGAAATAAGCTTCGCAACCAATAATAGGCTTAATCCCTTTAGCCTTACATGCTTTATAGAACGGAACAGCGCCATACATGACTCCATGATCCGTCAGTGCTAGTGAGGTCATCCCGTAATCGGCAGCTTGCTGCACAAGGTCTGTTATACGTGCTGCTCCATCCAGAAGACTATATTCACTATGAACATGAAGATGAACAAAAGAAGCCATGTCACTCCTCCTTTTCGCTGATATTTCAATTTGCCAAGAAGAAACGGCTTCGTCGCCGTGCTGAAAGTTACAGTAACCGTTTCTCGTAGAAAAATAACCAAATTATAGTGAAAATTTATGCTTTCTTATATTTTCAAATAAGTCTTTCTCTTATTTTATCATAATCCACTAGGCAACGCCCATAGAATGGAATATAAAGGTCCCTCGGACAGGCGGTATGAGGAACCTTCTGTACTAGGAAAGGGGAACTATTCATGAGCACTTTTATAACCAAATCTATATTGGACTTCTTCATTGCCTTCGGCATCGTATTCGGAGGCGCAATGCTCGGCGGTGTAGGGGCTGTGGCTTCTCTGCAACCTCCCACACAGACCATGCTCGATATAGCAGATCGAATTAAAATATGGGCGCTAGCTGCCGCAGTTGGTGGAACCATTGATCCCATGCGTGTCATCGAGAGCAATTTCTTGGGAGGAAACCTATCACCAGCTATCAAACAGATTCTCTATCTACTATTTGCTTTTCTAGGAGCACATATGGGCAGTGAATTAGTGAAGTGGATATGTAATGGTAGAGATTAGAAATGCGAGTTCCTCCATTTAAGCGCTTCCGTCCATTCTCACAGTTGGCCTCTATCTTTGTATTAGGTATGATCGTAGGAAGTGTCATGTATAACGGAATATTTCATGCCAGTTATAATAATCTATGGCTCAAATATCAAGAATCTAGGATCCAAATAGAGCAATACGCTGAAGACATTAAAACTTTAAAGAAATATAATAAGCAGCAAACGGTGATCAAAGAAATTAGAGTTCGTGCCGAGCAGCAAGATCCACCACTAGATTCCATTACTGTGAAGGAGGTTCTGCTCAAGCTCAGCAACGACTTAGATGTATTAAGGGGACGTAGTGTATTCGAAATCGATACTGATAACAAAATCACAAGATCATTACTGAACGGAAAAATCTATACTGTGCGTGATAAAGAATATGAAGTTCAGATCAAAACCATGCTGATCTTGGAAGGTGTACTGCAAGTTTGGGTCGAAATCACTGTTTCTGTGCGTTCCTAGCTTAATCGTGATAAAATATAAGCAAATTTATGGATAGTCTAAGGAGAACAACATTGTATGATTACTTTTATTAAATATCTACTGTTTCTATTATTAATTTCCTCTTGTGTCGCTTCTGCATACTACAGTCTTCGTTCACGTCGTTCTTCAAATCCTATGGATCGTGGGTTATATGGTGCTCAGATGAATATCCTGATGGGTGTTATGCTCGTTATTCTATCCATTATTTTCATGTTCATATTCAAAGGATCAACCCCATCTATTATAGTTGAGTGCTTATTCCTGGTCCTCGGTGCATTTAATATCTTTGCAGGCATTCGTAATCGTAGCTTCTATACGAACCAGAAAATCAATTCATAAAGCTGCTTCACATTTACATTGCGTTCTAATAAGCCCACATCATTCTACAGAACTAGGATGATGTGGGCTTATTAGGGGTGAGAGATTAACCATGTTCAATAGACTGTAGCATCATTACTGCCTTAGAGACGAGACTATCTTGATGGGTAATTTCGATCTCCAGCTTACAGGTACGTCGGCTCATTTCGAGTAGCCTTGGCATGATCACGATAGGGTCCTCAATCTGAACTGGGCGTACGAAATAAGTTGACATGTTATCCAGCACATAATCGTAACCCGAAATATCCTTAGCTGACTTAAATGCCGCCTGTGTCATCACAGTAGCTAGTATACCTTCAGAAATCGTACCTAAATGCGTCGCCATCTGAGGCGTTATAAATCCATGAAAGAACAAGCGATTTTCCATATCTCGTTCTTCAGCAATACCATTCCATATCAAATGATCAAAGGTCTCACCCAAATGAGGCTGTTGTTGCGCGTTTCTCATTGCCTGCAACACCTCTTTACGTAGAACCGTAGCTACTAATTTACGATTACGATCCACAATCGGTAAGAAATCTATACCTTCCCACATCATAATCTGAGCTGCCGAAGCGAGCGACGTCTGCAAGCTTGTCGTAATGGGATTACGAATCAGAACCTTCTCTATACTATGATCTTCTGCTAGACCACTGACATCCCGTAAGTTAACGATACCGATCACCCGATTCCATTCATCGGTAACTGCGAATCTCTGTTCAGCAGTCCGTTCTGCCAGTGTCTTACATTCTGCTACAGTACTCGATATTTTAAGAGAGTTGAGTCTCGGCTTATGCCCTACGATATCTTCAACAATCATAATTTTCTTCTTAATTAATCGATCAAATATCGCACGATTGATCATAGAGGCTACAGTAAATGTATCATGCCGAGATGAGAAAATAGGTAAACCTAGTTGATCAGCAAGCACTTTCACTTCACGGCTGATTCCAAATCCACCTGTGATTAATACACCTGCTCCTTGCTCCAACGCTAGCGAATGTGCGTCATCACGGTTACCAACAATCAACAAGCTTCCTGCATCTATGTAACGCACCATCGCATCAATTTTCATCGCACCGATGACATATTTATGCAGGTTTTTATGGAGTCCATCAGCGCCCCCAAGGACTTGACCTTCTACAATATCTACCACATCCGCAAAGCTTAATTGCTCAGAAATGTTACGAGGCTTCTTCTCAACACGAACGGTACCAATCCGCTCTTTCGTGATAACAATGCCAAGATTCTCTGCTTCCTTCACTGCTCGATAAGCAGTTCCCTCACTGACCCCCATTTCTTTGGCCAATTTGCGAACCGATATTTTGCTCCCTACTCTTAAACCTTCAATGTGTTGTAGCAACTGCTCATGCTTAGTAATCGTATCGTCACGGCTCTCCAACTGTTACACCCCCACCCTAAAATCTGTACTATACTGTACTTATTATATCATGTTATTCCTATAAAATACTAATTACAAATAGCAGCTCTTTAATTTAAGAGCTGCTACGAATAACAAGATAATAAACGCCTTAGACCCTTATACACTCTTACTTTTCTGGGGTTCTTCAGACCATTTCAATTGCCACTGAGCAAGCTTGGCAGCTCTAATCCGATCAAGTGCTTTCTTCTTCTCCTCATCTACACCTAAAAGGAAATGTAGATGAGCTCCAATCACCAAGAAAGCAAACATCACCCATACGAGACCAAATACAGAAACCCAACCATTACCTGTGCTAAAGGATAGGTTTGGAAGAGCATACAATAGCATGCCTAAGGCCAATAGCATGTACAAGAAATTCTTGAATTTCCCTTTTTTCTTCATCCGCCATACAACTCCTTCATCTTGAATCTATATTTCTATTCTATGAAGAGTTCAGATGAAATATGATAGAAGATTTACAAGAATTGCAGAATCACATCTTACATCGTTGGTCCGTATACATGTTGAAGACTATCTGAAATAATTTTGTTCACATCTTCAATGATGACGCTAAGACGACGCTCAGCCTCGAACAATCGGCGAATATTTAGGTTCAATGTAAGGACATCAAATGTCTTCTCCATGGTTTCCATTTCTTCTGGTGAAGGCATATCTCCAGACATCATGCGTTGTTGAAGTTCCATTTGGCGCTCACGGAAATCCTCAAGCATTTGTTTCCCTTCAGGGTCTGTCTCAATAATGCTCATAGCAGAGCTAATTTCTTGAACCTCTTCACTTTCTTTGAGTGCCTTAGCTAGATCATGTGCTTTGTCATAAATATTCATTGTGTATTTCCTCCTTAGAATTCCTCTTCATTTCGAAAAATGGTCAATCACCAAGGGATATATGTCCTCATATGATGAATTACATGCAATGTTCAGATACAATCCATATCTGACTCAAGACATCAAGTTGTTGTTGGAAGGAGATCCACGATGTCCAAAAAAAAGATATCGGTCCAAATGTTCAAACCGGGCATTGTGCAGGAAAATACGATCTTGCTCGGCGAGCGGCTTGTTAAACGGTGGAAAATACCCACAAATCGCCCTCTGCAATTAGCATTTGGTTCCTTCAGACAGGAGATTATCGTCATACCTATTCCTAAATACATGGGTATGAGAATCAGTACAACGTTATCTAGGCAAATGGGTCTTCACTCTGCCCCCCTTCTGAGAATCAAATATAACGCAGGAAGTCGGACGCTTCGTATAGGACCACTAATCGGCGTCATGATCAGTCGTGATTACCCTGAAATGCCTGATAAACCATTTGGTTCCATCTCCCTGTTCTGCCACGAGCTAGTCAATGCCTGCAAGAAGCAGGGCGCATATGTATACTTCTTCACCCCGGATCAGATCAATCCGAATCACAGCACAATGAAAGGCTGGATCTATGATCATGGCTGGCGTGTGACTGACATGCCCGTCGCAGATGTCGTGAACAATCGCTTGACTTCACGAAAGTTAGAGAATAAACCTAGCGTACAGCATTTCATGAAAGAAGTAAAATCCTTGCACGGAAGCCACGTTTTTAATGAGAAATTTCTCGATAAGACTGAGGTTTTCGATTATTTAAAGCAAAACACTTCTCTCATACGCTTTATGCCGGAGTCTTATTCCCTGAATGGTTATGATGTACTGAAGAAAATGTGTGCTCGTTATCCTGTCGTATTTCTAAAGCCAATCCGCGGAAGTCTCGGTAAGGGAATTATTCGTATTACAAAACAAACTAACGGTACCTTTCATACTTTATCCACCAATGTGGGCGGTACACACAGGCAAATATATGCAACTCTTCCCAAGTTACTCTCAGCAATTTCAGGAAAAATGAAAAGTACACGGTATCAAATTCAACAAGGACTCAATCTGATTGACCACGGTAAGCATCCTGTCGATTTTCGAGCTTTGGTGCAAAAGAATGGAACAGGGAAATGGAATGTAACGTCCATTGTGGCTCGAATAGCAGGTGGTAACCATTTTGTATCCAACTTAGCCCGGGGTGGTAGTCTCAGTAATGTTAAGGAAGCTGTAAATAAAAGTAATATGCCATTAGCTGCCAAGAATTCCGCCTTTGTCAATCTACAACAAGCCTCTTTACAAATTGCTACGGGTCTAGACGCTCTCATTCCAGCACATTTCGGGGAACTCGGAATCGACCTTGCAATGGATAACACAGGGAAAATATGGTTGTTAGAGGTCAATTCCAAGCCATCCAAGAACGATAACACGCCCCTGAATGAACAAAAAATAAGACCCTCTGTCAGACAGCTCATTCAGTATTGCTGTTATTTGTCAGACCTTTAAAGGAGACGGTCATGACTCCTACTATCATCGGAACGCTAGGAATTTACTGTTGTAGTAAACTCGGAGATCCTCCATTCACCGAGCAACAATTCTGTCGTAATCTAAGCCTTGCCGGTATCAAGTACGGTCTTCAGGTCGTCGTGTTCTCCTCTGAGGGAGTACACGCTGATCAATCAAATATACACGGGTATAAATATGAAAAGGGGCGCTGGGTAAAAGCCCAGTTTCCATGGCCAGATATGGTCTATGATCGGTTTCATTATCACAAAGGAATCCCTCTGGGTGCAGCGTCGAAGGTACTCTCCATGGCTTCTAGAAGCAAATCTTGCACGATGTGGGCCAGAGGATTACCCGGCAAGTACAAAGTTTATAACGTCCTACAACAAGACCCTGACATTCGTTCCTATCTTCCCCCCACCTTTCCTTACTCAGGTCCCAAATCTTTAGAGAAGTATTTACTTGATTATGAGGGGCAAGTGTTTATGAAGCCCCAAGCAGGTTCACAAGGTAAATCAACCCTTCATATCCAGCTAGACGATCATCAGACGGGGTTGCTTAACATCCATGGTCGTGATCGCTACAACAAATCATTCATACGGAAATTTAGGAATCATGATGATGGTTTTAAGTGGATTCATCATTTCATTAAGCAAACCCCGTTCATCATTCAACCCTACTTACACCTCTATAACAAGCAGCAGCATCCTTTTGATGTACGTGTGCTGATGCAGAAAGAGTCGCATGGAAAGTGGATGCTTACGGGCATGGCGGTACGTGAAGGAAACTCAGGCGAGATCACCTCTAATCTGCATGGTGGTGGAACAGCAACCTCCGTCTTTCCCTTCTTAATCAAGGAATTTGGAACTGCGCAAGCTGAGCAGATGGTGGCTGTTCTACACAAAATATCGAGGGATATTCCACCAATATTAGAAAATTATTATGGTCGTTTAGGCGAACTTGGCATCGATATCGGTATTGATTTCGAGGGAAATATTTGGCTACTTGAAGTGAACTCTAAACCGGGACGCACCTCCTTTAATCATATAGGTGATCCCCGTAGTGCAGTTCTGGCAGCAGAGAATCCGCTTCGTTACGCCCGTTATTTATTGCTTCGACAACTTAGGAGGGTAAATTCATGAGTTTGACTTTTTGTAACATTCATTTTTCGCAGCAGCCCGAGAAAGTCGTCTACATTTCAAATACACTAAGGAAAAGTCTAAAGCTATCTGACAAAAATAAAATTCAACTTCGCTTAGGGACGTATATGGTTCCAGCAGCACTCAAAACGATAAATAAAACCGGAAATCACCTTTATTTAGGATCCGGTGTGCGCAACAACATCTATGTCCCTAAATCAGGTGGAGTCTATGTTCGTAACTTGGAGGAAAATGAATTCCAACTTGGTCCCCTTGTCGGTATTTTATCTGATGGTCTCACTTCCTCTGCTTTACAACCCTTCGGTTCAAGAACGGGCTTTATCAAGCAATTGCTTAGGGAAGGAAATAAGAAGTGCTACATCTTTGTTTTCACACCCAAAGACATTAACTGGAGTCAAGAGAATGTACGCGGATATTTCTTGAACGAAGCGGGTCAATTCACTCGTAAGACTGTCCCTCTCCCTGACGTAATATATAATCGACTTCCCAGCCGAAAGGCAGAAACAGGTGGTACGATGCATCAATTGAGGGAGCGGTTTGCTCGCAAAAAGATTCCCTTTTTCAATTGGAGTTTCTTTAACAAATCAGACATTTACAACTTGATAGAGAATGATAATACGGTTAATCGTTATGTCCCAGAATCCATTATGAATCCAAGTACAGACAAAATAAAAGATATGTTAGATCGGCATCAATTTGTCTATTATAAGCCCTCTGGTGGTAGCCTGGGTAAAGGCATCTATCGCCTAACTTACCTACCTAAACGTGGTTATTTCGCCCGATATCGTAAAAGCACGGAGAATGTGCTCCTGAGATTCAGTAATTTCAATAGCCTTATGCGTATGCTCCAATCTAGGCACGGAAAATCATTACATGGTTACGTCATTCAGCAAGGCATACGTCTAATTGAGATAGACAATTGTCCCATTGATTTCCGCTTCCATATGCATAAGAACGGTAGTAATCAATGGGTCGTAGTCGGCGTTGGAGCTAAGAAAGCCGGACGCGGTAGCGTAACTACACATCTAAAAAACGGTGGGTCCCTCATGACACCTGAGCAAGCACTTAGTCGTACCTTCGGTTCTAAATCAGAGGAAGTATTAAAACATGCCAAACAAGTAGCCATTGCGCTTGCTGAAGCTATCGAATTCCATCATCAGCATCTTCTTGGTGAAATCGGATTTGACTTAGGAATTGATCAAGATGAGAAGATCTGGATGTTTGAAGCCAATGCCAAACCAGGTCGATCCATTTTCAATCATCCTTCCCTAAAAGACGAGGGAAAAGCCTCCGTCGAACACATCCTGGAACACTGCTTATACCTAAGCAAGTTTCGCAGGAGGGATATCTTGTGAATGACCGATATATTGAAGGTACCAAACCCGTTGTAGCTATATTGACCATGCCAGACCCTATCAAAGGGTTTCGAGGAAATCACGCTAATTTTGGTGACATCGTACGTACAGGGAAGAATTTGGGCTTTCCTGTCTATGTTGTTACGGTTCGAGACTTGAAGTTATCCGAACAAATGGTCAAAGGATACACGCTGAATACGAACGGCGAAGACTGGGAAACACAGTATTTCCCATTACCTCAAGTGATTTATAATCGCATTCCCCAACGAGAAGATGAAGATAAGCCTGCTGTTCAGCATAAAATTAGTGCTTGCTTGCACCATCCTCATATCCGTCTCTACAATCCCTATTTTTTCAACAAATGGCATCTATTCGAATGGCTTAAAGCCTCCAAGTCCACTGACTATTTAGTACCCATGACGAAGAAGCTCAGTAGAGAAACTTCATTAGCCAAAATGCTTGATAAATACTCCTTCTTATATCTCAAGCCCGAGAGTGGAAAAGCTGGTAAAGGTATCATGATGCTTAAGTATCAAAGCGGTAAAACGCTACCCTACAGATTAAAAATTCAAAGCAATACAAATAGCATTACGTATAAAGCTGCAACCATGAAAAGACTTTGGAGTCGACTCAAAAAGGAAACGGGTAGCTCACCTTATATTGTACAACAAGGTATTGAGCTAGCCACGGTAGATAATCGTCGTTTTGATCTTCGCATTTTGGTTCAAAAAACAGGCAAAGGTCAATGGGGAATTACAGGTGTAGGCGCTAGAATGGCTGGTTCTAGGAGTATTACTACACATGTGCCAAGAGGGGGAAGTATTGAGAATCCGCAGAAGCTACTCTCAACATTATTCGGACCGGACATGAGAACTACGATCATGAATCGTGCAAAAACCGCATCTTTGCTCATTGCTCGTCAAGTTGAAAAAGCTTCTGGATTTGATTTAGGCGAAATGTCGATGGACTTAGGCATCGATGATATGGGAAAAATCTGGTTCTTTGAGGCCAATGCCAAACCCATGAAATTTGATGAATCCCATATCCGCAAACGGTCATTAGAACAGATTTTTCAATACAGCCAATATTTAGCACGCCAAACAACATAAACATCACTTATTAAAGGAGGTGAAGGGATGCACATCTCATCCTTGAATACTGTGACAGAAAGACAGTGGCAGAATCAACATCAAAGTGTTATTGATTTCATTAAACATTATGGCGATAAACGAATAACTTTGGATTCTTATCGTAAGTGTTCCAGACTGAGTAAGAGCACACTCCAGCATCCAGGAGAATCTCTACTTATAGCTACGGTTCGTGGAGATCGCGGTAGATCACTTGCAGGTGTAAGCTTCGTCTCTGGATTTGGTGATGATGTCTGCTTAATCGTCGTGCATCCCTTATACCGCAACCGACATGTGGGTACCACTCTCTTATCTTCCCAGCTCGCAACCTTAGGCCGCCTAAGCTGTCATGTCGCTCTAGATAATATAAGCAGTCTCAAAATGTGCTTTAATGCAGGACTTACGGGTCATTCATTAATGGTAGGTCCTACCGATAAACCAACCCTTAAGCTTAAAGGATCATATGCTACAATTACTTCTAACCAAGAAGGTGAACCGAATTGTCAACTCCCGTCTTAGGTATTCTAACGCTATACCTCAATGATAATAAACAGCTAGAGGAACGACCGGTTTACCAAAACATGATTATTGAAGGAGCGAAGTTAGGCCTCGACATTTATATATTCACGCCCATGGATGTTCATGATACGAATAAAAAAATCCATGCGTTAATGTATGATCCACAACGAAAGAAATGGTATCGCAAGTGGCGTAATTTCCCAAATATGATCTATGATCGCTGTCGTATTCAGAACAGCCATAGGTTCCAACAATTGTTGATATTCCGCAAAACCTACAATCATCTGCTATTCCTAAATCGTCCATTACGTAACAAATGGACCATTCATGAAGTACTATCTAAACGAGTTAACTTGCGGAAACATCTACCTGAGACCAAAATGTTCAAAAACTTATCCGATGTCAAAACGATGCTTCAATCCAAGCCCATTCTATACTTAAAACCTGTTAATGGAACGGGTGGTCGTGGAATTCTGCGGATCGAAAAGCTAAAGGGATCATCTCAACAATATTACATTCAGGGACGTAACCAGCAAAGAAAAATCATTTCTCCTCAAAAGGTGCACTCAGCTCGTCTAGGCTCCATTCTTCATACTTGGAATATGAAAGATCGATATCTCGTCCAAGAAGGAATTCCTGTTGAGCTACCGAATGGACGTGTTCATGACTACCGAATGCTTGTTCAGAAGAATAGACAAGGAGATTGGGCTTTAACAGGAATAGCTGGACGTGTAGGTGCGATGCGAAGCGTCACCTCTAATCTACATGGGGGTGGGAAAGCGGTATCTATAGATACCCTTCTAGCACAGTGGATTCCAGACGGGAAAAGAAGGCTACAAGTCAAGAAACAAGCCGAAAGACTGGGACTGGAAACTGCAGCTTATTTAGAGGAGACCTATGGCGCGTTGTGTGAACTCGCCCTAGATTTAGCAATTAATAAAAAAGGGGATGTATACCTCCTAGAAGTAAACCCCAAACCAGCCAGAGAAGTATTTGCTAAAAGTGGGCAAAAGCATATTTATCGGCAAGCTATTATCACGCCCTTAGAATATGCACTGTGGTTATATCACAAAAAAAAATCTCCCCCTATTCCGAAGGAAAAAGAAGAGAGTGAGTAAATAATATAGTCGAATGATCAACAAATCAATATTCTCTCTCATACAATAATAAACATTGTACCAATACAAGAAGAAACGGCTTCGCCGTCCTAAAAGGGACGGTAACCGTTTCTCGTAGAAATATAAGCAAAATATAGTCAAAACTTAACCCTTCTTATATTTAGAAGAAGGAACTCCTCAAGTAGAGCGAGTCCCTTCTTCTTATTTGTGTTACACCACTACTTGTGTTCAGTTGATGTACATAGCGTGCAGGTTAAACAACCGTACCATATATCGAGAACCACTGATTCTGCAGCTTCCAACCGTCGCTCTGCCATGCCAGTACATTCGTCACATATCCGAAACGATCAGCGTGATAGAGTCCGCTTACTCCCTGCATTGCCATTAGTTCATATACTCCATTTCGATCAAAATCAACCGGATATAAACCGCTAAGTGGATCTACAAAACCCTCTACGGGTGCTTTTAAAGTACCGTCCGAGTTATAAATTTGATCTAAATACGCTTTACCGCGCATTGTAATATCCAATAAATATACACGCTGTGTATTCGTATTGGTCAATTGCAACCTGTAGTCGTTCAAATAATCCACCTTATACTTCCAGTAATCATTGTACGATTCAGAGTTGAACAGAAGTTGTGCCTTCCCCTCGGCTAAGGAATACAAATCATTAAATGTTGTCGCTCCTGATCCACCACTTTCAATCGTTACTAAGATGTCTGAAATTCGATCTCCCGTAAAATCACCTATAAACAAGCGAGGATTATAACCCGCATTTTCACTTGGCGTAATCTGGTAGGTCTTTGACGTTGCACCATCTTTAATTAAAAGTCTAATTCCAGTAATGAACGGACTGCTGGGATCCTGTTGAATTCCTATTAGCCATATTTCATCAGGTACACCATCTCCCGTCACATCCCCACGTCCACTATCCAGAATATGCTCTCTATTCAGCGTTTGGCCCCCTGCTGACCTTGTGGCATAACTAGGCATACCATTCATATACTGCATCATTATATCTGCTCCTTCGTATAGGTATTTACCTATACTGTATGAACAGAGGAACACTGAGGTGCTTACTTCGGGTAGGGTAGGATAGGCCAATACATCGGAACCAGTCTTTATTGATTTCTAAATATATTCTCTTTCGAAGGATAGAATTATATCTTTTTTGCAAAATCAACTAAAGCTTGCGACATACTATTAATTTCATCCATCGATGCATTTACCTGCTCAGTCAACGCGGCCTGAGTCTGTGTTAAAGTCGTCATATTACCGATATGATATAGAATCTCCTCAATAAGTTCCTGCATACCACTCAAGCTATTCTCGATATTCGTGGTCGCATCCGCGCTATGAATGGATAATTTACGAACCTCTTCAGCAACGATGGCAAAACCACGCCCCATCTCACCAGCACGTGCCGCTTCAATGGAAGCATTCAACCCCAATAAATTTGTTTGATTGGCAATTTCTCTAATAAAAACCGAGATATTTTTTGTTTGATCCGCACTAATTTTGGCCTTATGGGCAGCATCTGTGGATTGCTCCTGTGCAATAGTCAGCTCTTGTGCTTGATCTGTTACGGAATTAATACCTCTAACCATCTCACTAATCGATTCAGAAAGTTGTTTCATTTTAGTATTCATTACTTGTACGACTTCTACTTTATTCTTCTCATGGGTAACATCTCTTAACGTTCCAGCCACTCGCAGTGGCACACCCTTATCATCACGAATAGTTTCTCCTCCTGCATGATACCAGCGATACTCACCGCTTTTTAGAAGAAGACGATAATCAAGATCATATGGGGTTTGTCCTGAATGGTCATTCATATGGTCAGCAAAAGCTTGGATGGTCCGTTCATGGTCTTCAGGATGTAATCTGCTACTCCAACTGCTGAATACATTCGGGAAGTCCTCCTCATTGTTATATCCAAGCGTTTGTCTGAATTGCTGTGACCACCAAAATTCATTCTCTGGATTGACCACATCCCCTGCAACAACAGTCATATCCCAAGGTGCTTCAACCAATGCTCGATTGATCAGATCGTAACGTGTTACCAGAGCCTCAAGCTCTTGGCCTTTGACCTTGGCATCATGTATATCCAATAGTGCACCTGCTACCCGTAGCGGAACGCCATTCTTATCCCTAATTGTTGTACCTGTGGCTTGGAACCAACGATACTCACCACTTTTCAGTAACAATCGGTATTCCAGGTCATAAGGAGTTTTACCCGAATGGTCATTCAAGTGAGCCGTAAAATCCTCAAGCACTCTACTTTGATCTTCGGGATGGAGCTTAGACGCCCAGCTATCAAGAATGTTAGGGAAATCCATTTCATCCCGATAGCCGATCATTTGGCGAAATTCATCCGTCCATGTAAATTCATTGTTAGGATTCACGGGATCACCCGCTATTACATTCATATCCCACAAACCGATTTGAATAGCTTTGGTGACCAAATCAAGACGTACAGTTGTGTTTTGGGCAGATTTTCTTATAAGTTCCAATACAGCGTTCACATTCTCTGCAATTTCTTTCGCTTCTAAGGAACCTTCCGTTACATGAAGTAATCCAGAAAAATTATTCTCTTCAACAACTTTTAATAATTTTCTACTTTCTTTCAATATGGAAGTGAGTGGATTAGCTTGAGCTTTCTTTAAAAACATAAATCATTCTCCCTCTGAATAAAGCTTCCAAAATTCTCATGTACAAGCCTTACGAACCACGCTTCCGTTCTAACCCTTCAAAAGTGTGTAATATCCGTCGCAATGCAAGCACATAGCTGTTAAATTTATCATATATCATCTTAGAACGATGTCAATATTCAACATAAATCATTAATTTTCGACAATCAACTACCATTAGAATATAGATTACTATATACAGCAGATATATATTGTGTAGCAAATCAATAAAAAATAAGTGTACAATATAGAAGGAGGTGATAGAAATGGACAATGAAATACTTCGTTATACCTTTGCCTATATCGTTATATCTACAGGAAATGAAGAACAAATTAGCGTATTTGCTGATAATAAGGAGACAGCTCAAGAGCTTGCTCTAGAAACTGCATTTGATTATGAATTTACTTCTAAAGAAAATATTCAAATGGGCAAACTTCTAAGTATTAGTAAAGCAGTAGGTGATAACTACGTTGAATGCGCTGGTTGCGCATCCTAATATATGATCTTAAATAATAAGACAAGATACTCAATGAGTATCTTGTCTTATTATTTAATGCCCGATGTCTAATGTAATGACCACAAACCCATATTCTTCATGAACACCTAGGCTCAACGAACAAGAAACACTAATGGTGGAGGAGCACTGCTTCTCTGAAGCATGTAGTAAAAGCCACGAAATTAATCGCGTGGCTTTCTCCTCAGAACACCTTCTGCTGCTGCCGATCGTCCTTAATCATCTCTACCGCTTCTCTAAACCGAATCGCATGGATAATCTCACGCTCTCGTAGAAACTTCAAACTATCCTGCAAATCTACATCATCGGTCATGTCGATCAGCCACTGATATGTAGCACGAGCCTTCTCTTCGGCGGCTATATCTTCATAAAGATCGGCCAGCGGATCACCTTTGGCTTGAATGTAGGCAGCCGTGAAGGGAACCCCGCTTGCATTCTCATAGAATAGTGCACTGTCATGAGCGGCATAATGGGCGCCAAGTCCTGCCGCTTTTAACTCTTCCACTGTCGCATCTTTAGTTAGCTTGTAGATCATCGTGGCTATCATCTCGAGATGGGCGAATTCCTCCGTACCAATATCCGTCAAAAGTCCGATAACCTTATCTGGGATAGTGTACCGTTGATTCAAATAACGTAGTGCAGCAGCCAGTTCTCCATCAGCTCCGCCGTACTGTTCTGACAAATATTTTGCCATCTGAGGATCACATTTACTAACTCGAACTGGATATTGTAACTTCTTCTCATAAACCCACATGAGCAAACGTCACCTCCGTTAATTTCTAAACTTGCCAAGGCCAAGGACTTTGTGACCATTCCCATGGATATTTAGAAAAAGCACGACCGAAATTCTGAAGAGGACCATATACTTCTTGAAATTGCTTTGCTAATTTTTTACGTTCTTGGACAAGTTGATTAAATTGCTCAATACTTTTAAGATCATTGGGATGCGTATCCAAGAATAAATTGAGTTCAACAAGTGCGAAATCTACCACTTGGAGTTGCTCCAACCACTCATAATACTGCTTATCACAAAATGTGGGTTCCATCGACTTCTCCCCCTCTTTGTGTGCGTCTAGAAGTATATGGACTGTAGTAGGCAGGCCACAATGTTCCTAACCTTAACGCTTCCGGCAGACTGTATTGCGGTAAATCAGATGGCTGAAAAACAACGTACTGGTTGGGTGGAACTACATAACTCTTAAATGGCAATGGTGGGCATGGATCAAACGGACTGACAAAGGGTTTATACCTACGTTCCTGAGGGTTCAAGCAGACGTCCTCCTTTGGGTTGCTAACTCCATCGTTTATACTCTTCATTATTAACATATGACGTTAGCCCAGAAAATGAACTATTAAATCAGATTCAACAAAAAAAAACCCTTCTGCTCGAGGATTATTCCTCTTTACAGAAGGGTTAACAATTGTGATATTTAAATCTACTCTAATCCACTATAGGTTCTTCTTCGATGGTATCATCCATCTTGGGAGCTCGTTGTATAGTCACGCGTGTCACCCGAAGACGAGTAGATTCCCCAACCATGAATATCATATTTCCTACCCGTACTTTCATCCCCTTAGAAGGATTCCCTTCCAGCTCTTTGAACAGCCACCCTCCGATGGAGTTCACCTCATGATCCTCAATGATAACACCTGTCAGATCATTAACATCTTCAATCATCATTCGTCCATCGACGGAAATCTGATCACCATTAATCTCCACGTCAGGTCGTTCGTCTTCGAATTCATCATAGAGTTCTCCAACGATCTCCTCTAATATTTCCTCAGCCGTTAGCATCCCTGCTGTACCTCCATATTCATCCACCACAAGTGTCAGCTGCGAGTGCTTCTTCTGCATTAAGCGAAGCACATGACTGATCTCCATCGATTCTGGCACATTTAGTATCGGTCGAACCATGGATAAGATATTAGCTTGATGCTCTTCATCTGCCAACAATAGATCTGTGATATGTATGAAACCCACAATGTGATCCTTATCTTCAACAGCAACAGGATATCTTGAGTGTCTTGTTTCTGTAATGATTTTCAAATTATCTTCAAAGCTAATGTTAGCATATAAGCAGATCATATCTGTCCGTGGAAGCATAACCTCTCTCGCTAACAAATCTGAAAATTCAAAGATATTGTCCATTAGCTTCATTTCATCCTTATCAATCACACCACTTCGAGCACTCTGATTCATCAAAATACGAATCTCTTCCTCGGAATGCGCTGCTTCGAGCTCACTAGCAGGATGAATGCCTACAAGACGTAAAAGGGCATTAGCTGAGGCATTCAACACCCATATAAATGGGAATAATACCTTATAGAAGAACATCAGAGGGGCAGACAGCAACAGAGCTGTCTGTTCTGTTCTCTGAATTGCAATCGACTTAGGCGCTAATTCTCCAAGAACGATATGTAAAAATGTAATGATACCAAAACCAATGGTTACAGATACAGTTGTAATTAACGTTGTATCTACAAC
Source organism: Paenibacillus sp. IHBB 10380 (assembly GCF_000949425.1). Lineage (NCBI taxonomy): Bacteria > Bacillati > Bacillota > Bacilli > Caryophanales > Paenibacillaceae > Paenibacillus > Paenibacillus sp. IHBB 10380. The sequence continues at coordinate 3,432,223 of NZ_CP010976.1, forward strand.
ACCCAGCTTATACATGATGGGTTCGACCAAAAGCTCGGAGATTGCGGGTTCTCCAATCCATCCAAGACCCAATGAGCTGAGTGTGATTCCGAATTGAGTCGCAGATAAGTATGCGTCCAGCTTATTATTTACTTTAAGCGCATAATCTGCTAAACGATTTCCTTCACTAACGAGCTGTGTCAGTCGAGTTTGGCGCATTTTCACAAGTGAAAACTCGGCTGCAACGAATATCCCATTTAGAGATACAAGCAGCAGTACTAGAAATAAATTTAATGCTAGTTGTCCGAATGCAAACTCATGCAATACAAACGCCTCATTTCTATAATCTGTTAGCCTTTCGTGTCTTGAAGTCAATATCTTTGTAATACATGTCTGCCACAATTAAGTTCGGACCACAACAGGAGACAGCATCGCAATGACAGTTGACCTTCTGATTCAATGGATGGCCATATGTCCATTGATCAAAAATATCATCAAGCCTCTGATTACTAATATTACCAAATGAAGGGATATCTGCAAAATCAGTTACGTAAACATCTCCCGAGAAAAGGTTCACGTTCACACGGTTTCGACCATCGGGATCATTACGTACCGTAATATTCTCTTGTTCGAATAGACGACGTAATAACATCCGATCTTCCTCAAGACCACTACAAGCATAGAATGGCAATGTCCCAAACAACATCCAAATATCCTTATTCCGTGCATCCAGTAATTTATGGATAGCTGTTCTAACCTCATTCAAAGACAGGACTGGAAGTTTCGATGCAAAATTGGAGGAATACATAGGATGAACTTCATGCCTTACACACCCCATGTCTACGATCAACTGATGTATTTGATCTAGCTTCGTATGTGTACGGTAGTTAATCATGGACTCAGCAGAAATAAACATTCCTGCTTCACTAAGCTTATGAGCATTATCGATCATCGTGTCGTACAAGCGGTATGCTGCTTGCTTACTTACAGGATGTCCACTATTTGCAAACCCTACTTCATGGAAATCATCCCCATTTAAATAATTGAATGAAATGTGCATAACATCAAGATAAGGAAGCAGCTTCTCATAACGGTCCATTCCCAATGTGAGGTTAGAATTAATCTGTGTTTTGATTCCACGATCTTTAGCATATTTAAGTAGAGGTACGATGACCTCATCAAGAGTTTTTTTACTAAAAAGGGGTTCTCCGCCTGTCATACTTATCGTCTCTAGATGCTCAACCTCATCTAATCGTTTCAACATCGCATCTAATGGAATGTATGGCGCTTCCTTCATCACTAACATATCGCCAACGGCACAGTGCTCACAGCGCATGTTACATAGGTGAGTAACGGTCATCTCTACACTGGTTAATACGTGCTTACCATAGGTGCGAAGAGAAGTAATGGGATCCCAAGGATCATAGTTGGGTGACATTTTCTGAACATTAACCTTTTTATTATCTGAAATCATATTTTTCCACCTTATTTCTTTTATTAGCCACAAAACTTACAACTGGGAACTTTACTATGGATTACGATCTGCATCCCTTTTTCATCGGCGCCTCTTAAACATCCATGCTGGACTCCACCAATTGGCTCTACCAAGTAATTTCTTTAGAGCCGGAACGAGTAGAATTCTAATAATAGATACATCTAATATCACTGCTACTGTCATACCAAGCCCCATTGCCTTCATGATCTCATTATCCGTAAAGATGAAAGCACCATAACCGTTCTGAAATACAATAACGACAATCCCCATACTTGCTCCCAAACTTAGCAAATTCATAATAACCGCTTTTAGCGGAAGAATAATAGAACGAAAGGCAAATAGAAGGACACCATAGGTCATTATAATTATGAAAAAAAGAACCCAGGGTATCCCTTTTTCAATTCGTTCCATGATATCTAGACAATTCCTCACTAATTCTTTTGCTAGATAACGAGGTCGTTAAGTTCTCCCCCGTCGTACTCTCCATCACGATATCTAGTGTCGCAGCAGACATCCCCAAGCTCTCCTCAAGCTTCTGAATCCCAATCTGCGAAGAACTTCCCACAGGTGTAAATCCATTGTCTTTCAATAAAGCAGGTGTATGAATTGCAAAAGGAATCAGAATAGACAGCAAAAAAAACCATGTAGCTACGACGGCCCAACGATAGCGAAATATGATTCTTCCCCACCGTTGAAATGGCTTCTCCACCTGTCGACGCTTCATGAGTTTCTTTAACCTCCCTAGTCATTCCAATGAAGTGATCAAGATTCTATGTCCCCAACGTGGGTAACAACAACCGACAGAACCTGAGTCAAATCCAAGTCATAAGGAGCCTCGTATAATTCCCCAGATGAATTAGTCATTACACGAACTACGGGCCGTTGGGGCATATTACTATCAATTTTAGACACAACCCCAGTTTCACCTGTACTCAATTTCACCGACATTCCCGGAGGATAGATAGCTACCTTATCACGAAACAACTCTAATTTCTTCTGATCATAGAGTGTCCCTGAACCTGCATACATAACCTCCATCGCTTGATGAGGTAACATGGCCTGTCTATATACCCTATGGGATGTCATAGCATCATAAGAATCCGTTAAGCCAATCCACTGTGCATATTCATGAATTTCTGAACCTTTGAGTCCATGGGGATACCCTGTTCCATTGAGACGTTCATGATGCTGTAGTGCGCAATGTGCTGATAACAAAGGAATATTCGGCTCATCTTTCAATATTTTAAAACCAATTTCAGTATGAGCCTTCATCTGTTGATATTCCTCTTCACTCAGTTTGCTTGGTTTATCCAGCAACTTCTTCGATGTCTGTGTCTTGCCGATATCGTGGAGCAGAGCGCCCATACCTAATACAGATAACTGATCTCGACTATAACCATTTACAATTCCTAGAATTAAGGTATACACACATACATTTAGTGAATGCTTATATAAATAATGATCTGTCATATTCATATCCGTCAACATAATCATAGAAACATCTTGAGATCCCAGATCATCTAGGATGGAATCCATCATTCCTGAGAAACTTTTACCTAAATGATAACCCCCTTTGGAAATCGTAGAGGTCTTCGAGAGACTCTGAAATTGGGTGCGAATCGTTTGGAGAGCTTTTCTTCTAGTCTCTTCATGAATCACTTCTGGAATCTCAATGTCTTCCGTTAAAGCATCTTGGATGTAGATATATCCAATACCAAGTTCATTTAAGCGACGTATAATAGATGTGTTTAATTCTACTCCCTCTGCTAACAAAATTAAACCTTCATCACTATATATTTTCTTTCCAATCTTCATCCCCTGCTGCAACATGTGAATAGGTAATAACCGCAAAAAACATCACTCCTAGATTATGAAACTGGTAACCAATAGTTTCTCGGTCAACCTCATGTCGCCATTCATTAACCACCCGTTACCATTTCTAGTGCCAGAGATTGATAAATTAGTTCAATATAAAAATCCAAAATACGGCTGCAAGCACAAATCTATATATTGCAAAGTGAGTGAGTCTAATCTTTTGAATAAGTTTCATGAAAGCCAATACTACAACGTAAGCAACGACAAATGAAATGAGAAATCCAATTGCAAAATAACCGATAGTCGTGCTATTGAAATATTTATAAGCATCAAGTAATTCATAACCAGAAGCAGCGCACATAATAGGAATAGCAATTAAAAAGGAAAAGTCCGCCGATGCTTTGTAACTAACCCCACTAATCATACCTCCTGAAATGGTAGATCCTGAACGTGAGAACCCTGGCCACAGCACCGAAATAATTTGAAACATCCCAATAGACAAAGCTTGTTTATAAGTCATCTCATCCATATCTTCAGCTGTTACAGTCACCTTTGATTTATTATACCATTCTGCAAAAATCATGAATATACCACCTGCAACAAGCGCCCACACGACTGTATTCGCATTAAATAAGCTTTTAATAAAATCTCGTGCAAAAAAGGCGACAATAAGTGCGGGTGCAATCCCTAAAATAACATGAATCAAATTCAGCTTAGAACCTGATCTTGCAGCGTTCACAGATGTTTTACGATTCAAACCTAGGAGGTTCAGAATCCGGCGCCAATACACCATGGCAATGGCCAGTATTGCTCCTAATTGAATGACAATCTCAAATGTTTTCATAATCTCTGATTGATCGTCGTGCCCTAATAATTTGGATGTTAGAATCATATGGCCTGTTGAAGAAACAGGAATAAACTCCGTTATTCCCTCAACAATACCCAGAATAATTGCTGTAATTGTATCCATAAATCCTCCTCTAATATAAAACTTTCAAAAATCGAACCATTATTCAGTAATCCATTTCATCATGTTTGGTTTGAGATACGTCAATCCATCTAGCTTCATAGCTCTCATCAAGACTACCTGGCCGCTGGAGCTCTGTTCGAAGAATATCTCTTAAAAACTCCGGCATAATGTATCTTATATCCTGCCCGTCAGCAATTCTTTCGTAGCCCACTCTGAAGGTGAACATATCGATGGTTCCTACAACATACTCCTTGATGTCAATCAGAGGTTCTCCTTGAACGCTAACTTCAATAATTCTATCATAAGGGATTCGTTGACTATCGTACAAGACTTTAACTCCATCAAGAGCCATGCTTCCTAAAACCTTTCCGCGAAAACCGTACCCCGTAATCTTCTTTTCTGTAAACTCAGGTAACAAACTCTGTTCAAGAATATAACGTATGTCAGATCCTTTTAGTTTAAGAACACTCACATTAATAGGCGATGGACATAGGCTATGCAGAAGCCCGCTACTAATTTCACCCTCATGAAGTGAACCAAGAAGCTGTCCAGCATTCACCATCGAAAGCTCACACGCTGTGAAATAATATAACGATTGAGCTAGTAAATTTCCAAAAGGTGACTCTTGATCATCTAGATTCAAAGGTAAGACTCGATCCGTTACAGCAACTGTTTGATTTAAGACAGTCTCTGCTTGTTTCTGATGTATCATGAGCGCTTCAGTAATCGTATCTTCTACAAGTGAAAGATCAACAGGTAAGCACTTGCCCGATATAACTCTGAATCCCCCTTCTTGATCTCGCTGCATGGTTACTTTACCTACATATTGTCCGAACTTACCTGTTGCGCAAATCGCTGTATTTCCAATGAATAGGGGCTCTTCCAGCAGATGGTGCGTATGTCCTCCCAATATGAGATCAATACCTTCAACCTGTTCTGCTAATAAACGATCCGTAGGTAATCCTAAATGCGATAACACGATAAGAATGTCCACTCGTGGTCTGAGATATTTAATTTGTTCCTCTAACGCGGAAATAGGCTCAAGCGCTCTCCAACCGATTAATCTATAGAAATTATCATATGGCGCGGTTGCTCCTGTAATTCCTATCGTAATATCACCCTTGGTCAAGATGATATAGTCTTTCATCCACGGTGGGGACGTTCCCCCTTCTACCTCTCGAATATTACAGCAGACAATAGGACATAACAATCCAGCATATGCACTGCTTAGAATATCTGGAGTAAATGTCAGTCCTTCATTGTTACCGATCGTTATCGCATCATATCCTGTAAGATTCAGAATATCTGCATTGACCTGTCCCATACTTCCTTCTGTCTCCATTGCCATGCGATCCATATGATCACCTATATCCAGAAGTAAAACTGGACTATCTGAAACCATAGATTTCTCATAATTAATCAACGCTGCGATCGAGCTCACTGTTTCAAAATGGCTATGTATATCATTTGTATGAAAAATGGTTAAATGTCCGTTATGATCCAAGGCCATCTTGTGCTTTCCCCTCTCTACATGACTTACAGAGAATACATGTATCTTCTTAGTTAACTGTAGATACCTGTACTGAAGGCTCTTCTAATACATAATCATAACATTTCCATAATCAATATGGTATATTTAAGGAAATATCAGACATGCATGAGGTGAATAACAATGCAAATTACAATTAGACTCTTTGCAGGTCTAGCTGAGAATATAGGGACCTCTTTATTGAAATATAACATCTTAGAGCTACCGATTACCACTGATCAACTCAAATCAGTACTATCTGTAGCCTACCCACAAGCCGCTTCTCAAATCACAGCATCATTTGTCGCTATCAATCAAGAATATGCAATGGGTCATGCCCTCATTACTGACAACGATGAGATTGCTTTGATCCCTCCAGTCTCTGGCGGGGATGGACAAGTACAACCGCCTGTTAACCAAAGCTCCCTAGATGGCATGTACGTTATTACAGATATTCCTCTTTCTATAGAAGAGGTAACGACTAAAGTATTAAGTAATAACCATGGAGCCAACCTCTTATTCGTCGGCACTACAAGAGAAATGACAGGCGATCAACGTACCGTTCATTTGGAGTATGAGGCCTATATTCCAATGGCACTTAGTACGTTAGAGAACATAGGCAAAGAGATGCAGGTAAAGTGGCCTAGTATTCAATGTGCCATCTCACATAGAGTGGGCACTGTTAATATTAAAGAGATTAGTGTTATTATTGCTGTCTCTACAAGCCATAGAGATATCTGCTACGAAGCGAGTCGATATGCCATCGAACGATTGAAGCAATCAGTCCCCATCTGGAAGAAGGAAATCTGGGATGATGATGGGTCACAATGGAAAGGTCCACAAGGGCACTGGGACCCTACTTCTTCTAGTAAATATTAATGAAAAAACATTGTTAATCCAATTTTTTCCTGATAAAATCAATAGTAATACTATCTACTTACTAATGAAGGGACTTATACCAAATGAGAGTACATGTAACGGATTTAAAACCCGGTGATACTTTACTATCGGATACATTTAATAGAGTTGGATTACATGTCCTTTCAAAAGGAACTGTTCTGAAGACAGAAGGAATCAGCCAGCTAGTTAAACATAACATCGAATATGTCGACGTCGAACCTGTGACAGAAGACGATATTCTAAAAGAATCAGCTGCTCTTCAGGATTATCTCTATAAGACTAAACCTCAACTATCTCAAGTTGTAAAAGGTTTTGGCAACCTCTTTCTTGAAGCAGCGAATACCGGTAAAGTGAATGATACTGTGGTTGATGACATCATGGAACCTTTAGTCGATCAACTAAGAGATCACACCGATGTTGTATCTTTATTACTTGCACTTGATCAAAAAGATGATTATACATATCATCATTCTATGCAAGTAGGTATGCTATCTTATTACATAGCTTCATGGCTTGGCTATTCTCAAGAAGATTGCTACACCGTTGGTAAGGCAGGCTATTTACATGACATAGGTAAATGTAGAATCCCCCTTGAAATTTTGAATAAACCGGGCAAATTAACCCCTCAAGAGTTTGATCAAATCAAGCTGCATACGACTTATGGATACGAGATTATTCGTGAATCCAGCTCCGATAAGGATATAGCACTCGTTGCATTACAACATCACGAACGTGACGATGGTAGTGGTTATCCGCTTCAACGTTCGGAGCATGAAGTACATCCATTCTCACAAATAGTAGCCGTTGCCGATGTTTATAGCGCAATGACAACGAAGCGAGTATACCAATCGAAGCAAGAGCTATTAGTCGTTCTACGGGAAATTCATAGTCTAAGCTTCGGTAAGCTCGCCCCTAAACCCACGCAAGCTTTTATACGACATATGCTTCCTAACTTCATTGGCAAGAAAGTATTACTCTCTTCCGGCCAATCGGGGATCATCATTATGACAAATCCAATCGATTATTTCCGCCCATTAGTACAAATAGATACGCTCTTTATTGATTTATCTGTTGAACGGTCATTATATATTAATGAAATATATATGTAAATTGAATATAGTAATAATAAGGGACTCTTCTCAGGCAATCAGATATGCCAGAGGAGAGTCCTTATTCTGATCTTTGCGTCTTGTTCATGAACGTTTTGTTAGCTATCAATGTAATAAATAAAACTAGAAGCAGGGCCACCGACATCGAGATGGTGAAACCAAGGAACATATGTGTACCCCTAACGTTAAACACACCACAAGTCCCCCGCTGTTGCCTACAATCGCTATTCGTTTTATTGTCTACTCCTAAGTAATAATTCCTAACGGATAGTAATCCCTAGAGTGTTATCCGAATAAATACTTTATCCTTTTCATACTGAAAATAAATATCACCCTTGTATATCTCAACTGTTCTTTTAATAATCATTAAACCATTACCTCTTAGTGCATCTCTATTTTTTTTAGTTGTATAGCCATTTTGAAATAGCCTCTTTTGTTCATTAGCTGTAAGTTGAGCCGTGTTCTCCACTGCAAATACATATTTCTCACCAATTGTTTTACATATAACACGGATCTGTTTAGGCTGATCACCCAAATAAGCCTCCGTTGCTTCAATGGCATTATCCAAAAGATTAGAGTAAATTCTCGCCAAGTCCATAGAGTCCACTCTAGTATACTCATTCTGATCCGTCTCGAAGTACATTTGTATACTTTTAGATTGGGCAAACTCCCACTTGCTTCGAAATAAAACGATCAGAATCGGATTCTTAATACATAATGACATCTCCACAATTCTGGTTTCCATTGTCAGCTGTTTTAAATAGCCGTTCGCTTTTTCATGCAACTGCATGTCCATTAATCCGTTTAGAACCTGAAGATGATTCATCATGTCATGTCGGCTTGATTTAATTGCATCTATGACTCTTTCAAGCTCTGAGATATACATTTTTTCCGATTCTTTCAAATCCTGTTTCGAACGAAACTTATACCATTTGTTTAAGATGAACGCAACAATTAACAATAAAATAGCAAATAAAATATCAATTACAAAAATGAAGAAACTACTTTTAAGGACTTGGTGACTTATTTGCTCTAACTCCTTAGCATCAATGTCAATTGCAATAACACCAAGAATCTTTCCATCGTCACTGTAAAATGGTACTCCGACAGATAAGTAAGAATCGTTATGCCCGCCTTTTATAATATCAGTAAAATAACTTTCACCATTTTTAGCTTGCCTTACTTGAGTAACAGGAACTGTACAAGGCATACCTATTGTCATCTCTTCCACACCCGCAGGAATGGCAGATACCATAACTTTAGATATATCAGTATCATCAAGCATTAAAATATATACATATAAAGCATTGATTCGATCGTGATATTGTTCTATATACCGTTTTGTTTGTTTGTGATTCTCATCTTCCTGTTTAGATAATAAAAACTTTTGATAAACATCTTTATCTAATCCCACTGCGATACTTTTGGCTATTTCTATATACTGCTTTGCAAGCGTAATTTGAGCCGATTTGCCAGTAGAATAGTAAGAAATAAATAGTTTGACGCTCATAAGCGCGCTTAGCACAATACATGAAACAACAATAAAATATACAATCCTCTTTTTTGAATAAAAACTGTTCAACTTCATCAACCCAGTCCTTTTGTCCTATGTCCTATATCCCTAGATATTATCATCGGAAGAATAGGTAGGATCCTTTAGATTTTTCTTATCACACAGCTGTCCGGACCTGCTATTGTTAATTTCACCTTTCTACGATTAGGGCTCCTATCAAATTGAAGATGTTCTATCGCTTGTGTTTGTTCATTAACTTGGGCCATATGACTCATAGAAGAAATTCTGAAATTATGTAACGATCTATTGTCTACTTAATTATAGTCTACATCTACAAATACTCTAAGCTGATCATTGTTGATTCGTTCCATTCGGGACTTAACCCCTAGGGATAGCGCCTATGCAGGGCGCACTAAACGACCGCTCCCCCATTAATATATCGAGAGGCGGTCGCAGCTTAATGTTCTTTTATGCATGTCTACTTAACAGGGTTATGACTACGTACCATTAACTCTAATTTTCATTCAATCGCTCAGATACTTTATTAAGCAAATAATCCACCGTATCCTTATCATTAAGAATGATGTCCTGAAAAACTTTAGGGACCTTTCCAGCCAAGATAATGAACCAATATGGATTCTCCTCTAGTGCGATCGCTAAACGAAATAACACCTCTTCTGAAGGCGGTGCCGACTTATCATTTTCAATTTTGCTCAAATAGGTGAATTTAATGTTGGCCTTTTCGCAAACTTCATTTTGCGTCCAACCTTTATTCAATCGGAGTGAACGGATATATTGACCAAATGTCTCATTCTGAAGCATAAAAATCTCCTATCTTGATGGTGTCTCACTACTTCAAGTAAGTCTAAGATGTTTAATTTCATATCAACATGTCATCAGGGCAGAACGTCGATGGTACATCACTTATTTTTGCAAATATATGAGATAAGTGAAAAAGCCAGTTATACATTTAGTAAACACCATGAGCTCCTTCATCAATAAAATCAATCAATTCTTTACTATAATCCGCGTTTTCAGGAAATTAAGATGTATTATTCCCATTCAGTTTAGATTACTCCCCCTTTTCTTGAGACTAATCCTCTTATATCATATATCAAGTTGTATGTTGTTTCCATACAGGACCAATATTTCCCTTATACCAATTTTAGGTAAGAAAAAGCCCACGAGAAGGTTTCCCGTGGGCTAAATGAAACTTTAAACTTTAAACTTCCCAATTAACGCATGCAGTTCTTCAGACATTTTTGATAGAGAGTCTGACGATGAGGAAATCTCCTCCATCGAGGCCAATTGTTCTTCAGTGGATGCCGATACGTTTTGAGATCCAGAAGCCACCATTTTTGATCCCTCCGAAAGCTCATCAAAGGTTTGAACCACTTGTTCTACGCTGGCAGACATTTGTTGGGTGGAGGCTGAGACCTCTTGGACCTGACTAGCTACATGGTCTACAAATCCCTTAATCTCCCCGAAAGTTCCTCCTGCAGTATGTACAACACGTATACCTTCGTTTATTTCTTTGACCCCGTTCTCCATCAATCGAATCGTGTTTTCGATACCGTTTCGGATATGCGTAATTAACTGGGTAATTTGCTCAGCCGATTGAGATGATTGTTCGGCTAACTTACGAACCTCACCCGCAACGACAGCAAATCCGCGTCCCTGATCACCAGCCCTCGCAGCTTCAATGGCTGCATTTAGAGCGAGTAGGTTTGTTTGAGCTGCAATATCGGAAATTGCGTGGATAATCTGTCCTATCTGCCCTGAATACTCACCCATTTCTTTTACTTCATCGGCGAGTAGATTAAATGAATCTTGAATCAACTCCATTTGTTCCTCTACCGATTGAACTTCCTCGTTTCCTTCCATTGTTTTTTTAGCAGCTTGAATGGACACAGAAGAAGCTATTTGTGCGTTTGCAGCGATTTGTTGTACTCCAACTGCCATTTCACTCATTGCTCGTGCACTTTCTTCTAGACTAATTGATTGACTCTCTGCGCTAACGGCGACCTCTTGAATGGTAGAAGTTATCGTCTCGGAAGCCTCACTCGTCTGTCCTGCGCTAGCTGTCAACTCCTCCGAAGAAGTAGCTACATGTTCGGCGCTTATCCTAACTTGATTTATTAACTCGCGAAGATTAGCTTGCATGTGATTAAAGGAGTTCGCTAGAACACCAATTTCATCCTTATTTTTTACTTGAATGCTTTCTACAGATAGATCACCTGACGCTATCTTCTCGGCGGCTTTTTCCAAAACTACTATCGGTGTAGATATCATGCGTGAGGTGAAGAAACCAATCAGTATCGCTAGTACTAATGCAGAAACACTAAGTATGGAAACGACCTTAATTGCAGTATCAACCATCTCAGTATTTCTATTGCTCCCTTCATCCATTAATTTTAGCTGCCTATTAGCTACTTCACCTGCGATTGGATCTAGTTGCCTTCCTAGAGGAAGTACTTCATTTTTAAAAAAAGCCATCGCTTGATTTGGATCTTGGCTATTCTGAACCAATTGAAGCAATTGATCATACTTTTGTTTAAACTGTATATTGAGCTCTCCTAATTTTCTAAGCTTCTCTTCTTCTTCCTCATTTTGAACCAACGGCATGGTCTTACTGATTAACGTAGTCAGGTTACTATTGGATGTTTGTAATATATTCTTAAATTCAGAGTCTTTCATTAAGAGATAGCCACGTAATCCACTAGTTTGTTTCGAAGCCTCTACTTGCATGGTTTGAACATTTGATAAGATCACCGCTCGTCTTTCAATTAAGTCAGTATCTAATCGATCTACTTCCTTAAGGTACGAAATTGATATAACACTTGTAATTCCCAATAAGATAGCAATAATTAAAAATGCTCCCATTAGCTTTTTGCCGATTGTTAATCTCATAGTTCTGATGTGTAATGACATGATGAATGCCCCTTTATAGATATTTGATAAGGAAAAATTAAACCTAGTTCTCACCAGGTGTCTCATAGCGAATGTGCAGACGCCCCCATTTTACTTGGATTCTTAGATCACCTGATTCCCCCTTGAATATTGCAACGTTACTAAAACGGTAAATTGGATGACATTCATAACTCACATCCATATTTCCGATATGTATACATTACCGAGGTTATTGCCGTACATCTAAAAGATGATACACACCCATTAGACACTGAATTGATTATAATACAAACTTGCCTTGAATAGCAAGTCAACTACAATTGGTCCTTTAGCAATGCATAGATATATTCATAGGGCCATAAGTCGTAAATAGCTTTCATCAATCTGTTGTTAATTCTGGTCCTGAATGAACTGCGTAACGATCTCGTAGGTAGCGCATACCAGACTTGGATGACGTTACAGTAAAGGATAATCAAAAAGGGGTACAAAAAATACGTGTCCGAGCAACTTGGACATAAGAGCGTCAAAGTAACTGCGAACACGTATTTAAATATCACTGATGAAGATGATAAGCTTTAGCCAATCGAACCTTCCATCTCATGCTTGATAAGACGGTTCATTTCAACTGCATATTCCATCGGAAGTTCTTTCGTGAAGGGTTCGATAAAGCCCATAACGATCATTTGAGTTGCTTCGGCATCTGTAAGTCCACGGCTCATCAGATAGAACAATTGATCTTCTGATACCTTGGATACGGTTGCTTCATGCTCAAGTGTGATGTTATCATTCATGATCTCATTATATGGAATAGTATCCGATGTAGATTGATTATCCATAATCAGCGTATCACATTTAATGTTCGACTTCGCACCCTCTGCTTGACGTCCGAAGGACGCTAGACCACGATAAGTTACTTTACCTCCGTGCTTACTGATCGACTTCGAGACGATCGTAGAGGTCGTGTCTGGTGCCAAGTGAATCATCTTAGCTCCTGCGTCTTGGTGCTGACCTTTACCTGCAACAGCAATGGAAAGGACCATACCTTTAGCGCCGCGTCCTTTAAGAACAACTGCTGGGTATTTCATCGTCAGTTTGGAACCGATGTTACCATCAACCCATTCCATCGTTGCATTCTCTTCAGCTACTGCACGTTTAGTCACTAGGTTATAAATATTAGGAGCCCAGTTCTGGATCGTTGTATAACGAACGCGTGCATTCTTTTTACAAATAATTTCTACCACCGCACTATGAAGGGAATTCGTACTATAGATTGGAGCTGTACATCCTTCTACATAATGTACCAAGCTATCTTCATCAGCGATAATCAGTGTACGCTCAAATTGTCCCATATTCTCAGAGTTAATACGGAAGTATGCCTGCAATGGCACTTCACATTTCACACCTTTTGGAACGTAGATGAAGCTACCACCTGACCATACAGCACTATTCAATGCTGCGAACTTATTGTCAGCTACCGGAATGATTGTACTAATATATTCTTTAACAATTTCAGGATGTTCTCTTAGCGCTGTATCCATATCCATGAAGATAACCCCTTGATCTTCAAGGTCCTTCTGCATGCTGTGGTATACCACTTCTGATTCATATTGTGCAGATACACCCGCAAGGAATTTTTGCTCCGCTTCTGGAATACCTAACTTGTCGAATGTTTCTTTAATTTCGGAAGGAACTTCCTCCCACGTCTTTCCTTGCTTATCGGAAGCTCTAACGAAATATTGGATTTCATTGAAATCCAAATCATCCATGTTTCCGCCCCATTTAGGCATTGGCATCTTGTAGAATTGCTCCAATGCTTTTAGACGGAAATCAAGCATCCATTCTGGTTCATTTTTAATTTTGGATATTTCCATCACAATTTCACGAGTTAGACCTTTACCTGATTTAAATACAGATTCATGCTCGTCGCGAAAGCCATATTGATACTCTTCTACTTCTTCTAATTGTTTAGCCATGTGATTTCAGCCTCCCTTTCATTATTTGTTCAGGTCTTGATCATCTATACCTTTCCGCAGTGCATTCCAAGCTAGAGTCGCACACTTAATGCGTGCTGGAAACTTGTTCACGCCAGATAAGGCTTCAATGTCTTCATATTCATCGAATTGCACATCTTCACCCTTCATAAGGGCAGAGAAACGTGTTGCTAAATCCTGAGCTTCTTCAATAGTCTTACCCTTCACAGCATCAGTCATCATGGATGCAGAAGACATGCTGATCGAGCACCCATCACCAGAATATTTAGCATCTTGGACGATTCCATCCTCAAGTTTGAGTTGAAGTGTTATTTTGTCTCCGCAAGTCGGATTATTTAAATTAATGGTTACTGCATCCTCTTCAAAAGTTCCCTTATTTCGAGGCGTTTTATAATGGTCCATGATTACACGACGGTATAAATCATCAAGTTGCATCGCCAAAGTACTCCTTTGTCTGAATTAAGGCACTAACAAGTCGGTCAACATCGTCTTCCGTATTGTAGAGGTAGAAGCTAGCACGAGCAGTAGAGCTTACTTGTAGCCAACGCATTAGTGGTTGACAGCAATGGTGCCCAGCACGGATAGCAATTCCACTTGCATCTAGTACAGTAGCTACATCATGCGGATGCACTTCTCCTAAATTGAAGGTAACAAGTCCCACTTCACGATGACGTGGACCATATAAGGTAATACCTTCAATCTCAGATAAACGATCTGTCGCATATGCAGCAAGCGTATGCTCATGACGTTCAATATTGTCCATGCCAACTTCTTCAAGAAAATCAATCGCCGCTGCTAAACCTACAGCTCCAGCGATGATAGGAGTTCCTCCTTCGAATTTACATGGAAGTTCCTTCCAATTTGATTCGTAGAGTCCAACATCATCAATCATTTCTCCACCAAATTCTACAGGTTCCATAGTTTCGAGTAACGCCTTCTTACCATACAATACCCCAATGCCAGTCGGTCCACACATTTTGTGACCAGAAAAGGCATAGAAATCACAATCCAAATCTTGAACATCCACGGCCATGTGAGGTGAGCTTTGTGCTCCATCCACGACGATAATTGCACCATTCCGATGGGCAATTTCAGCGATTTGTTTGACAGGATTCACGACGCCCATCACGTTAGAGACATATGCGATAGCTACAATTTTCGTACGAGATGTAACCACTTTCTCTACTTCTGCCAAATCAACTGATCCATCAGGTTGTAATGCTATATATTTCAAAGTAGCACCAGTAGCTCTAGCTACTTGCTGCCACGGGATGAGATTACTGTGGTGTTCCATAGGTGTAAGTACAATCTCATCACCTTCGCCGCAGACAGTTCGAGCATATGAAGAAGCTACCATGTTCAAAGCTGTCGTAGTTCCACGAGTAAAAATAATCTCTTGTGTGCTACGAGCATGAATGAACTTGGCAACTTTCTCGCGCGATCCTTCATATGCATCTGTAGCACGACTACCGAGTGTATGCACACCGCGATGCACATTAGCATTATCCCATTCATAATAATGCTGCAGTGCTTCAATAACGGCACGCGGCTTCTGAGAAGTCGCCGCACTGTCCAAATACACTAACGGATGTCCATTGATCTCCTGCTGCAATATTGGGAACTGCTCTCGGATTAGTTTGTTCATTGTCCTAACTTCCTTTCAACTAGTGACTGAAGTTGGATCTGCAATCCTTCCAACGGAATTTGGGATACCACAGGAGCTAAGAATCCGTAAATCACTAGCGCTTCGGCCTCTGAACGTGAAATACCTCGAGACATAAGATAGTAAATTTGTTCAGGATTTACTTGTCCAACAGAAGCAGCATGCCCTGCCGTTACATCATCTTCATCAATAAGTAGAATTGGATTCGCATCTCCACGTGCTTTAGGACTCAGCATCAATACTTTTTCCGTCTGCTGACCATCGGATTTGCTAGCCCCTTTCTCAATCTTCGTGATCCCGTTAATGATGGCAGTCGCTTTCTCACGCATTACAGCGCGAGTAATCATCTGACTAAGCGAACTTTTACCAAAATGCTGAGCTTGTGTCGTATAGTTTAGCTTCTGCGCACCAGATCCGACAGCAATGACTTTAGCATCTGTCGTGGAACCATTGCCTTTGAGAATTGAATTCGTGTTACTCATAGTGTCTCCGCTATTCATTTCACCAACGATCCACTCAATAGCGCCATCATTCTCAACTACAGCTCGGCGATAACTTAAATCCGTTACATTCTCACCCATTTGGTGAACAGATGCATAACGAACCTTAGCCCCAGATTTGATGAATACTTCTGCAGCTCCATTATGAAGAATATCCCCATCAAGCTCACCAGACACATAGTTATCAACATAAGTGACCGAACTATTCGCCTCTGCCACAATCAGTATATGCGGTGCAAACGTTGCTTGAGCTTCATCTGT
Organism: Paenibacillus sp. IHBB 10380; assembly: GCF_000949425.1. Lineage (NCBI taxonomy): Bacteria > Bacillati > Bacillota > Bacilli > Caryophanales > Paenibacillaceae > Paenibacillus > Paenibacillus sp. IHBB 10380. The sequence goes on from NZ_CP010976.1 coordinate 3,448,857, forward strand.
AAGGAATATAGCCTGAAGAGGAGTGGTTACTTCTACATTCTTAGGCACATAGAGGAAAACTCCACCATTCCAAAGAGCTGCATGTAGAGCTGTAACGGAATTCTCATCACTCTTAACCGCGTTGTGTAGATAAGTTTTCACTAAATCTCCGTGTTCTCTAGCTGCGGTGTGAAGATCTGTAAAGATAACGCCCTGTGAAGATAATTCAGGAGACAGTTTAGTGTAAACCACACCTGAATTACGCTGAACAATAAGGCTAGCAGACGCTTCCTGATCTTTAATTAGATCTTGAATTGAAGTAGGAACTTCATCCAAAGATTGAATCGCAGTAGCTTCCTGATAAGTTCCGTATCCTTGCGTATTCCATCGATCTATTCTTGTCTTCTCAAGCTTAGGTAATTCCAACTGAGCCGCCAATTCCAATGCTTTTAAACGTAATTCTGCTAACCAATCCGGTTCGTTATTGCGCTTGGAGATTACTTTCAGGCTTTCGGCGTCAACCGGAAGAATGGTTTGTGTTGTCATTTCGTTGTCCTCCTCCCGTTATATTTACGCTTCTTGACCTACAGTTTCATCTTCAATTCCAAGTTCCTCTTTGACCCAATCATAACCTTCAGCTTCTAGACGTTCAGACAATTCTGGACCCCCTGATTTCACAATAACCCCTTGCATCATCACGTGTACAAAGTCAGGCTTAATATAGTTTAGTAGGCGTTGGTAGTGTGTAATCACTAGGAAACCACGATCTTCACTTCTCATTGCATTTACACCATTAGCTACAATTCTCAATGCATCAATATCTAAGCCGGAATCAATCTCATCAAGAATGACAAGTTTCGGATCCAGCATCATCATTTGTAGAATTTCGTTACGTTTCTTTTCCCCACCCGAGAAACCTTCATTCAAATAACGGTGAAGAAATTCTGGATTCATTTCTAGTTCTTTCATTTTGGATTCCATTTGACGAATGAATTTCATCAAAGAAATTTCGCTACCTTCTTCACGGCGTGCATTAATAGCACTACGAAGGAAGTCTGAGTTCGTAACCCCTGCAATTTCACTTGGATACTGCATCGCTAAGAAAAGACCTGCGCGTGCCCGCTCATCTACAGCCATATCAAGTACGTCTTCACCATCAAGAGTTACTGAACCTGCAGTTACTTCGTACTTAGGATGTCCCATAAGCGCAGAAGCGAGTGTACTTTTACCTGTACCATTAGGTCCCATAACTGCATGAACCTCTCCGCCCTTCATCTGAAGGTTGATTCCCTTAAGTATTTCTTTACCCTCGATTGATGCTTTAAGACCTTCAATGACGAAATTTGTTGCCATGTTTTTTTCCCTCCGTTATATAGATGTTAACCCATATTTGATATTTTGTAGAAACCGGAAATATATTAACAGGGACGATGCCCCCGATTTCAATTGTGTTTATACTCATTCTAAACTACTTCGTCTTGATTCTCAATGATTATCACTTATTTTATTAAATTGACTTATTCTTATCCACTTTCACAAGAAATTTTCGCATTCAAAAATGAATAATCATCCTCTGAACCCTTATTAAGCTGATTCCACCCCCTTGATATTGATTATCAATTGTAACAAGAAGAATTTCTACCTGTGAACGGATTCTTTTCGGCTAAGAACGTTATTGATTTCAATTTACAACACCTGAAACTTGATATGTTATCCATATTGGTGTCATGACTGACAAATGGAAGTTAGACAAATAGAATAAAAAGATAGAATTACATGTACGAAGAAAAGATAAATCAGTAAGGTGAACGTAGGGGATAAATGGGGATTTCGTAATATAAAGAATCGCCGTTCTACTCCTTTATCGAAAGTGAACGACGTTTTAGTACATTTTTTAATCCGACTTATCTTGAAAATATCTTGAATTTCAAAATCAAACATACTGTTTTTTTGACTTTAAATATTGAATCGGATTACAGCCATATTTTTTAAAAAAAGCCGCAGAAAAGTTGCTTGGATTGCTATATCCTACAGCCGCCGCTGCCTCACCAACATTCAATTGTTCAACTTGCATTAAGAATACACCCTTTTCAAGTCGTTGATCCCGAACATGTTCAAAAACAGTCATCCCAAACAACTCTTTAAAGCCTTTCTTTAACTTGAACTCGTTTAATTCCGATGCTCGCGCCAGCTCTTTCAGGGAAAGTGGATTTTCGAGCCTATCAACAATGATTTCCTTGGCAGCATAAAGCTTTTCGATATCTTGTTTTTTCATATAAAACCCTGTATACGAATCATTTTCTCTCGTATATTTTTCTAAAACAAGCAAAACAATTTCCATGATCTTACTTTCCATATGCAATTTCTTTAATGAACCCCTATAGGACGAGTGTACCATCTCGTTTACTGCTCGTTTGAGTATTATTGAATCCTCCAAAGGGTTTATTCGCCCCATCTGACTCTTTAAGCAGTTCTCAACGCTTCTGTAATCGTCCGCAGACTCAAAGTAGCTCAGTAACTGTTCCGGTGACATCCTAATTTCCAGACATTGATATCTCTGTTTTGATTTCTTGAACAAATAAATTTCGCTATCTTCTATAGAATATACATTGCCGGGTTGTACTGAAGTTGAAAAATGGTTCCCCTTGTAATAACAGTCGGCGTTGCCACTAAAACAATAATTGATCTCAAAAACTCGATCTTCATAGATATACTGATTCCAATCTTCTTCCAATATCATATCCGAAATGACAACTTCAATACCTTGTCTAATTTTCAGACGGGAAATGCTCCCCTTTCCCAGAAGGGGTGAAAGAACAAGGTGTTGTTCTCCCCCCTGTTCTGTTGCACTCTCAGCTAGATAATCAGAAAGCCCGTCAAAATATCCATGTATATTATCCGATCGAATAATCTGCTCCATATAAAGCACCTCCTATTTGATCCCTGAATTCATTTGCATCTAAATTACAACCTTATAAATCTGATTTTATCGTAGCACCAATGAGAATTGTTATCAATGAGTTTCAAACTTCAGACGAACCAGGGAATCTCTTCTGTCGAAAAGGCTCGCCGTCCTTAAAGGGATGGTAACCATTTCTCGTAGAAATATAAGAAAGTATATTGAGAACTTATACGTTCTTAATATTATAAAGAAAAAAGGCTTGGCCGCATTCATCAGCCAAGCCTACCTTCTTATTATTGAAATGAACTTTTATGTTTAACCTAACAATGAGCGAAGCATCCACATATGTTTTTCAAGATCACCTTTAATAGTAATTAACATGTCGCAAGTAGGATGATCTTTAGCATCTTCTGCAAGAGTGATACCTTCATCTAATTCCTCGGCAACAGTAGCGAAATCCTCAATGATAGTTTGCACCATTTTACGAGCATCTTCTTTACCTTGCGCTTCTTGAATAGTTGCAAGTTCAAGATATTCTTTCATGGTTGCTGTCGGATTACCTTTGATAGTCAACAAACGCTCAGCTATTTCATCCATCTTCAGAGTTACATCATTGTAGAGCTCTTCAAACTTCACATGTAACGTTACGAACTGTTCACCTTTAACATACCAATGAAAATTATGAAGCTTTACATATAATACGTTAAAATTAGCAACCTGTTGATTCAGTGCCTGTTCCAATGTCTCATTTTGTGATTTAGTTGATGTTGTTTTTGCCATTATAATCCCTTCCTTTTCCATAAAGTATAAGTATGTTTCCTTGCCCACAACTAAGTAGTTAGAATAATTAGGAAGACAAGCTACAAGCAGTTTTCTTAGACACTAATATTTCTTGTTATTCACAATCAAAAGTCTGTACTTCCTAAAATTACTCAATCTCTATAATAATATTTACCCGCTATATACGGATATGAAACAGGTCACCCCCAATAAAAATAGTTTAAAATCATCCTATTTTCCGTTATACTGAATTACCAAGTAACTGAGTAGGTTTTTTTTGATCTACCATTCATTCTGGAGGTGACTCTTTTGTCCACTTATCATCCTTTAACTGTTAATGAAGCTATGGCCTATGCCAGAACTATACCAGGTTACTTTGACAATAACTCAAACCTTCAATGTTCCGAAATTGGAGATGGGAATCTTAATTTAGTGTTTATCATTACAGATCAAGAAAACCATAAGAGTATCATTGTCAAACAAGCCCTCCCTTATGCGAAAGTCGTAGGAGAATCTTGGCCGCTATCACTGGATCGTGCTCGTATTGAACGAGAGGCCCTTCTTATGCAGTCTCAACTATGCGCTGACCTTGTACCTGAAGTCTATGCCTTTGATGAATCCATGGCCATTACAGTAATGGAGGATCTTAGCGATCACGCCATTATGCGCAAAGGTCTACTTGAAGGGAATAATTATCCACTGTTCGCAGAACATATAGGTAGATTCCTTGCCAACACATTATTTTATACATCAGATCTTGCTATGAACCCACAACAAAAGAAGGAACAAGTTAAAAAGTTCATTAACCCAGATCTGTGCAAAATTACGGAAGACCTCATCTTTCAAGATCCCTACCAACAATCAGATAACAATAATTATGCTGACAATATAGCCGACGAAGCACTTGCCCTTCGCGACCACCAGGCTCTTCATCTTGAAGTTGCTCTTCTTCGTGAGAAGTTTCTAACCCAGACCCAAGCATTGCTTCACGGGGATTTGCACACAGGTAGTATCTTTGTGACTCAGAAGTCTACAAAGGTCATTGACCCAGAGTTCGCCTATTATGGTCCTATGGGATTTGATATCGGTGCAATCATTGCTAATTTACTACTGAACTACGTTGCACAACCCGGTTGGATAAATGATGAACTCACTATCCAAGAGAAACAAGCCTCCCTGCTACTTACGGTAGAGAACACTTGGAATGCATTTGAATCTAATTTCCGCACACTTTGGAATAAAGATGTACAAGATATCATGGCCACAACGCCTGGTTATCAAGATATATATGTTGCTCAACTTCTAAAAGATACGGTTGGCTTTGCAGGTTGCAAAATCATTCGCCGCATTGTGGGGCTATCCCATGTAATCGATATTGACAACATCAGTAACGATATTGCACGTGAAACGGCTCAACGTAAAGCATTGTCTATCGGTAAACAACTCGTTCTTAGTAACCGTAATATAAATTCTATTCAAGACTTAATTGAAATCGTTAAGAACACATCTCAAGTCACAACAGAAGGAGTTATCTATGAATTCAAATAATCAGGTAAATTCACAACAACAACAACCTCTATCGTCTCTTCAGTGGGAGAAAGACCATTTAATACTTCTAGACCAGCGTCTTCTACCCGATTCTATTATTATGTTAAATTTATATACTGCCGAAGAGGTATGGGATGCTATCCATACCATGAAGGTAAGAGGGGCTCCTGCAATCGGAATTGCAGCTGCCTATGGTATTGTTCTTGGTGCACAGAACAACACTGACATCGATGTCAAAGACTGGCTCGATGATATTATAGAAGTTAGTCGTTATCTAGCTACTTCACGCCCTACAGCAGTAAACCTCTTCTGGGCGCTTGATCGTATGAAGGACAAGGCCTCTTCTCTTGTGCACGCTGGACATGGAATAATCAAGCTCAATGAGTTGCTACTATCCGAAGCTCACGCTATACAGATAGAGGATGAGGAAGTCTGTCGACTTATTGGAGAGCATGCTCTTCCCCTCTTTCACGATGGTATGGGCGTATTAACACACTGTAATGCCGGTGGATTAGCTACAGCTAAATACGGTACAGCTCTTGCGCCTATGTATCTTGCACATGAACAAGGGATTCACTTGAAAGTGTATGCCGATGAGACTCGCCCAGTACTTCAGGGGGCACGACTCACAGCCTTTGAGCTTCAACAAGCAGGTATTGATGTCACACTCATCTGTGATAACATGGCGGGTATGATCATGAAAAAGGGCTGGATTGAAGCTGTCATCGTCGGTACGGATCGTGTAGCTGCCAATGGCGATGTCGCTAACAAAATCGGTACCTATAGTGTAGCTGTACTAGCTAAAGCTCACGGTATTCCTTTCTACGTCGCTTGCCCCCTCTCCACGATAGATTTATTGACAGAGACCGGTGATGATATTCCAATTGAAGAGAGACCCGCAGAAGAAATAACAGAAGGATTCGGTAAAAGAACAGCACCCGAAGGAATTAAAGTATATAATCCTGCCTTTGATGTTACTCCCAATGAATATGTGACTGCGATTATTACTGAAAAGGGAATCATTAGAGCCCCCTTCAAACAAAATTTAGCTGCCATATTCGCTGATACTCAAACTTCATAATAAAATAAAAAGAGACCAATTCGTTAGATGAGTTGGTCTTTTTCAAAATATAAGAAAGCTTAAGCTTTTACTATACTTTACTTATATTTCTACAAGAAACGGTTACCGTCCCTTTAAGGACAGGGAAGCCATTTCGTCTTGAATATAACTATGACATTCTCAGTAATGCATCTTTACCTAACATTCCAGTATGAATTCCCAACTTCTCAGCCTCAAAGGTAACGGATTCAAGTGGTGCATCCAGTAAATCTTGAAGAGTTCTTACGCCTACAGCTCTACCTGCAATAATCTGCCGATCAGCAAGCTTCTCATTCAATAGGTTTACATCTAAAGCACCACACATAATATAGCCTTTTGAAGTGTTAATGGTGAGTAAAGTTGTCTTAGGTAGTTTCACCTCAACACCGACCATTGTTTGGTCATTAATAACAATAGGTACAACATTGATCATAGCATGGCACCTCCCTATGTCCTACACAACATTATTAGTATTCGGATCAATATGCATTGGTGCGAAAGATCATTCGCAAATTTTGTCGAAAAGGTAAAAGAAACGCCTGTTCTACGCCGAAAGGACTATTTTTTATCCCAATTTAATGGTATAGTTTATGAGCTGTTGGAACATTTCACTAATAAGCTGGGGGAACTATGGATATTAAAATAGGAAATGAAGATGAAGATAGCGGATACTTATTCAATGTTGATATACTAATTAAAGAAAAATCAAATGCACTTGCCTTGCAATTATTAATGGAAATGATAAATAAGAATGAACAAGTACTGGATTTTCGAGTTAAGTCTGGAATAGAGCTGGGAGAAATTATTGAAAGTTTAATTCAAAACAAGAAAAAATCGATGATTTCTAAAAACAGTCTTAAGAATAACACCTTTTCTAAGCTTGGCAACAACGAAAAAAGGGTACCTATATTGCCTATCCCTATAGAAGATAAACCTCAAATAGAGACAACCAAATTGACACCAGCGACTGTAGGATCATCGTTATATAATGATGATCCTACAGAATGGATTAATCTATGTATTAAAGGTAATCGATTAGTTCGTATGACAACGAATCGACAGGGTCAAAAAAAGAGTATTCCATGTCGTATTTTAAACTATGATCAAACAAACCAATTGATTAATGTTTATCATGTAGATGAAAAACAAGTATACTCCTTCCTGTTAAATGAAATTGATGAATTCGATGCTCGCTAGTATCAAGGATAAACGACTTCGTTTACCGATGAAACATTAGAACGGCTATACTTTCCAATATTTCAAAAAAGAGGACCCAAGGGTCCTCCTTTTAATTTCATTTAGCTACTTTTGCCTCGGCGTAGTACATCTGACATGAAATATAACCAGCCAATAATGAAAGCAATGCCACCCAATGGGGTGATTGCACCCAACACTTTAATTCCACTAATACTTAATATGTAAAGGCTACCTGAGAACACTATAACCCCAACGATGAACATCCAACCTGCAACATTGAGTTTCTTAGATTCGCCCCGTTGTCCCACCGTTATTCCTACTAGAATTAACGCAAGTCCATGAATCATATGATATTGGACACCCGTCTCATAAACTTCTAGCGCATCCTTACCAATTCTAGGTTCCAATAAATGGGCTCCGAAAGCACCTATGGCTACTGAAAGAGCCATTAACACTGTGCCCCATTGAATAAATGTACGTTGCACAACAATCCATCCCCTTTCCAAACTAATCTGACAACCTCTGTTCCATACTACCTCATACTCTTTGTGTTTGCTAGCGCCATCAAAATGTCTACATAATAAAATGCACAAACCTTGATTTTTGCAACCAAATATGGAAGAGTATTAACTATACTGGAATATGGATAAGGAGAGATCGATAATGGATTCACATAATTCTCATGATTCACAGCAACAAACTATTGTAGAAAGCGAACATTATAATTCCACGATGAGTTTTCAATCGCCGATTGAATTGAAGCATTCAGGACCCGGAATAGCTTCCTTCATTATTAGCCTTGTGAGCTTATTAGGGTATATCGCAATTGTAGCCATTGCTGGTGCGCTAATTGGCCCTTATTTAGAACCAAATGGTAACGGATTCATTGGTTCCCCTAGTCGTGAGATGGTTACCAATCTAGGAACTTTAGGCATCGTTGTTATTGTATTCTTACTCAGCAATCTCATTGGTGTCATATTAGGTATCATTGGCGCAGCTCTAAAGAACAGAAAGAAAGTATTTGCTATTATAGGCTTAATCATGAATAGTATCGTTCTTGTTGTTCTTATCGCTTTCTTCGTCATCAGTATAATTTCCGCAACAACAATCACATAAAATAAGGGTGGGTTATCATGCCAAAAATTAAAATATTTGCTGACAGTACATGTGATCTACCTAGTGCTTGGATACATAAATATGAAATTGACATCGTTCCGCTCTATGTCGTTTTCGGAGATGAGTCCCTGCGAGATGGAATCGATATTACACCGACCCAACTCTACCAAAGAGTATCCGAAACAGGCAATCTCCCGAAGACTGCCGCACCCTCCCCAACTGATTTCATAACTGCCTTCACACCCTATATAGACCAAGGAGATCAGGTATTATATATCAGCCTCTCTTCTGAATTATCCTCAACCTATCAGAATGCACGAATTGCAGCTGAGGAATTTCCAGAAGGAAGTATTTCCATATTTGACTCACTCAACTTATCCTCTGCTATAGGATTATTAATTATGAAAGCGGTCCATGCAGCAAACTCAGGGAGCAATTTAGATGAAATTATGAGTCTGTTACATGCTGTGAGACCTGCAATAGAGGCTGAGTTTGTCATTGATACACTTGAATATTTACACAAAGGTGGGCGTTGTTCCGGTGTGCAAAATTTTATCGGAAGCCTATTAAAAATTCGTCCCATTATTAAAGTATCTAAGGGTCTAATGATTCCTGCTAATAGAGTACGGGGTAAACGTGAGAAAGCTGTTGAACAGTTACTTCTGAATGCACTTGAGAAAAAGGATCAAATGGATTCTGGTCTCATCTTTGTCGTTCATTCCCTTGCTGAGGAAGATGCTCTTATATTACAATCTACCTTACAGCAACAAACGGGTGCTGAAGTCGCTCTGGCCACAGCCGGTTGTGTTATTTCTAGCCACTGTGGGCCGCATACAATCGGGATTATGTATAGCAAAAAGACCTTATAATGGCTAGCATGTTAAATATTCAATTTAAAAAAAAAACAAAAAAGCCAAAGAAAGAGCATATTTGCTCCTTCTTTGGCTTTTATTCAGCTCATAACTCAATGTCTGACCCATTTCCACCCGATATGATAGTGCATATTAGCGAAAGTAAATTTTAGTGTGCCTTAGTTAATACAAGCTCTAACCGAACACCAAGGTCATTCTCCGTATTTAGAACTACCGTATGTGGATTCTTCATACCAAAATCGGAGAAAGTTACATTAGTTGTACCTGATAGCAATAGTTGGTCTTCACGATATGCAACTTCAGAAATGAAGGATACTTCCTTCTCCACTCCTTTTACCGTTAGCTTACCTTTCATTTCAACAAGCACCGGTGTACCTTCTGTCCATTCAGTCGGAATATCAGAGAAAGATTCTGCCTTGAATGATGCTTCCGGATATGTTCCAATAGCTAAGTAGTCATCGCTCTTCACATGCTCATCACGCTGTCCATTACCCGAATCCAGTTGGGCCATATCAATAGACCCTTCGCCTGACATAGAAGCCTTATCATCCACATTAACACTCCAATTACCCTTTACGGCTGTATCCACGAAGTTAACGGTTTCTTTGGATGTTGTCACAGACCAGTAAACCTTGGACGTGTCTTCAATCATCCAATCACCATTTAATTGAGTTGATGTAACCTTTGCACCTGTCGATGCTGTATCTACGGTCTCAGCACTAGAAACTTGACCTTGCACTGGAATCACCGATTCAATCTCTACATTGTTACCCATATACTGATTGAAGAATAAATATCCTCCAATTGCACCCATAACAACGACTACACCTACCACACCTAGTATGTTTTTCTTCTTCATAAATTCCCTCCATTATCTCTATATAGAATTCTTATTTATATATATTAACAAGCTAATAAGTCAGGAAGATGTCAAAGTGCTGCCAATTACAGGATGTGATAGAATAGTCGTACCATTCAGCTGAAGGAGGATATGTAATATATGAAATCCATCTTGATCGTCGAAGATGAAGAAGCAATATCAAGAGTACTAAGCGCGTATTTGAAAAAGGCTGGCTTCAACGTCATTCGCGCTTTAGACGGTCAGCAGGCATTGGATTCATTCGATGAATCCCATCCTTCTCTTATTCTTCTTGATATTATGCTCCCCGAGATAGACGGCTTCGAGCTATTAAATCTCATTCGTACAAAAAGTAGTTGTCCCGTGATTATGTTGACTGCTCGTGAAGGCATTGATGACCGCCTAGCTGGTCTAAACGGGGGCGCTGATGATTATATGACCAAACCTTTTATTCCCGAAGAAGTTGTAGCCCGTGTCAATGCTGTATTGCGTAGACCATCACAATGGTCAGATGGTAAGCGTAAGCGCCATTTCGGAAGTTTATTCGTGGATTACTCGGCTAGACAAATCTACTTAAATGGAGCTGAAGTCAATTTAACTCCACGTGATTTATCACTACTCCTCTTCTTAACAGAGCATCCCAATCAGATATATACGAGAGAACAACTGATTGAGCATGTATGGGGAATGGATTACGAGGGTAGCGATCGAGCTGTAGATCTCTCCATTAAAAGACTTCGTCAGGCACTTTCACATTGGTCCTCAAAGGAAGGAGAAATTAGAACATTAAGAGGAACGGGGTATCAATTATGGACAGGATAAAAAAACAAACCTCTATCTTGTCCTATTGGACTTTTCGCTATTTACTGATCCTATGTATCGGATTGTTAGTGATCGCTATCACTTCTATATGTTGGATTAGACAAGAATCGATGAATAATCGCTTACAAACTACTGCACTGCTTGCACAGGAAATTGCTGACCGTATCGTAAATCCAGACGGCTCCATTGTAGTCGGAGAAAGTCTTCGCGAATTAATTGAGAACCGTAAACGTTTTTTCAAAATGACCAATGAAATGTGTGTCATTGTGACAGATAACAAGGGTAAAATGCTGTTCTCTATGCCTAAGCTGACACAAGAAGATTTACTCCACAAGTTAGATGACGAACTCAATGAATCTCGTAGCCCAGAGTTCAAAGCAGCAAAGGCGCACATTGAATACGGTGGGGAGCCGATTGGTCAAGTTACATTGCTACAAGCAAAAAATGAGCTAAAATACATTCCAACAGAAGAGAAATGGTTCTTTGCCATTATGTTGGTTAGTTTAGCAAGTCTCAGCTGGTTAACCATTTATCTACTTTCACGTAAACTCACAAGGCCTATACGCAGAGTCGTGGATGCTGCGGCACAGATCAGCCGAGGACAATATGATATTCGACTAGAAGCAGATGCTAATGAGCGTGAAATTAACGAACTGCTTCTCTCCTTTCAACAAATGGCAGGACGGCTAAAGCGGTTAGAACATTCACGTGCGATTATGCTTGCGGGAGTTTCACATGAGTTAAAAACCCCAGTCACTTCCATTAAGGGCCTTGTCCATGCCGTTCGTGAGAATGTGGTAAACGGTGAGGAAGCCGATGAATTTCTCGATATTGCCCTCTTAGAAACCGATCGTCTCCAGCGAATGGTCGCTGATTTACTCGATTATAATGCACTAGCTGCTGGCATTGTACAGGTTCGCCATGAACAACTCGCAGCTATTCCACTTATTTCGGAAATTGTTTATCAGTGGAAGCTGACACAAGGAGAACACGTCGATGAACCCAAGCTAATCATGCCTACGAAGCCTTTTAATCTAATGGGTGATCCACTTCGTATCCAACAAATTATTGTTAATTTGCTCAATAACAGTGTACATGCCAAACATCCTAACAGAACTGTTCATATCCAAATTGAGCTTATTGAACATCCTAATGGATCAGCTGAAGTCATCGTAACGGATAACGGCAACGGTATTTGTACGGAGGATCAAGACTTTGTTTTTGAACGATTCTTCCGTAGCGGCAATCAAAAGAACCGCGTCCGTGGACTCGGTCTTGGTCTTACCTTCAGTCGACTACTAGCGGGTGCAATGGGAGGCGATGTAATACTACGAAATAGCTCCGAGAAAGGGAGCAGCTTCGTTCTTTTGTTACCTATTCATGACATCCTTTAACAGCCCAAGAACAGACGGATAAGCCATAGAGAAACTTCTTCTCAAACGCTAAAGCATGGGTGAGTGTTTCATATTAAAGTAATATAATGAGGGTCTCCTATCAAGATGGAGCCCTCTTAGTGTTCTCATAAAATGGATGTATTCAATTATTCTTCTAATTTATTCTCTTATACCATCACATATCGTCCTTCCCCATGAATATACTTTACAACAGACTATACTGTGCCGAGCACATACCATAATGGAGGTGCCTACCATGCCGGAATCACGCTATCCATATAGCTTCGTTGTATCGAAAGAAGACTGGTCTCTACACCGCAAAGGGTACCAAGACCAAGTCCGTCATCAGCAAAAGGTGCGAGATGTGATTAAGCAGAATCTGCCCGACCTGATTACCGAAGAAAATATTATCATGTCTGACGGTAAACAAATTATCAAGGTGCCCATCCGAAGTCTAGACGAATATCGCTTTGTGTATAATTATCAGAAACAAAAACATGTCGGTCAGGGGGATGGAGACAGCCAAGTTGGAGATGTTCTCGGCCGTGACCCCGCCCAAAAGCCAGGCAAAGGTGAGAAGCCTGGTGACCAACCCGGACATGATATTATGGAAGCCGAAGTGAGCATTGAAGACGTGGAAGAAATGCTATTCGATCAGATGGAACTTCCTAATTTAAAACAGAAAGAAAAAGATCAAATGGAGACACAAACCGTTATTTTTAATGATGTTCGCAAGAAAGGCATGATGTCCAACCTCGATAAAAAAAGAACGATTCTTGAAAATTTACGAAGAAATGCTTCAGCTGGTGACCCCGGCATTCATGGCATTAATCCCGATGATCTCAGATACAAAACATGGGACGATGTTGTGACTCCAGATTCCAACGCTGTCATCATCGCTATGATGGATACGTCAGGTTCTATGGGTTCTTTTGAGAAATACTGTGCTCGTAGTTTCTTTTTCTGGATGACCCGCTTCCTACGTCGTCAATATGAGAAAGTTGAAATTGTATTCATCGCTCACCACACAGAAGCTAAAGAGGTTACTGAAGATGAGTTTTTCAATCGTGGGGAAAGTGGCGGGACCATCTGTTCATCTGCTTATCAGAAAGCTCTTGATATCATCGATCAACGGTACCCCACTGCAAGATATAACATCTATCCCTTCCATTTCTCTGACGGAGATAATCTAACTTCGGATAATGAACGGTGCGTCAAGCTGATCGGTGAGCTGCTGAAGGTATCTAATATGTTCGGTTATGGTGAAGTAAACCAATATAATCGTAGCAGTACTCTAATGTCAGCTTACAGAAATATTAAGCTAGACCCATTTATGTACTATGTCATTAAGGAAAAAGGTGAGGTATACCAAGCCTTAAAAGCCTTCTTTCGTAAACGCGAAAATGCCTAAATATGCTGTTCTCCCATTACTAAAGCCCTTAGCTCTCCTAGTAGGAGGACCAAGGGCTTTAATGGTATTAAAATCTAATATTATTATTCATTTCAATCTTTATATTCCGTGTGCTTTAACGTTATCTAGAAGTTGTTCCCACAACCTTTACCTTACTCCGTTCTTGTTGGTAATAGCCTTACTAATTTTCTCAATAATATGATCCATAGAAGCAGAATCATGAACATCATATTCATCAATATTTAGCCGCAGCACTGGACATGCTGTGAAATTGGTTATCCAAGTTGAGTACCTGCTATGCATATGTTCCCAATACGAAGGATCTGTCTGAATTTCCATCTCACGTCCACGCTCCTCAATACGTGTCAGGATGGAGGGGAGACTGCCTTCAAGGTAAACCAGCACATCTGGATGTGGAAAATACGGTGTCATCACCATAGCCTCGAACAGACTTGTGTACGTCTCGTAATCCGTACTAGACATGGTACCTTGATCTGCATGCATCTTGGCAAATATGCCGGTGTCTTCATATATAGAACGGTCCTGAACGAATCCGCCCCCTGCTTCAAAAATGCCTTTTTGTTCTTTAAAGCGTTCTGCTAAGAAATAAATCTGTAAATGAAAACTCCATCTTTCAAAATCATGATAAAATTTCTCCAAATAAGGATTATCATCCACTTGTTCCAGCGATGTTCTAAAGCCAAGACGTTTTGCCAATTCAGCTGTTAATGTAGACTTTCCGACACCTACCGTGCCCGCTACAGTGATCAGCGCATTTTGAGGTATGTTGTATTTATTCATTGTATGAACTCCTTTACATTTGAAGCGATTTGCACGAACTGTTCTCTATTCTCAACAAAATCAATCAAATTGCCATCAATGGTTATAACGGTTGTAGAATCGTCTTTGGCCAGAAATGTCATAGCAGCATCGTAGTCTTCCATTAATTGCTGCAAGTAAGCTGTATCCATCGTCTGTTCAAAAGAACGTCCACGTTTCTTAATCCGCTGTAACAGCGTATCTAAATCCGCCTTAATATAGAGGATGATATTGGGTTTCGGCAAATCATCTGTTAGCAAATGATAAATCTGTCGGTATTTACCCCTTTTTACCCCTGTCAATGTCCGTTCAGAAAATATGAGATTTTTATAAATATGATAATCAGCAATAACCGGCTTGTTCAGATCAATATACTGCAATCTAGTATCTTCTAGCTGCTTGTACCGATTGCAGAGAAAGAACATTTCCGTCTGGAAACTCCATTCATCTATATTGTCATAAAATTTATCAAGAAACGGATTAGCCTCGACAATCTCTTTAATGATTGGGATATTTAATTCTTCAGATAGCATTGAAGCGAGTGTTGTTTTCCCTGCTCCAATCGGACCTTCAACGGCAATAAATGATCCTTGTTTCATTACTTTCCTCCTATGCAGTATTCACACCTGTAACAAACCACAACATATTGTACCATATGAGTAATCTTCCCACGAGAGAAATTCTTGTGAACATAAACAGACTCACTTACTACAAGAAGGGTGAGAACAGCATAATCCCCTCTTGTTCAGAATCACACTGAGGCTGTCTCCCATCGTAAATGGGTTTCAAATCCCCATATTCTCTTCGCATAACCCTTCTTCCTTTACATATATATGATAAGAAGCATTTTTGAATTTAATAAATGGGGGGATCACATGCACCAAGATGAGATGGCCGGTCTGGAGCGCGCCATTGCAGAAATTACGGAGATTGCTGTAGGGTTCGGTCTTGATTTTTATCCCATGCGATATGAAATTTGTCCCGCAGACATCATTTACACCTTCGGAGCCTACGGTATGCCAACACGCTTTAGCCACTGGAGCTTCGGTAAAACTTTTCACAAAATGAAGACGCAATATGACTTCGGCCTCAGCAAAATTTATGAGCTCGTTATCAATTCTAATCCCTGCTATGCCTTTCTTTTAGATGGTAACTCTTTGATTCAGAATAAGCTCATTGTCGCTCATGTGCTTGCACACTGCGATTTTTTCAAGAACAACGCCCGCTTCTCGGCTTCTAATCGCAACATGCTAGAGAGTATGTCCGCCACAGCAGAAAGAATTAGTCGTTACGAAATGGAACATGGGACAGAAGCTGTGGAGTCATTCATAGATGCCGTACTTGGCATTCAAGAGCATGTGGATCCACAGATTATTAAACCACAGCGCCTTGATAAACAGCGGTATATAGAAAGAAAAATTCGAGAGCAACGAGATCCCAGTCGGTCTACCGCCGCTCCTCACGAGTACGATGATATATGGAAGATCAATGAGCCTCAAGAATCTCATATCAAAAAAACATTGGCCGAATTACCATTTCCGCCTGAGCCAGAGAAGGATGTCGTCTGGTTCATTCAAGAATACTCGGAAATACTCGAAGAATGGCAACGGGATATCATGAGTATGCTACGTGATGAAATGTTATATTTCTGGCCGCAAATGGAAACGAAAATCATGAATGAAGGCTGGGCTTCCTACTGGCATCAACGTATCATTCGTGAGTTGGATCTTACTAGTGAGGAAACCATTGAGTTCGCCAAGCTCAATTCATCCGTTGTACAGCCTTCACAGCAGAGTCTCAACCCTTATTATCTGGGACTCAAAATATTTGAAGATATCGAACATCGGTGGGAACATCCTACCAAGGAAGAATTAGAGGTACCTGGTCGAAAACCAGGCCAAGGCCGCGCAAAAATGTTCGAGGTTCGTGAATTCGATTCCGATATCTCGTTTTTACGTAACTATTTAACCAAAAAATTAACAGAAGACCTCGATCTATACGTCTTTGAGAAAAAAGGACCTGAATGGAAAATTACAGATAAATCATGGGAGAATGTTCGTGATCAAATGGTATTATCTAAAGTTAACGGGGGAAGTCCTTACCTAGTCGTAAAAGATGCTAATTACATGCGTACAGGGGAATTAGTATTGAAACATCAATATGAAGGTATTGAGCTTGATCTCAAATATATGGAGCGTACACTCCCTTATGTTTATAAACTATGGGGGAAAAGCGTTCACTTAGAGACCGTAGTTGAAGATAAGAAAGCTATCTTCATGTATGACGGTACGAAACATCATCGTAAATTTATATAGATCCATAAAAGCCCCTCTCATCTTCACTTGAATAAGTGATTGATGAGAGAGGCTCTTGTATGTTTTTCGGTATGTATTATCAACCCCACAACCGAAATCGTTGAAACTTTTACTTTCTCATATTTAAAAAAACTGCCCTAGAGTACGATACTCTCCACAGGCAGCAGTCTTAAAGGAGTTTCTAATTAACGTGACACTTATCTGTTAAGCAAACTACCCACATACCGTAGCAACTCATTAGCACATATAGGGCAATATCCATGGTCATCAATGAGTCTCTTACTGACCTCATTAATTCGTTTCAACTGATTGCCATCAGGTGTCGTAGTTGACGTTGTAATCTTAACGATATCTTTCAGATCTACAAAAAGCTTCTTCTCGATGGCTTCCCGAAGTCTATCGTGATTGTTGTATTCAAATTTCTTCCCTTTACGTGAATACGCAGAGATGCGAATTAGAATTTCTTCACGGAAAGCCTTTTTAGCATTCTCAGATACTCCAATCTGTTCTTCTATGGAACGCATGAGTCTTTCATCTGGATCCATCTCTTCGTCGGTAAGCGGATCACGAATTTTAGACCAATTGCAGAATGCTTCTATGTTATCCAAATAATTCTCGAATAGAGTCTTAGCCGACTCTTCATAAGAATATACAAATGCCCGCTGTATTTCCTTCTTAGCTAACTCATCATATTCTTTACGTGCAACGGCTATAAAATTAAGATACCGATCTCGTTCTTCCTTCGTAATGGAAGCATGCTGATCTAAGCCGTCTTTGATAGCCCGTAATACATCTAGAGCATTAATGCATTGTGTATCCTGCTTAATGAGCGCACTCGAAATCCGGTTAATGACATAGCGGGGGTCGACGCCTGACATCCCTTCCTCCAGATACTCATTCTGCATTTCCTTAAGATCCGCCTCTTTGTAACCTTCCACTTCTTCCCCATCGTACATCCGCATCTTCTTAACGAGATCCATCCCCTGCTTCTTTGTCTCTTTAAGTCTTGTCAGAATAGAGAATATTGCAGCAGACCTAAGCGCATGAGGGGCGATGTGAATATGCAGCATGTCACTTTGCTCAATTAATTTCGTATAAATTTTTTCTTCTTCCGACACCTTCAGATTGTATGGAATAGCCATAACGATCATCCGTGACTGTAAGGCTTCATTCTTTTTGTTGGATATAAAAGACTTATACTCTGATTCGTTCGTGTGAGCAATAATCATCTCATCAGCCGAAATTAACGCAAATCTCCCTGCCTTGAAATTCCCTTCCTGTGTCAATGATAACAAATTCCACAGGAACTTCTCATCGCACTTAAGCATTTCTTGGAACTCCATTAAACCACGATTCGCCTTATTCAGCTCACCGTCGAAACGATAAGCCCGTGGGTCCGACTCCGAACCAAATTCCGTAATCGTTGAGAAATCTATACTCCCTGTAAGATCAGCAATATCTTGCGACTTCGGATCAGAAGGACTGAATGTACCAATCCCTATACGGCCCTCTTCAGAGATGATTACACGGTTTACCCTTACCTGCTCAATATCTCCACCATATTCTGTCTTCAGTCTCATTTGGCAAGAAGGGCACAGGCTTCCTTCAATTCTAACTCCAAGTTCCTTCTCTACTTCAGACCGAAGATCTAGCGGAATCAAATGCAGAGGTTCTTCATGCATCGGGCAGCCTTCAATGGCGTAGACGGCACCCTTATCTGTCTTCGAGAACCTCTCCAGCCCACGCTTCAAGAGTGTAACCAATGTCGATTTACCACCACTGACAGGCCCCATAAGCAGCAATATTCGTTTACGAACATCTAGCCGCCTTGCTGAGGAATGGAAATACTCTTCCACCAGTTTCTCTACCGCTCGATCTAATCCAAAAATCTCCTGTTCAAAAAACTTATACCGCTTATGTCCATTAACCACTTCTGCGCCATATGCTTCGATCATTTCATACACACGAGCATGCGCAGTCATGGCAGGCGTGGGATCAATGCGTAGCAAATCAATATATTGCTTAAATGTGCCACTCCACTCCAACTGTCCGCTCTCTGCCCGATACGCTGCCACGCGTTCGAAAATATCCATGATTGCTACCTCCTATGACTATGTTATGAACTGGCATCACCAAGGATAATCTGCTACGACATCATTTAAACGCCGTACGTTTACCGATGGACGATTTAGAAAGAATGCATTAAATATCATCATTTCTAATCGTTGTGAAAATGTGTCAAGGGTCAACCCCATAGCGTTTAAAAAGTGTATTACATACCTATGCAAGAAAGGACGATTAGTTGACCTCTTTTTTCAATAATCTGGAGTTTGTCTTTTGCTAATGATATATTAAATGATCATCCGTCCATTTCTTTTTCTCAAATCGATTATACAAAGTATTCTAACGAGGCGACAATAAAGTGGTAATATAGAAATACACTATGCTGTATTTAACTTAGAAGAAAGGGGGGCTCGATATGGCTGTCAAGCATGAGACCGAGCTGTATGGCCCTTTGAAAACATTTTTTGAGCAGCACGGATATGTCATCAAAGGAGAAGTCCGACACTGTGATCTCGTTGGTGTACGAGAAGATATGGCTGAACCTCTCATCGTAGAAATGAAAAAGACGTTCAACCTCTCGCTGCTGTTGCAAGGGATAGAACGTCTTAAATTAAGTTCAAATGTATACTTGGCCGTGGAACGGAGCCGGGCTAAGCGTGGAGCTGTCAACCAACGTTGGGGTGACCTATCCAGCCTATGTCAGCGACTGGGACTTGGACTCATCACCATAACCTTTTATAAGACGAAAAATCCAATAGTAGAAATCATTACTCAACCCAATGCATCACTAACATATCCACGGAGCAATAAACGACGGAAGTCACAACTCATTGAAGAATTCCATGAACGGAGCGGTGACTACAATACGGGAGGAAGCAATCGCGCCAAATTGGTCACAGCATACCGTGAGAAGGCGCTACGACTCGCCCACTCTTTAAGAGATGTTGATGCCGTTGGAGTCTCTCCAGCTTATTTACGCAATCTCACGGGACTAAGCAATGCCTCCTCCATCCTTCAGAACAACTATTATGGTTGGTTTGAACGAATTTCACGGGGACGCTACGTCCTAACAGACGTTGGAATTGCTGCTTTAGAGCAATACGTAGATGTGTTAGAGGCATGTTCTACAAGCCCTATCCTATTAACGGAACCTCTCACTATAACAATATCCGAGTCCAATTAGCTCCGAGCTGTAAATTCATTAATGGCCTCACTTATTAGATTCATTCCTAGCCATAACTCATCTCGACCTGGATGGGTGAAATTAAGACGGATGTAATCCATCCCTCCCTTACCTGCATAGCAGAGTCTACCTGGTAAGAAACTAACCCCTTTTCCAATGGAACACTTCAACAGTGCTTCACCCTGAAGTCCAGCCGGAAGCTGCACCCATAGAAACATTCCACCAACAGGAAGCGTATAATAGACACCTTTCCAAGCTGGACGCTTCAATAGCTCTGCCATCAATTTCAGACGAATATTATATTCACGGTTTAGAAGAGCTAAATGTTTATTCCAGTCGAACAATGTCGATTCTAGTAATTGATGTAACAGCCTCTGGTTCAGATTACTAGACTGCCAATCCGCCAGTTGTTTAGCTGTAGCCATAACTTCAATCAATTGCCGATTACCCGCCGCCCAGCCCGTACGTAGTCCAGGGGCTACTGTCTTGCTGAAAGAACCTACATATAACACTTGTCCACCTGCCCCATGACCATCCAAGGCGAAGAGAGAAGGATAACGTTTCGCAAAAGGAGCTTCCTTCTCATTCATGAAATAGAGATCACCATACGAGTCATCTTCCACAATGAGAATTTCATGCTTCTGGCATAACTCAAGTACCTCTTTTCGTCTTTCTAAACTCCATAGAATGCCTGTTGGATTTGCGAAATTAGGAGCGACGAAGAGAACTTTAGGTTGATGCGATTCAATCTGTTGTTGTAAATGTTCGAGGAGAATCCCTTCTTCGTTCCCTTCCACGGGAATAATATTTGCACCCTGCATTCTTAATACTCGTAGACATCCCGGAGACGTAGGATTCTCTACAAGGACTGCATCCCCTGGATCAACATACACTCTGCTCAAAAGATCCATTGCCTGTTGACTGCCTGTTGTAAGTAGAATTCCACTCACGTTTACCTCTATATCTTTATGTAGTCTCCATTCTTCTCTAAGCCAATTACGTAGTGGGGTATACCCTTCTGGGTCACCATATTGTAGAGCCATAGGGTTACTAGATAGAACAGCAGCTGCAGCTGATTTCAGCTGTGTAAGCGGAAACAGGTCTTCTGCTGGTAGCTCTTCTGCAAAAGATATAAATGAATCCTGCCGTGGATATGACTTGATATACTCAAGCGGAGATAACATCATCCATTCCGCTCTCGAAGCAAAAGAGTACCGCATGATTTCTCCTCCTCCATTGAACTGATCTTATCTTTTGGTTAACCCATCAAGCGTATTCGCTATTAGCTTTAAATATGCATAACCCTCACGTAATGGTTGCCTTAAGCGTAAATCTGACTGTGCATCTGCGAATGAAGTGTGAACTTCTCTATGGCTTGTGCCCGTGTTGAAACATTAAGCTTCACATAAATTTTTCGTAAATAATTGTCGATAGATCTTCTGCTAACCTCAATCTCTAAAGCTATTTTATCGTATGTAATTCCTTGAACAATTCGTTCCATTATAAATATTTCCATCTCAGTTAATTCAAATAGCTCTTGCTTGGACATTGGACCAACAATAGGCCAAATACCGTGTCTGAGCCACTCTAGTGGTAATAACGTGAACCCTGCACGCAAACCTTCAATAAGGAGAATAAGCTGTGAAGAAGTTGCCTGTTTGGACAGTACACCACTTGCTCCTAAACTAAACATGGTATGAACCACAGTAAGCCCTTCCTCGTCTGTATATACAATTACCTCACTTTCTGGAGACTGATACCTAATTTGCCCCAGCAATAGCTCTGATCTTCCTTCAGGTAAATCATCATCTAATAATATGAGTTCTGGCTTCAACTCTTTAATTAATTGCATCCCCTCTGCACAAGAGGATACCATCCCCTGAACCCGTAAATGCGCTTGTTCCTCTAAGATTAGTTTAGTTCCTAGCATTCGTGTCGGTTGACTATCCATAATTACAACTCGCCAAACCTTTGGCATTGTAAAAAACCCCCTGAACTTATGATGAATAAACAACAAAAAGATTGTATCTCAATTTTTCCATAATTGGCAATCCCATTCTAGTCATTGTTGTGTCACAAAGTGTTGTTTTGCGAAATGAATAGGGGAATGATAGAATAGAAACTTGATAAAAAAAAGCATTGAGGTGATAAAATGCAATCTTCCACGGAGACCACTTCACATTATAACCAACGCAAAACAACCAAAAGTGGCCCCTCTGTAAAACTATTTTTGCTGGTATGGTTCTTACTGATCGCATTGGGTATTACGGTTACCTATTTATATAGCAATCACTTGAAGCAAGACATGCTCCAGCAATTACAGCGGGAAACACAGAAACAAATGACACTATTAAAAGCTGATTATGAGAAACAGCTAAGCATCATATCTACTGAAGTAGGTGAACTTGATAGCAAGGTGCAGTCTTTCAATGAACTTCTTACATTTACGAAAGATAATGCTACAAGTAAAACCGACAATAGCAACAAGTTATATACTCAGCTGAATGATGTCAAGAATCAGTTGAACACGTTGCAGAAAAAAATGGATCTTCTCAAATGACATTGCAAGTTAAACAAGTCAATCGTTTTTTTCTAATATTAACAGCACCTTTCCTTGGTCTTTTTCTGTGGCTCATCATCAGCTCTGCACCTCTGCAATGGAGTACAGATACCGAGGCATTTGTTCCTACAATAACTTTAGATACACAGACTCAATCGATATCCAAGCAATTAAGCCTAGCCGAGAATACTGCCCAAGGGACTCTGTCCTCCATCCGTAAATCAGCGAAAATTTATCAAAGCACACTAGATACAACATCATCTATCGTTAAACAAGCACGTATACAAGCCCTAATCCCTGAGCGTATCTATAATCAAAAGATTTCTGCAAAGCTAGGCACACCTTATGAACGAGTGAATAGCGACCGTATCTCGATTGAACTTTTCAAAGTGAATACTGGCTATTATCGCGGACATGCCATGAAGGTCAAGCTGAAAGACCCCACAGCGATGCAAATGAGCTTAGGTAATGATACTGTAGGTGGCTCGGAGACGACCTTACAAGCTGTTAAGCGTACTCGTGCCATAGCTGGAATTAATGCTGGAGGCTTTGCAGATGGTGGTGGCAAACGTTATCCTCTTAGTACAACCGTGATGAACGGCCAATATCTAACCGGATTTGAATCCAGTTACAAAGATCTTTCCTTTGTAGGACTTGATCAATCGGGTAAACTTATCGGCGGTAAATTTCACAACAAGCAAGATTTAGATGTACTTGAGCCTTCATTTGGTGCCACATTTGTACCCACATTACTTGAAAATGGTCAAATCGTTCCCATTCCTGTGAAATGGCAAACTTCACCGGTCAGAGCGCCACGTACAGTGATCGGAAACTATAAGGATGACCAAATACTCATTCTTGTCATCGATGGATACAATGAGAATGGAAGTTCCGGCGCTACGTTGAAAGAACTTCAAAGTAAGATGTTCCATTTAGGCGTTCGCAATGCCTATAATTTGGATGGTGGAGGTTCATCTTCCCTTATTCTTAATGACAAAATCATTAATAAACCATCTGATGGTAACCTTCGTCAGCTTCCTACAAATTTCTTATTTTTTAAATAATGAGTTTCTCATTTATTTTTTTGATAAGGCTGGTTATAATAGTAATTATAAGTGCACTTGTAAGTAGTATGAGCAGGAGGTGGCTTTGATGTCTTTCTCGTTAACTTTTTGGATTATCATGCTTGTTCTTGCCTTATTCTTGACAGGCATTCTTACATCCTCTTACAACGAAGATAAAACTAAAGGTCTGTAAGAACCGTAAAGCTTCCTCCTCGTGAGGAAGCTTTTTTTAATTATTTTAACTTTCATCCCTATTTCATTGCTAAACGAATGCCGTCCCTTTAAGGACGACGAAGCCGTTTCTTCTTGTTATGATTGGTTCGGGTTACACTTTATAAAAAAAGCATCGCGAATATTCGCGATGCAACTTTCCATGTGACTATGCTTGTAGCAATTGTGTCATTTCAGACAGACATGGGGCACAGATATAACGATCTTTGAAATCACTTACTTCTTCTATTGAACCACAAAAAACACATTTTGGACGGTAACGCTCCAAAATAATATGTTCTCCTTGCACCAAAATTTCAACTGGGTCCCCTTCATTCATCTGATATCTTTTTCTCAGTGATTTGGGTAAGACAATTCTTCCCAGCTGATCCACCTTACGAACTACACCAGCAGGTTTCATAACGGAAGTAACACCTCTCCTATTAACTATTATATGAATCTTAACAAATTAGAAAGTAGTTCCTAGTACAGGAATCATACTTTCTCAAAAAAAATGAGTCTTTATTAATAGTTCGATATAAGGATGTCGAATCCTGCTATCTAACTATTTTTTTATTATACACATACCTCATAAGCTAAAAATCCTCGACCGTGCTCTTACTCCATGCCTGGAAAATCTAACTGACGCAATGCTTCATAGATGATAATAGCAGCAGAATTAGAAAGATTCAAGGAGCGAACCTTATTTGACATAGGTAAAGTCATGCAAGTATCTGGATTCGCCGCAAGCAACTCTGGGGGTAGTCCTTTAGTCTCTTTACCAAATACGAAGAAGTCCTCATCCTGAAAGCTGAAATCAGTGAACTTCTGATCAACCTTAGTTGTAGCGTAGAAAAAACGACTTCCTGCATACTTTTCTTGAACCTCTGCAAAAGAATCATGGTATTCAACATGAACTGCATGCCAATAATCTAGTCCAGCTCTCTTCAAAGTAGCATCATCTGTTCGAAATCCTAAGGGATGCACCAGATGCAGATGTGCACCTGTTGCGGCACAAGTTCTAGCAATATTACCAGTATTAGCTGGTATTTCGGGTTCAACTAGCACAATATGTAAAGCCATGATGTCCTCATCCACCTATCTTTTCCAACATATTTGAAACATGAACACGGAACGATTACAAAGCATCCCTGAAATCAGAAGGATATAATCGCTTCAAAAAAACCTTCCGCCTTATGGCGGAAGGTTGAAAACTCGAATTAAAAATTCATCACCTTGTTACCTGTTACCCATTGTCCTTGTGGAAGCGTACCATGAAATCAGCCAGAGCCTTACAATTGTCATAAGGAACGGCATTGTAGATTGAAGCACGCAAACCACCTACACTCCGATGTCCCTTAAGACCTATAAAACCCTCCTGCTCCGATTCCTTAATGAACTTGTTCTCTAATTCTTCGGAAGGCAGTCGGAACGTAATATTCATGATAGAACGACTAGCTGGATCAACGGGTCCTCGGTAAAAGCCATCACTGTTATCTATTGTATCATAGATTAGACTAGCTTTCTTCCTATTGTTCGCTTCTATACCTTCAAGTCCACCTTGCTCTTCTACCCATTTAAGAACTTCATTAACCAGATATACAGAGAAGGAAGGCGGTGTATTGTAAAGAGAATTATTTGAAAGATGAGTATCATAACGTAGCATTGACGGTATACCCTTAGGTGAATCATTGATCAATTCTTCCTTAGCAATAACGACCGTCACTCCTGAAGGACCTAAGTTCTTTTGCGCCCCTGCATAAATAAGATCGAACTGAGTAATATCAAGTTTACGACTCAGAATGTCACTAGACATATCAACAATTAGGGGTATATTCCCTGTATCTGGATACGTCTGGTACTGAGTTCCCTCAATAGTCTCATTAGAAGTAACGTGTACATAAGCTGCGTTCTCAGGCACAACAACTTGACTGAAATCAGGAATAGTCATAAACTTGTCAGCTGCTGAAGTAGCCAATACAGCAGTCTCACCTATTAACTTAGCTTCTTTTATGGCTTTGTCAGCCCAGCTACCTGAATGTACATAAGTAGCCACTTTACCTTCGCTCAAGAAATTCATCGGAATCATTGCGAATTGTGTGCTTGCTCCACCTTGCAGGAACAGAACTTTGTAACCTTTCGGATTTCCAAGTAAAGAAAGTAGTCGAGTAATCGCTTCGTTGTGCACCTCTTCGTAGACTTTACCACGGTGGGACATTTCCATAATAGACATGCCTGTGTTGTGGAAATCCACAAATTCAGCTTGTGCACGTTCCAGTACTTCCAATGGCAATGCGGCTGGTCCAGCATTAAAATTATAAGCTCTCTTAGTCACGTATATTCCCCACTCTCTCTTATTCTCGAAATATGATATCGCTATGATAGCAGTAATACTGTAGGCCATCAAGTACGATCTGCACAAACTTACATATAACGATACATTTAATTTATTTATAGGCCTGCTACGTTTTGTTTATCGAACTAAAGCGACACCGTACGAAAAGAATAACTAACCAAGAAGAAACGTATCGTTGAAACTTGTACCTTATTATATTTAAATAAAATCCCTCGGGCATAACCCGAAGGATTTATTCAATAACATTATGACTCCAATATGATTCTTAACAATCGAAGTAAAGACCATATTCATGTGGATGAACACGAATCGCTACTGATTTAGCTTCAGCACGCTTCAGAGAAATGAAGTTGTCGATGAAAGATTTAGTGAACACGTCACCCTCAGTAAGGAATTCGAAATCTGCTTCCAATGAATCTAATGCTTCATCCAAAGTAGCTGGAACACTGCGGATCTTAGATTTCTCATCTTCAGATAGTTCATAGATGTTAGTATCCATAGGACCATACCCAAGCTCAACGGGATCAATCTTTCTCTTGATACCATCTAGACCAGCCATCAGCATAGCTGAGAATGCTAGATAAGGATTTGCAGTAGAGTCAGGTGTACGGAATTCAACACGACAACCTTTAGGTGTTACAGCAGCCACTGGGATACGAATCGCTGCAGAACGGTTACCTTTGGAGTACACCAGATTTACAGGAGCTTCATAACCAGGAACTAAACGTTTGAATGAGTTCGTAGATGGATTAGTCAACGCAATCAATGCAGGAGCATGATATAGAATACCCCCAATATAATGTAACGCCATCTCACTCATGTTAGCATATCCACCTTTTTCATAGAAAAGTGGCGTGTCGCCATTAAAGATGGATTGGTGAACGTGCATTCCGCTTCCGTTATCACCAAAAATAGGTTTTGGCATAAAGGTTGCTACTTTACCATATTGGCGTGCCGTGTTGTGTACAATATATTTATATTTGAGAAGATTATCAGCTGTCTTCTTCAATGTATCGAAACGGAAATTAATCTCTGCTTGACCCGCAGTTGCTACTTCATGGTGATGGCGCTCAATACGTAGTCCTGATTCTTCAAGCAAACGACACATTTCACTACGAATATCTTGTTGTTTGTCTATAGGAGCAACCGGTACGTATCCTCCCTTAACGCCAACCTTGAAACCAAGGTTACCTCCTTCTTCCTTACGATTCGTGTTCCAAGCCGCTTCTTCGGAATCTACAAAGAAAGAAGAACTGTTCATACCACTTTCATAACGTACATCGTCAAAAATAAAGAATTCGGATTCTGGGGCAAAGAATGCTGTAGTTCCTACACCACTTTTTTGTAGAAATTCTTCTGCCTTAGCGGCAATACCACGTGGGTCACGCTCATAGGCTTCACCATCCGGTGTATGAATATTACACATAATATTTAACGTAGGGTGCGCAGTAAAAGCATCAATGAATGTTGATTCTGGATCTGGCATCATAACCATATCTGATTCTTCAATACCACGAAAGCCAGCAATAGAAGAACCGTCAAATGCTACTCCGTTAACAAACGTTTCTTCATCAACTTCGGAAGATGGTAAACTAATGTGGTGAGCACGTCCTGCTAAATCTACAAAACGAAAATCAACCCATTCAATGTTGTTATTCTGGATACTTTTCAATACATTTTCAACTGACATGTCTTTTTTCCTCCCAATTTCCGAACATTAACTAGTATTACCAATTCAAATGTTCATGAACGTTTGTTTTCTGTCGTCATTATAAAACGCACATTTTTCAGCGTCAATATGTATGTAAGGTATTTTTTTTGTTCATGTTAGCTATTCTTACATTTCAATAGAGATCTGCCCTTATTCATCACAAAGAACCCACAATCCCTGATTTTTCAGAGGTGGGCTCATGTAATGATTATTTCAGTTATTAGTTCTGCGGAAAATTAACTTCTACCTGCGAATACTTCAGCAGCTGCCTTCTCAGTATTAAATGTTCTACCCATGATAGGAGCTAATTTCTCAATGTCTTTCAATAGTGCTGCAAACTGATCCGGGAACAGTGATTGCACACCATCACCTGTCATCGAATTGTCTGGATCTGTGTGCATTTCAATAATCATACCATCTGCACCAGCAGCTACGGATGCCTTAGCCATAGGTTCTACCAGCTCTCTGCGTCCCGTACCATGGCTTGGATCGGAAATCACAGGTAAATGACTCAGTTGTTGTAGAACTGGAATAGCGGCTAAGTCTAGTGTGTTACGAGTGTATGATTCAAATGTACGAATGCCTCGTTCGCAAAGCATAACATCAGGGTTCCCGCCAGCAAGAATATACTCCGCTGCATTCAGTAATTCATCATAAGTCGCACTGAAACCTCTCTTTAGTAGCACGGGTCTACCGCATGTTCCGAGCTTCCGAAGCAAATCAAAGTTTTGCATATTCCGAGTTCCAATTTGCAAAATGTCAGCATATTCAGCACAGACATCAACATATTCCGGTGTCATGACCTCAGTAATCGTTAATAAACCATGTTTCTTCCCTGCTTCTGCCATCATAATTAAACCTTCGACACCTACACCTTGGAAACTATATGGCCCCGTGCGTGGCTTGAATGCCCCACCACGAAGAACTTGTCCTCCAGCTGCCTTAACTAATCGCGCTATTTCATCAATCTGCTCAGCCGATTCTACAGCACAAGGACCGCCCATAATGACGATTTCCTCTCCACCAATCTTTACATCCTTTATGTTAATAACGGTGTTCTCCGGATGGAAATCACGGCTAGCCAATTTATAAGATTTAGAAATCTTAACCACATTATCCACACCGTTCATTTGACGAAGATGCTCTGCAAGCTTTGGTGTTACTGAACCAATTAAACCAACAACAGTACGATCCGCACCTCTAGATACATGTACTTGTAACCCTTCCTGTTCAATGACCTTCACAATTTCTTGAACTTGCTCATCTGATGTAGCATTAGACATAATTACGATCATTTTTATTCCGTCCTTTCGAATGTGAGTTATATAATAGAATTACTTCTTCACTTAAACGCTTGTTCGCTTTTATGCTTTTAATCACTAAAGTAAATATAACGCATAAGGCCATTCTCCGTCAAGCCCCATTCCTCCATGAGCATACTATAACAAAGAAAAGACAGACTCGTATTATCAATCTAAGTCTGCCTTCTCATTTCTATGAATAGTATTGTAATTATGATGTAGAAGTACTACTTTTCACCTTCACGGATGGAAGAAGCTTCTTCATATTCACAGTCCGCTTAATCTCCCATGTATCTGGATTCGCTGCATCATACTGCTCAAGATACGCAATGACTTCCTTCGTAATAGGTGTTGGAGTAGATGCGCCTGAGGTTACGGCGACTCTGCTGATCCCTTGTAGCCAAGCCTGATCTATTTCGGTTACATCACCTACACGGTAAGCCTTGACGTTAGCTATTTCTTCTGACACTTGCGCAAGTCGGTTGGAGTTATTACTCCGAGGATCTCCGACAACGATGACTAATTGCGCCTGTCCTGCTTGTTCAGCTACCGCTTCTTGTCTAACTTGAGTAGCCAGACAGATTTCATTATGAACTTCTGCTGTAGGGAATTTTACTAACAATTGCTTCATGATATGCTTAATATCCCATTGGCTCATCGTCGTCTGATTGGTAATCACGATTCGTGTTGTATTAAGAACAAGATCATGGATTTCCTCTTCCTTCTCAATGAGATGAACATGCCCAGGAGCAACACCAAGGGCACCCTCTGGTTCCGGATGATCCTTCTTACCAATATAAATAACCTCGTACCCGTCACTAACCTTTTCTTCTATAAGGACATGCGTCTTCGTCACATCAGGACAAGTTGCATCTACAGTCGTTAATCCTTTGTCACGAGCAATCTTACGTACCTCTGGTGATACGCCATGAGCGGTAAAGATAATGGTTCCTTTGTCTACTTGGTCCAGAATATCCAACCGATTAGAACCATCCAACGTAATAATGCCATCATCTTCAAACGAATTGGTTACATGAGCATTATGCACGATCATACCCAGTATATATATAGGCCGAGGAAGATCTAAATTCTGAGCCGCTTGGCGTGCTAACACCATCGCATCTACGACTCCATAACAGTATCCCCGAGGAGAAATTTTAAGAACCTCCACAAGTCTCACCCTCTTTTCTTTAACTTGCTTTCCCTACTATTATAGCCTATTCAAGGGGAGCATGAAAGATCGTTGGTAACCAGATGATGAATGTCGTTCCTTCACCAAGGCGTGTAACGACTTCCACTGATCCACCCATCTCATCTATAATCCATTTAGCGATAGATAAACCTAATCCTATTCCTTCCGTGACACCTCTGGATTGATCTGCACGATAGAACCGTTCGAATATGAGCGGCACATCATTCTTATCCATCCCAATCCCTGTATCAGATACACGAATTCCGACTTGATCCTGATAACGGAACGCATCTAAAAGCACATGACCTTCAGGCGTATATTTGAATGCATTCTCAATAAAAATGAACAACATTTGCTGTAAGTAATCCTTATTTCCATAGACATACAAACCATTCAGGGTAGATAAATCACCGGTTATCCATTCAACAGCATGGGGTAAAAATTGAGCGCGACGCGCTACTTCTTCAACCAAAACCTCGAGTGGTATAGGCTCCTTATCAAAGGTATGCCCTGTATCTGCCCTTGCTAGTGAGAGCATATCACTCACAAGCCGACTCATTCGTTTGGCTTCATCCGCTATATCCCCAACCGCTTCAATTGACATTTGCTTTAATGCCTCTTCATCTAGATTAGAACGATCTTCGGGTTCCTTACTCCACATTCTCTGCAACAGATCCACATTGCCACGAATCGTAGTAAGCGGTGTTCTCAATTCGTGTGAAGCGTCCGATACAAAACGTCTCTGAGCTGCATAAGAGTCTTCTAATTCTTTGTAGAATCCATCCATTCGTTCCAGCATATTGTTGACAGTTCCAATCAACTGGCCAATTTCGTCTTCTGGACCCTCATACTCGATACGAACGCTAAGATCGGCACCCTTCTGAATCTGATTGGCCGCTTCTATCACTTTGCCGATCGGTCGCATAGATTTGCGAGCAAGAAACAACCCTAAAGTTGTTGCAAAAATAATCATAATCATAGAACCAAGAAACAATATATTCTGTAGTCGAGTAAGCAGAGCCTTTTCAGGTCCAGTAAATGATGCTACTTGAAGAAGTCCAACCATTTGTCCCTTCATAGGTCCTTCCAGCGCGATAATTGCCTGTTGGTATAACATAAAGGGATAACCGTCAATCTGGATATGACTCAATTCACCTTTTAGCTCTTCGCCTTTTGCCATAGGAATAGGTAATTGCATACCCACCCGCTTTAAAATATCATTCGATATAATGTCACCATTGGTATAGTTATATACTTGAATAAATGTTAGAGAATCCTGAAAATCAATTGGAGATTTAAACAAGAAATCATAGGTCCCATCATTTAAACTTAAAATCGTTGTTGGCTTAGTTTTTTTAATTTGCTGATTAATTCTTTTCTCAACTTCAGAATACGAATTATAGTATATTACGCCATAAATAAAGAAGCCAAATACAATAAGCGTAACGGCTAGAATTCCTGTATACCAAGCGGTCAACCGCAGTCGTATGGACATACTTAGTTGTCACCTCTTAGAATGTATCCAGCTCCCCGGATCGTTTGAATAAGCCGAGTCCTTCCATTCTCCTCCATCTTCTGACGAAGCATGGCGATATATACTTCAAGTACGTTCGATTCACCACTATAGTCATATCCCCATATTTTATCCATAATTAAATCTCGAGATAACACACGCTTCGGATTCTGCATGAACAAATTCAGAAGTTCAAATTCCTTAGCTGTCAGTTCTACTCTTTCCCCTGAACGCAACACTTCTCTTGCATCCATATCTAGAATGATATCTGCGTAGGTCAACTTATTGTCTCCAGCTTCATTCTGTTCAGGCTTGCGTCTTAGCAAGGCTCTTACACGGGCTAACATTTCCTCTAGCGCAAATGGCTTAACCAAATAATCATCCGCTCCGAGATCTAATCCCTTCACTCTATGCTCCACTTCGTCCTTCGCTGTAAGCATCAGTATGGGTAACTTGCTACCCCCTTCTCGCATCCGACGACACACTTCAAAGCCATCTACCTTCGGCATCATGACATCCAGTACAACGAGATCAGGTTCTCCTTCAAGGATAATATTAAGTCCCTCTGCCCCATTACTTGCTGTAACAACATCATAACCCTCAAAAGCAAGTCCTCTGCGAAGCATGGATATAATTTTCTCATCATCATCAATAATTAATATAGTCGAACGCATAAATCTAGCCCCTTTAATAACAACTATTTATAAACATTGTTAAGTTTATTCCTATCTCTATTCTAAGATATGATACAGCAATAGCGAAAGGAGAGACACCCTTCCGCTATTGCTATTACAAATTCAAGCTATCACCCTGTTATTATTGTTTTTTAGTTGTCGTTGTATCGAAATCATTTTTATTTCCAATAGTAACAGAAAGATCAATTTCTTTTCCATCCCGAACAATATTTAGAGTAATCTTCGCTCCCACTTCTTTCGTCTGAATGAACTCGATGAGATCCTGACTCGTAGGATACTTCGTATCATTGATCCCTACGATGATATCATACGGACGAACATCTGCAACGTAGGCAGGTGATTTAAAAATAACATCAGAAACGAAGGAACCTTCTTTCACCGTTGACCCCATTTGGTTAGCAACTTCATCTGTCATTGTCATTAAAGTAGCACCAATGAAGGGTACAGGTGTTTTAGGGATCTCTTGATTGCTCTCAAGCTTATCTACAACTTGTGAAATCACACTTGTAGGAATCGCAAATCCAATACCTTGTGCATCTGCGCTTACAGCGACATTAATCCCTATAACTTGACCACTAAGGTTCAGCAATGGTCCACCCGAGTTACCTGGATTAATCGATGCATCCGTTTGAAGTAAATGTTCATATTTACGAGTTCCACTACCGTCTTCTTCATTTATATCAATACTACGCTCCATTGCACTTAGTACACCCGCAGTAACCGTATGATCAAAGCCTTGTGGATTACCAATAGCTACAACCGGCTCACCCACTTTAGCACTATTAGAGTCTCCCAAAGGAACGATTGGGAAATCAGTACCTTCAATCTTCAGAACAGCTAAATCCAGTTCCTTACTTGATCCTAACAGCTTAGCTTCATAAGGTTTTTTATTGTTCTCAAGTGTCACTTGGATCACATCTGCTCCATCAATAACATGTTGATTCGTTAGAATGTAGCCCTCTTTATCGTAGATAAAGCCAGAACCTATACCATGAGGGACTAATTGATCCGCAGTGCCACTGTCAGACGGTGTAGAGGAATCTTCACTATTTCCTCTCCCACCACTACCAAATTGATCTCCGAAGAAATAAGAGAATGGATCAGTAGAATTAGGATTTATCTGTTGTCCTCTTCTGTTACTAGATTTAACTAACGTTGCAATCTTAACAACTGCAGGGCTCGCTTCTTGAACTACTGTGGATACATCGGTTGGCTTCGATAGCGGAAGCGATGTATTGACAGCTGTCGAAGGAGCTACATCTGCCATAGCTTGCTGACTTGGAGGAGTCGATGATGACAACTCATTTCCAGTAAACATATTCGTGTAATCTGCTGTAAACATCAGACCACTAATGACAACCATACCTGCTAGAAAAGAAATCGCGATGCTCTTGAATGAGCTCTTTGGACGTTTACTATATTGCCAATTTCCATTACCGCCGGAACCGTTATTTCCCATACCATTGCCCCCTTTATTCATTTCTCCATCTTGCTCACCACTTGATGCTCGAAATGAATTCACTATGGGCAGAGGTCTCACTGGCTGTGGTGTAGTAATTTCTACATCGTCATCGTACCTACGCGGGTATGAATCTGCTCCGTTATTTGTCCCATTGTCTTTGCCAATGGACTGAAAAGGCCCATAAGAATAATAATATGAAGAACCCGATTCAGAAGATTCCTGGCGTTTGTTCATTTCCCGTTCCAACTCTTCGTCCGAATGTTCGGATCTGTTATTGTTATTACGATCATCCATATATAATACCTCCCATACCCTAACCTCGCTTTGTGGAGGAGGGATATTATTTAACTGTTCTTATCATGTACTATAAACCTTAATGGCACATTAAAAACAATTTAAAGGTAGATAAAACATATGAAATAATTTAAATATGTATCGTACTAAGCCCACCCTTTACGATGGGCAAATATAGCAAGCTGAGTTCGATCATCAAGTTCACATTTCATCAGTAAGTTACTTACGTGTGTTTTAACCGTTTTGATACTTATATGCAATTCCTCTGCAATATCCTTATTATTCTTCCCTTCAGCAATTAATAATAATACTTCCTTCTCTCGTTCCGTTAGACTTGAAGAATCGGTCTGTACCATACGTTGCCTTATTCCACGTGTTAACGCTTGGGAGATATCACCTGTCATGACTGGCATCCCTCTATTTGCACTCTTTAAAGCATAAATCAATTCATCTGCTGACACTGTTTTTAGCACATAACTCACAGCACCTGCATCAATAGCATCTACCACAAGATCATCTTCAAGAAAACTAGTTAAAATCACGATCTTAATATTCGGATGCTCCGCTAGAACTGCTCGTGTCGTCTCCACGCCATTCATGATCGGCATCATCATATCCATTAATATTAAATCTGGAGGGCCTTTAGGGATTCCAGTCCGTAGCATCTCGATCACTTCCTGACCGTTGCTCGCTTCTCCAATCACCTCAAAGGTTGGCTCAAGCATTAAATACGTTTTGAGACCCATTCGGACCATGTCATGATCATCCACAATCAGCACTTTAATCCTATTCTCCATCTACTCCTCCACCTCATTTGATTGGTTATCTTGTTTACTATCACTTTGGCTAAACTTCGGAATATGTACGCGGATTGTAGTTCCTGCACCCTTCTTACTTATAATCTCCACTTGCCCGCCAAGCTTCTCAGCTCGTTCACGCATCGTTAATAAACCATAAGATCCCTGCTTATGTGATTTTCCATCAAAACCCTGTCCATCATCACTAATGCTAAGCACAACCTGATGGGTACCCTCTCGTAGTGACATACTAACCAATACCGCATGTGCATGCTTCACAATGTTCGCCATCGCTTCCTGTATAATGAGAAAGAGTTGATGCTCAATCGCCTCTGACATATCCCCCTGTAGCTCAAGTTCATTCACGCCCTTAAGCCCATTCTGACGACAATAATCAGGGAACCACTTCTCAATAGCTTGAGACAGGCTTTTCCCTTCCAATTCGACTGGACGAAGCTGGGCGATCAGGGCGCGCATTTGCTTTTGGGCCATATGTGACATCTCAATTAATTGCTCTAACACCATTTTGCCTTGCTCTTCATTCTTAACCAGCACTTTAGGTAATGCCGAAGCAGACATATGAATCGCAAAAAGTTGCTGACTCACCGTATCATGTAAATCACGAGCCATACGGCGCCGTTCTTCTAGCACAGCATTCTCTGATGCCTTTTCCTTCTCCATCACTTCCTGCTCACCTAATCGCTGAAGTAACTTCATTTTCTTCTCCACGGTTTCCATCATCATATTGAACTCATGATATACGCGAGCAAAAGATTGGTCCTCCACCACCGGCATCCGAACCGACAAATTACCTTTGGCTACCTGTAGCATATTAAGATCCAGCAAATCTATGCCTCGCTGAATTCGCTGTCCCGCTATATAACCAATCACTACTATGAAAACAACGATACCAAGCGAGTAATATAACCACATCCGATTATCCTTAATCTCAATGTATCCCATGTAGTCGCCCATATAGATGACCCCTGCCATGACTACGCCACTTAGTAAGAAATAGAACAACAGTACCCATTTTGTACTCTTAAATATAGTCACCATCTATTTATCCTACCTTGGTCACTTTAATATCACCAATAAATGCACTCACATTAATGATCACTTTCTTCTGTGCTTCTCTAAAATATGGGGTGGACGATTGTATCGAGCTTATGAATCCGCTACGCGATTCAGATAAAACAGACATATCTCCAATAAAAGAGCTAGAGTTTACCTTTACTCCTAGATCCATATCATCAGGTACATACACTTTGATGTCACCGATAAACGCAGAGATATTAATTTTTGTCTTACCATATGGAATTTGAGCATTTGTAAGATCAATGACTGTATCCCCAATAAATTGTGATACATTCGTTGGTTTGAGTTCGAAATAATCCCGACCCATATGCACATCTCCGATAAAAGTAGACTTATTCACTTTCTCGCGGGAATCAAATCCCTTAGTATCTTCATAACGACTATAACGCCGATGCTCTTCTGCCTCGCTTTCACGACGATGGCGATCCTTAGCTTCTTGTGCTTGTTCCTTCTTCTCGTCCGCAAAAGATATACCGAACTTCTCTTCAAACTGTTGATCGAGTGTCGATTCAGTTGGTGTTTCAGGCAGCTCTGATGGATTCGGTGGGAAGACGTCAGGCTTGATAGGATGCTCCATGTGTTTACTACGCTTTACCCGACGTGGTTTCAATATCACATAAACACCACATATGATTAAAACAGCAGGAATTAGCGACCTAAAAAAATCACCCGGTGATACCCCAATCCAGCCTAATGCACGTGATTGGAAATATCCCCCCACGGCAATCATGATAAATCCCCCAAGAAATGAACCCTTTTCATCATGTGAAGTCACAAGATTCTTGAATCCCATATATACTAAAATAAGCGGCCAATAAGTTGAGATAATGCTCCCAATACTTATGTTGACTATATTCATCTGTTGAAGCAAAAATATTGTACCGATACCGATCAAAACTACTCCGCCAAATATGCGATCTAACCATCCTCTTTTCATCACCATATCCCCTTATCCTTTTCGTTATCTAAATTGTACATCAGATTCATGCTTTACAATAGCGGCGGAGGAATGATCATGTTCTCGGTCTAGAGGCTGAGACAAATGTTAAATTATTACATTGAATTCATGTAACTTTTATACATAAAGAAAGAGGGTATCCCCTAACCAATTACTTGGCTTTGGAGATACCCTCTTTCTAACAAGCTCTGTGAAACTTTATTTAAGAATTAGATTTTTCATTCGGAGTTTTGTAGTTTTCTTGCACTTTGTTTGGTTTCTGGATTTTTGGAGTTGCAGCACCATTATCTTCAGCAAACTCTGCATTGAACTTTTCATCTGGAGTTTTGTAATTTTCTTGCACTTTCTGCTTGCTTTGGTTCTGGTTTTGATTTTGATTGTTAGCCATGAGATCCA
Source organism: Paenibacillus sp. IHBB 10380 (assembly GCF_000949425.1). Classification (NCBI taxonomy): domain Bacteria; kingdom Bacillati; phylum Bacillota; class Bacilli; order Caryophanales; family Paenibacillaceae; genus Paenibacillus; species Paenibacillus sp. IHBB 10380. The sequence goes on from NZ_CP010976.1 coordinate 3,486,824, forward strand.
CCTCCTCTTAAACTGGATATACTGACATACATAAATGGGGCTTATGAAGTTACCCCAGTCCATAGTATGTGGAATTCCCAGTTTATTATGCAGGAGGCGACAAAACATTTATGAATGTTACATTTTATATAGCTTCTTCCAGTACAAATGCTGGCAACGATTTATAGTTTTGAATAGCATCACCTAGTGTTGCTAACATTTTTTCCGTACATTTTCCATTTCCACGCTTAATAATAAGCACATCCACATCTTTCTTGCCCCACTCCTTATAGACCTGCTTAACGGAATTGAAATACAGATCTATCTTTCTCCCCTTAATGGCAGAACCTGTATCTGCAACAATGCCATATCCATATCCCGGGATATATAGAATACTCCCTAGAGGAAACACTTTAGGATCGGCTGCAATCGTGGATACGGTATTTTTGTCGCGCTTCACTTTTACACCTGAGTAGGTGATTCCATATTGAGGATGACTTGGCCTTTTGCCAGTAGACTCATATCCGGGGCTGTACCCTGTCGCTGACACTTTAACGACATCAATAACTTGCTCTGCTCGTGGAGCTGACACCGCTATGGATGGTAATTGTCTCTTAGGTGTTGGCTTTGCTATCGGCTTCTTCGTACCGTTCGTATATATGCTAGCAAATGAGTAATCATTATTGATCTTCTGCATATATGAATCCTCATGAACTCCTTTAATCATCGCAAATGCGTGTGACTTACTTTCCCCTGCAAGCATACCTAGCAATCCAACACATAACAAAATCCTCTGCCATGTTTTTACCTGATTCATAAGTAAATCTCCCCCTTACTAGGGAGGTTACCCTTAATTACAGGTTTATATACATGACAGAGGATTTATTAAACATTATTAAAGGCCCAGAACCAATATTTCTACCGCTATAAGCGGTATTCAATCAAGAAATCTGAGGGCAACAGCGATCGTAACAATAATCCGTCATCGTAGCGGTCTTCCTTCACGACTTTTTCAAGCACTAGTTTTAGTATTGATTCTTAATAAGCACGATAATTAAACAATATGGTTTGAAATTTCTTCTTTTAGAATGGCGATCATCTCAGAAAGTGGTTTAGCTCCGATATCACCTTCGCCTCGCTTACGTACCGATACAGATTGATCATTCATCTCATTCTCACCGATAACGAACATGTAAGGGACCTTCTCAAGCTGTCCTTCACGAATCTTATAACCCAGTTTTTCATTACGAAGATCGGCTTCTACAGAAATACCCGCAAGCTTCAGCTTATCTACCACTTCGTTGGCATAACCTTCAAAAGCTCCTGATACAGGTATAACCTTAACCTGAACTGGAGACAACCATAGCGGCAAGGCTCCCGCAAAGTTCTCAAGCAAGAACGCAGTCATCCGTTCCATTGTTCCTAGAATACCTCGATGGATTACGACAGGACGATGCTTCTGTCCATCATCACCGATATACTCTAGCTCAAAGCGTTCAGGAAGCAAGAAATCAAGCTGTCCAGTTGATAACGTCTCTTCCTTACCAAGTGCAGTCTTCACTTGTACATCTAACTTAGGACCATAGAAAGCAGCTTCTCCTACAGCTTCAAAGAATGGAAGACCCACTTCTTCGACAACTTCACGCAGCATACGCTGAGACATCTCCCACATCTCATCATTAGGGAAGTACTTCTCCGTATCCTCTGGATCACGATAAGACAAGCGGAAGCGATATTCCTTAATACCAAAGTCTTCATATACTTTAGAGATCAATTCAATAACACGCTTAAACTCTTCTTTAATCTGATCTGGTCTACAGAATATATGTGCATCATTCAGTGTCATTGCCCGTACACGGTGTAATCCTGTGAGCGCTCCAGACATTTCATAACGATGTTGCATACCAAGCTCTGCAATACGGATCGGAAGATCACGATAGCTACGCATGTCACTCTTATACACCATCATGTGATGCGGACAGTTCATAGGACGGAGTACCAGTTCCTCGTTATCGAGTACCATTTTCGGGAACATGTCGTCTTGATAGTGCTCCCAGTGACCAGAAGTCTTGTACAACTCAACATTACCCAAAACCGGTGTATATACATGATCGTAACCTAAGCTTTCTTCCAAATCTACAATATAACGTTCCAGTGTACGGCGCAGCTTAGCCCCTTTTGGAAGCCAAAGAGGAAGCCCTTGACCCACAAGTGGTGAGAAAGTAAAAATCTCTAATTCTTTACCTAGTTTACGGTGATCACGTTTCTTAGCTTCTTCTAGAAAGTGCAAATGCTCCTCTAACTGAGCTTTTTTAACAAAAGCTGTTCCGTAAATCCGTTGCAACATTTTATTCTTACTGTCCCCGCGCCAGTAGGCACCAGCTACATTCATAAGTTTAAAAATCTTGATCTTGCTTGTGGATGGTACGTGAGGTCCCCGGCATAAATCGAAAAACTCACCTTGTTCATACATCGAAATAATGCTATCTTCAGGCAAATTATTAATGAGCTCCAGCTTGTATGGATCACCAAGTTCACCGAATATTTGTAGAGCCTCTTCACGACTGATCTCTTTACGAGTAATCGGTAAGTTCTCATTAATAATCCGTTCCATTTCCTTCTCAATCTTCTGCAAGTCCTCCGGGTTAAGAGCATGCTCTAGATCCATATCATAATAGAATCCGTCTTCAATAACGGGTCCAATACCTAAATGAACTTCCTTATTACCAAACAATCGTTTCACCGCTTGGGCCATCAAATGTGCTGTACTGTGACGCATAACCTCTAAGCCCTCGGCAGAATCCAAAGTCACGATTTCAATGAGCGCTCCCTCTTCTAGGGTTGTGGATAAGTCCACTACTTGCCCATTTAACTTACCTGCTACAGCACTCTTCTTAAGCCCACTACTAATCGATGCTGCAACATCTTCAATACTACTACCCTCTGCATACTCTCGAACCGAACCGTCTGGTAATTTGATATTAACTGCCACGTCAATTCCTCCTTCATATTCTATAAAAAGACAACAAAAAAAACACTCATCCCAGTAAGGGACGAGTGTTATACCCGTGGTTCCACCCTAATTCAACAGTTGATATACACTCATTAAAGCTATGTATATTCAAGTCCTTCATCAGCATTATATAACGGAATGACCCGGCAATTCTTACTGTTCAACCAATATTCTCGGCAGAGTTTCATAATCGCAGCTACAAAGGGGTAAACCATAGCTGGTAACCGAAGGGAATTTCAGCCTCTGTTCCCTCTCTCTAAACGGTCCTTGTCTAAATGGCTCATGTCTTTGTCATAGCTTTTGGTGAATTCATCAATCATTATAATTCTGCCTTCACGAATCGTCAAGTTATATCTTCTCTTTTTCTTTGAAGAAAGCTTGGCATTCTGGACAAGACCGACAAATCTCAACTCTTTTATCAAAAATTTGGATGATGGTATTTATCGCTGGCATGTGAGGTTCGCGCGTGTGGATAATCACTTTAGCAGGGCAAACAGAAATGAGTGTGCTTACAACCACATCTTCCATTTCCATATCCTTCTGATCTAATCTTTCCACAATTACGCCATCTTCTGGCTTTTTCTCTAGTGGATTCATGACTTCGTCAAACAATAACAACTCCTGCCCACTCTTATGGATCACATGTACTACAGGAATCTGTGGCTCTTGGAAATATACAAAGTACTTCAGTAAACTTACAAATTCCTCGTACTGTCGATCGACTAAGAATTCATCCACCGCATATTCCACAATTTCTCTTAGTTCGGAGGCGTATTCCCTTTGTCTGAACATAATAAATCCATCCAGATTAAAGGTTGAATACTCCAACAGACATTTTTCTATTGGCTTAATCAGCTTTTTATGTCGACGTTTCCATGAATCATTGGGTGATTCTTCCCCTTTGGCCAATAACGATAAACAATGTTCTACGACGCGTTCGAGTTCCTCCTTACCAGAGAAATCAAATTCTTTATCGAGAAGCCCCTCCACTATTTGTTTTTCCTTAATTTCTAATATGATTTCAGCGACTGCTTCCGCCACCGAATGAAATAAGGAGGATTTCTCATCTCCCATGGATACTTTCTGTTCACTCCCCGTGCATTTCCATACTGATATTCCATCTTGGGTAGCGTGACTCAACTTCAACGATCTGAATTTTTTATGTAGTTCCTTATTTTTCTTTGTAACGATACGGTAGAATGAATCCTCTTCTTGTGAGGAACCTGTCTTAACAGTTATTCTGAACCATTCCATGGAGATCACTCCTTTCGTTATCCTTGTTAAGTATATGGTCTCTGAACAAGGGATATACGGAAGGGGTTAATGGAAAACAAGCTAAGATTTCTCAGGTAGTACTTCTTGCTACGTTTGAAGGGTTCGTTATCGGATTTGTAGCGCTGTCAGCCGATCATAGATAACCTTTATCCCCTTTACTCACATTCCTTCTGTTTCATTTCTTTTCAAAAAATGACGTAAAAAATCCCCGCTCTCAATGAAGAAAGCGGGGTTAAAATATAAAGATTAGTTCTGCATCACGAAATCACGATCAGCATGAGTGCCTTCTTCGAATACTTTTAATATATCGTATCTTGTATTGCGTTGTGCTGGAATTTTACCTGCTTCACGGATCAAGGTAAGAATGGATTCAATGTTCACTTTATGAACAGCTCCCGCTGAAGAAACCACGTTCTCTTCCATCATGGTACTACCGAAATCGTTACAGCCATAGCTCAGAGACAATTTACCTATTTCAGGACCCATCGTTACCCATGAAGACTGTAAGTGTGGCACATTATCAAGTATGATTCGTCCCATTGCTACAGTCTTTAGGTAGGCTTCAGGGGTTTCACGTTCACGGACAAGATTCGTATTATCGGGCTGGAAAGTAAATGGAATGAATGCCAAAAAGCCTTTAGAGTTATACTTATTACTAATACACTCATCTTGGGCTTGACGAATTCGCAGCATGTGCAAAGCTCGTTCTTCCATCGTCTCACCGAATCCAATAACCATCGTTGCACTTGTATTCATGCCTTGTCTGTGTGCAATTTGCATAATATCCATCCACTCACGCCAAGTTCCCTTAAGACGGCTAATCTTCGAACGGATGCGATCATCCAGAATTTCAGCTCCGCCCCCAGGAAGAGAATCTAGTCCAGCTTCATGAAGCAGACGAACGACCTCTTCCAACGACAGACCTCCTGAAACTTCCTGCATCTTAGTAATTTCGGCAGGTGAGAAGGAATGCATCGTAACATTAGGGAAACGTTGCTTAATCGCCTTAAGAAGATCTGTATAATAGCTGAATGGAAGATCTGGATTGGTTCCACCCTGCATTAGAATTTCTGTACCCCCAACATCTTCGGTTTCTTTGATTTTCTGAAAAATCACTTCATCCGGTAATACATATCCTTCAGGTGAACCCGGCTTACGATAAAATGCACAAAAGCGGCAATATGTATCACATATATTGGTATAGTTCACATTACGACCTATAACAAAAGTTGTGATCGGATCCGGATGTTTCCGTTTCATGAGAATATCCGCTGTGTGCCCTAACTTCTCAATCTCATCGCTTTCAAACAATCTAACACTATCTTCCAGTTCAAGGCGTTCGCCTTTTAGTACTCTATCTAGGATACGGTCTACCGTACTCATCGACTGGTAACCTCCCTTAATAAATTTATAGATATTTAGACATGATATCATATGGTGACTTTTCCATATTAACATATTGTGTAGGATAGAAAAACTTAAATCATAAACAATAAACCTCTTCCCAAAATTCAAGAAAAGAAAAAAGGGACTATCTTAAGTCCTGTGTCAGTATAGACACCCACTTTGGACAGCCCTTCTTCCTTATCCTCGTAAAGCTTGGTCAAGATCCTGGATTAAATCCTCAATATGCTCAAGTCCAACCGAGAATCGAAGTAATCCATCAGTAATCCCACGTGCAGCTCGAACTTCAATTGGCATAGCCGCATGAGACATCATGGCTGGGTAAGACAATATACTCTCAACAGCACCTAAACTTACTGCAACTAAAGGTATTTTAACACTGTTTAACACTTGTTTAGCCCGCTCACCAGAGCCCACGTCGAAGGAGACCACTGCCCCATAACCTGTAGACTGCTTCTCATGATTCTCACGCCCTGGATGATTGGTTAAACCAGGATAGTATACGTTCACGATATCACTACGCTCATCTAGCCAAGTTGCTAGCTTCATGGCACTAATCTCACTATGATTCATCCTCGCTTCTAACGTTTTCATTCCACGAATAAGTAGCCAAGAGTCTTGAGGTCCAAGAACCGTACCTAGTCCATTCTGTAATTGCTTCAATTCATTTCCTAGCGAAGCTGTGCGAGCTACGGCTAAACCTGCAAGAACGTCACTGTGACCCCCAAGAAATTTGGTAGCACTATGTAACACAATATCCACACCTTGCTCTATTGGACGCTGAAATAGCGGTGTCATGAACGTATTATCTAGCAGAGTAATGAGCTCATGCTCCTTAGCCCAATTCGTAACCGCAGCAACATCCGTAATTTTCAAGGTAGGATTAGAAGGAGTCTCCATATATACCGCTTTTGTATTAGGTCTCAACGCTGCCTTAACGTTCTCTAGATCTGTCATATCAACAAAGGTAGTCTCAATACCGAGTCTACTTAAAATACTCGTTAATAAGCGGTATGTCCCCCCATAAACGTCTTCCGTCACGATCATGTGGTCTCCCGATGAGAACATCATAAATGTGCTAGAAATCGCCGCCATTCCGGAAGAGTATGCGAATCCTCGTTCCCCACCTTCCAACAAGGCAATATAATCTTCCAATGCTTGACGCGTTGGATTCCCTGAACGACTATAATCATGCTGTGGTGGGTTAAAAATATCTTCATGATGAAACGTTGATGCCTGATATATCGGTACACTCGAAGCTCCAGTAGTACGATCAAATTCTGACCCGAAATGGAGTAATTTCGTTGCAAAGTTCAACTCGTTACGGGACGGATCTTTGGGTTCACTCATCGCTGTTCTCCTCCTTCGATTTCTTGACGAGCTGCATCAAGAGCCCCACCAAGATCTGCAATCAAATCATCCACGTGCTCAATCCCAACCGAAAAGCGAAGAAGACGGTCATCTACGCCAATAGCTTCACGAATCTCAAGTGGAATGTCTGCATGAGTCTGCACAGCTGGATAGGTCATTAAGGATTCTACGCCACCTAAGCTTTCTGCAAAAGCAATCAGACGAATATGTCTTAATAGCGGTTCTACATAGCGGGCATCCTTCACTTTGAATGAGAATATTCCTGTGTTCCCACTACATTGCTTTTTCTGAATATCGTGACCTGGATGATCAGGTAGAACAGGATGGAACACCTCAGCAACAGCTGAGTGAGTGAGCAAATATTGAGCCATTTGGATGGCATTACTTTCATGACGTTCCATCCGAAGTGCTAAAGTCTTCATTCCACGCATTAATTGGTATGCATCCGTTGGACCAAGAACAGCCCCGATGGAATTGTGTAAGAAGAACATTTCTTCAGATAACTCTTGTCCTTTAGTAATAATTAGACCGGCTAGGACATCGTTATGGCCACCCAAATATTTGGTAGCACTGTGAACGATAATATCAGCTCCTAATTCAATTGGACGTTGAAAGAACGGCGTCATCAGCGTGTTATCCACAATGGTAAGTAACTTATGTCGTTGTGCCCATGTACAGACAGCTTCAATATCCGTAATCATCATTAATGGATTCGTCGGCGTCTCTATAAAAACAGCTTTCGTATTAGGGCGTCTGGCGGTCTCCAGAGCATCTAGATCATTCGTATCTACATATGAAGCACTTACGCCGAATTTAGAAAGAATTCGTTCTAATAGACGGTATGTCCCTCCATACAAGTCCAGAGATACAATCAAATGATCCCCCTGTCCAAATAGTGCAAAAACGGTCTGCAATGCAGCCATTCCTGAGCTACATGCGAACCCTGCATCCCCTGATTCTAGTTCAGCAGCGGCATCTTCTAATACTTTACGTGTTGGATTCTTCGTACGAGAATAATCAAATCCTGTGCTCTTCCCAAGTCCAGGATGACGGAATGCAGTAGCTTGATAGATCGGAAAATTAACAGCTCCTGTCACAGGTTCTTCAATTGAACCCATTTGCGCCAATCTACTCTCAATTTGTAATGATTTCTTCTCCATACCATATCCCCCTTATTATCCGTCACTATATTTGTGGCCACACTTCAGCAGTCTCGCCTATATCAAAAGGTGTTTCTTGGTATACATAGTAATTGAGCCAGTTTGCGAATAATAAATTAGCATGCGCTCTCCATACAGCAGGCGGAGTACGATTAGGATCATTGTTAGGATAATAATGTTGTGGAAGTGCCATAGTCATGCCTTTCGCAATGTCCCGTTCATACTCCCATTTCAACGTGAAAGGATCATACTCAGCATGACCGGTAACAAAGATTTGTTTACCATCCTTTGTAGCTACTAAATATATTCCAGCCTCTTCAGACTCAGATAAAATCTCTAATTCATCGATCCCTTCGATATCCTCCCGGCGAACCTCTGTATGACGGGAATGAGGAACATGAAATAATTCATCAAATCCTCTCAACAGTTTCACATTAGGCAAGGCCACTGTATGTGAGAATACGCCAAATATTTTCTCGTCCATATCCCACTTAGGAACGCCGAAATGATGATACAGTCCAGCTTGAGAAGCCCAACAAATGTGGAGAGTTGAAGTAACATGCGTCTTACTCCATTCAAATATTTCTTGTAGCTCACCCCAATAATTAACTTCCTCGAAATCCATTTGCTCGACAGGAGCCCCCGTAATAATCAAACCATCGAATCGACTGTATTTCACTTCATCGAATGTTTTGTAGAAGGTTCTCAAATACTCCTTAGAAGTATTCTTAGACGTATGGGAACTCGGATGAAGTAGCACAATATCTACTTGAAGGGGTGAGTTTCCAAGCAGACGAAGAATTTGAGCTTCTGTTGTTTCTTTCGTAGGCATTAAGTTAAGAATAGCAATACGTAGTGGGCGTATGTCTTGATGATAAGCAAGGCTCTCATCCATGACAAAAATATTTTCCCCCATAAGAATTTCTTTAGCAGGTAAAGCGTCTGGAATCTTGATTGGCATTATGATTACACTCCTTTGGCTGAAGCTGGCGATAACCATATCTGAGGAAAGCCATTTATAAACAAAAATGACCCTTATCCAAATTTAGGAGAAAGGTCATAATTGCTTAATATATGCGCCTCTCTCATCTCTCAGCAAATGAAGCCACCATGGGCATCATTTCCTGCAAGAATTAGCACCGTGCGTCGTTAAACGCCGGTTGCCGGGTTTCATCGGGCCTGTCCCTCCACCTGCTCTTGATAAGATTTCGCTGTATTCATTTATTTTAATATTTAATAAATTAAATTACATTTAACATGTAATTATGACTAACTTTAAATCATCTATCCTGCTTCGTCAAGAACCGAAATTCATTTTCATTTTCCCCACTCACATTTGCCTTACGGATGCATAGTCTATAGACTAGAAATAGATGATTATAATTCTTCTTGTAAGGTCGATGACCCGGCGTTATACTATACAAGTATTGAAACTCGGTAATGAAAGAGGTGACATGGAAGATGGATGGCGACCCCAGGCCTGAGCTGTTTCAACTTGCAGTACAACCGCATACAATGAGAATAAGCTTATCGGTAGTGGGCAATATTCATTTCCATGTGAAGAGTATGTAGCTTATACTTTCTCTTTAAAATCTCCCCCTGATAAAGCATTCTCTTTCGTATGCGCGTAATTGGCGCTTCCCCACGCAACCTTTGGGGATGAAGGAGTGATACTAGATGAAGATACGTTTGGTAAATGAGGGTGTGTTCACCCCAATTGACAACATTGAACTTACATTAACCCCACCTACAGAAGGATTCTACTGGATTGATGCTGACGCACAAGACCTCATAGAGCTACAACCCTTATTCTCACTACATGACTTAGCAGTAGAAGATTGCCTACATGAAGATGAACAACGTCCTAAAATTGAAATATATGAGAGCCATTACTTCATAGTCATCAATAGCATTCGATTCGATGATGAGGAAATATTCTTACGCGCACTTAGCGTATTCTTGGGTAGACATTATATTATTACGATCACGAATCAGAAAATTAATGAACTTCGCACATTAAAACCCATACTTTGGGAACAAGAAGTTAGCGAACCCGATCGATTCCTATATCTACTCATCGACTTAGTTGTAGACAACTATTTCTCCGTTGGTGACCGAATTGAAGCCAAGATTGAGAAATTAGAAGAAGATATCCTGATGCGCACCAAGAAAACTCATCTGATTGAAATTATTGGGCTCCGAAGTGAAATATTATGGCTGAAGAAATCACTCGTGCCACAAAAAGAAGTAATTAATATCCTTAACAAGAAAGATCTCCGACTAATCGACGATCAGTTGCAAAAATATTTTAGTGACATTTATGAAAACACAGTAAAAATATCCGAAACTTTTGAAACGTATCGCGATCTCATGGGTAACTTACGTGAAGCATATCAGTCCAGTATTGACAATCGTGCCAACGAAATCATGAGAGTTCTAACAGCAATTACCATCATATTCATGCCCCTAACACTTATCACTGGTATCTTTGGTATGAACTTCGTCCATATGCCTGAGCTAGAATGGAAATACGGTTATTATGTGGTCCTTGGCTTTATGGTGGCTTTAGGTTTCGGGATGTTCTATATGTTCCGCAAAAAAGATTGGATCTAAATAGTACAACAGATGGACGAAGAAATGCTCTAAATGCAGAAATTTCTTCGTCCTTTTGTTTATGCTAGCTTACGTTTCTCCTAGAGTCCAACATTCTACGAAAGCGGATGCGGATCATCCGTATACGTTCATATAGCAGTTCAGTACTTCCAATCTTTACAGATTCCTTATCCGTCCCATAAACACGTTGCAGTACAGGCTTCAAGAATGTATCCCCTAACTCCTCAAAAGCTGACCATACAGCCACTTGTTCCTCATGATTCATACCCTGTAACTCAATCTCTATCAAGGTCTCTGTACTATACCCCGCCTTCTCTAGCTCCTCCAAAGCTTCAATTAACTCTTTACGTTTCACATTGCATTCTTGTCTTAATTGATCCAAATTCTTCTTCTCTGAAATACCTTGTAGTAGTTTATGATGCATTCTATATTTATCAAGCTCATCTTTATACTTCTGCTCCTTCTGCTTAAATACCCATGCTGTATACACTTCTTCACTTAATGAGGTGTATACCCAATCCAACGGAAACCGATGACGCCGTTCAACGAGAGAAGTAATCTCCAATATATCTGTTCCGTACTCTTCTACTTTATTCACTCCAACTCCAGGTAGTTGTAACAACTCCTCCACGTTATGTGGTATGAAAGTACTAATAAGTCGAAGGACTTTGTTGCTTGCAATGAAATAGGGTGCTTTATGTTCAGTTCCTGCCCTCTTGCGTCTCCATGAACTTAATTGTACATATAGTTCCTCACGTAAATGGAGCTCACTGTAACAATATAACTTCTGCACTGTACTCCCTTTGCCTCGTAGTTCCTCATCTTCATGGAATACACCTTCAATTAAGGGCCTATACCCCTCCACTAACTTCATTGCCAGACCATGTCGATAAATGCACAACATTTCATTCCACGATATCCCTTCATACCATATGCTATCATTTGTTTCATCACCTATAAGTAAATCTCTCCAACCTAGATGCCATATTCCTTCCTCTTCTCCAATCCATACCTGTGCTGCTAATACTTCATCGCTTCCCAATTCCTTCACCAGACGATTCATAAATACGATTTGCATGACACACGCCTCCCTTGTTTCAGTACAACACAAAAAAAGCACCCCTCTTACATAAAAGTAAGAGAGGTGCTTCCTCATTATTTCACTGCTATACTGTTAAACCAATAATAACATAAACTATCCTATCGTCAATCATCTTATACAAAATGGGTGAAATTATGACAACGCCATCTTGGCTAATGCCAATGCACCACAAAGACCTGCATTATCACCCAGTTGTGGCGAGACAATATACTGTTCAATATCGTCATTTAGAGCTGAATGTTGAACATAACCATTCAACAGATTTTTAAGTTCCTTATGAATAAGTGGGAACAACTGTGGCTGCTTCATAACGCCACCACCCATTATAATCTTCTCAGGTGATACAATCAATATGTAATTCATTATGGCTTGGGCTAAGTAATAAGCCTCCATTTGCCATGCAGGATGATCAGCACTTAGTTCAACGGCTGGGACACCCCAACGCTTACTAATGGCCGGACCTGCTGCAAGCCCTTCCAAACAATCTCCATGATAAGGACAGAATCCCTCGTAGGAATCTTCTGGATGACGACGTACTAATATATGACCCATCTCAGGATGAGATAAACCGTGTATTAGCTCTCCATTAACAACTATACCCGCTCCAATGCCAGTACCTACAGTAATATAAAGACAACTGTCTTTTCCCTGTCCAGCACCCCATAGATGTTCACCCAGAGCAGCTCCATTCACATCCGTATCAAAGCCAATAGGAACGTTAAATTGTGAACTCAGATGTCCTACAATATCGTACTGACTCCAATGCGGCTTAGGTGTTGTAGTTATATAACCGTAAGTAGCACTTCCCTTCACAGGGTCGATCGGACCGAATGATCCCACTCCGATAGCTTGTACTCCTTTACCTTCAAAAAAAGAGTCCACCTTTGCCATCGTCTCAGCGGGTGTTGTTGTCGGGAAACTTACCCGTTCCTCAACCTTTCCATCTTCCGTTCCTATTCCACATACAAATTTAGTGCCTCCAGCTTCAATAGCTCCCAGTAAATTCATTCTAAATACCTCCTATATGCTTTAGATACCTGGTGAATTACATCAACAATTCATTTATTTCTATTTATTCAGGCTATTTCCGAAAACTAACGTATTACTTAGCAATCTACCCGCTTTGGTTATAGTTCTTCCATTACCATACATTGCAGAGGAAGCCCCACCGTCCAGATTCATAGCCTGTTTGACACCCATCTTACTCATAATTTCAGCCCATTGTTTCATAGTGGCTCCAGATACAGTTGCAATCATGACTGAGCCATCTGCTTTAACGGCAATACCGCTACGCGCAGCAGAACTACTCAAAATTTTCTGATCCTGAAATCCTTCTCCAGCAGGCGATAAAGAAACCTTACCATCCTTCACGAGGCGTGGTCCCGCTCCAACAGCGGTAACAACATCTTCCCATGGGATAGACTTTCCATTAGGATCTTTATAAGCAACATTCATCTCTACCGTTGCTCCAATCTCGAAACGATCTGCCATTGACTTTTGTGTGCCACTATACACAATAACATAACCTTTTGGAGGAATAGCCACATTATTATTAGACATTATATCTTTCACCTTACCATCCACAATCACAACAGCAATCCCACCCTTAAAGCCTACACGTGCTCCACGATCTTGGGTAAATAATATACTGTTACTTGCGTTGACCGCAGGGGTACGATTGACAAAGGTTGCATACCAGCTCTGAGAACGCCCTTTTGTTCCTGTAACCTTCCCTGTAATACTGATATACAAGTTATCCATTAGCACTGAACCATCGGTTTTGAAGCCGATGGTCGTGCCGTAACGTCCAATATGTGCGACCCTACCATCCACGATCAAATTACCATAAGAATCTGTTGGGCCACCATAAGCTTCGAAGAAAGCCCCATTAATAGCAGCCTGAGCTCCATATGCTTTTACAATAGCGTTGAAATTCTGTGTTGCTCCGACTTGGCCTTTGGCAAGCCCTAAGGTAACAGGCGTACCTTTAGGAATCGTCACTGTCTGAACTGTGAAGGTTCGACCGCTAACGGTTACCTTCTTTGTTTCACTTTTAACTGTGGCTTTAGAAGCGGCATAAGAAGTATCCACACTACCAGACAGTAACCAAGATCCTATAAATAGCATGGCTAACATACCTATGCTTATATTCTTTCTGTTGAGTTTCCCCCAAGACATCTTCACTAAACGACTTCCACTCCTATCAGTCCACATAGACTACTCATTTCAAGCTCTTCAAATTTAGATGTTATGAGAAATTGATCAAGTTCTAGCATACAACCATCCAGTTGGCATTCGATAGGAACGTTACAATGAATCTCGGCAAGTCTACGCGACAAATGTAACATTTCCAGATCATTCTCAATCTTAGTTCGCACACTAGCTGATAACTGATTAAGATTCTCTAGAACGCTCTCTACGGACCCATACTCTTGAATTAGCTTCATCGCCGTCTTCTCACCTATCCCACGTACGCCTGGGTAATTGTCACTAGCATCACCCATCAATGCCTTAACATCAATAATTTGACGAGGAAGTAATTGCTTCTCTTCGTACAAAGATTCGGGTGTATATACTTTGTAATTTCCATGCCCTTTTTTCATAATAATCACACTCGTTTGCGGGCTCACAAGCTGCAATAAATCATGATCCCCCGTTAAGATTGTCACGTTCATATCTTCGCTATAATGTGATGCTAATGTACCTATACAATCATCTGCTTCAAAACCTTGGTAACTAATATTTGGAATACCGAAACTATCCACCACTTCACGAATCAAGGCGAACTGAGGCACAAGATCATCAGGCGCTTCCGATCGATTCCCTTTATAAGCTGCAAATTCCTCGGCACGGAAAGTCCCACCACCAAGATCCCAGCAGCAAACGACATGACTCGGATTAAAAGTCTGTACAGCATCCCAAAAATAACGAACGAAGCCATAGACGGCATTCGTAGGAATTCCAGCCTTAGTCCGGCGGATATAACCGCTAGTAGCTGTTGCAAAATAAGCTCGAAATAATATGGCCATTCCATCGACCAGCATAATAGATTGTTGATTATTGCGTGTCACTCTTTACCGCTCCTTGTATCCTGTAATTCACCTACAATTAAAGTGATTCAACTAGTATATCATAACTATCAAACCCTTGGGGTGTTTAAACATCACCCCACAAATTGTCATATTGATCTTCTTTAAATCCAACTGTAACCTGACTCCCATCTGTCACGATCGGGCGCTTAATAAGCATGCCATTCGAAGAAAGGAGTTCGATCTGTTCATCCGTACTAAGTTCTGCAAGTTTATCTTTTAGACCCATTTGTTTATAGACCTCTCCACTTACATTGAAAAATTTTTTGAGTTCTAAACCACTATTGGGGATAAGTTGCTTCAGCTCTGACACCGTAGGTGGTTCCTCGACGATATGTCGTAGTTCAAGTTCATGTGCATGAGCTTGTAACCATTTCACAGCATTTCGACATGTGCTGCATTTAGGATATTGATACACTGTTAATTTCGCCATATTGTATTATTCCTCCCGTCAAATTCATATTGATCATCACACCGAACCAAGCAATTTATGAAGAAGTTGCTGCATATCTAGCGGTAGAGGAGCCTTAAAGGTCATAAATTGATGCAATATAGGATGAAAAAATGATAATTCATTTGCATGTAAGGCTTGACGCCCCATATATTGATCAAGCTCCCTTACCTCGGTCTCGGTCTGGGTCTCTGTCTTCTCTTCCTGATCTTTCTTTTCACTATAATAAGGGTGTTGATAGAATGTATCTCCGATAAGCGGACAACCTATAGATGTCATATGAACACGAATCTGATGCGTCCGACCACTTTCTAGTTTCAATGTTACCATGGACGCATTCTTATATTTTTCAAGAAGTCTATAACGCGTCAAAGAAGCATACCCCGTTTCCGTCACGATTCTACGATGAGGATCTTCAGGATCTCTATCAATCGGACCGTCAATGATCCCCTCCGAAGGATGAGGCGTACCATGAACTAGCGCAATATAGTTTTTGTCTACTTTATTATCTGCCATTTGCTCAGAAATATGTTGGTGTACATATGGATTCTTAGCAATGACGATAACGCCAGAAGTGTCCTGATCCAGCCTATGTACGGGTCGAAACCGAAACCGTTGTCCTTGTTCAAGCCAATAATGGACCACACCATTAGCAAGCGTATTTGTATAGTGACCCTTTGTAGGATGAACGATCACTCCTGCTTCCTTGTTCACTACTAGCAAATGCTCATCCTCAAACAATATATCAAAAGGAATGGGCTGTGGTAAAATATCATCCGAGGATTCCTGCTCCATTCGGATCTCCACCACATCTCCACTCCTAACTGAAACACTAATATAGACTCTTTCACCATTCAAGTGAATACCTTCTTCGCTCTGTTTCAAACGAGATAGCAATTTACGAGATACACCTAACCTTCGCTGCAATATATCCTTGAGCTTCCATCCCTCTTCTTCTGTGGGAATCACATATGTTATTGGAT
The DNA here is from genome assembly GCF_000949425.1 of Paenibacillus sp. IHBB 10380. NCBI lineage: Bacteria > Bacillati > Bacillota > Bacilli > Caryophanales > Paenibacillaceae > Paenibacillus > Paenibacillus sp. IHBB 10380. Next base: position 3,503,264 of record NZ_CP010976.1, read on the forward strand.
TATAGTATTGTGATTGTGTCATTTGCCTGATCGAAATACCTTTTTACTACGTACATACTCAATATCAGCCACCCCACTACGCACATTCACCGTTCTAGCTATGACGAAGAAGTAGTCAGATAGACGATTCAGATATTTACGTACTGCAGGATTGATTTCCTTACCCTTTCCTAATGTAACGGTCCTGCGTTCTGCGCGGCGACACACCGTCCGACATACGTGAAGTGTAGACGCGAGCAAAGTTCCTCCGGGTAGAATGAAACGTTCCAGTTGTGGATTCTCTTGTTCACAAGTGTCGAGCCAAAGCTCAAGCCGCTCAGACATCGATTCAGATACTTTGTACTTACTCTCGCTGAGATTCACAAAGGCCAAGTCTGAACCGCAATCGAATAGCTCCTGTTGAATCTCTAGCAGTTGCTCCTTCAGATCAGTAAATTGCTCATCGTCAACCATTAAACTAATCGCTTGTCCAACAAAACTATTTAATTCATCGATTGTTCCATAAGCCTCTACCTGATTATCGTCTTTGGTCACCCTAGCCCCGATTACTGATGTTTCTCCTTCATCACCCGATCGTGTGTAAACTTTCATCTGTATCCCTCCAAAATTGTTTAATATGCATAAATAATGGTTATCATTCTGAGTTTTATTCAGTCAACGCTTTCAATACTTTAACAGCATTCTCTTTAGAATCGGCAGAAGGTACAATCGTAGCGTACAATTCCTCACCGGTGTATTGTAAATCTTGAAAGGCTTTCATCTGAGAAACTGGAATACCATATAGATGCTTCTCTAGCTTGATATTATTCTCAGCATCCAAGGAGCCACCCTCAAATACACCATCTGAATACATTTCTGTATCGAAATACGAATCAAGGGCAATATTTGTCCCCTCTTTACCATATCTCTTCATTTCATTCTCTGGCAAAATGATAATGTCATTCTCACCAGCCGCATACTCCACCATTAACTTCTGCTGAACGAACATCGGAGCGGCTACGATTTGAACCGTAAGCTCCTCCCCTAACTTCTCCTGTAATCTCTGTTCTAGCTCCTCGCTGATCAGAGAAGGGTTAGCTTTATCGTCTGTAATAAAAATCGTTACATCGGCCTTATCCTGTCCACATGCAGTTAGCATGATTAATGCCGACAAAATAACAATGAGCCTACCTATAATTTTCAACGTCTGCTCCCCCTTATAACTAGTTACTCTAATATATCATATCTGCAATAGATATAAAAAGAAGACCCGACATCATCGGATCTTCTTTAATGACACTATTTTTTGGCGCCACATATTCTCATATATTCATTAATTTTTTGGTCTAGCATTATACTGATTTCAATAACAATATCGGAAGTAAATGACTTCTCCTGAGTAAATGTTTGTTCCATTTTACTACGAAGAACTTGGATCTCATCTTCCAGCACATTGTCCCTTAGAGAAGAATCAGTTGCATGCGTTGACCATTTATTACGATTTCCTTCGGCAGCATAACTTCCGAGATATGTGGGTAGATCATAATCAGTACACAACATAAGAGCCCCCCTAGATAGTCTAATTATGCTCACAGAGGAAAATTATAACATAATATCAAATAAATTAAAGAGAAATATTTATGAACTCAAAAATTACATTATTCACTCTTTTTTTAATTGATCCACAAATCGGCCAATTCGATCCAGCGCTTCATTCAATTGAGTAACTGAAGTTGCATATGAACATCGGAGAAATCCATCTCCACCTAGACCAAATACATTGCCAGGTACAGCAGCCACTTTCGCTTCTACAAGTAACCTTTGTGCGAAATCATCTGAAGATAATCCTGTACTCTCAATACTAGGAAAAGCATAGAAGGCACCTTGAGGTTCATGACAATCTAGGCCTATATCACGGAAACCTTGAACAATTAGACGTCTTCTTTGATTGTAAGAATCAACCATACGATCTTTTTCTTCAAGACCATTAGTTAACGCCTCCAAAGCAGCTACTTGACCCATCACTGGAGCGCACATTACAGTATATTGGTGAATTTTGAGCATCGCTGCAATAATATCCTTATGACCACAAGCATAGCCCATTCTCCAACCTGTCATGGCAAATGCCTTCGAGAAACCACTTACTAAGATCGTTCTGTCGATCATTCCTGGAATAGATGCAAAACTAACATGCTTTTCGTTATACGTAAGTTCTGCATAGATTTCATCTGAAATGACGATCAAGTCATGCTTCTCTACCACTTTAGCTATTGGAAGCCAATCCTCATATGTCATAATGGCACCCGTAGGATTACTTGGATAGCTTAGAATCAGTACCTTAGACTTAGATGTAATCCTCGCCTCCAGCGCTTCAGCAGTCAGCTTAAAGCCATTCTCAGCATTCGTCTCAATTCCTACCGGAACGCCTCCTCCAATTGAAGTAATTGGAGAATACGATACATAGCAAGGTTCCGGTATGAGAATTTCATCGCCAGGAACAATGAGTGCTCGAAGGGCTAGATCTATCGCTTCACTGCCCCCAACTGTCACTAAAATTTGCTGCTGCGGTTCGTAAGATACACGAAAACTGTCATACAGATATTTCCCAATAGCTTCACGTAACTCTGGCATACCTGCATTAGAAGTATATCTTGTATATCCACGTTCTAATGAGTAAACACAAGCCTCACGAACATGCCATGGAGTAATAAAGTCTGGCTCTCCTACTCCTAGCGTAATAATGTCTTTGCTAGCAGATACAAGATCAAAAAATTTACGAATACCCGAAGGAGCAATATCCCTAACGAGCGGCGCTAAATATGATTCCATGGATTTGTTATTTTCTTTTGCAAGATCTTCATTTAAGATCATGACACTCACATCTTCCTTCACGGTGAAATCATGAGGCGGTTATCTTCTTCATGTTCGTCTAAGATAATACCATCTTGTTTGTATTTTTTTAGAATAAAGTTGGTTTTGGTGGATAGTACAGAATCAATCGTCGATAACTTCTCAGAAACAAAATTCGCTACATCTCTTAAATTACGCCCTTCTACTTCAACAAGTAAGTCATAAGCGCCCGACATCAAGTATACCGATTTAACCTGAGGAAACAAATAAATACGTTCAGAAATCCCTTCGAATCCACGTCCCCGCTCTGGCGTAATCTGCACTTCAATTAGCGCAGTAACCTTCTCATCTTCTATTTTACTCCAGTTAACAACTGCGGCGTACTTCACAATGACATGATCACTCTCAAGCTCGGCTATTGTCGTCTTGACCTCATCTTCACTTACACCAAGAAGTGTAGACAGTAAAGCAGGGGATCTTCTCGCATCCTCTTTCAAAAGCTCTAACAGCTTCAACTTTAGATCGTTCAGTTCCTTCATAAGTCATCCTCCAGCACTTGCCTCCCACAGGTATTCTTATTCATAATTTCATATTCATGAATGCCTGCGGAAAGAGATTAATACTTATATTACAATAATTAAGAGTTTGTGCATAGAAAAACCATTCCTCTTTTTTATAACTCAAGGAATGGTCCACTAAACATACTTGATAATCTCAAGAAAAAGCTACATGTAATTAGAATTCTGAGAATTAGGTTGTTGCTGAGCCATAGGTTGAAATTGTCCCACTCCGTCTAACGTCTGCTGAACGAATTGGCGAGATTGCTGTTGTGTTTTTTGAGATTGCTGTATCTGCTTGTCAAGTTCTTCACGCAACGCTTTACTAGGGACTACATACTGATTCTGTTGTTGCATTAATTGAAACACTTCTCCCTGTAGCCGTAGTGTATCATTCGTAAGGTGGGTGAACATTTGACGTACCGTGGGACAGGCAGATTCGGTTGTAGCCGTTGTATATTCTCCTACTGTTCTTTTCAAATCGCATAGGATCGTATTTAGTAAATCTTGTTCGGGCAAAGATGCTGAGTTGCTCTGATTCATTATTTTATTTCCTCCTTTTGTTATTTATTTCATTATTGTTGCATATGTGTAGGTGCTACTTGTTGATGCTGCTGTAACGTTTGAACAAGCGTATCTAAATGATGTTCCATACTTTGAATATAGCTTCGGCAGGCCTGTTGAACATTCTGGTTCTGCGAATTAGCCGCTGTGACTGTACATTGTTTAATCAACATATCTTCATTGGAAATAGAATCCATAATATAATCCAATTCTTTATTTGTAAGTGGCTGCATTTGCGTAGACTGCATATTTTTATTTCCCTCCTGAGTAAATAATTTTGGACAAGGAATAGTATATCCAGAGCATATATTTCTATGTGAAAAATTCTCAGTTCGTAATTTATTATAGGGAGCGTTGAAGATGCATTTAAATATAGGATCTCTTGCTTGGTCCACAACCATGCAGGAACTCCCACAATATCCTGTTCTGGATCACGATATCACTTGTGATTGTCTTGTGATTGGTGGGGGAATAGCAGGCGCATTAGTCTCTTACTTACTCTCATTACAGCAAGTGAATACCGTTCTAGTGGATAAAAGAGATATTGGTAAAGGTACAACAGCTGCCAACGCTGGATTACTGCAATTTGCAAATGATAAATCGCTAACCTCCTTCATGCACTCATTCGGTGAAGAGGTAGGCGTATCGTACTATAAAATGTGCAGAGAAGCTCTTAATAAGTTACGCGCCATTCAAGATAAGCTCATATTCGAAACGCAGTTTATACCGCGTAGCAGTTTTTATTTTGCAAGTAGTGAAGAAGACATCACCATACTCAAGGAAGAATACATGAATCTTATGAAGCATGGCTTCGATGTAGAATATTGGAACGAACAGCGAATCGTCTCCTCCTTCCCCTTCTCTAAACATGCTGCGCTTTGCACCCATGGAGATGCGGAGGTGAACGCCATTCAATTGTGCCAAGCACTAGTAGCCAGCGCTCATAAGCAAGGTGTTCCAGTTTTCGTTAATTCAGAAATCAATTCATATGAATATAAACAAGACGGTGTCATATGTCACACCAACAATCACCAAATTTATGCTAAAAAGGTTGTGTTTGCGTTAGGATACGAGACACAGGAGTTCAAACCAGACGCTAATGCGTATTTAAATACCACTTATGCTATCGTAACTAATCCTGTCGTAGATTTGAGTGAATGGCACGAACGATGTCTCATATGGGAAACGGCTCGCCCTTATCTGTATATGAGAACAACTCCTGAAGGTAGAATTGTAGCTGGAGGACTGGATGAAGTCGTTATTGACCCTGAAGATCGAGAAGTAAGACTTATCCATCAGAGCCAAAAGTTGCTCCATGAAGTTAAATCACTATTTCCTAATTTCGGTCCACTTACCATTGACTATTCCTGGGCTTCCATCTTCGGATCAACTCATGATGGACTTCCAATGATTGGCCCACATCCACGATACCCTCACTGCTATTTTATAGAAGGTTATGGAGGTAATGGAACGATCACTAGTATGATTGCAGCGGATTTACTTGCTGATGTTATATCAGGTAACCCCCGACCAGAGATGGAACTGTTCTCCCTTACTAGAACGACTAAACCCTTGCCCAATCGATGACTATACTCGAAGATATACACAGCAGAGTACAAACAATAAACAGCCCTCACCAATGGTAAGGGCTAAATTTCAACTTTATTTATATCGCTAAGACTTAAAGCTTCTTAGCATTTAACCCTTCAATGAAACGTATACGATCTTCATTATTTAATGAGCTCTCAACATGGAAGCAACCGGAGCAAATATACATATTAATCGTAAAAGGTGCACTCAGTATAGGAGCTTGAAGTGCATTAAATACGAAAGGTTTATAGTCTGAATTCGTAACCTTCTGTTGACCTGCAAGTAACATGTATTCGTGACAGTGTGGACATTCAAGCACTTCCAACTGCTCGTCCAACACTTTAGCAACCGTCGCATCATAATCAATCAAGTCATGCGTCGTCTCATATTTATCTAGCGCACGGAAAGCTGCAATGCCCCCATTAATATCCTCATCCCAGTAATCCTCAGAATCTAGATCATCTTCTGGACTGTTCGGGACAAACTTCGGCTCTAGTTGTTGTTGCTCTTCATCCTCATCAAGTCCGATGTTAATCGTACGGTATTCATTTAATTCATTCTGACAATGAGGGCATTCCGCTTCGGGACCTATTTCTTCATCCCATACAATTTCAGTTTGACACCATGGACAAATATTGGTTTGCATAATTAAGCCTCCTAGACATTCATTAAATAAATGATTCCTGTTGCAAAAAAAACTATTGCAGCCACAAATAAAATACGTACCAAATTTTTCATTAGGTAATGCCCTCCTAGAAGTTCTCCTTAAGAGAACTCCTTCCTAAGATAAACTTAGTGTTCAAGTTAATAAATACAAGCTCCAATTAAGTAAGAAAGTGAAATAGAGATCATCATTGAGATTACCCCTACCGCCCGATTATCCTTCTTTATTTCTTCATCAATTGAAAAAACAGGCGTTAAAAACTCAAATAGAAAATAAGAAAGCAACAGTAATAAAAAACCTAAGAAGGTCCATTTCATCGAATCGTAAATCGAAACTTTAGCCTCGATACTGAATCTCAGCACATTACAGATTCCGAATATTTTACCGCCTGTTGCCATAGCTACAGATATATTTCCTCGTTTAATTTCATCCCAGCACTTGTATTTCGTAACCAATTCAAAACATGAGAGAAACACAATTAACGCCAATATTCCCACTGAAAAATAACCAATCAGTGTGCCAATAGGGTGTGCGAGCAATCGATCAATCGCATTAAACATGTATCACATAAACCTCCTTGTATCCAGTTCTGAATCTATCTATTTCAGTTCGGCTACGGTCACTCCGTTTCCACCTTCTCCGTAATTGCCCAATCGATAACTTTTTACATGTTTGTGCTTACGAAGATATTCCTGCATTCCCGTACGTAATATTCCAGTTCCCTTACCGTGAATAATGTAAACCAATGTTAAATTGCCAAGAAAAGCCTCATCGATGAAGCGATCTACTTCCATCAGTGCTTCTTCTAGATTAGACCCCCGTAAATCCAGCTCGGATCGAATATGTTCATCCCTCGTACGATTAAGAGTCGTCACGTTCCGCTGCTTTTGCTGCTGGTTCTCTGTTTTAGCAGAGCTCATCAATTCTAGATCGTCAAGACTTACCTTCATCTTCATAATTCCCATCTGAACAAGAGCTTCTTTGTTCCCTGCAAGTTCGACTACATGGCCTTTCTGGTTCAGACTATACACTCTAACCTCATCCCCTGCTTCAATAGCACGAGGAGCTTTCGTCTGCGTTTTACTGGGGCCCTTCTTCCGAGCCTTCGGCTCCGCTTCCTCAAGCTGTTTACGAATAGCAATCAACTTGTGTTCCTTGACCGCTGCTCCTTCTGCTTGAGCTAACTCTCGCAGTTCTGATATGATCTTCTCCGCTTCTGTACGTGCTTTATCAATAATCACCAAGGCGTCGAATTCCGCTTTCTCCAATAGCTTATCACGTTGCTGCTCCAGCTTCTCAAGCTCACGTTGGTGAAGCGTACGTAATTTCTCCATCTCTTGCCGTAGTTGCTCTGCATGCTCACGTTCATTCTCCGCACCTAAACGATTCTCTTCAAGCGAAGCAATCATATGCTCCACACGCATATCATCCTCTTTCACTTCACCTCGAGCATAATCCAGTATACTCTCTTGTAGCCCAAGACGTTCTGCAATGGCAAAAGCGTTACTTCTTCCTGGTACACCGATCAGTAAGCGATATGTTGGACTCAGCGTGTTTACATCAAACTCCATACTAGCATTAATAATACCTGAGCGTTCATACGCATACGCCTTCAACTCACTATAGTGCGTTGTGGCCACCATACGACATCCAGATCTATGAATATATTCTAGGATAGAGATCGCTAATGCTGAACCTTCTGCAGGGTCTGTACCTGCCCCTACCTCATCAAGAAGCACAAGACTTCGAGGAGTCATTTGCTTCAGAATACGTATAATATTAGTCATGTGACTTGAGAATGTACTCAAATTTTGTTCAATGCTCTGCTCATCACCAATATCTGCATAGATCGCATCGAACATACATAATTGACTACCTTCCTCTGCAGGAATGAATAATCCTGACATCGCCATTAGACTGAGTAGACCGATCGTCTTGAGTGTAACGGTCTTTCCTCCTGTATTCGGTCCCGTCACAATGATCGAGGTGTGCTCACTACCTAACTCAACATCAATCGGAACGACTTGTTCTAGCGGAATTAAGGGGTGTCTCCCTTTCTTCAACTTGAGGTAGCCCTCATTGTTCATCTTCGGCATTGAAGCTTTCATCACATGCGCCAATCGAGCCTTCGCAAATATGAAATCCAAGTCACCTACTAATCCAAGATCAATACCAAGCAACTCGGATTGATCCCCCACTAAAGCAGTTAGTTTCTGCAAAATAACTTCTATCTCTCGCTCTTCCTTCATACGTAATTCACGTAACTTGTTATTCATATTCATGATGGCTTCTGGCTCAATGAATAATGTCGCTCCAGAACCGGATTGATCATGAACGATACCTCCGAAATAAGAACGATGTTCCGCCTTTACCGGAATAACAAAATGATCACCACGAATCGTAACTAGTTGATCCTGTAACATCTTAGAGACTGTTGAAGAACGTATCATAGAATCTAGTTTCTCACGAATCCGCGCCTCTCCAGTTCTTAATTCACGGCGGATTTGCGCTAGTTCAGAACTCGCCGAGTCCATAACCTCCGAACTATCGTCAATACACGCTCTAATAGCATCCTCCATCGGCTTCTGTTCTGAAATTCCATCACTAAGCGTGTATAGAATTCTCACTTCCTGTTCATCGTGAACGCTTGCAACAAAACGCTTGATCCTTCTTGATCCATAAGTCATATTACTAACGAACAGAAGTTCATGCGGATTTAATGTGCCTCCAATACGAGCGCGCTTCAAAGCTTCAGTGATATCTGTAATACCAGCAAAGGAAGGTGTTCCCTTCAATCGATCTACCGTATAAGCTTCATCCGTCGCTTGTAACAATAGTTCAACAGACTCCAACTGAGTAACTGGTTTAAGATCCTCCACTGCCTGCTTTCCCATCGTTGTCTGGGTATAATCGGCACATTTATTTAAAATTTTACGATATTCCAATGTTTTGAAAATTTTATCGTCCAAGAATGTTCACTACTCCTTTCAATCATCAGTTTATTATAACGAAATTAGAACAAATTCGCCATTTACGAACCATCAATACATAACATTTGTAGAAATTGAATACACTAACTCTCGAATACCATAGTTCTAATGTCTAAAGGAGGTCATTTGCATGCATTTCTTAGGGCATGTCGTCCGATTTATTGTAGCTGCAATCGTATTGATGATTGTAGGATGGATCGTACCTCAATTCTCTGTTGGTGGATTCTGGAGCGCATTGATGTTGGCTCTGGTCATCGCCTTACTTAGTTGGGTAGTAGAAGGAATATTCGGCAAAAAGATTAACCCCTTCGGTCGGGGGATTGTCGGATTTATAATCAGTGCCTTGGTAATCTATATTGCTCAATTCGTTGTGAGTGGTATTAGCGTTACTATGCTCGGCGCTATACTCGCTGCACTGGTCATTGGGATTATCGATCTGTTCATTCCGGTCTCCACACCCTACGAAGCCGGTCGCAGCACACGTTAAAATGTACAGCTAGTTTATTTCAACACACACGACAAGCCCCTGTGTAATGACAGGGGCTTGTCTAATATTACCACTTTGCAGCTTTACTTGTCACACACATTCATCTGCTGTTACTACGCGATTCTTCCCCATACGCTTTGCTTCATAAAGTGCCTGATCTGCATTACGAAACAACTTCTCTTTACCATAACCTTGGTGGTATACACATAATCCAATACTGACCGTTATAGGCTTGTTCTCCATATCAGGATGATTCAGTTGTTCAATTCCCTTACGAATATCTTCTGCCATCGTTACAGATTCAGTTGCTGTTTTCTCAGTAAATATAACAGCAAATTCTTCACCACCATAACGTGCTGCGAAATCATTGGGCATCATAAGAGACGCTAACTTATTCGCTGAATCTTCTAATACTAAATCCCCTATCCTATGACCATAGGTATCATTAACCTGTTTGAAATTATCAATATCAATCAGCGCAATAGAAAGAGACAGCTGATTGTTCTCACATTGTTCCAGTAGTACTTCTAAATATTCATGGAATGTTTTGTGATTATATAAACCTGTTAAAGCATCTATTTTTAATAACTTGTCAGAGATCGTCTTTTCAACCATCAGCTGTTGCTCCGATTTAATGACGTTCTCCAAATGTTCTCTGAATTCGTCTATACGAATAAGAATGGTCCTCACAATAATAATACACACGATAAATACACACTCAGTATATACAAACTCATAAATAGGCTTCTCATATATTGGAAGTTCAAGCAAGAAATAAATAACACCATATAACAGGATGCAAGAAACTGAATATCTAAATACTAATTTCCAGTCTAGGTATATCATAGAAACAAGCACAGGCAATAATAAGCCAAATTGCGAGATATGCATCATAGGTCCAATGAAATAAAAGAAATAGGATAATAAAAACCCACACATAACAATCTTCTGTTTATTAAAATTGGTTCCATAATAAAACCAAATTTCCATGGATATCATAAATAACAGCATAATCCCATTAAGAATAACACGCCAATTCAATGAGATATACAATCTGCTTAATTCGACAATGCCTAGTCCCTCAGGCATAATTATAATAAATTGTGCAACTAAAAGCATAACTAACATAATCCAATACGAATTTATTATTTTGCGGTGCCAAGCATTTTCTAGTATGACTTCCGTATGAATTCTCATCCCCTACTTTTATCCAGTATCATGTAATATCCATTATAACTGAATCTATATACCTGTAAATCATTTTGTTACTTCTCGTTCACTAATCCTTCAAATCAACGATATGCGATTGATCTCATAGTAAGGTATAATATTGCTATATTTGTCACATTATTAGTTTAATAGGAGGGAATTCATGAGAAAAACACTTGCAATTATTATATCATGCTTACTTATTCTAACTTTAGCAGCATGTGGAGGTAACAAAGACAACTCAGCTCCAGCAGATAGTGGACTAACGGAAACAGGAGTTGCTCCAAGCGAGGAGTTAGTCATCACGGCAACTAACTATACCTTCGATCAGAAGGAATACCATTTGAAGAAGGATGTACCTGTCAAAATCATTTTTGATAACGCTGAAGGAAACCATGGCGTACTTATACCAGGCTTAAATCTTCAACTTGATCAAAAAAAATCTTCAAAAGTTATTACACCAGATAAAGTCGGCAGATATGAAATAAGCTGCTCTATCTTCTGTGGTCCAGGCCATACAACGATGATTTCAGAAATCGTTGTCGAATAATATAAATCCCCTTATTATCATACCAAGGAATACATCCTTTTCTGAGATAATAAGGGGATTTTCCGTTTAGTTCTTATCCTGTTCAATCAATTCGATCCACTCGTTATATTCACTTTGCAATTTAGCATATTCCTCACGGAGAAGACGATGCTCTTCTTCAATCTGAGCCGCCTGTTCTACCTGCATTTCATGCTCTACTTGCAATAGACGGTACTGATTAGCTACTAGCTCGAATGATTCGCCTATCTCTCGTAGTTCTGTCGATACAGTCTCCTTCTCTCCTTGAAGCACTTCTACCTGTTGCTCTGAAGCCGCGATCTCTTGCTGCCAAATATCCAGCTCTTCTTGTAGCTTCAATTGCTCAACATTCCAGACGGATTGTTGCCTTGTTAGTTCTTCATTCTGATTTTTCCAGGTATGGAGATCTTGGTTAGATACCTGTAGTAATCCTTGCACCTCTTCATATTGTTTAGTGAGATCGACTAATTCGCTCTCAAACGATTGACATCTACGCTTAGCTTGCTCATGCAACTCTTTCTGAACAGTGAGTTCATCATGAAGTGATTTCATTCCCGCTTCAAGGGTCTCATTCTGCTCGGTACTTTCTAGAATCCTTGATTCTAGTTCAGCAATCTCTTCGCTTCGTTTGTCTGCAAGCATCTTCCACGATGTTAATTCAGCCGTTAATTTGTGTACCTCACCTTCCAATTTACGGGAAGAGTCACTATACTCACCAACCGTCTTCTCTAAAGATTGACGTTTACTTTCAGACTTTGTTAAATCATTCTTTATTTGATTCAATTCTGTTTCCAGCTTCGTAACTTTACTTAATAGGGACTGTTGTTCAGTCTTCGAAGCCTGTTCACGATGTACAACCTGCTTATGCTGTTCGGTCAATTGAGTATGTGCCTCTTGACTCTTCTTTAAATCCTGCTCCATATTGCGAAGCTTCACCTGTTGCTGCGAATGATTACTTCGTAATTCAACCATTTGCTTGTCCAAATTCTGAATATTCTGTTTGTGCTTCTGCTCCTGACTCGCCTGACTCTGCACTAACTGATCTTTCTTAAGACTCTCCTCTTTAAGAAGAGACTTATGCTGTTCAAGCTGCTGCATTAGGTCAGCCTTATCCTGTTCAAGTTGCTGTAGAAGTTCATCCTTAGCCTGTTCCAGCTGAGCATAAACTCCCCCTTGTTCCTTGAGCTTACTCTCATATTCTTCCTGCTGCTTCACGAGCCGTTCCTGTTGTTCCACGCGTGTTGCCTGAAGCTGAGAGATCTCAACCCTTAATTCACTCCGCTCACCCGTCAATAATTTCACTTCTTGACGGACTTCCTGCGTTTGAATAGCCTCCTCAGCCATGTGAACAGCTGCTAGCACTGCAATTTTAGGTGTATCTAACCGCGAATGATTCTTCGATATGCTGTTCATCCTTTCATCCACGTAACTAGCAATTTTTTTCATATAATCTGAACTACTTCCAACCAGTTTATAAGAAGTCCCGTAGATTTCCACGGTGACACGTGTACGATCAGGTATATTCACTGTTTCGCCCTCCTTCTCATGGGTGTTTATTCTCGCTGTCCATTTATCATGAATAAGTTCTTATATCCTATATTTACTAGGAAAAAAAGTCACACCGAATCTCTATTTCTATGGATTCGATGTGACTTCGTTTAATTCCTGCTATTTTCTTAATTCAGCTGCAAAAGTTTGTTCAAGAGCTGTAACAACATGACCATGCAACGTAGTCACTTCCTCATCTGTCAACGTACGCTCCTGATGACGATATACAAGTGAAATCGCTACGCTCTTCTTGTTATCGCCAAGTTTACTGCCTGTGTACACATCGAATACTTGCACAGTCTGCAGCAAATCACCTGCGGTTTCACGGATCAACGCTAGAAGAGCACCCGCTTCTACCTGCGAGTCTACAACTACGGCGATATCACGCACAACAGATGGATAGCGAGGCAATTCACGATATCTTACATCATAATGAGTATAGTCATAAAGAGGTTGAAGCAATATTTCTGCCACGTAGACATCTTCCAGACCTCGATCAAGCTGAAGCTGAGGATGAACTTGACCTAGAGTCCCTAATAATACCTTACTCCCCCCATTGTTCTCCAAATAGATGGAAGCTGATCGACCTGGATGATAGCCCTCAGGCTTATTAGCAACATAAGATATGGACTGTTGAAGACCCAGATGCTCAACCAATGTTTCTAGCGCACCCTTAAGATCAAAGAAGTCTACCTTCACCGGATTTACATTCCATTGCTTCTGCCCAAGGTTCCCACTAAGAAGAAATGCAAGTACGGGTATTTCCTTCGGTTGCGTCGTTATTCGTTCTTCCTCAGAGAAAAATACATGACCCATCTCAAATAATGCCAAATCCGATTGTTTGCGGTTGACGTTATATGCCATAGCATCAAGTAATTGAGGGATAATACTCGTACGAAGAACACTACGTTCCTCACTCATAGGCATAGATAATCTAACAGGTCTACTTCCCTCGGTTAACGCGGGGAATACAGCCGCCTGATCAGGGTGAGTAAAAGAGTAACTCATTAACTCCTGCCATCCTCCATGCGTTAGTAATCTACGTAAATCACGTCTTAAAGCTTGTGGCTTCGTATATGCACCAGGCGTTGTTGGTCCTTGAATAGGTGTAGTAGGAATATTGTCATACCCATATAAACGAGCGATCTCTTCTATAATGTCAACGTCACTTCTAATATCGCCACGCCGTGTAGGCACTAGAACTTCGACCAAGCCATGTGCTGTATCCGCACAATCGAAATGGAGGCGAGTCAAAATCGTTTTCACTTCCAACAGTGACAATTCCGTACCCAATACCCGATTCAATTTATCCAGTGTGATCGAAATACTAAGCTCTTGCGTAGGGGTAACTGTGGTTTCAACTACACCTTGATGTACCGAACCGCCGGCATGAACAGCGATTAAATAAGCCGCTCTGTTCAATGCAGAAATAACTACACCCGGATCGACTTCTTTCTCAAAACGTAGGCTCGCTTCAGAACGAAGACCTAATTGACGCGAAGTTTTACGTACTGTACCTCCATCGAATTTAGCCGATTCTAACAGTATATTTACTGTCTTCTCCGTAACTTCAGAATTAGCTCCACCCATGACACCGGCAAGCGCTACTGGCTTCACACCATCTGTAATCAATAGCATGTGAGGCTCAAGCTTCCGCTCTTGTCCGTCCAAAGTCGTTAACGTCTCTCCAGCTTGGGCTAAACGAACATCAATTGCCCCGTTCGCAAGTTTATCAGCATCAAAAGCATGAAGGGGTTGGCCATATTCAAGCATGACGTAATTCGTAATATCTACAATGTTATTAATTGGGCGTACGCCTGCGGCCATAAGCCGATTCTGCAGCCACTGTGGTGAAGTCTTAATGGTTACATTTGTAATATATCTAGCAGCATAGTGGCTACAATGATCAGGCGCACTAACGCTTACTGAGATATGATCTGCAGCTGCATCACTAACTTCCACAAGATCTTTCTCAGGCGTTGGCATCTTCACTTCGCGTCCTAGAATAGCTCCTACTTCGTAGGCAGCACCACGCATGCTAAGACAATCAGAGCGATTCGGTGTTAAATCGAATTCTAGTACATAATCATCTAGACCCAGCACCTGACTTATCGGGGTACCCACCTCTACAGATTCTGGAAGCACTAGAATTCCTTCTTGTTGTTCTTTCGGAAGCAACTTGTCATTGATACCTAATTCTTTAGCTGAACAGATCATACCGTGAGATGCTGCACCACGTAGCTTCGCCTTCTTGATCTCCATACCTCCAGGCATGACAGCTCCCACGAGGGCTACAGGAACCTTCTGACCCGCATCCACATTCTTAGCCCCACACACAATCTGTAAATCCTCGTTCTGTCCTGCATCTACGATACAAATATTTAACTTATCCGCATCAGGGTGTTTCTCCTTGCTCTTCACGTAACCGACAACTACCTTGTCTACGCCCTTATTGCGGTTCTCAATCTCATCGATTTCTATTCCCGCACGTGTAATCTGTTCAGCTAAATCCTCAGCCGTAACATTATCTAGCGCAACATATTCCTTTAACCATGCCGTTGATACCTTCATATCTATCTCCCTTCCTTCTTGTCGAAATTAGATCCGTGCGAATTGCTTTAAGAAACTCATATCACTATTGTAAAAATGACGAATATCGTCAATTCCATATTTCAAAATGGCAATTCGTTCAACACCCATGCCAAAGGCGAATCCACTATACTCTTCCGGATCATAACCACCCATTTCAAGCACCTTCGGGTGAACCATACCGCATCCTAGAATTTCAAGCCAGCCCGTATGCTTACACATCCGGCAACCACTTCCGCCACACTTCACACAGGTAACATCCACTTCAGCACTAGGCTCTGTGAATGGGAAGAAGCTAGGACGCAAACGAATTTGAGTGTTAGGACCGAACATTTCTTGCACGAACTGCTGCAATGTTCCTTTTAGATCACTCATACGAATGTTCTTATCAATAACAAGGCCCTCAATTTGATTGAACTGGAAAGAGTGAGTCGCATCATCATCATCACGACGATATACCTTACCAGGGCAAATGATTTTGACTGGAACCTCACCTTCCATCGCCTGCATTGTACGAATTTGTACTGGAGACGTCTGAGTGCGCATCAATAACTCCTCAGTAATATAGAACGTATCCTGCATATCACGAGCTGGGTGATCCTTAGGAAGATTTAATGCCTCAAAGTTATAATAATCCGTCTCCACTTCAGGTCCTTCAGCGATGCTATAACCCATGCCAATGAAGATTTCTTCCATATCCTGAATAACCTTATTGAGAGGATGGATAGCTCCTTGAGTCATTCTTCTACCTGGCAACGTAACATCCACTTGTTCAGCTTGAAGACGTTGTTCTGTTTCTGCCCGTTGAAAAGCGTTCTGCTTAACCTCAATGACTTCCTCAATCGCTGCGCGAACCTCATTGCCGACTTGCCCTAGAAGAGGTCTTTCTTCAGCACTTAAAGAGCCCATTCCTCGCAAAATCTCTGTTAATGCGCCCTTCTTACCCAAATATTTCACACGTAAATCGTTTAATGTTTGAGGATCTAACACATCCTGCAAATGGGCCAACGCCTCAATCTTTAATTCTTTTAACTTTTCTCTCATAGCCTTTCATGCCCCCTTGATTTCACTTCATTTCAATGAATAATGAACATTCATAACCCATTCCTGCTACAAATAAAAGCAAAGCATTATAACAAAAAAGGCCTCTCCTCCCCAAAAAAGGGACGAAAAGACCGTGGTACCACCCTTGTTAGAAATCATGCTCAGTAGAAGCAAAATAGCCTCTGGCTTCTGCCTATCCAAACATCATTTTCTCACTTTAAACGATTATAACGGATCGTGAACCGATATCCTCTACGCTTACCCTATAATTTAAAAAGTCTAAATTACGAACAAGTTCAAGGAACTGCTCCGGAGGGAACTTCGGTAGCCTGTATCTGTAGAAACGCTCTCAATCTAAAGGCGTTTCCTCCCTGTATAGAGGCACTACTTACTCTTCTCCATCATTGCATTTCATTAATAACAAAAACACACTCTATAGACCATTATTATATGCATAATTGTGAATGCTGGCAAGTCTAGTTCGCTTTTCAATCTTAAAATTATTCTTATATTGAGTATAGAACCTACAGCGCTTCAAGGTCTTTACGAAGCATGCGAATTTTCTCCATTCTTGTAGCATTCTCCTGTTCCGTTCCTTCCTCTTCATTCAGCAATCTTGAGAGCTCCCACGCTAATTCAATTCTTTCATTGTCATTGGATGAATTCCCTACCCGTGACTGCCCCTTCATAGCGATAGATTCTTCCTCTTCTTCAATCGTCCCTTCGAACAACTGTGGCACATGCTCGCTAGATAGCATCAACAATCGATTCGCTAGCTTTCGTACAAGCATTCGGTCATGGGAGACGACAACAAGTGCGCCAGGGTATCCTTGAAGTACATCTTCAATAACTTCACGTGTCGATATATCTAAATAATTCGTTGGTTCATCGAGTACAAGCAGATTGGCCCCACTGAAATAAAGCTGTAAAAAAGCTGCCCGACATCGTTCCCCCATACTTAAGAGTCCTACCTTCTTGAATACATCCTCACGCGAAAAGAGAAAGCACCCTAGAATGGTCCGTGCATGAGTCTCCGTCATATCTGGTAAGCATAACAAGGTTTCCAGTAACGTCTGTTCATCATCCAAGCCATCTAGTTCTTGTGAGAAATAGCCGATCTTCATCGCTGGATGATGCCGAACTTCGCCTGTAATAGGAACTATATGCCCCATCATCAGCTTCAATAGCGTCGATTTCCCTGTACCATTAGCCCCTCTAACCGCAAGCCGATCCCCTCGAGCAAGGACATAATCTAACCTGTTAAACAAAGGACTATGTCCCTCAAATCCATAAGTAACCTGCTCAAGTCTTACTAGATTACGTGCAGCAAAAGAACCCGCCCCCATCTGCATATTTAATTTGGAACCATTTCGTGGTTTCTGTACACTCTCTGCATCAAGTCTTTCCATTTCCTTCTGCTTAGCATGATAACGAGAAGTGTTCTTCTTCGCTTTCGCTTTATAATAACTAACCGCACTTGGCATTTCTTGTTTAGATGCTGCGCTATCCGCTTTATTGAACCACTCCTGATATCTTCGTATCGATTCTTCTAGTGCTTCACGAGCCTGTTGTTGCTTCTTATGAAGTGCTTCTTGTTCCCTCAATTCTCTTTCTTTTTCACGTCGATAATCACTATAATTCCCCTTATATTTCTTCAAGCCCACTTCAGTTAACTCACAAATCCCGGTAGCCACTCGATCTAAGAATGTTCTATCATGAGATACGAACAATACGGTTCCCTCATAGTGTAACAACCATTGCTCCAACCACAACATACTAGACTCATCCAAATGGTTCGTTGGCTCATCTAACATGAGGAACTGGGGTCTGCGAACGAGGAGTGAAGCCAGACGCACTCTCGTTTTTTGACCTCCACTTAACTGGGCGAATGGAACTTCCCATAGCTCAGAGCCAATCTGAAGCATCGTCAAGATCTTCTCTAGTTCAACTTCCCACCTAAAGCCATCTAATTGCTCGTATCGTCCTATCCAATGCCCGTAAGCCTCAAGCAATGATTGACTCTGATCTAAGGAAATATTCTGAAGCTCATTCTCGTATCTTATAAGTTGCTGTTTGATCTCACAGAGTTCTTGACTGTCATGCTGAGCTGCTTGATACGTCGTTAGATCCAATAAGCCATCTCCATGCTGTTCCATAACTCCCCAGTGTTCTACTGGCAAACCACGCTCAACCGTACCTTCATTGGGCTCAACCTCACCTGTTAACATTTGAAAAAGAGTACTTTTCCCCACGCCATTACTTCCAAACAGGGCGATCCTTTCTCCTTCATAAATATCTATGTCTACATGCTCAAAACACAATTTACCATTCCATTCTTTTCCTAAACCCCTACCACGTAAGATGCTCCTCATAAATATCACCCCTTCTTAAATATCAGTAACTATAAACTTCACGGACATTTAACCCTGAAACACAAAAAAACCGCAGGCACAGGCCTACAGTGGGATGTTAAAGATGATATGGCTCAACAAAGAAGGATCGTCAGTAATCCAAAAAGGCCCTTGCCTCATGGTGACGATAACACCTGAATTGGACACACCTATCCTCTCCCCTACACACTGTAGAGACTGCCTGTTTCATTTACATGCAGTTTATAGAGAAATAGATGGTTTACTTCATCGGCGTCGTGGTTACCTCTTCTTTACCTGAATTTATTATACGCTTACATTCTATCAGGCTAAGCTCAATAGTTCAACTTAATTCCTAAATGATCATAAATTATATTTATCGTCTGCCCCATAAGTGGAAACAAGCCAGTCGTTTTCGAATTTTTTGCAAAGAAAAAACCCTTTCGCGAGAAGGGTTTTCGGTACTTTTTGGATAAAAGCGGGTGATGGGAATCGAACCCACGCTATCAGCTTGGGAGGCTGACCGCCCCCGTGTATGTATCAAGACTGCGCGTAATTGGTGCCTGATGAAAGAGGATCCTATCCCAAGTTATAAGGTTGGTAACGTCCGTCGAATCCGAAAAGAAGTTCTTGTTTCTTGGATCGAAGATAGAGAGAAAGCAGAGCTCAGATGAAAATTTTATCTACCAAAGGGAATGTTATAGAAACATTTAAGTTAGGTAACACAACCATTCATATCTGTGATGATTTTATCGTTTCTGATTTCGAGGTTGACACTGTGGTCAAAGAACTTTACGCAATTGGATGGAGGATTCTTACTCAAAGCGCAACAAAGCCTTATAATACTTTTTAGATAGGACAATCCTAAATTTGGAAGGAGCGAACATATGAACAAATTAGTATTAAGCGAAGAATTCTCACACCTCAATTATGAGCAGTCAAATTACCAAATGAACGAGATTGTTGATCCTTTTCTTTATACAAATAATAGTACCATTGAAAATCGAAAGATGATTGATCGTCGAGAACTTCCCAACTACTTAACAGCTAAGGGATATCAAAATTCACCAGTATTTCACTTCGTAGGGTTTATGAATTAATTAATACAAATCCCGATCACGGAAGTATACCAAGCTTCCGTGTGGGAACCAAGAGTTTGTTGGTAGAACGAAAGGAATTTTTGAAGTGGTGGGATGAAACGAACATCAAGGGTAGACAAACATACTCAAATTGATTGAGAGGAGAATAACTAGCCACTAAGCTCGAATATCAGCTTCAGCTATTTGCCAGAGAGTGACTTTAAAGCTTAGTAACGGCGAAACAATAAGCGGAGTGGCAGAAGTATTCACCGCCTCTAATCGTGCCAAAATTCGGACGTCAGAAGGCCCTACGTGGGTGCCTTATGCGGATATTGCTAACATAGAATGGATTGATTAAGATTAATAGAAAGAAAAACAGAGGACTACATTGGCACTATGCCTTTGTGGTCCTCTTGGATTTTTATTTAATCCTTATAAACAAAAGCGAGTCAAATTCTTGAAGTATCGTACCAGTTAGCCATACATGCAGCGCAAACGCCGCACCCCAGATGATAGAAGTTAATGAGTTCTTCCATTAGAGTTGAACAGGCTCGAGAAGGACATTACAAAATTCAAGATTTTGTGCAGATGTACCCGCGGCTACTACCAGACACTGTTAAACAATTAAAAGGCCCTGATTTTCCACTTTCGCTTTTCTATCGAAGGTGCCACACAACTCTTAATTTTATATGTACCGACTGCGATGTTTCCTGTTCTTTTTTTAGTTATACATATTTAGTATTATTTCCCTTTCCTTAATTGCTTTTCTCGCTTCCATTGCTTCTCATTTGTCTTCTTTTGGCATTGGCAATGGTACTTTCCAATCCAGGTCATAGCTCTTTTTTGCCAATTCTGAAGTAAGACTGATCTTTTGAGGGAGTTCTTTCATTTCATAACTTTGCAATTTTATTCGGATATGATTTCTGCCTTGTTCATCCTTTCCTATCATTTTAAAATCTCCACCTGTTACATCGTATATTTTGCCCTTTTCATCCTTTATAGTCCAACCAAAACGATTAATAATTTTATCTGTGTCATCATCCATTAAAATCGTATCTGCTAGATTAATATATGATATATCCTTCAAGTAAGCCTCTAGTAAAATAGTAGCGTGCTTCTCATTCTTTGGAGATGCTTCATTTAATGGTTCGTCAAGTGTTACTGACATGATCTCAATCGTTTTGCCATCCTTATCTACTCTTACAGGTTTTTCGGCAAGCTGTTTTGGCTCAAATGATACGCCCAGCTCATACGGTTCTGTTTTTTCTAAAGAATCCAATACTAGTATATATTGATGATCAGGAGGCAGTGGAGCAAATCCATACTTCCGATTAGAATGACCGTATTCTCCTACGGCTTTGCGTGGAGTATCAAGCACCCTAGTTAAATCTTTTACTTTCTCTCCTTTTTCATTTTCAATATGAAAATTCAGTTTATAATCATCATAGCGAACATAAGGATCAGCTGAATCTACTTTTCCTTTCACTTGTTTGCTTTCCTGTACTAATCTTTTCTTTGCCTCTTCCGTCCATTTCGTTTCATAATCCACACGAGCAGCAGTCGGTGAATGCATAATGCTATTTAGATTGATTTGCAGTCCCTGTGGTGTGGTATACGTCTTATCGATTGCTAGCACCTTTGAAGCCTTAATTGTTTTTTCTAAATCAAAAGGAATCTTTAAGGCCCAATTTCCTTTAACAGAGTCGATCTGATTCCCCTCGAACTGTAATAAAAGCTTCTGTTCTTCTGTTTCCCCGGGTTTTTTTAGAGTGAGATATCCGTAATTTTCTTGGATTTCTATCCCATACGTTTTAGTTTCTTTAATTACATTCCCTTTCAAATCTGTTACCTCTACGTTACTTATGTGAAGTTTATCCGGATGAATAAAGTTCTTTTGCTGATCCTTGATCGAATAAACGGCCACAATTCTCATCGGATCAGCCAATATCTCCTCTATTTCAAGAGTATAGCCCCGATCAGTAACAGAGGCATTTACCTTCTGTGAAAAACCCTCCTGTGCTGCATATTGCAGTTCTTTATCAGAACCATCAAATAAAGATTTAACATAGGCCGCAAAGGTAGGACTCACCGATATTGTTAAAAGCAAAGCGCAGCTAATTGAGACAGTAAGTACCAAAGTGCCTAGTAAACGTGACCTTTTTCTTTTATAGGCTACCACTTGGTCAGGCATCACAAAATTAGGCTGATCCAATTCTCCAGCTACCTTTTTTAGAGTTTGTGTAATCTGTTTGTCAAGATTATTAGTCATGCATGATCGCTCCCATCTCGGAAATTACGTGTGTTTCTTTCTTAACTTGTATTTTTTCAGCAATTAACTTTCTGGCCTTATGTAGCCTTGATTTTACCGTACCCTCAAACACACCAAGGATTTTTGCAATTTCAGCTATACTAAACTCTTCATAATAGTAAAGAATAACTGCAGAGCGATGCTTCGGCGTCATCAACTGAATCGCTTGCCAAATCTGTTGCTCTTTCTCCTTTTGAAGAATACTCTCCAATGGGTTTTGCCCAAGGTCAATAGAGTCCATATATTCTTCCGTTTTTTTCTTTCTACGCACCATATTAAGTGCACGATGTGTCACAATTTTCATAAACCAAGCTCGAAACGATGTCCCTTTTCGTGTATCATATCGATAAAGTGATTGATACGCTTCCCATAGTGCTTCTTGAACGGAATCCTGAGCTAGATGGTAATCATGGACGATCAAAAAAGCGACTCGAAATGCACTAGTTAAGTGAGGTTGAACAAGTGTTTCAAAATCAACTGGACCTCCTTCCTTGGGTATTGGAAAATGATTATTTTCTTGCACTTAAAAGACCTCCTCGTTTTTCCTTTCACTTCTTATTCACCAGTTCTCGTATTTTGGTTCATAAAAAGAGGAAAAAACTTTTCCCTCACTTGGGTGAACTGCTACTTGCGAGGTTATCAATAAATTTTCCCATTTAATCACATATACGAGTGCTGTTAGCTTCGCTGGTACTACCCCGATTAAGAAAAAGAATATGGAATATATTTCTTTTTTGGGGCACTTGTCGGCATTTCATCTATAGACACATCGGCAAATTCGGTTGACAGGTCAAATTGAATAAACCCATAAACCCCAAACTCATTACCTTCTTTGCTTCTAAGCCATAGTTTGAATTTCTCTTCAGCCTTTTTTTGGCGTTAGTTCAGTACGACACAGCGGAAACAATAAACAGAGCTATTAGTGAAATCACCAATCTTTTCATAATAACCGCCTATCTGAAGAAGTTTTCAGACTACATTATCTAGATGTATACTTTAAACTAACCTGTCCGTTAGCTTAATCTCGAACATAAACTACCCTTCCAAAACTGACAAGGTACGGTCCTTACATATAATGTAAGATCAATATTCATTTGGGATCATGTAAATGAAGATTATCATACGCTCAGGAAAATTTTCCTTACCGAAACAAAAAAAATACCCCACCGACCAATTAAGGTTAGCGGGGTATTTACCGATGTTTTCGGATTTCGAAAAAAAACTACACTTCCGCTGATATAATATCCTCGAACTTAATCCACTCCCAATCATCACTGGCAGCCCCTACGTTTTCCTCTTGTCGCTCCGTAGCATCGCTTGTTATACGGGATCTTACGTCCCAACCAGAAAGAACTGGTTGATCTCATAATACGAACGGGCAGGTTAGTTAACAAAGAGTTTCATCATTCATTATCTTTAACTAGTCTAGAAGATAGAAATCAGAAAGGCAAAAACATTTTAAGGAATACCATTTACATGAAAGGAAAGATCATCTAATTCCAAGAGATAGTCTTTTTGTTATTATTCTTTAAAATTAAACTACTTCATATCGTGAGTTTTTATCTTATCCAATTCTTTTTTTCTTTTCTGGTTAAGGGCTTTTCTTCCTGCACTCCATTCTGCAATAAGGAAAAGTAACCCTAATAGTAGATAAAGGATAAACCCTACAGTACTTTCGGTACGATCCGTAACAAACATCCATGTTGAAAACACAATATAGGCTGCTGGTATAATCGCTCCCCAAAAAACGTTGTTCCGAGTTGAGAAAAAGTATTGGACTGCTAATATCCCGACAATAATTAAAAGTCTATATATATCATCCATTATGGTTCTTTCCTTTCTTGTTTGTATTTTTCAATGATCAGTTTTGCGTCCTCTACGCTTATGCGATCATCAATCGAGAGATTTTTGATAAATTTGATGAATTCCTCGTTATCTATAGCGTCATTGATTTTTATTTTCTCGATTAATCTATCGAGCTTTAGCCTTACTGTTGGATAAGACACTTCATATACTTTTGCAATTTCTTTCAATGAACCTGATTTGAGTACAAAATTTTTAATGAATTCCATGTCTTCATTGTCCAAGGATAATATCCAATTCGGCACATTTCTAATATCCATATTCCCCTCCTTTTTCAATAGATTAACACACAGATTTAATAAAATCAAAAATAATTTTAATATTATTAAAATTAATATTTATTAAATGTTTAATTATTTACTTATAGAAGTTAAAGTTAAAGTTATTTTTCTTATATTTGCAGGTGGAGAGAATAGAAACACTTATAAAATGATTCTGTTTTTGGATAGTGTAAAGTTATCAATTTTCCAGATGTTTTTTTGCAGACTTGATGTTTTTCAACAGGCATTTTACGGAAAAGCTGCAGGGGTAGAGTTTGTAATTCATCCATTGTGGAGCGTTATACAGGTTATCTTCCCATACTGGTTCTCCTGATCAGGTACGTGCTGGGTTCTTTGCTTCTGCCTTATCCGTCCACACCCAAAATGTCTTAGCTTTCACATTCAATGGTTGCATCCTCCCCTTTCTTTACTCTCTTGCAACCGTTGACAAAGAGTTTCATATTTTCTCAGAGCTGCTTAGTAATGCGGATGTGTGGGTCCGATCAAATCTATATATTCCGCCCCTTGATGATTTGGGTTTGCAATCGTTCTTGATGATAGTCTGCAAGTCTTATAGATAATTGTTGGAAGTAATCAAGAATCTCATCAGTTGTCTCAGCGTTACAGCGTTCGGATCGGACAACCAATCCCAACTTAGTGGGATCCCTGTATTGCCTTGCGATATTAGAAGTATTAACGGGAAAATAACAATATTTCTATCCCGAATATCTGAAAGCTATGGACAGTCCGTAAAGAAATTCTTAATCCAAATGAAGGACGTTAATGATCTATTAAGTTTTGAAAACCGTTTTTGAATTTTGGAAGGAGAGAGATTAATTGGCGAATTGGGTATCACGAGGAGAAAACAAGTTCAGGCTAATTGCGGAGTTAGGTTATGATGCTAAGGGTGAGCGCATTCGGAAGACTACAACCCTTACACTGGATCATAAGCCTAAGAAAGGAGAACTGGATCTTGCTGCAGCTAAGTTCGAAGAGGACGTAAAGGGAGGTAAATGGATTAAACCCGGAGCTATCGGATTCGAAGATTTTGTTAATGGGAAGTGGAAAGAGAATTACGCTAACGTGAATTTAGGAGATTACACTCGAAAGAATTACATGGCCGTTATCAAAACGCATCTCTTCCCTACTTTTGGTCGCTACCATTTGGACAAGATAACCACCATGCAGATAGTATCCTTCTTTAACCGGATTACGTAGTGTTGAAGCTCGCAAAGATGGTCGAAAGAAACCCTTGGCCACAAATACTATTCTAAACATTTATAAAGCACTAAAGGCAATTATCGATGCAGCTCATGAATGGCATTTGTTAGTGGACAACCCTATGATCGGAGTAAAGCGTCCCGCTGCAGACAAAGCGGAAAAGAGACAACTCAAGACACGTAAAAAGTCATATGACCCAGCAGAAGCAGGTGATGTAATTACAGCCTTGTATTCTGAACCTGCTCAGTGGAAACTTTACTATATCGGCGTGCTACTAGGAGGATTCCGAAGGGGTGAATTCTTAGCCGTAGAATTGGATAACATCAATATGCTGAATGGTGGTTTCCACATAGACAAACAAATTACCTTTGATGAATTCGGAAAATCCGTGGAGGGAGAATTGAAGACAGTCGAGTCTGAAGCATTTGTTCCCATGCCAAGGTGGTACATGAATGAAATAGCATTATACAAACGAGAATGGCTCAAGAACAGAATGTCATGCGCTCCTGGCGATTGGAAAGGCGGAGACAAGCAATAACTATTTCACCCAGGACACGGTGACAAGTATTATCCGAATACTCCATCACGCCGCTGGCGTACGTTCCTAGATGACCATGACCTCCCACGTGTTCGACTACACGATTTGAGACATACTACCGCTATGTTGTTACGTTTATACGGTGCTGACCTTAAAACAGTGCAAGAACTACTCAGACATACCAAACTTGCAACGACATCAGATATCTATATGGAAAGAGGTACAGAAATTAATAGAGGGAGTTCTGATCTCTTTGACATCTTAGATCCCAAGAGAAAAGACCATGGACACCAAACAGACACCACGGAGGTATTTTAGCATGTGTTTGTCGAATTTTTCGCAAAGAAAAAACCCTTGCGGACCAAGGGTTTCAGGCTTTAAAACATATGAAGCGGGTGATGGGAATCGAACCCACGCTATCAGCTTGGAAGGCTGAAGTTCTACCATTGAACTACACCCGCGAAGATCGTATCGGGACGACACGATTTGAACATGCGACCCCCTGGTCCCAAACCAGGTGCTCTACCAAGCTGAGCTACGTCCCGTTGTGCTCTTCGGAAATAAATACTACTTATGAAGACAAGAAATAATATATCATGCTTACCCGATATTTGCAAGCTTTTTTTGACAAGTTAAAATATCAAGAAGAAACGACTTCGTTGCCCTTAAAGGGGCAGTAACCATTTTTCGTAGAAATATACGCAAAGTGTAGTGAAAACTTAACCTTACTTAAATACTTAAAAAAAGGTAATCAATGAGCATATTCCCCTCACTGATACCTCAGTATCTTAACTGTATATGAAACGATACAATATGTTCACAAGCAACTCTTATTTCTGTTCGAATGTTACTTCTGGAGTCGTCAATTTATCATAGAAATCGACTGATTTATCTTTATCTTTAGAAGCCCGTAGAGCCATAGCAGAACGTGGATGCTCGTCCAATGAACCTGTAATCATATAAGGCATAATGTAGCCCCACTCTTCCTTCTCACGTAAAGGAATCATTAGTCGTTCGATGACATCTAGTACAGGACGAAGCTTATAAGGTGTATTCTTCAACTGTGAAACTAACAATTCCGTAGGACAGTTACCCGCTGCACGTCCCATACCATATACCGATGCATCTAGAAGCTCAACACCAAGCTCAGAAGCTACAAGTGTATTAGAGAAAGCAAGTTGCAAATTGTTATGAGCATGTATACCTAGACGCTTGTTCGGAAGGTGAGTCTTAAACTTGTCTACCAAAAATTCAACATCCTTGTGATCCAAACTTCCGTAGGAATCGACAATGTATACAACATCAACAACACTATCTTTAATCATCTCAAAAGCTTCAATTAACTCATTCTCCATCACATTGGACAAAGCCATGATATTTAATGTCGTCTCATAACCACGTTCATGGAACAATGTCACAAGCTGAATCGCTTTATCTACATCTTTAACATAACAAGCCACCCGAATCAGATCAATCATACTATCAGCTCGATTTAGGATGTCACTTTCATCAACGCGTCCAATATCTACTAAAGCAGATAATTTAGTTTTTCCTTTTTGCGGAATGACTTCCCGCAGGAAATCATCGTTCAGGAATCTCCAAGGACCTGCATTCTCAGCACCGCTCAACAACTTAGGAGAGTTCTTGTATCCAATTTCCATATAATCAACCCCAGCCTCATTTAGACCGGCATATAAATTCTGCACAAACTCAACACTGAAGTCCCAATTATTAACTAATCCTCCATCACGAATTGTACAATCAACAATTTTACTGTGGTTTACTTTCATTAATACTTTCTCCTTTCAGCCTTGCAATATTAGTTCATCATACTTTAATGCAGATCGCGATGTAAAGCATTATAAAAACCACCGAATTATTCGTTCGGTGGCTGTGTCTGAGTACAGGAACAATTGGAAGTTTCTTGGAGAGAACATCCTGAACAATTTGATTCTCCCTTGTGTAGACTTTGAACTTTCTTAAAGATAATCCATAACACGAAAAATACAATTAATCCGCCAAGAATCCAATTTATCATCGTCATCTCTTCTTTCTCATAAATTGAGGTTCAACACCGAAATCAGTATTCAATAGATCTCATTCTATTGATAATGAGCACTACGCGGATAGATTGTCCCCTCCGCTCAACTTAACCCTAGCAATCTTCCCCCCTGATAGACGATGAAGGCTACGATCCAAGCCGTTGCCGTCTGATAACCCACCGCAAAGAGTGTCCATTTCCATGAGTTCATTTCTCGCTTAATCGCTGCAAATGCAGCTATACAAGGCATGTAGAGCAACGTAAATGTCATGAAGGCATAAGCCTTCAGCGGGGTGAAATACAGCTGGAGCGAAGCCATAAGCTGTACCGAATCTTCTCCCACTTCACCTAGATTGTTGAGAATACCCATTGTAGCTACAACAGCCTCCTTTGCTACGAAGCCCGTTAGCAACGCAACCGAGGATCTCCAATCTCCAAATCCAAGCGGTGCGAAAAAGGGGGCAATGAAACTGCCTACAGCTCCAAAAATACTGTTACTCACATCGTCAACCTCACTCAAGGAGAAGCTGAATGTTTGTCCAAACCATATAATAACGGATGCAGCAAAGATGACAGTACCCGCTTTTTTAATAAAACCTTTCCCTCGGTCCCACATACGAATCATCAGACCTTTAATTGTAGGAATACGATACGGCGGAAGCTCCATCACAAAAGGTTCGGCTTCTCCTTTAAAGATCGTTTTCTTAAGTAAAATACCCGAAAGTATAGCTACAACCACACCTAGAATATAAAGCGAAAAAATGACTGTACTTTGAGAATTCGCGAAGAATGCAGCTGCAAACAATGCATAAACAGGCAGACGTGCTCCACAAGACATAAATGGTGTCAAAATGATCGTCAATCTTCTGTCCTTCTCATTCTCCAAAGTTCTTGTTGCCATGATGGCTGGAACACTACATCCGATTCCCATAATCATTGGAATAAAGGATTTACCACTAAGTCCTATTTTCCTTAGTAATCGATCCATAATAAAAGCAGCCCTAGACATATAACCACTGTCTTCTAAGATCGCTAGAAAGAAGAATAAAATCATAATCTGGGGTACGAATACAAGAATACTACCAAGACCGGCTATTATACCTCCAACGATGAGTGACTCAAGCCAGTCCGCAGCCCCAGCATGATGTAACAATGTAGTCACAGCATCCGCTAATGAAACATTAATCAATTGATCAATGAAATCGATGGTGAAGTTACCTATAAACCCAAAAGTAATCGTAAACACCACATACATTACCAATAGAAACAGAGGAATCGCCAGAATTCGGTTTGTTAAGATTTTATCTATTTTGTCAGAGACCGTTAACTCTCCCGAAATCCTTTTCTTTTTAACCGACTTACCTACAATCTTAGAAATATACTTGTATCGATAGTCGGCAAAAATGGACTCGATGTCATTGTCGTATTCTTTCTCCAGTTGATCACGTAATGTATCAACAGATTCTAAAGCTTCATTACCCAGTCCAGTTTTGACAATTACCGTTTCATCACCTTCCAATAATTTCACCGCGCCCCAGCGAAGAGGGTAACTATGATATGCCCCTCGATCTGTGATTGCATCCCTTACATCATCTATACTCGCTTCAAGCTTCTCATCAAAAATTTGTAAAGAAGAAGAACTTGGAGTTCCTGTAGCGACACTTTGAGCCACTTGAAGAGCCTTCTCTACTAATTCTCTTGAACCCAAACCTTTGTTAGCTGATGTGGGAATGATCGGGATACCCAATTGTTTCTCTAATCTTGTAATTTCAATCGTATCGCCTTTTGCCTCGAGCGCATCCATCATATTCAGAGCAACGACAACGGGGATACCGAGTTCGATAAGCTGTGTCGTTAAATATAGATTTCTTTCTATATTTGTTGCATCCACAATATTAATGAGTACATCAGGCTTCTCATCCAATATGTAATCTCTTGCAATCATTTCTTCTAATGAATATGGAGATAAAGAGTAAATACCTGGGAGATCTATAATCTGAATATTTTCTTTGAATCTCCTGGCATTACCCACTTTCTTCTCCACGGTTACTCCCGGCCAGTTTCCCACATGCTGCGTACTCCCTGTAACCTCATTGAACATGGTTGTTTTTCCGCAATTCGGATTACCTACAAGTGCAAATCTATAGGACATTTACAATCCTCCTAAGGTTTATCATCGTTTCTGAATCACAATATTATCTGCTTCTGCCTTACGAAAGGTTAACTCGTATCCTCTTATATTCACTTCAATGGGGTCGCCCATAGGAGCTACTTTCCGAACGATGACCTCTGTTCCTCTAGTCACACCCATATCCATTAGACGTCTTCTAACAGGTCCTTCCCCTTTAATTGCTATGATGACGGCTTTATCTCCCGGACTACAGTCTTTTAATGTTAGTTCCATCCTAATCCCTCCATTACTCATCTACACCACAACCCATAATTGCTGTGCAACACCCTTGCCTATCGCTAATCTGGAATCCTTCACACGCACAATCAGGTTGCCACCGTTCTCTGAAATGACTGTAATCTGGGTACCTGGCACCATCCCTAATCCTTCTAGAAATTTCTTAGTAGAATCTTTTCCTCTGCACTCTTTAATGATTGCTGATTTGCCTATAGAGAGCATGGTCAATGGCATAATTTCATCCCTTTCTATCCACGAGGACCTATTTTAAAGTGATATTGATAACCGCTATCAGTAAATGCTGCGCTTATAAATGTAAGTCTCGCTTCTAAAAACTGTCAATTATAAATATCACTTTCTAATAATCACAAAAAAATGTATAAAAGTACCAGAAACCCTGTGTAGCAAGTACTCTTGGAGGTACCACATCGAATTAGACACAAATATTTCATATAATAGACTTACTTTTTGACACAAAAAATGTAACGGAACACAAAAAAACCATGTTGTAATTGGCTCTAAAGCCGTTTCAACATAGTTACTCAATTCTTATTAGCCTGATCCTTATCTCCCTATTCCCCCTTCTTCCAATGATCATGAATGTGTCTTAGTTGAGATTCATCTATCGTCTTATTTCCGTATCGAACGTCATTGTATAACGAAATAACCTCCTGCGCGAGTGATCCCGAGGTCCGGGTTGTCCCTAGCTGACTAGCAACCTCGTTAGGGGTCTGAGATGTAGAATACGATAGCCCATTCTTGATGGCTTTCCTAATCACATTTCGGTAATAATATCTTATTTGATCGCGTCCATTAACTGGAAGTATATCTCTCTGACGAAACATAAACCGAGGACGTGTTGGGATTTCTAATTGTTCAGCTTGATCCACGTAAGGAGGCGCCTGTTCTCTCATAACGGAAGAGGCTATTCCCCATAGACGCTCAATTCTACTCATCCATCTCCGAATGCCTCTCAAGGCAATTCTGCCTATATAATAAGCCGTAATAACGATCAGAATGACTACGAATATTTGAATTATTACATTGACCCATTCCCCACCGTCGCTAGGTGAATAATCTGTCAGTAAAAGTGACAAATCCAATGGATTCTGCTCCTCAGAAGCAGTGATATTATTTGATTCTTGGGATGACGCTAACCACCCGAATAGCCATTGTACGGCTGAACGAAACAACCAATATATCCCTCCAGCGAGCTCACTATACGATGCAATCAAGATTATCGACAATATAATGATGAACATCCAGATGTGATTAATAACCCGGAGTGGACGAAGGGCAACTGATGCCCAACTATCACCAATAGCTGCGGTCTGCAGTTGCCTAGATTGTAAGCTCACCAGATAAGAACAGAGGATCAGCAACGCAGATATGTATAATCCAGCCTTCATAACAATAGATAGTACTGTTGCAGCAAATAAGGAGATGACTATTGTTATCAATAGAGCCATAAGCTGAGCACGAATAGGAAACCTTTCATTCCAATCCTTTAACGAACTACCCCGAAGTGAAGAAATCAACACTAGTATAATAACGATCCATTCGCTCCACGCGGACGTCCACCCTTCTACAGCGATAAAAAAAACAAGGCATACAGCTATGCTACAGAGCCAAGAAGCCCCCCTTTGTTTAACCGATTGGAAACAAATTCTACCGATTATACTGCCAAGCCACATAAGAGCTGCTGCTACCATTGCATTGATATCCATAACATAAATAGATAACAACAATAATAGTGGATAAACTGCCGCTATTTCCAACAAAGCATATAACCCAGACTTAGCATATAACATAACTAGATCTTTCGTTCGTTGACGGCTCATGCCGTCCCCTCCTTGTATTGATCATATGATCTATCTGTCTCTATTGGCATAATCGAAATGCTATGACCACGTGAGCGTAGGTACGCAATTTGCTCCTCCATCTGTGGAGAGACAAAAGCTGTGATTAATAAATAATCCCATGTTTCTTGACAATCTCGTTCCAATTCTTCAACTAAGTATTGTTCAAATGGCTTCTTACATTTCATTTGTACTTCTGCCATAGACTGGAGTATATCTTCTAAATGAGGTTGCCCACCCGCCGGCACCATCCTTATTGAGTTATTATCATCCTTCGAAGACTCCGTATGACCATTATGACCGAATCCCACTTTCATGCCTCGATCAGTAATCCAGACCGCTGCAGTAGCTGCATAAGAGAGTGCCCATTCGACCATTTCTGGATTGCTCACAACATTCCACATATTCGGAGATACTTGAACGTTCACACAAATGAACACTTCAGGGTTCGAGCTGTAACCTTGTTTATATACTTGCAGAGCTTCAGATCGAGCGCTTGCCTTCCAATGAATGCGGTTCATAGGTTCCTGTCCTGTATATTCACGAGTCCCTGTGGTTAAGAATGGGTCCTCAACGACCCAGCGAGATACTTCCAATTCTCCTTGCCATGTTCGATATGAGGGAGGTAGCTCATTTAATTCAAGGAGAGATGGATATACAATGAGAGACATATGCACGGACACCGACTGAGTGGAATTGAAGACGCCCAGCAAATCTCCACCTGTCATTGCTACTGTATCTTGAGTATAGATACCCCGCTGTAACGCTGTAACAGGATGACGACGTATTATTCTATAATAGGGTTGTAACGTAAATACACTTCGATGATTCTGATATATATTTCCTTGGCTAATTTCTCCTGGTTCCACCGACTGGAAATGAAAAGACGCAGGTAACATGGCCTCAATCCGCAACCACAATACGGGAATTCTCTTGGAGTTGAAAATCGTTTCCACCATTTCAAACGAATCACCTTCAAAGCAACGATCAAGGCTCAGAACACGATTATAGGTAATACCTCGTAACACTGGAACACCAGATATTAGCCCTTGAAGCACAACAATGAAAACTGCTGACAGGCACAGCCACAATACTGCCATCGCTATTTCACGCTGCTTTCCAATTGGTCTTCACTAGGAACCGGCAGTGCCTCTATAATCTCCATTAATAACCTCTCTGCTCGCCCTCCTTGCTGTTGGAGACGGTTACGGAATACCAGTCTATGACTCAGCACGAAGGGTGCTAATACTTTAATATCATCTGGTAATACGTAGTCCCTCCCATGAATAGCAGCTCTCGCCTGAACGGCTCTTACCAGGGCCTGAGAGCCTCGTGGACTAACGCCGAGCACCAGATCATTATGCTGTCTGGTAGATTCGCTTATATTGACAATATATCGTAATAAATCTTCATGAATGTGAACAGCCCTGTAAGATTCTTGCATATCTACAATCTGCTCAAGGGTCACTACAGGTTGAATAGACCTTACAGTATCTCCCTGAGTAGTCGTTCGCCGAAGGATATCCAAGCTTCATCCTCATCATAAAGCGGTCCATTTGAGCTTCTGGCAGTGGAAATGTACCTTGATTATCGATCGGATTCTGAGTAGCAAGTACGATAAATGGTCTCTCTAGTTGATGCGTCTCTCCATCTACGCTTATTTGACGTTCCTCCATACATTCAAGCAGACTTGATTGAGTTCTGGGGGTCGCTCGATTAATTTCATCAGCCAACACGAAGTTGGCAAACAATGGCCCTGGGCGAAAGTTAAACTCACCTTCTTTTTGATTATAGAAATGTATCCCTGTTAAATCTGTTGGCAGTAAGTCTGGCGTAAATTGGATACGCTGAAATCTACAAGCCATAGATGCCGATAGCGTTTTTGCTAATCGTGTTTTTCCCGTACCTGGCACATCTTCCAAGAGTACATGACCCGATGCAATAAGCGCTGTTAACAGTAACTCAATCTCGTTTTCTTTACCTACAATAACACGGCCAACGTTGTGCTTGAGTTCGTTAGTTATTGCTTGGATTTGCTTTACCTCCATCTTCCCATCTCCATAGGTAACCGTTTACAATCTCTGGATACTTGTGTAGCTACTTATCCTAAATTTAGGGTTATTATACCATTCGGGAGACACTATTTCATCCACATTAACAATAGAGAACAAGGTGATACTCTCATAAATCACCAAGAATATCACGGCTTTTGATCCCATTCACTTAGCCTTTGGTAGAGAGATGACGAACTTCGTACCTTCCCCTACACTACTATCTACAGAAATAGTTCCACCGTGATTCTTAATGATTCGATAACTCACAGAGAGACCAAGTCCTGTACCACTAAGCTTTGTTGTGAAAAAAGGATCAAACAATCGAGTCAGAGTATTATGATCCATGCCCTTACCATTGTCAGAAATATGAATATCAACGTTATTTCGTTCTTCCTTCACCTCTAGCTTAATCATCCCGACGTGATAATGACCTACATCACCAATAGCATCAAGAGCATTCTTGATAAGATTGAGTATAACCTGCTTAATCTGCTTCACATCAACCAGAATATTCAAGGATAGTTGTCCCTCATCAAGAACGATCTGACAGCCCTTCAAGAGTGCTTCACTTTCTGTTAACAGGACTACTTCTTTCAGTAGGGGGATGACAGGAACGGAAATAGTCTGCGGGGCAGATGGTTTAGAAGAGTTCAAAAATTCGCATATAATGTCATTGGCTCGATCAATTTCCATTAGAATAATCCGTGTATATTCATCCTTACCCAATTGGAGTAAATGTGGCCGAAGTAACTGAATAAAACCTCGAATAGCTGTAAGAGGATTACGAATTTCATGAGCAATAGATGCTGAAATTTTACCTAACATAGCTAATTTATCATTCTGATATGCGGTCTGTTCAATTTGTTTATGTTCGGAAACATCCTTGGCACTAAGTAAAAAATCACCGTCCATTTGATCTCCATAAGTGACTGTTAATAACCAGTAACGTCCATTCTCATCACTTAATTCATGATGTCTTTTCCGATAAAAAATAGTCTCTTTATATATTCGTAGAATCTTCCGTTTATTAAAACGGCTCAACTGTGATTGGCGTAATATTTGCGTTAAACTACACCCCATAATTGAACTGCGAGAAGCGCCTAACAACCTAGCCATTTGTACATTAATAAAGGTCAACATTCCATGTCGGTTAAAGAGAATAATTCCACTGTCAAGATGCTCCAATATGTTTTCGTATTTATCTTTAACCAGCTGTGTCGATTGAAAAGTCTGAAGGGACCCCA
The DNA here is from genome assembly GCF_000949425.1 of Paenibacillus sp. IHBB 10380. Taxonomy (NCBI): domain Bacteria; kingdom Bacillati; phylum Bacillota; class Bacilli; order Caryophanales; family Paenibacillaceae; genus Paenibacillus; species Paenibacillus sp. IHBB 10380. Next base: position 3,539,146 of record NZ_CP010976.1, read on the forward strand.
CCCTTGTTTCTTGGATTTCACTCAACACGATGTTCCTCCCTTATCTGGAATTATGATTTATACTAAGTAATGTCACCTATGTCAGAATTGAATCATCTTTACTTGTTTTTCCTAATTAATCATAGACATTCAGAATGAGCATCGTCAATCAGAGAAACTGTCGAAAAAGAGGGAAACTCAAAAAAAATCCATTTTTTACATATAATAATAAAAAAACCTCTGCAAAAGCAGAGATTTTTAATGTCACTTTATTGAGATCTGGCGAAAATTATGCTTTATGCTGCAAACGTAACCTTCTCTGGCTCATCACAGCTAGTCTTTGTTTTAGCTCTCTTTCCCACTTTTCATCCTCGATCTGCTTAGCAACTGAGAGTAAATCCAGCGCCATATCAATCTGATTCTGAACAATACTATTAGGATCCTCGGTTTCGCGATTGACCACATTTTCGAAGATTTCCTCTTCATCCTCCATGACATAGTCTTGGAAGTCCACTTCGAATGCTCCATCTCCATGGGCATATTCTGCCAGAATTTCGTATTCGTTCTCCACTTTATAATGAACCTCTACCCGGTGACAGACCGGACAAAAAAGCAGGGGAACATTATGGACTTGGGTGCGGTAATGCTTTAACGTTCCTTTCGTACCAACCATACTCGCTCCACAGCAAAAACTCATTGTAGTTCACCCTCCTCTAATATCCACCGTTATTCCTAATTTAAAATATTCGCTATAGTAACAGACAATTCCTTTTTTTCTTATTACAATGTATGTTATATATCAATTGAATTTGTCCGACTTTAAACTATTTTTATAGAATAGATGAAAAACCCCCCTCTACCAGCATTATTAGCAGGCAAGGGGGATGATATTACAATCGAAGTACTGTAAATTAATGAAATAAAGACAAGATAGAAATTATAGGTTCTTGTCGCCTGGTTTCCAGTTCATTGCACATAGTCCGCCTGATTGTAGAGCTTGAAGAACACGAATGGTTTCTTCTACACTACGACCCACATCGTTATGATTAACAACTTGATATTTCAATTCACCTTCTGGATCGATAATGAATAGACCACGAAGTGCAATACCTTCTTCTTCGATAAGAATACCGTAATCACTAGCTACCTTCTTCGTAATATCTGAAGCTAATGGGAAATTAATGTTACCTAGTCCATTATAATCTCTAGGAGTAGTTAACCATGCTTTGTGACTGTGGATAGAATCTGTGCTTGCACCCAATACTTCCGCATCTAGTGCTTTAAATTGATCATAAGCGTCACTTAGTGCTGTAATTTCAGTAGGGCATACAAATGTGAAATCCAATGGATAAAAGAAAAGCACTAACCATTTCCCTTTATAATCGGTCAAACTTACTTTACCGAAATCTTTACCATCACCCGTTACTGTCTCCATTGTGAAGTCCGGAGCTTGTCTACCTACTAAACGTTCTGCCATGCTAAATTCCTCCTTTAAAATATGTAAGAAAAACCCAAAGTTTCTCTTGTTCAGATAGTTAAGAATCACATGCGGATTCTACATTTCAAATGGTATCATTCAGTGAAATCAAAGTCAAGATTATATCTATTATTTTTTTATAATAATTATAATCAAGCTATTTTTTCATGGCCGCAACGATTAAATCGCCCATTTGGCTTGTTCCGATAGCTTTGCTCTTATCCACTGCAATATCACTTGTCCGATGACCTGCATTTAGTACATCAGATACAGCTGCCTCAATCGAATCTGCTGCATCACTATATCCAAAGGTTAAGCGGAACATAAGCGCAACTGACAATATTGTAGCAATAGGATTGGCTAGTTCTTGGCCTGCGATATCAGGTGCAGAACCATGTACCGGCTCGTATAATCCATAACTACCTTCCCCCATAGAAGCCGATGACAACATTCCAATAGAACCTGTTAGCATAGCTGCTTCATCACTCAAAATATCACCGAACATGTTCTCAGTTACGATAACATCAAAACTTGCAGGACGACGTAATAGCTGCATAGCACAGTTATCGACAAGAATGTGCTCTAGCTCAACATCTGGATATTCCGGTGCAACACGGTTTACAACTTCGCGCCATAGCCGAGAGGTTTCAAGAACGTTTGCTTTATCTACGGATGCTAACTTCTTACGACGTTTTTGTGCGATTTCAAAAGCTTGGCGGACGATACGCTCTATTTCCATAACATTGTATGCGCACGTATCTACTGCTTCTTCTCCATGTTCACCTTGACGTCTGAATTTCTCACCGAAGTAAATACCGCCTGTCAATTCACGTACGACCATCAGATCTGTACCTTCAAGAACTTCTGGTTTCAATGTAGAAGCATCCTTCAAACAATCAAATACGACAGCTGGACGAAGATTAGAGAACAATCCAAGTTCTTTACGAATACCAAGCAATCCTGTCTCTGGTCGAAGTTCTTTAGAGTTGTTGTCCCATTTAGGTCCACCAACAGCACCTAGAAGAACTGCATCAGCCTTTTTACAAATATCAAGTGTCTCTAGCGGCAATGGTGTTCCTCTCTCATCAATTGCAATCCCACCGAATAGTGCATGCTCTGTTTCAAACGAATATCCGAATAATTCCTCTGTGCGTTTCAATACTTTCTCTGCTTCTGCAACAACCTCTGGTCCAATGCCATCTCCTGAAATGACTGCTATCTTCTTAACTTCTGACATCATCATCGCTCCTTCTCTATTTAACTACACGAATTGAATTCTCCTCTTATTGTTGTAACATACTTACAATGCATTGACAAAGATATAGAATCTATGAGATTGATAGTTTAAGCCTATAAGAGCAAAAAGTTGGAACTGCTTCTCAGGATATGTCATTAACAAATAAGGCAGGCCCTATCCATGAGCTACTCATGTTGGGCCTGCCTTATTATATTTAGATCATGAAAATTTAATTACAATGTGTTACGCTTCTCAATCAATTTATTAACAGCGTCCACATAAGCACGTGCGCTAGCCTCCAAGATATCAGTGCTTAATCCACGTCCCTGTGCTGCGATATCATTCTGAGCTAGAATAACGTGTACTTCACCTAGTGCATCTTTACCTTGTGAAACTGACTTAATAGAATAATCCTCAAGTCTCACTTCTTCTTGGGTAGCTTTATCAATGGCATTGTATATAGCATCTACCGATCCATTTCCTTCAGCTTCCTCAATAATGACTTGATTCTCTTCTTTTAAGATGTGTACTTTAGCTGTGGGTACAGATTCATTACCATAAGTAACATAAATCGTCTCCAGCTTAAATACTTCCGGTGTATCAATCAGCTTCTCTTCCAATAGCGCAAGAAGATCATCATCAGATACTTCCTTCTTCTTATCAGCAAGCTCTTTGAACTTAGCAAAGGCACGATTCAATTGCTCGTCTTCTAGCTTATAACCGAGCTCATCTAGTTTCTCACGGAATGCATGCCGTCCCGAATGCTTACCAAGGACAAGTTTACTTTCCTTAAGACCAATAGATTCAGGTGTCATAATCTCATATGTTGTCTTTTCCTTCAGCATTCCATCCTGATGAATACCCGATTCATGGGCGAATGCATTAGCGCCGACAATAGCTTTGTTACCTGGAACAACCATCCCTGTTAGCTTACTGACAAGTCTACTTGTGCGGGCAATTTCAGACAATTTCAAGGATGTAGTTGCATTGAAGAATTCCTGACGCGTTGCTAAAGCCATAGCTATTTCTTCAATTGCCGTATTTCCAGCTCGCTCACCAATGCCATTGATCGTGCCTTCAATCTGATCTGCCCCATTCTGAATGGCTGCAAGCGTATTCGCAGTTGCCATTCCTAAGTCATTATGGCAATGAGCACTTAGCTGTATCTTCTCAACGTCAGGTACATTTTCCTTAACATATTTGAAGATAGCACCATACTCGGCTGGATTCAGATATCCAACTGTATCCGGAATGTTAACGACAGAAGCGCCTTCCCTTATAGCCATTCCTACCATTTCGGCCACAAAATCAAGCTCTGTGCGTCCTGCATCCTCCAGTGAAAACTCCACTTTAGAGAAATATTTCTTCGCATAACGAATCGAAGATTGTGCAGTCTCAAGTACCTGATTCTTATCCATACGTAACTTATGTTTGCGATGAATTGGAGAAGTCGCCAGAAAGATGTGAATACATGGATCTTGGGCTCCTTGCAATGCTTCGCGAACAGCCTCAATATCTTGTTCACGAGAACGTGAGAGGCCAATTACAGTCACATTCTTGACGGCCTTTGCTACAGCATTAACCGCTGCTAAATCGCCAGGCGAAGCCGCCGGAAAACCTGCTTCCATCCGGTCAATGCCTAGTTTTTCAAGTTGGTATGCAATCTCTACCTTTTCACGGGTATTTAAGTTCACGCCCGGAGATTGTTCTCCATCTCTCAGCGTAGTGTCAAAAACATAAATTTTGCGCACTACCGGCACCTCCTACAAATAATAATATGTCCATAGAAACTTCCAATGCGGCTCACGCATGTGCACGGCCGCATTGGATAAAGGTTATACTGCTTTAGCCCTCCGCCGCCTTAAAGTAAAGGCTTGACAAAAAGAAGGTAGCTTGTTGAGGATTCTAGATTATATCAAATAATTTCATCAAATATTATTTTTTATCAATCCAATGCATCATTTCACGTAGTTGTGCTCCCACAATTTCGATAGGATGATTAGCTTCATTACGACGAGTCGCTGTCATGAAGGCATTGTTAGATTGATTCTCAAGAATAAAGTCACGTGCAAATTTACCTTGTTGAATATCAGTCAATACAGCTTTCATTGCTTTCTTCGTTTCGTCTGTAACTACACGTGGACCTGTAACATAATCACCATACTCTGCTGTGTTAGAGATGGAATCACGCATGTTAGCCATACCGCCTTCATAAATCATGTCCACGATAAGTTTCATTTCATGCAAACATTCAAAGTATGCCATTTCTGGTGCATATCCTGCTTCTGTCAATGTTTCAAAACCTGCTTTAATTAGAGCTGTTACTCCACCACATAGTACAGCTTGCTCACCGAACAAATCTGTCTCTGTTTCTTCACGGAATGAAGTTTCAATAACACCTGCACGTGTACAGCCGATTCCTTTAGCATATGCAAGACCGATTTCTTTGGCATTACCTGTTGCATCTTGTTCAATTGCGATCAATCCAGGAACCCCAAAACCCTCTACATACGTACGACGAACCATGTGTCCTGGTGATTTAGGAGCAATTAATAGTACGTCTGTACCCTTAGGAGCTGTGATTTGTCCGAAATGGATGTTGAAGCCGTGAGAGAACATCAATGCTGCGCCTTCTTTAAGGTTCGGTTCAATATCATTGTGGTATACAGATGCTTGGGTTTCATCTGGCATAAGGATTTGTACCACATCTGCACGACGAGTTGCTTCAGCTACTGAAAGAACTTCAAAACCATCATTTTTAGCTTTTTCGAATGATTTACCTTCACGTAGACCAATAACAACGCTCAATCCACTATCACGTAAGTTTTGTGCTTGTGCATGACCTTGGCTACCGTAACCGATAACCGCCACTGTTTTTCCTTTCAACACGCTAAGCTCTGCATCTTTTTCATAATAAGTTGTAATTGCCATTTTGTAATTCCTCCTTTAATTTTTAAAAAAACCCTTCATAAAGAGCGGGTGTTTCAAAGGTCCTTAAACTTCTTGCTTATGAACCTCTCAAGCCCCCGCTCTTCAAGCAGGGATTATACATTTATTTCAAATACATTCACACATTACCACGAATCATAGCAGTAACCCCGGTGCGTGACAACTCACGAATACCGTATGGCTTCAACAATTCAATCATCGCGTCAATTTTAATCGTATCTCCAACCACTTGTACCATCATACTGTCACTACCAATGTCCACTACGGATGCACGGAACGTTTCAACTACACCCATAATTTCTGGTCGTTCTGATGTTTCTGATTTCACCTTGATCAAGGCTAACTCACGAGCTACCATCGGTTTATAACCTAGATTAATAACCTTAATAACGTCAATTAACTTATAGAGCTGTTTCTCAATCTGTTCTAGTGTCGTATCATCACCAATCGTGACAATGACCATGCGTGAAAGTCCAACTTCCTCGGATTGACCGACTGTAATACTTTCAATATTGAATCCTCTTCGTCCAAATAATCCCGAAACACGTTGTAACACACCTGGTTGGTCATTTACAAGGACAGCAATCGTATGTCTCATACTCATACTGATTCATCTCCCAACAACATTTGATCAATAGTCGAGCCCTGCGTAACCATTGGATAGACATTCTCGTATTTTTCAACTATGAACTCCACCACAACGGGCCCCGGGGTATCAAGTGCTTCTTGCCATACCTTACGTGCTTCTTCTTTATTACTTGCTCGAAGTCCCTTCACACCGTATGCTTCAGCCAGTTTCACGAAATCTGGACTTCCAGCAAGATCGATATGACTGTATCGAGTATCATAAATAAGCTCTTGCCATTGGCGTACCATCCCAAGCACTTGATTATTAATAATCACGACTTTAACAGGTATATTGTTAATCGCACATATGGCTAATTCCTGAGAACACATCTGAATGCCTCCATCTCCATTAATAGAGATAACCAGACGTTCCGGCTCTGCCATCTGAGCACCTATAGCGGATGGAAGACCAAAGCCCATAGTTCCAAGTCCACCTGATGTAATCCATGACCGTGGGTTATTGAACTTATAGTATTGCGCCGCCCACATTTGATGTTGTCCAACATCCGTTGTAACGATCGCTTCCCCCTTCGTTGTTTCGTTCAGCATTTCAATAACCCACTGCGGTTTCAATACTTCTTCGGAATCTTTATATCTAAAAGGTTGCTCCTGCTTCCATTGTTTAACTTGCGCTCTCCAAGCATCTGCTTTATCTGTACGCTTCACATCACCATTGATCATTTCTAGTGCCGTCTTCACATCACCTACGATGGGAATGTCTGTCGGTACATTTTTGCCTATTTCAGCAGGATCAATGTCAATATGAACAATTTTGGCTAACGGTGCAAATCCATTCAGTTTCCCTGTCACACGGTCATCGAAGCGAGCTCCGATATTAATCAACAAGTCACATTGCTGTATCGCATGATTCGAACCATAAGTTCCATGCATTCCCGGCATTCCTGTCCACAACTCATGTCCACTTGGAAATGCTCCAAGTCCCAGTAGTGTAGTCGTAATTGGAATCTCAGTTTTAGTAACGAACTCGTGAAGAGCTTCATGTGCTCCTGAGTATATAACTCCGCCACCTGCAAGAATGAATGGGCGCTCAGCTTGTTCAATAGCTGCGACTAGCTTATCTAACTGTAATTTATTAGGCACGGTTCGCGGGTTATATCCACGAAGATTAATGGATTCACCTGGTTGGAACAACGTTTTAGCTGCAGATACATCTTTAGGGATATCGATTAGGACTGGTCCTTTACGACCCGTTGATGCGATATGAAAAGCTTCATGGATGACTCTTGGTAAATCCTCAACATCTCTTACCAAGTAACTATGTTTCGTGATTGGCATTGTAATACCTGTAATATCAGCCTCTTGGAATGCATCTGTCCCAATTAGGGTCGTTGCAACGTTACCTGTAATAACTACCATGGGTACGGAGTCCATGTATGCAGTAGCAATACCCGTAACTAAATTCGTTGCCCCAGGTCCAGAAGTAGCAATACATACTCCAACTTTCCCACTTGCTCGCGCATATCCATCCGCGGCGTGGATGGCCCCTTGCTCATGTCGTGTCAATACATGTTTGAAATCATCGAATCCATACATCGCATCATAAATGTAAAGTACGGCACCACCAGGGTAACCAAAAACACATTCAACACCCTCCAATAGAAGACTGCGGAGCAATATTTCCGAGCCACTAATGACTTCCGGCTTCATCCATTTCTCACGTAATTGTTCTGTCGACTGTTTTGCAGGAATTTGCTCACTCATTAGTCATCCTCCTCTCAAAATTACATCCATGTAACATGAATCTAAAACAAAAAACCTTCCATCCTTCACAACAGACTTCTCTCTGTGTGAGGGACGAAAGGTTGTTTCTTCCGTGGTACCACCCATGTTTGCTCTGCATTTCGCAACACAAAGCCTTATCAGGTATAACTTCTTATACCTATGGCCTGTAACGTGGACCATTCGATTCTCCCTAATAAGCAAGATTGCTTTTCAGGAGAACAGCTCCGAGGTGAGCTCGTATAAAAGGGATTCTGGTGGAGGTTTCAGCAAATCCTCTCACTCTCTGAACAAAAGAGCCCTTATAACTTCGTCCTCTTCATTGCCGATGCATATATATTCGTTAAAATGTTACAAACATTATATGATTCATCGACCACTATAGTCAATACCCTTATTTATTATTAAAAAAATGAATCTCTAACCTGACTCTTTCATACCCAAATATGAGCACACCGTTTGCTTTTTCAAACATATGATGGATTAAATTTATCTACAGGCTAAGAAGGGAGGAACAAACGGTATGATTCGCTACCGAAGACCTAAACAGGATGATGCTGTCATTATGCATTTGATTGAAACAGAGCTTGTCCCTCTATCAAGTATGACTCCCAAACAGCTCGATGAGATTAAAAAAGAAATGCCCAAAAGATTGAGTCAAGGGGTCACTTTAGTCGCCTCCTCTTGTTATGAGGGAGATGCTATAGGTTTCGTCCACTTCATGTTACATGGCGATTTATTATATATTGATATGTTGGCCGTTGCACCCGCCGCGAAGCGTAAACGTTGGGGAATTTTACTTATGATTCAAGCAGAGCGCTTTGCGAAATCCCGCGGATGCAAACGATCCAAACTAATGGTGGATACAGTAAATTCAAGCGGTCTCGTCTTTTATTCTAAGTTAGGCTATTCTACTATCCGCTTACACAGCAGTAGTCAATCCTATGAACTCGAGAAATTTCTTTAATATTTAAATTTAAAAGAAAAATGGATTATAACCACCGTATCCATATCCTGGTCCTACACCTGGTGCTCCAACTGGTCCTGCATAAGGAGTACCATATCCGTACCCAGCATAAGGAGCCGTACCGATCGCTAATAAATCGAACAAGACTAACGGGATGATCGCTTTAGTCTGTACCTTTTTACCAACATTTCGTTGTAAGATAAGACGGTTCCCTGAAATACGTACCAGTTTACCAGTTACAAAGCTACCATTTTTTCTAGTGGCTACAATATTTTTTCCTATCAGCTTTTTAACTTCTGTCTTACTCACATGACTTTTCATGTAATCCCTCCTCTCATCCGTTTCATCACAGTCTATTCCAGTAAATCATGAATCGCTTGTTCCATAGCCCTTAAGTGGACCAACTAACCAAATATAATCTATCGGTTCAGGCAAAATATTCACTCATAAAAAAAGCCACATTCCCTAATAGGAATGCAGCTTGAGAGCTATAAATACTTTCTTCTAGCGTTTCTTCGTCATCCATAGATGACTTTTTGAACAACCTCTTATATCTTTATCGTTTACCCGGATCGTAAGGTTCACCTAATGCAGATGGAGCAGAGGATCTTCCTACTGCAGCTACAAGTACAATAATCGTTAACACATACGGTAGCATATAGATAAATTCTTGTGGAACATTTTGCGACCAATCGAACAGACGCACATAGTTACCGATCGCTTGAGAGAATCCAAAGAATACAGCCGCACCAAAAGCACCCAATGGATTCCATTTCCCGAAAATTACTGCAGCTATGGCAATAAATCCTTGGCCTGAAATCGTGTTATGAGTAAAGACACTCGTCGTTGTTAACGTCACTGTAGCTCCACCTAGAGCAGCTAATGCACCACTCATCATAACGCCAATATAGCGCATCCGGTTTACCTTAACACCTACAGTATCTGCAGCACTCGGGTGCTCACCTACTGCGCGCAAACGCATACCGAATGGGGTTTTGAACAGTACGTAATACGAAATAATAACAACTGCGACCGCAATATAGGTTGTTGGATAATGGTGAAAGAAAATCTCACCAATTAAAGGTATCTCTGACAAACCGAAGAAATCGGATTTAATAAATACTTCTGTCAATCGAGTTGTTTCTCCCTCACCATTGAACAGAAGTCTAACCATATAGAGTGTACTCCCTGCAGCCAGAAAGTTAATGACTACTCCACTAACTACTTGATCAGCTTTAAATGTTATAGAAGCTACTGCATGGATAAGGGATGCAATAATCCCTAGCACTATAGCTGCTAAGAGACCGATATATGGAGATGCAGCACCCATTCCAGCACCTTCAGCATAGAAAGTTGCTACCGCAGCGGCAAAAGCTCCAAAGGTCATTAATCCCTCGATACCGATATTAACAACACCAGAACGTTCCGAGAAGACTCCTCCCATAGACGCAAAGATAAGCGCAGTCGAAAAAACGAGTGCCGTGTTGATCAATTGGCCGAGCGTTGTTATCCAATCCATTTACAACACCTTCTCTTTCTTGCGTTTGAGATAGATAGGTTTAAGCACCAACCGTACAATTCCTTGTGCGGCAATAAAGAAAATGATGGAACCTATTACAATTCGGATAAGCTCTGGAGGAACTCCAGCACCGAAACTCATGCCATCCGATCCGTAGGTCAACGTTCCAAACAAACCAGCACCGAGTAATATACCGAAGGGATGGCTCATCCCAATTAGAGATACCGCTATTCCGTCAAATCCTACTCCTGGACTACCTGACATGATGGTTTGGTAATGGAAGACACCCAAGACTTGAAAGGCACCTCCAAGACCTGCAAACACACCACTAACAAACATAGCTTTGACAATATTGCGACTCACATTCATCCCTGCATATTCTGCTGCATTCGGATTCTGTCCAACCGCTCTAAGCTCATAGCCTTGTTTGCTCTTCCACATATACACATAAAAGAAAACGGCAGCTAGTACTGCAAGCCCTGTTCCTAAGTGCATACGTGCATCACTAAACATGACAGACAACCAGTCCATAGATATAGATGCTGTAGGTTGTATATCCATTGATCTTTGTTGACCTTTTAGAAGCATGAAATTATTAACCATATAGTTCCCTAAGTAAAGCGCTGTCCAGTTCAACATAATACAGACAATAACCTCATTCACACCACGCTTGGCTTTTAGATACCCAGCAATACCTGCCCACAATCCTCCACATATACCACCTACAATAATAGCAAGTGGGGCATGAATTAGGGTTGGAAGACCCGTAACTTTGATACCAATAAAAGAAGCAGCTGTCATTCCTACTATATACTGACCTTCTGCACCAATATTGAATAGACCAGCACGAGCAGCAAAACCAACAGCAAGACCCGTCATAATAAGCGGTGTGATCTCACGAATGGTCTCTCCAAAATCATAGCTACTTCCAAAAACGGATGTTAGCAATGAACTATAAGCTACAATCGGATCATAACCACCTAATAGCATAATTAGTGCTCCGACAATAAGACCGAATATAACAGCAACTATAGGAATAATCAGGCTATCTAGGGTGAAAAATTTGAGTATTTTATTCATGTCCCTTACCTCCTGACGTCGTGCTACCAGACATCATTAAGCCTAGTTGCTGATCATTGGTCTCTTCCGGCAATACCTCACCGACAATTCGCCCCTCATAGATGACTAATATTCGATCCGATACATTCATAATCTCATCTAGTTCAAAAGATATAAGCAGTACAGCTTTACCTTGATCACGTTGAGCTATGAGCTGTTGCTGTACAAATTCAATAGCACCTACATCCAAGCCACGCGTAGGTTGAGCCGCAATAAGCAATTCTGGATTTTTATCTATTTCCCGGGCTATAATCGCCTTTTGCTGATTTCCTCCAGATAAGGACCTAGCTTTCGTCTCAGTACTCGGTGTTCTTACATCAAATTGTTTAATTAATCGTTCAGCTTGCTCTGTAATCGCTTGCTGATTTAGGAAACCATGTTTATTGTAAGGAGCCTTATAATACGTTTCTAGCACCATATTGTCACCTACAGAGAAATCAAGAACTAGTCCATGCTTATGTCGATCCTCAGGAATATGAGAGACACCGCTTTCTGTAATCTGACGCGGCTTCCCATTCGTAATTTCAGTACCCATCATCGTAATTGTTCCACTATCCGCTTTTTTGAGTCCTGTCAAAGCTTCAATTAGCTCGCTTTGACCGTTGCCATCAACACCAGCTATACCTAATATTTCTCCAGCCTTTACTTCCATAGTAAGGCCATTTAGAACAGAAATATTATCTTTATTCTTCAGCTTTAAATCCTTAACTGTAAGAACAGGTTCGCCCGGAGACGCAGGCTTCTTATCAACCTTGAATGAAACACTACGGCCGACCATTAATTCGGCTAGTATATTAGGATTCGTATCCACAGTCTTTACTGAATCGATTACTTTACCACGTCGGATAATGGTCACTGTATCAGAAATTTGCATAATTTCTTTCAACTTATGAGTAATCAGAATAATTGATTTTCCTTCATCTACCAAACGTCTCATAATAATCATTAGTTCGGTGATTTCTTGAGGTGTTAATACAGCAGTAGGCTCGTCAAAAATAAGGATATCCGCTCCACGATAAAGCGTCTTCAATATTTCTACACGTTGTTGCATTCCTACTGAAATATCCTGAATCTTCGCATTCGGGTTTACTTTTAGCCCGTACTGATCAGAGAGCTTTTTAATCTTAGCTACCGCTGTTTTGTAATCAACATGAACACCAAGCTTCTTCGGCTCTTTCCCAAGAATAATATTCTCAGTGACTGTAAAGGGTTGGACTAGCTTGAAATGCTGATGCACCATCCCGATTCCTATAGCAATTGCCTTATTGGGGCTATCAATGACTACAGGTTCACCATTTAATTCAATACTTCCTTCATCAGGCTGGTACAGTCCAAATAAAATATTCATTAAAGTGGATTTCCCCGCGCCATTCTCTCCTAGGAGTGCATGTATCTCTCCCTTATGCAATTTTAAGCTAATGGAGTCGTTGGCGACAATGCCAGGAAAACGTTTCGTAATTTGCTTCAACTCAACGACAGGGATTGCTGCATCCATGAGATCACCCTTATTCCTTATTTTCATTTACAAGCTAACACGTAAGAACAAGGCCAGTCATAGCAACCAGCCTTGTTCTATAACACTATTATAGAGCTGCATTCAAAGATTTATTTAATGACTATTCTTGAGGTACTGTGATCTCACCGCTAATAATTTTAGCTTTGTAATCTTCTACTTTAGCTAGAACATCAGCCGGAACATTCTTAGTAGATGTATCTGCAATACCTACTGCATTATCTTTAAGAGAAAGCGTTACAAGACCACCCTTAAATGTACCATCAATAACTTCTTGAGATACTTTTTTCACGGCTTCGTCTACGCGTTTAACCATGGATGTCAATGTAACTTCATCACCAAATTCTATTGATTGGTCTTTATCTACACCAATAACCCATACCTTTTGTCCTGCTTTAACACGTGCAGTAGCTTCATTAAATACACCCGTACCCGTTGCGCCAGCAGCATGGAAAATAATGTCTACACCATCATTGTACATTGTTGCAGCTGCTGCTTTACCTTGGTCAGGCTTATCAAAAGCACCCGTGTAGTTAATAGTTACTTTAGCATCTGGATTAGCAGCTTTTACACCAGCTTCGAAACCTGCTGCAAATCGAGTAATAACCGGAATCTTAGATCCACCAACGAAACCAATTTTGTTGGTTTTAGTCATAGAAGCCGCCACAACACCTACCAAAAAAGATCCTTCCTGTTCAGCAAAAGTAACCGATTGCACGTTAGGTGCATCAACAACACCATCAACAATCGCAAATTTAGCATCCGGATTCTTATCAGCTACTACTTTCACTGCATCACCAAGATCAAATCCAATTCCCCAAGTAAGAGCGTATCCATCCTTTACAAACTTGTTAAGATTAGGGATATAATTATCAGGTGATTTACTTTGTAAATATTGTACATCTGCTCCACCAGCTGCCTTCAAAGCTTGAAGAGCTTCCCAAGCAGATTCGTTAAACGACTTGTCATTAACTCCGCCTACGTCAGTTACCATTCCTACTTTGGCAACTGTTTTAGTCTCACCAGTTGGTGCGCCGCCTTCTGTTGCTTTTTCTTCATTTTTACCACATCCAGCAAGCACTACAGACAATGCCAATACCATTACCAGTGACAAATTAAATAACTTCTTCATTTCTTTTCCCCCTTTAAGAGTTGAGTCTCTAGTATACCCTTTTTCCTTAACAACATGAAAATTATACAATCTATACTATATAAAATCTAGTCCTAACGTAATTTAATGTTACATATTTCCAACATTTATTTATTTGTAAGCGCTTGAGAGCTTTTAATATTACTTAATATGTTAATTCTATGTAACAAAAAATTACATATAAGTATATTTAGTTCAGAATTTCATTCTTCTCAGTAAAAAAACCGCCGATTATGGCGGTTTCTAAAATTAATAACAATTACGCGTTAATCTTCTCTTTAGCTGCAGTAGCAATAGAGTTGAAAGCAGGAAGATCATGCACTGCCAAATCAGCAAGCATTTTACGGTTAACATCAATACCTGCTAATTTCAAACCATGCATCAATTTGCTATAAGACAAGCCGTTCAAACGAGCAGCCGCATTGATACGAACGATCCATAATCTGCGGAAGTTACGTTTGTTCTGACGACGGTCACGGTATGCATATACCAATGATTTCATCACTTGTTCATTTGCTGTTTTAAAAATACGGTGTTTCGATCCAAAATAACCTTTAGCGAGTTTCAATACTTTCTTATGTCTACGACGAACTACAAATCCGCCCTTTACTCTTGCCATATTCGTAAACCTCCCAATAAGTGTTGTTAATTATTTCAAGTTAGACAAACCTTGTTTCAAACGTTTTACATCTCCTGGAGCCATGACTGGGTTTGTGCCAAGCACACGTTTTTGACGTTTGGATTTATGAGACAAAAGATGGTTTTTGAAAGCTTTATAACGCATTACTTTACCAGTTCCGGTAATTTTAAAGCGGCCTTTAAGGCTGCTATGTGTTTTCATTTTAGGCATTATATTTCCTCCTCGGGATTATTGGGGCTTAGAAGCCAAAATCATAATCATGCTGCGACCTTCGAGCTTAGGAAAACGCTCAACTACGGAATACTCAGCAACTTCTTCCTTCACACGTTCCAGAATTTTCTGGCCAATGCTTGCGTGAGCAATCTCACGACCACGGAATCTTACAGAGCACTTCACTTTGTCGCCTTCTTTTAAGAATTTAACAACATTGCGAAGCTTCGTTTGATAATCATGTTCATCGATGTTGGCTCTGAACCATACTTCTTTGATATCCACAACTTTCTGATTCTTACGAGCTTCTTTCTCTTTCTTCTGTTGTTCATAGCGGAACTTACCGTAATCCATGATGCGGCACACCGGTGGTTTTGCCTGAGGCGCCATATTCACCAAATCGAGATTAAGATCCGTTGCCATCTGCAGTGCTTCACGTATCGGTGTAATACCGATTTGTTCTCCTTCTGCGCCTACCAACCGGACCTCTTTGGCCCGAATTTCGTCATTGATCATATGTTCCTTACTGATAACCGTCCACCTCCAGATTCTTTATCTAATATTTATTGTGTAAACAAAATAAAGGGATGCTGGTTCAATCTACCAGCATCCCATATTGATCAATAGTTCATGAAATATTACATTCATAAATCATTGGATCAAATACCAGCCGATATAAAATCGGTCAGGTGAGAAGCCGGTGCTTCTGCTTAAATCCAAATATTCTTCTAACGTACTAAAATAATATATCATACAACATATTGAATGTCAAACTATTTCTATAGTAAATTGTTATACTTGTTTGCTTTGAACGACTTCTTCCAATCTTACCACACGTGTATGCTCTGTATGACTCCATTGTTTGTTGTTCTGTGTGAAGAAAGCGTAGAAAGTAATTGGATACCAAGAAATCAAATAAATAGGGAACAATATTAGATAAGCATACACTTTCTTGAAGGTAACCTTCTCAAGAGCCATGGCAGCCATGAACGTAAGAATACTAGCTCCCACTGCAACAAAACTCAAGCCCAATGGTAAATATCCATAGATGTTAGCAATGTTAGGTCCATTAAATACAGCTGCATCTATACCCATAATGGCTGTCATGAGAAATGTTAGCAATACAATGTATACATTGACGCTATACAGCGCTAAGTCAAACTTAACGAGGTTTCGTTCTTTAATACTTTGCCACAACAAAGGAAAAAAGTAACGCCGTGCAACCGTAAAGTGACCTTGCATCCAACGAAGCCGTTGTCTAGAAGAAGCTTTAAAAGTTAAAGGCTTCTCATCAAATACTTTGGCATCGTAATTGAATTTCGGATAAATCCCTTTTTGAACACTTCGCATTGTAAATTCAAGATCTTCTACAAGGCTTGTTGCTCCCCATCCTATTTCTTTCAACATCTTAGTCTCAAAGCACATTCCTGTGCCCCCTAAGAAATTGGCCATATTCACATTATGACGAGAAAGCTGCCATAACCGATTAATATACCAATAGGAAATACCATAAGCTGCTGTAATCCAAGAATCCTCAGGATTCTTGGTATCAATATAACCCTGAATAACACGTGCTCCACCGCTCAGGTCATCATTCATTTCACTTAAGAAATTAGGTGCAGCTAAATTGTCAGCATCAAACATAACAACAGCATCATATTGACGAGGCATATCCCAAAGTTCCTTCAACATCCACTCAATCGCATAACCTTTACCCCGAAGATTGGTATTCGTACGGACGCATGCTTGTATACCATGTTCACGTACAATATCCGCAGTACCATCTGTGCAATTATCACAAATTACGAACACATCATATAATTCTTTCGGATAGTCTAAATTTTTCAAATTCTCCATTAGAGCCCCAACAACCTGCTCTTCATTATGCGCCGCGACCAATACGGCAAATGATTTGGTAGCAGGAAAATGTGCTTTCTTTTTCTTCCTGTACATACCAAATAGAGAGAATACGAATTGGTACACAGCAATCACGGCCAAGATGACTTGGAGCGTGATAAATAAGGCGTCCATCATAATTCTCTATACCCCCTTTTTAACCCCTACACATCATTTTTTCTATCTCTAGTTTTCTTTTTTCTTTCTGCACTGTTTCTCTTTATGACCCTTTTTATACATGTGCATTGAGATTGCCCTATTTGATTCTGTATGTTTTTTACGTTTTTGTCAAAATCCTTGTAGCACGATCTAAGCCAAAAAAGTCAATAATAATCGTGATCTACAGGTACTGTAAGCTTTCTGTCTCCTAATCGTGAGACCTAGTTCTTATTTTCATCATTTTGCTACCTTTTTATTTCTAAAGTCCCCCCTAATTTAAATTTACTATTCCTAAATAGTAGTATCTATATAATACAAACGGAATAAACAACGAAATTCGGATCTCACCTTAACAATTTAAACTGAATTATTTGCATTTGAATCATTGTACGTGTTAAATAGGGTGAAAGTCAAAAAGTCAGAAATTCCCCCCTCATTTGATTTAGTGTCTAAATTGAAAATAATTTCAAATTTAACTATGATAAAATGATAAAATGAATGATCTGTGTAAAGATTAATTTAAGTACTGTAGCCCACTAACGAACGTGATTTTATGCGTTCAGGCGATAGCGGAGGAATGGCATGAGACGTTTATTCTTGAGATTTCAATTATGGGACCGACACTTATTTCAATGGATCAACGGACGGCTTCATAACCCCTTTCTTAATTTCTGGTTGTACCATCTCACCTTTATGGGTGGAGCATCCTTTACGATTAGTATTAGTCTACTGACCTGGATATTCTTACCTATTCCTTGGAGTACAGCGGGCGCACAAGCAGCGGTGGCACTTGCAGTCAGTCACATTCCTGTAGCCATAGCTAAGAAAATATATCCGCGAGTCAGGCCTTACATTGCTTTACCGGATAGTAAAACATTTCGCAATCCTTTAAGTGATTATTCTTTTCCATCCGGTCATACTACAGCGGCTTTTGCCACTGCACTTCCTTTCATGCTGTCATTTCCGAATTTCGCACCACTTTTTTGTGGCCTCAGTGTACTGGTGGGATTCTCACGAATATACTTAGGATTACACTATCCTTCGGATGTTCTCGCAGGTGTCGCTATTGGAAGTTCTGTAGCGTCAATGACTGTTGCAATATGGTCCTAAAAATAAATATGGTAAAATAATGAAAAAACCTGTAGGGATAGGTGAAAGAAAAGTGACTAAAAAAAGAGTTTTATTATTGTCAGAAGGTTTTGGTGCAGGGCATACTCAAGCCGCCTATGCTCTATCCAGCAGTTTACGCAAACTGTCACCGGATATTCAGACAAAGGTGCTTGAGCTCGGCAGCTTCTTAAATCCCAAAGTTGCTCCTTTAATTATTACAGCCTACAAAAAAACGATCATTTCGCAACCTCGTCTAGTTGGAATGATGTATAGACATCAATATAAGAAATCACTCAATAGGCTTACTACTTTAGCACTACATCGTATCTTTTATACTCATACCAAATATATTGTCAAACAACTGCGACCTGATATCATCGTCTGTACACATCCCATCCCTAGTGCAGTCATTTCTCGATTGAAAAGACTCGGTATTAATGTGCCCTTGTGTACCGTTATTACTGACTACGACGCGCATGGAACATGGATTAGTCCTGAAGTTGATCAGTTCCTAGTTTCCACATCTAACGTAAAGTATAAACTTATGAGACATGGTGTGCCTTTGTCGAATATTCAGGTAACGGGCATCCCGGTTCACCCTGATTTCTGGGAACACCCAAGTAAGGAACATATTCGAGAGGAATTCAAGTTACTCGATATGCCTACTGTACTAGTGATGGCAGGGGGATGGGGAATCATTACGGATGACGTCGTCAATAACACCCTAGTACGATGGGCGGACGACATCCAAATCATTTTTTGCCTGGGGAATAACGATAAAACCCGTACACAAATGGAAAATAATAGTCAATACAACCACCCTAATATCCATTTACTAGGATTCACTCGTGAAGTCGATAAACTTATGGAAATCTCCGATATGCTAATAACTAAACCGGGAGGTATGACTTGTTCAGAAGGATTAGCCAAAGGTATTCCCATGCTATTCCACCACCCTCTACCAGGACAGGAAGAGGAGAACTCTCAATACTTTACTGCGCAGGGATTTGGTGAACCTATCACTTCAATTGAAGTCATTATCAAGTGGATGAACAAACTCATTCATGAATATGATCAGATCCGCTCCCGCCGAAATGAATATCTAGATCAGATCGCTAAGTACCACCCTATGCAAAGTGCTCAAAGCATTATTGATATGCTTGAATTAAACAAGGTGCCCTCCTAATAATAGAGGACACCTTGTTTTGGAGCTTCATACATTAGTTAATCAATCTCAGATTCAGTAAGAGCTGGTTTGTTCTCATTGAGACGATACTTTTGCATTTTCCCCTCATGATACCTTTGTAACGCAATCTCACCCACAATAACTTCACATCGATGGATCTGCATCCCTTTACCTACGAACTTGGATTCATACTCTGTCATGACATTCCATTCCTGAAGACCATCTCTGTGAAGATTCAATGAGATGTTGTTCATCTGTAGACCATAATCAGCAAACGAATTTAATGAAAATTCAAATAACGTTTCTGAGTCTGTCTTAAGATGAATCTCACCATTAGCGTTCAAGAATGATGCATATTTCTCCAAAAAACGAGGATGCGTCAAACGACGTCTTGCATGCTTACTTTTAGGCCATGGGTCACTAAAGTTAAGATATACACGTTCGAGTTCACCTGGGGTGAATACTTCTTCAGCATATTCAACGTTGGCTAAAGCCAATCGAAGATTAGGAGGAAGCTCTATTTGACGTTCAGACCAAGCAGCAATAGCTTTCTCGCTGGCACGGCGAACTAATTCATCATACATATCGATTCCTATGAAATTAATATCTGGGTTATTGTAACTCATTCCACTAATAAATTGACCTTTACCCATTCCAAATTCAACATGAATAGGATTGTCATTCCCAAATAACGCGGACCATTTCCCTTTATGCATTCGAGGGTCCAAAATAACAAGTTCCTTCTGTTCCTCCAGACTTTCCCGAATTCCTTTTCTTCCACGTAAACGCATGTCATTCCTCCACTTTCATTTCTATAAGGGAATCATTCCCGTAAGGTTGAGTAGTCACTATTGCAATATTGTGCCGAACTTATTGACAAATGTAAAGGGTATTATCATATATGACCACAGAAAAAGGAATTCCACTCTCCATTTTAAGGAGTTAACAGAATTCCTTTTTCAATTTATATTTGGAATTGGGGTCCAACAATTTGATTATTCACAGTCTCGTGAGTTGGCATGCTCGAATTTGAATGTCTTCTCAAAAGCAATGCGAATCTTACGACGGGCAGTCGCCTTCACTTCACGGTTTCCATTAAACCCTACACCCGTTAACGCAAGTGCTTCATCCGGCGTAAGTTGTACCGAAATGTTCTTACCCTCTAATTGAGCTATTGAATTCATGAATATCACCTCACGGTATTATTGTGTTCCATGACGCCATGAAATTTGAATTCTATTATAAATATACCCTCTAAGCTGCTATTTGAATCCATTTAAAACATAACATAAAATGTAAGTTCCAACAAGGAACATATCTCCTATTTTCAGCCTTTAATTCCACAGCACTAACATTAACTTTTATCTTTTTTTTTGTTACAATAGATGATGTGTATGTATTCTAGACAAAGCGCTTCAAGAAGGAGTCCTCATGAATTATTCAGCTAGTCCTATTCCACTTCTGTGGAAGGATAAAAAATTTCATACCTGGAATTACGAAATGCACCAACAGTTTAACGATAAAGTTTTTAAGGTCATGCTTGATGCTGGATTCACTTGTCCGAATCGCGACGGTTCTATAGCTAAGGGTGGCTGTACTTTCTGTAGTGCTCGAGGATCTGGAGACTTTGCCGGTAGTCGGCGTGACGACCTCGTGACCCAATTTAACAACATTCGTGATAAGCAGCATTTAAAATGGCCTAATGCACAATATATCGGCTATTTCCAAGCCTATACGAACACCTACGCTCCTGTGGAGCAGTTAAGAGAATACTTTGAAGTTATTTTGGAACAGCCTGGAGTCGTTGGTCTGTCCATCGCGACACGACCTGACTGCTTGCCTGATGATGTAGTCGAATATTTAGCAGAACTGAACGAACGAACCTACCTGTGGGTGGAAATGGGACTTCAGACCATACATGATTCCACTTCAGACCTTATTAATCGGGCTCATGATACACAGTGCTATTTAGACGCAGTAGCTAAGCTACGTAAACATAATATACGTGTCTGTACACATATTATCTACGGACTCCCTGGTGAAGACCATGATATGATGCTAGATACGGGCCGCGCTGTTGCACAGATGGATGTTCAGGGTATCAAAATCCATTTACTACACCTTATGCGCAAAACACCTATGGTGAAGCAATATGAGGCAGGACTACTTCGTTTCCTAGAGAAAGATGACTATGTCAAATTAATCGTCGATACATTAGAGATACTTCCTCCCGAAATAGTCGTTCATCGATTAACAGGTGATGCGCCACGTGACCTTCTGATTGGCCCCATGTGGAGCCTCAAAAAGTGGGAAGTTCTAAATGCCTTCGATGATGAACTTAAACGGCGTGATACTTGGCAAGGAAAGTATTGGAGGAAAGCTTAATATGGGGTTTCTATCCGTCCTTAGCTTTGCTCACAAACTAGTCTCAGAGCGAATTACTTCAGGAGATGTCGTGGTGGATGCTACGATTGGAACGGGCACAGATACACTATTCCTATCCCGCTCAGTAGGACCACGTGGACATGTGTTCGGATTTGATATTCAACAGGAAGCTTTAGTTCTCACTCAACAAAGACTAGATCACAATGCACACATGCCCCTGTCCCCTGTCACATTGTTCGCCCAAAGTCATGCAGATATGAATATAGCCATATCCACTCAGCATCACGGTCATCTCGCTGCAGTGATGTTCAATCTTGGCTACTTACCTTCGGGAACGTCAGATAAACAAATTATTACGATGGCAGACAGCAGTATCATGGCGCTTGATGCAGCACTATCCCTTCTCAAACCCGGCGGTATTATTACAGTGGTTCTGTATCCAGGTCACCCAGGTGGGGAACAAGAGGCAGATGCCGTAACGGCGTGGGCATCTTATATAGAACAATCTGTAGCACAATCGATTATCTATCGACAATTGCAGCGTTCAGATGCCCCCTATGTCATAGCATTGGAGAAAAAATAAAACACCGAGAGGAAGATAATGATGACTAAACCGTATCCGTTACGATTTCAACCTGAATTCAAAGAAAGAGTGTGGGGTGGACGAGCACTGGAGCAATTCGGACTTGAACTACCTGAAGGACACATTGGTGAGGGGTGGATGATCGCTGACCACCCAAACGGTATAAGCATTGTCAATAACGGTAAACTGGCTGGACAAGGTCTTGATCAAATTCGTGAACAATATGGTAAGGAATGGTTTGGAACTAAGGGCTTTTCTGAGGTCAATGGTCGATTCCCACTACTCATTAAATTGTTGGACTGTAACGATGACTTATCTGTGCAAGTCCATCCTACAGATGATTATGAAGGCTTACCAAAGGGTGAATTAGGCAAAACAGAAATGTGGTATGTTCTTGATGCTAAACCAGGTGCCACGATCATATATGGTTTAAATGATGGTGTTACGAGAGAAAGCTTAAAAGAAGCTTTACTACACGGGACTGTTCTTGACTGTCTAAGAGAAGTTCCTGTGGCAACAGGTGATACCTTCTATATCCCTGCTGGCACAGTCCATGCTCTATGTGCTGGAGTAGTGGTTGCCGAGATTCAACAGAATTCCGATACAACCTATCGTCTATATGACTACAATCGTCCAGGATTGGATGGCAAACCTCGTGATATCCACATTGAAGATTCATTGAATGTAACTGCTTATGAAGGCTCTGGAGCTTCCATGATGAAGACAGATGCAACTCAAGCAGGAGAATGGCTTCAACTCGCACACTCACCTTATTTTGTAGTTGAGAAGGGAATTGTGTCTGGAAGTTGGAAGCTTGCGACTCAACCTGAGAGTTTCACCATCCTCGTCATCTGTGAAGGTAGTGGTACGTTGGCTTGGGCTGGAGAATCACAAGACTACAAAGCAGGTGAGTGTTTTCTTCTACCTGCTAATCTAGAACAATATGAGCTTAAGGGAAATGCTACTGTACTTCGCTCATATTTGCCTTAATCCCTTAAAGAAGGTACTTGATTCTCATCGAAAGGAGTAGATATTCTTTGCAACAACAATCATTTACGATGATCAATAATCAACAAATGAATATCCATGTATACGAATGGCTCCCAGAGAATTCTATGCCGATCAAGGGTATTGTTCAAATTGCTCATGGAATGGCAGAAACAGCGAAACGATACGAACGGCTAGCTCTCGTACTTACCGAGATAGGCTATGCAGTCTATGCTCATGACCAACGTGGTCATGGCCAAACTGCATCAACCGTCGAACGCTTGGGAGACTGTGGTATAGATGGATTCAATGGCATGGTACAAGACATTCTAGATCTTAACGGTGTTATAGAAGACAAACACGAGGGTCTTCCCCATTTTTTACTTGGTCACAGTATGGGGTCTTTTCTGACACAGCGTATTATGGAGTGCCATGGGGAATTATTCTCAGGTTATATGCTATCTGGAAGCAATGGTCCTCGTAGTAACCTATCACTGGGGAAAAATTTAGCTCATTTACTCATTAGAATACAAGGTGTATCTCATCATAGTTTACTTATGAACGCCCTCATATTTGGTCAATATAATCGCCACATATCTCCTTCTCGTACTCCATTTGATTGGTTATCTCGAGATGAGAAAGAGGTGGACAAGTACATTAATGACCCATTCTGTGGTGAGGTCTGTACGGCTAGATTCTTCCGTGATTTCTTCAAATTATTACAAGGGATTCAGAAACCCTCTGCCTATGATAGCATTCCAAAACATAAACCTATCTATATGTTTTCTGGCGATGACGACCCGGTTGGAATGTACGGAAAAGGTGTATCTCGCCTCCATGATATATACTGCAAACTAAATATTGCAGACGTTGAATTTCATTTATATCCAGGTGGACGACACGAGATGCTGAATGAAACCAATCGTGATGAAGTCACTGCTGATCTTGTAAATTGGCTAGAGAAGCATGTACAGTGTTGATAAATGATCCGCTACGTGGGAATATCTTCAGTGAACGCTAGATTATGAATTAGAGTCTTAATTCGTTCCACGTAAGTATGAGTTACATAAATCAACAAAAAGGCTGCATAGTCCATAATGGATTGTGCAGCCTTTTCATCTATTTATCATATCAGGAAGATCAATATGGTTACTAAGTATACTCTACTCTCTGCTATGACTGAATCACTTCAGAAGCAATAGTACTAGTAAAGTAAAGTGGACGCTGACTCTCATCTTGTTGGTAGAGAACAATCAATAACGTCTGCTGATCTGATCCTTTAAGCTCAGTACCAGTAACCACCGATTGAATCACTTCCTCTAAATTGAAAGGAAGGTTGTCCACAACCATATGTTTCTGTAGATCACGTTCTTGAAGTCCCAAAGCTGCAAATTCCTGCGACACTTCACTTGGACGCTCAATAAGCATCTTGAGGTGAGCGTTCCATTCCTCTTTAGACAATCTTGAATCCCACCAAATTTTACGTGGCTTGTATTTGTGATTCATGAAATAATCCAGCTTCATAAGCCCTAGAATTATTTCCATACGCTGAACACCGCGATACTCAAGGAATGACTGAAGACGGGTAAACAAATCTTCTAGCTGATGACCAATCTTCTGCCAACCTTGTCCTTCCCAGTAATCACCGAAATCCTGGAAGAAGTCAAATGGTGTCTGGAATTCATACTTCATCAAATACTTCAATGTATGATCCATCCGATGAGCGTTCCAATATTTCTCAAGAACATCCTCGAGCCGCTTCAGATGGATTATATCGGCAAATGAAAGCTTATGACTGCTTAGAATTTCATATGGGGCATTCTCCATATATATATATTGATATTTCTCTGCGTCGTTACGAAGCCCTGTTCCTCTAAGCATTTTGAGAAAACCAAGCTGTAATTCTTCTGGTTCCATAGCAAATACATCATTGAATGTTTTACGGAATGTGTCGTAGTCCTCTTCCGGTAATCCTGCAATAAGATCAAGATGTTGATCAATGTTCCCACTAGCTTTGATCGTATTAACTGTTCTAGACAACTTCGTGAAATTCTGACGACGCTTCACTAATTCGTTCGTTGGATCATTCGTAGACTGAACACCAATCTCAAAACGAAATACCCCTGGTGGAGCATTCTCAGCCAAATAATCTAGCACCTCTGGCCGCATAATGTCAGCTGTAATCTCAAACTGGAATACACAGCCCCCATGGTTCTCAATGAGGAACTCGAACATTTCCATAGCATAACTACGATTGATGTTAAATGTGCGATCTAGAAACTTAATAATTTTGGCCCCATTATCGATCAGGTAAAGGAGATCAGATTTCACATGTTCAATATCGTAATAACGAACTCCTACCTCAATACTGGAAAGGCAAAATTGGCAGTTAAAAGGACAACCTCGACTGGTCTCGAAATAAACAATACGTTTACCTAGATCGGGAATATCTTCTGCGAAACGGTGTGGCGTAGGTAGCGTATTCAAGTCGCTCTTAGGACGAGAAGGATTGATGATAATTTCCTCTTCCTTGCGGTAAGAAGCACCATATACATAATGGAATTTCCGATCCCCTGCAATGGTCTGTAGCAAATGATGAAAGGTTTCCTCACCATCGCCCATTACGATATGATCAATATTCTTCACTCGATCCATCCAATAACTCGTATCATAGGAAACCTCAGGTCCTCCTACAACAACGGTAACTCCAGGCATCACTTTTTTGACGATATCAATAACTTTAATGGTCTCTTCGATATTCCAAATATAGCAGGAGAACCCAATGACATCGGGCTTTCTCTGATACAGATCAGATACAATATTCATCACAGGATCTTTAATCGTATATTCGGCCAATTCAATATCGAACTCTTTCTCGCTATAAGCCTTCAAAAGACGGATGGCCAGCGATGTATGGATATATTTTGCGTTTAAAGTAGACAGTACAACTTTCATCATTCACGACCCTCTTTTATTCATAGTCATCCTCTGTGTAGCTTCCATTATTCTGAGCTTGAAAGAAATCCATGAATGGTTTCCCATATTTACGGAACTTCACTTCACCCACGCCTTTGATATTAAGCATTTCACTTTCAGACTGTGGACATACCACACTCATCTCACGAAGAGTAGCATCATTAAAGATAATATAGGAAGGCACATGCTCTTTACCTGCAAGCTCACGTCGAACAAGACGTAATTGCTCGAATATCGTTTCATTGACAGCAGATGGGGATTGATCACGACTGCGCGAACGGCTACTTCCACTAGCAGCGCCACCTGTTGTACGTGCCGGTCTAGCGACCCTCTGCATCACTTGACGTTGACCCTTCAGCACTTCAGCAGCCAGCGGCTGTAATTTAAGAACGGGATATTGCCCTTCTGATAGAGATAAGTATCCATCAGATGCCATCACATTGATAACTTCTGAAATTTCCTTTTCAGTCATGCTCGACATCGCACCATAGGTAGATAGGCTGTCAAACCCATATTGTAACACTTTTTTGTTACGTGATCCTTTAAGAACTGAAGCTACCATGGATACCCCGAAACGTTCACGCATACGGTGAATACATGAGAATATTTTTTGCGCATTCACCGTCATATCTACGAGTTCCCTCTCATCCGTACAAGAGCTACAGATGCCACAAGTTGCTCCATCATGCACTTCGCCAAAATAGTCTAACATCGCACTCCGAAGACAACGATTGGTATAGCAATAATCTAACATCTGCTGTAACTTACGATAATCGTTGTGCTTACGCTCAGAATCCTGCTGATTCTGCTCAATCAAGAATTTCTGCGTCATAATATCCTGCGCACTAAACAGTAGAATACATTGACTCGGTTCACCGTCACGCCCTGCACGTCCAGCCTCCTGAATGTAAGCTTCCATGTTCTTGGGCATGTTGTAATGAATGACATATCTGACGTTAGACTTATCAATTCCCATACCGAAGGCATTCGTCGCAACCATTACCCGTATATCATCATATAGAAAGGCTTCCTGACTGTTCGCACGCTCTGTATCACTCATCCCAGCGTGATAACGACCTGCTGCAATACCAGCAACCTGTAGCCGCTGATAAAGATCGTCTACATCCTTACGTGTAGCAGAGTAGATGATACCCGACTGATGAGCATGTTCAGCCGTATAGTTCATAGTAAATTCCCGCTTGTTCTCACCTCTAAGTACGGACATTGCCAAATTGTCACGTCCAAGTCCAGTGACAAATACCTGCGGCTCTCTTAAGCGTAGAAGCTTCACTATGTCATCCATGACTTCTGGGGTCGCTGTTGCCGTAAATGCAGCTACAATCGGACGCTGTGGCAATCCCTCTACAAATGGAGAAACGGATAAATAACTTGTCCGAAAATCATGACCCCATTGTGAGACGCAGTGTGCTTCATCGACAGCAACACAGGAAATAGGAAGATTAGCCATCTCATCGCGAAACCAGTCCAGCTCTAGCCGTTCTGGAGCGACGTATAAGAGCTTTAAATCTCCCTGTCTAGCGGCTCGAATTCGCTCATTAACTTCCTTGCCACTAAGTGTGCTATTGATATACGCAGCGGCGATCCCTGCTGTCGTCAATGCATCAACCTGATCCTTCATTAAGGAAATCAGTGGCGATACGACGATTGTTAGTCCTGGCATCATCAATGCAGGAATTTGATAACAGATCGATTTACCACCACCTGTAGGCATAATGCCCAGCGTATCTGTGCTCGAAAGTAGACTGGATACGATATTCCTTTGGCCTTCACGGAAATCCGGATAACCATAATATTTCTGCAGATAACTCTGCGCTTTGTCTATTGTCATCGAATCCATTGTCATTTTACATACTCCTTACTGCACCTTCTAGATCGAATGAACTAAAGGAAAATCCTTTTATTATTAATTTTCTTTGCAATCTATAGAACTTGGGAGCCCAAACTTTAGTTCAATCTATATAGATCTGCAAATTGGTATCGACTATTCTATATATAAGTTTACTGGGCTTTGCAGGATTGAGCAACCTGAGATCTCATATTCAATTTTCCTAATATGGCAATGCATGAACACACATGGTATTATTGGACTGAAAACCAAACAGGATGGAGAAAATACTGAAATGAAGAATAATCAGCGTCCTAGCCAAGGACATCAATCATATAACAAACCTAATTCACCGAAACGAAAAACAAGTGAAGGCAAGCAAGTGAGTAAACATCCACAGACGAACCGTACTAAAACTCAAACACCTAATAAACAATATACGGTTAAGGAACAGGCTGAACTATTGTCCTTCTTACTGAGCCATGTGTCTGGTGTCGGCCGTAATTCCATTAAATCTATGCTTGCCCGTGGGCAAATACTGGTTAATGACAAAGCCGTGACTGCATTTAATTACCCGCTTCAACCAGGCCACACTGTAACTATCTCCAAAGATAGAATTGTTGAAGAAACACCTCTTTTTGGACTTCGTATCATGTATGAGGATGACGACATCATCGTCATTAATAAGGAGTCTGGGCTACTATCTATTGCATCTCCTCAGGAGAATGAAGTGACAGCCTATCGACAGTTAACAACCTATGTACGTGAGAAGAATCCGAACCATCGTATATTTGTGGTGCATCGTCTTGACCGTGATACCTCTGGTGTGATGATGTTCGCTAAGAGTGAGGAGATCCAGCAGAAGTTGCAAAACTCGTGGCAGGACATGGTCAAAGAACGGACCTACGTTGCTCTAGTCGAAGGCAAGATCAAAAGACCAACAGGAACGATTAAATCATGGTTGAAGGAAAATAGTACATTCAAAATGTATTCGAGTATTCATCCGAACGAGGGGCAATTAGCAATTACACATTACAAAGTAGTTCAGTCGAATAGCCATTTCTCATTACTTGAAGTGAATCTCGAAACAGGACGTAAGAATCAGATTCGTGTCCATATGCAGGATATTGGCCATTCTGTTGTAGGTGATAAGAAATATGGTGCCAAAACTAAAGCCATTGGCAGACTCGGACTACATGCGCAAGTGTTAGCGTTCGAACATCCTACCAAAGGTGAAGTCATGACCTTCAAAACGGATACTCCTAAACCTTTCTTACGTACCAGCGCCCCTGTAGAAACAACATAGAACGATATCTTGAATAAAGGAACCTCAACCTACTACTGTAGCGTGAGGTTCCTTTTTTTATATTTCTTTGGCCCATCATTTGCATCCTCAGCGGAGCATCGTGCATATACTGAGCTCAACAGAGGAGGTTTTAGGCTATGATCTATGCTTTGATGCAGCTACTTGGGGGAATCATTCTATCCTTTGGCTGGGTGCCCCAAATTATACAGATTGTCAGAACAAAGTCCGTTCAAGATTTAAATAAGAAGACGTTTATTTTATTGTTTGTGGGGATCAGCTTAATGGAGGTATATGGGGTGCACTTAGCATTAGATGGTGTAGGATACGCCTTCCTCGTTACAAATACACTGTCTTTATGCTTGATCATGCTTATCTTATCCCTCGTTTGGAAATACAGATAACAGTGCTATTCATTACCACATTGCAAAAAAGTATAGAAAAATTGAAATTCCCCTTGTTTTTCTCACTATACCCAGTATAATACTTGGTATAAACTTTAAAAAAGGAGATTATAATCATGATAATGACCCCTACTTTATATGCTTCCTTGTGGACAGATGATTATTTGGATCTTCTTAATTATGCTAAAGAAATTGGAGATCTGGCGTGGCAAGAAGAAATCATTCTTAAACTCGCATCCACTACCGAAGAAACCATTCAATCCCTCATTCTAGATGAGGAGAAGAACGTATTATGGAGCAAATTTGATGCCATTAATGACGAACTACTTGAACTATATGCAACAATAGAACATTCGAAAAACGATGCGGAAAAACTACGCTTATCGCAGAAAGTGTGGGATTTGAAGCTCCAACGGGTTCATATTCATAATAAAATTAAATCAATAGATACTCAAAAATAGAAAAAGAGGCCTACGGTTGAGTGCTTAGCCAAGATGAATGAAAAGTTGCAAATGAATTTAAGGGATTCATTACGTAACTACTTAAAAACTCTGACGGGCTATATTTATATCCATGTCCTTCATACTCATGATGGACATTTTTTCCATCCCCATCTTCATGCTCTTCATCTTACTCATCATTTCTTCCATACACATTGCCATCATCGTCATTTCCATTATATATTCCTCCCCTGCAAACTTTATTTCAAATTCATATGAGAAACATTATCAATTAGAATGAGAGTATGCTACAATAGATTTCGAATCCACTAAAGAAGGAGTCGAACATATGGTCACTACCACAACGAAATATGCTACATTACGGATTGATGATTACTTGGATCTTTTGAATTTTGCTAAGGAAATAAATGACGTTAAATGGCAAAAAGAAATTATCCGTAAACTTAAAAGAATGAACGATTCTTCCCCCTCTCATAATGTATACGAGTGCAGCTAACATAAATAAACATCTGACAGTCACTGTTATCTTCTTCATACAGAAAAACCTCCTACACTCAGGAGGTTTTTCTGTATGAAGAACAGGATTTACTTTTATGTCAACAGTAATAGATTTATTATTTACCGTATTGGACATCGCCTTGCCAATTTAACATACCGCCAGTCATATTAATCACTTCATACCCAAGCTCAGCGAGGTATTCACAGGCTCTTCCACTACGTGCTCCACTTCTGCACACAATGACTGTACGCTGATCCAGATTAAGCTCCTTATAACGCTCAGGAAGTGTCCCTAACGGAATGTGCTTAGCCTCAGAAATATGTCCTGATTCCCACTCCTCATCTTCACGAACATCAATGATTCTGATCTCACCTTGGGCAAGCTTTTCTTGGACCTCTGATGGTTCCCATTCATGAATTGGCATCTCGTTCATCCTATATAACACTCCTCTGATTAGTATATATCCTATTGATTCTTCCCTATTGTAATTCAGCACTGTACTCCATGTAAAATAAGCAGGCCTAGACGGCCTGCTTCTACAAAAAGTTATTAACAATACTTTTAAAGAAAATTAACCTTCTAACAATAACGATTCTGGATCTTCCAACATTTCTTTGATTGCGACCAAGAAACGTACTGCCTCGCTACCGTCTACAATACGATGATCATAAGAAAGTGCAATATACATCATAGGACGATTTTCCATTCTTTCTTGATCGATAGCAATCGGACGTAGTTGAATTTTGTGCATCCCTAGAATGCCCACTTGAGGGGTATTAAGAATAGGGGTAGATAACAGAGAACCGAACACACCACCGTTAGTAATAGTGAAAGTTCCCCCTTGCAGTTCAGAGATAGCAAGTGAATTGTTACGTGCCTTACCTGCCAGATCAACGATTTGCTTCTCGATGTCAGCAAATCCTAGACGATCTGCATCACGAACTACAGGAACTACCAAACCTTCCTTCGCAGATACTGCAATCCCTATGTCAAAATATTTCTTAACAATAATATCTTCCCCATCAATTTCAGCGTTAAGAAGCGGGAATGCTTTGAGTGCTCCTACAACAGCCTTCGTAAAAAAAGACATAAAGCCAAGACTTACATCATGTTTCTCTTGGAAAGCTTGCTTACGACGCTTCCGAAGGTCAAGTATGGCCGTCATGTCCACTTCATTAAATGTAGTGAGCATCGCTGCCGTTCTTTGAGCTTCTACCAGACGCTTCGCAATCGTCACACGACGCCGAGACATCCGTTGTCTCTCCGATGGCTTATCGCCACCCGTCACACTTGCTGATGGTGAGGTAGCAGGTGCCTTAGCTGCAGGTGCTGCCTTACTTCCTTGTGCACCCACTGTAGCCTTAAACGCTTCAGCTGACTTCTCAGAGAAATTACGAACATTCTCTTGATAAATCCGCCCCTTAGTATCCCGATCCTGAACTTGTTCCAGATCAATGCCTCGTTCTCTAGCTAACTTTCTAGCGGAAGGTGAAGCTGCTAAGAAGGTTCCATTATCAGTTGAAGAAGCTTCTTCTCGATTCGCTGGGTTACTCCGAGACGGCGAGCTTTCCACAGGTGGAGCAGTCTGCTGTTGAGCCAGTTGGTTCTCCTTAGTCTCCACAGGCATACTTTTCACAGATGTATTAGATGCTTCGCCACCCGATTGAATTCTACCAATAACTTCACCGATCTGAACTGTGTCTCCTTCTTGTCTGAGAATTTTCTCAACGACACCGTCATGTTCAGCACTAATTTCAAGATTAACTTTATCCGTTTCAAGCTCAAGGAGTACATCTCCTTGGTTAACCGAATTACCTTCCTCTACATGCCATTTAAAAATCGTTCCCTCAGTGATAGACTCACCCATTGCAGGTACTATAATTTCATTCAAATCAGCTACCTCCTCATGGAAATATTGGTATTAGATATGATAGGACGGAGTGCCGATGAAATAATCTGTTGCTGTTCATAGGCATGAACCTTTTGATAACCACTCGCCGTACTTGCTCGTTCTGGCCGACCATTATACGTAATAGGTATTCCTTCTTTAGCAATTTCACGAATACGCGGCTCAATATAACGCCAAGCTCCCATATTTTTAGGTTCTTCTTGAGCCCACACAATTTCTTTCAAATGTGGAAATCTACTAAGTATGCCTTTGAGCTCATGATCTGGGAATGGATAGAGCTGTTCAACTCTCGCAACATGTAGCCACTCTGGACGCTTATTCTCACCTTGATCCAATGCTTCTTCCAACTCAACAGCTATTTTACCTGAACATAAAATTAATCTTTCTACTAACTCAGGTCTGCTAGCAAGTCCTGACTGCTCAACGACAGGTTGAAAGGACCCTGTGCTGAAGTCAGTAGCTGATGAAGCTACTCTTGGATTACGAATGAGACTCTTAGGAGACATAATAACTAATGGACGAGCTTGTTCCGTCTCGGTAAATGCTGCTTGACGACGCAGCAAATGGAAATACTGTGAGGCGCTAGTCAGATTAGCTACTGTCCAGTTATCCTCTCCCGCCAGTTGTAGGAACCGTTCTAATCTTGCACTTGAATGCTCTGGACCTTGTCCTTCATATCCGTGCGGCAGTAACATAACTAAGCTTGATTTCTGTGTCCATTTCGTACGTCCAGCAGATATGAACTGATCCATGATCACTTGGGCACAGTTGGAGAAATCTCCATACTGGGCTTCCCAGATCACTAACGTCTCAGGTGAATATACATTGTATCCATACTCAAAACCTAATACAGAAGCTTCTGAGAGTGGACTGTTATGAATAGCAAATGAAGCTTTCGCTTCTGGAAGTAAATGAAGCGGACAGTAAGTTGCACCTGAAGTCGGATCATGTAGTACTAGATTACGATGAGCAAAGGTCGCCCGTTCTGCATCCTGACCACTAATACGAATCGGTTTGCCATCTGCCAATATTGTGGCAAATGCTAACGTCTCTGCGAGTCCCCAATCTACTTTTTCACCCTCATTTAGAGCCGTTTCACGGCGCTCTAGAATACGCTGTAGCTTCGGATATACGTTGAAACCCACCGGACGCTGTAGTAATCCCTTGTTAATCTCACGTAATTTATTGAGTGGCACAGCTGTAGCTACCTTTTTTTCCTCCGAAGGCACTAACACAGCATATGACTGATGCTTTGCTTCTTGAGCTTCATTATTCTTAATTTCATCATAAGCAGTCTTCAAACGATCTATAACGCCCTGCTTCAATTGTTCAGCTTGGTCTTCACTCAAATAGCCTTCTGATTGAAGTTTAGATGCATATAGGTTACTTACACGCTGATGATTCTTCACTTTATGATACGTTAAAGGTTGTGTAGTTTCTGGATCATCTGTTTCGTTATGACCATATCTGCGATACCCTACAAGATCTATCACGAAGTCTTTTTTGAAACGATTGCGATAGTCACTTGCCAAACGCATGGCGGCAATACATGCTTCAGGATCATCTGCATTAACGTGCACGATTGGAATTTCATATCCTTTGGCTAAATCACTTGCGTAATGTGTTGAACGTGAATCCTTACTTTCGGTAGTAAAACCGAGATTATTATTCACAATAATATGAATCGTACCACCATTCTGATATCCTGGTAGCTTCGTAAAATTTAAGGTTTCGGCTACAATTCCTTCTCCAGGGAAAGCTGCATCACCATGAATAAGAACGGTCGCTGCTTTATTCACATCCTGTTGCGGATAACCCGGTTGTCCCCGATCTTCTTGTGCTGCCCGTGCAAATCCCTCAACGACAGGATTCACAAATTCCAAGTGACTTGGATTGTTGGCTAAAGTGATCCGTGCCTCTAGCTCATTTCCTTCCTTCATCAAACGCTTAGCTCCTAGATGATACTTCACATCGCCAGTCCAACCATAATTAATACCTGTTGAACCTTCGGATGGAATTAACTTCTTATTCGGAGAATGATGAAATTCAGAGAAAATTTTATTATATGGTTTGCCTAACACATGAGCTAATACATTCAAACGTCCGCGGTGTGCCATACCCATCAAGATATGTTTAGCACCGCCGACAATCATGGCATGGATCATCTCATCAAGCATAGGAACAAGTACATCGTTTCCTTCAATAGAGAAACGTTTCTGTCCAACAAAGGTACGATGTAGAAATTCTTCGAATTGTTCCACTTCATACAACCGCTCAAGCAGCGCAGAACGCTCCTCAGAAGTTAAAGAATATGAAGTAGACGCAGCTTCTGCTTGATTATTCAACCAGTTCCGTTCTTCTTCTTCATGTACATGACTGAATTCATAGGCAATGGTACCCGTATATAACTGGCGTAAGCGAAGAATCGCATCCCATCCAGTCAATACATCAGTTGGCGCAAACTCCCATATTAAGGAAGATGGAAACGCTTTTAAATCTTCTCTTGTAAGATTATATTGCTCAGGTTCAAGCAATCTTGTATCGGAAGCGGGTATAAGACCGAGTGGATCGATGTCTGCCGCTAGATGTCCATATGTTCGAATGTTCCACACGAGCTTGCCAGCGTCTACCCCTTTCTTCAACAAATTCCGATCCCATGAAATTCTTTCTGCAGGCACTTTAGATGTCGGCTCCAAATCAGCAATACTAGGAGGAGCTCCCCATAAACTGAATAAGTGTACAAATGTCTCATCCACAGACTCTGGATCATTCATGTACCGTTCATATTGTTCTTGTACGTAACCTAGATTGGGACCGTAATACGTCTGCCAGGGGTCGCTTGTGTTATGCTCATTGGTTATCATTGTCGGATAATACCTCCGTCTTGATTTATAATAGGTCAACACTTGGACGGAAATTGTAAAGATGTTTCTCTACTCATTATAAACAAAAGAATGTAATAGCTAAAATAACCATTTAGTATAGTTATGATCTAAAAAACAGATGGATCACACTAGTATTCAATAACGCTATCAACAAACTTACGTCCAATAAAATAAAAAGGGTATCTCCACACTACGTCAACCGATTTTGTCGAAATGCTGTTTCACATCCTCATGGGAAATGTGGATATTTTCATGCTGAGCCATATCTCCGATGAGATTATATCCAAAGTAGGCGTGTTTCGGCAATGGATTGAGTTACGGCTTCAGCTCTCTCATTCCATCTCATATTTGGAATCGGACTCAGTCTAATATTCATACTCAACTGCGACTTCCTATTATCATTCTACCATATCCCAACTGCAATTGAAGAATATGCCGAAGTCTAATGCTGACTATCAGGGATATGTCGTTCTAGGCGTCTGATCATGAGGAGCTACGGCATGAACCCCTATCAGGGTAACCTAAAACTCTTGTATGTAAACCCAACCTTCACTTCCATCACTACTCTTTGAAAAAGGGAACGCCCATCCATTATGGGCGTTCCCTTCGTATATTAGTCTATGTGATCTCTATTAATTACTAACTCTAGCAAAATTATACCCATCAAAACGTTCAGCGTTATGTAAAGCACTCCAGACATCGGGTGTTTCAGCACCTGTCCACCAATAAGCGAACCCTGCAATATTACGCTGTAATCCCATTTGATATTTGCCGGTAAGTGAACGACTTTCTTCTAACCATATACGGTGCTGTACTGAATTCTGTTGATAGCTAGCTGTATACTGTTGAATTGTCTTATTCCATACTGGCTTCAAACGATAAGTAGCCACTCTACTCGCTTGTTCTCCAAGTGTCATATCCGTTGAATGAATAGTCGATCCGCTACTACTCACTTTCCAATCTCTACTATAGAACGGAAGCGCAAGAATCACCTTTTTTGACGATACCTGCTGTAAAAGAGAGTCCAGTCCGCTCGTGATCCATGGCAACGATGATACCGAACCCGGATTAGGCGCTCCTGACCAATGTTCGTCATAGCCCATTAATAAGATATAATCAGCCGCCTTTCCTAGAGCAGCATAATCAAATACCTCTGTCCAATCTGTTCCTAAATCAGGAGATACGTTAACAGACAACGATACGCCAGCTTTATGAAGCTTATCCGCTAATGTTGAAATAAATATCGTGAAATAAGCCTTATCTTGACCAGACACATTCTCAAAATCTATATTTAGTCCATCTAAGCCATTATCTCTGGCGATTTGGGTCAATTCTACAATTACCTTAGATCGCTTAGTAGAATCAGATAATACTTGATGAGATGCCACAGCATCTGAATGATTGCCTACCATGCCCCAGACTTGTTTATTATTCTTATGAGCCCATTTAACAAGGGATGGATCGACAAGATTCGTAACAGAGCCATCTTTCTTAACGTAAAGCCAACGTGGTGATAACGTATTAATGTTGGACGAGAGAATGGATTGTTTATACTCCTCTGTTGTTTGTCCGTATTGCCAGCCTAGTTGGACACTTCCCTGTAAAGCTGACTCAATCGATGTCATCCAGCTCTTCTGCTGCATCATCCGATATAACAACGTAGCTGTTTCTTGCCTTGTGAGTAAGTGCTTAGGAAGGAAAAAACCTTCCGCTCCGTTCATCAGGCCCAGCTCATGAATAGTCTGAACATCATGTTTGACCCATGAAGCAATATCTTGATCATCACTAAAAGTCGTTGTACTGACACTCGCTGTAGCCTTAAACTTCAGTGCTCTCATCAGCATGACAGCGGCTTCTTCACGAGTAACAGGGTGGTTAGGCTCAAAGTTTGAACTACTTCTACCCGATGTAAGTCCAAGTAAATACCCTGCCTCGACCCATCCATAATACCAACTGCTTTTAGCTACATCCTTAAATGAAGGTATCGTAGACTTCACTTCCTTCATAGCTAACAGCCGTTCCAGCACCGTGATCCATTCCGCGCGAGTAATGGGCTTAGTAGGTTGAAATCTAGTAGCGTCAGTTCCGTTCATCAGGCCCTTGCTATAGACTGCCTGTATAGCACTCTCTGCATAGCTTCCCGAAATATCATTAAATGACTTACTTGATTTAGCTCCCACGGATAGCGGTAGGACGTTTACCATAATAAATACAATACAACAACTCCATATAACTCTAGTGATCTTGTTCACAATAACCCTCATTCCTAATATATAAGGTCTACAACCTCCTTATGCTAACAAAAGAATGGTCATCCCACATCCTTGAAATATTGGTATGTAAGGGTATAAAAGGATGTTTAGAAATGGTATACATATTGTGGTAAAGTCAATAACAAGAATATATCTATCCTACTTATTCAGCTGAAATGAGGAGATCCCTATGTTCCGCTCTTTTTTTGACTATGATCATTCATTACGTTTCCAGATGTTCTCAACATCTCATTGGGTTTCTTTGAGTGTGTTTATGATTCTAGTAGTACTATTGTTTGTGTTCAAGCAGTTTATAAAAAAGAAAATCAGAGTAAAAACCATCATTCGGTGGTCTATTGCTGTTATTCTGATTATGTCTGAGGTCACTTTAGAACTATGGTATCTTGTACAAGGAAGATGGGATATGAAGCATACCCTTCCCCTTGAACTATGTAGTATCACCCTACTTCTTGCCATTGTTATGCTGTTAACACGCAATCGATTACTATACCAAATTGTATTCTTTGCTGGCATTGCAGGTGCTGTTCAAGCTTTACTCACACCCAATCTAATCTATGCTTATCCACACTTTCGATTCAACCAATTCTTCGTCGCACATATCGCCATTATTATCGCCGCATTGTACATGACTTGGATTGAAGAATATAAACCAACTTGGAAGTCTATTGGAATAGTGATGATTGTCCTAAATATACTTGCCCTCCTAGTTGGAGTAATCAACTATTACATAGGGGCTAATTATATGTTCCTAATGCATAAGCCATCTACATCTTCTATTCTTGATTTACTAGGACCACACCCCTACTATTTAATAGCTGAAGAACTTATTGCGCTGTTTACATTTGTCACGCTCCACCTAGCATTCTTTGTGATCCCTAACTTATTCAAGCAATATTCCACAAGAACATCGCGTAATCATAAATTGAATGGGTAGCTTTGTCTGAAGCAAGAAGAAACGGTTACTGCCCTTAAAGGGACGGTAACCGTTTCTCGTAGAAATATACACCTTATTTACGTTCAATCACAATATATTGATCATCTGCATTCAAATTATAGGTTGCTCCTAAAGCCTCTGTAATGAAGCGTAAGGGAACGTAAGCCTCCCTATCCACAATAGTAACAGGTTGAGCCAGTGTCACGGATGCACCATTCACAAGCGCCTGTTTCGAGTTATGTTTAAGGACAATCTTTGAGCCCGTTAAATCTTCCGTTATTGTAGTCGTCTTAGATGCTCCGTCCCACTCTAATTGCGCATCTAGTTGTTCAGCAACATATCTGAGAGGTACCATCGTTGTATTCTTGATACTAAATGCCAATGCATAATATCCATAATCATCATCGTTGTCATCAGCATAATTTACAGTATCTAGGGTGATATACTTGTGGCCAATGCCCATGTCTTCTTTTAGAAAACGGTAGACCTCCGACTTTTGGTCAAAGTTACGAAGAGTCTTTCCTGGTGTCATCCCCATCATATCGTTCAAGTCTAGCTCCATTACCCCTTTACTTGTATCAACCTTATTCACGGTAACGGGTTCATTCACATGCCAGATTTCACTTGTAGAATGGATCTTAAATTGTTTAATCGGCATACCTTCCACATCAGGAATTTGTACCGTTAAATCCATATTCTGTTTACGAATATTTAATTTACTATCCACCATGACATCCATTGAGAGTACCGTGTCTTTACCAAATAACTCATTCAGTTCCGGAGTCTCTGTAAACAAATCCTGAACTTCCTTATCATAATCCACAAGCAACTTATCCAATGATTTCTGTAATTGGTTTGCTAAGTAAATCACGGTAGCTTCCTTATCTTGAATGATGCTCTCCAAGGTACCAAAGGTAGCTGATTCCTTGTACTCACTATAATATCCTTCGTAATCATCAGCATACATTGGAATCAAAGTTTCGATGATCGGATAGT
Source organism: Paenibacillus sp. IHBB 10380 (assembly GCF_000949425.1). Taxonomy (NCBI): domain Bacteria; kingdom Bacillati; phylum Bacillota; class Bacilli; order Caryophanales; family Paenibacillaceae; genus Paenibacillus; species Paenibacillus sp. IHBB 10380. Next base: position 3,579,065 of record NZ_CP010976.1, read on the forward strand.
ACACATCATACAATGTACCGATTAGCTCTTTCACGCCTTCTTTATCCTTAGATACACTTGTCAGGAATGACTTCACTAGTCCTACTAATTCATCGCCGTGAATTTCCATATGCAATTTTTGAAGATTAACCGCTTCACCGTTCACCTTCTCATTTACAGAAGCAACAGAGATTTTTGCTGGATTAGCCACATTTTTGAAGAAGAACTTGCCTACATCTTTCATTAATGCAAGTGACTTCTCATTAGACAACTCTAGCTCAGACAAATCTGCTCCCTCAATAGCATCAAGTGAAATGGATAGTGGTTGTTTAGCTCCCTCAACCCATAGCAATATAGTCTTCTTATCCATAGAGAGATGGAAAGGAAGCTTGATGCCATCCAAGCTGATTGCGCCTTCAACAGATCCTGTCGAGGAATCTTGCGTAATCGCATGATCAATACTGATAGAGAATGAGTTCAATAAATCAATCATTTTTTTGTCTTCTTTACTGAGATCTGAACTCGTAGGCACAATCTCAAGCGACATTGTTTGTTTAGACTCGGATGATTTAACAGTAAGACTGTCTACCAAAGCCTTGTTAATGTCCAATCCTCCAACTGCTTGACATCCTGCTAACACAACTAACAAGAATGCCATGGATATAGCTAAACCTATCTTAAAACGCTTCATCACATTACCCTCCCCAAGTGGACACTAAAAATGTCTATTTCCCAATTATGCCAGCGGGAGTGGATGTATGTAAAGGTAAATTTTCTCACTACATTATATAAATTATATCTTCTGGCTCTGATTAGCTTGGATGGAATATAATTTGATCTCCATTATTCATAAATGTCAAGTGACCTATTCCTCTAATTGTCAGCTTCACGGGGAAGAACAAGGCTTGTTTATTCGAAAAAAGCCATCTTCTCCCCTGCTTCACGACAATAATTAAACCATTCTCATTACCAAGGGGAGTAAAGTGCTCATCATCCTGTTTCCAATTCGCAATTCCTATATCGTTCATATCACGTACAAATGGTACGACTTCAGGGACCACGATTCCTATTTCACTAATACATAACAAATCTACCTTCATCTTAAAAGGACGTTCTATTGCGTTATCTAGTGAATGGCGGGCGATAAGTTCTACAATATTACCCGAAGGATCATAGAAATAAATAGAGTGTGAATTCCACTCTGGACAATCATATTCTATCTTGTTTGCTTCCTCCGCCAGTGGAATATGATCAGCCATCCAAGCCCGAGCTTCTTCCAACGTATTGTGCGGGATATTCATTGTAAAATGATAAAAAGGATTCTCATGCAACTGTTCATGCTGTTCAAATATAAGTAGGGATTGTCCCACTCTAACCGTAAAGGCATGATCATCACTACCTTCACAGTCACACTGCATAATATCAGTATAAAATGCCTTGGTTTCTTCTAATCGGTTCGTACATAGTGTTATTGTATCAATATGCATGCCATTCAACCTTTGCTATATACTCATTGCTTGGGGGTCATCTGGAATATGCCCTGATTTATTAATTTTTGTGGATAGGTAACGACGATTATAATCACTAATATCTCCCCACAACGAGACATGGTCAATAGCTGAGAGCCCATTCTCACGTAATGCCTTCAGTTTCTTAGGATTATTCGTGATCAGTGTAACAGGGGACTTACGAAGTGTCCTCAATACCCCAATTGCTTCATCATAAGAACGAACATCATCTTCGAAACCTAGAGCATTGTTGGCTTCTACTGTATCATAGCCCTCCTGCTGTAAAATATATGCCAATGATTTAGAGAACAACCCGATACCTCTACCTTCATGATTAGCTAAATAAAATAGAGCACCACTTCCTTGTTCCACAATCATTCTCATGGACTGGTGAAGCTGAAATCCACAGTCACAGCGCTTGCTACCAAAAATATCACCCGTATGACATATGCTATGCATCCGTACTAACGCTTTATCTGAGTGCTCAAAATCACCATATACAAGTACAGAGGATTGTTGATATTCCGCAAGGTTCGCATGCACCAGTTCATTCAGAATATCTTCCTTCGCACTGGACTTACCATTTAGGTTCAGCCATGTATACCATTTGAAATGTACAACCTCTTCATCTAATTGCACTGGAAGTTCTATGGGACCGACAAGGCATAAATCTTGACCTTTCGGATTCGTTATAACATTCATTTTATGAGATAAAAGATTTAATACTTCCGTTGTAATCATATCTATCCTCTACCTCTTTTCTAAACATTTAATAATAATGGTTATCAGTTACTTTATGTAAGTTAGTATATAATCATTATTTGTGTATGTCAAGTAACTAACTTTTTATTCATTACTATATATTTAAAAGTAGTTTAAGGTTATACTATACACATAAAGAGGTGAATGCTATGAATCCATCTGAACTATGTCCTCGATTTGAGAAGGGGATGGAGATTATTAACCGACGCTGGACTGGGTTTATTATTTATAAGCTGTTGTCAGGACCGCAGCGTTTCTCTGCGATCGAGACCTCTATTCCCATTAGCGGCAGACTTTTATCAGAAAGATTAAAGGATTTAGAACAAAGTGGAGTCGTGAAAAGAGAGGTTTTTCCAGAGACTCCTGTACGTATAGAGTACTCCTTGACAGAAAAGGGACGTGCTCTGGAGCCTATCCTTCGAGGAATTGAGCAATGGTCTCAAGCATGGGTAACGATTGATCATGAGTCTAAAGATGACATCGTAGATAGATAAGATGAATACAAGGATCAACGAGGTTCGTCGTCCAAAAGGACAGCCATTCGTTTACCGATGAAATATGGTTGAAAGTTTATACTTTCTAATAATATAAATAGAAGGTACCTACTTAATGCAGATGCCTTCTATTTATATCATTTACTTAACTTCTTACCAACAATGACTAAATCACGCTCTACACCATCAAGTACAGCTACATTTGGAAGGAGTCCCCATTGAATGAAACCATACTTAGTGAGGAGCTTCAGACTCGCTTCATTATGCCCGAATACGAATCCTACTAAATTGGTAATGCCAAGTCTTGGGCATTCAATCATGGCTTTATCCAGCAATATACTACCCACGCCAGCTCCACGATACTCGTCAGCCACATAGATACTAATTTCAGCAGTACCATTATAAGCAGGTCTTCCATAAAAGGATTGAAAACTCATCCAGCCGATCATATGATCACCGTTCTTCATCACCCACAGTGGTCTATGATAGTCATTATGTTCATGAAACCATGTCAATCTGCTGTCCACAGTGACTGGTTCTAAATCAGCTGTGACCACTCTTCCTGATATAGTTGAATTGTAGATAGCAATGATTTCACTTAAATCTTCAATTTGGGCATAATCTATCGTATATTCTTGTAGTCTCAACATTTTCTCCTCCGATATTTAAATAATATATACTCAACTCTAAAATCAGTGCTTGAACAAGTGTAATACTTCGGTAGATATTTTCAGATGAAGATGGACTTATAGTCCAACCTGCTGTTCGCTCCATATCCACAGCTTCTCGGCTTCCTGCATGTTCATTGCACGTGGTTTGAGGGGCTGTATTTCTTTTTTATAATAATACTCACCACTCACTTCGCTCAGCTCAGAAGCTGTAGCTAAATAAATGCCTGTCTCAGCGCCTTGCTCCGGTGTTAAGAAGAAAGGTCTGAGCAGCCTATGTACACTTTTGCCAAACCCCGTCTGACGATCCACGCCAAGACTCGTTCCTACTGCACCTGGGTGTAAACAATTCGCAGTAACATTTGTACCTTTCAGCCTCACAGCTAGCTGTTTGGTGAACAAAATATTAGCCAGCTTCGACCTAGCATACCCCTTCGCCACATTATAACCTCGCTCCAACGTGAGATCTTCAAAATGAATTTTCCCTACTTTGTATACACCAGAAGATACATTCACCACTCTACCCTGCTTAGCCGCTTGAAGTGGACCTAAGAGAAGATTTGTAAGGAGAAAATGCCCTAGATGATTAACTCCAAGTTGCATTTCAAACCCATCCACCGTTAATTGACGTTTCAAAGAGACAACCCCTGCGTTGTTAATCAATACATCTAAAATTGGGTACTTGGCTTCAAATTCAACAGCTAATCGGCGAATACTACCTAGATCGCCTAAATCACATAACATCAGCTCAATCCGCTTCGAGCCACTCTGTCTAATCGTCTCTTCCATAGCCTTTCTACCACGTTCTGCATTTCTGCACACCATAATAACATGAGCACCTCGTCGTGCCAATTCTACTGACGTCGAAAGCCCCATTCCTGAGTTGGCTCCGGTTACTAGGACTATTTTATCATGCATATTGTTATCTTCCTCCCTTACTGATCTTCGATATATGATTTTAGTTGACTTCATTATATAGAAGAAGCTACACGACATCACTTGATTTTTCTTTTTATCGATTAGAAGTCTATAATATAAAAATAACACTTATAGAAGGTGGAACAAATTGCTGAGCTAGCAGCTCAAAATCTTGCAAATACGAATACGAATTAAGAAAGGATATACAATCTTATGAATGAACGATTAACACAACTTGACTCAACCATGCAGCAACAAGGCTTAGATAGCCTGCTGATTACAGATCCCAAGCACGTCTATTACTTAACAGGATTCGCCAGTGATCCACATGAACGATTCTTAGGATTAACCCTTACTCGCGGGGAAGAGCCTGTATTAATCGTGCCAGCACTTGATGAAGAGGCCGCACATGCCGCTTCTTCTGTTCAACATATTGTAAGCCACACCGATACAGATAACCCATACTTACTCCTTCAGCAACATTTGAAGGGGAGCATCCACTCACTAGGAATCGAGAAAGATCAACTTACTGTTGCTAAATTTGAGCTACTACAGCGGTTTCTTCAAGTTCAAAGCTATCAAGATGTTGGTCCTTTGCTTCGAGATATTAGAGTGCTGAAAACACCCGAAGAATTGGTGCGGATGAAACACGCTATTCATCTCATTGAAGAAGTACTCCGTCAAGGTCTGACACAAGTCAAAGTAGGCGTGACCGAAATCGAGCTCGTTGCTGAATTAGAGTATTTGATGAAAAAACTTGGCGCAGATGGCCCTTCTTTTCAAACGATGGTCCTCTCTGGACCTAATACGGCTCTACCGCATGGCTCGGCCGGAACACGTAAAATTCAGGATGGCGATCTATTGATGTTCGATATGGGTGTATTTGCGAATGGTTATGCTTCAGATATTACGCGTACATTCGCTATAGGGGATATTAGCCAAGAACTAACCACTATTTATAACACCGTACTAGAAGCAAATCTTCAAGGAATTCAAGCCATTAAACCAGGTGTAACCTTAGCCTCCATTGACCAAGCAGCACGCAACGTCATTAATCTTGCAGGTTATGGTCCACAGTTCATGCATCGGCTCGGACACGGACTTGGAATGGATGTTCATGAATATCCTTCCGTTCATGGAAGCAACCAAGATCTTGTACAAGCCGGAATGGTATTCACGGTAGAGCCTGGAGTGTATGTGTCAGGGCTTGGCGGCGTACGGATCGAAGATGATATTGTGGTTACTAAAGAGGGCGTAGAAGTATTAACCTCATTCCCTAAAGAACTGACTGTTATAGGCTAGCTGTAATTAGAGAGTCTCCCGCACATAGTCAATCTTCAGTGGAGACGCTCTCCAGATAAGACATAGACTAATATACAGGAATGGCCGACCCAGGAGATGATCCTTGGTCGGCCATTTTGTATAACTTATAAGACACCCACTAACTTACTTATCTTCAGCAAACTTAAAGTTCCGCGCAACATATAGAAAAGGTGTTCCTACAGCCGTCAATACGAACTTGATGAGATATGTGGTGATTAGAATCTCAAACCATATATTCCATTCATATTCACCCGCAAAAGCAATCGTGCAGAAGATTAACGTATCCACAAAGGAGCTAATCATGGTACTGACATTATTCCGAATCCAGAATTGCCCCTTCGTGGGATAATATTTACGAATCCAGCTATACAGCCTCACATCAAGGAATTGACTGATGAAGTAAGCTGTAAGGCTAGCTATAGCTAATCGCGGCATAAGCCCAAATATTTGCTTGAGCGAAGTCTGAGCCATATCTCCCTCTTGCGGTGTAAAGACAAGTGCCATCTGCATGATGACCGTTGTCATTAGCAGGGTAAAGAATCCGAACCATACCGCCTTACGGGCTTCTTCACGACCATACTTCTCATTAAGCAGATCACTGGTCATATAAAGACTGACATACATCGTATTGCCGAGCGTCATGACAATTCCGAACATATCAATCGTCTTCGTGACTTGAATATTAGCAATGACCGTAGCTACACCGATCCAGGCATACAGCCCTTTTTTGCCAAATAGACGGTAACACAATACAAAAAGCGAAAAATTTACGAGCACATAAATGATGCCCCATATGAAATTAAACATGAATAATCCTCCTAGTTTTGATTACGCGGGATGGTTACGAACCGCGGATTGATCACCCCAAAGCGACCAAAACATGTATCACTCTATCACAGAAATGATTCGTTGGCTAGACTGTAACAGAAAAAGGGGCTGTCTCATAAGTAGATTAATTTTCTTATGAGACACTCACTTTTCTAAAAAAGAGACTGATGTCCAAAAAAAGAAGGTCAAGGTAGTTATTCTTGACCTTCTTTTTTGTATTTTTGTTCCATTGCGGCTTGCTTCAGTAGATTATGGGCGAGAGAAAGCCACCCGACCTCAAGGTTAACTTTTTGTAAACCTCGTAGCAGAAAACGCCGGAATCCCCGGTTATTCTTTATTTGTCCAAACACACTTTCAGGTTCCGTCATTCGACGTACAGAAAGTGCATACCCTTCTTCGCTTTGCAAGATTTCCCGTGCCTCATTCTTGTGGCGAAGATATTCTATACTCACTTTCACTTCCCGATTTCCTGGCGCCTTCGTGCAGGCAGCTTTCAGTGGACAGCCTGCGCAACTTGCGCTTCGGTAGTGCCGGTGGCGAATCTCATAACCGCTTTCTGTGATCTCCTTGCTCTCGTAACGAAAATGAAGTATCTGACCTGCCTTACACGTCCAAGTATCTTCGCCTTTATCGTATGTCCAATTGTCGATTTTTCCGATATTCGTCTTCCATGCCTTGCTTTTCTCTTTGTGGTACGTGTTGTATTTGACGACAGCATCAACCTCTTCAGCTTCTAAATAGGCGTAGTTTTCTTCTCCGCCATACCCTGCATCAGCAATGACTGTCTTTGGTAGAACGCCTAATGTGGCTTTTATCTTCTCCAAATGTGGTTTCAGACAACGCGTATCCGTTGGTCTTTGGTGAATACTGTATCCCACAATAAATTGATTTTCTGTCCCGATCTGTACGTTGTATCCGGGTTTCAACTGTCCGTTCCGCATGTGGTCTTCTTTCATCCGCATGAACGTCGCGTCCGGATCCGTTTTGCTGAAACTGTTGCGACTGCCGAGCGTTTCCTGATATCTTTCGTACTTTTGCAGACGAGGGAGCAGATCTTTGCGAAGCGTTCGCACCGCTCTTTTCAGCGGCTTATCTTTTGGACTTTCCAGAAGTCGATTTTCAAGTTGTTGAACGGTTGTCTCTAGCTTATGACTTGTAAGCTCATCTTGCTCACCTAGCTCTGCAAGATCCTGACCTTTATATTCCTGATCTTCATGTTTCTGCGTTTCTTCGATGGCAGCAAACAGGGTCTGTACTTTCTCCTGAAGCTTGGCCTTATGTTTGACGACAGCTTTGCCCCAAACAAATGTGTAGCGATTCGCATTGGCTTCGATCTTAGTGCCATCCACAAAGTAGTGTTCCAACGAAACGTACTTTTCTTCGATGAGAAACTGAAGTACGGCAGTGAATACAGATTCAAGCACGTCTTTCATGCGCTCAGAACGAAAGCGGTTGATGGTGCGGAAGTCCGGGCGTTGTCGTCCGGCTAACCACATCAAAGGAATTTGTTCCCGAATACCTTTGGCGATTAGGCGAGAAGAGTACATGCGCTGAGTGTATGCATAAATGATAACTTTAGTGAGCATTTTGGGGTGATAACTATCCCTGCCGCCGCCAGAGTAAGCAACGTCAAAAATAGAGTCATCCAGCTGATTTACAGCGGTATTTACAAGACGAACGAGGTGATTTGGAGGAATGTCTTCTTCCAAATCCATTGGCAGATAAAGTTGGTCCATGGTATATTGAATGTACAAAGAAATCGCTCCTTTTGAATGGTTGCTGGTACTTCCATTTTATCAAAAAGAGCGATTTCTTTGTGTTGTTGTGGATGAGAAAAGTTGACAATTTATGCTCAAAATAGCGCAGAGGACGGAACGATTTCGGAAAAGCGGTAGCGGTCGCCTTGGTCTCCTAATTTCAACCGCTGAGCGGTTTCAAACCAGAAATTTGGAGACCACAGCGATTGGAGAAACGATCCGTTCGCGGAGCGTCTCTCAGAACATCTAACTTTCGCCTTCAAAAAACAAATGGGGTGTCCCTAGCCATTTTCACGACTTATGGGACAGCCCCTTTTCACGTATTCGATGATTTCAGACCCACTTGCTTAAGCTTGTGCGGTATCTAAATCTATATTTCGTTCATTGTATACTTTGGTATCATTCTCTTTTAATATTTTGCTGGAAATAAGACCTGAAGTCATGGAATCATTCACATTCAGTGCTGTACGTCCCATATCAATTAGAGGTTCCACAGAGATCAGTAGACCCGCTAATGCAACTGGTAGGCCCATCGTAGAAAGGACAATCAACGATGCGAAGGTTGCACCACCCCCGACTCCTGCGACACCGAAGGAGCTAATAACGACAACAAGAATCAATTTCAGAATGAAATCCCAGCTCGTTGGATCAATACCTACTGTTGGAGCAATCATCACAGCGAGCATGGCTGGATAAATTCCGGCACAACCATTCTGACCAATCGTAGCCCCAAAGGTAGCTGACAGATTCGCGATTCCTGTTGATACTCCAAGTTTCTTCGTTTGAGTCTCCACATTAAGTGGAATGGCAGCTGCGCTAGAGCGTGAAGTGAATGCGAATGTCAGCGTAGGCAGTACTTTTCTAAGATATATCAGTGGGTTGAACCCGAACAGTGCAAGCAATACTAAATGAATAATAAACATAACAATCAAAGCGACATAAGAAGCGATTACGAAGTTAAACAGCTTTAATATTTCTTCTACATTCGTCGTAGCGATCGTCTTGGTGATCAACGCCAATATACCGTAAGGAGTCAGTCTTAACACAAGTGTAACCATTCGCATAACAACAGCATACACCGCATCGATCATATCGCGGAAGGTTTGAGCTTGCTTTGGTTTTTTACGATCTAGTCCAAGAACAGCTACACCGATAAAGGCTGAGAAAATAACGACAGCAAGCGTAGATGAACGGCGGGCCCCCGTCATATCCTCAAATGGATTGCTCGGAATAAACTCAAGTATTTGCTGCGGAATCGATTTGTCTTCCACATCGCCAAGTCTCTCCTCTAATTTCAAGCCCTGTGCCTGTTCTCTGTCACCGCTCTGAATCTCAATAGCCTGTAAATTAAAGCTCAGCGTGGTGATAATACTAACAGATGCTGCAATCGCAGTTGTAATAAGGAGAACCGCAATAATAGAAATACTCATTTTCCCAAGATTCTGAACACCATTCAAATTCATGATCGCTGAAATAATTGACACCATGATTAGCGGGATCACGATCATTTGGAGCAATCCAACGTAACCGTAGCCTACCAAGTTGAACCATTCCGTGGACTTACCTATAACATAGGAGTCCGGTTTGAAGCAGAATTGCAGAATGACTCCAAATACGATTCCTAACCCTAATCCTGTAAATACACGCTTAGTGAAGGAAATACGCTTCTTCTGCATCCATACCAGTAACCCAATCAGTACCAGCATGACTACGATATTAATGATAATCCATAAGGTATTCATTATGAATCTTCCCCCTAAATAAAATATATAATTTCATATAACATGTCAGAGCTTTAAGTCGATTCATATCATAACACATAACCTAGTATTTAGGTAGGTTTAATTAAAATACATGAAATTTATGTAATTTTTTTTCTAACACACTTTAGATTTGTAGAAATTCCTCCAAAAATAGATGTAACATATGACTTTTCATTTTCCAAATAATTCTGTAGACTAGTAGTTTAGTTACTTTCTCCTACCTACAGCCTCTATCCTTATTCCTATGTATGCTGAGGTGCCTCCTCACATTCGTAAAAATTTAGGATATAGTCTGTGATATGAAAGAACTAAATTAGAGAAATAATTATGGTTAAGGAGATGGTCAGGCCTATGTTTCGAATTTCGTATTCTATAGGACGTAAGTTTATGCTCACTGTTTTTGCGGTATTGTTGTTATCTTCTTTGCTATTCAGCATATCTTTTTACATCATCTCTATGGATATCTTTAAAGACCATGTCTTGCCTGAAATCGATAAAAATCTTAAGGTGAGCTCTCAGGGTACATACAAAAATTTAGACTCCTCTCAAGCACTTCAAACACAGCAAGGTAATGAGGGGTCCATGTCCACTATCTCATATTATTTCCAACAACAGGTTGAAATATATGGCCTAGACAATATCTATCTAGCTGATATAAAAGACGACAAAGCCATCGTTCTAGCTGCGAATAGTAAATCAGACATTAAAGTGCAACAACCTATTGAGATTCAACAAGCTATGAGAGATGCTATTAAAGGTTCCGAATCTTCAAGTGATGTATACAGCAATCAATATGGAACATTCAAGACTACATATATGCCTTTGGCAGGAAGTACGATGGTGCTTGCCATTAACATGAATGCAGACTTTGTTACACATGAAACGCAAAATATATTTTGGATTTGTATCGTGATTACCCTCATAGTCATGATTCTAGGGCAGAGTATTGCCTACTTTATTGGCCGCCGTATTACACGTCCTATCACACAACTTGCAGCCCATAGTAATCTTTTGGCACAGGGTGATTTACAACAAGATATTGCCGTTAAAGGACATGACGAAGTATCTCAACTGGCTACAAGCTTCCAAACGATGACGCACAATCTAAAAGAAATGATCGAACATGTTCAGCAAACTTCTGTGGAAGTACTGAATGGTTCAGATGAGTTGATTAAACATGCAGAAACAATGAAGGTAATGGTTGGAACTTCAGATTCAGCTCTCAAGGAAATTGATCAAGGGAGCGAGAATATCGCTATCTCTTCAAGAGAAAATTCCAAAGCGATGAATGAGATTACGCAAGGTATTATGCATATTGCCACTTCATCTAGTGAGGTATCAGAACAAGTTGCTCAAGCTTCCAATGAAGCCATCAATGGTAACTCACTAGCTCAACATGCCGTAGAGCAAATGCAGCAGCTTGAACAAACATCTTTGGATTCACTTGAATCATTCCGTACAATGAATCAGCGTTCTCAAGTCATTGGACAAGTGGTGACTGCCATCTCAGAGATTACCACACAGATTCAAATGCTGTCACTAAATGCATCTATTGAAGCCGCAAGAGCTGGCGAGCATGGTCGTGGCTTTGCCGTTGTTGCAGGGGAAGTTCGAAAATTAGCAGAGCAGTCCCGTACCGCAACGCAGCAAATTGAAGAGCATTTATTAATGATTCAGAATGACACTGAAAATTCAGTGAGTACGATGAATCGTGTAAACCAAGAGATCCGTTCAGGTACAGATTTAGTTCAGAACGCTGGAAATGCCTTCAATCAATTGATGACACTCATTCAAAATGTAAATGAGACTATACAGTCCGTATCTGCAGCAACTCAACAAGTATCTGCTGGTGCCGAGGAAGTTAGTGCTTCTGTTGAAGAGGCGGCGTTGATTACATCAAGATCACGTGACAGTATGAGCGAAATTTCCACGACAAGTCATTTACAACTCGTTGAAATGGATGGACACCGCACAACGGTCATGAGACTTCATGAGCATGCGACTCAGCTTCAGAAAGCAATAGAGCAGTTCAAAATATAAAATTAGATATACAAAAAGGGTGTCTCTTCAGGTTATACAGACCTGAGAGGCACCCTTTTATATTACCTTTATGAAGACCTTCCCAATGTTTTACTTATGGATACCCATTATCGAATACACAGCCTTCATATCAACATGGCTACGAACGATATCCGCGACACGGTCAAATTCCTGCTCCTTGCGTGCACTAGTGCTGAAAGTCCGACCTACTGGCGAGAGCCCTTTGTCCACACGAAGACGATTAAGCCAAGCACCTCGGAAAGAGTCATTATGGAATATTCCATGCAGATATGTGCCCCATTTACTCCCGTCAGGTGTTCCCCAGCCTTCACTCTCAACTTGCCCATTTAAACGCTGAAGATGAAATAAGGGCACGGCCTGACCGCGTTCCATGCATACCGTTTCACCCATGTGAATCTCATAACCCTCCACGGCAATAGCCCTACTGTACGCTTCCATGAATAATGCATGTTCTGGAGCAAGGCTTCCTTTTACACGCACCGTTGTTTTCTCCTTCAGAAAAGTAGTCGATACAGGAAGATAGCTAAGCCCTTCCGCGCTACGAGGTTCACCTGCCTCCACTGCATACGGATCATGCAACTCTTCACCAAGCATTTGGTACCCACCGCATATGCCCACGATCTGTGTTGCATTCATCTGTATCGCACGCTCTATGGCCTCTTCAAATCCCTGATTACGAAGATACTCTAAATCTCCGATCGTATCTTTCGTACCAGGTAAAATTATGACATCAGGATGTCCAAGCTCGTCTACTGTTCTCACATAGCGGAGTGCTACATCTTGTTCCTCTCTTAATGGATCAAAGTCCGTAAAGTTAGAGATACGTGGATATTGAATGACGGCAATATCGATGTCATGATTATCGTTATTAAGCATACGTAGTGCTTCAAGGGCAACAGAATCCTCAGCCTCAATCTTTATTTCTTCAATAAAAGGAAGCACACCGAGCACCGGAATCCCCGTCCGTTCCGTTAGCCATTCCAATCCGGGTTCCAGTAAAGATACGTCTCCTCTGAATTTATTGATAATAAATCCTTTCACTCTATCACGCTCATGTGGCTCAAGTAACTCTAAAGTTCCAACTATAAAAGCAAATACTCCTCCACGATCAATATCTGCGATTAGGATCACTGGGGCATCTGCCCAACCTGCCAAATTCATATTGACAATATCATTGTTTTTGAGATTGATTTCTGCCGGACTTCCTGCACCCTCCATCACCACGATGTCATATTGCTCACGCAAACGTCCTAGCGCATCCATCACCATGTCTTTAGCTTTCGTCAAAAACAGACTACGATAATCTGAAGCACTCATCGTCTGTAAGGGAGACCCATGGACTACAATCTGTGAATGCATATCCTTAATGGGTTTGATCAGAATAGGATTCATATCCGTCGTAGCTTGAATTCCACATGCCTCAGCCTGTACCCCTTGCGCGCGGCCGATCTCTTTACCATCCTGCGTCACATAAGAATTGAGAGCCATATTTTGTGACTTATATGGAGCCGTAAGATAGCCATCTTGAGTGAAAATACGGCACAATGCCGTAGTGATGACGCTCTTCCCCACGTCTGAGGCTGTTCCCTGCATCATCAGCACTGTAGCTTGTTTACTACCTTCAGGTTTATTTGACTCTGTGTTCTGCATATTCTCCACTTCCTATATGTGATAATGTAACATTACAAGCAGTAGCAGCATAACCACTTCTAAAAATTCATTGAGTGCCCCGTAGGTATCTCCAGTTAATCCTTCTAACTTCGCGATCATCCGCTTGACCATCCATACACCTGTCATCCATGCGATAAGTGGAAGTAAGATCCAACCTATGAATGAAGTCGTCCATAGATGGTCTCCTGTCCCAATCAACGGAAGCACGATTGCTGCAATGCCTGACAACAGAATCGCCCACAACAAAGTCAAACGTGATTGCCCTTGAGCTAATCCTTTGAAATTCGCAGCTAGACCCTCCTTACCGCGCGCAGTCGGCCAAGCCGACATCGCGTACACCATAAACCAACGACTCCAAATCATAGGTAACAACAGAAGACCCGAGTAACTTCTATCAATAAGAAGGGAATAAATTAACGAAACCTTTAGCATAAGAAGTAACACACACGCCAGAACACCCATCGCTCCGACCCGACTATCCTTCATGATCTCTAGCATTTGATCACGGGAACGGTAACTTAGAAGCCCATCCGCTGTATCCATCCAGCCATCCAAATGCAGTCCACCTGTCACTCCAACCCATAATAGAAGAGTCAAGACAGCGGCCGGAAGTGGAGGAAGTAATAAGGAGAATACCGCAGCACCTAACCATACGAACAAGCCGATAACTGCACCGACGAGTGGATAGAATTTCACACTTTGACGAAACAACTCAGGCGAATAATCAAGATTCCCACGTACGGGGAACCGAGTTAGAAATTGAAAAGCGGCCGTAGCCGCTTGCCCCTGTCTGCTCATAACTTATACTCCAAGCTCTTCAGTTCTATTGGAATCCCTACCGTAACTAAAAATACCTGTGAGCAAATGCGAGCCATTGCCTGATTCATAAACCCAGCAAGATCACGGTACAGTCTCCCAAGCGGATATTCCGGCACGATGCCATCGCCCACTTCATTCGTTACGAGAATGATATGTCCTGGATAAGACGCCACTTGTTCTACGAGCCTCTGTATTTCATCTTTCACCTTCTGGGCCACATCCTGCTGTTCATCTATAGACAACAATACATTGGTTAACCATATTGTGAGACAATCCACCATGATCGTTGGAGCCTTATCACCATTAGAACGATCAATATTTCCCCATTCTTGAAGAAGCTCAGGAAGGCGGATTGGTTCTTCCACTGTTGTCCAAGTATAGTCTGCTTGACTGCGCTCCATCGTATGAAGTGCAATCCGCTCCCTCATCTCATCATCGTAAGCTTGCGCCGTAGCGATATAGATCGCCTCAGGCGCTAATGTCATGCACAGCTTCTCAGCGAAAGTACTCTTCCCACTGCGTGCACCCCCAGTTACGAGAATACTCATCCCCTATTCTCCTGTGTTCCTGATGAAATTCCAGCACTCTCGAAGGTAGCCATTTCACTTACAATTTTACAGGCTGCATCAATAAGATGTAGGCAGATCACTCCACCGGTTCCTTCACCAATTCGCATATCTAAATGTAAGGCAGGACTTAAATTTAGTTGTTCAAGAAGCAAACGATGTCCCTGTTCATGAGAAACATGAGACACGATCATATATTCAGATGCTATGGGTGAGATTCTCTGAGCTATCAAGGCCGCCGCACTAGAAATGAAGCCATCAATAACAACTGGGCAACGATGAGCCGCGGCTCCTAGAATAACACCTACAAGCCCTCCAATCTCAAGCCCACCTACCTTGGCAAGCACATCCAGAGGATCTGATGCATCCGGCGAGTTAACACGAAGTGCTTGCTCTACTACATTTATCTTATGTAACAGCTTCGCATCATCCAACCCTGTTCCTCGTCCGACAGCGTCTTGTACTTCTATGTTCGAAAGAGCACACATCACAGCAGCACTTGCTGTCGTATTACCAATCCCCATTTCTCCCGTTACGAATAGACGAACGCCTCGTTGAACAGCTTCTTGTACAACTTGAACTCCTGTGAGAATGGACTGAATTGCTTCATCATGTGTCATGGCTGGACCTTTAGCCATATTTGCCGTACCATAACGGACCTTTCGACTTAGAAGGTTAGGATGAGACAAATCACTCATAACACCTATATCCACACATGCCACTTCAGCATCTGCATGACGGGCAAGTACATTAACAGCGGCTCCACCCGCTAGGAAATTAAGAATCATCTGTGGCGTCACTTCCTGTGGGAAGGCACTAACGCCCTCTTCACATACCCCATGGTCTGCTGCCATAATAATAACTTCGCGTTTCGTGAACGTTGGCTTCACTTCACCTGTAATTCCCGCAAGTTGAACAGCTAATTTCTCTAGCTTCCCTAAACTACCGGGAGGCACAGTCAAATTGGCAATATGTGCTTGTGCTGCTACCATAGCTTCCGTATCTAGTTGACTTATTACACCAATTTTTTCCATGAAATCATATTTCATCATTCATCATCCTCCAATTAATTTCGTAATATTGTTATATCCAAAATCAAAATCAGTGTTTAAAAAAGTAACGCTGTTAATAGAAGACCGCTACGATGACAGATTGTTCGTAACATCACTGTATATTCCATCGTTCACTTTAGCTTGCGACGAGTAAGAAGCACTTGAGGGACTTCAATATCAGGATGAGTCACAATGACAGGATCTACCTCATACACATCTCGAATGTTGCTGGCAGTAAGTATGTCCTGAGGTGTACCCATTCCTGCAACTTGACCATCTTCTAACACCAACAGCTTGTCACAGAATTGCGCAGCTAAATTCAGGTCATGTAACACAGCAATGACTGTAATACCTGAACTAGCACGCCAGTCCGCCACTAGCTCCATAAATTGAAGTTGATAATGAATATCCAGATATGTAGTAGGTTCATCAAGTAACAGTATTTGCGGCTCCTGCGCCATCACCTTGCCTAGTGCCACTCGCTGTCTTTGTCCTCCACTTAATTCAGCAACGGAACGATCCGAAAGCTCCAGCAACTCTAATTTTGCCATAATCCCCTCAACAAGAATATCAACATTGTCACCTTGATCGCGACCTAGCCAATCCTGAAAAGGAAATCTCCCCATCTCCAGCACATCCCGAACGGGGTAATCCATTGCTGGTAGTCCATCCTGCTCCAGCACCGCCATCATCTGAGAAAGAACTTTACGACTATAGCTTTTAATATCCTTACCTTTGATAGTAATGTTACCCGAGGTGGCTATCTCCACACCTGATAACATCTGTAACAATGTCGATTTACCGCTCCCATTAGGACCAATAATCCCCCACCATTCACCTTCCTGCACAGTCCAATTTACATCTTGAAGTGCCATAAAGCCACCATAACTCTTCTCTACACGATTCACTTGAATCATAGCATTGTTCCTTTCCACATTGCGTATCCCCTACTCCTCATTATAAGTGGAACAAGAACTCATTTCATCCCTTCGAACAATAATCCTCATCCTCGCAACAAGCTGCGGGGAATTTGACGCACTAAAATTAAAAAAAAGCTCAGGTTGTCGAGGCATCCTCATTAACCTGAGCGTGAATAGAGTCATGTAATTATACTATTTGATTAAATCAACAGCTTCTTGCGAAAGCCAAGTCTTACCGCCAATTAATAATGTAAGCGTATTAAGCTTTATCGTCTTACCATCGATTAATGCGATATTTTTATCTAGCGGCAGTTTCAATGTTTGATTCCCTTTTTTTACAACGATAACTGGATTCTCTTTATTCGCATAATCAATTTTGACCGTTGCACCTTTAGCGATAAAGGCAGCACCGGATACATATAATGTTTTTTCTAAGGCTGGCACATCAAGGCCCGAAACATGCTGTATATATTTCCCTATATCCGAATTCATAATAACTCCGCTTCCCATAAAATCAGTAGGTTTGAAGTTTCTCGGGTGATAAGCGAATATACCGACTTCATCAGTCGTGTGGTCTTCCGTCGAAAAAGATACGCCAATTCTCTCTCCGATCATATGTCCAATTACGGGAGAGAGATTATCCTTCAGCCCTACTTTGACGGCTGCCACCTCTTCTTTGGTCAGATCCGTAAGTCCATACTCTTCTTTCAGCACTTTCTTCATATTGGATTCGTTAATTGAACCCTCTATGCCATAGCTAGTATGTTTAACGCCTTTTAAAGCCGATCTCAGATCGTTCATTGTATCATAATTTGTCATATTCAGACCGCCTGTGGCATGATCTGAGGTAGATACGACAACCGTATTGCCATCTTTTTCTGCGAATTCGACCGCCACTTTAAAAGCTTTATCAAAAGCTAAAATTTCGCTTATCATACCAATCGGGTCATTGTCATGACCAAACCAGTCAATTTGGCTCGCTTCCACCATCATGAAAAATCCATTCTCGTTGGTGGCTAGTTTGTCGATAGCTACTTTTGTCATTTCAGCTAGGTTCGGCTGTTCCTTTGGATTAAGGTCAAAATCAGCGTCTAACGCTTCCGATTGAAAAAGACCCCAAATTTTATTCGTTTTCGATTTTAATAACTCATTTTTGTTGGTCACATACTCATAACCGTTAGTCTTTAAAACTTTTGTAAGATCTTCGCCATCTTTTCTATTGTTGTCTTTCTTACCAGGTACAAGGTAGTCTGAACCCCCACCAAGCAATACGTCGACCCCATCATATACCATTTGTTCGGCAATAGACCCCGCAAATTCCCGACTGGCGGCATGACTAGCAAACACAGCAGGTGTAGCATCCGTAAGCTCACATGTAAATACCAATCCCGTTCCTTTTCCCTCGAGTCTAGCCGCTTCAAGTATCGTAGGAAGGGGTTTATTCGCCTCGTTCAGCTTCGTTGGCTCTATGAATGGCATAGTGATCTTATCCGGAAGAATCGAAACCGTTTCGCTCTTAATTTTATGCCCTGTAGCTAAGGCTGTGGCACCTGCAGCGGAATCCGTAGTTAGAGAATCGGCAGAGTAGGTTCTTGACAATCCGGTAAAGTATTTATCTATGAAGAGCGGTTCCCCTCCTTGATACCACCTAGCCAAATTAACACCGTTCAGACTCATTCCGTCCGTAACAAATAGAATAACATTCTTCACAGCATGATCCCCGGCACTCGCATTACTACCATAAGAAACACTGCCGCCAGCAAAAACGCTACATAAAAGCATAAAACTAGAGATACCGCAGAATAACTTTCTTCCTTTCATATCCATGCCCCCTCTACCCTAATTATTGTGTGAATTAGTCTGTTCACCATATTAGACCATCACAGATAGAGTGTAGCGTAGGATGATAAGAATTTACTGTACTTATACGGTACAAAATACAATTTTTCTACAAATCTTGCTTTTAAATCATGATAGAAAAAGAATTGTGCTCGACTTTTATTTATCCATTCGTGCGTTAATTTTATTACGATATAACAAATAAGCAAAGAAAGGCGCCCCCACAAAAGCAGTAACTACACCCAGTGGAATTTCAGTCGGTGCAAGTAAGGAACGGGCAACCGTATCCGCCAACACCATGAATATTCCCCCACCGATCGCAGACAAGGGAACAATTAGCCTATAATCTGGGCCCACAATCAGCCGAATCATATGAGGAATAACTAGGCCGACAAATCCGATAATGCCAGAGACCGACACGGCAGCTGCTGTTAGTAGGGTAGACACTAACAAGACACCCATTTTGAGCCCTTCCACATGAAGTCCTAAATGAGCTGCTTGACGCTCTCCGAGTGATAACAAATTAAGTGACCTAGCTCGACTCCATATGAATATTAATCCGATTAATAAGTATGGGAAAAGGATGGCCGTATACGACCACCCTCGCAAGCTAAGACTTCCCATCGTCCAGAATAAAATTTCGTTAATGGTTTTGTTCGACATCGCTGACAGAAAGGATACAATCGCTCCCAGAAAAGATTGCATCACCACACCTGACAGAATCAGACGATTCGTAGGGATCTTCCCACCTTCTCTTGCTAGAGCCAATACACCCCACAACGTAATTACTCCTGCGACAAAAGCCACAAGAGGCAACGTCCATATACCAAATAGAGAATATTGGAGACCGAAAAAGATAAGAACAGACGCCCCAACAGCCGCACCTGAGGATACCCCAAGGGTATACGGATCGGCTAATGGATTCCTAAGAACACCCTGAAATCCAGAACCCGCTACAGCCAGTGCCGCTCCCACTAACATGCCTAGGATAATCCGAGGAAGTCGCACTTTGATCAATATTTGTTCAAAAGAGGGGCTCCAAGTAGGTGTCACAGCATCTCCAATCCATGGTAGCTGATGCACTAAAATCATAACGATATCTTTAATCGGTAGCTTTACTGAACCAATTCCGAGACAGATCAGTAAAGTTAGCACTAGCAGTATGATCCCTACTCCGCTATAACCCGCTAGCTTCTTGCTCATTATTTAAACAAGTCCGGATAGATAGCTTTTGCTACTTCTTTAAGCCCTGCCGTAGCTCTAGGCCCTGGACGGCTCAGCAAGTTATCATCCAATCCGAATATAGCTTCATTCTTCACAGCCGCTATTTGATCCCAACCACTGCGGCCTTTAATCATGTCATCCAGACCCTTTTTAGTCACATCATCAATGACATTCTTGGAATACAGAATGACATCAGGATTATCCTGTATAATCTTCTCTTCACTAATCTTATTCCAACCTACTGTATCGGAAGCTACGTTAATCCCACCCGCAAGAGTGATCAACTCATCCATAAATTCTCCCTTACCTACGGTCCAACCAGGGGAAAATTCTACATATACCTTCTTCTTTTGCTCGGGTGTAACAGATTTAACAGCTTCAATCACTTCATCACGTTCTTGTTTCATGTGATCCGTCACCACTTTAGCTTGTGCTTGATGATCCGTAATCTGGCCATATAATTCAATATTACTTAAGATATCATCTACTGTCTTGGGGTCTGTCTTAAAGATTCGAATTCCAAGATCACGTAGCTTCTTTACCGCTTCTTCGCTCATTGAAATACCTGTAAATACGATATCCGCTTCAGATGCAATAATAGCTTCCTCATTCGGCTTCATAACACCACCCATCTTAGGCTTGGACACCACAGCCTCCGGATAATCATCATAATCAGACACGCCTACAATTTCGTTATCAAGACCAATAGCGAATAGCGCCTCCGTCTCTGCAGGAGACACGGATACAATACGTTTAGGAGCCTCAGCGAAAGTGAAAGACTCTCCTGTTGAATCCTTTACGGTTAATGGATATACCGTTTTCAATTCCTCTGTTGCCTCTGGCTGTTCCGTAGTCGTTACAGGTTGCTCTACTGCTGGTGCATTCTGTGCTTGTTTGTTGTCTGCACCACATCCAGCAAGTGATAACGCTAGTACGAGTGCAAGTAGACCTGAGGTCCACAACTTCATTAATTTGTTCATAAGATTTCTGATCTCCCTTTCTATCTTGACTGGCTTATAACAACAAAAAAAACCTGATCCATTGTTCACAGAATCAGGGATTACGTCTACAAGACTTTATGTTGCTCATAAATGTCGAGAGTACTCTAGCTGGAGCTTTCACCCGTAAGTACTTATTTGCACACGTAACCCTTTCCACGAAGGACCGTCATTCTTCTCATAAGGCAGGTCTCCTGACTTACAGGTAAATCATATCCTAGCCTTCCCATTCTACCTTAGGGCAGAACAGTGACATATAAGGATATTCCCTGTTACACAGTGGCGGGACCGTACTGGATTTACACCAGCTTCCCTTTTAACCCGATTGAACAGCAAGTTAGAGAACTTACTCTCGGGACCTTAAGAATCAACAATATTAAATTTATTGTTTAAGCTACACATCTCTGTTGATTATAGGTGAAAAGCATAGCTGTTACAACCAAGTTTTTGTTGTTTCACCTTGTTGGTTCAATCTACTCGAGCAAAAATATATGATAATTCACATTCTATACAAATATGGATAGCTCAATATTCACTATGCAAAGTACCTGTCCAGCATCCATCATCTAAAGTAAGTAGCAACCTAACTAAGCTACCTGGTTCCACAGACATATCCCAAAAGGATAGCTGAGGAACACTCATCGTTATCAGCTGCCTAATCACCCCACCATGCGTAACAACGAACACCGATGGGATCGTACGATCTCGCCTATCCTCAAACGTCAATGGGATTAAGCTATTCAGAAAGTCCCTGATTCTTGCCTGAAAAAGATCCCAAGCCTCCCCATTTGGTGGAAAAACCGCCTGTGGGTGATCCAGCCATTCACAATACAGAGGGAGTCCGTTTAACTCTTCATATGTCTTTCCTTCCCAATCTCCAAAGTCCATCTCTCTCAAACGATTATCATAAATGGCAACGTCTAGAAGCTCAGGAGCTACGAAGGCTAGACTCTCTTGGCAACGTTTAAGATCACTACAGGCTACTTTACTAAACGTTCTACCGATGAGCTGTCTTCGCAGGGGGATCAGCTCCGCACGCGCTTCCCTTGTAATACTTATATCGCTGTGCCCTAAGTACCGTTTATCCACATTCCAGTGTGTTTTTCCATGGCGCATCAATAATAGCTCCAACGTCACTGCCATAATGTCCCTCCTACAACCCAGATAAGAAGTAGACCTACAACTATAAATGTCAAAGATGTCAGGATCATGAGTCTAATTGTAGCTTTAATATCACTAGCATTCATAACCCGAGTAGCTTCTCCCATATAAGCTCTGAAAGACACGATCCCTTGGTAACTATTCTCGCCACCCATTCGTATACCTAAGGCTCCAGCAACTGCTGATTCTGGATAGCCACTATTAGGACTAGGATGGAGTCTAGCATCATGCTTTACAGTTCTATACGCTCTCTTATCATCTAGTCGCATTATTCTAGCGCTAAAGATCAGTAATATAGCTGTTATTCTTGCTGGGATATAGTTGGCTATATCATCGAATCTAGCCGAAGCCCAGCCTAAATTCATGTACTTATCATTCTTGTAACCTACCATTGAATCCAACGTATTCACTGCTCGATATGCCATAGCAAGGGGAGCTCCACCAATCAGAGCATAGAATAAAGGAGATACAATGGCATCTACGATATTCTCAGCTACTGTCTCCACCGTTCCACGCACAACTTCTGGCTCCTCCAGATGTTCCGTGTCACGACCAACAATCATGCTAAGTGCCTGTCTAGCAGCAGGTAAGTCACCACGACTGAGGTGACCGAATACTTCCATACCCGCATCTTTTAATCCTTTAATGGCAATGGTTGTAGCTATAAGTATCGATTCTGCTATCCATGCAGCCCACGGATGGATCATATACAACCCTTTCAAAAGTCCCCAAGTCAGGGCAAAAGAACCCCCTACCACAACAATCGGTAAAAGTATGCCTGCCTTTTTTAGTGCTGTAGGACGGCTAAAGAACCTCCGTATCCACTTTTCTATACGTTTTATTGCTTTACCCATAAAAATAACAGGATGGGGTAGCCAGCGCGGGTCACCTATCCATAGATCTATAACATACGCAATTAGCACAATCCATATGGCATTCATAGCCATTATCGAAGACTTGCCCTTGCTGCTAGAAGGCTCTCCTTCACGGTCCCGTAGACAATACGTCCAATAGCCGCCCCTAGATCAGTCGCCGTTCCAGCATATGCATGAGTGGCTTCATATGACTTGTTCTGACTAACTCCAAGCACAATCGCATCCGTAGTCGTTCCCGTCGCAACTAGATCATTTTCAACATCGCGTATATCAAGATCAGCAAGCGCCGCCGCCTTGGCTTCTACCGCTGTCATGACTGCATTTACCATCGCGGCTTGCGTTAATTGACCATCAATCATTAACATGATATTGATCGTTCCCGGTCTGTAAGCAGCAAAAGTAGTCCGCTCTGATCCAGCGCGTGCGCCATTCGATACTCCCGCTGTCGTGCAACAAAAGAGAGAAGCAGCCTCCCCTTTCTCTTCCAACACTGCAGCATGTTCTAACTTAACAGCCGTTAGCAATCCTGCTGTCGATTCAAGAGGGTATTTCCACTCTCCGAGCCAATTCGCAATATCTCGCTCTGGATTATCGCATTCATAGAATCGATCCACGTAAATATTAGTAATGCGGTTAATATACCCCTTACCTCCACCGTGAACTGCACTACTAAGACTATCTAAATGAATTGGCGAATGCAGTAATAGATGTTGATCTTCTCTAGTCAAAGTGAGTTCAGGCCATACTGTAGAATGATATTGCTTCGTTACGCCATCCACAAAAGGTGTTGTCATCATTACAGCTCCTATTCTTGTAATTCTTTTCTCAGATTATTCCTCTAATACGCTTGTCATTTCCTTAAGCAATCTCAGATTAGCTTCATGTCCCTTTACTGCTAATCTGATATACCGTGGTCCAAGCCCAGGATACATCGCGCAACTACGAATGAGTATACCTCGCAATCCTAGTTCACGCTGCATATCTTCAGCACTCCAAGAAGGTGGTAGCTCCACCAATAGGAAATTTGCCTCTCCTGGACTTACCTCGCAGCCCATATCCTTGAGTCCAGTAGTCAGAACATTACGTTCCGAAGAGATTAGATCCATCGTCTTCTGTTCGTATTCCTCACTAATTTGCAGACATATCTCACCTGCTAGCAATGCAAGTCCATTCACACTCCATGTGACTTGTTTTCCCTGCATGAGCTTAATGATATTAGGATGTGCCAATGCGTAGCCTAATCTTAAGCCAGGAATGGCATAGAACTTCGTCATGGAGCGCACTAAGAGAAGATGCGGAAATGGAGTAAGCTCTAGCAGAAGCGAATTCCGCTGTTCTTCTGGAATGAAATCTATAAAGGCTTCGTCCACTACGAGATATGTATCATATTCCTCAGCCGTTTCCGCCAAAGCACGTAACTCTTCCAACTTATACTGCACACCATTCGGATTATTCGGCTGTCCAAGGAATAGAAGGTCAACCTGTTGTATTAACTCCGCGACATCACTCACCGAGGCCGTCCAATCGTGTTCTTTAATGCCATATACAGCGAATACCTCTGCGCCAAACTGCTCCGATAATTGGCGATATTCTGAGAAACACGGCTCCACAATCCCCACCTTCCGTGGATGAAGTGCTAGTAACAGGAGTGCCATACATTCAGCCGCACCATTCCCTACACAGATGGCATCTGTTGCAACATCAAGTTTGGCTGCTAGAATCTCTTTGAACTCACGATGACCGGGATCAGGATAACGGATAATAGAGGCTACAGCGTCCTGAAGTCTCTTTAATACTTCCTGAGGAGGTCCCAACGGATTGATATTGGCACTGAAATCAAGGAAAGTGTCTACTCCTCTTCCATAAAGTTGAGCAGCGCTCTCCAGATCACCACCATGTCCATATACTTCGAGCATTTCTTATTTCCCCCTACGCCATAAATTTAACGATGATCTTGTTATTATCATGCCGCTGATTAACGTACGTCAATGTCTCTTCCATTTTCCCTTTTGTTTCTCCACAACATTTCGTTTACAATTACAATGGATATACTAACTAAGATCAGTTCATATCAATGGAGGCGTTAACCATGCTATTTATCGATAATCAGGGTATTCATGACCCTGCCATTAATCTCGCCATAGAAGAATATGCATTACGGCATTTACCTATGGAAGAAAGCTATTTGCTTTTCTATATTAACCGTCCTTCTATCATTATTGGCAAACATCAAAACACGATTGAGGAAATCAATCAGGAATATTGCAAAGACAACAATGTACAAGTCGTACGTCGTTTATCTGGCGGCGGTGCTGTATACCACGACCTTGGTAACCTTAACTTCAGTTTCATTACCAAGGATGATGGACAATCTTTTCATAACTTCTTGAAATTCACCCAACCCGTCATCGATGCGCTACATCAGATGGGCGTCAATGCTGAAATGACAGGTCGTAACGATCTTCAAGTCGGTGAACAAAAGATTTCGGGTAACGCTCAATTCTCTACACGAGGTCGCATGTTCAGCCATGGTACATTAATGTTTAATCTTAATTTGGATGATGTACAAGCTTCACTACGTGTCAATCCTGAGAAGTTCAAATCCAAGAGTACCAAATCGGTACGTAGCCGTGTAGCTAACATTAGTGATCTGATGGAAGGTACCATGACGATTGAAGAGTTCCGATCCGAACTACTACGTTCGATCTTCGGCATGGACCCCGTGGATATTCCTCAGTACCATTTAACAGATAAAGATTGGGAGAAGATCCACGAGATCTCCAAAGAACACTACCAGAATTGGGAGTGGAACTATGGTAATTCACCTGAGTCAAATGTGAAGCATACAAAGAAATTCCCAGCAGGCATTATCGATATACGCATGAATATCAACGAGGGCCGTATCCATGATATCAAGATTTATGGTGATTTCTTCGGCGTAGGCGATGTTGCTGATATTGAGAATACGTTACGCGATAAGCGTTATCAAGAAGCTGAGGTTAGAGAAGCTTTAGACAAATTTGAGATCAAACACTACTTCGGTAACATCGAACTAGAAGATTTTATCGGGCTGGTATTTCTGGAAGAATAGAATATTTCCAAATAGAAGGAGCGGGTTCCACATAGGAATCTGCTCCTTATTCCTATTACAACAACAAAAGGCTACCCAAGCTCGCGATTGAATGAGCTCTATGGATAGCCAATCTATATTTATTTATATTTGCGCCAATCTTGACTACTATTCTCTAGTAAATGTTCGAAGCTATTTTCCAGCTTCTTCTGTTCAGCTTGACGAGCCTCTTCAATCTTAAGTTGCTCCGTTTCCTTCTTCTTCTTTTCCTCCGCCTTCATCTCATCTGCCTGAGCCTTCAATTGCTCAAGTATTTCACCACTTAGTAAATCCTTTAACGTGGTTGGTGCATAGTCAGAAGCAGGCTTTGGAGAATTTGTAGGTCTTTTCTTCTTTGCCATAGAATCATCTCCATTTCCAACCACATTATATCAGTTTTAGATAGCTCATTCTAGGATTAAAGATGGGCATACCTCATCATTCTCATGATTGTTTGGATTAAATTCTCCTTTTAGTAACGTTATATTGTAGAGTGGGTCTTGTTAATCTCAATACAAAACTTGTAATGGCCCTCATGATGCTCCAGCCAAATTCGTCCGCCATGCAGTTCGACAATATGTTTAGCAATCGAAAGTCCTAGTCCGGAACCGGCCGGCGTATTGTACTCGTATCGGGAGGGCTCCATCTTGTAGAAACGCTCAAATAATTGATGCTCCTGTTCAAGTGAAATGGGTTTACCCACATTCTCAACAGATAGGATGACGTGTTCTTCCTGAGCAGTGAGCTGAACCTTGATTTCCCCGGGACGAATGGAGAATTTCAGGGCATTCGTTAACAGGTTATCAATGGTTCTGACCATTTTTTCAATATCCATGTGAATGAGGAGGGGCAGGGGAGAGATATCTTGTACGATGGTGATCTGCTGCTCGTTCGCAACGGGTTCGAATTCGGAAATGATTTGTTTCAGTAAACTATGATAATCGACTTCTTGAAAAGATAATCGAACATCGCCATTGGTCAGCCGGGTGTATTCAAATAAGTCATCAATCAGTTTCTTTAGCTGTTGAGTTTTGTTATAGGCATTATTAATAAAGCGTGCTTGCTCCGCTTCATCATGGTATTTAGGTGTCTTAAGTAAATCCAGATAGCCGATAATGCTGGTCAATGGAGTTCTTAGATCATGAGAGACGTATGTGATTAGCTCCATTTTCGATTGTTCAATTTGGCGTTCTTTTTCCATTTGCTGCTGTAATTGTTCAGCCATATGATTAATATTGTGTGCAACATTTCCGAGCTCATCTTGCCTAGACAAAGGAATGCGATATTTCAAATTTCCGCCTGCGATGGACTGCAAGCCATCCGTGATGACCCCAAAGTATCGGATGGTACGGCTGGTTAGCACAAAAAAGAAGAAAATGAACAACGCAAAAAAAAGAGTAAAAGATGAGACTTCAAAAAAAGAATCAGGAAATAATCGGCGGGAAATCTCGATAATGGTTCTGGAAATAGAAGTGAGGATAAGGCTGAGAATGCATGCCCAGAGCATTTGAACGCGAATGCTTCGTTTGCCATTCAATACGGACCAAATTTTATTTATCAATCTTATACCCTACTCCCCAGACGGTCTTAATATACGGCGGCTCTCGCGGTTTGATTTCAATTTTCTCACGGATATTCCGAATATGGACCATCACTGTGTTTTCGGAGTAAAAAGCCGTTTGGTCCTTCCAGACCTTTTGATAAATGTTATCTATGTTGAATACTTGCCCCCGATCTGTGGCCAACAATACTAGGATGGAAAATTCAATCGGGGTTAGAGATACCTCTTGGCCGTGAACGGTAATCGTATGCTGCTTCTTATTAATAATAAGATCATCAATAACAATTTCTGATGGGTCTGAGGTATGTCTTGAGGTAATGAATTGCTGCCTTCTTAACTGGGCTTTCACCCTGGCGATTAGCTCTAGAGGATTAAACGGTTTGGTTACATAATCATCTGCCCCCGTTGAAAGACCTGTGATTTTGTCTAGAGGCTCTTCTTTGGCTGAAAGCATAATAATAGGGATGTCAGATTCCTCCCTGATCCGGAGACAGGCATTAATTCCATCCAAATGCGGCATCATCACATCCAGAATGATCAAATGAATCTTCTCACGCTGCAGAATTCCCAGAGCCTGCACACCGTCTTCAGCTTCCAAAACGAGATACCCTTCATTACGTAAATACATATGAAGAACATCCCGAATTTCGGGGTCGTCATCCACGACTAAAATGTTCATGCGTATCATAGGCGGTCTCCTCCACGTATTTTTTTATACCGAAAAGTCAGTTTAACGATCACAACGATAATGATGACTGGGGTAAGGAGCAGCAGCACCTTTATTCCATAATTATAAACCAGAGAGCCCACTTCTTGTACATGATTTCCCACATAAGGTCCCGCCATAAAGAAAAAAATAGTGCAAGGTATCCGAAATGCTGGATCAAGGATAACAGCCTATCATAATCCATTCGATTCACTCCACTCTGAAGCAGGATTACTTTTCGCTTGTGAAGGCATCCATTTACGAACCGCGTAATACAGCATTTCTGCTAAAATAATTCCTCCAACGATGTCCAATATAACATGCTGTTTCACAAAGAGCGTTGAAAGGATAATCGACCATGAAGTGATCTTGACGAGTACTAGGGACCGAAGGGGCCAATTTCTGCAATCAGCCATCCCTTTCAGCATTAAATAACTGCTTAGTACATGAATGCTGGGAAAGCAATTATAAGGACCATCAGTCTGGTAAATCAGTTGTACGAGCCAATTCAATAGGCCATGACCTGTAACCTGCGGGCGCACAATGGAGGTCTGGTAAACATAAAAGGTGATATAGCTCACGATCAGACCGAGACATAAGGTGAGCAGGGTTCGGTAATAAACACGTCTATTTTTCACACAGAACGTAATAAGCATGATGATTATAAAGGGATACCATAACAAATACGGAATAATGAAGGCTGGAACAAAGGGGATTTGTGCATCCAGTTTTGTCATCATACTGCTGACGTTCGAACCGCCGTGGTTTAATATGCCGTAAAAAATGTTTAAGACGGGAATCACCAATATCCATAACAACGGTTTATACTCAGCCATTTTATCTTTCATCCGTTGAGGCTCCTTTTTGACAGACATAAATAAATGCCGGTGGAACGTTCATAGGGACAAACAGAATTTCCTTGATTTCAAAATTATCGCTTAGTTGTTGTTTCATCTGTAAGGAGTATTGAAAAGCAATAAACAGGCCACCGGGCTTAAGTGATAATCGAATTTGTTCGATTAACCGATCTCTCAAAGGTTTAGGAAAGTTATAAAAGGGTAGTCCGCTTAGAATGCAGTCGAATTGAACGATATCTTCTTGTTCCAAGGCAGATTGGATTTCACATCCATCCGTATAACTTGTGAATTTCGGGAATTGATGTTGCAATTTCTTTTGCAGATAGGGATCTTTTTCAAAGAGAACAACTTTGGTGCCTTCACTGACGGCAGCTTGAATATATTTCGTGATTGCCCCTGTACCCGCACCCAGTTCGGCAACGGCCTGCACTTGGTTCCATGGAACAGCATCAATCATTTTTCGGGCTAAATATTTGGAGCTCGGGGTCACACTCCCGATTTGTCCTGGCGAATGTATAAAACGGGATATGAATAGAAGTTTTTCTTGGACTTGTGATTTTATATTTAATACCATATGAGGTTGCCTCCCCTTGTTTAACACTTCTTATGCTATCTAATAAATCTGCAGATAAAGTGAGGGAGATTCTGAATTTATTCTGAAGAATTGCTTGATCATAATATTGCACAAAAAAATGAACCTATGCGAAAAATGGTAAAATGGAGGTATCCCGACCACCATAAAACCAATAACGCAAGGTTCATTTTCATGGACTTACAGCTTAACTGCGTATAAATTCTGGGAACAACACACTGAAGGCCAAAAGTTATCTACTATGTTTCTTTAAGAATTTAAGTGTCTTATCGAATGTTTGTTCTGCGTGTGGAAGGGTAAAATCGAATTGGTACTCATGATTTAAGTCCGTATTTGTTCCGTCAAATAGAACACTTTCTACTTCCACGTCATTCTTTTTGAGAACATCTATAAGTTCTGCTGATTGTGGTGCTAGTGGATCAGCATCTCCAACTGTCAAAAAGGTAGGTGGATAATTAGGTGTTATATGTTTAACTGTAGACAGCTCATCCAGTCTAGAGAAGGAATGGAAATCTTTTTTTCCTGTATATGCCCAAAACACCGACTGAATCCCCTTCTTTATTACTGGAGATGACTGAATACCCATTTTATCCATGTTATAAATCCCACAGTATAAAAGAGCTCCTTTTAACTGTTCTTTATCAACAGAAGATTGAATATCCATTGACTTTGCTAGTGCTTCATTCGTTATAATCGCAATGGTTTGACTGGCGATTTGAGCACCTGCTGAATCACCTCCAATAAATAACTGATTCATATCACCACCGTATTTCGCGATATTGTCCTGCAAATATGTGAGAGCCTGATTAGCTTGTATGATTGGACCCGGATATTGTTGTCCCGGAGCAATGGCATAATTTATATTTGCCACAACATAACCCTCATTGGCTAATGCCATTCCATATTCTTGCGTTTGTTCTTTACTACCTGATACAAAAGCACCTCCATGTATCCACACGATAACGGGGAGCTCTTTCATCATATTTGTCGGATAATAGATATCTAATAGACTATTCTCTATTCCATGTTTATCATAGATAATATCTTTCTCGACATGGACTTGTTTTTTTATTGTTTCCATGTTCTTAGGGGATGCAAAAGAATCAGCTTCGAAAAGTTGCTTGATCATGAAGGTATTAAGTACTGGTGTAAACTGTCCAATTATTAAAACAAGAAATATAGGAATGACAATGATAGAGATAGGAATCATCCATCGTTTTTTCTGATAAAACTTTTTCTTTGTTTTCAATTGATTCAACCCCTTTTTATTAATTATAATTGATACTATATTGCAGCCCCACAACTGGCAGCATAAAGCAATACAAATTGGGACTATCAGTTTAACACAGATCAGGCATCGTTCGTGCAAAAGTCATAAACAACAAGGGGAAGATATGAATGTCAGAAGTTATTGATTGGAAAAATGGTGCTAACGGACATAAGTTTATAGCTTCTTTTAGCGGAGGAAAAGATAGTGTATTAGCACTATATAAAGCAATGAAGGTTGGAGAAGCAGTTGGACTAATCGTGATGTTGGAGGAAGAAGGGAAACGTTCCAGATCGCATGGAATGCCACCAGATCTAATACGTGCCCAAGCTGAATCTATAGGTTTACCTGTATCTACTGCAGCTACAAGTTGGACAGATTATGAAGAAATCTTTATGCGTCTTTTAGAAAAAGCTAAAAATCAGGGAGTAGAAGTGTTAGTAACTGGAGATTTGGATGTGCCTGTTCATGGTTGTTGGCATGATAAGGTTACAAAAAATGCTGGATTAAAGCTTGGGATGCCTCTATGGGAAATGAATCATCGTGAAGTTGTCGAAGAGTTCATAAATCTAGGATTTGTAACGATCATTGTAACTGTAAATTTATCATTAGGAATGAGAGAAGACGATTTAGGGCGAACTTTAACCCATGAATATGTGAAGGAGCTTGAAGCTCGTGGTATTGACCCGTGTGGAGAAGGTGGAGAGTTCCATACCACAGTAATAGATGGTCCAATTTTTAAAACTCCTATTCCCGTTCGTAAATGTGAGATCCTTAAGGATGGAAATTATGCTTTTTTGCCATTAGAGCTAGATAAGATGGCGGATATGGGCACATTATAAATACGGTACAGCATTGACAACGCTGATTATCTTGGAATTATACCTAGGGGAATTGGATTATCCAATTCCCTATTCATTTTTTTAGCTGATTAATAAATCAAAAAAAAGGATTCACTAAGCCTTGCCTTTGATCTGGGCGAAGCTATGGCACGAGTAGAATCCAATCTGCGGCGTGCTCATAAGCAAGTACAAGAAAGCAAGGTTTTTACAAAATCGAACCTTTATGAATCAGTAAAAGACTCCTCTGCACAGGTCGCAGAAGAGTCAGCGGTCAAAAAATAATATACTGTGTTCTCGTCGAAGTTCATTTCAATCTGGTCGATGGTTCGCGTAACATGCCCTTCATACCATTTCTTTTACACGCGAAATCTGCTGATGCCATTGTTCAGATTGCTGGCCAATTCAAGCAGCTGCTCAGATGAACTCGCTACCTCCTCCATCGAGGTAAGCTGCTCCTCGGAGGAAGCGGCGACGCGCTGCGAGTGAAGCGCGGACGAGGAAGAGATGCGCCCAAGCTCATCAAGCGAAGCGGCGATTTGCTCACTGCCGGCCGACATTTGTTCGGAAGCGGCCGATACTTCCTGCACCTGATCGGATACTTGGCGAATAGCCTGAACAATCGCGCGGAAGCTGTCGCCAGCCTCGGTCGTAATCTTCGTCCCAATGTGTGCTTCAGCCGCAGAATACTCTAGCGATTCGACCACTCTGCCGGTTCTGACTCTGATTCCTTCCAGGATCTCTCCGATCTGCCCAGAGGATGACATGGACCGTTCAGCGAGCTTGCGAATCTCATGTGCGACAACTGCGAAGCCTTTACCATGCTCCCCGGCTCGCGCCGCTTCGATTGAGGCATTAAGTGCCAGCAGGTTCGTCTGGCTAGAGACATCCGCGATCATCGAGAGAATATCCCCGATTCGGCCACTCAGTTCCTCAAGCTCCTTCATTGTTCCTACCGTCGAAGATAGATTTACTTCAATCGTCTGCATCTGATCAACAGCGTTCATAACTATAGTGTCGCCGGTTGCAGCCCGTTTTGTCGTATCTGCTGCAAGCTCCGAAACGACGCTGGATGACTCGGCAATTCGCTGGATGCCGATGGCCATCTCCGTCATCGCCTTTTGACATTCCTGCGTGCTTTGGAGTTGCGTATCGGAATCGAATGCTATTTGTTCAATCGCTTCGGATATTTCGTTAGTCGCATGTGCTGTCTGTTCGGCGCTTCTCTGCAAATTTGTCGCCGATTCGGACACTTCGAGCGACGAATGCTGTATGCTGTTCGTCAGCTC
The DNA here is from genome assembly GCF_000949425.1 of Paenibacillus sp. IHBB 10380. Taxonomy (NCBI): domain Bacteria; kingdom Bacillati; phylum Bacillota; class Bacilli; order Caryophanales; family Paenibacillaceae; genus Paenibacillus; species Paenibacillus sp. IHBB 10380. The sequence continues at coordinate 3,612,471 of NZ_CP010976.1, forward strand.
GCGCAAGCTGACCATCATGATATTGAATGCCGAAGCTGCCTGGCCGATTTCATTCATGCTTGTTACCGGCAAGGTTACGGTCAAGTCGCCTTGCGCGGCTAGTTTCGACACTTCTGCAAGACGATGAAGTGGACGAAGTGCGATCCGTACCATAAACGCAATGATCACGATGGCAATAACAGAAAATATTCCCCCGCGTATGATGTTGCTCCAGAGCATGCTCGATAAGCTTTTCTGGACGACTGCGTAATCAAAATCGATGCCTAAGATTGCGATGACTTTCCCTTTATCGTCCTTAATCGATGATACATATGTCACCCAAGTACCTTCGACGTCCGTGTAGGAGGGAGTTATCGTGAAATCGTCTTTAATAGCCCGGTCAAGAGCAGTCTCGAATGTGGCGTTCATTTCATATTCCGTACCCGGCAGCGTCGTTTCTATGTCAATTTCAGTTTGCAGATTAACGAGGAATTTTTTGCCGTCTCGTTCGACTTTATCGGGTAACATGAGATAAACGCTGGGAATATTCACATCACTATCCGTCATGGCAAAAAGCTGGTTTCTCAAAAGAACGAAAGCATCCGCGGTTGGAGACTGTTTGTTAACGACAATTTGGCTGGCCTCTTGAATGAGGCTAAGATTTGTTTCTATTTGCCTCTTTAAAACTGTACCGTACCCGTAGAACTGCTCTTCGTATGCCTTTTTTTGCCCTTGGTAGGAGAATACAACGTTTAAGCTGATGATACCGATAAATACGATCGCCAACAACAGATTACTCGTTAGGATCAAGCTTTTTGATTTTGAGATTTTTTTTAAATCCATAAGCCTCTGCTCCTCTCGTTTGTAATGTTACTATTTCTGCCTTCGAAGCTTGAATATCTAGAGAGGAAGACCCGAATGGCATTGTTTACCTCACCGGCTTCCCTACTTCACATAGCTTCCGTGAAAATAGTTGACTTAGCGGTCATCCCTTTCCGGCTCGACGTGCTAGTCAAGATCATGAGACCCTGTCCTGTGATGGTCACGATGAACATTTTTTGTGCGTCAGACAGTCCGACCTATGATGTCAACGCTCTTTAAGTTATCTTGGATCAATGTTTCACCTTGTATAACTTGTCCTTTTCTACATGCCAGGCCCTGGATATTTCATATCGATAATCTCCATACTTGTCTGCAAATCAGATTGTGCCTTCATTATAGGGTTAGCATCTACTTATGCAGTATCGTGACTGTACATTTAGCGTTATGTGACAAGCCATGAGTATATAGATCCGCCTATTTTACCACGATTATCCTGAAGGAAGCGAGAGTAAAACAAAAAGTGTAACGATAGATAAAGTCCCTTAAACCCACTATTTTACATTCATTTCAACATTCCCTAAACTTTCCCCAATAGAATCTTTCGCAGTCATTTATGGTACGGTTCAGCTTAATATCTATAGGGCGAAATTTAAATAGGCCCTTCTCCTTGGGCCTATCTTTGACTTCCATACAGGAAATATATTATCTATTTGCTTTAGCCAATGTATATTCAAGATCCTGTGATACGGTTCTCCTCAACAGAGATAACGGCGAACTTAAATGAAAACTTACTATGATACAGTCAAATTTGTAAAATGCTCATTATGTACGCTTTTTACCATTAAGGTGAACGTAATGACGATCCGACAAACTGAAATTTAGTTTGTTGTCACATATCCAGCCTTATTCTAATTTCGTTGTTTTTAATAGGGTAAATTCTTTCTATTGGTAAATTTTTAGAGTTTAGTTTTCCCTGCTTTCGCTGTACATTCCATTTCTTCACAAGCGGTGTCAAATCCTCAATGCGGTAAATTCCATCGGCCAGAAATTCTTTTAAAGTGGTTCCTTTTAGACCGATTTGAATTGCTGCACGATTTATGGAATTGCCATTTACATTTCTATCGGGATCCCATTGGCAATAAACTGTTGTTTCCTCAAATGCTTTTTCCCATTGAGTTGAACCTTTGTAAATCATTGAGTCTGGTGAAGTTAGCACCGCTTCCCTCAACAATTCATTAAATTTTTCCATATATACATCCAAAGCCAAAATACATTCCTGATTTTTCTTTGTTCCCCAATTAGACCGATACATCATCCACAAAAAGGAAGGTTTTATCCATGTCATGCGATTGAGATTAAAGTTTTCGCCAAAAGTCTGTAAGGCAACTGCTTCTTTTGCAATTACTGGATTATAAGCCTGATAAACCCGAATACATTGTCTATCTGATTGTGCAAATACCTCTTTTATATATTCCATGTTGTCTCCCTAAATTCCGATTTGTCGCACTGCGTCTTATCTGCCTTATGTGTAATGTGTAATGTGTCTATGATGCTCACTTCTTCTCAATAAACTTTCCCTGTTGAAGATTAAAAATCTTCATCGTGGTCTTTGAGTCTCCCTCTTGCTTGTTGTCCTCTAAGGATGCGTCCATTTCGGTCTGCCAATAGAAAAGTTCCCCATTATCATCATTGAACTGGTAACTACCCATGGCAACATGATATTTACCTTGAAATACAGAGCGGTCTTTAAGAGTACCTTTCCAAGCTTCTGTCCATACTCCAGAATCGTTCATATACATTAGATGAGATTCCCTAACATCGACATCTGCTCCGCCTGTGCGCGTGACTATATTAAATAAAGGATTCATTCCATCAGCACGAAAATTCTCAATGTTCCAAGATTCGACATGCCACGGTTGCTCAAAGATTAATTTATATGAACCGTTGGACTGTTTGTCAAAGATGAAGAAATCACCAAGATGTACCCCTCCATCAATTCTCACAAGTACTTCTGGTTCGGAATCCCCATCTACATTCATTTCTTCAAAGGATAAACCATCAAAATAATAGTCCCTCTTTTCATTGCCTTGCTTTCGTATCCAATCTTCAACCATATCCTTTGTAATTCCTGTATGAATGTTTACTAAATGAGTCTCTTTATCCCATGTTACGTCACCGCCCATTGCTTCCGCCAAATCTCGTACTGGGGCAATAACCTTTCCATTTTCAAGTCTAGTTTCTTTAGGACTCAGCGCTTTACCATTAACGAACAGACCAACAGAATTGCTAGCCACAGCAGTTCCGACAAAGATCGTACACGCCCCCAAAATTGGAAGTAACACTCGCAAACTTCTTTTTACTTTCATAGCCCTCTTCTCCTTCTAGAACGATTATATTATTTAGACGCTTTACGTTAATCTAAAGTTTCCTTAAAGACCCCATCCCGCTTCACAATCGTTATCTGAAGCAGTGCTTCCTTGCCGACGGAAAAACCGAAAGTTGCATCGGGCTGGCTGACAGCATTGTCAGCTCTAACACTTTTCTTCCCGTGACAAAATCCCTCGATCCTCCCCTCTGAAACCGTGGGATGTGGTAGGGATAGTCCATGTTTCCGGATAGCAACGTAAAGTGGAACTCTAGAAAAACACCAAAAAAACTTTCAAACCTCATGCAAAACAAGCAATTCCGCAAAAAAACTTGCCCTTATTTATGATACGGTTCACCGTATCATAAGTAGTGCGAATTAAAATGAGCACCTAATCGGCCATTATGTTAGCTGTACCCATTGAACTTCTTTTCAAAAGCATGAATGCACTTACCCTCTTTGGAAGTGTCCAATACCGCAAAGCGAATTTCCGAAAACAGTAATCCCAAGCCTTCATCCTCCAGAAGCTCTCGCCACCATCCTGCCACCTTCACCGGTTCGTTCCGGAAAACGCCGCAGCCGTAGGCACCCAAGATGAGGTTCATATCGCCTTTTTGGGCGAATATTGCTAAGGCCAGTCGCATCCGGTCTTTCATCATACATTCCGCCTTCCGGGGGTCCTCTCCCTTAAGCAGAACCTGCCCATAATTCACGGCGGGCAGAGTCAATACTGAAGCTGTCACCGGCCGCTCTATAAGGTCGAACCGCTGGTCACGGAAAAACACTACGTCAGGCGAATAGATGGCGTGATTAGTATACATCATCGATTTCCAGGCCCGATTAGCCTTGTAGTAGCTTTCATTGCGCAGCTGCGTTTCATATAATCCGCTGGAGGCAGCCAGGCTTTCTTCCTGAGCCATCGCCCCGTTTAAAAATCCTCCTCCGGGATTTTTTGCGCTAGCGAAGTTTAACACGCCGACGCGCCCTTTCCCTGTCTCCGCAAAATCCAAAATCGCCTTTACTGTGGTCTCGTTGGTGACAAAATAAGCGGCTCCTTGCGGCAGCCTAGGCAGCCCGGCGATTCCCCGCACCAGTGTTTCTCCATATTCCGGTGTAATCAGCTCGCTGTTTTCCTCCGAATGCTTTTGTGCAGTGGCGAATTCTACCCGTCGCCCCTTATATTCATAGAAGCCTTGGCGCTGTATTCGTAATGTTTCCTCGGCAATTTCTTTTCGTTTCATTTCATTTCATCCCCTCTTCTTCCATCAATAACAATTCCGGTAGATGTTAATCCCGCAGCAATTCGTCCCTCGCTTCGGTCAGCACAAATCCGAGTAAGTTCCTACCACGCCATTTTATGGGATTCTCCACGTCCGGGTTGGACTGCCCCATGCCGATCCCCCAAATGCGATCCCGTGGGCTGGCTTCGACGAGAATACGGTTTTTCGTTGACTTGAGATATTCGCCAAGCTTCGGATTCTGCGAAAATTTGGCCAAATTGCCTCTCTTAACGATGCCATAGCATTCGTTGTCCCAAGTGTCCTTATCGAAGTTTCTAACTGCACGCCCGTAGGCTTTCATCTCCTTGGGATGCTTAGCTTTCCGAATCGCGTCCAACATTTCGTCATCTCCAAACAGTCTTGCTTTCTCGGACATCATAAACTGCTCGACACAGGAATACTCGTTCCCCTCTACCACGAAAGGGCTCATCCACCATTGGCTGAAGCAGCTTTTGTCGACGCCGCCGTCTTTTGGCGGTGTATGGCCCCAGAAGAACACAAACTTGAACGTTTTGCCCGCGTTATATGCTTTTCTTAACTGCTCAATATTGTATATCATCGATATTCCTCCAAATTTCTCCGAAACAAGCGGGAAGGACGGTGTCCCGCATTTTCAGTATAATGATCGGTCTCCGCCACGAGATACGCCACTTTACGCCGGAAGGCGGCTTTCAGTAGCTCTTTGTCCAAGATCACCTCGTAAACCTGCTGCAGCTCCGTCAAAGTAAAGAGGTGCGGCATCAAGTGTAGCGCAATATCGGTATAATTCACTTTTCCCCGCAGTCGCTCAATAGCGCAAGCGATAATCTTCGCATGATCGAAAGCCAATCCGTCATTCGATACGATGGAGTAGGCGGTTGACATCGAGGTCGGCTTTGACGTCATCGTCCGATCCACAACTGCCGTAAGCTCTTCCTCTTCGCTGCTTAGCTTGAGCTCGTATTCCATCGTTTTCACATACCCATTCTCAATAAGCTCTTTCCGCTCACGCAGGAGCCGATAGGTTACCTTGAACCAGGCTACGCCGACAGCGTCATCCCCTGCTTTCAGCTGTACCTGATCGCTGTTAATTAAGGCCATGTAGCTGCAGCTCATCACCCAGGTGCGAGGGTCCCTTCCAACATCGCTGAAGGTGTACAACTGCTCCAAATATACGTCATCCACACCGGTTTCCTCACGCAGCTCCCTCACCGCCGCCTGCTCCGTCGCCTCATTCGGCCGGACGAAGCCGCCCGGAAGCGCCCAATTGCCCAGGAACGGGTGACCTCCGCGGCGAATGAGCAGAATTCGCAGCTCTTTTTCCGGAAGCTTGCGGTAGCTGTCCGCCTCCGTGTCTGTGACGGTGAATATGACCACGTCCGCCGCCACCGAAGGCCGCTCGTAATCCCCTGCACGGTACTGCTCGAAAAATTCACGTTCCGTAAGTCCATCGCGATCCAATAAATTCAAGGGTCCTCACCTCCATTGTTATTTATTCTAGCCGTACAGCTCTCCGAAATAGTTCCGGTAGGACTCGAACTTCGCCAAGACCTCGTTTACTTTGTGCATTTGTTCCTCCTGGCTTCCTCGCAGCGTGATAAAGGGAATCCGCCGTTCTTTCAAATCGCAATGATTTGCTTATGAAAAATATGCCGCTTCTGATCCCCACTTACGGGCTTCATCTACCCGCCGGTCCGCCGCGCCTAAGCGACACTCATATGCTCGCCGTAAAACTCGCTGGAGTAAAAATGCGTCACTTGCTCGCCCTTCAGCCGCCCCATATTTTATCCACTTTCATTCAATTTCTGAACCTTTACCATCCAGTTATAGTTAGTAACATTTTGATAATAACATTTTATTAATATCAAATATTGCAAAAATGCAAGGGAGATGCAAGAAAAAACGTGAAGATGATTCCCCATAAATCTGGCCCTGCCCCATTGGCCCGTGATGGTGTTCACCATTGCAAAAAGCACCCCTTATCGTCTTCATCGTCCTAAGCATCAGGGTTGTCCAATGTCGACTATATGGGGTGCACTAAGGGCTAGAACTACTATAATGTCAACTATCAAGCATTGGACATAACAGGATAATGGTCGACAAGTAAACGACCGAACCCAGTTAGTCCATTTCAATCCTTGGATCAATCACTCTTTGCTTTCCGGTTATCACAGACAATATTTTTTCTGAATTTCGCAAATGACCTTAACAAGTTAATTTACAGAACCTCCTTTTTTTTGTTACGCTCCATCAAAAAAATAAAAGAGGGTATCCCTCGGTCATATGACTTTGGGACACCCTCTAGTTAAACTGAAATTTGTTACTTGTGTTCTTTCCATTGACATTCAGTAAATTTCATTTCTGTGAAAATGGCTTTAAACGAAGATTCTTCTGGACTGCAAGCATAAATACCAATCTGTATATCGTCGGCTCCTTCAAAAAGGTGTGCAATACGCATTTGCTTATAGTGAATACCATCATAAGAATTTTCAATACAATAATCGCTTTCACGTCGGCTTAATCTGTAATACATAAATTTCTGTGTTGCAGCAATATCCGTAGTTGCCCAATCAGAATATCCTAAGTTCGTTACAACACTTCCCAATTTCTGATATTCTTCATTTTCATATTCGATAGAAGCCTTTATCCAGTTATCACTATTTTGATAGATGATTACGCCGCACTGGTCGAAGCGTTGTTTACTGTCAAATTCAGTTTTCACTAAAAAAGAAAAGTATTTCTCATTGGTTTTTATTAACAGAGCAGGAGCATTATTGTTTTGAAATCCATAATATGTTCTTTGCCAAAAATCTGTTCCAGCTTCTGTTTTAATCACAATTTCTCCATTACTAATGGTATATTCATTAGGCTCATGTACCCAGAATAAGTTATCTTTTTGAAATGTTAACTCCATATTGATTCCTCCATAAGTTCTAATTTATCCATCAGCTGAATTAGAATACATTTCTATTGATATAATTAAACCTTACGGTTCACCATATCCCTTTAAAGGCGAGCTCTTCTTAAATATAAAAGTACTTTCTAACACCTTACATATTTGCGTTTGAAGCCGAGCCGCTCTTTTTCTACTGCCTTTTGTATATTAACGGAAGCATTCAAGAACTTGCTTTTTGCGGTACCCCGATTGACTTCTACCGGACCTACTTCCTTCGCCACTTCGACCGCCTTATCATGAAGCGGCAGATAGGATACCGCCACAGTATATATGAAATTGTTCATCGCGTATTTTGTGCGTTCGGGAGCATCATGAATTGTATTTTTGATAATTTCTAACATATCAGCGATTTTCTCTTCGGAAAATTCACTGTCCGGACGATTACCGAGCAGCCAGCAGTAACAGCTCCAGCCCGCCGACATTCTCAGCTCTATATCGCTTGCAATCCATTTATCAGCAACTTCTTGCGCAATATCCGTTTCTGCCAAAGTTACTGCTACCACAAAATCCGATAGCATATAGAAATAAGCTCCATCAATCCACCGTTCAAAATCCGACTCAGACATTGCCTTCGGATCGGCGATCACCCCCGCAAAGTACATGGCGTCGTAATTCCCTGTGGCATAAAGCTGCTCGGCCAATGATTGATTGCGTTTTATTTTCCTGAAGATGGGCTTCATCTGGCCTGTAGCCACACCAAAAAGCGGTTCGTGTGCGCCATTGGATTGGTATATCTTCTTGGTGCGTTCCTTGCCGAGAGCTTCAAGTTCTTGCATGACCGATTCTAGGTTCATTATTCGCACTCCTTTTTGATGGTTTGTCCTTAGAGATAAGCCGTCTTTACTTGAATATATCATAAAACGGCCTTAATCCAATGAAACCAGAACCAAGACCGCTTGATTTCTTTCGCCCTACTTATGATACGGTTCAGCTTAACGGATCTATCGACGAAAAATCCGCCGCGGCACATAGTTACCAAACGTTTCTTTGTTTGGTCCAGGACTATGATCCTCATACACACAGAAGGCCGTCGAAAGATCTTGTGGTTATTAGACCCACTAACATTTTTACGATTACGATAATCTAAAGTTCGATTTATAGTCATGCATCCGCATTGTATGGATATTGAGTAGTTAAATTATTCTTTGTCAAAATGATCATCTGGCAAATTTAATTCTTTCAAACAACCTATAAATTTTTCCCTGAAATTATTTTTGCTTTTATATTCCGGCCATACAGCCTTATAATAAGGCAATAACTTCTTATGAGGGATAATGCCCCAAAATAAAATAGTGTTTTTCACAACCTCCTTGTCGCCACTCATTAACATCTGTTCAATGGTTTCCCAACTTTCCGATTTGTCATTGCAATTGCGTGTGGCATAGATTGCGGCAGTTTGTATATTCGAGTCGGTGTGGCACAAAAAGGGCGCAAAGTTTTGGAGTGTAATCGCGCCGGATGATTCCAAAACATACCCCACATGACGTAACGTTTCCGGGTCGTGAACCCTGTCAAGACCTTGCAATATCACTTTTATAAATTCTGCTAAATCAAAAGATTTACCGTACCAGTTCAGAATATTTAAAGCTTGTAAATAATCCTCATTTCTTTCAGAATGCAACAGCTCGAGAAGAAAATCTCTTCCCGCGTCAACAGAGGTTTTACAGATTAGCTGAATGGCTGTGGTGCGATCATTTTGTCTTTGCTCAGCAATGCTTTTTAAAAAATCAATGGTTGGCTGGGGGATTTTCTTAAACTTGAACATTGCATCAAGCGCTTTTGATTTGATTTCTTCGTTTGAGGCGTTTTGATAAACCTGCATCAACGCATTTTCATCGCCCGGCATTCTGCTACCAAACCACGCGATATCATAATCCAGAATAATTTCGTCCAGCCAGCGCTCATACCAGTCCAGAAAGTTGTCTTCATAGACAAAGAAAAAGGGATGATCAGGATAAAAATCTGAAGTGTAAACGATTTTCCCCCTGTGTTTTCCTTCAAGTACAAGATACATATCGTATTCGCAGCCTTGTGTACCAATACACAACATGCCGCCCACCACTATATCACGGGCTGCGTCGTATTCCAGATCGGAGATGTCCTCATCATTGATCAGGGGCTCGGTCAGATGGTTCCATTCCTTTTTTGTCATTCTGGGGTGCAGAACACATTTTGTAGTGAGTGCATTTCTATCGGTATAGGAAGTTGCCTTTTCAATCGAATAAATCCCGCAATACGGCCCGGCACCTCCATTTCCGACTTTCGTTAAAAACTGCGTATAAGGCTCCGGGAGTGTGACCTGATTCTTTGCTTGCCAGTCCGCAAGCTCTTTTGCTGTAAGCTTTTCATAAACCCTGTATTTGTGTGAGGATGCTCCAAACACCATAAAAGCCGTATCTTTGCGCATGGCCTTTTCGAGTTTGTTTTTTATTCGATCAAGTTGCGTTTCTTTCTTCCAAAACAACATATTGAATCCCCCTGTTGATTAGCACTTGCTCTGTTTACTATTAGTTCACTCGCTATTTGACCATGTATCGCATTGTGAAGTTTGTTTTGCACCGTAGCGAAAAAATCTTTTGTAATTTCAGCTTTTGAATCATAATCAACAGCAATAACATGGATAGCCGTAATTTTTCGGACTGCTTGCTATCCTTGGACCTTATAAGGAGAAGGTTAATTGCTTTGTATTTCAAAAATATGCTTTTATTGAATCATTGAGCCGTCTCTTCATTTCATTGCGCACATGCTCAGGTTCAATGCATTGGCATTTATCTCCGAAACTCATTAGGATTCCGTAACCATAATCATCTTCAATAAAATCAAGATATGCATAGAATTCGCCATTGCCGAGGGGAGTAATGTTCTCTTCTCCGCAATAATCCAACATCCGGTCGAGGATGGAATGGTTAAGCTGCAATTTTATTTTTTGCATCTTCCTGGACATGGTATCTGTAAACTCTGAAAAAGCCGGGGGAATCTCACGCATGGTAAAGCGGTCTTCCATTCTCTCCAGTTCAGATATGCGGGATAGCTTGAATACCCGAAATTGCTGCCGGTTCAAACAATACCCCTGCACATACCAATGATTTTCTTTCAATAATAGACGATGAGGTTCCAGGGTCCGCATGACCTTGTCTCCTTTAGGGCTTAGATACATAAAAGACAGTATGCTGCAATGCTCCAAGGCTGTTCGAATCACTTCAACTTTGGTCTGCAGATCATTGCTGCCCAGCCAAGCGGATAAGTCAAAAGAGATTTGGTTGGCTTTCAGCGTAATTTCATGCTGTTTATCCTCCGGGATAAAGCTTTTTACTTTGGCCAGGGTAGCAGTGGTTTCCTCACCGGATAATGTATTGGATATAAAGCCAACCCCCATCAGCATAGCGGTAATGTCCTTGACGGTAAAAAAACCTTTTTCTATCTTATACTCATTCATGATCCCAATTCCCCCGCCTACACCGGAGCTGGTCACAATCGGGATACCTGCTTGATTAATTGTTTCAATGTCACGATAAATGGTTCTCAGTGAAACTTCAAACAGCTCGGCCAGCTCTTTCCCGCCCATCTTCTCTCTTTGCAAGAGCAGCATAATGATAGCGATCATTCGTTCCAGCTTCATAAATCATCCCCCTGAAATTTATATACTATGACTGACATAAAAGCTGTCAGCGATACATTGCTATACTAAGTTTATCAAATGCTAAGGAGGAAATATAAGTGGATTACAAGAATGAATTTTACCACACATTAGACAAGACCAACGAAATTGCTCTGGCAACAGCGGTAGCAGGCCTACCCAATGTAAGGATTGTCAACTTCTGCTATGATGCCAGCAAGCCGGGAATCCTGTATTTTGCGACAGATAGGGAGAATCAGAAGGTGGCTGAGTTTGCTCAAAATAACAATGTTGCCTTCACAACCGTCCCCTCTGACGGGTCTTCCGTGCCGCATGCCCGCTCCAATCATGCAGTTGTACATAAGAGCCGGTACACCATAGAAGAGATCAAGGAGCTGTTTATCCAAAAAAATCCAGGATATGATGAGACGCTCGCAGCCATTGGCGACACATTGGATGTTTTTGAAATTCACATCAAGGATGTTTTTGTCATCGTGGATTATAAGACTGCCGGACCGGTTTCTTTTGAGGTATAGCACTGCCAGAAATTCAGCATTCGACGTTTGTTATCGCAGTGTATACGGACTCAAGATAAAACTCTGTTGCTTCGGAAGCATCGGGACCACCAGCCTTTGATTGGATGATCTGATTATACCGAAAAAAAGAAACAGCCTCCTCTAAAAAATAGGAAGCTGTCTCTTTTTGGGTTGAGGGACTTTTTCAGTGGCCTCCAGATACCGCATCGTTCTTTGACCCCAAAAAAGGACGCTGAAGCCCGTTTTCGCTGACTTTTCCGCCGAGGATGGCCCATCCCAAACCCATGTCGGTTAACGCGCTTTTGAAGGTACCTACTCCCTTCCGCACTGTCTGAAATGGCTGGCTTGAGACTAAAGTAGGCTAAGGCGAGCGATTACTCCCTCGGACTCCCCGTCAAATCGTGCATGCGGGTTTCCTTCGCCAGTTCCCCATCTTCAGGAGTGAGTTCTCTTCATTTCTCGCACGAAACCCTAAAATACACGCAGCCAAAAGAGTGTAAAGAATGTCCGTTTAACGATGGACCATGCCAGAAGGTCTTCAAGAAAAAGATCAACGGTAACCCAAGAAAATACACCGTTCCAGCTCGTGGTAGCGACAGTTATTACGATCTGTACAAGAAGAGAACAGCAGTTGAACGCGTGAATGCTGGTGAGTAGCTCGATTCGATATTCTCCGATAACATCGAGTTCACGCTGAAGATTAGCACTTCAAACAAGCTAATCGGGCCTTCTATTTCATCCTCTCTCTATCCAACTTAGCTCCTTCGGGATGAATAGGACATGCCGAAAAATTGCTTTTTACCGCAATTATCTATCCTATATGTACCAGTCACCTAGATTAATCCCCGCTATTCAACCTGTTATGTACATGAAAAGTTACCTTTGTCCCTATACCTAACGTACTTTTGATATGAAGTCCTGTTCCGAAGTGCCGTTTTAATCGCTGATCCGTATTTATCAATCCGACACCTGAACGACTATCTGCTTTTCTTTCTAATATTCGTTGCAATTTAACCTCGTCCATTCCAACCCCATCGTCTTCAACGGTTATCTCTGCATGCGTCTCATAAACAGAAATCCGAATAAAAATCTTTCCCCCACGAATGCGCTTCATAACGCCATGTGTTATCGCATTTTCAACGAGAGGCTGGATCGTAAGAAATGGGACTTTTATTTCCTCGCAGCCATCTATCTCCCAAATAACCTGTAACCTTTCTTCAAACCGAACCTTTTCAATATATAGATAAGAACGCATCAGACTTAACTCCTCTTCGATCGGAACAAGCCTACCCATATCTTGAAATTTAAATTTATTCCTCAGAAAATTGCTGAACTCATCGAGCAAATTACGCATTTTATCCAAATTAATATCGCTTAAAGCTATTACAGCGTTCAACGCATTAAATATAAAATGAGGCTGGATTTGCGCTTGCAGCCATGCAGCTTCTAATCGCAGTTGTTCCCGAACGGATTGTTTAATCGTAGTTAACGCCTCGATCCGTGATTTTATTTCTACTGCTTCCACTGGCTTCGTCACATAATCGTTTGCCCCCGCTATAAAACCGCTCTGAATATCTTTCGGTTGGCTTCTTGCGGTAAGGAGCAATACAGGGAGCTCCGTGAGTGTAAACCGCTCGCGGATCATTCGTGTCAGCTCATAACCGGACATCTGCGGCATCATGATATCGGATATGACCAAATCCCATTCCTTTGTATCCAGTACAGCCAACACTTCTTTACCGCTCGTTACCATCGTTACCTCATATTCGTCCGGCGGTAGTATAGATTCAAGCACTTGAAGATTGACAGGATCATCATCAACAATTAATAGGTGCGGACGATCGCGATCCATTTCTAGTAAAGTTGGTTGTTTCGCAGCTTGCGGGATTCCCACTTTGTCCAAATCGACCGAGGAGGCAATTTCTTGAATCGCCATAGATTGTAATGTATACGGTTTGAATGAGTTGGATACATCATTTTCTTCTTCCGCTTTCAAGTCTGCTAGCTTTAATGAAAATGTAAATGTTGAGCCTTCTCCTAAAGCAGAGGACACATCTAACGCACCTCCATGAAGCTCAACCAGTTGCTTGCTTATACTTAAACCTAACCCAAAGCCACCTTCAATCATGGTCTCACTCGCGCTGGCTTGCTCGTATGGGCGGAAAAGGCGCTTAAGCATGTCCTCGTCCATTCCGATTCCGGTATCGGTAATAACGATATAAGCTCGTCCATCCTTTGCAAAAGCTTGAATCGAAATAACCCCATCATTCGTATATTTCACAGCATTATGAAGTAAATTGAACACGATTTGGATCACCCTATTCTCATCCGCAATTACTGGGGGGAAATCTTCCGAAATCTGATTTGCAATTTGGACAGACTTTACTCCTGCATTAAATTGCAGCATATCCATTACTCCGGTCATGATTGGCTGGATAAATATGGCTCTTTCCTGTAGACGCGGATTGCCTTCCTGTAAACTCATCACATCAATCAAATCGTTCAATATCAATGTCAACCGACGTCCTACGGATAATACCGTTTCAAGCTCCTTGATGCTCCGTTCCTGCAATAAATGCTGTTCCCTTTTTAAAACGGATTGTGACATGTTAAGCATGCTATGCAGCGGATTTTTAAATTCATGCGATGTGTTTGCCAGAAATTGATCCTTATGGTCATTCATTCTTTGCAAGGTTGCAGCAAGCTCTTTGGTGTTCGCATGCATGATAAAGTAGCCCTTAAACCATTCAGAGGCTAAACAACCCATCGCAATAATCATATCGAACGGATAGTAGACAAGACTCAAACCGCTATCCAGCAAGATTAACGACCAAAGAGAATGGTTCATCAACGCAAGAAAAGAGAAAAGCAGTAAAAGATTGCTCTTTAAACATTTTACTTTTTTAAATATTGTAATCAACGTGATAACTGCAGCAATACCAACTAATAGATAATAAACCGGAAAGAGCATAATCACTTGAGATGGATCTAAAAACAAAGTGATGCCGGCAGTCCCTAGATTCATTACTTTATAGACAGGGTACATCCTACGCCAATATGGAAGCTCGCGATGATTCGTACACTGGAGCAAAGCATAGGCTGCAATAACGAAAGCAATATTAGTCAGCCTAAAATCCCAATTAATCCCAATGTAAAATAATTGATGGAACAACTTCTCATCCGTACTAAAGACACTCGTGATCGTTACACATAATGCAAGCAAACTGAAATAAAGCAGCTTCTTTTCCTTATTTCCTAGTAAATACAAAATAAGTGCATAGACAGCATGCATAATAAATATAATCGCTGCCAAAAACTGCATAGAAACGGAAGCTTTCATCTCTTTGGCAATGGCTTCTTCTGAACCAAATTTAATGGATCGGACAATGCCCCCGCTTCGACTATCCACATAATTTGCCGCCTGAATGACGAGTTCGATTACACCGTTTTCGTCTGCTGTAAAGGTTGTAGAATAAGGTAGATCCTTCGAAATATATTCATCCTTTGTTGTCGCCACCTGTCCGGATTTAGTAAGCAATCGACCGTTTACATATAATTCTGATGCAGTGCGTACGCTGGGTACACGAATACTATAATTAAGGTTCTTTGCCGGGTCTACATAAAGACGCAAACGATAAGAACCATACCCGTATAGAGATGGCTTGTCAGCATGCAAAGCTTCATTCCATCCTCCCGGTACCTGAATATGCCTTGGCGCATTATCGCCTAACAATTGTTGCCGACTACCATCTATCAACCATTGCGAGGGATAAAACTCCCATTCCCCATCAAGTAAGAGAATGCTGCCATCTTCTGCATTCCAATTGCGCAAATCGAATTGCCCGTTTTTAATTAGCTCCTGTTTGTGATCACGAAACGATTCCATCCATAAAATACGCGAACCAGATAAAATAGCTAACAGTAACCCTAGTAATAATATAGTATGACTCTTTTTCATTTGGTATTTTGGTGAATGATTTGCCAAGAAGTATTCCTCTCCTAGTCATTTTCTTCTAAGACATTTATGTAGGTCCTAACCCATAGTTTACCTCAATATACATGACAGAGAAACGGACGATAGAGATGTCCTTATGTCTATTATACAGCAATACCTACTTGGAAAACTTTAGTTATTCAAATCGGATATAAAAAAGAATGAACAAAGTATGTCCTTCGTTCATTCCCTCATGACTTGAATTATTTTCACCACACTTTTATCTCTTCAAGGTTAAGTGTTTATTATTTATGATACGGTTCACCGTATCATAAGTAGGGCGAAAACAAAAAGCCCTCCGAGTTAGAGAGCTTTTACCATTGTATCAACCTTTGTACATTTAACTTTTTCATATTGACCTCTGAGCACTGACGAACTTTTTATCACAATGGATTGTGCCAAAGTGTAGATTTTGTCTACTCTCATAAATAGCTAGAGAACATCGGTATAAATCAAAATTTCTACCTAATCATCAATGTGATTGTTCCAAAAGCATCTTGTACAAAGTTTCTTTCGAAATGCTCAAACCCATGACCCCTCAATTTGTTTCAAATCCTGTTAACGCATTTCGTATTGTAACAAAGCAAGCTATTTATATTCCTGTAAGGAAGATCTTACAAAGAAATTCTAGAAGAAGTGGCTGTTACTTGTGAATGGATTCGTCTTTAAGAGTTGAAAGGAAAATGGCACTCCATGTAGGAACCCGAAATAAAGAAGTAGTGCTGCATATGTTTAGTAACAACCTAATTAACCGATGTCTCTTACTTCTTCAGGAACTTTCCTTAACGACCAGTTGGAACTTTTCTCATCGTACTCAATAATTACTGTCTGTAGTTCCTCACCTTCAGTCACAATATCTGTTAAATTATTAATATAAGTTTCCGCCATATTTCTAATATGTATATATGCGGGATAGGACTTTCCATAAAATTTTATTGATCCATATACAAAAGATTTGTTTATACGCTTAACATTAAAAGAAACTACGTCACCTATCTGTGGTTCTTCAAAACGCTTCATGCTGTAATCTAGCTTTTTGCCAACAGATAAAGCACTTTGAAGAGCCTGATGAATCATGATTCTCCATTCATCTGAGATTATTAACCTATCATCCCCCTTATGTTGCCATCTATACATCTGAGATGCTGGCAAGTAGTTTCCTATAAACCCCAATCTATACAAATCATTTAAAACAGAATTAAAATTAGTATCCATAATACTATTACCAAAGAACTTGTTTATCCTTGTTCTTAATTGATTAACAGAAAAAATTGATTTGAATCCAGTAAATATATTAATTATGTCTTCTATTTGTTCAGAAGTATATAAAGCTCTCATTTCTTCTTTGATTTCAACTAGACTATCTATAGAATATTGCTTATGTAAACTAGAAAAAACCGCTTGCGAAAAAGATGTACTATCATTATTAATACTGTTTTGTGCGGATATTATAAATCTTACAATATCGCGTGGTTTGTGCCAGCTATTATTAAGAACATAACTAGAAGGATCAATTTCATGAATGTTTTCCGGAAACCACTGTGCAATAATCTCTTTATCACTTCTAAATTTCTCTTGTTCTTCAGACTCACTTAATGCAATTCTTCTTAATAAAATTTGCATTATAGGATGACTAAATGAATTGGTATTATTGTAGTTCCATTTTAAAGGTATCTCAAAACCAGAGGTAACTTTATTTAATTCTTTTGTTACAATGAATCTTGAAATTGCATTTACAATTTCAGATCTAATAGAACATATTATTTTTATATTGCTCATATTAGATGAAGAAAAAATCGAGTTAAACCTTTTAATTGTAAAAATTAAATCTCTAATTAAATATAAATCCCTTTTAAATACTTCTTGATCTCCGAAATATGCTTCAAGTTCGTCAACAAAAATATGATAAGGGATATCTGTTTTTGTTAGTTTTGATAGAGCATCCTCTGCATCATCAATCAATTTTACAAAACTTGAATAATTGTTTTCCTTCGTATCTTTGCCGAGATCAACCTCCATTTCAGTTGCTATTGACATTCCTGATGGATCTTTGTAAGGAATTCCTATCTTTACTTTATTTGGAATTATGCTTTTTTTGGTATTCAATGGTCCCTTAATGGTAGATACTATTTTCCTAAATTTGATCCAGTATTCATTATCCTCAAACAAACCACCGTTAAATTCTTCATTATCTGCTACTATTCTTTTAAATAACAACCATCTCCATACATATTCAAATTCGGAATTATTTAAAAGCGTATCTTTGTCAATTGTTATTGAGGATAGATTTCTCTTTGAGTATTTCTCAAACTCATCCCTTTTCAAATCAGCAAATTCTTCTTTAAAGAAAACAAATGATGAGCAAGCACTACTATCTCTTTCTTTAATCAAGTTATCCAAGTAGAACAATAGAGCTGTTTTTCCAGTTCCTTTATATCCCGATATAAAACAATGGTTACCATTTAATAATGATTCTAAATTAATGTTTTGAGGTACTATAAATGTTTTAATAAAACCAGATATGCCATCAAAATTTATTTCGTCCTTGGCATCAGGTTTCCCTGAGTATATATCCTTTACTGCTATTTTTCTCATAATAAGTATCTCCCAATGTTATGTCATTATAGAAAACCTAAATCTTCGACAATCGCTTTTATTTCTGGTCGAAGCGAAATATTGTCTTTCAAGAACGATTTCCCTAACCCATCATACTCTAATCACATTACTAATTATACCAAATTATTCTAAAAGGGGATTGAAAAATTTCGCCTCATTTATGGTACGGTTCCCTCCGATTTATCTTAAACCCATGATAAATCTACCTTTAATACAAATACGAGCTTGCTAGGTGATCCGAATGGATTGAAAACAGCTCTGCAATAACCCATGACTGAATCAACAGACCTTGACTTAGGGATTCCAAATAGGATCATCGTTCACGTTGTTACTTTGCTCAGCTATCAAAAATAGTTGAGTTTATTTCTGTTTTATACCATACTTTATTTAGTTGGAAATGTTTCCAAAATTGATGAGATATAGACAAAAACTAATAGTTTTGATAGAAGCAAATCTCTCAATCTGATAAAACAATTGTGTTCAGGGAGGAATGAATATGTCGCCGAAAAAATTGCAGTCTGTACTTTGCACTTTAAGTCTTGTTGTTCTAGTTGTAACCGGGTGTTCAACAGGATCGAACAGCGAAGTAATCGTTGAACCTCTTACTGTGTATGAACCGAAGCCAGAACTAGAATGGGTTCATTCGATTCGTAGTGCTAAAGATACCCGTAAGAAATTATCCGAGTTGTATCAGGATATTACCCTCATTGACATTCACAACCATGCCGCAGAGAATCCAAGTGCTGTGAATGAGTGGACGAAATATGGGATCGACCGGATCGTATTATTCGGGGATATTTCTGAGCCGAGCGCCCAAGCTACCGATCAACTCGCTTGGGAACATTATCGCAAAGACCCGTCACACGTCTATCCATCCTTCGCAGGGTTTCCAATCTATGAAGAAGAAGGCCTATCCATTGTGCAGGAGAAATTAGAGCAGGGTTATCTCAACATCGGAGAGGTCGCTGCGGCATCAAGCTTTTCACCCGTTGTATCTCAAGTGAAGTGGAAAGCCAAACACCCCAACGATGGCAATCTTCCACAAATCTATGAACTGGCAGCCAAATATCACGTCCCTGTCCTGCTACATATCGATCCTCCGAATGGTCAGCCCATTGAACACCTAGAGAAAGCACTGGAACAGCATCTGGATACAACACTTATTTTTGGACATGCCAATGCTTACAATACGCCTGAAAATATTAAGCACTTATTAGACAAGCATCCCAATTTGTACATCGATTTTTTTGCAGGGTTTACCGCTTATAGTCCAGATAGCACCCTTACGCTGAAGGATTTTGTACCTCTAATGTAGCAGTATCCGGATCGGTTTATGTTATCTACTGACTCAGGCTTCGGTTTAGAGCCGGGCCAAGCTGCGGACGCCTTATATGAAACTATTGATCTTCTTTCCGCAGAAACCGCACTGAAAGTCGCTTATCTCAACTATGAACGAATGATTGAACTCCAGCCACCCACGGACACTCAGATCGCGAAGATCAAGGAGCTTGCTTCAAACCTTGGCGAAACCCAAACCTATCGCTTGAACAAACGGATGGCAAATGAACTCATATTTGAGCTAGAGCAAAAAGTAAAGAAAATGAAATAAACCATCGATGCATGGAGTGCAATTCAATTTTACATGATTATCCATAACAAATTATTCAAAATTAATCTAATATAGTCTTTATTGACTATAGATAATAGATTTGGAGTCTATTATAGTAAATAGTGTGATATAACTCACTAGTATAGGAGGATTACTATGAAAAGTAAGTTGACAAGTAACAAGCTAAAGCACGTAAGTATCACTTTACTGTCCGCCTTGTTAGTATTTGCACCTTTGGAAGCGGTTACAAACACTGTCTCCGCAAATGCCGTAGAGCAACAAGAACAGCAAGCTTCATTAACCGCATCGCCTTGGGTGTCCACTCAAGTGTACTTGACAGGTAATAAGGTCAGCTATAACAACAATGTGTACCAGGCTAAATGGTGGACGCAGGGCGATGTACCTGGTGCTTCATCAAGCTCACCTTGGCTGTTACTTGGTCCGGATACGGGGGGCGAGCCAGATCCTACCCCTCCTACAGCTCCAATGAATCTTGTATCAGCGGGGCAAACAGCTAACACGATCACATTGACTTGGGATGCCGCAACAGACAACATTGCTGTGACGGGTTATGATGTTTACCGTAACGAGACGAAGGTCGGCTCCTCGGCCAACGCATCCACGCTGACTTACACCGACACAGACTTGCAGCAGGATACCCAATACACATATTATGTAAAATCAAAAGATGGCGCAAATAACACGACAGCAAGTTCGAGCATCGACGTAAAAACGTCTCTCGGCGAATTAAACTCTGGCCAGAGTCGTGTACTAACCGATGCGCAAGTCACATCGCTATGGGGCGGTATAGATCCACAATTTTCGCCAGCCAATGCGATTGCAGCCGTACAGAGCGCACTACCACAGGCGGAATACGAAGCGCTGTTCCCTATGCGCATCGGCACGCCTGCGTGGCACACATTTGCCGCAAGTAAGCCGTATTACAAACCTGGACAAGTAGACTATTATTCGTATAGTAATCTGATCGCAGCGGTAACCGATGTGGCAAATATCAAGTACAAGCTTGAATACCGGCAGGGAGCTACATGGAACAATCGCGTATTCCGATTAGACAAGACAACAAAGACAGAAACACTTATCTATCAAAATGCTGACTTTAACGCTTCGTGGAACTTGACGGTTCCGATCATCTCCAAAACAGTCGATTTTGGTTCATTTATTAAAGAAGGTTCTGCTGTGGACCGCAAGCGCGAACTGGCGGCTTTCCTCTCCAATATTGCGCACGAAACGGGCGGAGGTTGGGCAACAGCGCCTGGCGGCGAACTCAGTTGGGGATTATTTTGGAATGAAGAAGTATCGTATATCAATTCTACCAACATCGGTTACGTTCAGACTCATGCTGACTTCCCGCCAGTTCCGGGCAAATCATATCATGGACGCGGACCGATTCAATTGAGCTGGAACTACAATTACGGACTCATTAGCGGAATTATTCATGGGAATCAAAATACACTGCTCCAACAACCGGAGCTTATTGTGAACGACGGCAAATTGGGCTTTATGACCGCTATCCTGTTCTGGATGACACCACAACCGCCGAAACCTTCGGCTCATGATGTGATCGTTGGCAATTGGACACCTTCGGCAGCGGAAATATCCAAAGGATTAACACCTGCGGGTTTTGGTATTACCATTATGATCATCAACGGCAGCTTTGAAGGAAACAAAGATGAAACTGACTATCGGGTCGGCCGCCGCGTTGGTCATTACCGTGACATTACGACGAGAATGGGTGTCGATATTACAGGCGAGAAATTGAATACGATCGGCATGAGTCCGTTCTAGAACGGGGCTACACCTGCAAAAGAGGCTGACCTATACGCGTCCCTTCATCAAGCGCATCGCAATTAGCGCTTAATGGAGACGTGTGACGGTCAGCCTCTTTGTATGTCACTTAACTATTTTCAAGGAACTTTTTGATTAGTTGTACATATTGTTCATGCCATCTTTTCCATTCACTGTCCCGTGATTCTAGTGTCCTTCCTTCCAATAATTTGCTAATGACTTCCAAACAAACATGCCACCCAGCAAGATCCTTTGAGGTATGATCCGTAATTTTATTAATCTTTTCTATTAAGACCAAGCGACACCCATTGGGCTCTAGATATAACTCGAAACGAACACGATCCTCACCCCATGTATATTCCAAAATAGAACACATCTTCAGCTCGATAATTTCAAGTTCCTCAAATATATCATCCTGCATATTGAACTTAATAATCCCTCCTTCACGGAGGTCATCGACTCGAAGCTCAGAAAACCATTTCTCCAACTTATCATTCTCAGTCAACGAAGACCATACCTTTTCAACAGAATGCTTTAGATGCCTCTCAAAACATGCGATATATCCGTTTTCAACGCATTGTATGACTGCTAACATATTATTCCTCCTTATCAAAATGATTTCCTAAATTATACAATTTGTTAGACCGAAGTTGTCAAAAAGGCTCAAATCTATCGTAAAACCAGTCGAAAAAAGCAATGCGGGATGACCCCGAAAATATGTCAGTGTCTGTGTGCAACGTACGTCCTCATATTCGTCTATTGATGATCAATCATAAATATTAACATTAATTTGTAATTCAGAGAAGTTTGTATCATATATATCCATTATATTCGATTCTGACCTATATAAACGTTATAAGGAGGATGTTCTTTGTAGCGTTCTTCAGGTGTAGAAGCGATAAATGAAGTCAATACTTTATTATTTTTATACATTCTGCTATAATTCAACCGAACATTAAAAGTGAATAGTTTTCTCTCATATAATCGCAGGAATATGGCCTGCGAGTTTCTACCGAACCCCGTAAAGGCTCGACTATGAGTAGCGATATATTGGTGTTGCAGATTCCTATGCACGATTATTAGGAGTCTGGATTTATTTGAGCCCCAGAAAATATTGTTTACTTCATAGAGTGAACATATTTTCTGGGGCTTTCTGTTGATCTATCGAGAGATTCATTTTTAATGTGTACAACTTAGAAAATTCAAAAGGAGCATACCCCAATGTATTTTATGATTAATGTTCTTGGAATTATTATCTTATTAGGCGGAAGCTATCTTTTGTCGTTCAACAAAAAGGAAGTGGCAGTAAAGCCAATCATGATCTTGCTTGTCTTGCAACTAGCCACAACTTGGTTTATGTTATCGACCGATATTGGCGCAAACGTGATTTCGTGGATTTCCGATTTTTTCTTATGGTTAATCAATAGTTCAATGTCCGGCGTGAATTTCGTATTTGGAGAGTTGGCACCTCTTGATGGTTCCACATTCACGTTCTTTATGAATGTATTAATGCCGATTATTTTTGTTGTGGTATTCTTTGATATATTAACGTACTTTGGCATTTTGCCAGCCCTTATAAATGGGATAGGATGGGTCTTTTCTAAAATTACGAAAACTCCTCGCTTTGAGAGTTTTTATGCTATACAAGTTATGTTCTTAGGGAATAATGAGGCATTGGCGGTAACACGTAGTCAATTAAGTAAAATGAATGACAAACGGTTGTTAACGGTTGCGATGATTAGTATGTCTTGTGTTAGTGCCGGGATGCTAGGTGGATATTTACAACTATTAGACGCAAAATATGTGTTAACGGCCATTCCTTTGAATGCAATCGGTGCGTTGATTATTACCTCTTTAATTAATCCGTATCGTCTTACAAAAGAAGAGGATATCGTTTATTCTCCAACAAAATCTGAAAAAGGCAATTTCTTTGATATGATTTCAAAAAGTATGATGACTGGCGGTAAACTAGCATTAATTATTGCCGTTATGCTTATTGGATTCGTCTCCCTTATTACAGCTATGAACTCCTTCTTAGGATTGTTCAATGCTAACCTCACGCTGGAAAATATCTTTGGGGTGATTTTTTCGCCAATCAGCTTCTTAATGGGCGTTGATTTTTCTCAAATATTCACTGTGGGTCAATTAATGGGTGTGAAAATTGTTCTAAATGAGTTTGTTGCTATGACCAATTTAAGTGAAATTCTCTCTAGCTTAAATCCGCATACCGAAGCTGTAGCTTCTACGTTTCTTGTTTCTTTCTGTAACTTTACGACAATTGGGATTATTCTTGGGAGTATGCAAGCATTATTTGGAGATCAAAAATCTAAATACATCGCAAAGTATACATGGTTATTATTGGTGAGCGGTCTTCTTGTTTCTACTTTAACTGCAATGGTTGTAGGGTTATTCGTTTGGTGATTTTAAGGAATATATTACACATCTAATAGGAGGCATAATGCTATGAAAGAACATGACGCAAAGTACTATGTAACAAAACTTGGACTAGATCCGCATCCAGAGGGTGGGTATTATAAAAGAACATTTGAATCTAAGGAACAAACTTCAGATCGAGAATTAACAGTAAATTTTGATGGGAAAAGAAATCTTTATACAAGTATCTTCTTTCTATTAGGTTCTAATGACATCTCACATTTCCATCGTTTGAAATCGGATGAATTATGGTATTACCACGCTGGAAGTCCTTTAACCGTTCATATTATTGATGAAAATGGGGATTATAAAGAGTTTAAATTAGGAATAAACTTAGATCTAGGCGAAGTCCCACAAGTACAAGTTCCAAAAAATAGTACATTTGGTTCATCTGTTACAGATGAAGATACATTCTCTTTAGTAGGGTGTATGGTTTCGCCTGGGTTTGACTTTCAAGACTTTGAGTTGTTTACACAGGATGAACTTTTGTCTAAATATCCTCAACATAAAGATATAATAATGAAGTTGGCCTATGAATCCATTCCAGTTTAATTTTACTGACTAAAAAAATGAAACAAATAAAAACACCTTCCGTTGAAAAATAATTCAATGTGGAGGTGTTTTTTCTATCATCAAGACATCCGGAAAAGTCTGTTTTGTTCATGCTGTGCTGCATCCTCCTCGTGAAATCGTACCTCATTTTACCATTCTAACCCAAAAACGAACAAAAAATCGATAGATTCAGCTCAAGCATGGGTTCTTGAGTTGTTAGTAGAAAGATATCCGTCATTTAATGTTGTCTTGCTCTCGTGTTCCGAACCTTTGGCGGGGTGTAATGCTCTCCTGTATCTCACTCTACTTATAATACGATTTCTCCATTACCACTAACATCGAAAAAACCTACTCCATGCTTTTGAGCCAGATTCCGTACCGTTTTGTATGCATCATCAGCACATGACCATGCAAAACAAATATAGATGATATCTCGGCCCATGGAATAGTCAGACACCCTGTGATCTTCTGCCTCCTCTAAAGCATCCAATATATCGTCAGAAGGAGCATATGGTCCATTCATTTGTGGAAATGATTCCTTCATATCAAAGAACCAGTTCCGTAGAGCCTCTGACGAAACAGATGGATCATTATAGCTATGCTCCTCTGCCCATTCTGTCTGTTGCTCATACCACTCCATAAAACTCTTCTTGTCTTTAGGTGCAGAAGTTTTCTCAAATACCATCAAATCATAGCTCATTCTACTTCCCCCTATACATAAAATATGAGCATACAGTACATTCCCTGATTAATCTAATTCAGCGCGAGACAATAAATCCCTAATTACAACATCATCCTCACAAGCATCTTTAAACCCCATCATAAAACTTTCTATAGCCTCTTTTTTGTCAGAATAAGCACAGAACATATCCGCTTCTGAATCAAAACGCACTATGTCTACTAAATGCGGCATTCTTTCCTCCAGAAAAACAGCCGCCACAGATCCCCAATCATAACCGTTGCCTTCAAATCCCTCATCAGCCCGTGATTGGAAAATTTCAGCTTTATACGTACCCACATTCAGAATCACGGACACATTACCACTATCATGCTCTACTAACAGAAACGGTTTGATTTTCTCCGCAACATTCATTACGATTCCATCTCCTCAAAAAGATCATAAACTTCCTCATTTACCAAGCCTCGAATAAAGCTCTCAAAATTTTTGGCCAAAAACGTAATTTTGTAATCATCTTCTTGGTCAACATGAATAACCTCGGGTTCCCCATCCCTACCGCATGTTCGATAATCCAACATCACCACATCATGACCTGCAGAAGGACAGTCACAAATAACGACACCAATGTCGGGATAGCCCCATTCTTCAATCATAAACTGGCTACCGAATCCTCCACACAGAGAATATGTCTTCTTACGTCCGATACCCATAATACCCGTAATAGCAATATGATCTATTGCCCATGAGGTTCCTTCCTCTGTAGGGAAGCAAGTGTTGATTGGTATAACGCCGTTACGTAATTTCATCATAGCAATATAGGAAGCTGGCAATGTATAACCTAGTTCTTCTTCTACTGAAGCAATCAACTCGTCTGTAGGCGGCTCAGCAACATATTTTTTTAAAGCATAATCGCGATCAACCCAAAAGTTTGTGAAGTCAAAATCTTCAAAGGGGACTTTGTCCATTACTCTACCTCTATTCGTTTATAGGATACGAAACACTACTAATAAGATGATACATTAATATTAAAACGTGATGAAGCAGTAGATTCAAATATAGTGAAACATTCTATAACCATTGGGCAAAATAATCCTGCACCGCTTGCTTGGAATACCCATCTATCCCCCTCCAGTGTACAATAGCCCAAAAGTCGTTTTTTCCTCCTCTTCCAGGTCTGTCTTCTTCTGCGTTCAAAATCCCGGCATACGCCATTATTTCCATCAAAAAATCACGTTCACCTTTATTAGAGGGTAAAATACCATTCAGTCTTTTCTCTAGTTGCCGTGGAGCATCTGTTGGATCGCAACTTGTAATGGTAGCCAGTATATTTGTAAATATGACCACGTCCTCTTTATTTACTACTATATCTGCCTCTGTTAGCAATTGTTCAAGATCAAGCATGCAATACAGCATATGATTCAAGCGTACTCCGCCCCACTTGATTCTCTCAAAATTCAACACATTGATATCTTCATTCGTATAATCTTCATGAACAGCTACGCCATATGTATCGCAGACATAACACTCGCCAAAACAAGCATAGGTACTGCCATTGTTGTTAGTCGTATACTTCCCGACATTACTCTCAAAAGGATGGGCAACCATTCGATGAGTCAACGCCCAACTAGAGAGTGCGCTTCTCAAGTACACCTTTCTGGTAGACAGACTATGCAAAAAAGCTCGCGCCACAATTTCCTTCGTAATCACCTTATGCAATTCAATTATTCGAAGCACACATTCATCATGGCTCATCGTAATCGGATCAAACATCAGGCCTTTATCTTTCGCATATTCAAAATCTTCCCCCGCGAAAAAGCGCGTGCCGGTATTCTTCCAGCCATTGCTGCTCCAAAAGGTTTTCATTAATATTAGCTTAGCTTTCTTATCCATTCAGAACACACCTGCCTGTTTATTTTCTATAATCTCAACAAATTTTGTTGAAGCTGGTGATAGAGACACACTTTTTAGAAAACATACTCCGATATTTCTCTTTGGTATTTCTTCATTTAGTTGTACTTCATATAATAATCCTTTATTTAAATACTCTTGGGAAAATTCTTTCGTCACACATGCGATCCCTAAATTTATTTTAGCAAACTCCAATAATAAATCATGTGAACCTAATTCAAATTCTGGCGAAATCTTTATACCTCTAGATATCAGATAATCCTCTACATACCTTCTGGAATTTGATTTGGTCTCAAGTAATATTAATGGCAGTTTCACTACTTCATCAAGGCTTAATGGTTTAGATAATATATTCTTATACTTCTCCCCACAAACAAAAATATCATGGATATCAATACATGGTCTTAGTTCTAATGTAGCATCATTAAGCGGAAAATTACAAATTGCAATATCGACCTCTCCTGATTTCAATATAGAACAGAGCTCTAATGTTGTACCATTAACAATCTTAAACTTAATATTCGGATATTTATTATGAAAAACCTCCAAATATGGAAGTAAAAAATATCTGGAAATCGTATCTCCTACACCTATCTTTAATTCCCCTGTCGTTAAGTTCTTAAATTCTAAAATCTTCTCTTCCCCAACATCAATTAAATTAATAGCCGAATTTACATATTCAAATAGAAGACTGCCTTCATTTGTTAAAGATACCCCTTTAGGTGTTCTATTAAAAAGACGTATATCTAATTCTCTTTCTAATTGCATGATTGCCTGACTAACAGCGGGTTGTGTCATATAAAGATCTTTGGCTGCCTTAGAAAAACTTTCACTTTTTCCTACCCTACAAAATACTTTATATAAATCTAATTTACTTATCATATAAGCACCCCTAATACCTATCATTCAATATATTAATTTTACTTATACCACTCAACCGATGTATATTACAAGTACATAAGTAATTTGTATAAACTTTAGTCCTTATAAGGAGCGATTATATTGGAAAGAGTAGTTGGAACCGTTGTTAGAGGTCTTCGTTGTCCCATCATAAATCAAGGGGACAACATAGAGGAAATCGTTGTAGATAGTGTACTAAAAGCTTCAGAAGTTGAAGGCTTTAACATTAATGATAAAGATATCGTTACTGTAACAGAATCAATTGTTGCTCGCGCTCAAGGTAACTACGCTACTATTGATCATATAGCTAAAGATGTTAGTTCAAAATTTGGAGAAGAAACGGTTGGAGTCATATTCCCTATCTTAAGTCGTAATCGTTTTGCAATCTGTCTCCGTGGTATTGCAAAAGGCGCTAAAAAAATTGTTTTAATGTTAAGCTATCCATCTGATGAAGTTGGTAATCACTTAGTGGATCTAGACATGCTTGATGAAAAAGGAGTTAATCCTTGGACAGATGTTCTAACAGAACAACAATTCCGTGATCATTTTGGATACAATAAACATACTTTTACGGGTGTTGATTATATTGATTATTATAAATCGTTAGTTGAAGAATATGGTGTCTCATGTGAAGTTATATTCTCCAATAATCCCAAGACCATTTTAGATTACACAAAAAATGTTCTGACTTGTGATATACATACAAGATTCAGAACAAAAAAAATATTAAAAGCAAATGGTGGAGTCAACATTTATAGTCTCGATGACATATTAGCAGAATCTGTTGACGGCAGTGGATGTAATGAAGCCTATGGTCTACTAGGATCAAATAAATCAACAGAAAATAGTGTTAAACTGTTCCCACGTAATTGCCAACCTATTGTTGATACAATACAACATATGCTCAAAGAAAAGACTGGCAAACATGTTGAAGTCATGATTTATGGCGATGGAGCATTCAAAGACCCAGTAGGTAAAATATGGGAACTCGCTGATCCAGTTGTCTCACCAGCTTACACATCAGGACTTGATGGTACACCTAATGAAGTAAAGTTAAAATATCTTGCTGATAATAACTTTGCTGATTTAAGAGGCGAAGAACTTAAACAAGCGATATCTCAATACATTAACAATAAAGATTCTGATCTTGTAGGATCGATGGAAG
Organism: Paenibacillus sp. IHBB 10380; assembly: GCF_000949425.1. Lineage (NCBI taxonomy): Bacteria > Bacillati > Bacillota > Bacilli > Caryophanales > Paenibacillaceae > Paenibacillus > Paenibacillus sp. IHBB 10380. The sequence goes on from NZ_CP010976.1 coordinate 3,641,666, forward strand.
CACAAGGTACTACACCTAGAAAACTTACTGATCTTATAGGTTCTCTATCCGATTTAACTTCAGGAAGCGGAGATAAAGGTACACCTGTTGTCTTTATACAAGGTTATTTTGATAACTATACAAAATAATATGAATTAGATGATTGTATATAAAAAATAAGCAATGCTAGCTTTTACTAGTATTGCTTATTTTAGTGCTTCCAAAAGATTAGAATAGAACTAAAGCAACCCTCCATTCGTTTACACTAACTTTCTTTGCGAAAACAATTGGCGGAGCCGAAAACTATGGATATACCCTCAAATTAGTACCGCTTGTACTTTAACTTCCTGCGCTACCAGTGCCATCGGTTGACGTTGTTGGTAATTCTTCGTAAGTAAGTGAATAGGATTGGCTGCCTAGCAACATTCTTTGACCTTGGAACTCATCGTACAGATTCATGCGAATGCCGCCCCCTCTTAATTTTTTGTATAGGTTACTTTTAAACGTTGTTGCGTACGATTTATTATTACCGATGAACAAATCAGTCCCGAGTGTCAACGTCTTCTCCATCGATTGTCCATTCGGATCTATGATTTCCAAGACTAGCTTGTGCTCGTATTCACCTGCTTCGTAAGCTTCATTTTTGGATAAGTTGTACGTTACGACTGTATCCAATGTATCCTCACCTTCCCTAACGGTACCCACTACATTGGTAAGCGAAAGACTGTAAGGGAACAACTCCACACTCCTTAGATTGGACTGCGGCGTTACTCCGGCAGTGTTCAGTGATAATCTAACTGTATTGATATATCCCGTTGATTTACCACCTATAGCTGTCAGTTTACCGTCAGCTACGCCTTCGCCAATATGAAGCACAAGCTCTGAAGTATTCACACTCAATGGAATCTTACTCCAGACGGTAACCACATTTTTACCATTTGGGCTTGTTGCCTTGGACGATTGGCTAACTTCGGCCTCATAATATTCATTCTCAGGTGTTCTGTAGTAAGCAACAAGCTGAGCCTGTTCCGATTTACGTGGTTCTTTGCTGTTCATTTCTAGCTCTGTATACATCATATTGGAGCTACTTCCATTATAAACGGTTGTCCGACGTTCGCGGATTTCTGCTTTTTTACCTGTAAAATCAATAGGGAAGGAGCCACCTGCAACCACGGTATTCATCACATTATTTAGTAGAGAGGTGTTCAAAGTGAGAAAGTTCGTAACGTCATCACCTGAGGTTTCCTGCAGCACAATCCTTAATTGCTTGATACTAGAGGAATAAGGAACCTTGGTTATCACATATATCTCTGCCGTTTCATGAGGCGCGAGAGACGTTTGAGCATTTTTTGCCACGATCTGGGTCGTGCTGCTGAGATCGCTAAGTCCTGCTTTGACCAGAGCTTTGAGCGCAGGCAGTTTTACTGTCGTGGATTTGGTGTTGCGAATGCTGATTTTGGCTACGATTTGATCTTCATCTGCCCATGGCAGCCTCTGAATGGAATCAATCTTTACCCCAAACGTTCCATGTCGGTTCTCCAACATGTTCTCTAATCCCAAACGGTTGTTACTTTCCTGAGAATAAGGGATTTGATAATACGCAGTCGGAAAAATAATCTTGTCGGTCGCAGCGGGTTCCGTTAACTGCAGCATTAACTTACTTTGATTTAGATCTAATCTCACATCCGCGCTTAGTTCAATGATTTTCTCTTCTAGCGGCTTTAAGGTTAGATTGGCAAGCGCCTTTGTATCCACCGGAATGCTATATCCTTCAGCGGCTTTAATTGCCAGCTCGTAAGCGGGTAGAGCTACAGATTTATTACCGAGATTTTTAATACGGAATAGAAGGTTCCATTTCGCGGTGTCGTTCTCTGAATATACGGAAGCGCTTTTCAGCTGCGTTTCTACAGTATTATGGTTAATGGAAATTTTCTTAACCGCGTAATCAGCCACGGCTGAGTCAGAAGCTGTTAACGCTGGAAGTGTGAAGGTAATAACCGGAAGATTTATTTTCAAAGTTGAGTCTTCCTCCGCGAATTGCAGCGTCATATTATCCGTTTTTATATAGGAAGGAATTTCTGCCAAATAGTAGATCATTTTCTTCTCCTGAGGCTGTACCTTGTAACCACTGCTGGCATCATCCAGCGTGAGCTCGAATACCGAACCACTGGCTGATGCCAGATATGCTTTAAAGCCGGGATCGCTAAGCACCTTTGTATCCGAATTCGTGAGACTGATACCTATCCTCATGTATACTTTTCCATTAATCTGAATTTTTTGCAGACTTTCCGCCTTGGTCGTTATAGGCAGATTATTCATCGTGATCTTCTTGCTCTGGCCTTTAGCAGCTACCATGGAATAATTGGTCGGAACCGTGAAAACACCCAGCCTCTTCTGATAATCCGCGCTGTTGAAATCCCACCCGAATATTGAAACTTTGGCTCCGGTTACTTTTGTAGCCTTGCCGATATTCACATAATAAGTTACGGTTTGGCCGCTCTTGGAGGGCACCGATTCTTTGGTCGCATCACTCGTGATAGGGCTTCCCTGTACAGTTGTACCCCCTGTTGTGGTCACCTTGGAGAAATAATCGATAAGACTTACATTGCTACCACTACCGTTGCTATAACGAAGCGTGTATGTAAGTATATTACCGCTCGGCTGCTCAGAAATGTTGATATCCATCAGCTTCACGCTGACATTGCTCTTCAAAACTATAGACCCCAGTTTGTCCAGATTGAATACTGCCTTTGTTGATTTAGCGACGGGTGAAGTGCCTGCCGATGCTGCGTAAGCTTCGTATGCCATAGACTGGCTTAGAAGCACTGTGGTGAGCAGTACTGCAGCATACGTTTTTCTTCGTTTGTGCATAAATTTCCCTCCCTGATTAAAAGTCCTTACACTTAAGACTGTCTGGTCAAACAAACCCCTCTTTACCTATAATTCCCCTTCAGGTTCACACTCTCACACTCTTTTCCCAAGTGAATACATGGTTTCTCTAGATTATCTACTTAAGGCCAGGATATTGCCTATCAGGTTCGTAGATGCGAATGGATTCGAGATGGATATCCTATGAATTCACTTTTTCACAGTTACAATGACTTCTTCGACATGCGGGTGTGGAATTCATTACCCTACTTCTTTAATCCTTAGTTCAACTTATATAGTATGAACTTTACTGCGTCCGAACCTTGTTGCCATCCTGCAGCGGCTCGCTGCTGTCGACTACGACTTGATCTTGTTCGAATATACCTCCGGTTACAGCTGATTCTTGATCATTAGAATCAACGACGGTAATTGATACTCTACGAATGTAAAATGTGTTGCCGAGTGGACTGTCTCTTACTTCAATTCTAAAGACATACTTTCCGCTACCATCTTCGTGAATGGCTTTATTGGATATTAATATCGTATTACCGGCCGACGGTTTAGTCAGCTCCACCTTAACAATGTCCCCTCTTTTGAAACTATCATCTTGTATTGTGATCAGAAGTCGTTTCATTTGAGAGTTCAAAGTTGTAGTCTCGCCTTGACCTGTAGTTCCTTCCTCGACAGAATTTGCATCTTGGATTTCTGCAATTTGGCCCTCGACTTGTTTGATTTGACTTCCATCCCCTTGAACATCGATCTTTTCTCCTATCTTCAACATGCTAGCTATATTAGCAGGGGCTAATAACTCAAACATAAATCCAAGACTTCCGTTGGACATTTGCACATCTGGCCCGCCATTTGATGAGATAAGGCCCTCCGTCGCATTTACTTTCGTAACTATTCCATCAAACGGAGCAGCAATTGTGCTATTATTTATCAAATATTCCTGTAACTTTTGTATTTTTCGTTGCTGAACCCCCTGATCGATTTTGCTGATCTCTATCTCGCGTTTAGTGTTACCTATGCTATTCTCATCTCTACTCCACGAAGCTTCCTTAAAACTGCCCTGCAGCTCTTCCATTGTGAGCTTAAGTTTTTTAAGACTCGCTTGTTCGTCCAGAATCTGTTGCTCCGCCTCTTTTCTGTCGTAAGTCACCAGTGTCTGCCCTTTCTTCACAAGATCCCCTTCTTTTACATCTACTTTTGTAACTTTCCACCCCGTACTATTCGTTAATGCAACTTCTGCCTTCCACATTAATACACTACTACTCTGAAACATATGAACAAGCTGTCCCCGTTTCGGTTCTACTACCGCTACCTTTGGTAAAGTCAGAGACATCAACGTGTTGCTAAGCAGCGTAAATACAATTAGGAGACCGATAAACAAGCCGGAGAAGATTCGAATCGTTCGTTTACGTCCTGAATTCGCTTGTTCGCTATGTTGTAATCCCATCATGATCACCCCTATAATTTTCCGAAATATAGATTATATCCTAAATGTTAACTATCCTTTGATTCCTGATAGCTGAATTCCTTCGATAAAGTAAGACTCTGCATATAAAAACAACAGCACCATTGGGGCCATATACAGCACAGATGCAGCAAAGGCGACACCCCGGGCTCCTTCGTTGATACGCGATAAATAAAGCGATAATGGCTGCTTGAATGAATCCTCTATAAAAATAAGCGGCTGCTCGATCATATTCCAATTGTCAACAAATAGTAATACAATCAGTGCAGCGATTCCAGGTTGAATAAGAGGAACGATAATCTTATAAAAAATCCTCAAATGTCCAGCTCCGTCCATTTTGGCAGCTTCGATATACGAGTTCGGAATATGCAGCATGAACTGTCTTAGCATAAATACGCCGAAAGCACTGAAAATTCCCGGTAAAATAATCGCAGATGTTGTGTTCATTAGTCCAAGTTTCTCCGCAATAATGTAGTTGGGAACCAATGTGACTTGAAACGGCATAATCATGGTCATTAAATAAATGACAAACAACTTATCCCGCCCCCAAAATCGGAGCTTGGCAAAAGCATAGGCCGCCAGAGATGCGACTAGCACTTGCCCTGCGATGATAGGTGTGACCATCAATACGGAATTCCAAAACATCTGAAGGAACACAGGTTTATGAACCAACACCTCCGCATATTGATGAAATGTCAGCCAATCGGGAAATAGCTTCAAGTTAACAAATCCGTCTTTCTCTCCTACTGCAGTATTGATCATCACGCCAATGAGATTATAGTTATGGTCAATCTCACCTTCCGTCATCAACGAGTTTGTGAATGTGATAACAATAGGAAATAGCATCATCGCGGCGATAATTGCCATCACCAACGTTAACGCAAACTTACGAAATAAAGCCAACAATATCACCGTCCTTACACTTAATCCATGAATTGCCGAAAACGGCGTTCTATTGAAAGCATGACTGTCACACTGATTAGAATGCAGCCTACCATCAAGGTGGCAGCGGCCGTCAGTTTCTGAATATCGAGTGATAGAAACATGTTGTTCATATAATGTTGCAGCATATAAATACGGTCATGTGGATAATCTCCTGCGATCAGATACGCTTCACGGAAAACTTTGAAAGAATTAATAATGGACATTAAAATGACAAAGAACATTGTCGGAGTCAAGTAGACCAACGTAATATGAATCAATTTATGAAATCCCCCTGCACCTTCGATATCCGCAGTTTCATAGTAATCCTTAGGAATACTTTGTAGTCCGGCCAAGAATAAAATGATGTTGTACCCAATATTTTTCCATGTGTACACGATAACCAACACACCCATGGACCAATCTGATTTCATCCAATCGATCCGTTCTATATGCATGCTTTGCATCCATACATTTACTGTACCATTCCAGTCGAACAATATTTGCCACATCATTACGATAGAGGCGACGGGTACCACAAGTGGCAATACAAAAGCCGTCTGCAGCCAATTCTGAATAAATAATTTTTGATTAAGCAAAATCGCAAATAATAAGGATAAAACAACGATGAGCGGTACGCTTATACCGGTAAATAGGAATGTATTTGTTGCTGCTTTACGGAAGGAATCGCTAGCATACAGTTCATTATAATTATCCAAACCTACAAAAGAGCCATCCACCGTGCTATCTTGGAAAGAATAGAAAAATCCCATGACAAACGGAATAAGATAAAAAATTGCGAAGCCTATCAAGCTCGGCGCCAAGAAAAGAACAGCCACCGGCCAATCTCGTCGTAGCAACTTAAATATTTTGCCCCGATAACACTTGCCTACCATGTTTAACATCTCCTAAATCCAATTCGAATGAGAAAAATGAACCCTGCATTGTCGTTCACAGTTCATTACCAGCAGTTGGTTATACATTCAACCTTCTCTATCCACGAAATACTTTTTAATTCCTTTTACAATGGCTTGAGCGGTTCGATTCTGATGCATTTCACTGAGCATATTCGTTTCATTGCTGGGGTTCGTGAGGAACCCCAGCTCCAGTAAAATCGCGAGATTGTTGCTGAGCTTCAGCACCCCCAAGCCTTCCTTTTTCACGCCGCGGTCCTTGAATCCAGTAGCCTCTGCCAGTTGTTCGTGCACCTCGCTTGCGAACAAAAAACTTTCGTCCGCATAATAATACGTTTCTGTGCCAGATACATCCGGATCACTGTATGTGTTCCCATGAATGGAGACAAATGCGTCCGCATCGAGATCATTTGCGATTTGGGCGCGATCCTCCAGCTTGACAGAGCTATTATCCGTACGTGTCCTGTGTGCCTCGAACATCGGCTCCTGCTGGAGCAAGTCATACACCTTCGTAGACAGCGCTAGGGTGTACGCTCGCTCTAGGTTCCCGCTTGCACCTTCCGCGCCGGGATCCTTGCCTCCATGCCCCGCATCGATCACAATTTTGTAGCGTTGGGATACTTTGCGGCGTTGCCATATTCTTGTTCAGCGAAACTGTCGACTCCCCCGAAGTTGTGATTCGATTCCCCGAAATCGGGGATGATAACGCATATATCGACCAGACTATTCCCATAAAAACAACGATGCTTATCATAAATATCGCTTGGCGGCGTTGAAGCTGTTTTCTCCTTATCCTTTTCATGCTGTCTCCTTACTCATGGCCGCTCTCTATGCCTCATTAAACCCAGATTGGAACATAGTCGACCGCCACGGCTTGTACTTATATTGTTTTACAGCTTCCTTGTCCCTCGGATATCGAATAATAAAACCGTATAGATGAGCATTTTCGCTAACCCATCGGCCCTCCTCCTTCTCACCGGACTTCTCGATTCATTGACGATTCAGGCTTTCTCCATCATCACTCGGGTTGCGCCACTGCCTACGGTGGTCTTCTACCAGTGTAGTACGCGAATATATGATAAGTGAGATGGACTTGTATTGAAGTTGTAAAGAACTGAATTCAACAGGCAACACAGCACAAAAAAAACCAACTGCGGTTGCAGCTGGCTTTGGTTCTGTCGGCCCCTGAATTGTCGTTCAAAGTCATTACGAAAAATTGTAATCTTGAATTCTTTGCCTATGAACCTGCTTCATATTCTGAACAGACTGCGTATTTTCCTCATTCACACCTGTCTTCCTTTATCTCTTAGAAGTTATTTATTCTTACTCATTCAAGTACGTCGTCACACGATTCGCGACAAGTTCTGCGACCGCTTGTGCCGATTTTTGACCGCTATAGTAAGCTTTCACTTCCTCTGTAATAATCGTTCGGATCTTCGAATCATTCTTCTCCGGTGTGGTTGCATTTACCATCATCTGCTTGATCATATCAATGTCCGCCTTCTGAACCGGTATCGTGGAGCCCGTAAGCGATTCAATCGAGCCTTTGTTCTGGAGGTCTTGTAATGTCTTCTCGTTCACCGTTTTATGGATAGAGAAACTCTGATGATCTGGCATCGTCTGGATCTCCTCGGACATTAAGAACTTCATGAAATCCCAAGCTTCCGCCTGAACGGCCGAATTCGCATTCAACCCCAATGTCATCTGCATCGTGAACGAATCTCCCGCTTGTTGACCGGTAGCGACCGGCTTGTTATAGATTTTCCCTTTCCCTTTCTCAAAGATTAGCGATGGCATTTCAAAATAATCTGCAGGATAGTTAATCCAAACAGACGAAAAGAAATAATCCCCTGCATCGACTTCGGCATCCGTCACTACCTTTTCCTCAAACAACGTTTTCACTTGCTCCATGAGTAAGGCGAATTCATTTGTATCGAAACTAACAGGGCGCTTCTCTTCATTCACAATTCGCTTATAGTTATCAGTAAACAAATCGTACAGCATCTGTTCTCGAGACGTATTCCCTATCGAATAGGTATGGCCGCCGGATGCCGCTAGACTTTTGCCCACAGTTATGAACTCACTCCATGTCCATTTGCTGTCATCGAATTTCACTCCGGATTCCTCAATCGCCTTCGCATCCCCCATAAAACCGTTAAGGGAGAACCGCAGCGGCAACGTATAGAGACCTCCATTCATCTTGGCCCCATCCAAAATGTTCATCTCATATTGACTGGAATCAAATGTAGCATCCTCCTTCATCAAGCTACTCAAGTTCACCAGCACTTTTTTGTCCACATATTTTCTAACGGGCAAATCCTTCACATTCAGGGAAATCAAATCGGCCCCTTTACCGGATAGGAGCTCTGTATTGGTGGTGTTCACATATTTCTCGATATCACCTTCTTGATTCGAGCCTTCCCCCTTGCTATATTCTTTAATTTGAATATCTACATTCGGATGTTTCTCTTCATACTGCTTCTCTGCCAGAGAATACACAGGATCAGCTCCGAGTACGGATAAGACGACGGTCTTCTTCCCATCTTGTCCCTGTTGCCCCTCTTTCTTCTCAAGACTGGCTCCGCCAGAGCATGCTGCCAAAGTCATGGTTAATGCAACGATCAAACTGAATACACATCTTTTTTTCATCGTAAAACGCTCCTCTCTATTTTCCGTGCTATCTACGAACAAGCACACCAGACTCTCAGACGATTACCTTCTGTTAGCGGCTCGCTGCTCTCCACAATAATGATATCTTTCATTGTTACCCCTTGTAACACCAGGGTTTCTTGACCATTCGATCCCCCTAATTTAACCGGGGACTTCCGAACGGTAAAGGTATTCCCCAGAGATCCTGAATGCTCTTCTATCACAAGCACATAGCTGTTCTTCCCTTCACGATGAATCGCTTGGTTCGATACGAGCATGCTTCCATTGTTCTTCTCCGATTGCGTTAATTCAACGCTCACGAGTTCATTCGCTTGGACATCCTTATGCTGAGCCTTCACAACGAACAGTTGACTCGAAGCCGTGTCCTGGAATTCATGCTCGGCAGAAGGATTCTCATAGGCTTCCTTCCTTTTTCTAACCCTCTCTATCCACGAAATACTTTTTAATTCCTTTTACAATGGCTTGGGCGGTTCGATTCTGATGCATTTCACTGAGCATATCCGCTTCATCGCTCGGGTTCGTGAGGTACCCCATCTCCAGTAAAATCGCGAGATTGTTGCTGAGCTTCAGCACATTCCAGCCTTCCTTTTTCACGCCGCGGTCCCTGAATCCAGTAGCCTCTGCCAGTTGTTCGTGCACCTCGCTTGCGAACAAAAAACTTTCGTCCGCATAATAATACGTTTCTGTGCCAGATACATCCGGATCACTGTATGTGTTCCCATGAATGGAGACAAATACGTCCGCATCGAGATCATTTGCGATTTGGGCGCGATCCTCCAGCTTGACAAAGGTGTCATCCGTACGTGTTCTGTGCGCCTCGAACCTCGGCTCTTGCTGGAGCAGGTCGAACACCTTCGTAGACAGCGCTAGGGTGTACGCTCGCTCTAGGTTCCCGCTTGCACCTTCCGCGCCGGGGTCCTTGCCTCCATGCCCCGCATCGATCACAATTTTGTAGCGTTTGGATACTTCTTGCGGCGTTGCCATATGTTTGTTCAGCGAAACTGTCGACTCCGCCGAAGTTGTGATTCGATTCCCCGAAATCGGGGATGATAACGCATATATCGACCAGACCATTCCCATAAAAACAACGATGCTTATCATAAATATCGCTTGGCGGAGTTGAAGCTGCTTTCTCCTTACCCTTTTCATGCTGTCTCCTTACTCATGGCCGCTCTCTATGCCTCATTAAACCCAGATTGGAACATAGTCGACCGCCACGGCTTGTACTTATATTGCTTTACAGCTTCCTTGTCCCTCGGATATCGAATAATACAACCGTATAGATGAGCTTTTTCGCTAACCCATCGTCCCTCCTCCTTCTCACCGAACTTCTCGATTCATTGACGATTCAGGCTTTCTCCATCATCACTCGGGTTGCACCACTGCCTGCGGTGGTATTCTACCAGTGTAGTACGCGAATATATGATAAGTGAGATGGACTTGTATTGAAGTTGTAAAAAGATGAATTCAACAGGCAACACAGCACAAAAAGGCCAACTGCGGTTGCAGCTGGCCTTGGTTCTGTCGGCCCAAGGGTAGTCGGTTTTCGATGCTTCTCAGCCGATAATTACAGATATTTATCTTGATAGAAATTAAGACTGAAATGGTCAGCGTCATTATATACACCAAACTCGTATCCTTTTTCCCTATAAAATGCAATTATTTCTGGAAGCGCTTGTAATGTTTGTGATTTTTCATGCATGAGAACGACTTCTACGTCATTTTTAGTTCCCTTTTTAACATTTTCTACAATTTGGTTTGGATTATCTTTTAACACCCAGTCGTTAGAATCAATTGTCCAATCCCATATTTTAATTCCAGCCTCTACAATCTGATTACGAATCTGTTCACTTTCCAATCCTGGTGCTGAACCATAAGGTGGACGAGCCAACTTAGGATTCGTACCTGTAATATCCTGAATAAGAGATAATGTTTCGTTCATCTCTGGTACAAACTGCTCATTATCGTAAAGCCTTTTGTAAATATGTGTCATACTATGCGCACCAACATAATGACCTTCTTTTGTTGCTCGTTTTACATTTTCTTGTAAACTTGTTTTTTGTAGATTACTTCCCTGCATAAAAAATATTGCTTTTACATCTTGCTCTTTTAATACATCTAAGAATTGATTCGTTAATATACTAGGGCCATCATCAAATGTTAGGTAAACAACTTTTCCGATTGGCTTTCCATCCGGTCTTTTTTTTTCTGGTTGTATAGTCTCTTGTATGATACTTTGTTCTGCTACACTTGTGGCAACTTGATGGATACTTTCTTCAGGATCAGAAGTCAATTTCCCTATTAAAAAGATCATAAGAAAAACAGTTGCTACAATAAGTCCTAATCTTCTTCTTTTCTTTTTCATCCTTATTTTTACATTGTCATTTCGTGATGTTTTCATTATTTATCTAAACCTTTCTCTGAATAGCTGGTTATTCATTTAAGACAGTCGTCACTCTATTTTGAATCAACCTCGCCACGACTTCGGCTGATTTCTGTCCACTGAAATAGGCTTTGGATTCTTCTGAAATGATCTCTTCGACCTTAGAAGGCTTGAATGCAACGGGATGGATTGCTCCAGAAAGGAGTTGATCTAATCCTTGAATATCCTTTGCCGTTACCTCGAAGACTTTGCCACTCATAGCTCCCATTTCTTGACTAACCGTAACCTTCCCTTCCTCTAATAGTTGCTGCTTTTGCTTCTCATATAAGTTTTTATTTAAAGGAAAACCCGTTCCTGGAGCTTGTATCTCATCAGACAACATAAATTTAAGGAAGTCCCATGCTTCCTCTTTGACAGAAGACTTCTCATTGATGCCAATGGTTTTGTACGGTCTAAAATAACCTCCAGCTTGCTGATCATTTGCATTTGGTTTGGCATACAGCTTGGATTTAAATACATAGCCCTTCGGATAAAATTCACTCTCTTTTAAGGTATTAATATAATCAGTTGGTGAATTAATAGAAACCGTTCTGAATAGAGGGTGTACTTGTTCTTGAGTGATCATGTGTTCATCGGACAAGGACTTTACCTGCTTGAGTAATTTAGTAAAGGGTTCCGAATCGAAATTCACCTTTCCATTGACCTCATCTACAAACGTCGGGTATTGATCTTTGACCATTTCATTTAATAGAGCATCCGGTGAACTAAACACTCCATATTTGCCATTGTTCTCTCCAAACTTCATTAGTTGTCTGATTACATCGGTATATTGACTCCAATTCCAAGTCTTGTCGTCAAACTTCACCCCGCTTTTCTCAATCAATGTTTCGTTCCCCATCAGACCATACATAATAAATCCCAAGGGCATCCCATAAATTCCGCTGTTTATCTTAACATTGTCCAAAATATTGTTCAAATATTGCTCTTTCTTAAAGGTTGGATCCTTCTCTAGGATTTCACTCATGTTGACTAATAAATTATTTTTCACATACTTATCCATTGGCAATTGATCCATTTCAATCATATCAGGACCTTTACCTGATAACATGGCCGTGTTCGTCGTTTTGACGAATTTCTCATGAGCCGCTGCTCCTTTTTCACCATCACCACTCTCTAGATATTTAAGCTCAATCGTGATATTAGGATGCTTAGCTTCATATTTCTTCTTAGCTTCCTCAAAGACTTCATCAGGAAAAAATGTAGAGAACACAATCGTTTTTTTGCCACCACTGGGTTTCGTTCCTTCTTTCTTTTCCCCGTTTGGCGTTTTTGTTGTCTTACTCTCGTTTTGTGTTTGCGCTACATCTCCATTGCCCGCACGGCTACTACAAGCAGAGACAGAGATCATGAGTATAATCGTTAGTAACATCAACAACATTTTTTTCATTTTTATTCTTCCTTCCTTTTTCTAACCTTCTCTATCCACGAAATACTTTTTAATTCCTTTTACAATGGCGCTGCTACCTACGGGGTATTCTACCAGTGTAGTACGCGAATATATGATAAGTGAGATGGACTTGTATTGAAGTTGTAAAAAACTGAATTCAACAGGCAGCACAGCGCAAAAAGGCCAGCTGCGGCTGTAGCTGGCCTTGGTTCTGTCGGTCGGCTTACGACTCTGAAAAATAACTGAGCATCGCCATCACATCTTTGTTGAACCCAACCACTTGCTTCGTTCTCACATTAACCCTGACACTGTAGTTCAGCGATTGTTTATCCTTACTCCTATAATACAATTCCGCTACGATGCCCCAACGGATGCCTTTCTTGTCCAAGGTCAGATCGGGCAAGACATAACTTCCCTTTTCCTGAATAAACCGATTGGCGATCCCGATTACCTCATCCATAATCACTTCCGCGTCCTCGTTCTTATCCAAGGTCAGATCGGGTAAGACATAACTTCCCTTTTCCTGAACAAACGGATTATCGATCACGATTACCTCATCCATAATCACTTCCGCGTCCTCGTTCTTATCCCTATTATAAGCATACTTCTTTTTCATATCCCTATTATAAGCATACTTTGGATTCTGGTTTACTTTAGAAATTTTAATTACATCGCCGTCTCTAGCGTTCAAAACAATATCATAGACTTCATTGGGATCGGCTGATTGGATCAGGGTCATATAAAACAGACCGCTAGGAATTTTATTCAGCTCTGTTTCGGAATTCACTTTGAACCCCTGATTCTGCTTCGATCGCGAAATGACGTCGTATTCCAGCTTGTTCAGCAGTTCTTTAAGCTTCTTCTGATCTACCGCCATCAACTCGAATTGGACTTCGTCCATAGTCAGCTTCTCGTTATAGTACTTGTTGACCGCATTCAGGCTGAGCGTCTTCACAGTATCCTGCGAAAGAACGCCTTCGTATTTCACTTCGTTGCTTTTGTGCTCTATGGTTATTTTTTTTACCATGACGGTGTCTTTTTCGATGGCATTGAATAATCCCCCGCACCCCGTCGTCAGGATCATGAACGCCGCACATACGATAACCACCACAACGAGCTTGTTCATGGATTCAACCCTCCTTTCGGACCTATCTGATCGAAAATGACTCTAATCGTCGTTCCCTGATTTTCTTTGCTGGTCACTTCGATGACAGCATGGTGTATGCTCGCCACGCTTTGACATATGGAGAGACCTAAGCCCGCCCCATTATTGATTTTCGTTCTAGCTTTATCCGCCATGTAGAACGGTTCAAAAATTTTGTCCCGATGCTCTTTCGCAATACCGATGCCTTGGTCGATCACTTCAAGAGTGTAACGGCTGTCGCGCCAGTAAGTACAGATGGTAATACTCTGTTGTTCGGCAGAAGCTTTAAGCGCATTGTCTACGAGATTGAAGATCAGAACTTTGGTCAAATCCTTCTCCAGCAGCAGCCTGCCCTCTTCATAATCGGTGACGATCACAATCCGCTTCTCCTTGGCTTTCATCTTGAGCGCAGGCTCAATCTCGGCAATAATGGCTCCCAAATCATGCTCCTCCATCTGAAAATGATTCTCCTGAAGCAAAATCAAATCCATTAGCTTGATTGAAAGCGACTCTAAGCGCTTACCTTCCGAGTAAATGATATTTAGTCCATCTACGAACAGATCTTCGTTGTATTTGGTCGTCCTCAGGAAATTTGCATATCCGATAATCGAAGTTAACGGCGTTTTTAATTCATGGGTAAAATTATTGATGAACCTTTGCTTCTCTTGATTGTTCCGCTCCAGGTCATTGATTTTATCCTCGACAACCGAGGCCATATCATTAAAATTTCGTGCCAGAACGCCTATTTCATCCTTCGATTTCAGACGAACCCGTTCCGAAAATCCGCCCTGCGCAATGACTTGAGCCGTACGGTTGAGTCGATCGATCGGCTTCGTCAGTCCTCTACTCACGAAAAACATGATAAGCATATAGAGTAAACATGCGGCCATATCCACTTTGACGAAAAAATGGTACTGATCCACGCGCTCCTGATACAACGAAGTCACGTCCTTCATGTAGGTGAATACATATTTTTTATGATTAATATCCGTAATGTTCGATGTGAATAGTATCGTACGCTGGTCGATATCTCGCAAAATATATTTGATTTCCTCCACGGCCAGCTTGTCCAATTCCTCGCGATGCGTCGGCATCTTGAAATCGGTATTGCTGAAGATCGTCTGGTTCGTATCGTTCATGATATCCAAATAAATACGATCGTCGCTATTCTTCTCAACAAATTCTTTGGCGATGTTCGTTAATATCGTTTTCTCGTAATCAATAGAATCATAGATGCGAAGGATCGGAACAATCGCATTGACGCTGGAATGAATGCTCATATTTTGGCTTAACGCACTGTTGATTTCCTGCCCTAGCATTGTATTATGGCTCCGCTCAATGACCATAATGGAAGCTGCATTAAAGATGAGGACGAAGACCAGAATAGAGAACAAATAAATTTTTTGCCAAAATTTCATCTATCAATCCTCCAGTCGGTAACCAATTTTGTAAATGGTCTTGATATGATCCTGCAGCTGAAGCTTCTTACGCAGCGATTTGATATGCATATCGACCGTTCTCGTTTCGCCGTAATACTCCCCGCCCCATACTTTATCGATGAACTGCTCTCTAGACAGCGCGATATTCTTATTTTTCAGCAGCACGACAATCAAATCGTATTCCTTCGGCGTCAGTTCGACGGGCTCCCCCTGTATAGTCACTTCTCTTTTGTCCAAGTCTACTTGAATGTTTTGAAACTCCATCACGTGTTCTTCTTTGCCGTATCTTCGCAATACAGTTTCGATCCGGGCCAACAGCTCGATCGCTTCGAAAGGCTTGACCATGTAGTCGTCTGCCCCCAGCTTCAGTCCGTTGACTTTGTCGTAAACCGAGTTTTTAGCCGTCAGGAAAATGACCGGAATGCCGTAGGGCTGAATTTTTTCCATCAGTGTAAACCCGTCCATCCGTGGAATCATGACATCCAGCAGGATGAGATCGAACTTCTCCTGCTTCATCGCCTCCAGCGCCGCCAAGCCGTCGTAAACCTCCGTTGTCACATAGTTCACGATGTTGAGATTCATTTTAATGATTTTGGATATATGAATATCGTCTTCAACAATCAAAATCTTTTTTTGCATACTTGAAAGTCTCCTGACGTGTAATGTTGTGTGTTGCTTCATTGATTCTATACGATAACGAAGCGTTATTAAAGATGCAATATCTGTTCCCGTTACCGTGAAACGATAGATCCGTGGTTCAACCATATGTAAAATGCCCAGTACCATGATCGGTACTGGGTTTGTTGTTTAATAGAAGAAAAGTAAAAATGAGATAAGCCTGTTGTTGCACACCGACTGCGGTACTATGGATCTACACTTAAATTAGTGCCGGTTGTACTTTAACTTCCTGCGCTACCAGTACCATCAGTTGACGTTGTTGGTAATGCTTCGTAAGTAAGTGAATAGGATTGGCTGCCTAGCAACATTCTTTGACCTTGGAACTCATCGTACAGATTCATGCGAATGCCGCCCCCTCTTAATTTTTTGTATAGGTTACTATTAAGCGTAATTGCGTACGATTTATTATTACCGATGAACAAATCAGTCCCGAGTGTCAACGTCTTCTCCATCGATTGTCCATTCGGATCTATGATTTCCAAGACTAGCTTGTGCTCGTAAGCCCCTGCTTCGTAAGCTTCATTTTTGGATAAGTTGTACGTTACGACTGTATCCAATGTATCCTCACCTTCCCTAACGGTACCCACTACATTGGTAAGCGAAAGACTGTAAGGGAACAACTCCACACTCCTTAGATTAGACTGCGGCGTTACTCCGGCAGTGTTCAGTGATAATCTAACTGTATTGATATATCCCGTTGATTTACCACCTATAGCTGTCAGCTTACCGTCAGCTACACCTTCGCCAATATGAAGCGCTAGCTGTGAAGTATTCACATTCAGCGGAAGCTTACTCCAGACAGTAACCACATTTTTACCGTTTGGGCTTGTTGCCTTGGACGATTGACCAACTTCGGCCTCATAATATTCATTCTCAGGTGTTCTGTAGTAAGCAACAAGCTGAGCCTGTTCCGATTTACGTGGTTCTTCGCTATTCATTTCTAGCTCTGTATACATTATATTTGAGCTGCTTCCATTATAGACGGTTGACCGACGTTCGCGGATTTCTGCTTTTTTACCTGTAAAATCAATAGGGAAGGAGCCACCTGCAACCACGGTATTCATCACATTATTTAGTAGAGAGGTGTTCAAAGTGAGAAAGTTCGTAACGTCATCACCTGAGGTTTCCTGCAGCACAATCCTTAATTGCTTGATACTCGTGGAATAAGGAACCTTGGTTATCACATATATCTCTGCCGTTTCTTGAGGCGCGAGAGACGTTTGAGCATTTTTTGCCACGATCTGGGTCGTGCTGCTGAGATCGCTAAGTCCTGCTTTGACCAGAGCTTTGAGCGCAGGCAGTTTTACTGTCGTGGATTTGGTGTTGCGAATGCTGATTTTGGCTACGATTTGATCTTCATCTGCCCATGGCAGCCGTTGAATGGAGTCAATCTTTACCCCAAACGTTCCATGTCGGTTCTCCAACATGTTCTCTAATCCCAAACCGCTATTACTTTCCTGAGAATAAGGGATTTGATAATACGCCGTCGGAAAAATAATCTTGTCGGCAACCGCGTGTTCAGTTAATTGCAACTGCAACATATTTTGATTTAGATTTAATGGCACATCCGCGCTGAGATCAATGATCTTCTCATCAAGCGGCTTTAAGGTTAGATTCGCAAGCGCCTTAGAATCCACTGGAATGCTGTATCCTTCAGTGGCTTTAATTGAAAACTCATAAGTTGATAGAGTTACAGTTTTTTTACCGAGATTTTTAATACGGAATTGAAGGCTCCATTCCGCGGAGTCGTTCTCCGAATATACGGAAGCGCTCTTCAGCTGTGTTTCTACTGTATTATTGTCTATGGAAATTTTCTCAACAGCGTAATTGGCCACGGCTTTAGAAGTTGTTGCTGCAGGAAGTTTGAAGGATTTAACCGGAAGATTAATTTTCAAAGATGAGTCTTCCTGCGTGAATTGTAGCGTCATATTAACAGTTTTTATATTGGAAGAAACCTCTGCCAAATAGTAGATCGTTTTCTTCTCCTGAGGCTGTACCTTGTAACTACTACTGGCATCATCTAGCTTGAGCTCGAATACCGAGCCACCGGCTGATTTCAGGTATGCTTTATAGCCGGGATCACTAAGCACCGTTGCACCCGAATTAGAGAGACTGACGCCTACCTTCATGTATACTTTTCCATTAAGTTTAATCATTTGCAGACTTTCCGCTTTGGTCGTTACAGACAGATTATTCATCGCGATCTTCTTGCTCTGGTCTTTAGCCACGGCTAAGTCAGAAGTTGCTGCAGGAAGTCTGAAGGATTTAACCGGAAGAATAATGTTCAAAGTTGAGTCTTCCTGCGTGAATTGCAGTGTCATATTAACAGTTTTTATATTGGAAGAAACTTCTGCCAAATAGTAGATCGTTTTCTTCTCCTGAGGCTGCACTTTGTAACTATTGCTGGCATCATCTAGCTTGAGTTCGAATACCGAGCCACCGGCTGATTTCAGGTATGCTTTATAGCCGGGATCGCTAAGCACCGTTGCACCCGAATTAGCGAGACTGACGCCTACCCTCATGTATACTTTTCCACTAAGTTTAATCATTTTCAGACTTTCCGCTTTGATCGTTACAGGCAGGTTATTCATCGTGATCTTCTTGCTCTGGTCTTTAGGAACTACAAATGAATAATTGTCCGGAATCTTGAAAACACCCAGCCTCTTCTGATAATCCGCACTGCTGAAATCCCACCCAAATGTTGAAACTTTGGCTCCGTCTGCATTTGTAGCCTTGCCGATATTCACATAATAAGTTATGGATTGGCTGCTCTTGGAGGGCACCGTTTTTTTTGTTGCATCACTCGTGATAGGTCTTCCTTGTACGACCGTACCCCCTTTAGTGGTAACCTTGGAGAAATAATCGATAAGATCTACACTACTACCACTACCATTGCTATAACTAAGCGTGTATATAAGTATATTACCGCTCGGCTGCGCAAGTATGTCCATATCGATCAGCTTTACGCTGACATTGCTCTTCAAAGCTATAGACCCCAGTTTGTCCAGATTGAATACCTCTGCTGCCTTTGTTGATTTAGCGACGGGTGAAGTCCCTGCCGATGCTGCGTAAGCTTCATATGCAATAGACTGGCTTAGAAGTACTGTGGTGAGCAGCACTGCAGCATACGTTTTTCTTCGTTTGTGCATGAATTTCCCTCCCTGATTAAAAGTCCTTACACTTGAGACTGTCTGGTCAACCCCTTCCAAGTAAATAGATGAAAAAGATAAACTTAAATAGCTGGTATTTCAAATCATGTGAATACATGGTTTCTCTAGATTATCTACTTGATGGGGATAACACTAAATCTTCATTGGATTGGGGTTTATTTCCTATCATAAATAGTCTCAAGATACCGTAACCAACGATTCCGCCGAAGGTATTCAATATGAGGTCATCCACATCAAATGTGCCAATACACAAGAGTAGCTGTGTAACTTCGAAACATAAGCTTAAAGAAAGGGAGAGAAAACACACATTTATGAATGATGCACCTCTTACTGTAAATAGTTTAGGAATGAAGATACCCAGCGGAATAAAGGCCAGGATATTGCCTATCAGGTTCGTAGATAAGAATGGATTCGAGAGTGACATGCTGTGAATCCCTCTTAAGATCTCCTTGAGCGGAGTATAGTTGCCGGGTCGATCAAAAATACGATGAGGTTGGTGTACCGTGTGCTGAAATTGATAAAACAGCATATGGACATCAACAGAACCCCACTTAAATAGGATCAGCTTGATTAATACATACAGATACATAACAAACCCCACTGCCAAAACCATCTTCATCTTAGGTGTCGTGTGTTTCAATAGTTAACCTCCTTCGTTCTTTATGAGTTCACTTTTTCACAGTTACAATAACTCCATCTATATTGTTTCCTGATATCTCATATGGGCCGTTCTCCGGTACTTTAAGAATCGTCTTTTTGGAAACCGAATAATAGCTAACGTTATATTCTTCACCCTCTACAACTGTCGAAATACTCTTCTTTTCCTTCAAGAAATCCAAATATTGCTCCAGCACGAGGTTACTTTCCTGCATGATGGCACTGTGAGGCAACCCAACTTAACGAAAGTGCCACGGTTCATATTGAATACCTGTAATTTCGATTTTGTCTTTGGGATAACGTAGAATAAAACCGTATTTCCATGCGTTTTTTTTCAACCATTTCCCTTCATCCGCTTTAATCATCTTAGTCTGCGTAGATCCTATATCAAGGGATAAACCTTGTTAACCAACAATAAATCCCCACTTCTTCATCAACTATTTCCTCCTTAACACCTCATATAATCAGGATAGAGAAAACTAGTTAAAAAAAAGCAGGACAAATATAAAGTTTTTCTTAAATTATGGACTCTTGTGGCAGTTGAATCTCAAACAGTGTTCGAACCACATTACTCTCGACCGAAACGGTTCCATCATGCTGCTCCACAATATTCCTTGCAATGAACAGTCCAAGACCTGTGCCACCCTCTTGATGCGTTCGTGCCCGATCACTCGTATAATACATATCGAAGATATGCGGCAATTCCTCTGGAGCGATATGGCCCCCGTAGTTGACGATCTGAATCACCACATGCCCTGAATCAAGATGGCTATTAATATCTACATACAGTCCATCCTTCCCGTAACGAGTGGCATTGGTCAATAGATTCTCAAATACACGGACCAACAGTTCTCCATCGCCAGAAATGTATATGTTAGGTGCTATATTCAATCTGGAAATCAGGTGGTTTTTCTCAAAAACAGGGTATAATTCCTCATTCAATTGCATCAGAAGCTCACCGATGTCTATTCGCTTCTTTTCAACGGGCAGCCTGCCAAAGTTCATTCTAGTGATATCGAACAATCCATCGATTAGCTTTTCTAGACGTTGAGACTTGGTGAAGGCAATGGATGTAAAATGTCTGACTTGCTCCTCTGTCAAATGATCATCCTTAAGAATTAAATCTAAATAACCCAATACAGAAGTAAGTGGCGTGCGTAAATCATGAGCTAAATTTACGACCAACTGATCCTTACTGTTCTCTGCAAAATCCCCTCTTTCCACCGCCTCTTGCAGTTTTTCACTCGCCAGATTAAGATCCTCCGCAATGATACTGAACTCATCATTCGAGGAAATATGTATATGATTCTTAAATTCACCATTGGCAAGATGACGAATCCCCTTGGAAATTTCATTAAAGTAGGTGGCATACGGCTTAGTGAACACAAAGAAAAATAATATAGCCAGCGGTATAAAAATAATCAGAAAAAAATAAATATCCCCTATGTTATTCATGAAGCGACGATACTGGGCCACCGGATCTTCTAGGCGAACAGTGGAATAATACAATTTAAGGATTCTATAAATCCCATAAGTGATAATACCGGACAGAAGCATACTTAACCCCAGCAGCAGAATCATTTTTGTCCGAAAGCTTCGGATTCGCTTATTCATTGATCGTATACCCCACACCCCAAATGGTTTTGATGAATTTATTTTTGCTGATATCTTCTCCAAGCTTCTTCCGCAGGGTGCGGATATGTACCATGACCGTATTGCCTCTTTCATAGTATGCTTCGCCCCACACCTGTTGGAATATACTTTCCACGCTAAAGATTTGCTTTGGATGACTTGTTAACAGATATAGGATGTCAAATTCCTTCGGCGTTAACTCGATAACCTCGCCATATAAGGTAACGGTATGCTGATCAGGCGAAATCGTTAATCCACCGGCTTCCAGTACCCTTTTATTCGCTGCTGCAGGTTGATTGAACAACTTGGAACGGCGCAGTTGAGAATTCACACGAGCCATCAATTCCATAGGATTGAACGGTTTAGTCATATAGTCGTCTGCCCCCATCACCAGTCCTGTGATCTTATCAAGATCAGAGGTCTTGGCACTTAGAAAAATGATCGGCAGATGATACTTTTCCCGAATTTGACGGGTGACCTTGTAACCATCCAGCTCAGGCATCATAATATCCAAAATGGCCAAATCTATCGATTGCGATTGAATAGCATGAATAGCTGCTTTCCCATCGGATGCTTTGACAATATGATATCCCTCTTTCTGTAAGTGCAAGGCAACCAGATCAGCGATCTCCACCTCATCATCTGCTATCAAAATCGTGATACGCCTCATTCCTATTCCACTCCTAATAAGATGATTAACAATATATATTTTCCTTGTTGATAGCTTTAAAAAAGCAGCTCACAGGTGGGCTGCTTTTAGTTTCATTGTTTCCTATTCGTTTAAATAGATTGTCACCTTGTTCTGGATCAGCTTGGCAACTTCCTCTGCGGACTTTTGTCCACTGAAGAAGAATACGGAATCTTCGTATATCATGTTAAATACTTTAACATCCGCGTCCTCGTATCGATACGTGCCATTAACTAAATGTTTGAACTGCATAAATTCTTCATCCGATACCTTGGGCTTTTTGCCGTCCAAGAACTTGTATGTTCCGCTTTTAACTTGTTCCTGAATCTCGTTCAGTTTTTTATCGTTCACAGATGCTAGCAGGGAGAAACCTTCTCTCGCTTGCAGCGATTGTGCCTCGTCAGATAATAGGAAGGAAATGAACTTCCACGCTTCGTCCTTCACCGGAGAATTGGCCCGGATCGCAATTTGGGATAAAGGATGGATCGGCGTTCCTTCTGATTTCCCTATATGCGGCTGTTGCAGCAGTACCGGATTTTCAAAGTGTGAATATAAATATAAGCCGCCGATAAAGTCTACCGACGTTAAATTGGCGTGAGAAAACAACTGATTGTCCGTTTTCCCTAGCTGCTCAGTCATGACTTTTTCATCGAACATTTTTTTGATATTCTGCATCAGTTCCACGAATTCGGGGGAGTCGAACTTTGCCTTTTTCGCCGTGAGGTCGACGAACTCCGCGTAATTGTCCGAGACCATTTTCGTGAGAATGCTATCCGCCGGGTAATTCGCCAAGGCATAAAACTGTTTCTTTCCGCCCTTCTCTGCCTGTTGAATGAGTTCCTTCGAGATCTCCTCAAAGGTACTCCAGTTCCAGCTCTTATCGTCAATCTTCACAGTGGAGTTCTTAATCGCGTTCCCGTCGCCTACGAATACACTCATCCCGAATCCGAGAGGCATGGCATACATACCGCCATTCACCTTCAATAGTTCCAATACGTTCATTTTCAAATCGCTTTTATTCAACGTTTTGTCTTGTTCCATGGAATCATCCATGTTCAGGAGAAGCTTTTTGCTCAAGTAATCATCGATAGGCAAGCCGCTTATTCCGAAGATATCCGGACCCTTCCCTGATAGCAGCGCTGTATTCGTCGTTTTTGTGTATGTTTCATAATCCTCTGTAGTCTGAATTTGAAGATCAATCTCCGGATACTTTTCTTCAAACTTCTTCTCTGCTATCTGTATAAATTCGCTCGGTTGTTGTATAGACAAAGTAACGATTGTTTTCCCCTCTTTGATTACCGGTTTCTCCTTACTTGCCAATTCCTTGCTACCTCCAGAACCACATGCAGTCGTTGTCGTCATTAAAATACCAATACATATCATCCCTAGCCACTTTTTCATCGTATAAATTCCTCCTATAATTTTTATCGCATACATGCTTAACTATTCCATTCGAATACGGTTTCCGTCTTGTAAAGGCTCACTGCTTTCCAGAATAATCAGTTCTTCCTCATAGAGGCTATCCGATTGGATCATCGTTTCTTTGTCATTCGTTTCACTTGTATGAATGAGGACTTTACGGGCAACAAAGACATTGCCTAATGCCCCTCTCTGCTCTTCAATTTTATAAACAAACATGCCGCCACGATCCTCATGAATAGCCTTATTGGAAACGAGCCATCCCTCTTGCCGTGAACCTTTCTCAAGTTTTATCTTTGCCTGCTCACCCCCTTTCAGTTCAGAGTTAACGACCTTTATACGAAGAAGCTTCTGAGGGATCGTTATGGTCTGGCCCCCCTCTTCACTAGATGAGCTCTCGATACGCGGTTGTTCATTCGCCACTTCCTCAATCGTGCCTTCGATCATACGGGCCTGTTGTTCTTGGACAGTATTTACCTCGACCTCAATCTTCTCTCCGATCGAAATCCCTAAGCTGGACAACACCTTTGAATCAGCAGATATGTCGAATCGATAACCTAGGCTGCTGTTCGAGACAAGAACATCCGGTTCTCCCGCTGATGTTAACCCTTCAACGGCATTCAATTTCGCTATAATACCATCGAAAGGAGCGGTAATATCTTGTTGGCTTGTCAGTTTATCTCTCATCTCGTTAATTTTACGTTCCTGCGTATGTAGATTAAGTTTACCTGTCTCGATCGTACGTCTTGCATTCCGAATCTTGAGTTCGTCCCCTTCCATGCTCGACTGAATGAACTGATCTTGAATATTCTGCTGCTCGATTTGCTGTTTTTCTAAATTGGTTATTTCATCTTCCAATTCTCGTTCGGCAGATTTGCTGTCATAGATGATTAACTTCTGCCCCTTCTTCACACGATCTCCCTCTTTCACGAGAATCTTCTGGACCTTCCAGCCGGCAGCATTCGATAGTTTAGCTTCGGCGAGCGGTTGCAGTATTCCGCTACCTTCGATCGTAAATACAAGACTTCCAGCAGCCGGCTTTTCCGTTCTCACTTTCGGCAAGGTCAGCGACTGTAGCGTGTTGCTGAACAACGTAAAGAAAATTAACAATCCAATAAAAATAATGAACATGATCTGAATGTTTCGTTTGCGCCTACGATCAACTGACTCTTTTGCTAACTCCATATCCCGTTCCTCTCCTCCTAAGAACTTTCCGTAGGAAAGTTTACTTCGTAAGCATTATCTGAACTTTCCGTAGAAAAGTTTACTTCGTAAGCATTATCTGAACTTTCCGTGGGAAAGTTTACTTCGCCAAAAGTTACCCCTTGATGCCAGACAATTGAATGCCTTCAATGAAATACGACTCTGCATACAGAAACAACAGCACCATCGGAGACATGTAAAGCATCGATGCAGCGAAAGCAATCCCCTTCTCTTTAATGATCATGGATAAATAAACCGATAGCGGCTGCTTGAACGGATCGTCCAGAAAAATAAGCGGCTGCTCCACCATGTTCCAATAGTCGACAAACAATAAAATAACGAGTGAAGCCAGACCCGGCTTGATCATCGGGATAATAATGGTGTAGAATATCCGCAAATGTCCGGCTCCATCGATCTTGGCCGCTTCGATGTAGGCATATGGAATAGCCAGCATGAACTGCCTGAGCATAAATACACCAAAAGCTGCGAAAATCCCAGGTAATATAATCGCATTCGGACTATTCAGCAGCCCAAGCTTATCCGCCATAATGTAATTCGGTACTAGCGTCACTTGGAATGGCATGAGCATCGTCAAGACATAGACGAGAAACAAGGGATCCCGGCCGCGAAATTGCAGCTTGGAGAACGCGTATGCAGCCAGTGCTGCTACGAGGGTCTGCCCTGCGATGATCGGCACCACCATGAATACCGAATTCCAGAACATCATCAGATATTTTGGGCTACCCACCAAAATCTTGTCATACTGCTCCAAGGACACTTTATCCGGTAGCAATTTTAAATTCACAAAAGGATTTGCTCTCCCTGCAACCGCTTCGTTCATCTGCCCTATGGGCCCATAATTGATGCCAATTTCTTGTTCTGTCATGATCGAATTTGTGAAAGTGATTACAATCGGAAATAATAACATGACCGCAATAGCGCCCATGACGACCGTTAACGCAATTTTTTTCAATACTTTAGCAACTGGCACAACCCTTCTCTACCCCCTATTCCATGAACTGCCGATGCCGGCGTTCAATCGCAAACAATCCCATGACGATCAGAAAAATACAACCAAACATCAAGGTCGCAGCCGCAGTCAGCTTCTGAATGTCCAACGACATGAACATGTTGTTCATATAGTGCTGCATCATGTATATACTGTCATGCGGATAATCGCCTGCGATCAAATACGTTTCCCGAAATACTTTAAATGAGTTAATGATCGACATGATCACTACAAAGAACATCGTGGATGTTAGATAGACAAGTGTAATACTGCGAAACTGCCGTAAACGCCCTGCCCCTTCAATTTGGGCGGTTTCGTAATAATCCTTCGGGATTTGTTGCAGTCCCGCCAAGAATAATATGACGTTATAGCCGATGTTCTTCCATAAATACACGATAATGACTACATTTCGGGCGGCATCGGTCTTCATCCAATCCACACGTTCGGATCCGAAGTAACTCAACCAGGCGTTCAGGGAACCGTTCCAATCGAACAGCATCTGCCAGATCAGAATAATCGAGGCGACTGGAACGACAAGCGGTAACACAAATGCAGTCCGCAGCCATTTTCGAAAATATATATTTTGGTTCAGCAGAATTGCCAAACCTAGCGACAGCACAAGCATAAGCGGCACACTAACCGCGCTAAAATAAAACGTATTGGATGCTGCCTGTCTGAAGGAATTGCTCGCGAGCAGCTCACGGTAATTATCCAACCCTACAAATTGGCTATCTACCGTACTGTCCATAAAAGAATAGAACACTCCCATGGCAAACGGAATAAGGTAGAACATCGCAAATCCGACACCACTCGGCGCGAGGAACATCATTGCCGCTGATGTATCCTTCCGGATCCATTTCTTCATCGTTGTCTTCATCATCCTTTCAATAACTACTACTTAAGGGTCTAAACCCATTTCTTTGTAAACCCAGAAGCAAAAGTATAACAAGCAAAAAAAACCTACTTCTTCATCCTCAGTTTTCTCCTTCATTCATTTAGAATAGGGAAAACTGTTTAAAAAGAAGTAGGGTAATTGTTAAATTTTTCTTAAATTTCCTGCTTGGATCTGTACTAGATTCTTTTGATCAATCATGAACATTAACATTAATTTGTAATTATGGAAAATTTGCATCATAAAAGATCGTATACATTCACTCTATTCGATTCAGACCGATATAAACGTTTTAAGGAGGTGGTAAATGGTTAATCACTTCTTCATTATCCTCACACAGTCCTTCCCAACTCATCAGGTGCTTCATACCAAATGAGTAATGGTTTGTGCTTCCCTTCATTGTATGTCACTTCATTATCACCAACCCATCCGCCTATTCAAAACACAATTCTTTATTATGCGTGGTTACCCACATTTGTTCAGAGAAGGTATGCTAACGTTCATTTTTTGCTGTTCAATAACCCCATTCTAAGGAGGAATTTTGTAATGAGAAAATTCAAATTAAGTTTGCTAGTTTTCGTGATGCTATTCACTTTTGCCTCAACAGCGTTCGCCGATCAACGGGAATCAACAGGAACTTATACACACTCAGGTGGCAATCTCCAAGTCAATTATTATGCCTATGATTCACATGTCAGCGGGTACTTGTCTGTTTATATTTATAAAGAAACGGCGAATGGCGATGTCCTTATTAATTCATTCTATGAAGAAGGCGGCAGACCAGGCCACGATACTCATCAGGGCACCTGGTACCTTGGCAATCAGCCTGCCGGAACGTATAAATATTTTGCCTTCGTTCCAAGCGACTGGATGGGACCTTCAATTGGGTTCAGTAGTTGATTTGAAAGGAAATTCGAGTAAGCGACGTTTGCGAACATATTCAGTTTAGGTGAATCCAGGCAACCGGATACTGCCATACGGCTTATTCGGTTCTTTTGATTTCAAACCACACAAACATACTTCGTCTCAACTATCACTTTTATAATATTAATTTCTGCTATAGTTATTAAAATGAAGGCAAGAATACGTATGTAAGCTTAGAACGTCGAAACGTTGGACATAGGAGCAATTAGCTTCAAAAATACTAGTGGGGTGATACAAATGAGGATTGGTATTATTGGATTGGGTGATATTTCCACAAAATCATACTTACCTGTGCTTTCAGAAAAAGAAGGTATAGAACTTGTGCTTTGTACGAGAGATCTGGACACTCTAAACAACTTATCACAAAAGTATAGGATTCAGGAAAAGGTTCAGACTGTGGAGGAACTGATAACAAAAAATATCGATGCAGCATTTGTGAGTACGGCTACAGAAGCGCATTTTGAAATAGCTGAAAAATTACTTGAAAGTAGCATAAACATATATATAGACAAGCCCATATCGATGAGTTTTCATGAAACTGAAAGAATCGTGAGACTCTCCCAAGAGAGCGGAAAAATAGTCATGGTTGGTTTCAACAGAAGATTTATACCTAGAGTTAAAGAGCTTAAGGAACATGGTAAAGCTAGCTTGATTATCATGCAAAAAAATAGATTCGCTGCTCCAGACTATATAAGAAGAGTTGTTGTAGAGGATTTTATACACGTTGTAGATACGCTTAGATTTTTAATGGATACCGAGGTCAAGGATGTAAAGGTAGAGTACCTTAGAAAAGGTGACATGCTTGATCATTTGGTGATACAGCTTATTGGAGAAGGGTGTACTGCTATAGGCGTAATGAACAGAAATGGTGGTGTTACAGAGGAAATCATTGAGTATATGACCGGCCATAATAAATATGTAGTAAACAGTCTTGTTGAAACCACTCACTTTCATAATAAAGAAATACGTATATCTAAATTCGGGGATTGGGAACCCACACTGTATAAACGCGGCTTCTATCAAATAGTAGATCATTTTATTGATTGCGTTAAAAATAACTCGATACCTGATCCATCTATTGATGATTCGCTCTTAACACATGAAATTTGCGAAAGAATAGTTAAGTACATTGATTCTGATGTTTAAAGCAAGACCCATTTGGATTTAGATCTTTGTTAGGGATCTTTTCACTCAACTTTCGCACTTCGAAAATTGCCAATTTCGATGTGCGAAAGTTGAGCTATTTAGATATGTACTACATGCGCTACTTTTTTCGCGATTCCAGAAGAAACAAAACAAGACCTGCACATATAAGCACCAAAGCCCCTACATAGGAGCCAACGACTTCGAAAATACCCTCAAACCACCTTGGCTTCATACTTACCATAAAAAAGAGAGCCCCAGCGCCAACCAAAATAACAGCCAAATTATTGCCCCTCATCAGATTTGTCAGTGGATCACCAGGATTCTCACCCACTTCCAATTCCCCACGTTCGTAGCGAACATTAATCCGATTCGTCGATTGTAAAGCATCAAAAATATTATAAAAATAAATAACGGGGATAATTAATGAAAATAAAGTGATTAAAGGGATACTCCCTCCCCCATCAGCACCCACTAAAGAAACAACAGCAAAGATATCTAATATCACAAGCACCATAATCAAAAGCCCTCGCTGCATAAGACCCAGATAGAGATGCCCTATGCCTGGTACAAACATGGAAAGCAAACAGGCGAGCCATTTTTTCTTTCTTGGAGGTTTCCGATAAAAGGGCGGGTATGGCATTTGATTGTAATCAGGGAAACGATCCATGTCGTTAGGGTTATTCATCACAACTTCCTCCTTCTACACATTGATTAGGATACTAAATAAAGAGAGATTTTTTCAATATAGGCCGAAAGCTGAACCATCTGATCATTAATAGTTAGCACTTTATGAAAAGCACCCGTACTTACAAACAATACGGTAGCCGCTGCTGCTACGCATCCATGAAAAGCATTTTGCTTCCACTTAGGTCCTGCACTAGTGTAACGTGCTGTAGAACTAGAATCTATTGAACCTATTGCCTGCATGACCTTATCAGTAAAACCATGCTTAGGCTCCAATAAGGGCAACTCATCGAGCTTATCATTTAAATATTGCTGAAGCTGCTTGTTTTCCTGATGTCTCGGATTCATGATGGTTCACCTCCAACCATTTTTGTTTCAGCATAGCTTTTCCGCGATATAATCGGGTTTCTAGCGTCTTGATAGGAAGTCCTGTTGCATCGGACATTTCTTGATAAGAGAGCTGCTTATAGTGGTACAAATAGAGGATTACTCTATATTTATCTGGAAGCTCAGAGAGCATTTGCAGCATGTCGGCTTGAGCCTCTTTATGCAGCAGTTGTTCCTCCGGCTGTTCCTTAGCATCGCTAAACCACCCCCCCACCTTATCAATTAGGACACTATAAGGCTTTCTACGTTGAGCACGTTGATGATCGATCACAACATTGAGGGCCAATCGATACAGCCAAGTCGTAAATCTGGCATCTCCACGGAAAAGCCCCAAGGAACGATACAACTTCACAAAAACTTCTTGTGAAAGATCCTCAGCCGTTTCATGATGTTCTACCATACGGTAAATCAGCGTATAGATATAGCTCTTATGTCGATCCACCAGTATTCGGTAGGCCTCCGAATGACCTTGACGGATCTCATTAATTAGCTGCTCATCCGTCAAATCTTCCATAGCTGCCTCCCCCCTTTGTTCCATTCCAAAACTTAGACGACAAGGTTACCAATTCCCCTTCAAATAGTACATAAAAAAAATAAATAAATGAATAGGTGGCAAAAAAATTCATTATTACTTATCAGTCATTATTCGAAGAGCATACCTTACTCGATGGCACAACTGGCACATTGATTATAGAAAATACAACATTGGATATTGTGAGATTCATGTCAGGACCACTTGGCGGCGACCAACAAATCGGAGCCATCGTGGCTCAGAATGAACTAGACTTGTTAATTTTCTTTCGTGATCCCCTTGTCTCTCACATGAGATCAAGTTTATTGGGTAAGCTCTAGCAGCCTCCGCAATGACTAGAATAATTGAATTGTTAATACTAAAAAGCCATGGATTTATTTCCATGGCTTTTTAGTATTCTCTCATTTAAAAATTCCAGGAAGCAATCGCTGCTTCCTGCCGTTACTTAAGACATTAAACTCCCTTAATCGCTGCCATAGGCTTACATGTTGCCACTACATCAGCTAGGGATGCCCCCACCACACTGTCAATAATTTGATCAACGTCTTTATATGCTTGTGGACATTCATCCAGAATCGTTGCTAGGGAACGGTGGTTGACCAGGATCTCTTCATCGGACCCCACTTTCATAGATCGCTGGAATTCATCAACTGTCACCAATTCCTTAGTAGCTTTCCTTGATCTCGCTCTCCCTGCTCCGTGACAGATGGAATAAAAATTCTTCGTCCCTTCTTCTTTACCTATCATAATGTAAGAGGAAGTTCCCATTGAGCCTGGAATTAATGCCGGATGCCCCGTTTCTCTATAGGCAGCTGTGTTGAGGAAATGTCCTGGTGGCAACGCGCGTGTTGCTCCTTTCCGGTGAACAAGCATCGCCTCATTCCGATGATATTCCTTCAAGGCATAGTTATGCATTAAGTCATACAACACTGGAAACTCAATTTCTCCCCCGAATAATTCGCGGAAAGCCTCTCGAACACCGAATGCAATCATATGCCTGTTGCTAACCGCGAAATTTAATGCGGAGTACATCAGATTGAGATAGCTTTGCCCTTCATCGCTCGAAATCGGTGCATAGATCAGACTACGATCTGGATTTTCTATACCCCAGTTGAACATCGATGCTCGGAATAGCTTCGTATACTCTTGACCGAGTTTAGCACCCCATGCCCGGGAACCAGAATGAATCATTACGATGACTTGCCCATCGAATAATCCCCATTGTGTCGCTAAATCCTTCTGTGCTTCTTCTATTTCTAGGTACAGTATCTCGATAAAATGATTTCCACCGCCTAATGTCCCTAATTGACCGTGAGCATATTTGTGAATGTCATCTGGTAGCTTATCAAGATATTGATGATCATACTTAAATGTCGACTGCTCTACGTGTGTCAGCCATTGCTCATGTGGAACATAGGCACTCGGAAGTCCTCTCAGACCATACTTCACGACTTCCCTAATATCTATATCTACATAATGAGAGTTCGTACGTTCATTCGTCGGAACATATTTCTCAATCGTCTTAATTAGCGCTCTCCGCACACCTTTATCCTGAATGTCCTTCTTGTGTAGAGGTGTCGTATGCACACGCATCCCACAGCCAATATCCACACCCACAATTGAAGGAGATACAAATCCATCCTTCATATTCCAAACCGCAGTTGTTCCGATACAGGTTCCAATGCCTACATGCGCATCTGGCGTATAGCTCATATATACATTACGTGGAATTATTAAGTTGTTATCGGCCATCTCAAATGGTCTGGAATCAAACGATTGATAAATGTCCGGATTAGCAAATACATGTAGATTGCCGTTAGGTAGATCGATCTCATAATGATTATTTCCGTGGAACTTTTCTATTCTTTCCATCTTGTAACCTCCAGGTTCCTATTTGATCTGAACCCATCATCGCTGATTTTAACGGCTACGAACATGGTAAAAGTATTACGACCATCAAAATATTTGGTACAATATAGAAATATCTATATGTGAAGAGACGACCTCTTCACCTTTCATCCCTCTCCCTTGTCCAGCTCCCTTTTTTGAGATACAATTTGATCACTTGCCTATGGAAAGGATGACATTTGTGAACCGTTCTCGTGTTGCTGATCTGGGTCTTCTTCTTGTAGCTATGATGTGGGGATCTACTTTTCTCATTGTTCAGCACGCGGTTAGAGTACTTCCACCACTTGCTTTTAACGGCATTCGGTTTCTTGGGGCAGGCTTGCTTCTAGCTATCATAACTACTTTATTTTATCGGAGAGAATGGAAGGAACTACGTGTAGGAATATTAGTACATGCTAGTTTGCTTGGTGTTTTTTTATTTTTGGGATATGCGTTTCAGACGGTGGGACTACTCTATACCACAACATCTAACGCTGGATTCATCACTGGACTTTCGGTCATCCTTGTACCTTTTCTAGCTCTGTTTCTGCTACGACATCCTATTTCCAGCTATACCTGGCTAAGCGCCTTACTTGCAGCCATAGGGTTATATTTATTGGCATTTGCTGGTTCTGCTTTTGCCTTGAATCGGGGTGATTTCCTCGTATTTCTATGTGCTATCGCTTTTGCCTTACATGTCGCTTACACTGCGATGTATGCCCCCAAGTACCCTGCGCTCTTACTGGCTACGCTCCAAATGACTGTTGTGGGCTTGCTAAGTCTGGGATCATCACTCCTATTTGAAGATATTGGACCGATCCATCAACTATCAGACAAACTCCTTCAACCTGAAGTTTTATGGGCTTTGTTCATATCAATTGGGCCTACAAGTGCTTTAGCCTTCTGGATTCAGACGGTGTGTCAGAAATTCACTTCCCCTTCTCGAGTAGCTATTATTTTTGCAACGGAGCCCGTTTTTGCAGCCATTACAGGTGTGCTATTTGGAGGAGAAGTACTCGGCATAGTCGCCATGATCGGGTGCTTATGTATTTTTACAGGTATGATAATGGCAGAATTGAAATCTTCACCGAGCACATTACAATCAATCTAGGGTACAATAGAGATAGACCATATTAGATATAATAAGGAGAGAACATCATGTACAAACTGATTGCTATCGATATCGACGACACATTGATTAACGAAGACAAGGAAGTATTGCCATCTACACAAACAGCACTCGAACAAGCTGTGGCTAAAGATGTTATCGTTACACTTGCTACTGGACGTGCTTATGCTTCTGCGAAGAACCTTGCGCGCCAAACAGGTCTAAACGTTCCTATCATTACATATCAAGGTGCGTTAATTAAGAATCTTATGGATGAAAAAGTACTCTATGAGCGTTTCGTACCTAAAGATGCTGCACGTAAATTATTTCATTACTGTATTGAACATGATCTGCATGTGCAGACCTATATTGATGATAAACTTTATGCAAGAGAAGAGAATCAGAAATTAATCGATTACTGTGCACTCAATGGTACACCTTATTATATTGAACCCGATCTAGCCAAAATGGTAGAGCAACCCACTCCCAAAATGTTGATTATCGACGATCCTGCTTATTTGGATGAGATATCACCGATTCTACGTGAATTGCTAGGTGATCAAGTTCATATTACGAAGTCTAAACCACACTTTTTGGAAATCATGCATCATGAAGGTACGAAGGGTCATGCCCTAACCTTCTTGGCCGATCATTTTAATTGTGATCTCTCGGAGACGATCGCTATTGGCGACTCTTGGAATGACCATGAAATGCTAGAAGCTGCAGGTCTTGGTGTAGCTATGGGTAACGCTATTGATGCACTTAAGGAAATTGCAGACTATGTAACCTTAAGTAATAATGAAGATGGCATTAAGCAGGTCATTGAGAAGTTCGTGTTGAACGCAGAGTAAATGACTTGAAGTCATCTAAATATTAGAGAGTAACAATAACCTTCAATATCACTGTCCTAGTGTTGTTGAAGGTTATTTGTGTTGCTAAGAGGTACAACTAAGCCCGTTCGCGCGAGCATCACTTGCGCTGGAAGCTGATATTTCTGATGTAGATCCACATCATGAGACATATGCGTATATATTGCCTTGCTCGGCTTAATCTCCTTCAATAGAAGAGCTGCCTCTTGCATATCATAGACAGAGCGCGTCGAGAACTCAGCCTTTTCATGATAGAAGCTAGTCCCTAATACTAGTAAATCTAAATCATATAAAGGCTGCTTCTCATCATCGCTCAGATTAATGCTGTCTGAGCAATAAATCCATGTATAACCTTCCTTCTTGAAACGATAGGCATAAGAATA
Source organism: Paenibacillus sp. IHBB 10380 (assembly GCF_000949425.1). Classification (NCBI taxonomy): domain Bacteria; kingdom Bacillati; phylum Bacillota; class Bacilli; order Caryophanales; family Paenibacillaceae; genus Paenibacillus; species Paenibacillus sp. IHBB 10380. The sequence goes on from NZ_CP010976.1 coordinate 3,676,173, forward strand.
CCCATTCTTACCATGACAAACTTTCCAGCCTGTAACCGACCAGTTACTGAGCTGAATTCCTTCATCGACCGAAATGAAATCCAATTGCATATTCAACCATGGGAATTGGGTTAGGATGATTGTTATAACTTCCTGTGGTGCATATAATTGCCCCTTCTGGCCTGTCCATCTACAAGCATCAGCCCATTCAGGAAGCCCCCCCATATGATCGAAGTGTGCGTGTGTGATTAGAATCTTATAGGTCATTCGTTGACCCAGTGCTTCCATTTGACTACGCCAATCCGGCCCACAATCAATAAGGAATGACCCATCACTGCCGTTGACAAGTACGGATGAGCGCAACCTGCGATTAACGCCCTGCTCTCTCGCCTCTGTGCATACGTCACAATCACAGTAAACACGAGGGACGCCCATCGCATCACCTGTACCTAGAAAAACTAATGTATCCATACTCATTTGCTCCTTATGCTTATGTCTTAAAGATGCTCCTGTTAAACCAATGAAATTATTATAATCCATAAATCGCTAATACAACAGAAGGATTCACCTTCTCTGAGGTGAATCCTTCTGCTTATCTCACTCCTATTAAATTCCTGCCAACACCTGATACCATACTCCGCGCTTAGAGTATAGTGTCTCTCTGACCTCATTCCAGCCTCCGAGGTATTCAATATCAAACAACCCTTCAGGAATAGGATAATGGCTCTTATTCTCGTCATAGATCTTCTTATTTACAGGTCGGAACCCATGCTCTGTAAATACACGCTGCGCCTCCTCAGTCCACAAATAATCTACAAACGCCTCAGCTACTTCACGTGTGCCATGCTTATCAGCATATTTATCTACGACAGCAGCCGGATTCTCAATCAATATCGTATGCTGTGGAATCACTACCTCATATTTCACGCCCTTCTGAATACGTGCAAGTAATTCATTCTCATACGTGACAATGACATCACCTACGCCATATTCGAATGCGGCCATTGAAGATCTTCCACTCTTGTCGAGTGATTCGATGTTATTGTGTACTTGTTCCAAAAATGCTTTACCCGCAGCTGGATCTTTATGCCCTTGCTCCTCTGACATTTTCAATCCCGCACCATAAATGGCGTTAATGTCCCACTGTGCTCCACCCGAAGTTTTCGGATTAGGATAGAGTACCTTTACCCCCGGCTTGGTCAAATCTGTGAAATCATGGATGGCTAGTGGATTACCTTCACGTGTCCCAAGTACAACAATTGACCGTGTGACCATACCCTTCTCAGGCTTGCTCTTCCAATCAGCAGTAATCAGCTTCGCCTTGATTAGCTTATCCACATCACCCTCCATCGCTAGGAGTGTAACATCCGCTTCAAAACCACCTACAATCGAACGTGCTTGAGTTCCCGAAGCTTCATACGATTCTTGAAACTTCACATCTTGGCCTGTCTTCGCTTTCCAGTCTTGTTGAAATTTCGGCAAGATATCTGTTAAAGCATCCTTAGCCACACTATAGGCTCCGATGACAAGCGTGACATCCCCTTCCTGAGCAGAGGCTGTCCCTGAAATCGTAAGATCATTGTTATTACATCCAACCAATAATAGAGTTAGAACTAGCGTCATACTCATCCATTGTATATATCGTAGCGGTAATTTCCTTGTGATCTTCATGAGTACGTCACTTCCCTTGTACAAGATAACAGATTAGATCATCATGGGCATCGGATCATCCTTCAGCTTGTTCTCCATAATCCAGCTGCGATCATCATTGAATAAATAAGCACGATGTACTAATACACTGACTTCCTCACCGATCTTCAACGTTTCTTTCTCAAGTGAACGATAGGTAATCAGCTTATGGGCACCCACTTCCACTTCAACCAGCCATTCACTGCCCCGGAAATGAAGATGCTTCACGAAACCTTGTTCTGTAGCTGAAGCTAGTATAAATTCATGTTTGTGACCGACCTCAATATATTCTGGTCTTATAAGTGCGCGCGTCCCTCCGTGCTTGCCTACTTCTTCAAACCCTTTCAATTCAGCAGCATTCTCAATGACGGTTGATTCTCCAATGAATGACGCTACAAAAGGAGTTTTGGGCTCTTTATAGATATCCCATGGTGTTCCCTTCTGTTCCACACGTCCTTGATTAATTACCATAATCTCATCTGCTACTTCAATCGCTTCATCTTGGTCATGAGTTACGAAGATGGATGTGATACCTACGCGTTCAATAAGGTCCCTAAGCCACGTACGTAGCTCCTGCCTAATCTTCGCATCAATAGCTGCAAAGGGCTCATCCAGTAGCAATAGCTGCGGCTCTGGGGCTAATGCTCGTGCAAAGGCAACCCTCTGCCGTTGTCCACCAGATAGTTGATGTGGATAACGCTTCTCGAAACCCTTCAGACCCGTTAATTCAACCAACTCCATGACACGATCCTTCACTTTAGCCTTTGGCATTTTCTTCACATTTAACCCGAATGCAATGTTATCAAATACGGACATATGCTTGAATAATGCATAGTTCTGGAATACGAACCCAATCCCTCTCTCTTGTGGTGGAAGTCCATTCACCAATTCACCATGAAAACGTATTTCACCAGAATCTAAATCTTCAAGACCTGCCAGCATTCGCAATATTGATGTTTTACCTCCACCACTCGGTCCCAATAGCCCAATGAGGTGCCCTTTCTCAATCTCAAAACTAACGTCCTTTACGGCATGGAAATCTCCAAAATGTTTGTTAAGGTTGCGGACTTCAATATGCATATCAGGACACGCCCTTTCTTTTTTTCGCCCACTCCATTAATAGAAGTAGTCCAACCGAGAATGCAATAAGCACTAGCGCTACACTATTTGCCGCTGTCACATTGAAATTCTCAACATCTTGATACACAAGTGTTGTTGCCGTCTGAGTCTTGTTCATAATGTTACCCGAGACGACCAGTACCGCACCGAACTCCCCAACCGAGCGAGCTACGGTTAGTACCACGCCATAGACAACTGCCCATTGAATCGAAGGCCAAGTTACCTTCCAGAATGTCGTCCATGGGTAAGCCCCAAGTGTGGATGCAGCCTCTTCTTGCTGTGAGCCAATCTCTTGTAAGACAGGCATAACCTCTCTTACCATGAGTGGAAAAGTCACGAACAAGGTTGCAATCACCATGCCTGGAAATGCGTAAACAATTTTGAACCCTATATTCTCAAAAAAAGCTCCCATCACACTGCTAGGTCCTAGCAATAACACAATCATTAATCCACCTATAATCGGAGAAACCGCAAAAGGCAAATCTACAATGCTATTTAGGAAGCTCTTCAATCTTTTACTAAGCCAAGTACCTCTAACCAAATAGATAGCCATCATAATACCGAACAACGTATTAATAAGTGTTACTACAACAACGATGAGTCCCGTCATCATCAGTGCATGTAGGGCTTCTGGTCTGAGTAAAGCATCACCTAAACCACTAAAGCCATCGTTAAAGGCACCTGTGGTAATTTTAATAAGTGGAGCAATTAAGAGTAATGTGAATACTAGATATGTCAGTGTTATCCACCATCTCCTCATGATCGTCTCCCCCTCATCTGCACCATGTTAATACACCACAGGATTGCGAAGGATAAGGTAAGCAGAATGATAGAGACAGCTGCGGCACCTACCGTATTGTCACTTTCAACTTCACCATAAATAAATACAGAAGCAATCAAGGTTTTCCCTGGAATATTACCCGCGACCAACACAACAGCTCCAAATTCAGCCAAAGCTCTAGAGAAAGCAAGCATACCTCCACTAATCATACCTGGTGCCATGGATGGCAATAGAATCGAACGAAATACGCGCGTGTTGGAGGCCCCCATCGTATAAGCAGCTTCCTCTTCTGAGTGATCCATCTCTTCCAAAAGAGGCTGTACTGCCCGAATAACAAACGGAAAGGTTACGAATACCATAGCAATCACGATAGCTGGTTGATGAAATACAATTTCAAAACCGATAGACTCCGCAGCAGAGCCAATGAGACTACCGGGTCCTAGTAATAGCAAGATCATAAGTCCCCCTACAGCAGTAGGTAAGGCGAAGGGTAGATCCACTAAACTATTAAGAAACGATTTGCCCCAAAAGTCATATCGAATCAGCACCCAAGCAATCATGGTCCCTATAACTACGTTAATGAGGGTGGAGAACACAGCTAGCTTCAACGTTAAAAGAACCGCTCTCCATGCGATTGGGTCGATAACGCTCTCAACAAACGATTGCCAACCGAGTGAGAATGAATTGTAATACACACCGAGTAATGGGAGCACAACTAATAATATAAAATAAAGTAATATCGTACTTCGAAATCCCCAAGTCCAACCTCTATGGCGTAATATTGTGCCCATACTAGTTCCCCCTGCCTCCAAAATGTGAGTTGGTCGGCTCATCCGTGAAGCCTAATCAATAATTCCCATTAGACTACTTGGTTTTACTTATGAGTACTTTACCAAATATTTACGGAAGTCGTCAATAGCCGATATCGTTTTAAATAAACTTTTTTCGGTACAATAGCATCAATCACATCTGTTTTATAGGTTTTATACGGGAAATTTTAACATAAAGGAATTTCATAGTTAATCTATGATTAAAAGGCATGCAAAATAGGCGATCGGTCGTGAAGGACTGTCCCCTCTTACCCTCGCCTTTTTGCGAAATTTTCTTTTGTACGGTAAAGATGCAACGATTCAACGTTATAAAGTATGTTTATAAAAAAAAGAAAATTATTACAAATTACGGCACATCAGCTTTACATGGGACAACGCTGCTGGCTTAACTTCTTCGAAGGTTAAACGATCCTGGATATAATACGAAATAAATCCATGCATGGATAGGAATAAGGTAAGTGGTAGATTATGTTGACCTTCCAGATTGCAACCTTCGTCTGTCAAGTGTTGATGAACAATAGACGAGAACAGTTCAAAGCATTGTCCCTGTTCAGAGCGACAATAGGACAAAACCTCTTCATCCCGAATCATAAACATAATCTCATATTGGTGGGGATGGTCCATTCCGAAAGAAATAAACTCTAGCATGAGATGCTCTACCTTAGTGAGTCCTTCAGCGGATGGGTTGTCCATGGCTTGAATCAATAGGTATGCTAGACGTTTGAAGTCCTCTACAACTATAGCATAGAACAATTCTGCTTTCTCCTTGAAATGATAATACAAGGAACCGTGACTATAACCGAGATGTTGACCAATGCTACGCATAGAAATCGCATGATAGCCTTTGGTAATAAACAAATGCCTGGCTGCTTCCAAAATTCGTTCCCTCGATAACTCCTGCTCCACTGCTCTTCTTGCCATAGACGTTATTCCCCTTCAATATAATAAAGCTGTTCTCCCTCTGATATCACGGACTGACCTTGGGTCATATCAACAATCCACGATTTAAACGCCTCTGCCTCAGAATTTCGTGGTAGACAAACTATTGTGACCTTATCGGTAAAAAAAGTTTCTCCAACTCGAATTTCATGATTACGCAGTTCATTCTCTACTTTACCTAACCAAGTATAATCTACTTCCACCAAAATTTGTTGATGCAATACACGATTGACCCGTTCTCCGGCTTCAATAGCGGCAACTGCTCCATCTGTGTATGCCCGGATTAAACCTCCTGCACCTAACATAATACCACCAAAATACCGTGTGACAACAATAGCAACATTCTTAAGTCCTTGATTACGGATCACTTCAAGAATGGGTTTCCCCGCTGTACCACTTGGTTCTCCATCATCTGATTGTTTCTGAATCTCATCTCTCTCACCAATCATGTAGGCTGAACAATTATGTGTGGCATTCCAATGTCCTTTCTTCATATCCTCAATGAATGCTGTAGCTTCCATCTCATTCTCTACTGGCATTACATGACCGATGAATCTAGACTTCTTGATGACGATTTCCTTTGCTCCGCTCTGACGAACGGTAAGATAGCTTTCAATCATTAGTTAATCCATCCCCTGTATGGTTAAGAAAGCAGTTCCCCGCTATGGTGCAATCGGTGAACTGCTTCTTTAACTGTGGTTCTATATAGAATGAACAAAAGACGAACCCTCATATTCATGATTTTCACTAGAATTTATAGAGATTGAGGGAGCGCAAACTTTAGTACAATCTATATAACTAGAGTTATTCGGTAAGTCTAGCTTCAAGCTCAGCCTTTTCTTTCTCATAACCTGGCTTACCAAGCAAAGCGAACATATTTTTCTTGTATGCTTCAACACCTGGTTGGTCGAAAGGATTAACACCAAGTAGATAACCACTAATTCCGCATGCTTTTTCAAAGAAATACACTAGATAACCAAAAGAGTAAGGAGTCATATTAGGAACCGTTACAATAAGGTTAGGAACTTGTCCATCCGTATGTGCAAGCATTGTTCCTTGGAATGCCTTCTTATTAACGAAATCCATGGTCTTTCCAGCTAAGAAGTTCAAGCCATCAAGATCATTTGGATCGTTCTCAATCGTAATGTGCTCTGCTACGTTCTCTACCTGAATGATAGTTTCGAAAATATTACGACTGCCTTCTTGAATAAATTGTCCCATAGAGTGCAAATCAGTGGAGAAATCAACAGACGCTGGGTAGATTCCTTTGTAGTCCTTACCTTCACTTTCACCGAAAAGTTGTTTCCACCATTCTGACACATAGTGCAGAGAAGGCTCATAATTCACAAGAATTTCGATAGCTTTACCTTTACGATACAAAGCATTACGTACTGCAGCATATTGATAGCTCAAATTCTCAGCAACGTTAGGATTGCTGAATTCTTTGGAAGCATCTGCTGCGCCTTGCATCATTTCCTCAATGTTAATACCTGCTGTTGCAATCGGTAGAAGTCCTACTGGAGTTAGAACAGAATAACGTCCACCTACATCATCAGGAATGATAAAAGATTCGTATCCTTCTTCATTAGCCAGCTTCTTCAAGGCACCCTGTTCTTTATCCGTTGTAGCATAGATCCGTTTACGAGCTTCTTCTTTACCATACTTCTTCTCTAGATCCGCACGGAGAATACGGAATGCCACCGCAGGCTCGGTTGTTGTACCTGATTTGGAGATAACGTTAACAGAGTAATCCTTACCTTCAACCAGATCTAACAGATGAGTAAGATATGTAGAACTGATATTGTTACCTGCGAAATAAATTTCAGGCGTTTTACGTTTGTCTTTAGGTAGCATGTTATAGAACGAGTGCGACAATGCTTCAATAGCTGCACGAGCACCTAGGTAAGAACCACCGATTCCGATGACGATAAGCACCTCAGAGTCGCTTTGAATCTTGCTAGCGGCCTTCTGAATGCGAGCAAATTCTTCTTTATCATATTGTGTAGGCAGATCGATCCAACCTAAGTAGTCAGATCCAGTTCCCGTTCCGTTATGCAACTGTTCGTGTGCCAACTTGATTGGCTCCGCTAAATAATCAATTTCGTGTTGATTAATGAAGGAAAGTGCTTTGCTGTAATCAAAATTAATATTTTTAGACATGAGTATGGACAGCCTCCTATGTGATCTTTATTTCTATTTCCGTAAACTTCTTTAGAAATAGGATACTTTAAATTCATATTACTGGCAAGGTCATAACCTGACACTAGATCTTGTCTTGGATCTGATACTCTACCTCCCATGGATTGTACCAGAACCCCATATTAAAATAAATGAGATTTGTATCCTTGAGCCAACATTCTAATTGTTCAAAAAAGGGTAGCTTGGATTTCACTCCACGCCTACCCTCTTTTGTTATATCTACAATCAGAGCTACTTAGTGTCCACATGTTGAAATGGAGTTTAGCGCTTCTTCATTTCATTACTGTGTACACTTAATGAAATGTAGGTTAGCCTTCTTCATTTCATTAAGTGTAGGAGCAGCAGTAGTCCGTTACACTCCGGATTTCCAGTGAGAACTTAGAATGTGCTGGCACATGAAAAGTAGCCTGCCCCTCAATCTTGAGCCAATCACTCTCACCCGGAAGCAGTACATCGAGGTCTCCAGACAGGATTTCCATAATCTCCGCTCCATCTGTGCCAAATTCATAAGTACCTGGCAACATAATTCCAAGCGTTACTTTACTTCCATCCTGCTGAATCACCGTACGGCTTGTAACTTTACCGTCATAATAAACGTTCGCGGCTTTAACAATAGTTGCATTGTTGAACTGTGACATCGGCTCCACTACTCCTTATATTAAGCTAGCTAAGGGTACGATTATAGCAACGCCTTAACGCGGCTAACTACATTCTCTACCGTAAAGCCGTATTCTTTAATGACACGATCACCTGGTGCGGATGCTCCGAAAGTGGAAATGCCTAGAATATCACCTTGATCACCGACATATTTCTCCCAACCTAGAGGATAAGCCATTTCTATTGCAAGACGGGCTTTAACTTCTGGTAGGATAACGGAATCTTTATAAGCTTTATCTTGTTTCTCGAACAAGTCCCAACTTGGCATACTAATGACACGCACTTCAATACCTTCATTAGCCAAAGCTTCCTGAGCTTTAACTGCCAATTGTACTTCAGAACCTGTAGCAATAATTTGAGCAACAGGCTTGCCATTCTTAGCATCTGCTACTACATAAGCGCCATGCTTGATTCCTTCGCGAGCACCTTCAACAGAAGCTGCAAGAATCGGTAGATTCTGACGAGTCAATACTAGGGCTACTGGATTAGATTTGTTCTCAACCGTATAAGCCCATGCTGCTGAAGTCTCATTCGCATCCGCAGGGCGAATAACCGTAAGACCTGGGATAATACGTAATGAAGCCAATTGTTCGATAGGTTCATGCGTTGGACCATCTTCACCAACAGCGATACTATCATGTGTCAATACATAAGTCACAGGAAGACCCATAATAGCCGCTAGACGAATTGCTGGACGTAAATAGTCTGTGAATACGAAGAATGTACCCCCGAAAATTTTGAGTCCTTGATGAAGTGCAATCCCGTTCATTGCTGCAGCCATACCGAATTCACGTACACCGTAGTATACATTGCGTCCTTCATAGCTCTCCGATGTAAATGAAGAAAGACCGTTCAGGTGAGTCATCGTTGAGCTCTCCAAGTCAGCAGATCCACCTAGAAGTTGTGGTACACGACCAACTAGACCATTCAAAGCATTACCAGAAGCTACACGAGTAGATACTGCTTTATCTTCCACTCCATACTTAGGAAGATCTGTATCCCAACCTTGTGGTAACTCGCCTGCAACAGCTTGTTCGAATTGAGCTGCAAGTTCAGGATGCGCTTGTTTGTACTTCGTGAACTGCTCATCCCACGCTTTATTAACAGCAATGCCATGCTCTTTCACTTTAGCGAAATGCTCACGTACTTCTTGAGGTACATAAAAATCTTCTTCATATACCCATTTGTAGAAATCCTTCGTCAATTTAGCTTCTTCAGCACCTAATGGAGAACCATGAGTACCACCGTGTCCGCCTTTACCTTGTTTGTTCGGACTTCCGTAACCGATCACAGTCTTCACTTCGATCAATGTAGGACGGTCAGGATCCGCTTGTGCTTCAGCAATCGCCTTTTCAATCGCTGGAAGATCGTTACCGTCTTCTACGCGAAGTACTTGCCAGCCGTAAGCTTCAAAACGTTGCTGAACATTCTCAGAGAATGACAAATTCAATTTACCATCCAAAGAAATATCATTGGAATCATACAGCGTGATCAGTTTACCTAGTTTAAGATGTGCAGCTAGAGATGCGGCTTCGCTAGAAATACCCTCCATCAAATCTCCATCACCACAAATGGCATAAGTAAAGTGATCCACTACGTTATAGTTATCTTTATTGTAAGTTGCCCCAAGCTGAGCTTCAGCCATAGCCATACCTACAGCCATACCAATACCTTGTCCAAGTGGACCTGTTGTTGCATCAACACCAGCTGTGTGGCCGTATTCAGGATGACCTGGTGTCAAGCTTCCCCATTGACGGAACTGTTTCAATTCTTCCATCGGAAGATTATATCCACTCAAGTGTAACAAGCTGTATAGCAACATTGAGCCATGTCCAGCAGATAGCACAAAACGGTCACGGTTGATCCATGTAGGATGGTCAGGATTATGGTTCATCGTCTTAGCAAACAATTGGTAACCCATAGGAGCGGATCCCATTGGCATACCCGGATGTCCGGAATTTGCTTTCTCGATGGCATCAATTGCCAAGGTACGGATCGTTGTAATAGATAAATTATCGATTGTTTCGTTCACATCTTTGTTAATAGCTTCAGTCTTATCAGTCATTGTTATCCTCCTCTTACATCTATAAAATCAGTGATACGGAGCCTTCCATAACGTGATACAGTGCGTTATTATGAAATAAATCCGCTTTGAATGTTTCAATATGACTTATTGTAACACTTGGAGGTCTTCTTTTCCATAACCATGTTCAGTTTTTACATTCTAGCCATTCATTATTCAAAGGTCAGTTTAATGGTTCACTCGTCATCCGAGAACAACATGTCGAAATACCGTTCACGATGATTCAAGAAATCTCGGGTCAAGCTATAATGTTCTGTCTCTTCGTATTCTATAGGATCAATAGATGATTCTGAGAAATGTAATATTTCAGCATGGGGGTATGCCATAAGCATCGGAGAATGCGTCGCAATAATAAATTGAGCTTGTCCACTCTGCTCCATTTCCCAAATCAACCTCATAAAGGTTAGCTGATTCTGCGGAGATAATGCCGACTCTGGTTCATCCAACAGATACAACCCTTTCTTATCTAATCGATTGCTAAAAAAGGTTAGAAAGGCTTGTCCATGCGAGCGTTCGTTCAGAGATTTCCCACCATATGGGCCATAGGCAGACTTACCAATAAAGGGGTCATTAGCTAACTCATCAATATAATTCGCAAACGTGTCGAACGTTTCTGCTCGGAAATAAACCCCACTGTTTACTTTAGGCATCCAGCTTAACTTCATTATAGAAGCAAGTGATCCGTTATCCTTCTCCTTTTGGATGACCAGATCTTTTCCCCCAATAATACTGAAACCACAACGGAGACCGATTGATTCCAATAATGTGGATTTACCTGATCCATTCTCTCCGGTTAGAAAGGTCACGTTACGCTCAAAATTCAAGGTACTTAAGCTGCGTAGCGCAGGTATTTGAAATGGAAATTGATGCTCATTCTCATGGGACAAGCTTTCCCAATCTAGGGTTATCCTCTTTAGAAAAGACATATGCCCTCCTTCAAGTCACTTTATGACATCTGAAACAAAGAATCCTCCCACAAAAGTAGGAGGAAGATGTAGTCTAAATATAAAACGCATCAGGAATTTTTCCGAATTTCCTTTTATGATATAAGAGTGGTTCTTTGTTTTCACTAACAATATCTACTACTTCACCTATCAAAATAATATGGTCTCCAGCTTCAATTGTTTTAAAAGTTTTACATTGCATTACTCCAGAAGCTCCTGAAATAATCGGAAGATTGTGCTCGGATAGCTTCCATTCACAATTTCCAAATCGGTCAGTATCTCTACTTGCAAATAAGGAACATATATCGCCCTGATCAGCAGATAGAACATGTACAGCGAATTTATCAGTTTTTATAAAAGTCTGATAGGTTGAAACTCTTTTGTCTATTGACCATAAGACAAGTAAGGGATCTAAAGATACGGATGCAAATGAATTAACTGTAAGTCCCAGAGGAACTCCATGTTCATCAACTGTTGTTATGACGGTCACTCCGGTAGGGTAATTCCCCATGACTTCTTTGAATCGTGATATATTCGTACTGTTATCCATATTCGAATCCACCTTTCAACGTATATAACAAGATAATTAATAAATTATAACTCAAACAACAAAAAAAGACTCGAAATATTAATAAGATGTATTCCCATTTACCTACTTCCATATGTAAGTAAAAGGATAAAAACAATCTTCTCTGCCCAACTATTGTCGATTATCATTATCATGGAAGTAGTCTGCCTTTCAAAATAGGAAAATTACCAAAAAAAGCTTCTCTTTTAATCATCTGGTTTCTACCTTTTAATTGAAGGAGGAGGTGGTTATAACCATGATATCTTTCTCAGATCGATTTATTCGTGCAGCTCTGTCGGTAATAGGCTTTCCTTTGTCCTTGTTTCAGACAATGTCCTCTACATATCAGGGTTACCAATATAGACCTAGTGGACAAATGATTAAGCTTAATCAACAAAAATGGCATGTAAACGTATCCGGTCAAGGCTCGCCGACTATTATTTTGGAGTCAGGAATGGGCGGCTGCTCATTAGATTGGTGTCACGTCCAACCCGAACTAGCAAAGATAGCGACCGTTATCGCTTATGACCGCTCAGGTTTTGGCTGGAGCAACCCATCTCTTTCAGAACCAACCTGCCAACAATATGTGGACGATCTTCGTTTGTTATTGACTAAACTGGACCGAAAGCCACCGTTCTTACTTGTTGGACATTCATACGGTGGAATGATCATGAGATTATTTGCCGCCACATATCCGGAGGAAGTCATGGGTCTAGTGCTGGTGGATTCCACGCATGAGAACAGATACTTATCTGATCAGACCCATCCAGTTAGAAGGAAGCAACGGGAGAAGCATTTGAAAATATACAGACTTGGTTATTTATTGTCTCCGATAGCTATACCTCGACTGTTGAGAATGCATATTGGCTCCAAGCGATTACCTCCCGATATTCTAAAAAAGGCTCGCGCTTTGGGTTATCGAACAACTGCTTATAAGTCCTTATATTCGGAACTGCTGCATACGGGAGAAAGTAGCATCCAATTACAACAAGCACAACCCTTGAGAAAAGACTTAGCTGTCATTGTATTAAGTGCTGGGAAACAGCATGATGAATGGAAAAGAGGTCAAGAGGATCTACTGCAACTTACTGAATTAACCATACAAATTGTAGTAGATGATAGCTGGCATTCTATTCAAATACATAGACCTGATGTGGTCATAGACTCCGTGAAACGTTTATTGAACATGAGCTAGTAACATGATCCATAGGATCAGATCATCAATCCTATCGTTTGTATTTTCTTTGAAATGGCATCCACCAATTCATTCGCCCGAGAAGTGTCATTAATGAAGGAACAAGGATCAATCGAATGATTGTGGCATCAATGAATATGGCTGCTGCAATTCCGATTCCGAGTTGCTTCACCCCTACGACATCAGCGAAGGCGAATGGTAAAGTTACAGCTATCATAATCGCTGCCGCTGAAGTGATCATCCGACCCGTTGAAGATAATCCTGACGTGACGGCTACAACGTGATCCCCGGTTCGTTCGTACACTTCAGACATTCGAGATAGAAGAAACACACCATAGTCCATACTAATTCCAAATACCAGACCAAATACAAAGACAGGAATCATAACGGCTATAGGACTAGCCTCTAATCCAAGTCTTCCCTTCTCAAAGATAAAGACCAGAATACCGAACGAAGCACCTAGACTTAATAGATTCATCACAATCGCTTTGAGTGGAATAAGAATGGACCGGAACGCAATGCACAGAACAATAAAGTTCGTCACTGCGATAAATAATAGAATAGAACCGATATGACTCGAAATTTCATCAAATACTTCCTGCTGATATTTCGCCTCTCCCCCAACAATCAATGGAAGTTCCGCAGCAGCACCTTCTGCTTCTAAATTCCGCAACCACTCCCCTGTTTCCTTGGAGCCGGCGGCACCTTGTATAGTCAACCGTAAGAGCATCTTATTAGCGCTTAGTACAGATTGTAATTTGGGTTTGATTTTACTCATAAAAGGAGGATTCTGAATCAACTGAAGTAATTGTCCCTCTGTTAACAATGGAAAGCGATCAAAAACAGATTCAATCCTGATCACTTCTGGATCTTGTTTCAGACGTTTCACCCAATGATAGGCATGGAGCCAATCTTGTACTGTAAATGTGGGATTATTCCCTTCCGCAATCACAACAACTTCTGAGCTGGATGTCGAGGTAAAGTGATCATTGTAGAGTTCCATGGTTGTACGTGACTCATATCCCCTAGGGAGGGAGGAGGCATCCGGTATGTTTATGATCATATGACGTAATGGCAAGAGACAGCTAAGTAACACCATGGATGCAACCAGTACCGATAGGACAGGTTTTTTCATGATAGTGAGTGACCAACGTTCCCAGAAGCCTGGGGTTAAGAGACTCTTGGAATTCTGCCTTTTAGTAACTATACTTTTACTTACTATTCTTTTATTTAATATAAATGGAGCTACGATACCTAATAGAGCTGGAAGTAAGGTTAAATTCAGTAGGAGCGATATGATAAGAACAACCATTGCACCTAATGCGACGGTTGTGAAGATAGGGATATGAATAAACTGAATAGCCAACAGACCCAGAATAACACAAGCTGCCGAGAATACCACGGCTCTTCCCGCTGTGCTCATCGATGTTATTAACGTCTGTTCTACACTCTGTCCGGGGAGTTCCTCCTGAAATCGACTGATGATCATAAGTGCAAAATCAATACTCAGTGCTAATCCCACCATAGGGATCACACTTAATACAAAATTGGATAGTTCCATCATCGTACCCACCAAAGTCATGATTCCAAGCGTCCCTATTACCCCAATAATTCCTACGATAAGTGGAAGTAATGCAAAGAGGACACCTCTAAACGCAAATAACAATATAACAAAGGCTATAGGTAACCCGATAAGCTCCGCTATCTCCAATCCTTGGCGACTTGCTAGATTCACATCGTATTGAATAACGGATTTCCCCGTCACCCCCACTGAAATATGCGAGGATGTAGGAAGTTGCTGTCTAATCTGTTCCAATACAGGTCCTATCTGATAGGCGTGCTGACGAAAGCCAAGCAAAGCATAGGCCACATTTTCGTGAAACATCCCTTCCCTTTCAAGCGGAGATACTAGTGAAGATAGACCCTCGATGGAGCGCATTCTCAACAGGATGTTCCCAATATGCTGATGAAACTGCTGAGTTGTTACCGATGTTTCTTTCTCAAAGACAAGCATAATGGGTTCATCAGGTATTCCGAAATCTGAGGATAATACTTTCTGAACATGTGTAAAGCTACCTTTAGTCACTAACCCGTGATCTTTGAGCACCGCTGGTAACTTGGTAGCATACGTACCAAAGATGACAAAAAATGCTGTCCACAACACAATAATCCATGTCGGGAACCGAAGTGAAAGCTTAGCAAGCATACGGTATCCCATAACCCAGCTCTCCTAGAAAATAATAGCTAACCTTTATAAGATTTCAATCGCGTGGCCTTAACGAGATACTGCCCAAGTGGCGGACACAACCTTACAGCACTTGGGAACCATCGCGTAACGCTAGGCATCGAACACAAAGTGTGTGCAATCCTTCCGCGTCTAATAAGACCTGCGAATTCATGCTGAATCACCTGTGTATATTCTTCTTGCCAGCGAGCAAGAGATATCTCTCTGCGAAGATAACGATCGGCGAGAACACTGCATAGGAAAGACGAACGCAGAGCAATAGACATCCCATCCCCGCATAAAGGTGGAATCACTACGGCTGCATCTCCGAGATGTGGAATGACATGCCAAGCAAGTGGCTTAAGAGACAAATGTACTGGAGCTATAGAGACTTGAGTACCCTCAATGGGAACAGCATGTTTCATTCTCTCCATCAAGTGAGGATTCTCCCTTGAAGCCGCTTCAAGGATAGCGGGAACGGTAGTCCCCGTTCCCTTGACTACTTCCTTGTCTAATAGCGCAGCCACATTCGAATAATCATTCTCGACAGGAGAAATACCAACATAACCACCCTTTACGAAATACAGCTCCGTAACAAGCTCAGGATCAATACCTGAATAATGTGATTTGATCCCGACATAGGAATGCTTACTTGAATCTAATGTGTACGGTTCAGCGAACATACTCGCATGACGATGAGATCCCCAAGCAGCATATACGGTACGAGCTTGAATAACTTCCACTTCACCCCTGTGCTTTATCTTCACTTCGTACCCATCATCCTGTTGCTTAATCGACGTCACTGTCATCCCCGTTCGTATGATTGCCCCTGCTTGAACAATCGCTTCATGAAGTGCGGAGTCAAGCTTGTAGCGGCTTATTCCCCATGCTATACCAGGCAAGGAAACTTCTACAGAACCACCTTGCTCAAATATCAATCTCGCTTTCGTTATGAACTGAGGCTGTAATGATTCCATAACGGTATCTAGTCCAAGCTTACTAAACATCTCTTGAGATTCTGGAGACAGAAATTCGCCACAAGCTTTGTGGCGTGGGAATGATTGCCGATCTAACAACATCGTTCTCCATCCCAGATCTGTTAATTTCTTCGCAAGACTACATCCAGCAACTCCCCCACCAATCACGACCGCATCCATTATTGGCTCCATCGACTCCCGCTCCCCTCTTCCCCCTGAGAAGAATGCTGTGGAATGACAACAGCATATCGAAATAAAGGACGCCATGAATAGATAAGCCCGGGAATGCCTAAGGCTTCCCTTAACTTAATCCAATCTGCAGCACGAAACCCTTTGGCTACGGACAGAGGTCCATCATGCCGTATATAACGGTTAGTGGACACCACGTGACTGACAATCCATACTGCCAACCAAGGAATCCATTGTCGGTGGATATCGTTAATCACAACGCCAAGCTTGGACGCTTTATACATATGAATGACGACAGTATGAAGCTCATCTCCGATAAAGTGATGAATGAATTGTGATCCGGTCACGATATCAACACAAGCTTCTGATAAGTTCTTCACGTCAACTAGTTGAACAGTTATCCGCGGTTCGTCGTGAAAGAATTGCCGTGCCTCTTCACATGCTTCCTTCGTGACATCTACTAATTGAATCGTCACATCAATGCCTTTCTTATCTGCCCACCTAAGAATATGCCTATTCACATCTCCTGAACCTGCACCCACATCAAGAATAGATAATTGTGTCGGACGATCTGCGAGAATCCATAACCGCTCAACACCATAGATCGTAGGACTCGAAGCAGCAAATATTTGATTTAGCAGCCTTAAATCTCGTAATGCTTCGTGAAGATCATCTCCGCCCATGCTGAAATCATCCATCAATTCAGGTTCTTCGGCCCGGTTCTGTAACTTCTTAAAGATAAACATGATCTATAACCCATTCTTGTAGAATGCTAGAAGGAAGATACGTAAACTTAAGTAGTTCTGCTGTTAACCCAGGACCGAAGGCTAATGCAACACCGCTTGACGAACCTACTTGCCGAGTTTGAAGATCCTCACGCATCGCTTGTAAAACAAACAAAATCGTGACTGAAGACAAATTTCCATAATCACGTAGAACACTTCGGCTAAACTGAACCTGATCGTCGCTTAGTTCGAACATCTGTTGTACGATATCCACAATTCCTCGGCCTCCAGGATGAATGGCCCATAAGCTTGGTGCTTCTTCTCCATCTAAGAGCGATTCCATTTCCGTCGTTAGATAGCGCCCTAACAATTTGGGAATATTCGTTGACAGATAAAGGTCAAATCCATAATTACCAACTTCCCATATCATTTCCTCACTACACTCAGGTAGTAGAACCGAATGACCATCTCCTAATTGAAACAAACCTTTACTATTCTTATCCGCCATTCCTATAACGCATGCTGAAGCCCCATCCCCGAAGAATGACGCACCAAACAAAGCTTCTCGGTCACTTGAAGGCTGAAAATGAAGTGTGCACAGTTCCACGCATACAATTAAAATCTGTCTGCTTGACTGCCCTTCCACCAAAGTCCTAGCCAATTGAATTGCCTTCAGCCCAGCAGCACATCCCTGAAAAGTTAATGGGATCCGCTGTACTCGTGGAGATAGACCCATTTCCTTAACAAGAACAGCATCCAATCCCGGAAGGAATTGCCCTGTACAGCTTACCGTTATAAGATGAGTAATCTCTGAACCCTCAATCTCTCCATCAAGTAAGGCACCCTTCGCCGCTTGTAGCGCCAAAGGAATGGACTCTCTTTTATATATTCCCATCCGTTCTGCGGTGGAAGGAGCATCTCCTTGTCCTTCTGATGGCAAATAACGGCTTCTAGAACCATGTCCAAGGAGGCCCGGTTCACAGGTATATCGTGTTGCCACACCACATTGTTTAAATATTCTTCTAGCCCATCTTACTGAATTGGGAGAATCATGTAACGCTTCTTCTAGTTTATCTAACACCTCATCTTGTTCGATTCGGTGGGCAGGAAGAGCCGTACCTATGCCTAGTATAGAAATGCTCGGAGATTTCGTATCTATCATGTGTTCACAACTCCTTGTCCATGGTTTACGCCAAACTTCCGTTATGGAACAAGTTTATTCTTTAAACAGCTCGTATATGCATGAACGCTCAACTATCATCTATGTATCACACACAATAACTCTAAATGGGAGGTGCGCTTGAAATCTATTAGAAATTCTGCGAAAGCTATGTAAGTTCTACAAGAAATGAAATAAGCTGCCCTAGGGCAGCTTATCGTTGTTAAATCTCGGCTCTGCTCATATCCAAGGATTGCCCCCTGTCACGAGTCCCTAACCGAGCTTATATAAAGTCACTTCATAATCATTAAAAATATCCCCGATCATCTTCTCAACCACATTCCAATCCCCATTTGCCATTCCACAGCCCAGGTTATAGGGAAGAGCGACGCTAAGCTTCGACTCTATGGCTTTGTTCTTCAACTGTGTTAACGCGCTTTCAAGTGCTTCGTAATCTGTATATTGCTCCGATGTTTTACCATACTTAAATTGACCAAATAAATTAGCAATCATCGTACCATTCTGGCACTGAACGAGCTGACATCGACCAAGCAAAGATTTCTTATCTACTGCATTCATATACTCATTTTGATAAAAGGTGTAGGCTTCAGGAAACTTATCTCGTATTCCTTTTGCTGCTCCACTTCCCATGACCCCTTGGCAATTCACTTGATGGCCCAGAATATCTTCCTTTGCTTGAAAAAAATCTCCACTCACTACTTTAACTGTCATCCGATATTCCTCATCTCTTCAAAAATAAATAGAAAGATTATAATTTAACAATTATAATTGAATATATATTCTACCATTATTCACCATGTTGTTCTATAGTAAATGCTCTGGGATATCTAAGGAAGAGCCTCGAACTCTTCCAGATGCCAGATTTAGTATTTTGCTTCAACAACAACGGGTGAGTGAACATTTAAAATAAGAGCCATCCATAAAGTATATCTGGATGGCTCTTAACTATATTCTAGCGCTCTTCGCGAATATCCAGACTAGATTAGCAGACACAAGCTAAGCTACTACCCACTTCAATCAGCGCAGATTGCGCTTCTTGGCAGCTAGCAGGCGGTCCATCGACGTAGACCGCTCCTGTTCCCGCGGCGGCTCTGCCGATGCCGCTGCTTCTTGCGCCCCACCCGGCTGCGACTGCCGGGGCTTCGGTGCAGTTGGCGGCGCTGCGGAGCCGCCGCCATAAAAGGCTGCGGCGCGTTCCTTGCGCGCCGCTAGCCGAGTGAGCCCAGCGGCTGGCGTAGCCTCGCCGGGCTCACTCGCACGAGCAGGCCGCCGCCGCAAGGCCGCGGCGAGGCGTTCTGCCATTGCGCGCCATGGCAACGCCAAGCGGCGCACCGCAATATCTGCTACCCATAGCAGCAGAACAGCTACAAGTAACCTATAGTTCCAATCTTGTAGCGATTTAGTCGCCCTCGCTTTGGGTGCGAATAACTCCTCAGGGTGATCCCAAGATAGTATACGTCCACCCGTTAGTTCAGCAAGTCGACTCAACTCCTGCTGAGAGTCTCCAATTGTAATACGGTACTCTGGAGAATAAGGGACAATTAACCCACTTCCAGGTGCTACAACTTTGTCGCTTTTCCCGCTATCATCTACCAAAGACAACATGAAGGCTCCTGGTTTATCTACCGTCATATCCCCTGTGTAATGACCTGGAGATTCCTGAACAAGCATCACCTTTCGTTCCTTCAGATCTTCCCCAGTAACGACCGCTTGTAATGAATCGGGTACAGGTTCATCACCGTTAACAGCTACTTCTAAATGAACTTGATTTCCTTCAACCTCACTCTTTATTTCGTAAGGGGAAGCTGTAAACTGTGGAAAGGTCCATTTAATCATCTGTGTTAACACATCAGAGAAACCTGCCCAAGATACCCATTCCTTTGACCATTTTCCAGTTAAATCACTAGTCCAAGCTACAGTTCGGCCTGAACCGTACTGCCATCTAGACAATAGTGGATCTGGTTCTGGACTAACAAGCGCTGTCTGTGCAGTAGATTTCGAAGTTGTCGCTATATAACCATAAATCGTTGGTACGCCATTCTCAAAAAGAGTATTCCATTCCCCAGTATCCTGCAATGCAGGGATAAATGGCTTATCTACAATGTATGACTGGGCCATCATCACCGCTTCACGACTGAAAATAGCCGGTATCGTTGTTTCATCCTGAACGAAATAATAACGCCCTTTAGAAGACTCTGCTAAAGTTTGCAACAGCACAGTATCCGCATCCTGACCTACAGCCACTGAAGATAGTGTGATTTTATCCTTCTTCATTTGTTCTACAAGACCTTGATATGCCCCATTACCTGCTGACTGACCATCTGTCATTAGAATAATATGCTTACGCTGTGCTGTAACTGCTAACAATTTCTGTACAGCTGAATTTAATGCAGGATAAATATCTGTTCCTCCATTACTTGGAATGGATTGGATCTGACTTAATATGTCTTTCTTATCCGATACCTTTTGCGGTTCAACAACCCACCAAGGCTGATCGTCAAAAGCAACAACACCCACAGTATCTTTAGGCCGTAACAATTCAACAGTGCGCATTGCCGCTTCCTTGGCTAGCTCGATCTTAGCTCCACTCATACTCCCTGAACGGTCAATGACTAGAATTAGCCCAAGGGAAGGGATCTCACGCTTTCCTTCTAAATCCATCGACACAGGCAGTAGCTTCTCAATGGGAGTCTTGAAATACCCCCCCATACCGAAACTATCTTCACCACCTGCCATCATGAACCCGATCCCGTAGCTACGAACTGCCTGCTCAATGAGATCCATCTGACGCCCACTAACCCTGTCTCCCGACACATTGTTAAAAACGATACTATCATAGGCGCCATATTTAGCCAGTTCACTAGGTAAAAGTTCCGGCGCTATCACCTCGTATTGAATAAGTCCTGATAATAAAGCCGCCGTGATATTGTTAGAAGTTCCTTGCTCGCCTTCTACAATGAGCACTTTTGGGGGTCCATCTACGCGGGTAAAGGCATAACCTGTATTATTCGCAGACTGATCGTCACCCTCCATGAAGATTTCAGCACGATAACGATGTAATCCCGTTGTTTTAGCTAATCCCTTCAAACCATAGCGGTTATCTCCAGACGATACCTCGACCTTTTGCCTACCAATTTCTCGATTATCTTCATATAAACGTAGCTCTCCAGAGGCCTCGTAGGTGCTACGCAACAACACCTCGAAATAAAAAGATTCCGCTTGATAGAGCTTATCTGGTACAACAAGTTCTTCAACGGATACATCACGAATGGCTGGCTGAGGTGCTTCTAGAACATCAACTGCGATCCCTCGATCCTTAAGCAATCTTCCAGCGGAAAGCATACTCCCCACATTTTCTTCTCCATCTGAAACCATCACAATCCGTGAATCTCCAATCTGACTGAGAAGACTGCTCCCGAGCTGTAACCCTGCTTCCAAATTACTGAATTCTCGTTTCAACGAAGCATCGAATTGAACCTCATTAACCTCAGCCGAAGATAGCCGTCGTTCAACGGCAGAATCAAGACCAGCGGATACAAGGGACGTTTGATCTTCCTTGTCTTTACGCTTCGCTGATTCCTGAATCCACGCGACTAACTGATCTTCATCTGCCATGCTGTAGGAACGATCGACAAGATACACGACTTCCTTTTGATATACAAGGTTGTATGTTTGTATTCCT
Source organism: Paenibacillus sp. IHBB 10380 (assembly GCF_000949425.1). Taxonomy (NCBI): domain Bacteria; kingdom Bacillati; phylum Bacillota; class Bacilli; order Caryophanales; family Paenibacillaceae; genus Paenibacillus; species Paenibacillus sp. IHBB 10380. The sequence goes on from NZ_CP010976.1 coordinate 3,698,133, forward strand.
GAAAGCATCAGAACTAGCAATAATAGAATCGTCGACCTTATACCAATGGCCCATTTCTTACGCGAACCAGATAATCGGAAATCAGATTTATAGGCGTATACCATGAGTACAATCAACGGAATAAGTAGCAATAATAGCCATGGATGACTAAATTGAATGCCCACGTTGGTACACCCCCCATTCCAGCAATATGACAGTAAGTACAGCTGCAGCCAATATCCACATCAAAGATCTAGCGACCTGTGTCCCATTAGCGTGCCCCTTCTCCCCATCACCATGATTCTGTACCACAGCATCGGATGAAACATCAACGCCCTGTGTTAACAAAAGCTCCGTCTTCTGATCAACAGCTCCTTCGCTCGGATCAGTCGTCACCTCTACCCAGTAACGTGGAATATAACCATCTGCTCCCTGTTGCTCAAATGCGTATAATCCAGGTGTAGAAGGTACTCGTTGTAGAGCTATAAATCCTTGCGACCCTCGATCTGCTGCTATGGGTTCAATACCTGCTGATAAGGCTAGTCCAGCTTTAGCAACCCATTGTGCTTTCGCCGCTTCAACTGAGATGGGCACATCGATATGACTGCCTGCAATCACGCGTCCAAGTCCAGAACCTTCCCCACTAGTCAACCATGTTACCGCATTGTTAATGAGTATTGGAAATTCAGCAGATAACGGAAGATCACTATCCTCTAACTTAAAGAGAAAAGAAAGACGCGCATATCCTCCCTCTTTGCCAGCATATATAGCCGGCTTATCACCGATCTCAGCAATGGAATTTCCCCATACAGGTGGACTCTGGTCAAGCACAGTTCCGAAATACAACCCCGCTAAGGTCATATATTTCGTAACCGGATGATTTAATGGCTTTGCCTTCTCTCCACCGACTTTCACTTCTTGTCCCTCGCCACCAATGGTCCATAGAGGCGACTTACCTAACAATTTCGCCCACTCCCCCTGCTGCACAAATGCGGGAGCTATGCCTTCGATAATAACCAGATCAGGAGCTTGCTTGGGCACGGGAGGCTCTGACATATCCTTAGAATCCTCTGCTTGTTCACTCTTATCTATCGTCATCTTCGTAATTTCTGCACCCGTTAGTTGTAGTGCTCGCTCCAGAAATAAATTCCCGGAGCTTAAGTACAACACGCGAGGCGTAGTACTTCTACTTCCGAATGCAAAGGAAACGTTATCCGCCTCGTAATCATCACTCACCTGCAATTCAAGACGATATACCTCCGCGTCCTCTAGCTCTTGTAGATTGATCGTCGTATTCCCATCCGTCCGCCATTCTATAGTCTGTGTTCTTAGCAGTTTATCGTCCCCATAAAGCTCATACTCCACAGGTTCATTGTTTAGGCGGGTACTTTCTACCACTGCGACCGCTGTATTCCCTGCTTGGCCTTGCTGGACACCGAACTGTTTAATTGAAACATTATAGATCGCCGTTCCACCAATATCGATGACTTGACTCGCAACTTGAAAAGGAATCCCTTCCCCGTCACCCTTCCATTCTCCATCTGTAAATACCACAACTTCAGCATCTTGTTCCTCGCGAGTTAGCGCTGAGGCTAATGATAGCGTCTCACGATAGGCAGACTTACCGTAATAGGGTTCAAGTCCATCTATAGCTTCATTCAGCCTTGTCTGATCCTTCTCCCTAGAGATGACAATATTAGGATCGGATTCAAGACTGAGTAGCGTTATCTCACTTCCTTGAGCGTACTCTTCGATGTATTCCTTCACCTTAGCTTTCAATGCATCCATTCTTCTATATCCATCATCTACAGATTCATTGACCTCTGATGAATCTGTCGTTCTTGCACTCATGCTGCCGGAGGTATCCGCAACGATAACCACATGCCCTTTAGCATCAGCAGACACCCACCAATACGGCTGCATCAATGCAAATACAAGTAGGGCCGCTGCCAAGAGCTGCAACCACAACAGCAGACGACTCTGTAATTTCTGCCATGGACGGTTCGCCTCAATGTTGCGAAGAACCCGCTCCCATAACATATGGCTCGGTACCAACGTATCTATGAATTTCCGTTTCAACAAATACATGAGCAGAATGGCCGGTATACTCAAGCCAAATACCAGACCGAGCCACGACCCAATTCCCATGATTGATCCTCCTCAAAGCTTTGCGTAGCAAAGCTATCTTCGTAAGCATATACCAAACTTTGCATAGCAAAGTTATCTTCGTAAGCATATACAAAGCTTTGCGTAGCAAAGCTATCTTCGTAAGCATTATCCAAACTTTGCGTAGCAAAGTTATCTTCGTCACTCTATATTAAGTCATCACTAGTCCAGACTCTGCCAAGATGCCGAATACAGCCTCTTCAATCGGCATATCATTCGGAATCAGCACATAGGAAATGCCTCGTTCAGTTGCATAACTAGATAGGAAGTGCTGGTAGTTTTCCCATTCCTTTTTATATGTCTGTAGCACTTTCCCAGTCAAGGACACGTCCTTACCCGTCCCAATCTCACTATCTACAAGACGTAAATCTCCGCTGAACACCGGATTCATTTCTTCTTGAGATACAATATGCACAAGGACAACTTCTTGCCCAGCTCCTGCTAGACGAGATAATGCATTCCCAATTTCCTCTTCACCTTCATTTAGCCAAAAATCCGAAAATATCCAAGTCATCCCTGGAAGCCTTGGAATAGCGCCCGGTTCACTGAGACAGCTAGCTAGACTTCCTTCTCCTCCTACAGATGCCTCTTCAAGGAATTGAAACAATCGATGAATTGCTCCCCGTCCTCTTAGAATAGGAAGACGTGAGTCCAGAGAACGGCTATAATTTACTGCCTGTAAGCGTTCATATGAACAGAGTGCAATGTATCCAATGCTAGCGGCCAGTTGTTTAGCATACAATAGCTTACTCGGAACTTCGCTTACCCCATCGGTATTAGCTTTCGCTTTACGCTCTCCAAAATCCATCGATGTTGAACAGTCCACATACAGACTGACCATCAATTCCTGCTCATCCATGAACTGTCGGATAAACGGCTTACCTGTGCGAGAATATACACTCCAATCGAATCGCCGTATATCATCCCCGGGGGAGTATGGACGATAATCTGCAAATTCCAAGGAAGAACCTAAACGACGTGAACGCCGCTTCCCCTGAAGCGTGCCTGCCACCCTCCTGCCCGCACCCAGACTTAATCGTTCTAGGCGAGGAAGGATTTGTGGTGAGAGTAGATAGTGCCCACTCATGCCGTTCCCTCAAGACGATTCAGGATTTCCTGAACGATATGATCTGTTGAAATCCCCCTTGCTTGTGCTTCGAAGTTCAAGAACAGGCGATGCCGTAACGCTGGAATGGCTACGGCATGAATATCTCCAGTGGAGAGATGCATTCTACCTTGACATATAGCTCGTACTTTCCCTGTTGAGATAATCGATTGAATCCCACGTGGTCCTGATCCGAATCGGACGTACTTACGGACATCTTCTGGTGCAGATGATTCTTCTGGATGAGTCATCATAAGTAACTTCACAGCATAATCTAGCACTTCTTCTGCAACTAGCACTTCTTTGGCCCCTTGTTGTATTTCAATTAGCTCCGCACCAGTAGCTTGTTTATTCGCGACCGAGACATGTGATGAAGTTGTTCGACGCACAATTTCCTTCAATTCATCTGCGTTGGGATAAGGAACAAGAATCTTTAATAAGAACCGATCTAGTTGAGCTTCTGGAAGAGGATAGGTTCCCTCATTCTCCAGAGGATTCTGTGTAGCTAACACGAAAAATGGCTTGGGTAACACATGTGTATCATTTCCAATGGTAACCGTCTGCTCCTGCATCGCCTCTAGTAAAGCACTTTGCGTCTTCGGTGTTGCCCGGTTAATTTCATCTGCTAACACGATGCTACTAAATATCGGACCGCTCTGGAATGTCATCCCCGTCACCCCTTGATTACCAAAGGAAAGCACCTGTGTTCCTGTGATATCACTAGGCATTAAATCAGGTGTAAACTGAATCCGTGAGAAAGATAAGTCCAGACTATCAGCAATCGTACGCACTAACATAGTTTTCCCAAGGCCAGGTATACCTTCGAGTAAAGCATGACCTCCAGCAAAAATACACCAAAGCATCTGTTCTACTACCTCTTGCTGGCCTACAATCACTTCACCAATTTGAGCTCTTACGCGAGCTATCGTTTCCTTCCAAGCTTCTGGCTGTATACTTATATCGGACATGTCCAATCCTCCTCGTTCAACATCTCATGGTTAAATCTACTACTCTATGGATTAGGATTAATTGATGTGAAGTAACTCTCTACCAATCCCTGCATCTGCTGTGGAAGATCGCTGCGCCCCAGCGATTTCTTAGCCTCCTCAGCATAATTCTCATATACTTCTGCATAAGGTCGGCTAGCTCCATCCATAGTTGGAGACGTTCCACCCTTCTGAATGTCTCCGCCCCCTTGAGTAGGCCCTCCGTCACGCTGTACTCCACCTTTGCCAGCAAGATCACGCGGTGTAGTCACAAGTTCACGTCCACCCGTGCCTAATCCTGCCCCAGCACCTTGACCGCTTCCTGCTCCTCCACTACCGCCAGTACCCTGTCCAGAACCACTGCCTTGTCCACCCGAACCAGCTCCTTGGCCTTGACCTGCAGTGGAACCTTCCCCACCCTGACCTGTCGGAACATCTTGGACCTCACTCGGCTCACTTTCACTGGGTTCGCCACTCGAGCCCGCTTGGGCAAGCATTTCCCCGCTTCCCCCACTGCTCCAAGTGTCAGAATAGGATAGCCCTGCAGCTGCCATCTGATTAGCTAGACCCATTCCTTGTTTGGCTAATGCTGCGCTTAAAGCGGAAGCAGCGGCAGATTGCTGAGAGGCTAGCGACTTCGACGCCATAGCTTTCCCTAATTCTTCAGCTAATTGCTTCAATGCTTCGTCTTGCTTAGCTGAATCTCCCTTTTCTAATGCTTGCTCAAGCTTCTTCAACGCTTCCTTAAGCTGCTTATTCTCCGGATTTTCAGGAATCTCATCTGCTAATTTCTTCATAACTTCCCTCAACTTATCTTTCTCTGTGGGAGATAGCTTCTTCATTTTCTGCTTCAATTCATTTATAGCTTGATCAAGCTTTTCCGGGTTATTCTGCTGTAAGCTTTGTGCAAGTGCAGACATTTGTTTCAATTGACGCATTTTTTCTGCTATCTGAGCTAAAGGTTTTGCCTTTTCTTCTTGCTGCTTCGCCAATTTCTCCATAGCCTTCATGCTCTTCTCTAATTCATCTAGCGCTTTAAGAGGATCTTTTTGCCCAGCCAGTTCTTTCTGCAACCTATTCACTTGATCTAACAATGGCTTCTTGACGATGGGTACAAGCTTCTCAGCCTGAAGTTTCTTCGACAACTCTTCCGTTTGCTTCTCCTGTGCCTTGACCCATTCCTGCTGTTGCCTAGCTTCAGCTAATATTGTATCTTTCGGATTAGGAAGAAGGGTCAGTATTAGAACCAAGACGGCTAAAGATGCACAACTGATCCATATCCGCCGCTCTACAGGTAAAGGAAGTCGCCTTTTGATATCAGCCATAAAACGCTGTCCATACTTTGCTGCCTGCTCTCTTTGCCAATGCACAGCCGCATGATCCTGTTCCGCGAATGAAAGAGCCGTTACCATCATATCCCTACGCTCAGGTCCTTCTTCAGAAGCATCCATAGCGAAGGCAGCCTCAGTCAACGAAATACGATGAAGAAAGCCCCATAGCGTTCCAGCAATAAAACCTAGAAGGAATAAACCAAGAGCCATCCATATGACTCTATCTATCGGCCATATTCTAGCGACAACTAGTAGAATAATCCCCGCTGATAATCCACCAATACATCCATACCCAGCATATTGTAGAACACGAAATAATTGCAGTCTTCTTCGTACTGACATAACCGATTTATTAACCGTTAGCATACTTTGTTGTATCTGCTTCATTCTTCTCACCCTCCTTCCTTATAGAGAAATGATCATCGTTCACCACTTATTTGTCATGAAAATCTGAATCGACTCGTTCCATTGTTATTTCTTCTGTTGTCACCTCTGGTGATGTACTTCTCTTTCTTCGGCGCACCGGTCGAATCTTACGAATGCTAATGAATAAAGAGACGATAATCACAACAGAATAGACGATTACAAATTCCAACCATAATTGGATCGGAGCATCTGCTTGCATAGAGGAACCGTACACATGGAATATATTTCGTGAAAAGCTAGGGTCAAATATACTTAACATCGCCCCCGCAGGATTTAGCCCCAATATATATCCAACCCAAGAATACCCTGAGACTGTAATCCCACCATATTGCTGTTGCCACATACTTGAGAAGAACAGATATAAGAGTCCTGTAATTAGAAAAATAAATATACCTGTTCCATACGTAACAATGACTGAAATCATAGTCCGTTTAAACAACGTAGAGAACATCACACCAAGTGACCCTAGGAGAATCATTATGAATAAATAAAATAAGAACATATATACTAATTGCTGGGGTGAAATCCCACCATACAGAAATACAATACTGTACACAGGCATCGTTGCAACTACGATCAAGGCCATAAAACTAAGAGATGAGAATAACTTGCTAAAAATAATCGTGGCCGAGCTTTGCTGCGTTGTCAGTAGCATGCTAAGTGTCTGTTTCTCGCGTTCACTACTGATAACGCCTGCAGTAAGTGCAGGGGCCATAAAAGCAATCATTAATAGCTGTGCAAAACCCAACACATAGAACATCGTCTGGCTCATTCCTGAATTGAATCGTTGATTTCCACCATTGTTCACATACATCGTTATATATATAAAACCCATGGCAACGAACCCTAAGGCAAAGATATACAACATCACCGATACCATAGAACGTGGTGTACGCATTCTAAGGCGGAATTCTTTATCCAGTACAGGATTTATCCATCTCCTAGACCAATTCACTACCCATTCCCCCTTTGGTAATTTCTAAGAATACATCCTCCAGGTTAGTCTGCGCCTCATGGAAAGTAAGAACCTGAAAATCCCAAGAGATAATTTGCTGCAGTAGCTGACTTTGCTGCTCATCGTTCCCACTAAAGTGTGCATGTACGCCCGTGTTATCTGCTAGTACACCACTGACATATGCTTCATCACGCAAACGTACTGCAAGCTCCTCTTCTCTTCCGAGCGTCCGAATATGAAGCACCTTTTTGACACGAAGACTATTCTGGATATCAGATACTTTCCCTTGTGCCACCATGACACCATGCTCAATTACGCCGATCTCATCTACCATCTCTGCAAGCTCAGGCAGAATATGCGAAGAAATAATGATGGTCTTTCCCATTAACTTTAATTCTTTCAGTATTTCTCTCATTTCGATACGCGCTCTCGGATCTAATCCCGAAGCAGGTTCATCCAGAATCAACACCTCAGGATCATGCACGAGACAACGAGCTAGACATAACCGCTGCTTCATTCCTCTAGACAAACTATCTACGTAAAAGTCCTTCTTATCGCTAAGATTCACCAAATCTAGCAATTGTGGAATCAGCTTCTCTCGTTCACTACGCGGGATATTATAGCTCGCCCCATAGAAATGGAGATATTCCGTGGTTTTCAACTGATCATATACACCGAAGAAATCCGGCATATAACCGATCTTTTTACGAACTTCTTTAGGATATTCTGTTACCTCATAGCCATCCACCTTGGCTATACCCGAACTAGGTAACACAAGTGTCGCTAGTATAGACATGGTTGTTGACTTACCAGCACCATTAGGACCCACGAATCCGAATACCGTTCCTTTAGAAATGGTAAGATTGATATCCTTCAAGGCATCGAAGTTGCCATAACGTTTACTCAGATTTGTAATTTCAATCATGGTTTCACCGTTCCCTTCAGTCTCAATTGCGGTAGCATTAACGTAGTTTGGCTCTTGGTTGACACCATAAGTCGAATGACTTTGCCGTCCTCTATATACTTGTCGATGTTCTTAGCGACTGTCCATGCCCCATTGATCCACACAAGTTCTTGCCAATCCTGTTGTAATGTATCCCAAATTTTATACTCTGTATCTTGACCTGGATTCCCTGTATTTAAGGTCATCTCTTGAAATTGGGTAGCTTCGTCTAATTCAGGTAAGCTAAATTCGAAATTAGCGGTTCCCTGAGAAGTATCAATGAAACCATTCATCACCTGGTTCCATGAACCTGCAGTTACTTGCGTTACAATGGGAGGAATGAAGCCAAATGGAATATTAATTTTACTATTCTGCATTAACGCTACATTCACAGGCTGTGTCCACAAATTTAATTGATCACTCTTCATTTCTTTCCCTTTGTTCGAATAATTCAACATCGGATCTTTACTCCATCCAATAATATATGATCCTGTAGCATACCAAGACGTATTGGGTACGTAGTTCATCAACAACTCTCGCTCACGATTGAAGTTATTTCCCAAATTAGAGTTTGTATAAGGAAAGAGCAGTTGTCCAATATTTCCTCCATTTGAATTTGTACTTTGGCTTAAGGTAGTGTTGAGAATCTTCGCTTTTTCGTTCTTCCCAAGATCCCCAAGCTTATAGACTTGATCCCCAAGAACTAAAACTACATTGGATAGATCACTTGTCGTTCCATTGGTAATTTCCCCTTCAATTTCACCTTGATCATTCAAGGATAACTGAGTGTCCAATTGGCCGACTTGGTTCGTATTTCGTTGTTGTGCCCATATCTTAGCGAGCGACCATTGTGGCATATTTAATAGATTTAATTGCGTGCTCTGATCCGTTACTTCAATGAAACTATTACTTTCCCTACTATTCCCAAATGAGCCACTTTGACGATCGATTCTTAGATAAGTTCCCTTGGGGAATTCCAAACTATAGTCTCCACTACTTGGTGTGAAGAATGCCGAAGCACTCATCGTTGTTCCACTGCCATGTCCATCTAGCTCCAATATATTAATAGTATGTGCAAGTTCCTTCGTCTTATCTGCTGAACCTATCGTATATACCGCCCCACTAGCAATAACCGCAATCAAAGGTATAATCCACCATGCCCATTCCCGCTTGTCCACTTTTTTTAATATAAAATAAAGTAGCGGAGCAACAATAATGACATAGATGATTAGCATCCATAACAATATGCTGAACTGAGGCATTTTGAGAGATGGAAAGTACTCGAGGATATAACTAAGATTATTCATTGAATTTCCTGAATTCATCCCTCCTCCATTCTGCTGGAGGGGTAAATCAGCCCGCAATAGAGAAGCCCATACAAAAGGATGACCGCTCCAAGAAGCTACAGGGGCCATCGCAATATCGTATGCCGCATACAGGACAGTACCCTTCTCCACTTGCTTAGACACGAATAAAGGTTTGGTCCCTGCACTATACAGCACTTGACTTCCTTCTAATGGCTGCGCTTCAGATAAAGTAAACTCTCCTTCAAGGTCTAATGGCTTGCCACCAAGCTTCGCAAGCTCTGGTAATGTCGTCACAGCAAATGTACCCTTATACTCAACAGGTGATAAATCCGCGAAAGCCGCTGCTGTCTTCGGATAACCTGCTCCACCAGCAAGGACTAGCGTCCCTCCTGACTTAACCCACTCAGATATACTTGCCGTTTGTTTCTTACTAAGACTATCTGAAGCAAACCGATTAATAACCAATATATCAAGACTATCAAGAAGCATAGGATCATATGGAATATCAGCGCGATTCAAAGAAACGATATCCAAATGATAACCGCTTCCAAGCAAGACGTTCATGAAATTCATTGTATCAGGGTCATCAGATAACACACCTATAACTCCTGTGCCCATGACGGATATACCTTCAAGATAACTTTTGCCAGATTTAAAAGGTATGTACTTTCCTTTCTCCACAGAATCTTGGTAGAACCTTATCTCATTGTTATCCTTATTATAGTGATTTCCTGGTATACCTAACGTTATTTCTTTCTCTGTATCCTTGGGCAATTCTACATGCTGAACATAAGATGCGTTGCCCATCATATAAATATCTGAACTTTGAATCACAATATCTCCAGAAATGTCGGTATCACTTGTTAATGTGATCTTAACTGGATTCCAGCGCCCATCCTTTAACTTGCTCCCATAACCCAGATCAATATCTATTGTAATAGATGGATCATCAGCATAGACAGTACTAGGAATCACCCACGATTGAACCATCATAGCTAACACGATTAAGGGCAGTATCATAACCTTAATATTTCTAATATACGAAGACAAAATCTATTCCCCTCCTAAAAGTCTATTTCTCTCACTAGTAATGACGTATAAACTTTGATAAAGTTTGCAATGCTTTCAAAAAAGATTGATTACAACATTTGATTTCTACATAAGTTATATTAAGCAAACTCATAGTTAAGTGAACCGAATGCGCTAGATGCATCATTAATGGAAATACAAAGAACCTTCAACACCCTTAATCCGTGAAGTCGAAGGTTCTTTTGTGTTTATTCTATTGTGTTATCATTTATAAATTAGTTAAACACTACGGTCTTATTCTCGTGTACCAGAATACGATCTTCAATATGCCATTTCACAGCTCTCGCTAATACGACACGTTCAATTGTCCGTCCAATCCGTTTCAGCTCACTCACATCGTCGCGATGGCTAACCCGCTGCACATCCTGTTCAATAATGGGTCCTCCATCAAGTTCCTCTGTCACATAGTGTGCCGTTGCCCCAATAATCTTAACGCCCCGTTGGTAGGCTTGTGCATAAGGCTTGCCTCCTACAAAAGCTGGTAAGAATGAGTGATGGATGTTAATGATCTGATTACGATAATGATGAATAAATGTAGGAGAAATGATCTGCATATATCTAGCAAGAATAATCACATCGATATCATCACCAATAACTTCAAGCTGTTTCTGCTCAGCTTCCTTCTTCGTCTCAGCCGTTACCGTTATCAAATGATAAGGGATGCCAAAGGATTCTACATATTCCTTCATATCAGGATGGTTACTAATGACCATCGCTATTTCGGCATCAAGATCTCCCGCTTGCCATTGCCATAGGAGTTCTACCAAGCAATGATCCTCCTTAGATACGAAGATAGCGAGTCTTTTCTTACGGCTTACATTATGGATCTTCCAATCCATGGTGAATTTAGAGGCAATAACTTTGAATTCAGCCTCAAGTTCAGGTAACTTACTGTCTAACTCGTGAAGATCAAACTCTACACGCATAAAGAACATGCCACCCGAAGGGTCCATCGTATACTGATCAGATTGGATGATATTCGCCCCATGCTGATACAGAAAATCCGATACAGCAGCTACAATACCAGGTCCATCAGGACAAGATATGAGCATCCGTGCACGCTCCTTGTGTGGATTTTTGGACAGCGATAGATTCTTGTTAATATGTACCTCCATGTGTATCCCCAACCTCTCTCCACAAAATAATGCCAATCATTCTGTACGTGATCTTTACTTACCAGCTAACCAAGCAATAATCCGATGGTTAATTTGTTCTTCACTCAATTCTGGGAAAAGATCGGCTTCCATAACCATATCATATAAGCGTTCTAAGGGTTCTCGTGGATCAGCCTTCTTCGCCTTTGCATCATTCTTAAGCAAGTTCCATACATCTAGAACATACTGGCGAGAGTCAATATGCTGTTCATTAAAGAACTCACGAAGTTTGTCCACCTGGTTATGAAATTCTGATCCGAATCTCTCCGCAGTATTTCCACGTAAAAGCGCAATCTCCACTTCGTACATTGGACGCTGAGTTTTGGCATCTTTTCCAATCCAAGGCGTCTCTAAGATAAAAGGCTTCCCTTGAAGCAACTCATGGTGCACAATACGGTTAATGGTGTCAAACCCAATATAACCACTACCAATCGGAGTATGTCGGTCTTTACCGGCTCCACGTGAGTTCTTACTATCATTTAAATGGATAACACCGATTCTATCTATTCCTATTGTCTTATCAAACTCAGCAAGTACACCATCTAGATCATCTACTATGTCATACCCCGCATCATGAATGTGACAAGTATCCAGACAAACCGTTAGACGCTCGTTATGTTTCACTTTTTCAATAATTTGAGCAATCTCTTGGAAACTACGACCTATTTCTGTTCCTTTACCAGCCATCGTCTCTAATGCAATATGAACATCTGTCTCACTCGTACCCTCTAATACATCGTTCAGTCCATCCGCGATACGTTGAATTCCATATTCAGCATCCTTGTCTGTAAAAGCCCCAGGATGTAGGACGATATTCTTAACACCAATCGCATGTGTACGACGAATTTCTTCCTGCAGAAAGCTCACAGCAAGTTCATAGATATTCTCCTTATATGAAGCCAAGTTGACAATATACGGAGCATGGACAACAATCTCATCCATCCCATTCTGTTCCATTACCTGCTTGCCTTCTTCAATGTGCATAGAATCAATCGGCTTGCGACGCGTATTCTGTGGTGCACCTGTATATATCATAAACGAACTAGAACCGTAGGTATTTGCTTCTTTCGCTGCACTTAATAGGCCCTTGTCCGAAAAGGACACATGGGAACCAATCTTCAACATACGCTCCATCTCCCTTTATAATCGAATAACCTTTATTTTAACTCCAATATCGAAATAAATCTAGAAATGCGTTATAATTCAGATGAAGGTTTCTGAATATGATTAATATCATTGAGGTGAACAATATATGCATTCGACATTTGTTATTCATATTTTGTCCAGCACTACCCCCAACCGATGGTTCATGAACTCTATCGCTTTCTGGACGGTTGTCATGATGGGAGCTATGTGTATAGGCGGCTTCTTCATGTTTCGTAAGTTCTTGAAAGTGCTTCCTAAAGCGGATGGTAAGTCTAAACTGGATTGGCAGAACTACTGGGTTGAGCAAAGTCGCTCGTTATGGACTACCGAATCCCTAGCTTTCTTAGATCAGCTAGTGGCACCTGTACCTACTCCTTTTCGTGATATTGCGAAACATTCAATTTCAGCTGAGATTGGTAAGATTGCCGTTGAGAGCAAAGCATCGGAAGTAACTAGAGATCACTGTATTAAAGGATATATTGTAGCTACACCTAAACGTGATAACAAGTTCTTGGTCACTTTTTTGAAGAAAAGCAACATTGATTACACGCCTTACAAGCATCTCATAAATAAATAAGTATAACTATACCCCCTACAGACAAAATCGCATTGAGGAAATTAAACCTTCAACAATATGATTTCCTAGTAGGGGGTATTCTATAATCAGGAATGGATAAGGGAGGGTATTCAACATGAAGATTGTAGTTTGTGGGGGAACAGGCTTTATAGGAAAAGCTTTGACTGAATATTTACTCAAAGAGCAATCTGAACAAAGTCACCGAGTGATTATCGTTACTCGTAACCAGCCAAAGAACACCATGCATCACCCACAGCTGGAATATATGACTTGGGATCAAATACATAACAATCCGTCTTTACTAGAAGGTATTGATACCCTCGTCAATTTAGCTGGCGCTTCCCTAAGTCAATTATGGACTCGACAAGCTAAAGAACGAATTATTCAATCCAGAATGAAGACAGTCTCAGCAGTAGCCAAGCTAATAGCATCCTTGAAAAGAAAGCCACCTGTCGTTATTCAGGCTTCGGCTATTGCTATTTATGGCACTTCATTTCATGAAACATTTGATGAGACACACCAACCGCGTGTGAACGATTTCCCTTCAGACGTTGTAGAACAATGGGAACATGCAGCGGACAACATTCAGAATGTAAGACTCGTGAAGCTACGAGTGAGTGTTGTACTTGGTAATGAGGGTGGTGCCTTCCCTATGATGAAGCTTCCCTACATGCTTGGGGCAGGTGGAAGAATAGGAAGTGGGCAACAGTGGATGTCATGGATTCATATTCATGATATCGTTCGATTAATCGAGTTCTGTATTATCAATCCAAACATCGAGGGACCCGTTAATGCCTCTTCTCCTGAACCTGTAACGAATGATAAATTCGGTAGATCTGTTGGAGCCGTATATCACCGGCCTCACTGGTTTCCTGTACCCAGCTTTTTGCTAAAAACCATTGTTGGCGAGTTATCACTTATCCTGCTCCAAGGACAACGTGTGATCCCAGCGAAGGCTCTAAACCATGGTTTTATGTTCACTTATCCTCGATTAAAGACTGCACTTGAAGAACTTAAAACTAGTAAATAAATATAGAGTTCAATACCAAACCTTAGGACTTCAGATACCATCAAGCGATCCGTCATGCACTACGATAAGTATATTCTCCACGGACAATCGTGAATACGTCACCGTCTTGAAGAGTGTATTCTTTGTAAGATACCATAGACTGTTTATTCAGTATCGTTCCGTTCTTAGAGCCTAAGTCTTTAATCACATACCCTCCTCCACTTACTCTGGATAGCTCCACATGAGCTCTTGAAGTACCCGGCATCTCTTCAACAAATTGAGCAACGTCAGTGGACCTTCCAATAATGAAGTGGGGACAATGAAGCTCAATCACTTCCAAAGGCCTCCCTTCTGGAACATCTTGACCCTCTTCTCTGCGCTCCAAGTACGAACAGGGCTGAGGTGATTTCAAAGAATTCACTTTATCTATTGATATTTCTGGCTTAAGAAGAACCGTTGCTTGCGTCCGTGACGAGGATAGCATCTCTGTTCTATGACCTAATTGGGCATAGTAATTCCCTTCCTCATCATCCTTATGGAATGAAGTAACATGCTTTGGCTCTGGCTCCCACAATGGCTCCTTCGAACCTAAGTTTGGAGACTCTGGAAACGTCCATTTCTCACGTAATAGCTTCATTTCATTCCTTTCCTGTTCTTTCAGCTTGTTTTTCCCCTTCTCTTTGGGAGACCCACTAAAGAAACCAGTCAGCCTTTCTACTTGAAATGGTGTGTTATGCTTCTTAACTGGACTTGAGTCCACCAATTCACCCGAATCAAACATAGATAGAGAATGATGCAACGGTTCCTCTTGATCAGCCCCACTTCGTAGATGTAGCTTCCCTCTCCATCCCATCCACGTTAGAATTCCTAGAGAAACCGTCAACACTATACTGACAAAAAGCATTAATTTACTTGGATTGTTCATATATAGAAATTTCCACAATAAAGCACTAACTAACATATAACCCACCATTAGATATGTTCTGATGGCAGAGTTACGCTCACTATCCTCTTCCATTTCTGATTCATCAGATTCATTCATCCTTGTGGACGATGGCATCTTCATCTGATGATGTGACAGCTCCACCCCATTCTTCACAGGTCGTCGTTCTAATTGATTCATTACCAATCTATCATCATCAATTTGATTGGAAGCAGTATGGATCTCACGATCCACCGCAAATCTCTGACTATGAGATTCTATCGATGGATGTGTGGAGACCCTTGGAGGAGAATTAATACGCCGCTGCTCATGTGAAACAGATTGTTCTCCATCCTCAGCAAGTAGATTTAGAAGCATTCTCCGCAACCCTAGCAATGTGAAACCATCATCGGCGACATATTGAAGCAAACGCTGAACACCATTTCCTTGTAATGCAGACACCGCTGTCATAAGTCTAGTTATTAAATGGCTCAAGGAAGCCCCTACAGACACACTTTCCATATTCAATACAGGGACATAAGTTAAATAAAGTGAGCCTATTTGAAGTGTTCCTTCAACAAAAATATAATCCTCATTCAGCTTGTATTTATCTGGCTGTAACATATACAACTTACTTTCTTCAAGCGTACTCACAATTTGAAGTAGCAACCCATAATACTCAGCCATATTCAGCTTCTCACTTTTCAGCAAGTGGGATAACATTTTTTTGTCCGTAATATCATATTGAAGTACCACTTTGAAATCTAACTCTTTCAATCTTAGTGTCAAATGATGAGGAATTCGAGCCGCGGAGATCATGTTTGTCTGAACTCGAATGATGTGCGAAGATGGAAAACCCTCCACTCCACCTAGCACCATATAGGTACCCCCATTATGGATAAAGTCACGTTGCATATCAGTCAATTTAGACACCCCTTATTTATTAAGAAACGATATATAAATAAGCACTAATTACTCCCGGCACAACCGCTAGCATAAAGGGAAATCTAAGTGGCTCCTTACCGCTATTCTTTAATATGCTAATATCTTTCATGATAAAGAATCCTGCTATCCCTTTAGATATATTTCTAATTCTAGAGAGGGTCTCTCTTCGCCATAATAATATAATGATTCCTATCAGGCTTGCGTATAAGATAGAATACAACATAGCTTGGACTGTAAAAAGAACTCCTGTCCACGTACCAATTCCTCCAAATAATTTGACATCTCCTGCACCCACGGCCCCCATCCAATACATGAATAACAGTATTCCGAATCCAGCTAGAAAACCTTTTCCTGAGAATAGAAATCCCTCCCAGCCCGCATTTATTATTTGATACAGCATGCCGGAAGCCATTGCAGGAATGGTAAGTTTATTCGGTATTTTCATCGTTCTGACATCTGTAATAAATGCAACGATTACAAGCAATGCACATCCCCAATAGGCGAACTCCATCTCTTATCTTCCCTTCTTCGTAATTCCATTAATCCCGGTCAACCACGGTGAACGTCACTTCCATACTTTTTCCGTCTTCTGCCTTAACAACAAAGGACCATGTGCCTGGTGTCGTATTCGGACCCACAGACCACTCCCACTCTATATAGCCATCTGCATCTGCACGACTCCAGCCAAGATACTTCGCGGTACTCTCGCCACTTTTATAAAAAACAGAAAGATGTGCATGACTGTCCGGAGCTACCTTCACCCTAACTTTAGTCTTCTTGCTAACTACCGCAGGATTAGGTTTTTCTATCAATTGAATAGATCCCGAATCTTCTGTAGACTCTTCATGACTTCCATCTGAAGCATCTGATGTATCCCCAATCCACAGGCGCTCTTCCGATCTAGCCTGTAATACTATCTTTTTATTAATAAAAGGAACCCTCATAGGTAACTCATAACTTACTTCTATTCCGAAATACGGATTGTTCCTAGTCTTCATATCAGGCACATGAATGTTAGAAACGTGGATTCGACCATAACTTAGCATTTGGCTCTGCATGAAGGGCTTTAGAAGAGGTTTTACGATTGGATCAAGAACTGCCTCTGCCGTGCTATTCTTCAAGTTTTGTAATGGCTCGTCTCCCGTAGCTGCAGCTGCCATTATCCAATCACTAAGTGGTGCAGGGAGAGATTTACTATACTCAGATGCCCAATCT
The DNA here is from genome assembly GCF_000949425.1 of Paenibacillus sp. IHBB 10380. Taxonomy (NCBI): domain Bacteria; kingdom Bacillati; phylum Bacillota; class Bacilli; order Caryophanales; family Paenibacillaceae; genus Paenibacillus; species Paenibacillus sp. IHBB 10380. The sequence continues at coordinate 3,715,388 of NZ_CP010976.1, forward strand.
GTAACGGAGAGCTTAGGTATAATCCAATTCCCAGTTAGCTTTGATCCACCTTCCACATCCTCCGTAGCATCAGGTGTAACAGCCAACGCAACAGGATACATATGTGTAGATACCATCTTGACAGTATCCGATACTGTGCTTTGTAATGCCGTAGAAATCAAAGTCATCTGAACCATATAAATAAGAAATAATATAAAAAATATAAACAGCGGAAATACTAGAGCAGCCTCAAGTACGATGCTCCCCTGTTCACTTGATGTTTTTCTAATATGAAAAGTCCGCTTTCTTAGTAACATAATAACGGTTCCCTTCCACTTCATCTTGGCTACCAGAAACAAATCCAACCATCTTCATGACTCCGGGGAGAAACCACAGTCTCATCCCTATTCTGGCTTCACTAGAGGCATAAGTAGCTCTTTCCGCAGGATTAATCCCCGTATTAAAACGAATCAGTGAGAGTATCCGCGACATTTTTTTATCATTGTTACTATGAATAAACAGAAATAGTCTCAAATAATCTCGATAAGTTATCCTGACTCTCAAGTACGCGGATAACTCTACCGATCCTTTTTGACATAACTCAATCATGTCTGCTATCGCCATTTCAATACCGTATAACAACGCAGCTGCCAAAATTAACAATGGATTTCCCAGCTTACTATTCTTCACTAATCCCTCCATCGTACGTATCGCCAATCGAGTTGCAAAAATCTCTGCATAAGCAGCGGATACATTACCTACTGGATTATGAAATCCATACAGAATATACTCCAACTCCTGATTATGAATACTAAGCTGATCCACTATATCATCTCCGATTGAGCTTTCAGGATTACTCACTATTGACCCCAAGCGACTGACATCAAAGTGATGAAAATAGTTCGCTGCATATTCATTCTGATAGAATTCATCTGATAACATAGACATGATGCTACCCATAGAACCATATAAATCGTCCATATCATTCATAGCAGATTTACCCGCATCATATGGATCGTTATCTAGATCTGATCCTTTATAAGAGTCCCCTTGTGTTCCCTTATTAAAGGCTAAACTTTCCTCATAATACTGCTGAACCGTTCGATACTCTTCCAAATAGGCTTGTGCTTTATCATCCAACTCATGAATACTATTCAGAATCTTGGCTGCATCCTTTAGTTTTGCTTTAGCTTTCTTCTCTGTCGCCTTACGTTCTTTGTCTGAAGAACGATTCATCTCCAATTTCTTAATTTGCGTCTCAATAATGTTGCTTGAACCCGATAAGAAATAATTATGTAAGTAAGTTTCTAGTTGACGACTTATCTGGATTACAGTTGACTTCATTTGACTACTATTTCCGTAAATATCGGTGGCACTTCCTAGCTCAGAGTTAAACCGCATAAGCTGACTGTCAAGAGATTGATAGGCAGAGGTCTGAACCTCTATTTCCTTCTTCAATTCCTGTAACAATGATTCTGATAACAATACTTTCTGCGTCTGCTGGCGGATCTGTCCTATTGTATCAGCATCTTCCTTGCTTACATCCTCTTCACTTCCTGGTGAATTTCCACGGGTCACCTGATCATAACCTTCATTTACAGAACGACTCTCTGATTCTGCGATAACCTGTTTCATTTGTTCATTATAGCCATACGCTTCTTCCCACAATTCAAGCGACTGGGGCAGCATCTTCGCATGATTATCCCGAGCAGAGTTCTGTTTATTTGAAATTTGTGATAACAAGTTGGAGACTCCCCGTTGATATTCTTCAATCTTTTCCACGATATTGTCATCATCCGTATCACTATCATCGTCGTCATTTTCTTCATCACCGTCTTTATTTACCGCTGCAATTATTAATGATTGAGTAACATAGTCTTGATATTGCGCAGCAACATGGTTTCCAGCACGAATGCCACTGTTACCCAACGCTTCATCAGATATAAAACTACTTCCTTTTGAATCCATGATCAACTCCGAAAGAACTTTCGTACTTTGAGCAGCCTTCTTCTGTTTAACTAACATATCGTCTAGTGCCTCTTCACGTTTGTCATATAGCTTTTGAAGTTTTCTAAGTACATCTACAGTATTGGATGCTTCCTTCATTGATTTCGATAATGGTTTAAACTTATTCAATAATTCCAATGTGAAATCTATCGGAGCTTTATATTTCATTTCCTCACTAATTTGGCGATTGAATATATCATATTGTCCTAGCATACGGTCCATTTGCAAAGTGGAGGTGTCCAATTTAAGAGGAAGCACTGAAAATGCATCACTTCTATCCCCATGCTCCATACCTCCATTCAATACGGTAGCCATAATCTGATCGCCATTACTCTCACCAAATGCATACAAGCCGTAATTTTGCTGTAATTTCTGATCATAAGCAGACATTACTGAACGAACTCCTGAACGAATCAACCGTTCACTCTGAACCTTCATCGCAGCAATACGAGCATAATCAATAAAAATAGCTACGAAAACAAAGACGATCGTGAAAATCATAATCAGGAAAATCGAGACCGACCCTCTCTGCTCAGAATGCCATTTGCGAAGCATCTTCATTCTCCTCCCCTATTAACGGATACCCGTGTCTTCGCTGACGAAAGTTCATTCCACTAAAGCTATTTACCTGTTGATCCATACTTTGTCAGAACTTGAGCCGCATCGCTTTTATTCGTAGATTCCTCACCCATTCCTTTAAATTTAGCTCCGTAATAGCGCATTAGATCAACCGTACGAATAAATTCAACAGGTTCAACAACGATAGATTTAGCACTTACCTCAATACTAGAGCCACCCGATAATACTTTGTCCAACGGGGATAAATGAATATTCTGGTTTAATTGAGTGCTGACTTTACGCAGCAGTAGTGTATTCTGATAGGATATCTCCCCCTGGATGCTCCCTGTCATAAGTGGGCTCATTTTCGATAATTTCATAGTTGCAAGGGATCCATTCGAACCGTTACCTGGTAAATCAATAGACGCTGTATTCCCTACTCCTGCCCAACCGAAGATAGCACTTAGCATCTGGTCATCTGATATTCTCCAATACAGCGAGTCATAATTCCCTTTCGCAAAAGCTCCATTCGACGTATTTTTGTGACTGTTATCCCAACTATATGCCGACCTCTCGACCGCAATAGAGGCGACTTGTTGTAATATAGACTGCTGGTAAATATACATACAGAAGAACATTAGAATGAGCGTCACCATCAACACAATAGGCATAACAAGAGAAGCTTCAACAGTGAAGCTCCCCTCGTCATCTTTAAGCTTATCCATCAATAAATTCATTACTTTTCGTACCAATCTTCTCTAACAAGCTTTTAACAATATCAGATAGCTGTTTTCTAAAGATAACAGCTATAACAATAATTGCAGCTATAATCAAAATCATTTCCAGCATTCCTAGCCCATCTTCTTCTTCCCATAATCCTTTGGCTTGTCCTTGTATCATTGTTAACATTTCATCATTCCCCCTACATATTCATCATCATAAATGCTGGCGAACCTACTAGAACAACCACAACCAAAAATATAACGACCATCGGAAATACCAACTTGGATGATGCCTGTTCACCTCGCGTGCGAGTGATTACCTTACGTTTCTCCCATAGCACTCGGGATAAATCTCGTAAGGCAACTACAAAATCATTACCTCCCCTTCGAAAATTTAGTAGCACTGTGGTCGTGAAGACAGATACCTCTTGTAATGTACAGCGTTTACTAAAGTTCTCAAATGACTGCTGGAATGAGTAGCCACTATCCCAGTCCCCGATCATGCGAATCAATTCACGATATAAGGGATGATCTTTGTGCTCTTTCTTCCGTTCGACACAATGGACGATCGCCTTCTGTACCGTTTCACCCGCTCCTACAAGCAACACCATTTTGTTCAGCAGCTCCGTCAATTCCATCAGCATATCCTGATCTCGGTTCTGGACCTTTTTGTGAAGATCCTTGATCATTGCTGCGGGTAATAGAAGTGACATAACCCCTCCGAAAATCAGTCCAGTCTGTTCTCCCATTCCTATGGACAATAAACACCCAGCACATAGCAGAAGCCAGCTATAACACAACATTTCCCCCAAATAAAGTAACGTCATTTCACCACTGTATCTCATACCGTGAATCTTCTGAATTGACCGCTGAACCTTAAAGAAGAAGAATGGAAATCGAGTGGAAAGTTTAAATTTGTCCAATATCCACAACATAGGGGGTACCAACTTACTTAATCGTATTCCCTCCATAGGAAGCTTACTAAGTCGTTGATACTTGTCACCACCAAGCTGATTCAGCACCACCCAACCTCCCACTAGCAGAACCAGCATCACACTGCATATCACAATCATATCTATCCACCCCCTTACAATTTGATATCCATAATTTTTGAAATCCAGATAGAGCAAACCCCTAGTCCAATTAGGCAAAATGTTGAAATGATGTATCCAACCCCACTGTACATCGGCAGCATGTATTCTGGGGATGTTACATTCATAAATATGATCATCACAATAGGTGCAACAAGAATCGCCTTGGATTCGAATCTTTTCTGTGCAATGATGACGGAAATTTCCTGCTGGATATCGAGCTTCTCACTAATGATCGAAGACGTTCGACGTACTACCTCAACTAGATCTCCACCCGTTCTTTTACAAGAAGTAAATACATCAGCAAAATTTGTGATATCCTCCATATTAGCGCGGCGACTAAAATCCTGTAGAGCTTCCTCTATCGGCTCACCGTACTCCATGCGAGCACAAATAATGTTGAGCTCTCTAATTAAATCGTTCTCAGCTTCCGGATCAAGCATTCGTAAATCTTGAACGGCTTCTCTAAATCCATTCTCAACAGAACGTCCTGCGGATAGGGATGAAGATAAAGAATACAGTGCCTGTTTAAAATGTAGGCTCATGCTTGCTCTGCGGCGTTCTAGCATATGTTTCCTCCAGAAACGAGGAATGAGTAAGCCTGCACAAGAAAACAGCAGTGAAATAATCCATTGATGATAGAACAGATAACCCACAACGTAGAAAAGACCCCCACTAATCACAATACACATGCCTTTTTCAACACTACCCAGCTCGTAGTTACTATAGTCAGGGAGGTTCGTTCTGTGCGATGCTCTTAGCGGATCTAAGTGTTCACCCTCTTCTCTATGTATGGAGTTGGCCTTCTTTCTAACCCTAGCCGTACTCAACACTTCACCTCCTCGTCGCTTCCCATCTGTATTCCATTCTGCATACCAGCCATACGAAGCTTCTCCACATGCTGCATGGAATTACCGCAAGACTCTAATTGTCCAATAATTCGGCCTTCTCTCTCTCCCGTTTCTAGAAATTGATAGAGTGGATTAAGTCTGATTTCCCCATTCTCCATCCCCAATACCTCACTAATTTCCATCACCTTCCGTGAATGATCACGAAGTCTGGATAAATGAACAAGTATATCTATGGCCGAACTAATCTGCTGACGAACAACAAGAATAGGTAAATCTGCACCACTCAACACCATCGTCTCTAACCTACTCATCATGTCCCGTGTACTGTTAGCATGACCGGTCGAAAGACTCCTATATAGTACATAGTGGTATTCAAAAGTTATCAACAGTTGTGGATAAACAAAGAGCCATTTAGGATTACTCCTACGGCTCTTTGTTTTATCAACTATAGGTGTCATTTAATTGGTTGTGGAAGACTTGTTAGGAATCTCGCATATCCGTTCTTACTCTTCAAGAGATTCATGCTTTTGAATCGCGGCACCGGAAAAGGTCTTCAAGCTCGAACGGAGATAGTTCGTCTTTTAGCTCTGCATAGCTCTTTTTGTCGCAGCCACTGATCGGCTACTATTTCACTCCCAAGCTTCCATGATGATAATCCCGTCTACTCTACTTTTATCTTCCCAACTAATGTACATCTTCTTCTCAAGCTCCATTAGCACGTGTTTAATGCGCTCTGCTCTCTTGCCGGTCTTTATTTCTAATTCCCTCATTGTTGGCATCGTTTGATGCATGGAAGAAAAGTTACAAAGTATTCTTAATACCTTCCGTTCAAGATCCTCCAACATACTTTCACCTCTAAGCTGTTTTGTTGATTGGCTGCCATGCCAGCACATTGTCCAAGCGAAATGTTCGTGGCGATCTAGTCATTAGACAAGTAGCTTTAATTAATCCATTACGGATACTATTCACTTCGATGCGCCGCTGCGTGATCTTTCCTGATTGGTCCATATACATGATTTCGATGATTTTCCCAAGATACTTCACTGGCATGTTTTTCACTCCTAATAGGAACATTTGTTTGTATTATATGCGAACGAGTGTTCTTTATTCAAGCAAATTGTTTTTCCAAGGAAGAAGGGTTTATTCTTGATTTGGGAGAATATTGAATGTATGAACGGAGTGATTGAATGAACTTTAGAGAAGAAATACATATAGCCGCTGAGATGAATCAGAAGGTAACCGTAAAGCTTTCTAACGGCGAGGTAATAACCGGAGTGGTTGAAGTATCGATATTTTGATATAAGTGGGTATAAAAAAGTAACAGTATCGGAACATCTGAGAGATCACTAAGAATTTTAGATCCTTTTGTCGAAATACTATGTAGATACATTTTCCTAGTTTTGGTAGACTGGGCATTATAGATAATTCATACCATTAAAGGAGGCAATTTTGTGGGGGTAGTTATTGGAGTACTTTGTTTTATAGGATTTCCGATTTTTCTAGTGCTAGGTATTATATCTGCTATCAAAAAGAATGGATCGTCAAAAAAACATTTTATAGTTTCAGCGGTTCTTCTTGCTGGCATTGTTCTCGCTAGTGTTTTAGCAAATAATGATACTGACGCACCTAATAAGCTAGCAGTTAATAAAAAAGAGAACACTAATGCTTCCAAAGTTGATGCCAAGGTTGAACCCAAGGCTAAAGAAGGGGATGCCACTAAAGCTAAAGCCACCTCTGAAAAGGCTAATCAAAAAGAGCAACAACAAGCCGTACTGGATTTCGAAAAGGAAGTTTATGCTTCTGAAGAGGAAGCTTCTCCAATTTTTGATAATTACCAAAAGTCAATTGAAGCATTTTCTGCTGGAACTACCGACCTATTAAGTGTTTACAATGCAGCCGAGACCGCTAGAGATGCATCTGGAACTCTAATGTCACGTACCAATAACCTTAAGACACCTAAAAACGTTTCAAAGGAAGTTCAAAAGATACTCAATGGAGCAAAAAACGATCTCCGTCTGGCCTATTTGTCCAAAAAGGATGCGTATAAAGTTGTCTTGTCTTATATTGACGATCAAAAGGTTAGTGATATGAGTAAATTTCAAGACCTTATCAATACAGCTGATCAATATATGTATTCAGCTATGTCGGAAATAGCCGATGCTAAAAGTAAAGTTGGAATTAAAATAACCAACGATAAGAAATAATTAGGTGGGATCTGATGAACGTAAAACAAGAATTACATATAGCTGCATCCAGTAATCAAAGGGTAACTGTAAAGCTCACTAGCGGCGAGGTAATTAACGGATTTGCAGAAGTATCAACAGATGCTGAACGGGCTAAGATACGCACGTCAGAAGGTCCTATGTGGGTGCCTTATGAGGATATCGAAGACATAGAACGAATTGCTCAGATGCTACATTAATAGCAAAAGAAACCGCAGTGGTGTTATACCTCTGTGGTCTTTTTGGTGTTGATTGATTCAATCCTTATAAACAAAAGCTAGTAAAATTTTTGAACTAGAACAATGCAATGTAATGGATATCCAATTCCAGTGAACCAGTACACTCATGATTGGACTGACCCTTACATAAGATTTTCACGGATTTTGCATTAGAGACAATTGTCGTGAATGACGAATTCGGACCTACATCAGCGACATCGTGATCGTTGGACGATTTGGACGATCTCTGTATCATAATTTGCATTGTACAGGACTTACTAGTATTTAATATTGTAATGGTTCCCGAGGGGGATTTTATAAATGAATTTGATGAAACACAAAAATACGTTTGAGTTGTACTGTTATCACATGCTTGTTTAATGGGCACACATTTGTGTATACAAATAAGTTTTTTTATTAATCTATTTTCCTTCTTTCTACATCTTCTCTTCCTTGAACTTGAACGTCGGGGGCAATTTATTGTAAGTTTTCTCTTTTTGGAGTGCCGTTTACACCTTATTGTTCGTCTTGATTTAAACTTCATTGCCATAATCCCCCCTTATTATGGTTTATGAAGATTTGAGCCAAATGACCTCAGTCAAACATCCATTTTTTTGAGATATAAAGGAATTGTGATGTTAAACCAGATATTTATAATACAAGCATGCATATCATAAAAGAAAATAGAAAGGGTGATTCACTATGTGTGGAAATTCCTCAAATTCAGCCGTGTTTAATTTTTGTAATAATGTGGCTAAACAAATTGTCAATATCCAACAATGTAATCCCATTTTTCAACCTACCCCGAGTGTTACTGCTCTTACTTACTTTACAAATCAAACAGGGTTAGTAATAAATGGTTCATTTACAGTGGTTAATACCAGTACTTCTTCCGTCTTTAATGTTAACTATACCATGGGTATCGCGCTATCAACCATCGTTGTTACAGCTGGTCGTTCGGAAACGATCTTCGTTGAAGATTTGAGTACCATTACGATCGAAAGTCTTACAGGAGTACTACCTGAAGCAACCGCTACAGGAAGTTTAGTATTAGATTTGCACTATTGCGTAACATGCTAATTAAGTTGCAAATGTATTTCTTTAGGGCATAGATAAACATATGTACATTACCTACTTTTAGATTCTTATTTATAAAAATCAAATAAGACCACATTGGCGTTATGCCTTTGTGGTCTCTTCATTGCACTATCGTTCCTCGTTAGCTTAATCATCCGACACTGGAGTTTGCATAAAACATTGATCTCAATATTTCTTATACATACCTACAGACTTGGGATCTGTATATTCAAAACCATATCTTTTATATAATTTATCTGCTGGTACATCGGCGATTAAACTAACATATGAACCCTTTGGGGCTTCTTCATCTAAGTAGTTCATGATTTCGGTCATAATCAGCTTACCAAGTCCTTTTCCTTGATAGATTGGATCGACTGCAATATCAACAATATGAAAGAAACAACCGCCATCTCCGATAATTCGTCCCATCCCAATGAGCCGTTTATCCAAATGTCTCAAAGTGACCACGAAGAGAGAGTTCTGGAGTGCTATTTTAGAGCCAGTTAAATCTTTCGGACTTAAACCTGCTGCTATTCTTAAGGAAATATATTCCTCAGGTTCGGGTGGGCTATAAGAAATCTCAATGTTGTTTTCCACTCAAATCCTCCGTTCGATCTTTATAAAAATTTTAGTTACCTAAAGTTGAAATTCACGAGTAAGTCGTGCCCTCATCGCTCTGGTTGTATCATTAATATTTCCCTCGAGTATTAATTTACTGTCACTGTTCGACAGGAAGCCATCTATTACCTTCCTAATACTTTTAGAATTCCACATTTGGACACTTTCCATGTCATCCTGCCCGTTAGCTTAATCACTAACATAACTAAACTAACCTTCAAAAACTAGCAATGGACGTCGCTCACATATAATATAACATCAATAATTCATTTGGGATATCGTGTAAATGAAGATTATCATCTGCTCAGGAAAAGTTTCCTTACCAAAACAAAAAAAGACCCCGCCGACCAATTAGGCTAGTAGGATATGATTTTCATTATTGGGAAATGTTTCATGTTAAGATATTTAATACTGTGCTACTATGCAATTGAGGGGCATCTCCCCCTCATAATACCCATTCAGCTAAACGCCTCCGCGTCCGGTTGAGTGGGTATTTGTTTGATTCTAGTGTTAACTTGCCATGATATTGCTAAATAGGAGTGTTCCGTTAGCACAATAAGGATTTATGAGTATTGTACAGTTGACAAAAAATGCTGTAGCAGAAATCTCTTCTTTCATATAAAAAATCAACTAATTAATGGTGATTAAACAAGACTAGCTTTAAGTTCTCTAAGAATTAAAAGAACACCAATTCCATACACAATAGATATTGCTAAAGGCACTATAGTGAATGCTTGATCAACAAGGAATCCACCTAAGATTAGGGCAGAAAAACACGCACCTAATGTAACAAAGAGATAAGCTTTACTTTTATAAATCCACATGTAAGGTAGAAAATGAGAGCCTGCTAGTAAACCGATGGTGAAGGGAAGGTATTCAGGTATATTCATATATACAATTACAAATACAGGTATGTAAAAAGCTTGGGGAGCTGCAACTATTCCGCCTAAAGTTCCTACAGGATTGTTGGTAGTGAATAAATTAATACGAAGCATTTTACTAATTAAAATTCCAATAGGAAAAATAGCACCTAAGCCAAATATCCAAACTAAATGCACAGTTTCTATTGGGAAAACTAAGGGTAAAAAGGTGAAGATTAAAAAGACAATTACACCAGCCAACAAAATTGGGAACCCTTTTCTTGCTTCAACTATCATTTCTGTTTGTAATTCCTCGAGTGTTCTACTCATAAATACACTCCTCAATAAGTTTAGTAGACTATCTCCAATACTGGTAAGGTATGGTGCTTACGTACAATGTTAATTAGTATAACTTATTGGGGACATTTTGTGAATATATACCAAACTTATGCTTAGAGAATACACCTACTTAAGGTAAACTATAAGAATAGTTTCAGCAATCCCACGGCTATAGCTATTAACCCAGGAACACCTAACCCAATAATCCACCTTAGGTTCGTATTGCTAGCTTTACTGATTTCAGCACTGACATAGGTCTTTGTTGCGATACCATTGTCCCTAACTTGTTCCGAGATAATTGTTTTCATTCGATCATCGTTTGGCAGAGATGATGTTTTAATATCAACGTTTTCTCTAATTTCTTTCGTTTGATTTTGCATTTCAATAATCAAACTTTTTTGGAGTAGTTCAAGATGGGCAGTAGTTGGTAATCCTTTAATGTCTTGCTTTAATTCTTTGAATCCATCCTCAAGATTTTCAATCCTTCTCAAAAGTTCATCCATTCCTCCGCCACCCCCTCCGTTATGTGTATGTTCAGAAGTTGCTGCTGTTTCTAGTATGGTATACCCAGTTTGTTTTAACCGTGCTTGTTTAGAAGCATCTCTTCTCATTCGGTAGTCGTCTAAAAAAGTAGCATGATTATTGTTTTCTTTTTGGACAGGGAGAAATTCACTCATCTAACTCACCTATTTCTGCAGCTATCATAAAGAAGGTTTCTCCTATAACAATGTTATTCACAAAAACTTTGATGTAGTATTCTCCCTCATCGTCAAAAAGTACACCGTCATCACTGGTCATCTCTATCCGAATTCCAATAATCGTATCAATTCTTGATCCATCTTCATTAAGACATTTTTCGTTGGTGAAGTATAGCTCCTTTAAATCCAGCTCGGAAATGACTTCTAATGAAGGATTAAATACTTTCATTTCGGCAGATTCCAAAGTTAAGTTATTCACTCGAAGGCCCATGGCGATAGAAAATACAAATTTGATTGGAAGAGCTAGTCTTTTCATCATAAATGGATTGAATAACAGGCTATTATCATTCCCGATTTTTGAAATATCTTCACAAATAACTATGTAAGAGGCCTTGTTTTCATAAAGTTGTTCCGTCAATTTTATCACCATTATGTAACTCCATCGGTTGGAGGATTTGCTTGTATATGCTAGTTATCAATATTGTACTCTATATCTATTAATATAGCGATATCAGTATTTACATAGCCCCACCGACCGAAGTCAGCAGGGCTATACGAATTTGATTATCCATTTTGCTTCACTTGTCCAGAAGCCACTCTCAACTCATCAGCCAATCTTCCGATCTCTTTCTTATCTCCTGGTGTTTTGGCTGTCCCGTAAGCAGGCTTGAGGTAAGTATTAATGATCTTATTTGCATCAGTTGCTTTCATTTCGTACCCATCCTTTATAGGTTCTTTTTTCTTAGCATACCGCGCTCGAAGCTCGTCCACAGTACCGTCAAACTCATTCAGATCAACTTGCCCCGCAATACCGTTCACCTTACGTGATCCACTTGGAAGCATCCCGCCTGCAGTTCCGTCACTGTACTGCCAGAAATCCCAACGAGTCCAGCCCGATGCGTTATCAGGCGCAGTTGAAGCATTGTAACGTGCAATCCACAAAGGGTAGTCACTCAAACCCGTGAAATTGCCTATGAATGACGGATAGGTGTATACCAAAGGCTTGACGCCTGTAAGCCGGTGGATCTCTTCCAAAAATGATTTCGCAACAGCGGTAATGGCTGCTCTACTCAGATTGCTTTTATTACTCTCATAATCCATTATAAGTGGAAGATCAAAAACACTAACGCCGCCCGCGTTTTGAATTGCTTTATAAAAGGTTTGAGCTGCCGCTTTGGCTTTGTCTGCTGTCGTTACTGAGTCGTCAATGTAATGGTACGCCCCTACCAGCAATCCAGCCGCCTTTGCACCCTTGACGTTATCAATAAATTTCTTATCCATGCTATTCTGTGTGGCTTTGATAAACACAAATGATATTCCTGAAGCAACTACCTTTTTCCAGTCAATCGTGCCTTGCCAGTGGGATACGTCGATCCCTTGCGCGTTACCCTTACTCCTATTTTGCATTTGTGCCATCTCCTTTGTCGTTGTTACCAGCCTTTCCTTTTAACACTTCTACAGCCTGAATGATAATTGGAGGAATTGGAGCGCCAAGTTTACCGCCGTTCTCGATAATACTTAGGACTTCATTAGCAATGTAAAAATAGGCAGCAGCATCCCTGAACATATGAGCATCCCCCAAAATCCCATCTACCAAGTGAGCTACTGCCACCATTGCGAAGATGAAAACCTTCCGGGCAATGCCTATGAGCCCAACTCTACTTTTTAGTTCTCCCTTGCTCCCAGCTGCAGCTACACCCGTGCCGTAGTCAATTACGACAAATACCAACAGTGCGCTTAATACTCCCGACCACCCACCGTAAAAATATGTAGCAGCACTAACGCCCCAAGCTGCCCCCCACTTTAAAACCTCATTCCATTTATCCACTTCATTTCCCCACTTTCATATATAAAAATAGCCCCCATGGTTATGAGGGCATAAAAAATACACCATCTAAGGTGCTGTCTATACTATATTTTTCAACAGATAATCTCTGAACCCCATTACATTGTTTGGATCAACCTCGGCAGCCGCTACAGCAACCTCTTCATCTGACAAACCTGCACTTAAGGCACTTTCAATCGCTTTCCCAAAGTGTGAATAAAAGAAACTAAACGGTGTATACACGGTACCATACTGAACCGTCCATGTAACATAGGGTAATCCGTCATAATCGCCATAACCATAAGCTCTTGAAACAAATTCTATAGCTTTTTCCATGAAATACCTCCCTATTTTTTAGCAGACATATAATACATTGTAGAACTAGCAACACTACTGTTAGTGACCGATAACGAATTACTATCGCCTTCGATTAAGCTAACAACAGCTAAGTTATTGAAGGGACTATATAGAAAAGTACCTGTCCCGACACCTCCGTTAATTTCACCCTTCTTTACAAATGCTTGTGCGATACGTTCGGGTTCAAATTCAAACGTAAATTCGAAAGATATCATCCCCCACTCTCCAGGCGAAAAGGTTATACGAGACTGTCCAGGAATCGTAGTACTACTTCTGGTTACTGCTCCCGGATCATACGTACCTACTAAATCAATGATAGTTACTCCCTTTTTAATATTTTCAGGCAAAAGGGTAGGCACTATATTACCTACTTTATTGTTACCAGGATAATACCCAGCAGGAGGGTTAACTTCTATCCTTTTTGTACTTGCATTTGACGTAAGAGTGCCATTTATAGTTCCACTCCGATTTGGCATAGTTCCAGTCAATGGCCCATTTTGATTGGATGCAGTCTTGCCCACTAGTACATCGGCTGCCGTTGCGTTTCCGGTCGCCTTAATAACCGTTGCCATCTTCGTAATTAACTGCGCCCATGTTTCACTCGTGGTTGCTGGAATGCCAACGGCAACAAGCGCGGCAACCACTTCCGCTTTTCGCTCATTGCCAGCTTGCTTTCCCGCTTGTGCTTCTAACATAACTAACCCTAATGCCTTCTCGGTGGGGGCTAACGTCTCTCGTGTGCCGTTTGTGGCATTACTGAGTTGTACGATACCCTTTTGCGTGAGAGATGCTTCAGGGATATCTACGTCAATATTGCCCATAGCTTCATCAATCTTATCCCAGTTGTCGTTCATCATCGTTTTGATATTAAACGTGTCATTACCGTCAGTTATAGGGTCCATTTTCAGTAAATCTAAATTTGGCGTATTGCTAGACAATAGCTGCACCTCCTGCAAAGTTTGATAATTTGATTTCTTGAATCTGGTTTAGCGTTAGGACGTTGTGTATTTCACGTATTAATAGATAACGGAATTTATATTCAAGCTTCATGTGTGCTGGTTTGATATCCTCTAATGCTTGTTTAAGATCATCAAGGTTCGGTGGAATGCCCAAGGAATCAATGAACGTAATTACGATCGTATAATGAGGCACATCAACAGCTACATTAACCGTTCCACCATCGTAAGCCTGAGCGACATTTTTAAGCATCGACCCTGACACCTTACCGCTACCACGCATCTTAGATATGATTACAGACCGTCTCTGATTTGCTGGTTTAGTAGGGTCAATAGGTATTTGTAGGTCCCGTTCATATCGGTCTAGAAATATGGTAGATGACTCAGGATACGACTCATTCAACAATCTTTCAATATCCGAATATAACCCATCAAACTCCATACCTTCTGTAGCTGTCAGAGCGTCAAACTCTACGATTTCATCATAGTATTCAGGTAAATAGTTCCTCAATCTTTCCACGCCTGTCATGACACGCTCACTGTGCCTAAAACCGCAACTGAATCCAGTGGAATTTCAATATTTTGCGTTCCTCCGTTTACCAATAAGTTACTGTAGTCAATTACTGGCGGTATCCCTAAGATGATACTTTGAATCCGTGTATACCTTACTAACGGATCGTTAAAGGCTAGGTCCTTTAAATACGCCTTGGTCCCTGTCTCAATCTGCTCTTTGATGTCCTGAATGGTTGCACCCGTAGCTAGCACAACTGTAACTGATATATTAATAGGCACCTCGGAAGCTCCAACAACTTTTGCCTTAGCTCCTATGGGTGATGCTCCTTCACCCATACCATCCTGAGTAGGATCAATATATGCTTGTACAGCATTCACTATAGCCGTTGCAGGGGTACGCATATCATTATCTAATATGACCACTTTAACAGTGCCTTCACCGTCCCAAATGGGAAATGCTCTAGCTCTGCCTACTCCTGGTATCTCTCGTGCCCATAACTCATACTGATATCTGTTACCCGAAGTTATCGGACGTGAAATTCTTTCTTGGTAGTAGTCATAAAGAGATCCATCGGTTTCTCGGTCTTCCCCTGCAACAAGCAACTCCATAATTTCTCCGCGTCCAAGATCGTTAATGTAATCAATTGGTATGACTGCCCCAAAATGACGGTTGCCTTCAGATCCAGTTGTTTCACATTCCATGCGGTAGTTACCTAAAGATAGTTTTTCAACTGCCTTATAATTCAATTCCCCTAACGAAAAACGGCTACCAATTGGTATATCTAGTAACGCATTACTTCCGTTGTAAAACACACCTCTCAACTTGGCCTTGCTTGCCTTCTTCCGCGCAATTCCCGACCACGCAATTGAACGATCTAGATATTCATCTGTTGCCGTATCTGGAAAGCGAAGGTTGGCATTAATCTCTAGCTCAATGTAGGCTTGTGCAAATTCCGCGGCTGCTGGTGCTAGGGCATCATAGATGATACTTCCTTCTCTTTTGTCTATACCATCAGGTACTATATCCAGCATTCGCTCTAATATATTTTCAAAGGTGCGGTCCTCATACAACGGCTCCTACCTCCTTTGTCTCTTGATATCTCCCAAACTCCGATTCAACAGTGAAATTAACCAACGCACTATCAAGCTCATAGACGAAACTAAAGCCCGTTACAGCGACAATGCGATCATCTTGGGTTAATGCTTCTTTGACCCACCGTTGGACCTCAGATTCAAACACAGAGCGCCCACGATTGGCAGATAGATCCACCTCACTACCAAAGTCATTGCTGTAAATAAGATGCTCAAAACGAGTAGTGGAAAGAATCTTGAACACTACTTGCTTGATTGCATCCAGTCCGTCAATAGTTTGACTGCTGATTCTTTTGTTCACTAGATCAAGCTTATATGTTCTACTTGGTAGAGAGACTGGTTCTAATTCCTCATCTGACATTTCAAAATCGCCTTGTGGAATCATTCGCCCACCACCTTGTCCAAAACAACATACTGTTGACCGCCTTGCACACGTAAGAGAATCACCATGTCACCGTTCTCTAATCCCGTCCTAATCACTATTTTATCCAGTAAGGAATCTTCCGTATCAGGAAGACTATTCATTTTATGAACATGCTTTAAATCAATCTCATAGCGCATCATCGACTCGGGTACAACTAAAAAAGCCTCTGTTAGAGTTAGGCGCTGGTCCACGCTAATTTCTAAAGGGCTTGTAGATAATACCGTTCCAAATTGTATGGCTGTGGGACTACCAGCCTTAACTGCATCGAGTGCAGCCTGCTTAATAATATCCAGCATTATACCAACCTCAATTCTAATGACATCGTGTGATTAGCCCCACTCTTTTTATGTGTGCATTCATCGACTAGAAAGAATTTATTAATGCCAAAACGTTCAATATATATATTTACGTACATACCAGCACGCAACCGAAAATCACCAATAGCTTCTATTTTCATTGTTCTATTTTCTCGGTTCTTGACTGCTATTAATCTTGTGAGCATATCGTTAATTTGAGCTGTATTTAATTTTTCATCGACATTTTGGTAGAGCTGTAAAAGCCCCCACTTTTTAATAGTGTTGCTGTCTTTTATTTTAAAAGTCTCGCGCTTGCCTGATTTCTTGTTGTCCTTATACAAAACAATTTGATTGTATGTGTCGTCATCAATAGATTTGGAATAAGTGTAGTCTGTCATCAAACTTCCTTCGCCGATCATAAAACCATACTTCATATCAGACGTATTTCGAAGTGTGAGCTTTCCAAAATCGTCAAAAAAAACGAAATTAGTCGTGTTAGCTATAAGGGTCTTATCTAGTGACTCACAAATCATATCGAATAAAGTTTTGTTATCAAACAGCAATGCTGGTATCTTATAGGCGGTATCATCCAAACTACCAACTTTCAATTCAAAGTCCTTGGCGATTTTTTGAATGATTTGTGTTGCCGCCATCTTCTCAAACTTATAAGTATGGCTTACATTCAAATACCTCATCTGATCGTAAGCTAAAATCTTTGCTTCTCCATTAAGCCCTGTTTCAAGTTTGAATATATACCCGAGAAATACATTGTTGGACCCATCCTTGAACCTCACAATATCGCCATTTTGATACTTGAATTTTTTGTTCTGGTATATTCCTTGGTCGATAATTGTAAACTCCAATGAAGATGCTTTACCGATTCGGCTAGTACGATAGCTGATATCCGTCGCGATGTCTGATACATCCCATACATTCCCGTCTTTGTTATCAATCAGTAATTCCATGTGATCACCCCGGGAGTTTAATTACGGTCCCTATTTTCAGTTTTTTGGACTGGGCATCCGTAATACCGTTTAATTTCTGAATCTCTTTATATCTCGATCCGTCACCTAAATTCTTTTTAGCGATAATGAATAAGGTATCACCACTCTTAACGGTGACCGTTTTCGCCTTAGCTCTTTCATCAGCTCTCTTAGGTTTCGTTTTGGTTGCGGTCTTCTTAGTGCCACTTGCCGTTGCTTTCTTGGCAAATGTCACCTTCTTAGCAGCGTAAAATACAAATTCTTTCAATGAAATTTCGTATTCCCAATCGCCCACTGCGCCCCCGACCTCTTTGTAATTAAAGTCTTCTATTGATGCAGGGATATTTATTTGTAAACTGTCACTCACGTAAATAAAACGTATTGGACGCTTTTTGTTCATCCAATCTTCAATGCGTTGGATAAAATCCGCTGGACCATCAAAACCGCCGGACTGTATTGCATTTGACATATCAGCAGGGAATACACCACTAAAACTAATCTCTTTCAGTTTGGGAGCTTTGATAACGTTTATTTCACCTAATCCTGCAACATCATGCGTTTCTCCCTGTCCTGCCCCCTCAATCTCTATTTCCTCAGGGAGGACAGGGATTTGAAAGAACACCTCATGGTTGTTATAACTCAATTCAATACTATACTCAGCCATTGGAGAACACCCCTTTAGCACTCGCCGCAATCTCATTCTGAAGTCCAGTTTTAATTTTTGATACAATGGAATCTAGGTTGTCTCCGTTTGTTATCGGGCCTGTTTTAACTTGTACGGTAGGTGTCAAGGTTGTGAAGTATTGAATATTTTTCATCTCCGCAAGGTCACGCATTACTTTTAAGTCCTCACTAGAGATATCAACCGGCTTTTCGACTTTACCGACTTTATCTACTTTGCCGATATTCTTTTTCTTTTTACCGTCGTCCCCGTTTGCCTTTTGTGCTGCATCTGCGGCTTTGTTCCAAGCTGATAAATCATTATTTTTATTCACTTTCGGCAATGACATATCTAAACTCTTTGAAAAATTAGAACCACTTTTGTATCCAGAGTCGAATTGATTTTTGAGATTTTTAGCCTCCATCCGATCAAAGTTAACAACATTCTTGGTGCTTGTCGGCTTTTCCCAACTATCAATCATGCCTTGCATCTTGTCGGACACAGAGTTGATATTTTCAACGTCAAACATGTCTGCTGTTCCTAAATCAACGCCTGTCATGTCTGATATTTTCTTACTCAGCCAGTTAAAACCTTTAAGCACGCCATTTATTCCACCAAGGATTGTTTTCATAAACCCACCAGCAAAATCTTCTGCACTACGAAGCATGTTAACCATCTGGCCACCGAACGTTACAGCCAAATCGTAAATGAGCTTTTCTATTGCGTACACAGGATCAATGAATATATTGTTCATAAATTCCGCAACAGACGCAATGATGTTCCATATTAGCGCCACTTTATTATAGATGACAGCATACAGAATCCCGAACAATCCTCCGATGAACCCAAGCACGTCCGAAAATGTAAAGCCAGCTCTTTGTATCATAAATACAAGTCCGCCGATTGCAGCGGCAACAACGAGGATAGGCCATGTAACTGCTAGCCAAGCCACGGCCGATGCAATGAGAGGCGGTATCATGGCCCAGAGCCATGGTATAACTAACATAGCGATTGCTGCACCTATTCCGGCTAGGATTGAACTGACCAACGACCAGTGAGTCTGAATAACTTCCCACAGCCACATTGCACCATTCGCAAAGCCCACTACAAGTGTTGTCACCCATGCTAGCCCAGTACTTAATCCATCGAAAAATGACTGGAATGTTCCAGCCTTAAAAGCTTCATTAATCATTGTAATTAACGGTAGGAGGGCCTGAACCGCTGCGTCGCCAGCATTCGCAAATGTGGATCTAACATTATTCCCTAAGGTTTCCAATTGCTTGGCTGGACTTGCCATCATAGTATCAAAAGCCGCTTGACCCATCTTTTGTTTTTCAAGTAGTTTATCGAACGCTTTGATAAATCCATCCATGTCACCAGCTTTACCAAGATCATCAATGTTAAAGGCTCTAATGTCTGTCTTAGACATATTAAAGCGTTCGGCAAGTGAAACAATGTCACCTGACATAGCTTCTTTCAACGCAAATGTAGCTCCTTCTATGCCGTTGCCCGCACTATCAAAAGCGTTCATTCGTTGAGCAAGATTATTAAGTTGTTTGAGGTGGTCTGTATTTTGGGTCGTTGAGAAGAATGACAGCGTCCCTTGAAGCGACTTGTTAACATCTTGACCAGCGGCTAATGCATCCTTTTTAAATTGGTCAAACATCGCCGTACCGATTCGAGCGTCGCCAGTCCGTGCAATGAACATATCTTGCATTTTCTGCTGTTCCATTGATCCACCAATTGTTGATTCAATTAGTTTCTTAGCACCAGCAATTGATAAGTAGGTAGCTGCAATCGCTTTTAAATTTGATAGCATTCCACCCGATGCCCGCCCACCGTCTCGGATTCGATCATTGAGTTGATCCTGCAACCTAATAAGTTGAGCTTCAAGAGCGGCAATTCTTTGTAGTGCGTTTTGAAGCTGCGCAGCATCTGCTCCACTTGTCGTGCGTAACTGTCTGACTGCTCGGATCAATTGGAGCACCAACCGTTGTAGATTTCCAAACATAGCTTCTAGCTGCGCCGGCATCTCCAAACGTATCCGCGCAATAATGTTGTTTAACTGTTGGTCTATTTGAGACCGTATAAGTCGCGCTTGCCCCACAATGTCTCCAGCATTTAACGTTATGTTAACAACAGACTGCGTGAACATGCCTCTCACTCGATTTTGTATCTGTACTATTTTTCGCTCAACATCTTGTGCATTTATCATTATGTTTATAACGGCGCCTGATCCCAATCTACTTGCTTGATTGCGAATTTGCTCTACTTGTCGTAACGCGCTAGATGCATCTATGTTTACCGTCATTTGTCGTGAGAGTGATGCTTGTAACTTATTGCTCTCCCTGACTGTATTCTGCAAAGCCGTATTTACCGCATTTAGTGGTCTAGAAAACCTATCAAACAGCTCTAACCCAGTGCTTACTGTACCCAAGGCCATTCTCCTTTCCACATAGAAAAAGCGCCTGTTCTTAGGCGCCTTAATGTAATAATAATAATAATAATTGCAATGCTATCAATTTTTACGACTCTTACCTTTATTCTTTGCTTGTTCTTTTTTTTCGGCTTCGATTTTAACTGCGATCATGGCATATATTGCTGCTCTTTCCTCTATCCGCATGTTCATTAAATCGTGAGGGAGGATTTTTAATTCATGGAGAGCGTAGTAAGCTAGATTAGCCTCACTATCGCCCTCCTCTATTAGTTTTTTACTTCTTCAATCAACCCGTTTACGTCACGGTCAAAACCGTTCATTTCCGTGATCCTTTCCATCAGGTTTCCAAACTCTCCTGGTAGCAACATTACACGCAATAACTTCTCTGCCCCTATTACACCGTAAGATTTTTGAATCTCTGCATTCTTTAGATCTGGAAAAGTCACACAAGCAACAACCAATTTCGAAAGATATTCATTCTGATCAACATCAGATGTATAAACGCCGCCCTTACCCTTCGTTTTCTTAGTTGCAGACTTTCTTAACTCTTGGTTCTCTTCCTCGCTGATCGAACGTAGTTTCCACTTCACTGGCTTATCATCTTTATCCTTGAACCTTGGAGATACTGCAAATTCTTCTGCCACCTCAACTGCTACATTTTGCGCAAAAAACATACTTAAATCATTCATACATAATTCCTCCTATTATTTTATTAACCCAATGTTGGGGCTTTGAATTGGTCTAGCACATCTACATCGTCAAACGTAAAGTCAGCATCTTCTTCAAGTATTTCGCTTTCTGTATCGACTTTCGTCATGATCACACTATCTAAGTTAACGCTTCTCAGAACTACAGTTTGCTTACCGATAGAGGATCCTCCATCCTCATTTACAACCGTGATATCAAAGTAGGTATCTTTACCTGTCTTGATATAGTCCAGCATCATTTGTCGGAAGCGAGAAGTAACATAATAGATCGTCATGCTTCCTGTGCCTGTCCAGCCATTAGCTTTATGCTGTGTTCCGCGTTTACCTAACATTTTTGCATCGGTTTTGTTTTTCTCAACGGTGGCTTCTAAAGTTTTAACGTAAAACATTTCTTCTACCTGACCATTGATCGTGGCGTACGCTCGTCCCTCTTGTCCGCTGATCGTGTCTCCTGCTTTAAGAAATGACATATTACTTCACCTTCAATCTAAAGTATATTTTTTCGATAGAATCTACTGGCTGAGGGAAGCTTTCTGCATATACTGAGTCAGATTCATCACCTTGAACAAATGTAATGTCGTTCTGTGCATCGAAATTTTGAATGGCGTTAATCTCTTGATATTTATTAAATAAGCTGATTGATTCACTTCTTAGTAAATTACGGCCATCACTAGTATTGTCTATTTGACCAACATAGAATTTCTCAAATATCCTCTTAATATCATTCGCTAAACCATCTAGTACCCTGATAACACGATTCTTTCTAAATCTTTTATCCTTTTTAACCGTGAAGCTGTGCAAAGTATTGATATCCTGTTCTACAATCGCTCTGCCATCACTTGCAGTAAATACAAACTCTCCAGCGTTTAAGGCTGCTATGATCTGACTGTTGGTGTAACGTGGTATAACGTCTACTGCATCGTCATAAGCACTATAGGTGAGCGCTTCATTAACATTAGCTGCTGCTGTGGCTCCTGCCACCCACGCGACTGCTTGTGCGTTCGTTATTGTTGTGCCATCGGATAAGATGACACCGTTTTTGACGCTTATCACGCCTTCGTAATCAGCCAGAGGGTAGCTCGGCATTACTACTTGTATGTTTTTGCCTTCATCTTCTTTCAGACGCTTAACAAAGGCTGTGTACACTGATTTCAGTTGTGCTTCATCGGTAGTAAGTCCAACGGTGTTGAAGTCTTGCAACTCAACTGCGGCAAGGAATGCTGTGTGATCTGCATTTGTCACTGTGCCATTGGCACCACCTGTAAGCGGAAGCCCTGCTGTAACCGATAAGTTGCCTGTGTCGCTAAACACTACCCAATCATTTGACTCAAGCCCTGAAATGCCTGAAACGATTTGCGTGTCTACTACTACTCCTGAAACGAGCGTATTAACGTCGAACTTATCAGGGTCATCTATGTTGGTCTGGATGATGACTGAAACATCATTGCCGCGCACGCCACTGTATTTAGCCGTTACAGTCAAATCAGTTAGTGTTGCGATAGCCTTAACGCCTTCGTTCAAACGATACAAGAGCAATGTCTTAGCTCGTTTAAGTGACTCTTTGACTAATAGTAATGAAGTATCTGTTATGTCATATCCAAGCGCGTCGAAGGTGTCGGCTCCTGACTCTACAGTAATAAGCTGTTTAGATGGCCCCCAAGGCAATGTAAGAGCTAATGCTGTAATGCCACGCTCCCCTAAAGTTCCAAGCGGTTTCGGCACTGAGCTAGTTTCGATATATACACCTGGTCTTACTTTGTTTTGAGTTACGAATGTTCCTCCAGCCACGTTACTTCACTTCCTTCTTTAAAAAAGTATTTGTGATCGCCTTAACCTCTTCAATCGTGTATGTCTTACCATCTTCTAAGAGTCCGTTCAGAACATCTTGATTCTCTGCGAACTTCTTAGATTCCGTAATCTGTGACTTGGTATACCCTTGGGTAACTACCGGCTTATCTTCAGCTTTAGCCATTTTTAATAAATCCCTCCTCAGTGAGAGTTTGCATTTTCGGTACAGCTTCTTTAGGTCTCATAATGTGGAAATCGTATGAGACGAAAAAGTGAAGCACACCGTCAATAATTTCGTGATTCATCTTAGACCCATGGTGTGGACCTGATATCCATTCCAGTACGTCATATAACTTTTCAGCTACATCATGCATCTCCTTATTGGCATCTTCCACTGACAAAGGGAAGTAATGCACATCGAATGTGTGATAGCGTTTATAGCGTCTGCCAAACTCCTTATCCTGCGCGACGGGAAAAAGCTTAACAAAAAAGCAAGGCTCAACTAAGCCCTGCTTGATCTCTTCTTCATAAATGGTTGCACTAGGAAAGCTCTGGCTCAACTTTAATATCACACCATCAAGCACATTGTTTATAGTTACCATGGCTTCACCTCTATTAACCTCCTAGTAATCTTTCGATAAATTCAACTTGCCTCATCTCAAGATATCTAGGTAATTCACGTTCTATTTCCTGCATAGATATCGTCGCCATGAATCGTCCAGATACCCAACCAGTTAAGTCTTTACCAGTACGGTGACCATTCTCGATATAGCTTGCATATTCAAGGTTGTTGGATATCTCAACAACATACGCGTTCCCAACCTTTCTTACCTCGCCAACCTTCCAACGCCTCCGTAGGTCGCCTGTATCCACAGGGGTACGCATCTTAATCTTTCCTTCAGCACGGTATGCCATTTCAAAAAGAAAATCATGCATAAACTGATCTGCAAGGTTTCGATCTACTGCCCCTTTGAACCTAGCAGCCAATTGTTCTAGTTGAGAGAAGTCAAAGCTCCCTAAGCCTGACATTAGGCTTTATCCTTACGCTGTAAACTAACTTCTTGGTGTGTTGAGTAGGGGAAAGGTTCTCCAGCCACGTATAGGTGTGCTAGAGTCCCACGCGTTACGTTAATAGTGTCACCTTGCTTGATCTCTATGTCAGGTGAGATAAAAAGCTTTGTTTCGTACGAGATGTTGTTGGATGATTCGGTTTGTCCATTACTACCTAAGGCCTTTTGAGAGATTCGGCAAGGCGTGTCCGCATGAACCATTTGAAGTTCTTGCTTAGTGCTTCCATTTGGCTGTTTAACGGGCCCATATCGACTAATTGTACATTTGTCCTCGTATAACTTCTCTATTGCCCTACGTTGCCTTCTTACGTTCATTTACCACACCACCCTGCGATAGCGTACTAGGTCGTTGTGGTGACCTATCATTGCCGTTTGGACAGCAGAGCCAATTGAACCATTCGATCCCGAACCAGCAGCTACTGAAGTGTCACCGATCTTCACTGTTTCCCCACCACCTAAGAAGTCGTCTAACTCTTCGATGTGGCCTTGTTGTGCAGAAAAGGCACCCATTGTAATGGATGCCCATGTGTATAGTAGTGCTTCAGGTATCTGACTGATCGATGAACAATTAATATAATTCATGATGTGATATCCAGCCTCGTCAATATAGGAACTCATGAGAAGGTCATGCTTTTCTGGTAGGTTCCAACGCCGCTTAATGATTGCTTCTACCTTTTCGGTGAGCTCATCCATACTTTAGCCCTCCTAAGAGAGCAGGGGTTATTAAACCGCTGCCGCTTTTTCTAATATAATTGCAAGGATGTCCTCTTTCTTGGTCGCCTTACCCAGATCGATTTCTTTTGACTTGGCATATTCCCTGAGTTCGTCTAGGCTCATTTCAGAAATGTTAGTCTCGATAGGTTGTTCCATGTTTTCAATAGCCTTCAACCCAATCAAACGCTCAGCATCTTCAATGTTCAATTCTATTTCTCCGGATGCAAGAATAACCCCAGCATGAAGCACCGGGGCAATGATATTATATTTTTTCATCTCTTTTCCTCCTTAGACCGTTAGGCGATAAACTTCGCTCGGTTTTTTAATACCTACAAACGCCGATTCACCAACATAAATTTCTTCGGATGGTGGTGGTCCTTCTTTGACAATTGGTAACACGTAGATACCAGGTTCGAAATTCTTCTCTACTGTCGGTCCGTGTACTGTGATAATTGGCTGTGCGCCTAGTAACACAACTGTACGCGCTTGTAATAGGCGGGTTGGAGTTTCACCCTCTACCGAGATCTGATCATCATTAACGCGGATGACAATAGGGGCATCAGCAATTTGCGTGATCAACGCTTCAACTTGTGCCCGTGAAGGCAACATTGAGTTATTAACCCCGAAAATAGCGCCTCTCACTTGTTGATTAAGAGTGATGTCCATAAGAGCATCGCCCGACATATCGATGTAGCGTGGAGCCACACCGGCATTTTTATCTTTGTATGCTTTTACCGCAACTCTTAAATCATCAATCGGTGTGGATGTAGCTCGGTTAGTCCAAGGTGTTGTAACTGCCACCTTTGGAACCAATCCAAAGTTTACATCTACTTTAATATTGTTTTGAGATGTAAAGGTGATAATACCCTCGTACAAAGCTTGTGCTCGCAACCATTCCTCTGCATCATTAACACCTTCGATCAATCTATCAGTTTGATCGTAAATTCGTTGGATTGCTCGTTCGCGCTCGTTATTAACTCGTGGATTGGTGAACTTAAGCTGTTCGCGTTCATCGATTCGGATACCGTGTTGAATCTTTGCCACATCCTGCGTAACTGTCTTGAGTCCTTGTTTGTCACGCAAAGGCGCGCCTGAATTCCAACCTGTAATAGCAGCACTAGGAGCATACGTTTGAGTAAATACATCATAGTCAAAGCTAAGATCGTAAGTTGTATCAAACTCACTAAGTGCTTTAAGTAAATATTGACGTGGCATAAGCCTATTTTCTACGTACCCCAAAAATTGCGGCTGTTTAAATTGATCAAGAGATAAAATTCCCATTATTTATTTCACCCTTCCTTTTCTGTTTAGAAGTAGCGGTAACGTGGTCCCGCCGTTGTTTTGAATTTTTCTGTAACACCTGTGAGTTTACTTGCAACAACAAGAGCCTCTTCCCAAGCACCTACAATGACAGTTTCTTGAGCAGACGCAATAAACACATCGTGATTAGTCAGGTATGGTTTGCCTACATCTGCATCATCCCATGGTTTGCATAGGCTGTTTGCCCCCATCGATACAGCGGTACCAGCTTTAACCATTGCCCCTGCTGTAAACTTCGAACCGTCCAACGTAAGCCCTGCAACCTTCGCAATAGATCCGTTAACGGTATATAAAATTTCCACTTGCGAACCATATTCTTTAACTCTTGGATTCAAATTCATTGTTATTCACTACCTTTCTGGTTTCTTTGTTCTGCAAATGACTTTCCGACTGCATATCCTTCTGTTGGCGCTTCTGTCTTTGCGCTGCCTTCTGGTGGCTTGGCACCTTTAAACATCGGTGCTGTTTCTTCCTTTTTCTCAGCAAACAAAAAAGCCTTCGATTCACGAAGACTCTTGATCTGTTCGTCCAGTCCTGATTTAACATTACCGGAGTCATCTAATTCAATTTTCCCTCGATCTAGCAATCCAGCGACTAAATCAGGATCGTGTGTATCAGAAGCAAGCGCCAGCTTTAACGCTGTGTTGATTCTTAATGTCTTTACCTCAGCTTCGTACTTCTCGGATGCAATTTTGTTATCATCCTGCAGCTTCGTGATCTGCTCTTTCAGCTCCTCACTGGTTCCTGCTGTTGTCTTGAGCACTTCAAGTTGCTTCTCGTTTTCCTTTACAGTTCCTTTAAGTGTCTTATTCTCCTCGGACACCTCTTCGAAGCGATGTTTAGGAATATACGTCTTAAGTTCTTCCTGTGAAGCATTTGCTGCTTTTGTGGCTTGCTCCTCACTAATTCCTAATGCTATAAATTGGTCCTTGTTCATATTCTTTCCCTCCATCTTCGCTTTTGTATCCCGGTCTCGTCCGGTGATGGCCGCCCTGTTATATGCCATACGACAGGGCAGAGTCTTTAGTAGACATAATAAAAAGCACCCCTACCAGTTATGGTTGAAAGTGCTTTATTTGAAGAATTGTTCTAAATCTATTTCGGATTTCACATAGACCGCATTCACGTAATAGTCATTATGGACAGTAACCGAGGATTCGCCGAGTTTGTAATATTGAACTTTACTATCATCAACATCATGTAATAGTTCCTTTTTAATTAGCCCTGGAATCTTCTTTTCAAAAGCAAAACATTGTTTTTCAAAGATAGCCTCGTCTGCTTGATTACATATGTTGTATTCAATCATGGTCAATCCTCCAATCCTAAGGATTTATTAACTTGCTTGTTCACCGTCTGTGAGCTCCTGATTATATCTGTGTATGAGTCCGTCTCATTGAGTCCGTATTTCTTTTTCTTATGAGCTATCAATTCCTCAAAGGTTTGATTCGGACGTGTTTCATTTAATGTGTCTGCACCTACTCTATCACTCATCATTGACCGCGCTTCAGTCCTGTATTTATTCCTTAAGGAGTGCGCTTGGATAGCTTGTTCCTTAATACTTTTACTTGTGTTTAGTTTATTTGGGATATTTTTATCATGATGCATATACCACTCTCTTACTTCCTTATCCCCAAACATACCGTAAAAGGATTTTCGATAATCTTTAGAGTTCAAAACTTTTTGTTTTTGACCTTTTAATGTGTTCCATTTCTCACTATTAGTATACTTTAAATCTTGATATTCAACAAAGTTTTTCGCTCCCAAGTCTTTGCCAAATATACGTTTATATTTATCGTACTCTTTCTTATCATTAGCTTCATTAGTAGCTTTCTTTTTCATGGTCTCTACTTCGTCTTTGCCGTATTTATCTACAACATGTTTTTGATACCATTCTTCATACTTCATATCAGCAGGTACATTATAGGTGCTACCGTCAGGATCACGTGCAATCCGTTCGCCAACACTCTCATCATCAAAGGATGCAACAGTCGTTGTACGGCATCGTGGATGAAAGGGAGGATAATTAACATTAACTTCTCTTTCAGACAATAGAAACACCTTTCCATCCATACTACGACAGATAGAGCTTGTCCGAAGATCCAGTGTTGCCAATACCTCGTATCGCTTAACAACACCACTTTCTTTATACCCCTCCGCTGTTGCTTGACCAGCGAAAAAAGCACTCTCGGTCTGAATCAATCGTTCCGCATTAGAGCGTGATACATCAAATCGTCCCATCATGTCTTTTACCATGCGGTCAATTGAATCACCACGGATAAACGACTGTGAAAGCTTAGTGGATAACTCTTGTCTAAGCTTAGTTCTATCACCCCAAATCCTTTGTGACCAGTTGTTACCATCTAGCTGAGCACCTAATACAGCAATCAACCCGGTTTGCTCTATAGCAGCAAAAGGAACGCCCATTCCAACTCCGGTCTGGACTGCATGGAGTGTGCGGTAATAAGTATCTGTATAGACATCCCCAAGTAGTTTCTCCGTACTTTGTTGACGGCTTCCTACCAATATCTCAACCTGCTGGTTGATCTGAGTTTGTAACGCCTCTAGCCGAGTCACACGAGTCTTATAGTAAACATTATTTAACTCTTGTGTCCATTTGCCATCTACATTATCTTTTGCTTTCTCGGTAAATTCTTCTAGAGTCATTTTAAACTCTTTCAATTCGCCCTTAGTTAGCTGCTTACGAGCTTCCGCCATCGTAACTTCATTGTTGGTCGCATAGCGTTGATAGAAGACCTCAATGTCTCTTTGCATGCTCTTCATAGCTCTGTCGTATTCTTTGCGTTGTGCAACCTCAAAAGCATCTGCCTTTATAAATTGGCGACGAGCTATCTGCTCACTCCGCTTTTTCCAGTAGTCTGGCTTCATTCTTCATCAGCTACTTTTGGGATAGATGTTTGACCAGTAACACCCAAGCTAGGGTAATCATCCATGACCGACTCTTGATCTTTCTTTTTGCGATCTAACTCAGCTTGTGTATCGGTTGTCCATGGATGATTAGCAACGATGGTTTCATCTGAAAGTATCCCTACACTATCTTTAGCATTTTTCACAGCCTCAGTTTCATTGATCAAGATATCCCTATTAAATAGGATGTCTACGCTAATATCTGAGTAGTCAACCTTAGTAGTATTAAATAAGTGTTGATCAATAAACCATATCAACTGCTCTAATCCGGCTTGGAACTCACTTTCTATATCATTAGCATCTAAGTCTAGATCCCCATAACTGAAGCGAATGGCCGTGCCTGATTTATCCTGAGCAAAGTCCTCTGATTGTGTATCTAGCCCACGCCCAAACTCATAGATGCTTTTACGCAACATACCTACATGAGTCTTAAAGGCTTCAGTGTCGATATCAAGGCTGAGTGTGTCTACGTCTCCATCACCACTAACTTTAATAGCTCGATACAGCGATACATTCTTCCGGAACTCTCCTAAGTTAGCACCATCATAGTTTTTTAACACAAAGATATCCTCAGGCAAATCCTCGATGTTATCGGCATTTCCTGACATGGTTTTATCGTAGTTATCTACTAATGACTTCACCACTTGCACTAGGGGCATTTCCAAGTCGTTGTATTTAAACGGTATGAAGGGTATCTGTTCCCAATTCAAAGGTTGTTCAACACCTTCTCCCACAACGGCGAAATGGCTTGTATCTGCACCTACATCTTCATCAGGGATGAGCTGACCTGTAACGCGCGGATCTATCTTGTATCTCTTTACGCCTTCCAGACTCCAGAACTCAACCTTGGTAATCGTGATTTTATTCTTAGCCTCATAGACTTCAACCTCGTAGAACCTTATGATTGCGTCCAATTCTGTGTGTGCTGCATCCTTCCACAATGGCACAACTTCCTCAGATGGTATGAGCTTAAAAGAAAGCTCCCCTTTATCGTTGTAATATACCTGAATCCACCCGATGCCTTTATTGATGGCATTCCTGCCTACATTACGTAGTAGTCGCTTGAATGATTTACCTAGATAGCCCTCTAATGCTGTCTTATAGGCTTCATTTCCATCCGCTTGAATGCCGAACGGTTTAGATAGTAGATAGCCTACCTTTTGATCAACTAACTTACGGACATAGCCGTGCACTAGTTTGTTATTAGCTAGGTGAGGCACTTCCACTATGCGACCACCTTCGCCTATCCCTGTTCTGCGCTTCTCTAAAATATCGTGGTCCAGCCCATAATACTCTTGTCCGATAAGCATTAACTTACGACGATTCGAACCTTTGAAATCATTCATTTCCTGAGTAATGATCTCCCGCAATGTCATTGGTGCATTGTCATCTAGATTACGAATAATATCCTGTGTTGTATTCAAATTTTAGCCTCCTATCTAATCGAATGAGAATGTTGCTTCACGGAATAGAATTGTATTAACGAAATAACGATCACCATCCATTTGGTGGTCGTTTTCCTTTAACGGTTTGTCCTCGCCACGATCCGCTGCCTTGTCGTCCCAGACATAGGAATTGTACTCACGAAACGTTTCTGTGCAGCAATCGTTATACATAATCATTTCTTGATTTAGTGCGGTAGCCACATTACGTATTCCGTCAATAACATCATTGTTTGCCTTAATAACACGAAACTTTGCACGTTTTTTTATTGTGGCAATAAAAGAAGCAGCTGAAGGGTCAACAATCACACCTTTCACTGCTTTATTTCCAATAAAATCTATGAGATCGTCATAATATTCCTCATCCGTCTTTTGTTTGCCTTTAGAACGTCCGTCATAGTGGTACTCCTTTGCCTTGTACCATACGCCCTTATGAATACCCCACAGTCCAAACGTAGTGGGATTCTGCGTGCCATAGTCACAACTGATGTAGTATTGAGAATATGGCCGATCGATAGTCGGTTTTATGTGCTTGTCACTATCGAACATGTCATAGATGACACCTTCAGCCATTACCCAAAGTCCAAGGATGTAACGTTTAAAGAACACGCCTGAAAACATACGCTTGAATCGCTCTTTGACTCTATCAGACAATGACAAATTGTCCTCCAATGTAAAATGCAGGACATATGCTTTCTTCTGTTTATGTTTATCAATAAACTCTTTCTTAAACCAGTGATATGGTCCTTCTGGGTTGCAGTTAAAGAATTGTTTTGCTCCATTACCATCAGTCTCAGCCGAACACCGACCAATTGCCTGATCAACAAACGATCGAGGAAATAACGCTACCTCATCCAGGTATGCACCTGCTGCTGTTAAGCCTTGCAGTGTATCTTGACTAGACTCATTGTTTGCCCCAAATAGATAATAAGTGTTTGTGCCAATAACAACATGGGGATTTTCCGACCTATGATAGTAATAATCTATGTCTTTAGCTGTCAGTATCTTAAACATTGGCTCTAGTACGTTACGTTTCAGCGCACCCATTGATTTACCTGCGAGGATAAAGTTCTGATCTCGATGTTTAGCTAACGACCAAGTTATGAACGAATCAATGCAAGCAATTGTCTTGCCTGATCTGATAGCTCCCTCAGCTATGACCATATCATAATCCTTATAAGGGCTATCATTCGTCCACCACATAAGCAACTTCTTTTGTTTTAAGCTAAATGGCTTAAATTTAAATGAGGTGGTTCGCTTACGTCTCTTCATCGTTGTTCACCTCATCTGCAAAGACTGCTGCAGCTTGGGCATTCAATGCATTTTCGTAATTGTTGCCCTGCTCATGCGGATCTACATCATCTTCACCTCTTAATTCACGCAGCTCAAGCTTCAATTTATCAATACGAAGTTGTTTTTCCTCGTCGACGGCAATCAGCCTGTTCTTAAGTTCTATAGCCTTAATCTTCTGATTCTGAACACGAGTAAGAGCTTCCTCCAGCTTAATGATGTCGTCGATGGTCCTGTACTCAGTCTCTTCGACTTGTGTCTCTACCATCTCAGTCTTGGTGACTGGTACCGACTTTGTTATACCGGTCTTTTCGTCATGGACTGTCATGACATCCTTGATAGCCTTGAGTTCATTCAATACCCGACGTTGTCTCTCGGTTAGTCCATTCATGAGACGTTGGATCCGCTGCAGCATACGCCGTTCTCGAATAGTAAGAAGATAGATCGTTTCATCAGCTTGTTGAATCGGATCAGTATCGATAAGCTCAATCAGGTCCTGCTCGTCCTCCTCTAATGCGTCCATCCAGATCGTTTCATACTCTCCAGTAGTGACAGCCTTCTTATTACCAAGAGGGCCACCCGATCCCCCCTTATTACCGATGGCATTCTGGTTTCCAGGCGGTGCGCCCCCACGATTTCCTACAGCGTTTGTGTTCCCTTTGGGAGCACCACGTTTATGTGGAACGTTCCCTTTAGTCTCAAGTGGAGCGTTCCCTTTGAGATCGTCTTCCCATCGGTCCAGTGATTTCCACTTCCGGACCTTACTTTCCCCAACAGAAAGAGCAGCGGCGATGTCTTTAAGCTTCATCGTCCCGCTGCTCTCCAGCCACATCTTTTTAGCCTTGTCCCGTTCAGGACTTCGTTCTCTGGCCATGTTACATTTCACCACCCCCAAATTCTTCGAAAAGTGAAACTATTTGAATTATTATGCGTAAATATATGTGTAAGAGGAAGGGGTCGATTATTTTGGGCAAACTTTTGACCGTCTCTCACCTCCAACAATTTTACTCGCTACTGCGAGTTGCGATCTTTCAAGAGAGATATTGACCGTTTTGACCATGTTAGGTCAGAAAAACATTTGAAAGAGGGGCTAAATCGGCGACGATTAGTTCTCGGAGGTTACTTCTATTAATATAGGCCAAATTGGCCTTTTTTTTATATTTCATCCTTCTGCAATTCGATATCTATTTCAATCAATTTCTTCAGGTCATCCACCGTCTTGATCTCAATCCGTCCATCCTGAAAGTCCTTGACCCACTTGGCTATTCCAGCCTTAACGATCTTCCGATACTGTGCTTTTGACTCCAGGATACCGGCCATGATTTCAAGCTCATGCTGCAACATTAAATTATTTTCATCTGGTGTTCCCATTTACGTATCCCTCAGCTTTCCGTTATGATGGAATGCGAGATAGCGGATCTCTGCAAAATGCCACGCGTGGCGCGCCGCTATCTCAGCCGGGGGATACCCTGGGTGATTCGGAGGACGTTAACGCGTCCTCCTTTTAATTTGTCTGGGTATAAGAAAACCGCCCCATATCAGGCGGTTGATTCTAAACTATCGTTCCTCGTTAGTGGAGCAAGACATCTATCTATAATCTTTAATTCCATTTTCAAAGGCTTGCCTATCGTTATTCTCAAACCCATGTAGTGCTTCTTGCAATGCAAATGTACTTTTATAAAATTTCACACGCTCAAAAATTTCAGTTCCGTTGGGATATAGGTTAATGCACATATTGAAAAAATCTTCACCGTAGCTGGAAAATATTCCAGCAAAGTCATACGCTGGGTCTCCTAAACCAGAACCACCAAAATCTATTATCCCTGAAATCATACTTGTTTCTGGATTCCATAAGATGTTAGATGCTCCGAAATCTCCGTGTAAAAGCGTTATATTTAAATTTGAGAATGCTTCCCCTTTTAGAAACGTTTCAAAAGATTGTGATATTTCATTTTGAGCGTCTTTTCTGATAAAAGGAAATAATTTATTTTGAATCTTATCATACAGGTTATACATCTCTTCACGAGGATTACGAACCTTTAGATTCAAATCTCGACTTGCTTTTTCTCCTGGAATAGAATGGAGTTCTACAAGAAAAGAAACAAGTTGTTTTGCCAACCCTTTAACCAATTCAACACTCTTAACACCTGTTAAACTTTCCTTCCACAAAGGAACACCATCTATTAGGTTATAGCCAGTGAAGACCTTACCTGGTTCTAACTCTTCAAAAGACTGATAAATTGGATTCGGAATAGAAGTGGAGACGATACCTTTAATGTATTTCAAAATTTCCGTCTCTCTTCTTAATTGAATTATTCCATTTTTATATTTCGGAAATCTAAATACCAAAGATTTATTAACAATTAACACATCATTGTTTTGTCCAATGTCATTAAGATAATAGTCTTCAATGCATAGGTCAGGATAAACCCCTTTAATGATTTCAATAAATTTATTCATAAAAAAACTCCCTTTAATGGTTATTTCTATTGGTCGAATTCTACATTTCCTGTCCAAACCCTTCTTTCTGATTTCTTCACTAAACTGCCCGTTAGCTTAATAAGAAAATAAACAACAAAACTTAAGCCTATTTTTAAGCTACGGGATCAGCATGATGAATCAGAACTGGATCAACACCGGTGGCTTCCTGGTATCGCTTTTTAATGACATCACAGAAGATCGGATCCAGTTCCATTGTCCGGCATGTCCGACCAAGCTGGTCACAAGTCATTAGAGTGGATCCACTACCACCGAAGAAATCTAGAACCTCATCGCCTTGCTTGCTGCTGTTCCTAATTGGAATAGCTAGGAGCTCTAGTGGCTTCTGTGTAGGATGCACGTATTTACTAACGTCACCTTTTGAAACCTCCCAAATCGTCTCAGGCAACTGCTCCTCCATTGGTAAACCAGACTTCCAAACTGTAGTCTGACAACGATCGCCATACCAAGCAGGAGCCTTCCCTTTAATATGTGCATAAAACACTGGCTCATGTTTGAAGCGATACTGTGCCCATCCGAACGTGGCCGCATTCTTTACCCAAATGCACTGGCAGCGAGCGATAATACCTGCAGCGTTCATAGCTTCCTCAAACTCCCGTTGATAGGATGAGGGATGAAAGACATATATAGCTGCAGTCGGATCCATGACAGCAGCATATCGCTCGAAGACTGCATGCAAAAAGCCCACAAATTCCTCTGCAGGCATATCATCGTTTATTATGGAGCTGCGACCGTCGGCTGATAAACGAGCAGAACTGCTTTCTACTGCTACATTGTAAGGCGGGTCCGTTACAACCAGTGCCGTCTTCTTACCGTCCATAAGCCGGTTAACATCTTCCTCACTAGTAGAGTCACCACACATTAGGATATGTCGGCCAAGTTGCCACACATCACCACGTTGCGTCTCGGGTTCTTTGATGTTATCCAGGGCTTGCTGTACGTCGAAATCATCCTCAGTGACTGGTTTCTGTATATCAGGAGTATCCGACAGGCTACTAATCAACTCTTCTATTTCCTCAAACTCAAATCCTGATAAAGAAATATCGGCTCCACTTACCTGCAGGTCATCCAATAATCTGGCCAGTGCTTCATCATCCCAGCGACCAGAGACTTTATTTAGCGCAATGTTCAGTAGCTTCTCTTGTTGATCGTCTAAGTCCACAACGGATACGTCAAGCTCTGTATGACCCAGCTCATTAACCATAATCTTATAACGTTGATGACCGCCAACCATATTCCCTGTACGTTCATTCCAAATGATCGGATCGATGTAACCGAATTGTTCAATGGATCTCTTTAATTTCTCATATTCGGGATCTCCTGGCTGAAGGTCAACACGAGGGTTATAAGTAGCTGCATTAATCTTATCGATAGTAATAGTCCTGATGTCCATATTTATGACTCCTTTGAGTTAAGTTGGTTTTTCATATAGGTGAGACGAAAACAGACTCACACGCCAACGCAATGGCACGTTCCTGACGTTTTCTATCCTTCGTCCAGTATTTATATAATAAGAACACACGCTCCTGAAATGAGCTTATACAGTGTCAAGAAGACAAAAGAAAAAGCACCCGTTAAAGGTGCCACTTGTTTTCAAAAGGAATCTAATCCCTCTTTAACTATTTGAGCTCTTTCGTACCCAGCTATACGATGGATAATAATAACAAAATAGAAAATCAAAAGAACAAAAAGAAATACCATTTCGATAGCAGCGCCAATTATATTAATTTCCTTGCCTTCTGTGGGATATAAAGCAATTCCTAAAGATGGAAAAATAAATCCGGTCACAATCGCCATAGCTATCGAAACCACAGCCACAATAACTGGCAGCCCGTTTTTTCTTATTTCAACATCAGCGTTAACATATTTTTTTAATTTTAAGATTTCATCGTCTTCCAATCTCTCTTTTTTTAAAATATCAATTACTTGATTAAGATAATCCCATTGTGAAACTCTACGTTTCTTTTTTAATAATTTCCCTCGATAAATTTCATAGATTCTATGGTCTTTATCTGGTGTCGCATCTTTATAAAACATCAGGTACATAGTAGCAAATGGACCACCAATAAAGCACCAGACAAACCTATGAAATCCTCTCATATTTTTCAATGAATAGATATAAATATTCGCTACACCTAGAAAACAATAAATAATATACGCCCAAATGTTAATATCTATCTCCCCCCAAATAACATCTTTCGACATCAGGAAGGATTCACCTTCTTCACACACTTCTGCCAACTGCAAAATTGCTTTGTTCCGGTCCATTCTCCCCAATAGCACCGCTGGCATTTCTTAGGCTGCTTAAAATCCGGTGGATCCTTAAGCCTCTTTAACTTCTTCATCACTTTTCCTCCGTTTTAAAATTACCGCCTGTCCTTCACTCTCAGGAATTTGATCTAGCTTTTTATTCAGAGAGCGTTGGGTCTTGTAAAGAAGTGTCCTTGGTGTAGTCTTCAACGCCTTACATACATCACCGATCTTCCTGCTATTACCTTCTTCCAGCAAATAAGCAAGTAATCGCTGCTCTTTCTTTGTAAGCCCATACGGATCTGTCAAAATCTCTGCAACCTCAGTACAGGTCATTTCAACTTCTTCTAAAACCACTGTTATCACCTTCCTTAATAAAAATGAACAATAAAAAAGCCGCCCCATTAGGAACGACTTCGTCTGAATATGTACGATATTTGTTAAAACAATTTCGATAATTGAAAATTACGATACGTTTCTAATGAATTGCGTCCGTATCGTCCGCAGCAAAAACGCTTTGCTCTTTGCTTTAAAGGCATACGTACTTTGTTACAAAGAAGGACAAGAACATTTTAACAAGCTTCTGAAACTTGAGTCAAACTAAGCATCGCTAGTTTTATGACAGTTAGTTCGATCAATCGGCTTTTCTCTTAGAATCTTTAACTTTTTTCAAAAGTTTCTTCATTCTCAGTTCTAATTGTAGATAGTGCCAATTTGGCCCATGTACGCTCTCTTAAACTTTCATCAAAAATTTGGGAAATTAAAAAATTACTAAAATGTAGGTGATGAGTTGCTACTAGTCTATTATGAAAAATATTAAGCGATTTAACAGTTTCAGAGTACATCTTCAAAAATATCACTGCAATAAAATTTGTCAAAATACCTGTTATTCCGCCTGTTGTTGCAATTATCACATTATTACCACTTTCGGAGCCATTAAATACAAGAACTAATGTTAGTATAATTATTGCCATACCAGCAACTAGACTTATTATTCCTACTAGGAAAATCCATTTGCTTTGGCTCAAAGACTGATCATAATATCTTTTTATCTCACTTTGATGTACTCTGAATTGTTTTTCTGCTCTTAACTCCATAGAATCTGTCCCTATTCTAAGGAGATCAATTTCATTTTTTATATCAAATATTTGTTTATCAAATTGTGAACTTGGATCAATAATAACCATAATGGGATACATAAAAGTTGCAATCCCTAACCCTATTGCACTTATTGTATTGGTTTTACTATCCATTCCAAGAGAAAACAAGAAGCTTACAATAATTAAAATAAGGACGAAGCAAAACATCAACATTATAAGTCGATTTATTTGTTTCTTCCTTCTCTTTCTTTTCTCCAACAATGTCAATTCTTCCTGCAAAAAGACAGACCTGATTTCACCAAAATCGTCCACTAGATTTTCACTCTCCTTACTTCTATTTATCGGAGAATGTAATCTGTTTTTTTATAGAATTAAAGACGAGAAGAGTTACGCCCCAGTTAAGTGCCACATTCATGCAGCTGTGCGTGTCATTCTCGCCTATTTCTACAATACAAATATAACAAATTAGAATCATCAAGTGGTCTTCAATAAGTCCCGAAATATCCCACATTGTCGTCAAAATTTCTCGCTAATTTCTTCAAAGAATCCTGAGAGCTTCAAAGTGTTGGCAATTGATACAATGCCGTCATCGATGCGCCGATCCACTGTACTATGAGCAACCCCTCGACGCATAAACATAATTGTCTCTTTGCGGCTGTAACCTTTAATGAATCTGATATCTATTGCTTCTTTGGCATCATCGTCCAGAATCTGACTA
Source organism: Paenibacillus sp. IHBB 10380 (assembly GCF_000949425.1). Lineage (NCBI taxonomy): Bacteria > Bacillati > Bacillota > Bacilli > Caryophanales > Paenibacillaceae > Paenibacillus > Paenibacillus sp. IHBB 10380. The sequence continues at coordinate 3,753,998 of NZ_CP010976.1, forward strand.
TGTGCCCGATCGATCATAAGCTTATATTTACGGTACTGGTTGTACACCCACTTTTGCTTTTCTATAAGAATAACAGCGTTGGCCGTTTTATCAGCATGAAGATCTTCCTGATCTATCCGTCTTGCTACCTCGCCATCTATGGCCACTTGTTTCATTTCTCTTTCATAGTTCTCAAAATCAGTCATGAAGAGTGTCATAGATTTATATTTTCCGAGGTAGAATTCGGTTTGCTGTATTTCTTCCTTCGACGCTATTGCAAAGAGCTCCCCTTGTCCCCACACCATAGCCATTCCCCTCATTCCCCTTCGTATGTTATATTTGAATGAGGATGAAGGAACCATTTACCGATTGACCCCCACGCCCGGCCAGGTATTGGGGGTCTTTGCTGTTTGGTTATTTTTATTGTGTATAAATTTCATACTGTGCATTAAGATACGCTTCTACTTTCGATTAAGCTTGTGACGCTCACTTTGCAATCTTCGGGGTATAAATCGTCATCGTTTGCGATGTCCTCCACATCGGTAAACATTCGGTATGTCAAGTCACAGAAAAGTTCATAGCTAACTAACCCTTCCCTCTTGAATACCTTAATCCGGTTCTTGTATTTGTAGATATACTCAATACCGAACTCAGCCCACATCTTCAAAAGCAACAATTCCAATTCATTCATAGATTTAACATCCCCCGGCTTAATGGTTGGTAATGGGATAGGATCCGGTGCCAACTCTCCAAGCGTGATCGCATCTGTGAGGTTGTCAAATGCTACAGTGGCGTTCTTGCTTTCCCAAAACCCTTCTGCTAATGGGCTAGTTTCGATCCATTCTAGAATTTTAGCTGCATCCACCGTCATCCTTGGTTGTTTATCTATTACTCTCTACCTCCAATTCATTCACTTTGTCTGTGAGCTCATTGACCTTATCCGCAAGCTCATTGCAAAACTTTGCTAAGGCAGCCACGTCCTCACGAGAATTATGAAATAAGCCACCCTCATTAGATGGTCTGAAACGTTTTGTTATTTTCTTGATCATGTGCTTCTTCCTCCAGCACAGTTTATATCTATTTGAATTCTACTGTCAGGTGTGATAAGTTCATTTCGTCGATTTGATTCAGCAAATCATCCCTGCCTTTATCAGTTCTCACTAACTCACGTTCATTACCGTTGTCCTCGACAAGAACAGCTATAAGTTTCGATTTACTACCATTTTCAAAAACTACAATTTCCACTTCCACGCACGCTCCCTATTCATTTTGATACTTCGCAATATGTGTCATGACTCTACCTCTTCCTTAATCCCTTTTAAAGGCATCTGACAATATAAATCCGACTGCAAGCGGTTGATTGTTACACATGCGTTGATATGCTTCTTTAATTTCCTTCCGTAGTCTGCATACTTCAATGTAATATCCAGCAGCGTCTGGAGACTTATCTTCAAGTTTAAGGAGCAGACCGTCCATTTCCCCATTCAATTGTTCGTTCTCATTTTTAAGTTTGGCTATGGTCTTTTGTGCCTCTGCCAGAGCAGCCAAAGCATCATCTCGTTCTTTTTTATATTTACCGCCTGGTTGCTTCCGAACGGGTTCTTCCAACTCTCCCCGATCAATAACTCGAATTGTCCGAGCACTATCGCCTCTGGTGACGAATCCCTTTCGGACCAGTTGCTCAATCAGATGGAATGCCGTTGAAGTTGATTGATACTTCATGTACTCTGCAACCTCGCGAACTGTTGGGGGATAGCCTTCTTTTCCAATAAAAAATTTAATGAAGTCCAACACCTCGGACTGGCGCTGAGTTAGAGGTTTGATGATCATGTTTAAACTCCTTCCTCTGCTCCTTCTAGGTGATCCAAGGGATACCACTTCCTCCGACCGGGTCCCGATCCATACTTAACAGTATCTACGTTTACGAATGCTACTAGAGCCATGTCGGATTCTGGCTTAACGTCGTAAACGTTCCCTACTCCCCACTCAGGGTAAATCTGATGCTCAACCTGTATCAGAACTTTATTATTGTCTTGTGCCATTTCTGTTCATCCTCCTTAGGTGGGAGAGGTGTATAATCTCTCCCCTTAAAACAACTCCATCTGACCCAACTCTAAATCTTTAAGTTGTACAAAATTGGGTGCCTGTTCCCATGCGTCACCGCCGTACCCACGAAACCCATGTTCCCTTCGTATCCATCCACCGTTATCATCACAGATACGGTAACTGTACAACTGCCCCTCATGCCTACATACACAGTGTGATTTGTATAATTTATTGACTGCCACCAATATGATGCCTTGACCGGACTTGTCGATAATCGCCTGCAATTGCTTAGCATGCTCCGACATCTGCGGTTTACTTGCCTCTAACGCGTGATCAACATAACCGTAAAAAGCTTTGCTTATAAAGGTGGATTCGATCTGCGCCTGCTTATTAGATTGGCTCATTTCCCCGCAACCTCCTTTGGTTGCCTTTTAATCCTACGACCGTTATTCATCTTTTTTCGTTCACCGATTTTACCGTAGATGTCTGCCATAATAATGCCGGTCTTAGTCAATTCGGCATTATTCGAAAGTAAATTATTTTGATTTAAACGGGCCAACTGCTTACGGGTCACCAACATCAAATTTTCTGATACTATATTTTGTTTGTTTTGATCAATGAATAATAAAGCATGACCCGATGGTACTGGACCATTTATTTCCTCCCACATCACTTTATGTTTGTGCCGCCATCTCTTCTGCCAAGGACCGTCATCCTGTACTTTAACCAACACATAGCCGTCTCGATCAATTCTTTCATATCCAACTGGCTTGTAATTTAAAGCTGGCTGCCCTGGCTTAAATGAAGTGCTGTTACCTCCGACATTATACAATCCCTTTGTCCCTTTGTTTGCCGGTTTGTCCCCTTTCCGGAAGCGACAATCCAATCCGCTGACCAAACCGTGATTTTTTTTAAACGTATTCATTTGCCTGACTGTGATCTGCAGACTAAACTTTTTATTGACAAGTTCAGCAAGTTCTTGATTCAAGCGGCCCTCAACATTTTTTTTGATGAAATCTTTTTGTTCTTGTGTGAACAACCCTTCATCACCGGTTATCCGTTTCCTTGGAACGTTACTCTTAATCTTGTGATTGGCTTTGTAGCTTTTGATCTGTCCTTCTGTGATGTCAGTCCCAAACCTATCATTAAACAATTTAGTAATTTCTTCGTTATACTTTTCAGGAGCATTGCTTCGTATGAATTCTCGCTGTTCTTGTGTGTACCGATGAGCCATATCTACCCCTCCAGCATCTTAGGCAATTCAGTATTTGCATTCATTCTGTCATCGATAAGCTTTCTGCCCTCCAGCACTAATGTTCCATTCGCTATGATTTGAGAAGCTACACTTGTCACAGACTTCGCTCTGCTGATTTCGTTTGCCAATTTTTCTCCTGTCAGTTCTTCGTCACTCAATCGCTCCAATTGTGCAAATAAGTGATCATTCAAATCTTTCAAAGTGTTTTTCATGTTCACACCCCCAATGATTGAAGTTCCGCACCTTCTGTTTCGTCCATCGTAATTGTGGCCATACCATCCCATTGCTCACGGATCTCTGTTGCTTTTGCTGTAACTGCAGCCGCTTGCTTGGGCTGTAATACAATCGCCATAGCTTCCTGGTAATGTTGCTCTGCCTTGGCGTAAGCTCTGGAATGCATGACGTTCATCCAATCCCAAAACTTTTTATTGCTATAAGTTTTGACCTTTTGAAATGCTCGTCTACGAGTTTGTTCGTTCATGATCATCGGCCCCTTCGCTTTAGTTAAAACCGAACCCACTTAATCCGAACTCGCAAACCTTCCAATGGTAGTCCGGGGTTGTTCCAGAGATAATAGTTTTCTCCGTTGTGATCGATGCGGGAGAGTATCCAACGGTCGCCGTATTCCGGATCCTGAAGCAGATATTCAACAGGTTCTCCTGTCGTAAGCTCAACATCTCCGAAGCCATAACGTCCATTAGGCTTCTTCTTTAATACACCCTCTGCATTCACCTCAGTAAGTGCCCTACCAATCAAGCGACCGCCATCCTGCAGCTCGTTACTAATCAGATAAAACATGCCCTGCAGATATAAGTCCTCTGGATTGTTACGATCGTAATGAGTTGTCCAGTCTTCCTCAGCAGCGTTGATCATAAGAGTTATTTTCTTGATTTGTGGTAGCAGCTCCTCGAGCTCCGCTTTTATTTTATCTTTCACTTCTATCAATCCTTCCATATTTTCTCATTACCAACGACCAATCTTTTCTAGATCCTTCATAAACTTCTCTTCATCCATTTCAATGATTGCTGAATGCCGAATAAAAATATGAGATCGAATAAGGTGTTTCCCTTTTAACCCAAACACAGTCCCGAAATGATAGGTATACCGACCTCGATGATCATCACTTTCCGCTTGAAGCACTTGGCCACAGTGTCTCTTAAAATAATCTCTTATCCGAATAACCAACTGATCCCAATCCTTTTCGGCAAAAGAGCAGCTACCGTTCTTCTTCCAATCCTTAGAATAATAGTCCGTAGAGTCATCAGGATCACTTGTACATGGACGTTCCTTGTGCTCTCGTTCCAACTCATCAGCAAGCGTTAAAAGTGCTTCATGATAAATATCAACGTGGTAGTGATAGCCTTTATCTACTGGCTTGGGGTTGTAGAATTGTATCCCCACATGTTCCATCTCCCTCCAAAAACAAGAATGTATGTTTGGTCATAAGGCAGTAGCCTACCCGTTCCGGATCCGCTTGACCCCAGTTTGTAAGGAAGAAGCAGCCTAAGCCGCTCCCCCACCTCTCATTTGACTTGCCACACGCTTCTTATAAACCGTCCACTTACTACTTATTTGAGTACTTGGTATGCCAACACCCTTAGCGATTTGCATCCATGTCATGCCATCTTCACGTCGCTGTCTCAGGAATGTAGGGAAATCAAAAGGTATGTCTTCAAACATCGGCTTATTATCAAGAATGAACTGCTCAAGCTCTTCTTTATCCACTACGACATTTGCAGTCGGTTCTGCTGACTCTTTCACCGTTTCAGTTTCAGAAGTTGAGGTTTTACTGATTGGTTCGCCGAAATCCATTTCCTTATCACCAGCGGAGTCACTACCTTCTTGCATCCAATCTGGTAGTTCAGAGTTTAGATTATTTTCACTCTCACCCTCAGTTTCAGTGGTTGCATCTGTATCAGATTCAGCCACTTCACCAACGCTACCCTCAACTTCCGGATCATCTCCTTCTGCAGCAGGCTCGCTTCCTTCCTCCTGATTCTCTACAAACAGATTCGCTTGGTTCGGGTCTTCATCATGAGATTCTACCCGCGTGACTATGCCAGAAGCATCGGCTGTCACGCGACGACCAGTAAAGACTCTGTACATATCTTCATTATCTTCGCCGAAATCCATGGAAGCCTGTGGATCACCAAAGATTACATTGATTTTTTCACCTTGATTTGTGCTTAAAAACATAAAGTTCTCCTGGACAACTTTCAAAGGCAACATAAGTTTAATTTCAACATCCGCATCTCCAACTTTGATCCCCTTACCCATTGTTGCTGTAAACTTCGCATGATTTTTAATAAACATTATCATCACTCTCCCGATTTATAATTTAGATAAGTCCTTGATCTTGACCTCAATGCGCGGTCTTGCGCTGTATCGCTTCCGGACAAATGCATCTACAACTTGACTGTCGTCCCTCCAAATCACGCCTTTAAGCGCATCCTTCACACCTTTGAGATAATTGTCAGCATCAGGCTTTGATAACGGAAGGATTTCGCCTCGCTCAGCTGCAGCTGCCTTTTTAGGATGCTTGCTTAAATACTTCGGCATCGATCTATATGCAACGACCATTATACCTACCGGCCCTTCAAGCAAAGCAGCCGGTGCATGTTCGCTGGCTGCCAATCTTACGTAGTCTTTATAATCCCTAGACTTCTCTGGATCGTACATTTTAATAAATCCGCCTTGTTGGGTTGCTCTTGGTCTCCCTTGTGCCACGGGCTCGCCGTACACGGTGAACTGAATCATGTGACTTCCCCTCTTTCTGTCTTGGCATCCACTCGTAAAGCATGTATACCTCACCGATCACGCGCCCGTTATCGTCCTTGATAATGTCCCAAGGGATATCTTGAAAATAAGGATCAACTAACTTTGGTTTCATTCCTTCCACCACTCCCTCTATCACAAATCACAGACTCAAATTCTGCAATTCCCTCGAGTAATATTGAAGGATCGATTCCCTCGAATTCAGTCTCCAGCTCAACATGGGTTGGAACTTGTCCCGTACAAAGGAACCTACGCTTCATGTACTCGTAAACGGACCAACAACTCCATGGTCCACTCATGCGCCCCACCGGAGCCTACGAACCTGCCCCTTCTCCTTGCTGACTATAACCAACTCCCTACCATCGTCTCGTTCGACCAGCCAACTACCAGGAATCAACTTTCGACTTGCTATCTCCAATTTCTGACGCCGTGTTGGTTTCTTTAGATGTTTCATATGCCATCCTCCTAATTCGCCCATTTTCGCTTATCATCATTTTTAGGTTGTTTATACGATTGTTCATCATGCGATCTTTCGTAATTCACAAATTTATTAAAGTTCTTCAGGAATACCAGCTCTACTGTTCCGACTGGACCGTTACGCTGCTTGGCAATAATGATTTCGATGATGTTCTTTTTCTCGGTATCTGCGTTGTAGTAATCATCCCGATACAAGAAGGCAACGATATCTGCGTCCTGCTCGATGGATCCGGACTCTCTCAAATCACTCATCATCGGGCGCTTATCTTGGCGTTGCTCTACTCCCCGACTTAGCTGGGATAATGCCACTACTGGCACTTCCAGTTCCCTAGCAATCTGCTTGAGAGTACGAGAGATTTCAGACACTTCTTGCTGCCTGTTTTCTCCTCGTTTACCAGAGCCAGCGATCAGCTGCAGGTAATCGATAACAATAAGTCCTAATCCATGCTTTTTCTTCAACCTACGACATTTATTACGGATCTCCTGAACGTTTAAAACTGGAGAGTCATCGATGAAGATATTTGTTTCTCCTAAGATACCGACTGCGATCGCTGTCTTTTCCCAATCCCCGTCCTCATATTTGCCTGTTTTGATTTTACTGGCATCCAGATTACCCTCTGCACTGACCATTCGATCTCCTAGTTGCCTATCTGACATCTCTAGGCTGAATAATGCCACGGTCTCTTTCGTCTTAACTGCAACGTTCTTAGCTATATTAAGTGCAAATGCTGTCTTACCAACGGAAGGCCTAGCGGCAACAATGATTAATTCCCCATCCTGAAACCCAGCTGTCATATTATCCAGATCATCGAATCCTGTTGCGATTCCCGTTACATTTCCATTGTCCTTATTGGCAAAACGTTGTTCTATTCCGTCGTAAACATCCATCATCACTTCACGTATCGGCTTGAATTCTTGAGCAGGTGCAGCTTGATCTGAAAGTTTTGCAGCAACTACTTGCATACTGGCGATAACTTGCTGCACATCGCCACTCTCAACCGCATCGATGAACTGTTTCCGAGCCGCATCGATAAGCTGACGTAACAGGTACTTATCTTGCAAAATGACAACGTATTGATCGATATTAGCTGCCGTAGGAACAGAGTGAGCAACTCGGGCTAAGTAACTCACCCCACCAATTGTCTCTAGTTGTCCATGATCCTCCAGACGGGACGTTAAGGTTACAATGTCTATTGACTCGCCTGCTTCAAACAATTCAAGCATCGATTCATAGATAATCCTGTGCGGTGAGCTGAAAAATGCCTTGGGTTTCAGTATCGATGCTTCTTCCATAGCTGCTGGATCGATCAAGACGGCCCCTAAGACAGATGTTTCAGCGTCCTGGCTATTTGGAGGTTCAATCTTCTCTAGTTCTGCTAAGCTTCGCATGAAGTGCCTCCCTCATTCCTGCTGGTGGTGGACACGCAGCCTTTTCCCAAAGTTCTAGTTTCGCAAGATGTGCCTGTGTTTCGGTTTTGAGCCGATCATACTCTTGCTGCTCAGGAAGCTTGCCACGAATCTGTGAAATGATGGGAGGAAAGTCATTAGTCAAAATGTGTACCTCAACATTTTTTAAAGCGACTGGATAAGGGAAATCGTGTAGCTTCTTCAAGTGAAAATCTATGTTTTCATCACTCGTATCAAACCAAGAATAGTTTTTTTTGATGGCAATCAACAGCGCCGCAACTTCACCTCTATGCACGTTTTGCTTCCTCCTCTCTCATGATGGATTCCAATCTTTCAATCTCCTGCTGTTGTTTGCTTTTTCGTTTTGATGGCTCCGGCGCTCTCGGGGCGACTCCAGCCATCGGCGTGCTGGTAGTTTGAGAGTTTAGCCAGGCTTCTTCAATGGCATCCACGTAGTATAAAAAACTGGTAGGAAGCTTAAATCTACTTCCTTCACGCTTGCGCTTTTCCTCAAGGAGGAACGTCATAGTTTGGATGGTAAAAGGGTTAGGCATACCTCCGGCGACCATCTTACCCATGGCTTCACGCTCTCGTGGTTTTACATGAAAATCAAACTTGCCGTGCAATTTGCTATAAGCGTTTAAAATACCAATCATTCCATCTGCTTTTGAATCTTCTGAAAATTCTTCTGCAAACTCAGAAGTAATAGGAGTAGTAGTAATAGTAATAAGATCTTTTAATACAGTGTCCAAATTTTGGACCACTTTCTCGTCTACTTTGCTAAAGCTGTCCAAATTTTGAACAGGTTCATGGACTACTTTTTTATAGTGGTTCAAATTTTGGACTACTTCACCAACAACCATGTCCAAATTTTGAACCACTTCTTCGACAGCTATCAGATCAAAACTTACTATATAATCACCTCTGGAACCTCCGCGTGGGGGAGAGGTGTAACCGATAATTCCGGCACTGACGAGTTTACTCCTGTGTGTGTTAATGGTGCTCCGACTCTTTATTCCGCTCTGAACCATTAGTTCCGTATTAGTCATCTGGAATGCTGATCTCCAACCTAGCTTGCAAGACTTACGCCACAAGGCGACCATGATTGCTAATCCTTCAGGACCATATTCTTCCGGTCCACTAATGGCTTCAAATTGATTTAGAAGGTCGGATATATTTGGTTCTCTGGCTGATTCCGTCATGCACTTCCCCCTTCCGCAGCCCCCATTTACATTTATCTCTTAACGATCTTTGTGAATGCCCCCTTGGCTCCTACAGCTTGCATACCAGCCTGTACACCATCCGTAAGGGCATCTACTAGGTGAGTAATCATATGACCGTAACTTCGCTCATCCAGAGCAACTGGAATGTGACTGCCAAGGAAAAAAGATAACGATGTGAAGAAGTGGTCAAGTTGATCTTCTCCAGCATTACTTGCTTCTTTGAATTTTTCTTGAAACATTTTAAAAAGCTCACAGGTTCTCTCTACTTCTTCGACCTTATTCATATGCTCCGCTCCCTTATGGTTTTTTCCTTCCAGGCCTCATCTCCTAGACAACGACTTGGAGTAACTTCGAAATGCCGACGGCCGAGTACGTAAGATACGAATCTATTAGTGCTTTGCTCGTAGTACATGCCGTTCAGTACAGGCTTTGAATCAATTACTGCAAACAGATCAAGCTGCTCAACAGCACTCATCGATATAGCCCCCTATCGTCTTGCAAATAAACAATTGGATACTTGACTCTCTTGACTGTAAAGTTAGGATATCCAAGGGCGAAGTATGCCCTGGTCTCCCGTTTAAACTCTTCCGGATCCGTCTGCATTAACCGCCAAATCCGATCACCCATCATGCTTTTCATCAAGGGCTTGTCCTCGATCAATGGTGTATCACCTACCTGTCAGCCACATAAACCAACTTGCCAGTAGTCTCTTGTATCTCTTGCTTGAATCTAGCAGCGTCACTATTTCCGTCTGATAGATGAAGTAGCCATATTTCCTGTACCTTGCTGATATCGTTAGCTCTGAGAAATCCTTTTACATGTTCTAAACCAAAGTGTGACCTGAGAAGTCGCTTCTTCTGTGCTGGATGGAGATCACCTTTAGCAACTCGGCTGTTTATGATATCTAATGAATAATTGCATTCGACCATGATGTGCGTGAGTCCAACGAACCGGTACCTGCAGTAATAGGTGTCGGTAAGGAATACTAGTTTATCCCCTGCTTGATTAGCTAGGACAAACCCTAGTGGCTCTTCAGCGTCGTGTTCAATCTCAAACGGCTTAATGGTCCAAGTACCAATTGCGAATTGCCCATGGGCCGTAATTACTTTTAAGCGATATCCAGATAACTTCAGAGCATCGGCTGTGCCCTGACTGGTATAAATGTTTACGCCAGCTTTCATAACGTCCTTAGCAGCCTTTGAATGATCACTATGCTCATGTGTAATGAGACAACCCTCAATATCCGACATGCGAAACTCCAGGGAACGCTGGAGAGATTTATATGGGAACCCTGCTTCTAGTAGGAGAGCAGTATGTCCATCCGTAATTCGATAGGCATTACCAGCGCTACTGGATCCGAGACAAGTAATATCAATCATCAGAAGTCAGGTCCGTCACTGGTCTTTTTCATAGGAGGAACATCATCGGAAAAGTCCATTACATCCTGATTCGGTCCCTCTTGCTGTAGGTTAGGATCAGTATCTTGTGAAGTCTTAATTACTGGATCGGGTGTAACATCGATAATGTCTCCATTGGCATTATCTGCAATCTCAGCTTCTACCTCAGCTTCTGCAATAAACTCGTCTTGACGGTTAAAGTGTTTCATTATTAGGCTGCTGTCATTCGATGTATTCATATAAGCCTTACATGTGCGATTAATAACCGTGCGTTTAGCCATTTCACCAGGGAACTCATTATGAGTACTCCCTTCCTTATCAGGATTCTGCTTTGATTTCTTCCACGACTGTCGAATCTCTTTGATAGTCATGATCTCTGTATATTCCCGATCATCAGGCCAATAAATTGTACAGTAAGCACCAGCGATCTTTTCATCATCAATATTCTTGAAATCCGATTTGTGCAAAGTTACTCTTTTACGACCACGTACTATTTCGAACTCAAACTGATCATCTTCATAAATAATTTGAGTATCTATATCCTCTGCACTGGTAACATCCTTTGTTACAGTCATCGTTCCAAAGTAACTACGTTGAAACGCAAGACTCTTACCGTAAGCAATAAAATAACCTTGCTTTTTTGATGGGTTCAGACCTTGTACAACCATATCTAGAAGGGCATTCGCAATACTGTCACGAGTACAAGTTTCCAATACAGGTTTGTAATTCTTATCCTGCGTGTTCTGGAGGATCAACCAGGCTGATTTCATAGCATTCTCCGGACTGTAATTCGCAGGGAAGTGAATCTCCCCACGTTCTTGGAACTGTCGTACTTTATCAGCCACAATATCGACTGTATCCCGTTTTACCATCGCTAGTTGATTTGCATTACTCAATTAGATCGCCTCCTGAAATTGTTGTTCTTTCGTTTCGATGCGAAGCTGCTTGTTTTTATTTTTCCAAACAGCACTTGCTTCTTCATAACTTCCATACAGTTTAACTAGTTCTTCCTGTGTCTCAACTGGCAAGCTATCAAACGTCGGAGGAACTACTAACCGAATAACTTGAGCGTCCGTATCGATCAGCTTTGTCACCGACTCAGCATTATCGAAGAAGATTGGGACTGATACCTCGTAGTACTCACTGAGCGTGTTAATGATATCCAAACCAACGTTGTACTCAGCCGCATTGTTTAACCCACTTCCATAAGGAACACCATTGAATAACGTGTCACAGACTTCCTTCAGCCCACCATTGATTTGTTCATCAAACAATCGAAATCGAGCATATTTGAATTTGGAATTGATCTTCGAATCTAGAAGAGATACCTTAGTTCTAGTAAATTCTTCTGTTAGGAATAATTCCTCTTGTAATCTCTCGTATTCAGAAGCAAGTTCTTTTTCTTGTTGATCCAGTACAGAGATTCGATCCTCAGTCTTACGCACCTGAGCAAATTTAGCATTGTCCTCTTCAAGATTACGAAGGTCTGTACTTAAGGATGTAATACTAGACTGTACTTTAGAGATTGTTTCTTTTGCAGAATCCCGCAGTAATGTGATCTCTTGCTTAATCATTGCTGACTCTTCAAGTAATCGTTGATACTCCGGATCCGCCCCAGGGTCCTGAATACCAGAACGTAAATCAGTAAGTTGAGCTTCAGCTGCTGTTAGATCAGTTTGTAAACTAGCTAACTTATCAGTCAAAACATTTATTTCATCAGTCAGGCGGCTATTATTCTGCTCTAGCTGACGAGCTTCTTCAGTGGCAACCTTGCCCTTAGCGCTGATTTGTTCCAACCGTTCTGATTTGCTTTTATTGAAAGAAGCGACTGCCTTTTGAAACGCTTCTTGGATTTGTTCTTGTGGCAGGGTTTGTCTGCAAGTGGGACAATTCTCATCATGTTCATGTCCCACGAATGCCGACCCGTTCACTTCCGTCCAATCTGTTCTTAATCGTTCTGACTCCTGCTTACGGGAATCAATCGTACGCTCATTTGTCTTAATCCGATGTTGCTTATCATCTATCTGCCGACGTAATGCATCAAACTCAGATTGTAGTTGCCCAACCTCATCACGTTTCACAGATACTTTATCCAGTACTGTTGACTGTAGTCGATTCTTGATAGAGATCAGCTTAGCTTCGATCTCATGAAGCCTCTTTTCCTTAATTGCTGACTCTCCACCGTTCTGAATCCGGAAGAGTTCCGATTCCTTCGCCTTGATCTGACTGCGAATATGATCGATGTCATCCAGCAGTAGTTCCTGGTCCAGATCGGTAACGTCTGGCTGACTCCGTTGCGCTTCACTGATACGGATTGGAATATCCTTAATCTCGTCGTTGATTGCTTTGCATCGAGCTGCCACAACCTTGCGGTGAGCATCAACATCCCTATCTCTCAAAATAGATGGGAGACGTTCCAGGGCGTCGTTCGAATGAATAACTTCTGCATCTGTGATATTTCCACATATCTGCAGTAATACCTTACGGCGTTCATCCTTCTTCAATTGCTCATTAAAGAATGTTGGCGATGTGAGAAGCTTGAACAGATCCTCTTTGATGATTGCGTCCACTTCTGCTTTATACTCACCTGCTGGGACTGATACACCATCGATGTGATAGCTCGTTGTATGTCCAGTGAATTCTGAGGTTAGTGCTCCACGCTTCTTTGTCCATTGTTCACTAAATACTCTACGAAAGGTTTTACGACGACCATTGATCAATAAGTCACCTTCTACTTCATGTTCCAACTTGTGCTGCCTTACCTTACCTAAAGCATCTAGTTCCTTAATCTCGAAATCAGATTTATTTCTACTGTCCTTTCCAAACAGCAACCAGATGAATCCATCGAACAAGGTTGTCTTCCCAGTACCGTTATCACCGTAGACGTCTGTATTTCCGCCCTTGGTACTCAAGACAAACTCACGGAACCCTTTAAAATTACGAAACGTCAAACGCTCCAATACAATTTTCTTCATGCAACATCCCCCTTAAGCAATGAAGATACAGCTTGCAGCGCTCTAAGCTCATCCCTGCATTTACCCAAACGTGCCGCTTCATTTCGTAGATTAAGTTCGTTATCAGTTAAAATTTCACGCTCACTCACCGTATTTTGACGCATCTGAGCCGCCCTTATTTCAGCGTTTTTGCCATCAATCTTATTACCGAGTAACAGATCGTCCTCTTTTTGCTGAAGCACTTCCTTTGCCGACACCAACTGCATACTTGCCTGTAACAGCGATTCCTCGGCTACCGCGATCTCCTTAGGTAGCGACAATAGTCTGTTTACAATCTCTTGTTTAGTCATGCGATTGCCTCCTCTATAGATTGATTTATCTCAGCATTCAATATCTGCTGTTGATCTGGCGTTTCTGGATAGCGAATGCCATCCAAGTATTGATTAAATACATAAGCTGCTTCCGCAATTTGTTCATCCGTTAGATGGAGATTAACGCAATCAGTAAACGTCCTGAAGGATACAATTGCAGGTGAATAATGGTTTTTAGGTGTGATCCCTACGTCAATTGACTCACCATTTGAATTAAAAGATGTAGACATTCCCATGAGACAACGCTCCCTCTCTTGTGTAGTGAGCCCCCAATCTGCTAATATGGGGGCAAGTGAATTTAAAGAATTAGTTATGACCCTCTGCAAAGGGTCATTTTTCGTTTTAGCAATCCTCGCAAGTTCTTGGATGTCCTGGTTCTTCATCATCGATGTAAGATCCGCAACATTCACATAGCGTACCGTCAAGCGTCATATCCGCAATTTCACCCATTTGTCTGTACCTCACCATGTTCTACAATCTCCTGGTACTCAACAATCACCGGACATTTCTCAATACTGACAATCAAATTCTCATCTTCGTTATTGATGATGAATTCCGAGAAGTTTTCTTCTCCTACTTGTTTGATCTCGATCACTTCACGTCCGTTTAACTCAGTCCCAACTTCAAATACTCGCGTTGGGTTGCTAACCACTGTTAACTTTTGAATGATTTGCATTGTCTTGTTCGCCTCCTTTCATATGTATTGATGCGTCAGCCGCATCTCACAACGCCGAGTGGGAGTAGATTATGAAACCGCCCGACGCTGTGAGACAAGGCCGAAAGGCCTGTCCTTTATTGAGTTACATGAGTTCGCAAGCGTTCAATTTCTTTATAAGTAGTTAAAGCATCCTCCAGAGGTAGCTCACGTAATAGTGCAGTTGCATTGTTCAATGACAGGTATAAGGAGTCTCTCTCAATCCAGAGCTTTCGAAACTCATCACTCTCTACATGACCTTCTGCAAGAGCTTCAACCACTATTTTGGTGTTGGTCTGCATAGCCTTTGAAGCGACAACGTATGCCTGTGCTAGTTGATTTGTATGGGTCATACTACTTCACCCTTGCCCTTATTGCTCTCAGGGGTTAAAATAGACGTAACGAGATTCTTTAACTGGGTTCTCAATTGTGTCCGCCCTGCCAGGCGGGCATTTTCTATTTCTGCTTCTGCGAATGTAATCATCATATTTAGATACGATTCTGCATTATCCATTTTTCCTGGTAACATCTTTGTTGGGTTATTCTTAATTACCTGCAGGTTATGATTCGAATTCTTTGCCACACGTAATGCTTCCGCTACTAACAACTCTCTTGTCATTTCAATCAACCTCCTATAAGTGGCATAATGTTTTGCATAATACTCAGCCCGTCCATTCCATACAGGAATGCGACCAACACTTCTTTTCCTCCTGTCGCATCCATCCACTGCATCATGGTAGACATGTCCGGTATCTTATGATCATTTTCAAATTTACTTACGCAAGCCTGTGTCCGATTCAGTTTGTCTGCTATCTGTTCCTGTGTCAGTCCAGCCCGTTCTCTACAAGCTTGCATAATTGCACCAAATTTCAATTTTATTTCACCTCCCGAATATTCCAATTTGGAATAGGCAAGTGAGGTTCAGAGTATTAATATGTAGTTAAGAGCTTTCCCCACTTACTTATCCCCTTTGCCGCTGGCAGCCGGTACAGCTCCGGCGGCTTTCTTCTATCCCACACTTTCTTTCTTAGCTACTTCACGACCAGCAGCGATTTCAGCCTGATACTTGATGTTTGTCTCCGCCAACATGCGGTGGAGTTTATCCCAAGCCTTTTCAGAAAGCCCGGGATTAAGTGGTTCTTTAGTTTTATTTGACATACTATCTGCCTCCTTACTTGAATTTAATAAGTACATACCGTATACAGCTTTGTTCATTGACGAAAGTCGATAACCCATCCGTCTTTCAATAGTTGATTAACTACGTCGAAATTTTGTGTTTCCTTGACTTCTTTAATGTCACTGATTGTATATTCCAGTTAGATCACCTCCTTCCGTTCAGTTATTGCGGATTCCTCAAATTTTGCTAATTCAGCAAGTGACTCTTCAAAAAAATTTCTGAGTTTACATTTCAATTTGTTTGCCAATGTAGGCAAGTGATTAGCTTTAAACAAATACACTCCATCTTCATATTTCATATATGTCGAAGCATTTTTAAACCCTAATGATTCAGCCATATCTTGCAGCGACAAGTTCAATTCCAATCTACGATATTTTACATATGACAAGTTAACTTTATCCATTGTAATTCTGGTTTCTTTTTTCATCTTGCACCTCCAATATTTGCTGATTTAGCAAATCCAATAACATAAATATACTTTGCTATTTTAGCAATGTCAATACTTTTTTTGTTATTTCAGCAAAAACATTTTTTCTAAATCAGAAAGATGGTATTATATAATTGCTATAATGGAAAATAGGTGGTGGGAAATGTCGATTACAGGGGATCGTATAAAAAAGCTGAGAGAGTCAAAGAAACTTAGACAATTGGACCTAGCGGATAAAGTAGATATGAACAATAGCGTTTTATCTCGTATTGAGGCAGGAAAGCGTCCAGTAGAGGATAATGAATTAATTAAGTTCGCAGATTTTTTCGATGTCGATGGTGACTATCTCCTTGGACGAACTGACAAGCCGCGTTCCATAGAAGCTAATATGTCTTTTCTTGGTGGTCCTGATAATTACACTGAAGACGAAATTGAGGAAATGGAAGCTGCATTGTTCCGGTATAGAAAGACTAAAGAACGACTCAAAAAACAAATGGAAGATAATGAAAAATAATTAAGCCAGAGATGGCTTTTCTTTTTACCATAAAACCAAACATACGTTCCTAGCGAGGTGCTAATTATGAATTTCTCTTACTATAAAGAAACTGTACTTGAGCAAATGATCAATGAATTATATTTATCGAATTGTATTCGAACCCATGAAGATCTCAATGATATCGAAGCCATTGCCGAAAGCTTTAACTCGGAAATATTCTATGACACTTGTAAACCGTTCTCGGATAATGAAAGACGTGTTATTTTCCTAAATAAGAAAGATAGCAACATTTCCTCTCGACTGAACTTCTTTCACGAACTATGTCATGTCATTCGTCACTTTGGAGATCAGAGAAACATGCCTAAATTATTTAAAGAAGCACAGGAGGCCGAAGCTCAACAATTTGTTTTTTATGCAGCAATTCCTTTTTTCATGCTCCAAAACCTACCAATTCCCGATAGGAGAGGAGAAGCAATTCAGTACATAGCTAAAATATTTCATGTCACACCTAAGTTCTCCAAGCAACGCCTAGATCAGATCGACCGTCGTGTCTTACAGGGTGAGTTTGATGCCTTAACCACTAAGTGTGTAATGGCAAATCATGACCTTGCTGCTGCTACAGATATACCTATTGAGGATGGCATCACACTTTACGCCTATTACGACACCAATGCAGACATCCCTGGACCATCTCAGATCGTCATTGAAGCCGACTCAGTAGCAATGAATTCTGAATCAGGATTCTTCTTCCCTGTTGATGGACCTTTTGAGCGTTTGGAGATCGAAGACTTCTATGGATATAAATGCACCCAATTGTCTGTTAATGATTTGAGATATAAAGATGAGCAGATCGGCATCGACTTCCCCACTATCAGTTTAAAATACGGTGGAGCAGCGAATCGCTTTGTGATGCAGATGAAAGACATCGAACAAGTTTTAATATTTGAAAATGGAGATTTTTGAGGAGGAAAACTTTACTATGAGAGCAGCCATTTATATTCGAGTCTCTACTGATATGCAAGTTGAAGACGGTTTCTCTATCGAGGGACAACGCACTCGATTAAATAGCTTTGCAGCATCGCAAGATTGGGAGATTTATGATACCTATATAGATGACGGGTATTCTGCAAAGGATCTCAATCGACCCGAAATGAAACGTATGCTGCAGGACATGGAAGATAAAAAGTTCGATGTTATCCTAGTATACAAACTTGACCGGCTTACTCGATCTGTTGCTGACCTTCATGCGCTGCTGAAAACTTTTGATCTGTACAGCGTCAAATTCAAGTCCGCTACAGAAATCTTTGAGACAACTACGGCAATGGGTAGATTCTTTATCACACTGGTTGGCGCAATGGCTGAGTGGGAGCGTGGTACGATCTCGGAACGCGTCCGCTTCGGAGTGGAGCAAATGGTCGTGGAAGGTCGACGTCCTGGGGGGGTGCTTCCTTACGGATACACTAAAGAGGAAATTCTTATTCCCGAGGAAGCCGTGCTTATACGCGAGGTCAGAAACTTGTACCTCTCTGGCTTGGGTTATAAAGCAGTCGCCATAAAGATGAATCGCGAAGGAAAATTGCGTCGTGGAAACGATTGGACAGCGGCTACAGTTGCTTATACGATAGAAAACCCTTACTATGCTGGAATACTTCGTTTGGGATCTAAAACTCCATCAGGTAATTATGTAAACAGTAAACGAGACGACAAGGTTAATTGCATCTATGGCGACGGATCACATGAACCTGTATTTACACGCTTAGAATATGAAGTAACAAAAGAATATATGGCTAGAAAGTCTCATGGTGGATACAGCCAAATCAAAACATACTGGTTCTCAGGCGTGCTTCGCTGTGGTCGTTGTGGCGCTGCTATGTTTGGTAGATTAACAAACAAGAGGTCATTGAAGTCAGGTGAGACCGTGCGTACGCAGTATTATATTTGCTCTAACAAGCATTCCAATAATTCGTGTGACCTCCCAACCTTTCGCCAGGTGCATGTTGAACATTTAGTAATGGAATACATCAGCAGAGTACAAGCAGATATGGACAAGCTTAAAATGGAATCGCTTGAGATGGTCGCTGAGGAAAGTAAAAAGACCAGCGAGATAGACAAGGCCAAACGAGAGCTTTCTAAGATAACTGAGCGTCGGGAGAAATGGCAGTACATGTTTGTCGAAGGGTTGATCACAAAGGATGGAATCCGACACAAGATGTTAGAGGAAGATGCCTCCGAACAAGAAACCCGGCAACGGATTGCTAACAACCAGAAGTCTCTATCTGGCATTCCGAAACTTGTAGAACTGGCCGGCTTGGCTGAAGCATGGACTTATCTTGATGATCAAGAAAAGAAGGATTATGTTTTCACGCTGTTCAACCGTATTGAGATCAATACTAACGTCACCAAGCCAAAGGGCGTCAAGAACCAATTCTTTCCGGCTTACATCCAGGAGGTTTTGTTTAATTAAATCCACTTTGTACTATATAGAGAACTATCTAAGATAATATGGTACTGGTATGCTTCTCCGTTCGCATCCACTTTGTGATAGATAGACTTCCATCATGCCCAGTATTCATCGCTTGTAGCATATCTAAAGACTCACTTCCGCGTACCTCGCCCACAATAATACGATTGGGCCGCATCCGCAAAGAAGATCGGATTAAGTCTCGTATCGTAATTTCCCCTCGTCCCTCCGTATTCGCATTACGAGTCTCTAAGGACACAAGATTGGGAACGGTCAAGATCTGTAATTCCGCCGAATCCTCAATCGTAATCACACGTTCATCTACCGGTATATACTGAGACAAGGCATTTAGAAATGTCGTCTTCCCTGAGCCCGTACCTCCACTAATAAAAATGTTGTACTTTCCTACAACTAACCTTTGTAAAAAAACAGCCGTCTCCTCACTCAACGCCCCTCGCTTCACTAAATCATTCATTGTCATCGGTGACGCAGGAAATTTACGAATCGTCATCGTAGGTCCCTTTAGTGATACAGGCGGGAGAACAATATTAACGCGTGATCCATCCTTCAATCTTGCATCAACAATTGGAGTGGATTCATTAACGACTCGGTTCACGCCCGCTACGATCGTCTGAATAATATCCTCTAGACGATTCTGTGATTCAAACTGCACATTCAGGCGCTTCACTTCACCTTCTTCCTCTATAAAAATCTCCTCGTGACTGTTAATCATAATCTCTGTGATGGATGGATTATCCACCAAAGGCTGTAGTACATCTAATCCACGGAAGGAATCAAAGATTCGACGTACCAGCGTACGCTTCTCTATTGCCGTTAAATCTTGAAGATCTTTCTGTCCAAACACCGTACGTTCGATATCTGACATTAATTCGGTATTATCTACCACGGAAATTATATCTAGGCCAGCCCGAATATGGCTTCGTAACGATTGAAATATCTCATCCTCATCCATCATGATTAGCCCCAGATGTCGTAGGTAAAAGATTACCTACCAAATCTCTACACAACTTAAGAATATCTCGCTGAAAGATAGGAGAACTAAGCATAAGCTCTTCATTACTTACTTGTTTCCAAGAAGGGATATAGGGGAGAACACCATCCATTTCACCAACAAGTGAAGGAAGAGAATTAGCTAAGCTTCCTACATATCGATTCACAATGAATTTACTTTTACCCATGATGTTAACGAATAAGGAGGGATTACTCTTCTCTGCATAAGAGAACCATTGTTCGTTCTTGTACATACTGATCAAATCATCAAGTAACAGCCATACCAAATTCCCACAGGACTCAAGTACCGCATCAAAACGAACTCCAGCACCCGATTCGGTATCCACAATAATGACATCATATTCTCCACTACCTTCAACTAAGCTCAACAATTGGCATGTATCCGATTTGCTCATCTGAATCCATTCCTTCATATTACTAAGGGGTTCAAACATGTCAGCCTTGATTCCTTCATGTCTGACCACATATGGCGTAATAGAAAGAACAGAAGCATTCTTAACTTCCTGAGCTGCCTTCATCTCATACAAGAGCCTCGCCAAACCCTGATTCCCCTCTCGATTCCTAGACCTGCTTGGGAAAACAGCACTGCTATTTATCGTTTCCAAGCTAAGATAGAACACCGATAACCCATACGTACTAAGCTGTTTAGCCATATTTAAGGCCGTTGTAGTCTTCCCACTTCCCCCAACAGCAGAAACGATACCGATCATCGTCGTAGTTCCGGATTTCCCTTGCACTACCCCACTTCCCTGACTTCGACACAATACAAGGATTGACGTCAGTAATTGTGATAAGGGCTGATACTTTACAAGTACGGGTCCTTCTAAAGAACTCTTACCGGTCTCTTCCAGTACAATCCAAGGGACATCCTGTTCTCCTTGCTGCAACCAGCCTTCTAGAAACACAGCTTCGCCAACAACCATCTCCGTTCGTTCACTTCCGTTATTCATGTATTGCAGAAAGTGCTCCATGTGTGTAAAGGCCTTAATCTGCACCTTATCTCCAAAATCACTACTATGTACATAATGGAGTAGCGCCTCAATATACTCACTTTCCTGCACAACCATAACCATTCTCACAGGGATCATGCCTTCCTCCTTTCCAAAATAAAACAAAAAAAGCACCGTTCAAAAACCGCAATTACGCGATTAGTGAACGGTGCTTCCGTTAACATATTTTAAAAAATATTAGAAAATATAAAGTTTCATCAGTATTCCATCGGTAAACGAATATCATCCTTTTGGGACTACTAAATCGTTTATCCTTGTTTAAAATTAGAATATCACAGTTTGTTAAAGGGTTCAAGGGGGAATTAGATCAATGCAATAGCCAACAAGGTAAATAAACTCAAAGTTAAAATGTCCCCAGCATATGGATTAAATAAACCTGAGGTGTGCACTCTTCTTTTACAATCCACTTTTAGGTACACATGACAGTTGTCTACTTTTACTATTGTTCCTTCGTGTGTATGCCCCTCAGTCGTCAATATACGGACTCTGCAATTCATGCATCGCATACAGTTATGATAAGCATTTTCGATCATTTATATACGCCCTCCCTTCGTGTCATATCCATATCGTATGAATTTAAGGACAACAGTGTAACGGCAGGGGTACATTTTATGAATAAAACTCTAATATAGTTCATAAAAAAAAGCATCCCTCATAAACCGTGATTAAACGATTAATGAGCGATGCTATGATACATAGGTTCAGCTTAGCCTATGTCATTGTGAGCAGGATTAGCTATAGGAAATTAGGTCAAATCCCATTCACAAGCTTAAGATCTGTGAGAGATAGGTTATATTCTAATATACGTGGTGTGGTGTGGTCACCAACATTTACAATGTCTTTTAGGTCTACAGTGATGTTCAGGGCGTTTTTTGCAAGGATTGCAGAAATGGCGATCTGTGTGGTGGTGGTGGTCGTGGTGTCTATGAGAACATTTATGGCATGGTACACGAGTAACTTTAAAACAGATTTTTTTACAAACTCTCTTGGTAAAGAATCTAGGTTTTTCAATGTGATGACAGCCGCACTTATGATGTCTTTTCATTTTCATTACCACCTTCTAATTTTTTTTAGATTCGTGATAATGTATGTTTGATTCTGAAAATGAAAACGGCGATTGGCTGTCCCATCAGAAAATTGAGTTATTAACTAAAAAATCAACTAAAAACTACTCAATAATTTCTGTTTTGAATACTGTATCTAATTTCCCCTCGAGTCTTTTCTTCAAAGGAATCTTAATATCTCTTCCTAATTCTTTGAAAAATACCTCAACATCACATTTCACATTCTCAGCCATAACGATTAAAGAACTATCTGTGATAATATTCTGATTGACTTCAACTGGAACAATAATATCAATGTTATATTTCTTAGTTAATGTATTCATATATCTGCTGAAAATTTCAATTAATTCATCGTTGCTGAAATTTTCGATAGCCACTTGCCCTTTATTGGTAAAATTTAAATTTATTCTCATTTTCACATATCCCCTTAATAAAACCATTATTTTGTGTTGATGTCTGGCTGCTGTTCTTATGGTTCTTGCAAAAATCCCCTGCACCCTCTTCATTCTTCATTGCTCTATATTAAGTAGTTTTCCTAAAACAAGATATCTATCCACTACCAATTTTTGGTTAGTGCAATTTACCTTTCATTCGCTCTTTCGTGCATAAAATGGTTCCTTAAATACTCCCTCTCCACTAGCCCCTCCTATATCATAACATTTGATACATAAAAAAAGGAACTTTGACTAACAAGTGTTTTACAAATTATTTTTGCCCTACTATATATAATAACTCATAATTCACAAATGAAGTAGATACGTGCCGTATTAAATATCTCAAATTGAAGGTATTATCCATATATTAACTTTTATTATTACAATAGCTACGTACAGTTCAAACCTGAACATTGGTTTATGATATAATGGTGGGATGATAATAAATAGCATGTAATCAAAATTAATATCAAGAAGGAAATGAAACCAAATGAACTATAAATCAAAGCTCTTCCCATTGCCATCCATAGCTTTAACCGTGCTGTTGCTGGTAGCCAAATTATCCATGCTTCGTATTTTCTTTTTTAATGCGACCAGCATGGGTGGAATTCTCAAGGATACTTTGTCCATACTTGTCATCTTGTGCTTATTAGAACTCTTGCTACCCCGCAAGGCGAAGGCTCCCACATATTGGATATTTAATGCTATCTTCTCATTCATTCTTTTCGCGGCTACGCTTTACCAAATCCATTTTGGTTCCGTGCCTACTTATGCAGTACTAGGGGAAATGGGGCAGGTTCCTCAAATACGTGCCAGCATTACGCCTTTAATCAAGCCGTATCACTTTTTATTGTTTGTCGATTTATTGATTGCAGCCGTTATAGGTATTATACGTTTCTCCAGACGAAACCGAGATTTCCGTATTCATACCTCAGGCCTAACGTTTGGTCTCACTCGAAGAATTAATTACCGAGTCAAGATCATGACTGCCATCATACTCATTGTTTGTGTGAGTCTGTCTACATTATTCATTCATCGAGGACAAGCTATTGATAACGAGTGGGTTCAAGCTGAGAATGTAGGATTTCTGAATTACCAAGTGTCGACTGCGCTCAAGAATAAGCAGGTGAGCAACGCGATTGCGAACGGAGATCTACAACAAACAATAACAGATGTGGAGAAGCTCCAATCCACCTATCCTTACAACAATAATCAATCAACAACAGCCACCCCAGCTCATTTTGCTTCAGCGAAAGGGATGAATGTCATTGTTGTTCAGTTGGAGTCATTCCAGAATTTTCCTATAAATTTAAAAGTACAACAGCAAGAAGTCACACCAATACTGAACAAACTTGCTAAAGAGAGCTATTACTTTCCATATGTATATCAGCAAATTGGACAAGGTAATACATCTGATGCGGAGTTTATATCAAATACATCCATATATCCTACGGGTTCGGAGGCTATGTCTGTAGGGTTTGGTAATAGAGAATTACCTAGTGTGCCAAGATTATTAAAGAAATATAATTATCAATCCGCAACTTTCCATATCAATAGCGTTGATTTTTGGAGCCGTAATTTATTATATCCTGGACTTGCTTTTGATAATTATTATGATAAGCCTTTTTATACGAATGATCATTTCAATGATTTTGGTGCTTCTGATGAAGAATTATATCGTGTTGGAATGGATAAGTTGACTGAAATATCTGCTGAAAAGAAGCCATTCTATGCTCAATTCGTTACAACATCTAGTCATGCTCCATTTGTCGTTCCAGAAGAATTCTTAAAAATGAAAATACCTGCCGATATGCAAGGAACACAGTTGGGTAACTATTTGTCAGCTGTAAATTATACAGACTATGCTCTAGGACAACTCATTGAACAACTGAAGGAGAAAGGTCTATGGGATAATACGGTTCTCGTAGCCTATGGCGATCACTTTGGAATTCAACCCAAGGAAACCGATGGCGCTGAGATTACAGCTAAGCTTGGCATTCCTTATGATAACCAGATTAGCCGATTTAACATCCCACTCATGATTCATGTTCCTAATCAGAAGGGACAAGTCGTTGAACTTACAGGTGGACAGTTGGACATTATGCCAACTATTTCTAATCTCTTGGGGATTTCACTTAAGAAAGAACAATATACAGCATTCGGACGCGACCTACTAAACACTGATAACAATGTCTTCGGTATGCGGTATTATTTACCTACAGGTTCATTCTTTAATAATGATGTGATGTTCGTTCCAGGAAAAGGATTTGAAGACGGAACAGCCATTTCCCTAAAAACGCTACAACCTGTTCAAGATATTACTACTTATGGTGAGGACTATGATTACATTAGATCACTGATGAAGTTATCGGATGAATATGTTCAATTATTGCCGAGACGAACACCTTAATCTTCATCCATGAATCTTGCTCTATCTTTAGGAGCTGGAAGCATGCACTGGTCAGATTGGCCGAACCAACGGTAGCGATTTCTTGCTACGAATCGATATGTACCATCCCTTATAAATTTAGGAATAACCCTTAATATATACATCCAAGGCCAAGGAGCCTGCAATTGCCTAACCACACGCAAGGCTCCTGTGGACTCGGTATAATATACCCCGTTCTCAATCAGAACAAACGTATCTAATGACTGAGTGGAAAGTCCTCCTCGTTCAAGTAGTTTTTTTCCCATATCAGATTGCATAGAAGCGAAGTAGAACCTTACTTTTGGGTCTCTTTTAATAATAAACTTCGTTATTCCCTGACATAATAGACATACTCCATCTATAAGTACAATAGAACGTGAATCATCCTTCATCCTATTCTGCCCCCTCCTTCAAACAATATTCCAATATTCCAACGCTTAACTATATAAATATAGAAAAAAAGCGCAGGATCATCTCCCACGCTTCATATCTCTTTGCTTTTAATGCTACTGCTTACTTGGCAATAGCCTTGTCAATCCAATGGTTATCGTCGATTTGCTGCTGAAACACATCTGCGAAGCTATCCATGCATTTGCAAATGAAGTCTTTGCGGCATACAGGACAAGGTGTTTTTTGCAGTCTACTGATGTTAGTCATTTTCCATTCAGGATTTCGAGTGTAGAACGCACGACACACCGTTCCATCTGCCAGATTGATGATGAATTCATACAATCCATCCTTCTCATTGCTACTAGCTTCTGTCATGCTCGAAATAATCGGTCTGTAAGACATAAGTATCACCCGTTTATATTAAATTTGCTAACTAAGCCTTAGATCATCAACAAGTACTTAGACATTCTAATGAATTTTGGACATGATGTCAATTTATTATAGCATGTTCACACCATTAAACCGAATAATAACCTATATTAATTCATTCTAAAGACCTTTAGAAGGTCTTCTTTATCTGAAGTTAATCAATCCATGAAATTTCCACGAAACGGTTGACGATCTCCTTCAATCTCTATCCAGCAAGTATTGAATCTATTTCTAATTATTCAGACTTTTACTGGCTTACCGCGATATATTTTGATTGACTTCCACAATTGGTTGTATAAAATTAAATTATAAACAATATTATAAAGGAGGAATACAAGATGAGCATCTATGATTTCCAAGTGAATACCATTGCTGGTGAAGAGATCTCTTTATCGGAATATGAAGGAAAAGTATTACTTATCGTCAATACCGCAAGCAAATGTGGATTCACTCCTCAATACAAAGGCCTTCAAGAATTATATGAAAAATTTAAAGACCATAACTTTGAAATATTAGGTTTCCCAAGTAATCAGTTTAAAGAGCAGGAACCTGGATCAGCCGATGAAATTGAACAATTCTGTCAAATTAACTATGGCGTAACCTTCCCTCTTTTCGAGAAAGTTGATGTGAAGGGGAACACTGCTCATCCGCTTTTCCAATACTTATCTAAAGAAGCACCAGGTGTACTCGGTTCCAAAGCAGTCAAATGGAATTTCACTAAATTTTTAGTTGATAGTCAAGGGAAGGTTCTAGACCGTTATGCGCCAGCAACGACTCCTGAAAAAATTGAAAGTGTTATTGAAGGACTCCTAGAAGATTAAATTAATTATTACAATTCAATAAAAATATAACAAAAAACCCTTGCTAAATTAGCAAGGGTTTTTCACTTTCACTATGATGCGGTCGAGAGGACTCGAACCTCCACGGAGTTGCCCCCACTACCACCTCAAGGTAGCGTGTCTGCCATTCCACCACGACCGCAAATATTAAAGGCGATCATTAAACAACATTGATAATTATACATGTATTTTTTTTCAAAGTAAAGGGAGGAAAATAATTTTCAGTATATGTAAGTATAAATAACATTATTGGTTCTAAAATTTGTAATTTATCATATACATTGACATTATATGGTTCTTTGAGTAATATAAATCTACACATTAACTTCAACTTTTTTATATGTGTATATACATGTTATTTTATATAACTCAAAAAGGATATATATACTTATTGGGGGTGCGTTTTTTTTGGATAAAGGCAGGAAATTACTTGATTATGTACAACGATTAGATTCCTCCCTTTCAGTAGGTGGATTCAAACATACTCTCGAGTTGGAATCCCAAATGACAGAAGGAAATATCCAGAACTGCGATGATCTAGAATCATTCATGCGGGGCCAATTACCTAAACAATTACTTAGAAGAGATGGTTGGGCAATTAAGGAAATTTATGCAGCAGCAGATGGTAAGGATTCGCAGAGGATTGCTTTGATTGATAGAGCGGTCCAGGGTACAAGAAGTACCGATCAGGAAACGAATAACGCTCAGAGGTCAGGAAAACGACTCTTTAAATTAGCTCGTGCGCTATACCCTTGGATGGATTTCGATGAACTGGAACATTCCTTATATGATCACGATGCGGTCGGTTGTCTCACTACAATTCACGCTTGGATCAATAATAGGCTTCAAATTAATTGTGATCAGGCTGTACAAGGTTATATGTATTCTGCCGTTTCATCCTATGTCAGTAGAGCTTCTACCCTGATCCAACTGCCAAGAAAGGAAGCTGATCTTCTCACTCAGACCTTCATTGAGGAATTAGAACAAGAATGGCATTCCATTAAAAAGAACTCCCCTGAAGTACTACAGCACTCTCCAACAAGCTAGGAACGCACTCTCTACCCAAGCCATATCCATATAACCCAAGATGAAACGGATACCGTCCTTAATAGACCGATAACTATTTCAAGTAAAATATAATAAAGTATAGTTGAAACTAATACTTTATTATATTTTAAAAAAGGCACCCCTTTAACGTTAACGTGGGCGTGCCTTTTTTTGCATTATCCAACAAGTTAAGATTATTTTTTCAAGTTATGATTTCGTCTATAGTCTGTAAACTCAATATACAATTGGAGCTATTTAATTGCTGTAATTCATCTAACAAATAAATACCTCTGCCTTCCCTTAACAATCCATATTGAGGACCCTTCCCAAGAATAATCCAGTCTAGACTAACATCGAAATAGGCTACTATACCATAAAAAACTCACTCATTTTGAAAATAACCCCATTCATATGACAGGGAGCGATGATCTTTGTATAATTCTGATAATTCACTTTATCACGAAGTGATTTATTCTCTACAGCAAGGCATTGCTGTCATCGATACAGATGGTTACATCATTGCCACTAACCATGCTTGGAACCATTTATTAATTCAAAATGAAAGTCCCTCCGAGTTCGATTGGCATGGAATTAATTTCTTCCATCCTCATGATTACCTATCCCCCATGCAACAAAATCATCATATTCTAACAGCTAGTCTTCTATGTATTCTTCAGGGTCACCAATATTCTTATTCATATTTCTCAGATTCGAACCCTTCGAGGCTTTCTCCCCATCTGCGCTGTATGTAAGAGCATCCGAGATGAAGAGGACCTATGGAAATCCGTCGAAACTTTCTTAGAGAAACATACCCATGCTGAATTCACGCATGATATTTGCCCTGATTGCATTCGGCGTCTATATCCCAAGTATTCTTCAGTTCTTGAACGTCCACCTGAACCTTGATCGTCGTCTCCTTTCTCAGGTTTTGGCGTGTCCAGATATTCTTCTCCAGAACAATCCATTGGATTTAAATATGCTAATGCCTTTCAAAAAATTAGTAATCTATTCGCAAATTCGATCGTTTAAATAGACAACAAAAAACCCTTGCTAGAAGCAAGGGTCCATCTGTTTAACTTATGATGCGGGCGAGAGGACTTGAACCTCCACGGGGTTGCCCCCACTACCCCCTCAAGGTAGCGTGTCTGCCGTTCCACCACGACCGCGTATTAAATGAGCTATACATGAATGTATGTCATATGAGGAAAGAATAATGACCCGTATGGGATTCGAACCCATGTTACCTCCGTGAAAGGGAGGTGTCTTAACCCCTTGACCAACGGGCCTTAATGTCACACATACTCGTGGCGACAAAAATAAGTATAGCAAAAACCGATCTTTGTGGCAACTATTTTTTTTCGTAAAGTAGAACAGTCTTTCGGCTTACGAAATGTGTCGAAAGAAACGCCCTCGATAAGGACACTGCAATACATATCAATGAGCCTAATGGAACAAGCTCTGTGACGTTCATTACCTCGTCTATTCTCTCTTTTAACAAGCTTCGCACCAAGAAGGAAACGGTTACCGTCCTTAAAGGGATGGTAACCGTTTCTCGTAGAAATATAAGAACGTATAGTGAAAACTTATACTTGCTTATATTATAAAAAACCGCTATATCATTTAGAATGATATAGCGGTTTCGATTTAAAATATTATGGCGGAGAGAGTGGGATTCGAACCCACGCACCGCTTACGCAGTCTAACCCCTTAGCAGAGGGTCCCCTTATAGCCACTTGGGTATCTCTCCAAAAAATATATGGCTCCCCGAACAGGGCTCGAACCTGTGACAACTCGATTAACAGTCGAGTGCTCTACCAACTGAGCTATCAGGGAACAACAAGCTTTCAATATCACATAATTTATCATGATTTCATGGCAGAGTCAAGAGAGATACGAAACTACATACGTAATATTTTTTAATTTAGTAAACTTATGGTTAACTTCCCTGTGCATTTACCACAGCGATAACGCTTAGGATCTACTTTACGTTTACGTAAATATTCCTGAGCACAGGCGGTGCAAACGAGTTTGTAGCGATAGGGCTGTGGCTTGCGAGCCTTGGCGCCAGGCAACGATTGGCAGTAGCGACTTCCCCCCACCTGCTTCAGCAATTGCTTAAAATCAACATCGCGATGGCGATATCCACGTCCGGCTAAATGTAAATGGTAATGACACAACTCATGCTTTATAATTTTCTCCACTTCTTCTATTCCATGATTGTCCAATTGATGCGGATTAATCTCGATGTTGTGTCCCTTCAGGAAATACCGTCCTCCCGTAGTCGATAACCGTGCATTAAACAACGCCTGATGCCGAAAAGGAACCCCAAAACTTTCCATAGAGATGGCTTCTACCCACACTTGAAGTTGTTCATTGCTCATATCCTTCATCATAATCTACTTTTCCCTTCCTAATCATGTAAGACATATATGTGTACATATAACATATAAGAGATGATACTTGAATTTTAACTTCACCATACGCTACACTGTCAAGTATAAGATGTGAACGAGAGTACTTTGGCTTTAGTTCATCAACCAATTTTAACAGAGGGGGAGTCCACTACAATATGTCAAAGATGCGATACGTTATTTTACAGCAACAACAAGACCTACGATTTGTGGAAATGCCAGCAGATTATGCTTATCAGCTGAGTGCACTAAATCTACGCCTAAATAAAGAAATCGACAAACTAACGGCAATCGAAATACCCAAATTACCTCTAGCTGTTGCGGAATGTGACAATTTGGACCTTTTGCAGGAACACCATACCATGCAGAATGGATTAGATTATGTTAATGAGCTAGAGAACTCCTTCGCCACCATTGACGAGAAGAACTATCCACTGATCTCCCTACTTACTGAAATACGTGCACTCCAGGCTCAATTGGAGCAATGGTACGAAGAAGAAATGGAATAATTATCTTGTAGACATGCACACTCTAGGCGTCTCCTCCATATGCTAACCTTACATATGGAATTGCAAGAGGAGGGATACCCTTGCCGCAGTGGCTTTGCAGTCAATTAATGAAAGCTTTTAGCAGAAGAGATAGTCGACAAATCAAGATTCTCAATGAATGTTGGTTCTATTATCGAACGAGTTCGGATGACTAATCTATATTTAAGGTACTCCCATGAAATATTGCATCTCAATATTTCGCACAAAAGCTTCGCTACCCACGATGGGTAGCGAAGCTTTTGTATTAACCATGAAGCCATTATTGCTCTTTATGTGGATTTCTCATCGTTAGTCCAACACGACCTTTTTTGAGATCAATATTCAACACCCATACTGTCACATTATCACCTACAGAGACGACGTCCATCGGATGCTTCACATAACCGTTACTGAGCTGTGAAATGTGAACCAGACCATCACTCTTAATCCCAATATCAACAAAAGCTCCGAAATCGATCACGTTGCGAACGGTACCTTGTAATTCCATACCCGCTGCAAGGTCTTCAAGCTTCAATACATCGGTGCGGAAAATGGGCAATGGTAGCTCTTCACGTGGGTCACGCCCAGGACGCTGTAAGCTTTCAATAATGTCTCGCAGCGTAGGTACCCCAACTTCAAGTCTCGTAGCAAGGTTCTCGATATCCTGCTCTGCCAGCATGGTGTTCAGCTCTTGACTTCCTAGCCTGTTCAACTCAACATTCAATTCCTTGAATATCTTATCCACGACTGCATAGGACTCCGGATGGATAGGCGTACTATCTAGCGCATTATCGCCCTCAGAGATACGCATAAACCCGATACATTGCTCATAGGTTTTGGCACCCAGACGTGGCACGCTTTGAAGCTGTTTACGAGTACTAAATTTACCATTGGATTCCCGATACTTAACGATGTTCTTCGCTGTTGTCGCGTTAACACCCGCTACATAAGACAATAATGACGGGGAAGCTGTATTCACATCTACACCAACGTGGTTGACCGCAGATTCAACAACAGCTTTCAAGCTCTCTTCTAGATGCTTCTGAGTAACATCATGTTGGTATTGACCGACGCCAATAGCTTTAGGATCAATCTTCACCAGCTCAGCTAATGGATCTTGCACACGGCGAGCAATCGATACTGCACTTCGTTCTGCAACATCTAGATCTGGAAACTCTTCCTGTGCTAGCTTGGATGCAGAGTATACACTCGCCCCCGCTTCATTCACGATCAGATAGGCCAGATCCTTCTGATTCAACTCGCTAATAATCTCTGACACGAATTGTTCAGTCTCCCTAGAAGCCGTTCCGTTCCCGATGACGATCAATTGTATACTGTATTTCGTAATAAGCTCGCGGATTTTATCTGCCGCTTCTTTTCTCTTATTATGAGGTGGCGTTGGATAAGTAACCGCTACTTCTAGCATCTTCCCTGTATCATCTACTACAGCCAATTTACATCCTGTACGGAACGCTGGATCTACTCCGAGTACACAACGTCCCTTCACTGGCGGCTGAAGCAAAAGACTTCGCAGGTTACCTGAGAATATCGAAATCGCCTGATTCTCACCCTTCTCCGTCAATTCAGCACGAATTTCTCGTTCAATGGACGGTGCAATCAAGCGTTTATAAGCATCTTCAAAAATGGATTCTAGCACTGATTTCACTATCGAACTGCCTTTTAACAACTGAGATCCCATGTAAGTATGAACTGACTCCGCAGGCACCTCTAAACCAACCTTAAGGATATTCTCCCGTTCACCACGGTTAATGGCTAGAATACGGTGAGGTGGCATTTTCTTGGCTACTTCACGGTAACTATAGTAATTCTCATACACAGACTCCAACTCAGCATCTTTGGCCTCAGACGTCAGCACGCCATGATCCATAGCATACCGGCGTACCCACGCACGAATAGCAGCATCATCTGCAACATTCTCAGCGATAATATCCATAGCACCTTGAACGGCATCCTCGCTTGTCTCTACACCCTTATCTGTATCTACATACTTAGCGGCTTCTGCAAGCAAATCACCTTGCTTGGGCTGATCCCATATCCAGTTCGCCAAAGGCTCTAAACCTTTCTCCTTCGCCATACTTGCGCGTGTTTTGCGCTTTTGTCGATACGGGCGATATAGATCCTCCACTTCCTGCAACTTCACGGCTTGTACGATAGATGCCTTCAATTCAGCCGTCAATTTACCTTGCTCATTAATAATCCGGATGACTTCCCGCTTACGTTCTTCTAAATTCCGTAAATATCCCGTACGTTCTTCGATGTCACGTAATTGATTCTCGTCAAGTTCTCCCGTCATTTCTTTACGGTAACGTGCGATAAAAGGAATCGTATTCCCTTCATCCAACAAACCGACCGTTGTACGCACTTGCTTCAAGGACAAGGAGAGTTCCTTGGCTATCTGCTTAACTATACGCTCTTGCTCTTCTGCTTTCATCTGAACTTCATTTATCTCTACAACTGCTTCTTGTTCTGACAATGATATCCCTCTTTCCAACTTAGCTATAGACCCTATTATCACAAACTTTCGAGTATATTTCCAGCGTACGAACTTTAAGTGCCCCGATCCACCCCTCACGCGCTTGATCATGCTTGAGTTGAATTTGATGATACTCTGACCCAAGGGAATATAAATTTAAGATAATCCAAAAAAATATGACCTCGAATGAACTTCTTTGGGGCCATACTTTTTATTATGATTCTAGTTTGTCATTGTACTCTCTCTAACTATTATATTGTTCACGTAGCTCCTGAAGCTTGCTCCGTATTCGTTCTCGCAACACTGGAGGATTCTTTACATTTGCCTCCATACCGAACCCGAGAAAAAAGTGTACCGCCCACTTTATATAAGAAGTGCTCATCATTGTACGAATAGTGCCAGATCCATCGTCTTGTAACTTGATCGACTGGGCTAGCCACAATTCGGATTGACATCGTCTGACACCTTCTGGCGTTAGTTCCACCTCTAGCTCTAGCGTATCGTTCTCATCCATCCGCATGATCCACGTTTGAATATGATCCTCGGTAGTATCCAGTCGTACGCTCTGGTCGGCCTCTGACGAGAACTTCTTCACTCGATCCACGCGAAACACTCGATAATCCTCTGCTAAGAAGCAGTAAGCTTGACAGTACCATAACCCACTCATCGTATATAAACCGATCGGCTGGATCATTCGTTCTCGACGCGACGCTGCTTCATACATAATCGTAACCACACGCTGGTCTATCGCAGCCTCAAGTAACTCTTTCATAAAAGGCAACTCCATTTCATGCGGAGGCACCCAGAATACAAGCCGTTGTTGCATTCTTTCCATCTTTTGTTTGAGATCACTTGATAAGTAATGTAAAAACTTGTGCAATGCGGCATTAACTTCATTCTCAAAAGGGAGAAACTTGTAATTCCGTAACGATTGGCAGGCGAAAAACAACGCAGTTGCCTCATGCTCTGTAAAGCTGATCGGCGGCAGCATCTTCTCGCGCAAGATACGATACCCACCTCCCAAACCTACCTGAGAATAGAGCGGCACTCCCAATTCACTAAGATCCATCAAATCGCGAATCATCGTTCGACGTGAAACGCCGCATTCATCGGCCATTTCCTGTATCGTGAACTTTTTACGTTCATTGACCAACATCATAAGATGAATAAGTCGCTGTGCTTTGTTCATAGAGGGCTCCTTTCTCAATTATATATATCTAATTTTATAATAGTGCCATTAGTTGGCACTATTATTCCTTATAGTTAACCATGTAGTCAAGCATAGGAGATCGCATACACCTCCATTACCACAATAAAAGGGGATAACGAAGATGAAGCAAGATAATAAACAATTTGTAATGGAACTCGTTTTATTCAAACTAAATAAAGGGACGGATAAACAACAATTTAATCAGGCAGCCCAAATGCTAAGCGAGGTACTAGAAACTGATATATCTGGGTTTAAAGGGCGAACTCTGCTTCATACGGTGGATGAAATTCATTGGACAGATATAGTGTACTGGTCCGATATGGAAGCGGCGATGGCGGCAATGGAGCAGCTCAAGTCCGTACCAGCCTTTCAATCGTTTGTCTCGATGATCGATTCCCGGGAGATAACGCTACGGCATCTGATCCCAGCTGATCTGGGCGCGTAATATCGTTATCGTGAGGAACACCGGGTTACAGAGACTTCAAGAGAACACGGACATTAGGAACGTTCACAACTGAAAGGAACGCTATCCATATCTGAAGAATTAGAAGCACATAACAAGGAGGAAATAAGATGAATGATGTATCAGTCATTGGTTTAGGATCAATGGGTGGGACAATAGCTTCAGTATTGCTTCAAAAAGGTTATCGAGTCACAGTATGGAACCGGTCAAGTTCAAAGGCAGAACCTCTTGTCAAAGAGGGTGCTATTCTTGCCCCCAGTGTTATTTCTGCGGTAAGCGCAAGCCCAGTGTCGATCATCTGTGTATCTAGCTATAAGACTTCATATCATATTTTGGATACAGAAGATGTCAAATCGGCTCTCGCAGGTCGTGTTCTGGTGCAATTGAGCACTGGCAGTCCCAAGCAAGCACGTGACAACGAAGCATGGGCTCAAGAACAGGGTGCCTACTATCTCGACGGAGCCATAGTTGCTTCACCGTCTCAGATGGGCAAATCGGACGCTACAATCTTCACATCTGGTTCCCTTACCGCTTTTCAACAGAGTGAGCCATTTCTTAAAAGCCTTGCCGGAAATGTGCCTTATCTTGGCGAGCAAGTTAGTGCAGCATCTTCGACGGATTTGGCATTCCTTTCCTATCTCTTTGGTTCGTATCTCGGTTTTTTCCATGCAGCACGTATCCTTGAATCAGACGGCCTTCAAGTGGATGCTTTCGGGTGCATGATAGCCAATATCTCGCCTGTTATCGGAGAGGTAATGAAGTATGAGAGCGAAGTGATTCAAACAGAAACATATGATAATCCACAGAGTTCTCTCAATATGTGTATGGTGACTATAGAACTCCTCATGGAACAAGCTCGTGAAGCTGGCATTAACAATGCATTTCCAGTATTTGCTGAGAGTCTTTTCAAGAGGGCCTTGGATGCGGGCTACGGAGAGGAGGAAGTGGGCGCCCTTATTAAAGTAATGCGATAAGACACTGGTGAAGATCTTTATTGGGTTAAATAGATAAAATTAACAAATAGAGCACTTCTGTAAACCGTTTTTTAGCGGAGTACAGAAGTGCTTTTTGTATTCAACAATCTTACGGTATAAAAAAAGAAAGCTGCACGAAGCAGCCTTCTTCTCTTTCAATATTTATAATTTCAGTTCGCCGATTTTCCTAAATGCAAAGGCTAGACTGTGAGGCACACGAAAAAGGATGTTACCTACTCTGTAATATTAAAGAGAGAATAACTCTCCATCTACCGGTGGTTAGTGGCTGAAGCGACGTACGAACTGATTGATCTGTTCGTTCAATGGTTCAGGGGCTTTTGTCGGAATCCTGTGATCGACGTTTTTAATGAAAATCAGCTCACTCTTTGGTAATCGTTGATGCAGCATTTGAGCGTAAGGATGGAAGTGCTTGTCCTTTTCCCCATAGATGAGCAGGACAGGAAGATGGATATCCCGAAGCTGCGATGTACAATTATAATTCAAGCTATATCGGTAATATTGTTCCGCATTTCTGGCATTTCCTTTTTTCGCATCGTTGAATAACTCACGGAATAAAGAAAGATTTTTAGTTTGCGACCAAGCATTGGACAACGCGATCGTGCCGACTGCTCCGATTTTAGAGAAACCAATACCCAACGATATTTTGTTTCTTAGACGCCTTTCGTTTACTTCCGACATTCCGCCGATGACGACACCTCCCCATGCCCGATCGGGATGAGTTAAGAGAAACTCAAGCACAACCGAACCACCAGTAGAATATCCACACAAGAATATTTTTTCGATGTTCAACTCGTCTATCAACCGTTTGATATCCTGAACGATTAAAGGATAAGTAACCGCATGTTTGGAAGGCTGGCTCTTGCCGTGTCCTCTGATGTCAAAAGCAATGGTTCGAAAATGAGGAGACAGCCCTTGGATTTGGTATACGAAATTTAAGCTTGTAAGTACCGGAGGATGAATAAAGAGAATGGCGGTTCCTTTTCCGCAATCGATATAATACATCGAATATCCGTTTATGTTAGCGGTAGTCATTTTATCGTCACACTCCATGTTAAACCATAAGTTGGTTGTCTGCACAATTATAATATAGAGTGTCCAGATTGAAGGAAAGTACTCCTGAATTTTAACCGCATATAGCGGTATATTCAAAAAAATTTGAGGGCAACAGCGATTCGGTTGGGCAATCCATCCGCATAGCTTTCATTTATCAACTTGTTCAACATATGTGTATAATTCTGCCAGCAAACTGCAACAATACATCATATTGAATATGCTTCGTCTTATGACATCGTTGGTAGCTCGAAAAAAAAACGTATTTCAAGAACGGGGATTAATATGAGAAAAAAATGGTGCTGGTATTTGCTGATCATCTTCATACTTACCACTTCCTTTGGATGCCATAGACAGGAATCAAAACCGAAAGAACAAGATTTATTGCATGTAAAATCCATTAAGGGGGAAAATTCAAAGAAAGTCATTTTTCTGTTGATCGACTCTTTAATGGCTCAATCGATTGATAGAGGCCTTCAACAAAAAGAGCTTCCCGCGTTTCAATTTCTAATTGAGCATGGCCAATATTATAAGGATATGGTTAGCTCTTTTCCTACGATGTCCGTCTCAATCGACAGCTCACTGCTTACTGGAGCATACCCGAATGACCATCGTGTGCCAGGACTTACTTGGTATTCCTCAAACGAAAAGAAAGTCATCAACTACGGAACCGGACCGATGGAAATATTCAAACATGGAATCAATCCGGTCTTGGTCGATGCATTAATCAACTTAAACGGCAAACATCTGAATCCACAAGTGCCTACCATCTTCGAAGACTTGGCCCGACATGGGCTGAAATCGGGTTCCATTAACGGTTTGATTTATCGAGGAACCATTGATCATACGCTATCGATTCCTACATGGGTTAAAGGTCCTACCTCTTTACCTAGAAAAATTAAAGTGAAAGGACCTGATTACTTCGCTTTGGGTTCATTGTCCAATCCACTTCAAGACATTAAAAATCTGCCTGACGGTCTAACTCGCCGTTTCGGCTTAAATAATACATATTCCGTTGAAACGGTCAAATATTTGATGAAAAAAAATCAACTACCAGATTTTCTATATGTATATTTACCTGATTTGGATCAGAAGCTTCATAAAAAAGGTCCCTCTGATTTAAACGGAGTCAAAGAAGTGGATCGACAGCTTCACTCTTTGTTACAAACATTCGGTTCACCGGAAGAAGCCTTAAGCAAAGCGATTTTTATAATCGCAGGGGATAGTGGAATGACTCAAATTCTGCCTGTCGAAGAAAATCCAGTTATCGATCTGCCCTCCTTTTTCAAGGACTACCATGTTCTGCGTCCAGGTGAAACCGTTTCTCAAGAAACGGATATCATCCTCGCTGTAAATGAAACTATGGCTTATGTATATAAGCTTCAAACGGACAAATCACTAAGAGACATTGCCAACCTATTAATAGTTGATCCGCGTATCGATTTCATTTCATGGAAAGAAAAAGATTGGATTTACGCAGTCCAAGGGAAAACAGCCAAAGAGCTTAAGTTTAAAGCTAACGGAAAAATAATCGATCCTTACCAACAAAAATGGAGGGTAGAACAGGACTTCGAGGTATTGGATTTAAAAGTAAATCTCAAAAATCATTCATTGGATTACGGTCAATACCCTGATGCATTACAACGCTTGTCCGGAGCTTTAAATTCTCATCCAGGGGAATATTTAGTTGTTACCGCAAAGCCGGGATATGAATTGGCAGATAGAAGCTCACCGACCCACAAGGGCGGCGGAGGGCACGGATCTCTTCGTCAAGAGGAATCGCTGATTCCCCTGATCATAAGCGGAACCGATCAAAAACCGCAGTATTTGCGCATTATCGATTTAAAATCATTCTTGCTTAAGCTACTAATAAAGAAAAATGAGCAACAGAGCAGATAAATTCGATGCCCATTGCTCTTCGTTCATAGCAGACGGATAGGATACAATAATAAAAGCCGATAATTCCTGAGCATAGGAATTATCGGCTTTTTCCATCCAAAAATGGATAGAGTACCAGATGGTCTCTGACGACTCTATCCATTCTTATTACGCAGACACTTTCCTAAAAATCAATTAAACTCAAACTGATTTGTAAGGCTTCATCTACTTTTTTCATTGTTTCGTCGTCAAGATGAGTAATCTTATCCGTTAGTCTTTGTTTGTCAATGGTCCGAACCTGTTCAAGCAGAATAACGGAATCACGATCGAATCCATGGGATGCTGCGTCAATCTCCACATGGGTGGGCAGCTTTGCCTTCTGGATTTGAGCCGTAATAGCCGCCACAATAACCGTCGGACTAAACCGATTACCAATGTCATTCTGAATGATCAATACTGGCCTGACCCCTCCCTGTTCGGAACCAACAACAGGAGAAAGGTCCGCGAAAAATACGTCGCCGCGTTTAAAAATCAATGTCTACACCCCGCTTACTGAGCGGCCTAGAGTGCTGTCTGCATCTTCTTCCGCATGAAAGGCCTCAGACGCCATGGTCAAGTTAATCTTGGCCATTTCCATATAACCACGCTGCATAGACTCTCGGATGTACCGTTTCTTCCGTTCTGTCAGATACAGTTTCATGGCTTGCCTGATAAGTTCACTACGGTTGGAATTCTCCAGCTGAGCAATCCCGTCCACTTCCTGCAAAAGATGATCTGGCAAACTGATCATTATTCTCTTGGTGTTCTGCATATTGGCCACCTTCTCTTCCACCCCCACAACACCTTCTGCAAAGTATAACTTTATTTAAAGGAATTTATACAAAAGAATATATATGCCGATCGTATATCAGTTATGCTATATCCCATTATAAACTACAAATGGCATATTAGTATAGATATTCTATTCCATATGTCATATTATTCTTTATTCCCTAAATATAAGTGACTAAGCATTATATCTTCCCTTATCTCAATAAAGGATTGATAAGTTGTTGAATGGAACCGTTTCGAGTATACACTCTTGGAATTCGAGCAGCTAACATACAGACTACTTCGTAGTGGATGGTGCCCATCTGGGATGCCAACTCATCTGCCGTAATACACGCGTCAGATTGTTGGCCGATGAGAACAACCTCTTCACCGACTTGAATTTCTTCCGCTTGTTCAGCAAAAGATTGCAGCGATATCATACACTGGTCCATGCAGATCGTTCCGACGACAGGAACGCGGCGTCCGCGTATCAGTACTTCCGCTTTGCCAGTCAACATTCGAGAATATCCATCGGCGTAGCCAATAGGAAGGGTAGCAATGACTTCATCATGTTCGGTCACATATCTACTTCCATAACTAATGCCCGAATGAGAGGGGAGCGTTTTGATAAATACTGCTTGCGTCTTTAGCGTCAATACCGGGGTTAATACCACATAGCGACGATTCACTTCATCCGAAGGATAAAACCCGTATAAGCTAATACCAATACGAACCATATTATAAGATAAAAGTGGAGTATCAATCGCGGTGGCACTATTTCCCGTATGTATAATTGGGATTGTATAGTCCTTCTCCCTTAGTTCGTCCACCATGCCTTGAAACCGTCGGAACTGTTCCAGTGTGTAATCTTTGTCTTCTTCATCTGCTCTAGCGAAATGGGTAAACATTCCTTCAACTTGAACTTGTGGCAATGAAAAAGCTTCTTCAATGAAAGATATAGCCTCTTCACCTGGAAACAACCCAAGACGTCCCATTCCGCTATCAATCTTGATGTGTACTTTCAGTGTCTTAGAAGTATTCTGAATAGGTAGTTGAGTAATCGCCTCTAAAACTTCTGGAGTAAAAATAGTAATGGTAATATTGTTCTCCCAGGCCGTCACAATCCCCTTAGGGGACGTGTAACCTAGAACCAGAATCGGTAGTGTAATACCTGCTTCTCGAAGTTCTAGGGCTTCATCCAAAAAAGCAACACTGAGGTAATTAGCACCCAGAATTTCCATCTCTCTAGCTACTTCCACCGCACCATGTCCGTATGCATTCGCTTTGACACATGCTAGGATCATCATGTCTTCTGGCAATGCTGAACGGAAGGCTTCATAATTAGCTCGCAGATGATCTAGATTAATCTCCGCTAATGTAGGTCGATAATGCACTTGCAATTCCATTCACCTTCTCCAAATTTTTAAGCATCTTGATTCATGATGTTCTGCACTTATTACAACTAATGTTAAATGTTCGAGAAGGTGCCTGTCAAATCACAGGTAATTATCATACATCGTTTTTATTGTGCTATACAACAACGGATAAGGAATAGGCGGACGTCCGATATGTAGAGGGATTAATAGCCCTAACCATAATGGAATCCGCCTACACTCATTACTTACCCGATTGTTCGCCTAAAGAAGCGGCGATTTGCATCATTTCGCTAACTGGGAGATTTGCACTAGTAATTCGGAATTCAATTCCGTTATCCATCCACGTTAGTGTCTGCTGCTCACCTTCAGTTAATGCACCCATTGTGAAGCCTAAATCAATACCAGTTGCTGGAGCAAGAGAGGTTACACGATCCACAGGACGAGCTTCTATGATTGTGAATTGATAAGTGCCATCATACCGCAGCAATACCGAATGATCTTTGCTATCGGCTACCTGATTCTCGTCCTTGAGCTCCACTCCAGCCGGTATATAGCCTGGGATAATGGTGCCAAATCCGCCTAGCTCCTTCGTTACAACCTCAGTCTTCGTGCCTTCTGTTCCCTCATCTTCCGTAACTACCACATTTCCGTTCTCATCTACTTCTGCAATCGCTCCAACAGATGATGTATTTAATGCGGTCATGTTGTGCTGCATATCGAATGAATCTTTATCAAACTTCGCATCAAAAGCAAACTCATTGAATTTTACTTCCACAACAACACGTGCTTCAGAATCGGACACTTGAACTTGCTTAGGCTCATAGTTATCTTTGCTAAGCCAGATCTTTTGCCGTACTAACGATTGACTGTGATAATTAGCAGCAACCTCAAACACATAGCTGTCCTTGTCATCGGCGAATTGACGTGTTTTATCACCTATAATTCCCCGAAGAAGCGTCTGATACAAATATACCTGCCCTTGATTCTCTGGCCAATCACTTTGAAATCTGAAGCTTTTGTTCAAGCTCGGCGTAAGTACGAAGACACCGTCATCATTTCGCAGGACAATCTGGGTAACATTCTTCTGAGCATTCTTCAGACTGATCCGGTAGTAGGACGGATTCTGATACCACACTTCCACTTGATACTGCTGCGGACTTTCTCCTGTATACAGCGTCATGGTGCCTGAACCTTGATAAGATCCCGTTTTACTCTCCAGCTTATCTGACACGTCGTTCAGATCCTTAACTACAGCAGAGGCGTCCTTTTTCCCGCATCCTGCCAACACGACGGTAACGCATAACAACACGGCGAGCACCCATGATATCCGGCGCATGACATCATCCCCTTCAGCACATAAATTGAATTGATTAGTACATGTCTATGAGGGACTTGTTCACAATATGCAGACTAGCATGACAAGCTTGAAAAATGGGAGTTATAATTTAAAAAAAATGCATCCCCTTGAATTTCATCGGTTAACCCCAACGGTTATTCCAATGTCTACTCTAAGGAATGCACTTCAGATACATTATGCAGTTGTCTTACGCTGTAATTCTTCTATTCTTGTGGTCGTCCACCCGGTTCCAAACCAGATTCGGAAGCTGTCATCAATGGTTTCACAGTTAGATCTGTGTGTACGCGAACCTGACAGGATATACGGATATTGGGATCCGTGATTTCTTTTTTCGCAAGAAGTTCTGCTTCCAACGGCTCAACAGGTCCTGCATCTCCCTCCACAATCTCAACACGACAAGTTGTACATCTAGCGTTTCCACCACAACGGTGTAATATATCTACACCATTGTCTTCAAGAACAAGTACTAATTTTCTTTTTTCTTCGGCTTGAAATGAGCCTCTTCCTACTACTTCAATAGTTGGCATATTAATTACCCCCTTCGTTACTACTTTTCTATTTTACCCGAACTTGACATCGATAAGCGAGAAGCTATTCTCTTACCCATAACGAGGCAAAAAGTAGTAGATTAAATCTTGTAGATGTGATACGAAATACGTATATCCTTAGATAATAAGAAGTAAATTAATATGAACTGATTCCTCTGATTAGAGAGCGTAAAATATTTTGTGTAAATAGAAAAAGGAAGACCTTTTCTTGTAGAATTGAGTTACCACACAACAATTCAAAGAGAGGTCTTCCCTATGAATCATTTTACAACAGATTTAGTCCAAGCTCTAGTCACAAAGCAAGATGTAACGGAAGTATTTCGCAGTCACTTAGAGTCTGCCATGAATCATCTGCTAGAGACGGAGCTTACTGCATTCCTAGACTATGAAAAATATGACCGTATAGGCGTGAATTCAGGTAATTCTCGAAACGGTGGCTACTGCCGAACGCTTCATACCGAGTATGGGGACCTGCAGTTAAACATTCCCCGAGATCGTAATGGAGAGTTTAAGCAACAGACCGTAGCACCGTATAAACGCTCGAATGACACGCTAGAATCCTTCGTCATTCACATGTTTCAAAAGGGCGTAACGATGACGGAGATTGCCGACCTAATCGAGAAAATGTATGGTCACCATTACACGCCACAAACCATATCTAACATGACAAAAGTAATGGTCGAACATGTCGACGCTTTTATGAAACGCCCACTTGAGAAGCGATATGTATGCGTCTATATCGATGCTACATATATCGCAGTTAAGCGTGAAACTGTATCTAAGGAAGCTGTCTATCTTGCCGTGGGAATTCGTGAGGATGGTTCTAAGGAAGTACTCGCGTACGCCATTGCAC
The DNA here is from genome assembly GCF_000949425.1 of Paenibacillus sp. IHBB 10380. NCBI lineage: Bacteria > Bacillati > Bacillota > Bacilli > Caryophanales > Paenibacillaceae > Paenibacillus > Paenibacillus sp. IHBB 10380. The sequence continues at coordinate 3,797,782 of NZ_CP010976.1, forward strand.
CAACCGAATCAGCGTACATCTGGAAAGAACTGCTCCATGACGTGAAACAGCGTGGTACTGAACAAATCCTTCTCTTTATCTCCGATGGACTCACAGGTATTGTGAATGCGATTCAGGAGATCTATCCGCAGGCAAAGTACCAAACATGCTGTGTTCATTTAGCTCGTAATATAGCCCATAAAGTTCGCGTCTCAGATCGAGCAGAGATCTGCGAAGACTTCAAATCCGTCTATCGATCCGATGATGAAGAAGCTGGTAAAGCAGCTCTAGCAACCTTTTGTGACAAGTGGAGGGCTGCTTATCCTAAGGTCGTTAAATCCCTACAAGAAAATCCCTACATCTTTACGTTTTATAGCTTTCCAAAGCCTATTTGGAGAAGCATTTATTCGACGAATTTAATCGAATCGTTTAACAAACAGATTAAGAAATACACAAATCGTAAAGAGCAATTCCCCAATGAAGAAGCACTTGAAAAGTTCTTGGTTTCACAGTTTGAAAGCTATAACCAACGCTTTGCTACACGTTGTCATATTGGTTTTGATCAAGCTCGCTCAGAACTGCTAGCTATGTTCTCGACCAAAGACTAATCCTAGTTCTTCAAGACAAGGTTATTTTTATTTACACATAAATCTTGACGCTCCCTCTGATTATCGTGTACTCATTATTTCATTATATTTATGTTATATATGTTGATAATACTTTTCTAATGGAGGATGTGAAGCCAATGCCTAACCCGTTCGCACTACCCGTAAAGAAAAAGGTTGATTTAACAGCCATTGACCCTAGAGGTACAGGCAACTTCCAGCAAAAAGAGGACGTTGCAGAGGAAGTCGAAAAATTGAGAAAAGAGTTTCAAGAGTTGCAGGAGAAACTTGCTGCGGGTAAGAAGGAAGCCATTCTATTCGTATTTCAAGGAATGGATTGTAGCGGAAAAGACGGTGTCATCAAACATGTCTTCTCGGGAATCAATCCACAAGGGGTTAACGCCTACAGTTTCAAAGTACCAACTGTAGAAGAAAGCCAGCATGATTTCTTGTGGAGAGCCCATAGTAAAATTCCTACTCCTGGCCAAATTGTAACCTTCAATCGTTCGTATTATGAAGACGTACTCATTACACGTGTCCACGATAATATCACGGATAAAGAAGCAAACCGTAGATTCAAGCATATTAATCACTTCGAGTCACTATTAGACGATAATCATGTGAAGATCGTGAAAATCTTCCTCCACATTTCGAAAGAATTCCAGTTAGAGAAACTAAAAAGCCGTATTGAAGATCCCAGTAAAAATTGGAAGTTCGATCCTAACGATTTAGCGGAACGCAAATCTTGGAAGAAATACCGTAAATTTTATGAAGAAGCGTTAGAGAAGTGTAGTACCGTTACCCCATGGCACGTAGTACCGTCAGACCATAGATGGTATCGTAATTATGCTGTCTTAACTATTGTAGTAGAATCTTTAAGAAGGCTACATTTACAGGAGCCTGAGGCTAACCCTGAGCTACTCTCATACCTAGACGAACTTATACAAGGAGATAAAGATAATAAATAACTTCTTTAAGACACTCTCTCGGAGTGTCTTTTTTTCTCGACCGATTCGCTACTTCACCCTATGGCACTGTCAAAATCATTAGACTTCTTGGGATCTCTCAGTTCAGACGGTGTCCAACTAACTCACATTCTTACTAGTTTTTTATTGTCTTTTGTACATAAATAATTACCTTTTAAATATAACCCAATAAGAAAACTTGGTTTAAATGTCTTGTTTTGTCGAAGAAGCTTGATATAATAGAGTATAAATGACAAACAAACATCTTAGGGGGATTTACATGAAACACAGAAAGCTTTGGTTAACCGCTGCTCTTGCTCTTATATTGGTACTTAGTGCATGTGGTGGTAACAACACAGCACAAACAGATTCAGGGGCGCCACAAGATACTGCTTCCACAGACTCAGGACAACCGAAAGATGGCGGTTCGATCATCATCGCAGTACAAGATGATCCTAAGGTTATGAATCCAATCTATGCGGGCGACCGAGTGACACTTACTATCGATCAATCCTTATACGCTCCATTGTTTAAAATTAATAACGGTAAGAAAACTTATGTACTTGCTGAAGACGTAACTGTATCGGACGATAACCTGACTTATACTGTTAAACTACGTAACGGATTGAAATGGCATGATGGTGAAGCACTCAATGCGGATGATATCGTATTTACAGCTAATAGCATTATAGATGAGAATCAACATAGCTTCCTTCGTAGCCAATTCATATTGAATGATAAGCCGGTCAAAGTAAATAAAGTAGATGATTTGACTGTAGAATTTATACTTCCAGAGGTAACCGCTGCTTTTGACGGAGCTCTTGTACAATTCTTCCCGATTCCAGAACATATTTTTGCCGGTGTTGCAGATATTGAGAAGAGCGACAAGAACAATGCTCCTGTAGGTTCAGGACCATTCAAGTTCAAAGAGTACCGCGCTGGTGAATATGTGACGTTGGAAAGATTTGATGATTATTTTGCAGGAAAAGCTCACTTGGATACGGTAACTTATCGTGTCGCTAAGGATACGAATGCAGCTAATCTCGCGCTTCAGAATGGCGAAATTCAAATGCGTATGGTAGATACACAAGATTACAAAAAGCTCAATGATACGAATAAGTTCAATTTGCTAACTTATTCTGAAGGTCGACTTCAATATATGGCCTTCAATCTAAATACCGATGCAATGAAGAAGAAAGAAGTTCGTCAAGCGATTGCTTATGCACTAGATAAGAACGAGATCATTACGGCTTCCTATACTTCAAATGAATTTGCAGAACCAGCAACTTCTATTCTTACACCAGATACGTTGTATCAAACGGACGATGTTGAGAAGTATGACTACAACCTAGATAAAGCTAAACAATTACTTGCCGACGCAGGCGTTAGTAACTTAAAGATTCGCCTTGCTTATACTAATACCAACAAACCACAAGAAAGTCAGGCTCTATACATTCAACAAAAACTAAAAGATGTTGGGATCGAAGTGGAATTGTTGCCAATGGATGGTACAGCATACGGTAACAGAACATTAGATTTGAATAACAAGGATTTCGACCTATCCTTTGGTGGCTACATTATGGGATTTGAACCTGACTCCTATAAGACACTCTTCCAAAGTAATGCCGCTTACAACTATTCACATTATAAGAATGCTGAATTCGATAAACTATGGGATAATGCAGCTATAGAAGTTGATGTTACGAAACGTGAGGAATTGTACAAGCAAATCCAACAAACCGTAGCAAATGAAATGACTGTCTACCCAATCGCTTATACCAAGGCTATTGTTGCTGTAGACAACACCTATGGGGGTACAGAAGAAGCTACACCGAAACCTGTCGTTATGCTTGATGATTTATCCCAAATATACAAAAAATAAATATAGCTTTCTTACTATACACGCCGGCCGGCAACGGCCGGCGTTGGTCCGGAGGGGTATTGCTTGAAAAGATATATCTTGCGAAGGGTTGGACAAGCCGTCCCCCTTCTTTTGTTTATTTCAATTATTTCGTTCGCACTTATCAAGCTTGCACCGGGTGATCCTGTTCTTTCTTTTGTTACTCCCAATATGGGAGCTGAAGACGTTGAGCGTATTCGGCAGAATTTAGGTCTTGATAAACCTGTGTATGTTCAGTATTTATTATGGCTCAAAAATGTATTTTCGGGTGATCTTGGCTACTCATTAGTTAATCATCGTCCTGTGATGGAGCAAATATTAGACCGTCTTCCTGCTACAATAGGGCTTATGGGTGCAGGGTTATTCCTGTCTCTGCTCATTGCCATTCCATTAAGCATGTATGCAGGATCACGTAAGAATCGCCCCATTGACCGGATTCTTAGCTTATTCTCTTATATAGGCATTTCCATTCCAAGCTTTTGGTTCGGCATTATGCTAATCTATTTGTTCTCAGTAAAGCTCCATTGGCTTCCTAGTATGGGCATGCGAACGATAGGTTCTGACTCCATCCTAGATATTATGAAGCACGGTATTCTCCCTGTGACAGTACTCCTCTATATGAACGTTTCTGTCTATATGAGATATATTCGTTCTAATACAATCAGTCAGTTGGAAGAGGATTATGTGCAAATTCAATATGCCTATGGTTCTACTACGGGAACCGTACTGTGGAAGCATGTACTCAAGAATGTGCTCCTACCCGTCATTACCATTCTAGGGATGTCTCTTCCAGAGCTCATTGCAGGAGCCTTCATTACAGAATCCGTATTCTCTTGGCCTGGCATGGGTTCACTAGGCATTACAGCAGTACATGGGCTCGATTATCCCATTATTATGGGCATTACGATGCTCTCCTCCATCATGCTCGTTGTGGGTAATCTGGTGGCGGACATCTTATACGGCGTGGTCGATCCACGTATTAAAACGGGGTGAGAAGCAACATGAATTCAATTAGATGGCGTAATATAACAACACAATTACGCGAACAAAAAATAGGCATAGCTGCCATAGCTATTCTGGTGCTATTTGTGATTGCCGCGGCATTTGCTTTCCTATCTCGACACGACCCCAATCAAATCGTTGTGCTTGATCGATTAAAGCAACCTGATGCTAACCATTGGTTCGGAACAGATGATTACGGACGGGATTATTTTGCCAGAGCTTTATATGGAGGCCGAGTATCTCTAAGTGTCGGTTTTCTCTCTATGGTTATCTCCGTTTCGCTAGGAATGGCGGTAGGAACGATCAGCGGTTATTTCGGAGGTTGGGTAGATACTCTACTTATGCGATCGGTTGACGTACTTATGGCCATCCCTTCTTTCTTTCTTATGCTTATATTGAATGCATATATGAAACCGGGAATTGGAACGATCATTGTCATCATAGGTGCACTCAGCTGGATGGGTATTGCCAGAATCGTAAGAGCTGAGACACTCTCGGTTAAAGAACGCGAATATGTGCTATATGCCCGTGTATCGGGTCAAAGCAAGTTCCGCATCATTCTTAAGCATATTATCCCGAATATTATGCCTACTATTATTGTATCAGCCACGATTAATATCGCTTCAGCGATCCTAATGGAATCTTCCCTTAGCTTTTTGGGACTTGGTGTGAAGCAACCTAATTCCTCTTGGGGAAGTATGTTAAATGATGCACAGGGCTTCATTAGTGAAGCTCCCTATCTAGCTATTATTCCTGGGATATTTATATTGCTGACTGTGCTATCTTTTAATTTTCTTGGTGATGTATTCAGAGTAGCCTTTGAACCGAAAGCGAATAAACGTTAATTAACCTTATGGAATATTTAGATATATTGGAGTGAGGAGTATATGAACGACTTACTATCTGTTAGAAATTTGAAGACCTCGTTTATGACCCGCGCTGGCGAAGTCCAGTCTGTCAGAGGAGTTAGCTTTAATGTACAAGCTGGAGATGTTATAGGCATTGTTGGGGAATCTGGAAGTGGTAAAAGCGTAACCGCGAAATCGATTATTAGATTAATTCAACCTCCAGGTAAAATTATAGACGGACAAGTCATCTTTAACGGTAAGAATCTAGCATCGATGTCAGACAAAGAATTACGCCAAATTCGTGGCAATCAAATATCAATGATCTTTCAAGATCCTATGACTTCTCTTAATCCTGTTATTCGTGTTGGGAAGCAATTAATTGAGGTCATCCGGCGTCACCGCAAGTTAGACAAACATGCCGCAAGACAACGGGCTATCGAATTACTTCGTGAAGTTGGAATTCCTTCACCCGAACAACGAATTGACCAGTATCCGCATGAGTTCAGCGGTGGTATGCGACAACGAGTGATGATTGCTATGGCTCTTTCTTGTAATCCTCAACTTCTGATTGCAGACGAACCAACTACAGCACTAGATGTCACCATCCAGGCGCAAATTCTAGGACTCATGAAGCAACTTAAGGAACAAACCAATACAGCTATTTTATTAATTACACATGATCTCGGTGTTGTTGCTCAGGTATGTACCCGAGTCATCGTCATGTATGGTGGCCTAATCATGGAAGAAGGAACCGTGGAGGAAATCTTCGAACAGCCACGTCATCCTTATACACAAGGATTATTGAAATCCATTCCGCGCGTTACCTCTGGTGGACGGCAGCGGTTATCTACGATAGAAGGTACCCCACCGGATCTTCTTAACCCTCCTTCGGGTTGTCCTTTCATGGAGAGATGTCCACATGCAGGAGACATATGTAAGACTATGCCTCGATATGTCGATTTCAATGAGCAGCACCGCGCTCTTTGCTGGCTATATGGACCTGCTGAAGACAATGATGCGAAATGGAGAGAGGAGGCTACAACATGAATGCAAATTCAGAGATCCTACTAGACGTACGCGGATTAAAGAAGTATTTCCCCGCGCGTGGAGCTGGAAGTAGTGGAAGAAATATGCTCAAGGCTGTAGATGACCTCAACTTTCACATCAATCGAGGGGAAACCTTCGGATTAGTTGGGGAATCTGGATGCGGTAAATCAACGACAGGTCGAAGTATCGTACGCTTATATGATGTGACGGATGGTGAGATTCATTTCGATGGACATAATATTGCTACGATGAATGAACGTCAATTGAAGCCTTTCCGTAAAAGAATGCAGACGATATTTCAAGATCCCTATTCCTCACTGAATCCAGGTATGAATGTCGCACAGCTCATTAGCGAACCGATGGAGATTCACGGGATCGGAAGCAAACAAGATCGCCGGGATACCGTATTAGAATTACTTGAGAAGGTTGGTCTGAAAACGGAGCATGCCCTACGGTATCCACATGAATTCAGTGGAGGTCAACGCCAACGGATCAGTATTGCAAGAGCCCTATCCGTTCGTCCTGAATTTATATTATGTGACGAGCCAATATCTGCGCTCGACGTGTCGGTCCAAGCTCAAGTTGTCAATATGCTTGAAGATCTTCAAGCAGAATATGGCTTAACCTATCTGTTCATTGCCCATGATCTATCCATGGTGCGCCATATTTCAGATCGTATCGGAGTGATGTATCTCGGTAAACTTGTCGAGCTTGCTCCAAGTGATGAGCTGTATGACCACCCAGCTCACCCTTACACTCAAGCTCTGCTTGAAGCCATTCCGCAACCCGATCCAAAACTGGCTCAGCAACTATCCTCACCTCCGATTACAGGTGATTTGCCAAGCCCGATGCTGGATTTTCAAGGCTGTAAGTTCGCCTCAAGATGTCCATTTGCTCAGGATCGGTGTCGCCAAGAGGAACCTCAATGGCTTGAAATTTCACCAGGTCATTACACAGCTTGTCATCTATATGAAATGAACTAAATACGATTCAGAAGTGTAAACTTTAGTTCAATCCATCTATATGACAACTAGTAAATATATAAGAATATAGATAGGAAGGCGGAATCATAACATGAGTAATGAAATCAAAATCTCACAACACACTGCGATTTTACTTGAACACGCTAGAAAGGCGCTGATCGATGAGGCGCTGATCAGAGAAGCTGTGCGCTTAAAGGATGCCACACTTCTTAAGAATGCAGAAGAAGAACATTATCAATACGAAGACTTTTTCACCTATGCTGAGGAGCATGGTGAAGAGCTGGAACAGGCGCTTGAAGGTTATCGTATGACTTTTAACACCCGAAACGGTCTGAAAATCTGGGTTGAGGAGAAATTTAATCTTCAATCCCATGTAGACTTCAAGTTTGGTGACAACAGAATGGATGAAATTCATCTTGATGAACACCAAGTAGCCCAATTAAAACAGTCTCTTGCAGTGAATTGGGTTGTACTAGAAAAGCCGCTTCATGAAGGAATCCAAGAAGTGTCCTTAGTTCTACGTGGACAAGAAAATCAATAAAGTTAATGTAATAGTGTTGATCGATGACCGCTACGATCCAGCATAGACTTATTTATTGATATGTGGAGACCTAAAAAAAACTATACAATGCCTAGATTTCATACTAACAAGGGTATATTTTCAGTCCCTTCAACCCCTCGATGGTTGCACAATGGTCTTTAAGAACCTTCATCAATTTAAAGTTAACCTTGTAAATATGAATGAAATCACTTTTGTAATAGAGATAGAATCTGCTCTAACAGCTCAATTTGAAAATTGCACTGGCACAGCTGCCATACCAAGCGACAAAAGATCCCTTGTATCTCATTTAATAAAAATGACTTAGCTTATTTCAAGCTAAGTCATTTTTCATTCATACTCTTATATTTTTGCAATACAAATCTATACTCGTCTCGTTCTTCAGAAGAAAGGTCGGAATGCCGATATAAAATAATTGAGAACAATTGGGAACTCCAAATTGTTAGCTGATAGTAAAGTACTTTAGCAAGGGAGGGCTTTCGCTCTCACTGTTTGCTTCAATTCTTAGTCTTACCAAGCAAATAGATCTTCCATTTTACATTTTAAAAGTTTTGCAGCTCTAGCAGCCATAAGGTAGAAAAAATTTATTTTTCCACTTATAACCTGAGATACAGAACCCTCAGCAATTTTTAACTCTCTTGCAAATTCAGCTGTTGTTAAATTTTTACTAATCAGTAATTCAGGCAAACGACTCCTCGCTGAGTAGTATAAATAAAGAGCTCGTCTGGATTCATGAAATGAGTATTTTGAAAATCTTGTTTAAAGTAATACAAATAAAAGAATGGTACTATATGAAATAACCGTTAATTCATCACAAACTTAACGGTTATTTATTACTTCTAGAAGGGACGTGAATTATATTAATTATTTATTCTCTAATAATCATTCAAGATTTTTACTCGCGATATGTCTAATTGTTATATTGTCTGGTTGCGGTACTAAGCAACTAGATGCTATCCAAGCTACCAATACTCAAGCTACCAGTACCGAAATTCAAGATAGTGATGATGCTTACGCATTAGAGGGAAATAATCAAAAACAAATTAATTATCTCTTTTATAATGAAGCAGATGAAGTTAATAACATTATTTTATCATTTTATGGTAATTATAATAAACGAAAGATTACTAAAATTGAATTGTTACAAGGTGATACATTAGTCACTACTAATGTTGAAATTCGTGATACAACTATTAATAATAATGGACAATTTATAATCATATTACCTACGTACGTTGCAGAATTTAATAGAGCACGAATGTTTGATGAACATAATGATCTTATTTTCACTCTTAATACAGGTCAGTATTATCTTGAAAAAATTAATTTGAAAAATCAATCTAAAGGTAATGAATGGTATTTGGATTCATATACGACAAAGGAACATATTAATACATTTAACATGGATGCTGTTTTGAGAAAAAAAGGAATTGAATCATATAAAGTTCAAATTCTTGTACCTAGAAAACTTGAGAAACAAAATATTTTGAAGCAGAAAGCAGATTTTCCAATTGAAAATAATAATATGAATTTTCATTATGAGAGCCAAATTTCATTAAGTGATTTTGAAGAATATGTTACTATTGCATACGACATGTTGGCAATTCAAAAAGACAATCAAGGAAACCAGATTCCTTTAATGAATACAAACATTCCTTTATCAATCACGGATGTTATTGAATAAAACAGTTATAAACTCGACTTCAGAAAAAGAATATTCAGGGAAGCATTCTGAAAGTATTTTTACTCTACCTAGTGAAGTATCACGATCTCTATATAGACTATGCACTAGCTTGCCTAAGATTGGATGAGAATAAAGAAGATTATGTTCTGCTCTCTTAACTTATTTGATCTTCGTTACTCGTCACTATCATAATTATAGCGAAAATAGAAGAGATGACTATAATCTTGCTACGATTTAAGCGTAAAGTCGAAGCACTTACGACAGCAATCCATGAACTAATGAAGTCTTTTGAAGAAACGAAGAAGAAATGAATTGTATTAGAATAGGTTGATCCATGCAGAAAAAGAGAACTGGCTACGGCCAGTTCTCTCCTTATTTAATATACAGATTACTTTCAAGGATATCTACACACTAAAAAACCACCGGGTTTTCGGCTACTCGTTTCAGCGTACACCATTTCAAGGCATGGTCTGCAATTCGATGTGGACTAAATTTTCATACATCTTCGAAGTTTAGTCTATACAACCAGGTATTCATTTTTTAGCCTTATTTCCGTTCTCAAAAACTTCTGTAATGAATCTCGAAATATGTTTGCATGTATGTTCTTCTATACCCGATAGCCATTCCATAGTTATTGCTTCCTTGATTTGTTAAATCTCTACCCATGCAATGTTCTGCATCAGATTCTATAACGTGCTACTTGCCATTCTTCCATTACTATTCCAAATGAAACCATGGGTTCTTCTTTTATTTAAACAACCAAATTCCGTTCCTTCAAATACTCTAATAGTGATTGCACTGAATCTTCGACTGAATCTCGCTGCGTATGCAAGGTGACCTCAGGAAATTGTGGAGGTTCATACACATCTGAAATCCCTGTAAACATAGGGATTTCACCTTGTCTTGCTCGTGCATATAGCCCCTTCACATCTCTCCGCTCACATTCTTCCAGTGGACAATCTACGAAAACCTCCACAAAAGGAGTTAACTCTCGCCGTGCAAGCTCCCTCATCTCACGATAAGGACTAATCACAGATACAATAGGAATAACACCATTCCGAGCTAGTAACCTACTAATGTAGATGATCCGGCGAATGTTCTCCATTCGATCCTCACGGCTAAATCCCAGACCTTTTCCAATCGCTGCTCGAAGCTCATCACCATCAAGGCACTCCACCTTATAACCAAGACTTCGTAAAGCTATCGCTGTAGCGTTAGCCAACGTTGTCTTACCAGCGCCAGAATAACCTGTCAACCATAATGTGTATGTTGAATGTTCAGACAAGTGCTTCTCCCTCCCTATGAGCATGGACATATCCCGTCGGAATCCGTTCCAGCAGCCCATCACCATATACTTCTCGAATAGGCATCTCTGGCATATGAATATATCCAATGTAACACCCACACTTCTTCATTCCACAGAGACGTTCCGCAGATAATCCTTCTAGACCTTCTCGGTATAAATGTCCAATGACTCTTCGATCCTTATAGCAACGTTTGACGAGCCCCGGGCCCTGAACATAAAACACATTAGAACCTGCTCCGCATTTCTTGCCTAAACTATCGTAATCTCTTACATTCCACTCAAAATACGGATCAACCCGGCTTAATCTCTCAATTTCTTCCTGTGTATAATAGTTACTTCGATCCTTGAAGGCATTCACCCATACGTACACATCTTTAGGAAGCACTTTACGTATATGCTCAATGTCTTCAAATGCACTTCTCAAACCTACCGTTCCTACACTGAAAGAAATACCCTGCTCGTATAATTTCATACACTGAGATACGAAGAAGGACTCCTTCGTCTGTCCCGGATGATAAGTAACCCAGAAGGCAGCTTTCTTCTTGTTCAGTTCTGTGGTCCAATCCAGTTTAACGGAGAGATTTGTCTGCACCGCTACCTTATTTACATGAGAGAGATTAGACAATTCTGTAATAGCCTCTCTATACCAGCGATGAACAAGAGCCTCCCCATAGGGATTGAAAAAGATAGAGAGCTCATGCCGCTCCACCTCCTGATCCCGAACCCAACTCACGAAAGTTTCAAGTTGCTGTTTATCTTTCATAAGCGTTTCTTTGCTATCCTTATTTTTGCTGAAAGGACAGTACGGACAGTCATAATTGCAAGAAGACAAGGAACCTCGGTAATAGAGTACTGCCTTCATCGCATTTCATAACCTTCCATCAGCGTTCTTACATCACCAGATATCATCTCATCCCCAATAGCATCGGAATGAGCCATTCCAAGCGTTGTAAGACGTAATACGCCTGCCTCTACTACAGCAAATCCGATCTCCAGAAGTTGTCCTAAATCTGCATGATCCGCCATCGCATCACTCCTGAAACGCTGATGATAAGAAGCAAGCTCAAGACCTTCACGATGAAGAAGTGCCTTCAATATGAAGCGCCGCTTCTGCTCCACCTCATTCAGAACAAACCCATAGTCCGCTTTATCATAAGCCTCTGTCGTCACATAATCCGCAATAATACTTCTTGTTGTCGCTGCACTCACACCATAGTGTGACGCATAATGCACCCCTCTTGTATACGAACGGGCCCCACAACCAAGACCCGCCATGCCTTCTTCTTGGCAACTGAAGGGTAGTATTTCTTTATGTGTAAAATCGATCTCCCTAGCAAATCGGCGCATCGAATACTGTTTAAAGCCTGCCGCCTCTAATGTCTGACGAGCGATATGATAGAGATCCATCCGGATATCATTTCCCTGCTTATGTATCTGATCTGGCTTCAGTATCGTATTCTCCCGAGTATATAGGGGATAGATAAATATCTCTCCTGGCTCGTAACTGAGCGCCTTCTCTAATGAATAAAGCCATGAATCTGCCGTTTGTCCGGGCAATCCATAAATCAAGTCGATGTTCAGCAGTGGAAAGTCATAACTTTTCAATTTCTCCAACGCTTCTTCCGCAATTCGAGGATTCTGAGGACGATAAATCGCCGCTGCCTCTTCTGTAACAAAGCTCTGAACCCCGATGCTAACCCGATCTGTCTGACGATCCTTCAGTACTCGCAGCCGATCCTCTGTTACCGTCTCTGGTGAAGTCTCCACGGATATCGAAGCCTGCGTTGGATCAAGTCCCATGATGCCTTCTGCAATGTCAAACAATCGATTCAATTGCTTAGCCACTAGGAGTGTAGGCGTCCCCCCTCCAATGGCAAATCTGGAGAAAGGTCTTCCTGCGAACCAAGGTGACCACTGCTCTGCTTGCCGTTGTAGAGCATCCACGTACCGTTCGTGTACATCTGCACGACGGTCTGGAAGTGTAAACAAGTTACAAAACCCACAGCGAGCTCCGCAAAAGGGAATATGCATATACAAAAAATAATAGTCCGTTTGTTCCTGCTCCCAAAGCTCCTGTAAAGAAAGTCCTGGCTCTAACGAACGATAGGCTGTCTTGTGAGGGTAAGAATACAGGTAAGAACGATAAGGGGCTTGTAACCAGCGTTGCCCCCATTCTGGTAGTTCAGCAGATGTTAATAACGAAGATGGCATAGACACGTTGCATCCCCTCCTTTTCACAATACAAATTCACGATACGGTACGTTCCATACGACTTCATGAGCTAAGCGGTGACCCTCATATCCATCCTCACCGTAGGCGGTTCCATGATCACTAAATACCATACAGAACGTTTTCCCTCGTTTACGTAATGCTTCGAACAAGATTCCAAGTTGCGCATCCACATAACGAAGTGCTGCTCTTTGCGTCTCCACCGAGTCCTGCTTGGCTCCAGGAACAAACATATGATTCGGCCCATGGATTGCAGAGACATTCATAAACAAGAATAGCCGCTGTGCGGGGTCTGCCCCCTCTAGCAGCTTAAGTGCATGATTGACCTGATGCTCTGTGGAACGAGGATTCGTTACACCAAAGGTCATACGCCAATAACTTTCCTGGAAATAACTAGGCAGAACTTTCGCTAGTTTATTCTTCTTGGTGAAAAAGATTACCCCACCAATACAGATCGTCCTATAACCCACTTCCTGTAATCCAGACACGATATCCGGTGCGTCAAATTGCCATGTATACGGATGAGTCTTCAATCCTGTGTTCCGAGTATGAAATAACCTCACATGAGACGACTTATCTGTATTCGCAGGCGTAGGTAGAAAACCACCAAAAAAAGCATGATGCGCTGCATATGTGAAACTTCCCGGTGTATGCCTTTTCTCCCATGGACCAAGTGCGCACAGGTTAGGACAGTTAGACTCCTCTAGCTTGGCGACATCATAACGAAGGGTATCTAGCGTGATCATCACAATATCATGAGAACCAACGATTTCATTCATATCTATCATAGAATAGGCTAATCCTTTCCTTGCAGCTGTTGCATCTGCCATTCATAGGTGTTCAACCCAAGGTAATCTACATTATATAGAAGGTCACCAAAAGGATTAATATCCACAACATAAGTTTCATGACTACCACGACGAACAAGCACATCTACTCCAGCAACAGAAGAATTAGAGAAGGCAGATAGCGCCGATATTGCCGTCCTTTCTACCTGCTGCTTCAATCCCGAGGAAAGAATCTCCTCTGTCATCATTTGCCGTTCGTTACGTAAGTGTAAATTCGTAATAGGGGTAGAACTCAGCCGAAGAACAGCATGACAAGCTTCACCATTCACAACCAACTGACGTACATCAAACGATTTACCCCTAAGACTTTCCTTCTCAATCCAGCGTTCTACATGAGCACCCTCTAGACATAACCAATTGACGATCCTTCGAATGACCGCCTTATCTGAATAACGCCTTAAGATTCCACTATTGTAATACACTCGCTCTCCTTCACGTTCCTCGAACCCAATCGTCGTGACAGCAAGCTCTGCCCCAGTTACAGGGTGAATCTGATAAGCCATTACACCCGCTGCTCCTGAACCACAGGCCAACTTAATAAACAGACGATTCATACCACTCAAGGCTATGGCTTCTTGTAACGTATCATAATCCACAATAGAACCTGCTGGAGCAGGAAGTGCCGGCATCCTAACACCATGTTTAGTTAGAAGCTGTGAACAGCTCCTTTTATCGAACATCACTGCTATATCAGCAGGATCATTCACCCAGACAATAGGGAAACCTGCGTTCTCTGCTTCTTTTTTGATAAAATACAGGAATCTACAGTACCCACGGAACCATTGTGCTGGATACAGAATCCTTCCCTGCTGGACAGGAAGCTGTCGTGCCTCCTCAGCTGTAATGAATACTCCATCTGAGACAAATTCGAAAGGGCAAAAAGCATCATTCTCAGTGAAGTTGGGCGCTCCCCAAGCAATAAATTCTCTTTCGACTTCGGGATCTTCCCCTGGCGCATCAAGGCGTATTATAGGTGATACGCTAGATGAACAATCTCTATCACACCATTGATGAACCGTATCATATAGAACGTCCCCAATCCGAAGAGAACGCTGGAGAAGTGCCTGATAAGGTACCAAGACAGATTGCTTGAGTCCCTGAGAACTTCTTGCTTCCTGCAAGCCAAGTGTTCGTTTATTACCAGGATTCCCAATCAATATGAACGGTTGCTCATTAGCGGGCTTCTGTGTAACTACATAACTTATCATTATTCCGTCAAAAACGGATAACGCCACTCATCTTCCTCAACCTGTTGGTCACTTACATCTACCGACATCCCTGAATCCTGCCAACGCTTGACCATAGATTCAGACATGTAGTGATAACTTAGATTAAGATGCTGTAGCTTCTTAATACGTTCACTAGCAATCAGCGCCTCTGAGCCTGTGTCAGATAACGTTCCGTAGGATAAATCAAGCGTCTCTAATTGATCAAGAATAGGGACATCCGCTATCGCAATAGCGATTTCATCTTGGATCTCACTATCTTTAAGACCCAAATATTTCAGCTTAGGAAATAAACCACTCTGCAACATTGGGAGCACGTCTTCAACTGAACCAGAGAATCCATAGTCATCTACACCTAAATAGAGCTCTAGCTTTTGCAATTCAGGTAACTTAGCATTCGTAATTTGGTGTATCACTTCTTGTGGAAGTCCACCACAAATGATAATGAGCTCCTGTAGATTCTCATGTTCTAATGGATCTAAGCTTAAATCGGTACTCCCTTTTATCGTTAATGATTGAAGTTTAGGAAAAGCGACTAGAAGCGGAGATAAGTTCGTCTGATTAATCCAAGAGACTTCACATTCTTCAGAGTCCATGTCTCCAATAAATATTTTGCGCAAAAGAGGGAAGCTATCCCGGTGTTGTACTAATGTATCCAGAAAAGAGTCTGGAGAATTCTCGTACGCCTGTCCCCAATCACCAATGGTTAATATGGACAGTTTCTCGGCATCTGGACTCGCTGCCAAATTCTCAATCAATGTTGTCATTCTCTCGCCATTCTCATACTCGTCATAACCTACGGATAACCGAATTTCTATCAATTATATCCCTCCATTTTTTTCTATATAATTTAGCCTAACATGGCGTACAAAGCCCGTCAATCCCTTGAAAAACCTATTGTGAATATAGTATTTAATGTTAAATTATTACATATTTGCACTTCTTCTCATGACCCATATTGATCTGATATTCTCTTAGCTATTCCTTGGATGATATTCCGGATATGACTGGGTTCTACCACCTCTACGTCTTGTCCGAAGCTAAGAATAAATCCATATAGCCACGGGTCCTCGGGAAAAGAAACCGTTACCGTATAGAAACCATTAGTCTCTTCTCTAAGCTCCTCTACTCCAAACTGTTCCTCTGCCAGATGCCTACCCTTCTCGTTAAAACGAAGAACAAGCCGAATACCATTCTCTTGTGCAATCCAATCCTGTTGCCAAGGAAGGGGATCAAACGAAACAGGTTGTCTCTCATAAGAAATTTCCTCGTCTATAACATCCTTCATTCGTAATAACTTAAATAGCCGGAAATCCTGGCGATATTGGCAGTAAGCATATAAATACCAATGTTGATTCTTCATAACTATCGTATAGGGTTCTACAGATCGCCGCTGCTCCTCCCCCTTAGCATTACAATACGTGAAAGATGTGACATGTATATTCTCAATAGCTTGTTTAAGAATTTTGAGATTCTTCTCCAATTGCCCATGTTGACCCCATGAAGAGAAATCGACGATGAACTGACTCGTCTGAAAGTCGAACTGTTCCATGTGAGAACGCAGAATGACACCGTTGATTTTGTCCAATAAGATTTGATGACTCGTGCTAAAAGAAGAAGTAGAAATACTCTGTAGCGCTGTGACAATATTCGCCATATCATCATTTGTTAATACATTACGATCCAGACGATAGCCTTCTGCTAGTCCGATCCCGCCATTGGCGCCTTGATAAGTGATCACTGGAATACCTGCTTGATTAATAGCATCTACATCGCGATAAATAGTCCGAATAGACACTTCAAACAATTCTGCTAATTCTTTAGCTTGAACTCTTCCACGGTTCACCAGCAATATAACGATCGAAAGCAATCGATCAAGCTTCATCTATATCTCTCATTTCTATGATTATTTCTGGCTTGATGAAAATAACCGCTACGCGGACAGATTATCCAACCGAATCGCTGTTGCTCTCAAATTTTTTTGAATATACCGCTATAGCGGTAAACATTCAGAGGTAATGCATATGCATTCGAAGTAGCTTTCCAAGGGAAAGCTTTTAGGCGAACGTTTCGCTTCTCCACGACAATTCCGGTATCGAAGCTAACATCAATATAGGATTCTAATCTTCAGTAAGTACTCATTATGAATTAGAACCATGTTTCTATCAATAAAGTATTAGATTGTTGGAATCTAATAAACAAAAACCAGTCCATAACACCAAAAATAAAGTGTTAGACTGGTTTTGTTTATTGCGCTATGATTTTCCTTTAGCTTAACAATGATGCCACATCGTAATCGATTACCAGCATATTCATCCAAATAGTTGATTAATCCATTTGCACAGGTTCGATCACATCGAAGAGAAATGGAATATCATTTAAATATTCTCTTATGTAAGCTTGGGCGTACTCTTGTTCATCCATTAAACTGGATGCTTCTCTTGGATCGGAGGCATGATGGCAGTAATTCTCGATCATGAACATGACGAAGAAGCATTCCAGATACCGAACATAGTCCGTTTCTAGCTTTCTTATACTCTCGTATCCTTGGATAAACATCCATCGATGCTTAGGATAAAGCTCTAATAACGCGCCTGCCATATCATATAGAAAATACCCGTAACCACACCTTCCAAAATCAATCGGATAAGGGTGCTCATCATTGAAAACAATGTTGCCCGTATGTAAATCTGCATGAATGAGTCCGTAGTTATTGTCGCTCCGATGCATTACATCGAGTTCGGATATGATCTTCTCAGCAGCAGCTTGGTACAATCTCCATGCCTCATCCGATAAAAAACATGTGTAATAATGTCCTAACTTAGCCATTTCAAGTCTAAAACTTTCTGTTCCCCATATAGGTCGAATAAATTCAGGAGGTGGTATGAAACTCGCAGCTACTTCGTGAAGTCTACCCATCATTACGCCCATACTATATGCACATCTATCCGTCATTTCCCCAGTAGCATGCTCTCCCTCTACCCACTGCATCATCGTAACATAAGGACGCTTATATCCCTCTTCGGTATCAATCTCCAATACATAAGAGCCATTAGAGTTTGCCAGCCCTTCTGGTACAGTTAGATCATCCGATTTATTCAATGTCTGGAGCAAAGCAAGTTCTGAATGAATTTCTTCTTTGCTTAATCGATCCGAATGAATGCGAAGCAAATAACTTGTAGCTGTACTTGTCTCAATTTTATACGTGATCGTATCGGATAGTTGGATAAATTGAATACGTTCCCATTCCAGATCGTACTGTTGCAATGCTGCTAAAGCAACTTTCCTCGCTCTAACTAGCAAAGACCGCCTATTTTCATCCGTATCATATCGAAAAAATTCACGCATATTATCCCCCTTAACTGTTATAAAATTATCACATAAAAGTAAAAACTAAATACTTGTTGTACATGTAATTATACTAGTAGCAACACTTTGAAAATATATAATAAACATTTAGAAACTAAATATTACACAAACAAGTCACATCAGAATTTAATCCAACGTGACTTGTCTGTGTAAGCTATTTTTTTGAATAAACAATTTTTTTAATACTATCGTAGGAAAGACAGAATTGATCTGAAAGTTGATCCATAGTGACACCCACAGAAAATTTTTGGCGGATCTCATTGTTTCTATCGTTCAAATACTTTCTACTACCTGAATTTTCGCCCCATTTCTTACGTAATCCTTCAGGTTTAGGGACATACACCATTCCACCATGTACATACTTCTGTATTTCCTTTAGTAATTCTTCTGGAAAAATGATATCAGCGTTTACATATTTCATGATAGCTTCGCTCCTTAAATAGTTGAACTTTTTAAGGTAGCAAAGTCTATACTATAAACAATTATCACCATGTAAGTAATGAAGGCAGTAACTTATTTCTAGCTCTATACAAACAACTGCCGTTGTTTATAATGTAGACTTTGCATAGAGCTTATCTTAAACCTAGTCATAATGACCACCCTTTCTAGAATATCGTTTCAAGCATACGAACAGAATACTTCTACCATAATATAACTTCGATATAGATATTTATAGAGCTTGTTCAAAAAACTCATAAAATCACAAAGATTAATTAAAATGATGAGCATTAGAATTGTACTGTGACCCGTTGGACAACTACCATTATATCAGCATCATCAATTCCCAGAGATATATCCTCAGGAATTCGAATATGATATGTACTAGAGTATTCAGCATCTCTGCGAAAAGCAAAAACACAATGCTGTTACCTAACGCTTCATACCATGATACAATAATATTCTAATGAAATTTTGATACTTTACTAGGGAGACATCATGGAACCTGAAATCTTATATCCTCTCATTCCAACTAAATTACCCATCCGCTCGCGTATACAACAGCAGATTAAAACTACTTATGCTCTAGATCTTCCCTTTTGGCGAATGGCTATGGGGGGGCTATGGATATTTAGTTGCTATATTTTCTCGCTATCAGCAATCAGTATGCCAACTGGGCTTGGTTCAACACTAGATATTATGCTGACCATCACACTCGGTACGGTGTTATTTACCTTGTCGTCCCATCTTATTGCGCTCCTGCTTACACTCATGTGGCTTCCTATTCCACGTCTGTTCACTGGTGGAGTATTATTTAACTTGATTTCTTTCTATTTGGTATTTTGGGTTCCTGGGAGTGGCATCCTTGTATCGATTATTTCCTCCATTGTTGCCACATTACTAAGTGTTCTGCTGGGTTTTTTCATAGGAATCATACATAGCAAAAACAACTCCACACGTATCAAAATAATGATTACAATCGGCGTGTTATTAAGTCTATTCTCTGTTCAGATTATCCAAGATCCTAATCATGTAGACCTCACGACACAACCATCACAACCCATAACACCAGCCACACAACCGATCGTATCTACGATTCCCTATACTAATCCAGCTGAACCTGGGCCTTATCCATTTCAATATTTCACTTATGGCAGTGGATTCGATCTGCACCGTTCAGAATTCGACACGGACGTAAATCTCTTATCCTCATCTGTTAACGCTTCTGCTCATATTAAAAAATGGTCTTTCATGCGCACTTTATTCTGGGGATTCAATCAAAATCAGTTACCTATCAATGGGAGAGTCTGGATGCCTGAGGGTGCAGGTCCTTTTCCACTCATACTCATGGTTCATGGCAATCATTTAATGGAGGATTACTCAGACGAAGGTTATGGTTATCTTGGTGAATTACTTGCCAGTAGGGGCTTCATTACGGTATCTGTGGATGAGAATTTCTTGAATTACTCAGTGTGGTCCAACATCCCAGATAACGATATGAAAATGCGGGCTTGGGTTCTGCTCAAGCACCTTCAGCAGATCCGAACCTTTGCAGAACAAACAGATACTCCCTTCTCCGGTAAGGTTGATCTCGACAATATTGCAATGATTGGACATTCTAGAGGGGGGCAGGCCGTGGCTATGGCTGCTGATTCTACGCTCTGGTTCAATACGGATGCAGGCCTTAAAGATGATCTCCATTCTTTCGGAATTCAAGGAATCATTGCCCTAGCACCCACAGATTCAGTCGTCGACAGTAAACAAACAAAGCTTAACCATATCAGCTACATGGCGCTCCAAGGAGCAAAAGATGGAGATCTCAATGAATATTTCGGCGAACGCCATTACGCTCGTACCACTTTCAACCCTACTGATTCTGGATTCAAAACTTATCTTCACATTGCAGATGCGAACCATGCTCAATTTAATTCAACTTGGGGAGATCTTGATCTGGGTGTACCTAAGGGCCTTTTTCTCAATCAACGACAGTTAATGGAAGGAACAGATCAGAGACAAATTACTAAAGTTTATGTCTCCGCTTTTCTAGAAACCGTTCTTCATAAGAAAGAGGACTATATGGCGTTGTTCCAAGACTATCGTTCAGGAGCGCAGTGGTTACCGAACTCTACTTATTTCAACAAATATGAGGATGGCAAATTCGAACGACTAGCCCGATACGAAGAGGATGGAGACAAAGCGACCTTATTATATGGAGGAACAGCTGCGGCAATCGGTCTCAACTGGTCTGAAAAAGCTTATCTTCCCAAAAACGATGCTGTCGTGCTGGAATGGAACGAGGCAATCTCCGGAGGTCGCTCCTCAGATGCGTCTTATTCCCTAGTGTGGGATAATAGCAGCTTACTCAATCGTCTAGCTAGAGCCGATGGATTATCTTTCTCTATTGCTGACCAAAGTGCAGACATGAAACAAAAACAAGGAGAGCAACCTTCTACACCCGACATTAAGGTTGCTCTACAGACGCATAACAACTTAACCGTGATTGTATCTTTATCACAATTCATGAATCTTAAGTCCCCGGATATGACTTATTTCACGAAAAGTAAATGGCTTGAGAAGCACTTCGACAGTGGTAAATACAACCTTCCAGAGCAGCCTATATTTCAAACTGTCCGACTGCCTTTTGACGCATTCCAAAAAGTTAATCCTAGCTTTAATCCTGCTAATCTCAAACGAATCACCTTTTATTTCAGTGGAGGACCTGGCAAGATCATGCTGGATGATTTGGGGTTATATCGTGATTAACCCCTCGCGAGAATTCGCGTCTTATTAATGAATTAAATTTCTCCGAAAACAAAAGCATAGCCGCAGCACATCCTACAACATAAAATGGAAAAATACCAATCGTTAAGTGGGAAGCTAGGAATCCAAGAAGTGGAGGCACCAAGGTCGTCCCCGTAAAGGCCATAGCCATTTGGTACCCCATGATACTCTGAGAATGCTTCCTCCCAAAACGTACTGGTGTTTCATGCAGCATACAGGGGAAAATGGGTGCTAGCCCTAATCCCATGATAATAAAACCAGCAAGCGAGAACGCGGACGACAAAGGTAGGAGAAGAAGTACAGCACCAGCGAGAGCAATAATCTGACCTCCCCTAATGAGCATTCGATTGCTGATCTTAAGGGTAATAAAGCCAGTAATGAATCGTCCAACGGTGATTCCCCCGAAATAAAGAGAAACCCATTGGGCGGCAACTGCTGCCGGCAAATCCTTTACATTTACCAGATAGCTGCTTCCCCACAGACTTACGGTTGCTTCGACACCACTGAAAAAGAAAAAAGTTACCATAGCCAGCTTCACGCCTTTAATTTGCAATGGTTTTGCCGATTTGGAGTCACTATCCCCTACTTCTTCATAGTCTTCATTTGAAACAACATTGCTATTTTGTTCCACCCGTTTCCATAACGGAAGCGTGAAGGCAAGAATAACAACCAATACCAACTGAATGCCGGAAACCGTAAGATATCCATATCTCCAATGGTTTTGTCCTGAAATAAACTGCGCCATAATCACAGGACCAAGCGTAGCACCTACTCCCCAGAAACAATGCAGCCAACTCATGTGATGCGCCTTGTAATTCGCAGCAACGTAATTGTTGAGTCCCGCATCTACGGAACCACCTCCGAGTCCAAGCGGGATTGCAAATAGAATTAACCACACAAGTGAGGGAGCAAAAGCGAAACCTAATAAAGCACCAGCGGTCATCATGCAGCTCACCAATGTAACTTTGCCCGTTCCAAATCGTTTAAGTACCGCTCCACTTGCCAAACTGGATATAATCGTCCCGCCTGAGATGACCATAAAAAGCAAACCAGCGGTCTCCAGCGGTGCTTCAAATTCCAAGCGCATTACCGGCCACCCCGCACCCAGCAATGAATCGGGCAATCCCAAACTGATAAATGCTAAATAGATAATAATTAAAAAGAAAGTAGCCATAAATGTTCACCCATTCTCCTCGTTGATGTGAATGCTTGTTGCCGAAACCATGAGGTCAAGTCCAAGGCTCTGTAATCCATATAAATAATCTTGCATCCAGTTACTTATTGTAAGTTCTGGCAGATGCTCGTCGGGAATATAAGTGGCACTCCTGTTGGCAATTTGATTGATAGTGGATTCGTCCACTTCATCTGAATTAAAAATAATGGAGTGAGGGTTAAGCATGGCGGTAAATGTCGCTACCATCCGACTAATGGAATCAATCTCCTTTTCCTTCTGAAGATTGGTTTTGTCTAATTCTGTTCTATCCTTTAATGCTTCCCCAAAATTTCGGTCATCGTACTGGGGAACGAATCCAATCTCCCCTGAAAAAAATGTGTTTCCTCGTATTACATCACCATTGACGATAATACCCGCACCGGGACCATTTTGCCCAAGATACAAATAGATTAATGACGGATTGTTTTCAATTTTGTTGTTATTGCTATATCCGAGAACCGCCGCATTCATATCGTTCTCTACGACAACAGGAATGGAAAAACGCTTCTCAAAGTATCCTTTCAAATCAAAATGACGAAACTGCTCATAGTTATGTATATAAATGATTCGACCATTCTTGACCGAGCCCGGTACGCCGATTGCGATTGAACGGATCTTAGGATATTTCTCTATAATTTTCTCAATATGCTTTGTAACGCTTGGCGCATCCTCCATTAATGCACTTGCTGTTTTACCCTGTTCTTTTAATTCTCCCAAACAATTAAAAACGGTATAATTCGTTTCATTTTTCTCTAAAAAAATAGCTAAACCCAACATACATTCGGGATTGTACCTATATCTTTTTGCCCGCCTACCACCGCTTGAATCATCCATACCCGATAAAATAACTTCACCGATTGTTTCCATTTCAGATAAAAACTTGCTAATAGTTGGGAAACTGATTCCTAGCTTTTGACTAAGTTCAACTTTCGTTGAACTTCCAAGTTCTAAAAGAAGGGTACGTATACTTTGGAGGATGGCTTTTTTCATATCTTTAGAATTTGTGAATAGATCATTCATAAGTATCATCACCTCATCCAGTAACTTATTTAACACGTTTAATATGTTATCAAGATAATACCAGAAACTAATTTTATAAGCAATGAAGAGAAATCTGTCATTTTATCCAAGACAGCCTCTGCGCCCAAGGCCTTGAAAATGTAACCTTGAACACTAAGAACCTAACTTCCCAATAGTTATTAACCACATCACATGCAACAAAAAAAGAACAGATCACGTTCCGCCCAAAGGAGGTCATGGTCTGTTCTATCGTGTTGTGTTAGGTCATAGCTTGTGATATTTCTATTGTGCTAATCCAAAAAACCTCATAATACTCAAGATCAATATTCCAACTACTCCAAAGTCTGAATCACCAAATGTGACACCCTCAAATCCGATATTCCCCAATAAAACTAATAATATCGCCGGGATGAAACTAATGATAAGTCCATTAGCAAAGGATCCTAGTACAGCTCCACGTCGACCCCCCGTACTATTTCCGAATACCCCTGCGGCTGCCCCCGTAAAGAAATGGGGTACTAGACCTGGAACGATTACTTTCAACCCTACTAAAGGAAGAATAAACATCGATAAAAGCCCCGCTATAAAGCTAACTAGAAATCCGATAATCACGGCATTCGGTGCAAATGGGAAGACCGTTGGAACATCTAACGCCGGCTTCGTATTAGGTGCGATTTTCTCAGCAATTCCCTTAAATGCAGGCACAATTTCGGCAATTAACATACGTACGCCAGCGAGAATAATGTATACCCCTGCGGCAAATGTGATCGCTTGCATTAATGAGAATACAATATAATTGGAGCCGCCTGAGAGCTCTGATTCAATATATCCTTGGCCCGCAAACAAAGCTACAATAACAAAGAATATGGCCATAGTCAGTGAGACTGCTACGGACGTATCTCGTAAAAACCCAAGAGATTTAGGAACTTTAATCTGTTCTGTTGTTTTTTCCTTATTACCAAACCATTTCCCAACATTTGCAGAAACAAAGTATCCCAATGTACCAAAGTGCCCAATGGCGAAGTCATCGCTTCCTGTGATTTGTCGTACATAGGGTTGTAGCATCGCAGGGAAAATGACCATACATAACCCCAAGATGATAGAACCAACTAGGATAAGGGGAAATCCACTTAGTCCTCCCACAGATAATGTAACAGCAATTAAGCAAGCCATAAATAAGGTATGGTGACCTGTTAAAAAGATATATTTAAACCGAGTATATCGAGCAAGTATGATGTTAACAACCATCCCGAACACCATTATAAGTGCCGTTGAGGTTCCAAACTTACTTTGTGCAGCAGCTACAATCGCTTCATTATTTGGAATAACACCTGTAACATGAAAGGCATGATCAAACACTTTACTAAATATATCAAGAGCGCCAATCAGAACCGTTGCACCAGCGCCGATAATCACAAAGCCCATTATCGTCTTTAACGTACCCGATACAATATCTGTAGTGGATTTACGCTGTAATACTAATCCTATCAGAGCAAAGAGACCAACTAAAATGGAAGGTGTACCTAGAATATCCTTCATAATGAGGTCTAACATAACTTAATCCCCCTTTTCTAATGTACTTTATACTAAGTGTGGCTCTAATTTAGAGGTAATTTCCGGGATGCTCATCATATTTTCCAAAGTAACAATAATACGACTTCCATCATCCAGCTGATTTACAATATCCGCAGCTCCAATGAAAATATCTGCTTGCACCGTTTTAGCTGATGCTAAATCCGTATGATCTACCTCTGCCGTCTTCCCCATTTGTGTTAACGCTTTCTTCACATTGATCTCCATAATAAAACTGCTTCCTAATCCATTTCCACAAACAACCATGATCTTCATATTGTTTCCTCCTTCGAATATTTATGAATATAATCTAATATCACTGATTTACCTGAACTCTGTAAAATATCCTCAATGTTTGAGGGTTCACTTAGTATCTCTGATAACTGAACTAACGCACGCAAATGCGATTCACGATCAGCGGCAGCCAATACAATAATAAGTCGAACAGGCTTATCTGGTGAGAATGCTACGGCTTCATCTAGTCTTAAAAGGCTCATAGATAAAGAACGTACCCCCTGTTGAGGGCGTGCATGAGGAATGGCTACCCCTGGTGTAAGAACGACGTATGGTCCATTCGTTTCAATCGATTCAATCATGGCCTCTACATATCTTTCTTCTATCGTTCCTAATTCTAATAAAGGCTGCGATGCGACTCGAATAGCTTCTCTCCAATCAGAAACACGGGCTTGAAGTTGAATGGTCTGCGATGTTAACAATTGTTCTAACACTGGTTTTTCTGCCCCCTCCAATGAATGTTTGTTTATTTTTTGTGTATGAGTATAGATATGTGATTGAAGGGCCTTCTCAAGTTGATCTGGCTCATGAACTGTAGCGTACTGAGAAATAACTTTTAACAAAGACGAAACATCCAAGTTCTGCGTTGTAAATCCATACAACTCTTGCATAACTTGCTGACGTAGCTTTTGCTTATCCTGCATTTCTAAAATGGGTGGCACTACAAATAATGCTGCTTTGGTTCTGAGGTACACAGTTGAGAACACAATATCATAGGATAACGGATAATTGGCCGCATCCCGAACTGATAAAGAATCTAAGAATAAAATATCTGGAAATAACTCCCGTAAGGTATAGACTAAGATACTACTAATACCAACCCCGTTCGGGCAGACAACAATAGCTCTCTTTCGATCATCCAGTCTAGTTCCTTGTCTTCGAAGCCATCCTCCAAAATGAATGGTGAAATATGCGACCTCATCGTCTGGAACAGAATAATTTATCACTTGTTCCATGGGCCGCAAAGATTTCTTCGTGAGATGGTATAACTCGGGATACACCCTTTGAATCTGCTCAGTCATTGTGTTTTTAAGAGAAATACGATACCTCATGCGGTAATAAGCGGGTCTAAAATGAACATATAGCTGTTGATACAAGAGTACCTTCTCATGCAAGATTATGCACGCTAACCTCTCAAACTCTTCCACAATTTCTCGCAAGAGCTCTTGAATGACATCATCGTCTTGCAAAGGGGATACATCTCTTGTCCGATTCATGCTTAATAGATGTAACGTTGCATACAAGCATTCCGTTTGATTCCAATCCGATTGAAATGCATCGGTTAACGTCATTTGCTCGACCAGCTTATATTCTTTAGTAGAAGTCAATTCACCCCAGCTATGAATAGAGTGTAAAACTTCTCCCTTTTCAATGAGTTGTTCTGTACATAAAAACAGATAGGTCAATTCTTGTAGTCGTTCATCGGTAAACGTAAAGTCCAGTTGCCTTTCAATCTGTTCCAATTGCAAGTGTATAGATTGAATCTGTTCTTCTCGATCTCCCCAAATACATTTAATGATGAGATTATTTGTACTACTATGCAATACATCATGAACGAGTTGTTCTACGACGTATCGCTTTATATTAGTATCACCTTTTATCAAATAACCATTCAGTTTAGAATATTGGATTTGAAGTTGTTGTAATTGCGCCTTTTCCTTAAGTCGTTGCAGATCTTTCAATACCGTATTGCGAGAAACTCCTGTGATGTATTGAAAGTGATACACAGACAGCGACTCCTGATTGAGTAAAAGCATTAGATAAAAGACCTTTTCTCGATCCACCTCGGAAAAGACATAAGTACGTTTATTCAGCTTTATCTGCAAATCCTCATCTCGAATTTTATCAGACAAATAATATCCAACTTTTCGATCATAACCTATAGGTTGATATCCATGGGATGTAAGCCAATTATTAGCTTTTTCTGTGCTATATTGCAGTTGTCTTCGAGTTAGCCCGGTTAGTGCTTCAAGTTCATCCATCTTCAGAACGGATGATTGTTGTAATAGTTGTAGTAAGTTAGCACTCCGTTCATCTAAAAACATCCGTTTGTCCTCCCCTGTCTATACAATACAGCACACTTTGCGAGAACAGTATTGTATTTGGGTCCCTATATTGTTGAACCGTCTGCACATCAATATACTCTATATGTTGTAATCATGAATTGTATTCTTTTACTAGTGCCCCATTTAAGGTGAAAGTATGATTGCTTGCACACAAGAAGAAACGGTTTCGCCGTCCTAAAAGGGAGGGTAACCGTTTCTCGTAGTAAAATTTTACTATAGTATCCGTTAGCTCAACATCAATGCGATTAATGTTTATTTTACCATGTAGTAGCATACTTTTTACGATATTTGATATTTTCTTCAGATTCGATCAATTGCAAAGCTATTTGCTTACAATGATATCGTACCGAATCAATGTATAATTCTTCTCATTGGAGCATGTCACCTTCCATAACTTTGAAAAATCATTGAGAATTCGACGCGGATGCATCGGGCCGCGCCGTCAAATAAGCTATTCATTAGCGTTGTTCGCATATTGATGCTACCACAGATTAAGCGCCTTTTTTAAGAAACCGCTTCCTCCCTTTATCGACAAAAAGAGGCGTAGCCAGAGCAGAAAATTAAAAATCGTCACTTTGCTCTTCAAGGATGAGCGGCAATAACTTAGCGCCTTCCCTCTGTCCAGTCTATTAATATAGCTTAAGGTGAAATATTTACTAGCTATACCTATATCAATATTTTGCAGGCATCTCCTCTTGCTCTTCAAGTTATTCGCATGCTCCACCCTATTTCTTATAAGTGTCCTTACTTGAATAGACTTATGTGCTAGCGCCTCCAACTTCTCCATAACTTCCCTGTTCGTATGCAGCATATCGGGATCAAGCTGCCATCTGTTGCAGAAGAAATAAAGGCTGTCCGGCGATTGATTATATATAGAATGTGGTTTCGTAATTAACGCAATCTTACAACGATCGAAAAACTGAATCAAAAAGGTAGTGTCCTCGCCAAGATACAACTCCTCATTAAAGAGTCTGAAGGTCTGGAGCAATTCTCTCTTAAATAACATCGTATTTAATTGAAAGAAGTTTCTAGTATGCAACAGAAATTGCTCGAATAATCCCTCATCAAATAGGATCGCGTCAGGATGGAATGTATTGATCTCTCTCATCTTGCTTATAAGCTGCTGCTCCACTTTATTATCAAAATTATGTACAGTCTCAGGACCATGCTTCTCCACCCACAATGCAAAGCTGATATCAGCTTTGGTTCGATGAAGCACATCTAAGCTATCCTGAAGATGATACTTGTACCATTGGTCATCAGAATCAAGAAAGGATAGCAGCTCCCCCTTCGCATTTAACATCCCGAAGTTTCTCGCTCCACCAGGCCCTTTGGATCTATCATTAACTACATAATTGATTCTGGCGTCTTGTCGCACAAATTGCTCCACAACTTCCTTTGTGTTATCTGTGCTGCGATCATCAACGACAATTAACTCCCAATGCGTATAGGTCTGCTCGAGAATCGACTGGATCGATGCTGAAATTACGTTCGCTCTGTTATATGTAGGCATCACAATACTAATTAAAGGCTGGTTCATCAATTTCTCCTCTCTATTCGTAGCCCGCGTAACGGCATGTCCACGAAAATTTCGTGCGTGGGCGGTTGATAGATTCATATAAAGGTTCAAAGTTAGTTTAGTATTCACCTTTTTACAAGTCAAGGAATAACTGGAAATCAGATTGTGAGATTTCAAAATTTACATTCGACTAGTTCTTATACTTGAATTGCCCGGTCTCTTGCCCATGCTTCTCCCATAACTGGTAAAAATAATTCAGATAAATGTTGGCCAATAACGGTGAGATTCACTGCATCTTCTTTCATATCGTCACTCCTATATGCCGGAGGATTCTTCGCTAATCACTCCAAGTTGTAGACAGCCCCTCCCGTGACCGGACTTTCACCGGCTAGAACATGCGTGCTTATCTGGGCAGGCAACACAATAAAAAAGATGACTCCTGATAAAGATAAAATCAGAAGTCATCTACATGATGAATTAAAATAAAGGCTATCTAAGCTTAAGGAATCAATTTCCAAACGTCAGCTCCAGCGGAACCCGGCATTTCGCCTTGGGTCCACCATTTGGCTTCATAGTTAGCTCCATTATGCGTAACCTTGTTGCCACCGACATAGACCGTTGAAGCGTTCCATTCCGTATAAGTTATAGGAGCAGCAGGCGTCGTAACGTTAACCGTATTACTTTCTGCTGACACATTGCCACTGGCATCAACGGCCTTTACGGTAAAGGTGTAGGCTGTATTTGCCGTCAGATTGCTGACGAGATATTCCAGAGTCGATCCAGAGACGGTAGCCACGAGAGTGGTGCCGCGGAATACTTGGTACCCCGTCACTGCTACGTTATCACTCGATGCACTCCACACCAAAGGCACCGTTGTCGAGGTTGTGCTACCCATTACATGTAAGCTTGTTGGAGCTGTTGGTGGAACAATATCCGGTCCTGTAATGGTAAGAGTCGTGAAGGGAGCCGAATTACTCTCTGCGGATACGTTCCCAGCTGCATCGAATGCTTTCACAGTAATGTTGTACGATGTATTGGACGTTAGACCTGTCAAATTGTAGCTGATAGCTCCATTGGTGGAAGCAATCTGTGTCGAACCGTTGAAGATCCGATAGCCGGCTACGCCAACATTGTCCGTGGAAGCTGTCCAGGTAACTGTTGCACTTGTCGTTGCGATATTGGATACTGTTACGCTAGCAGGTGCAGTTGGAGCTATGTTATCAAGATTGCCAGCAAAGTTTACATCTATGACATTATAGAAAGCGTTGGCTGTATCTGCAATTTCCCATACGGCCAGAATGACCTGATATCCCGTTCTGTTAGGAACGTTGCAAGTGTCCGAATAAGTGCCCCCCGGCGTCCCATGATAGGATACGCTGCAGAAAGGCGCCAAATCGAAGGAAGCACGGCTAAGCGGTGCATTTGGATTCCAGTCTTGCTTAGTAATGTAATATTTCCAGCTCGATGTAGCGTGAGGGACTTTAATATTCCAATTGAACGTAGTCGTACCCGGACTTAAGTTTACCTTAGACCAACGGGTCGCTGATTGATCGTCGAGTGGAGCAAACTGACCGTTAGCGCTTGCAATTTTACCGTCTGCCGGACCCGCTGCGGGAAATCCTTTAAGCGCTTCAAGACTGTATGGCTCATAAATGATAAGACCACAATTTTTATTGACTCCACTGGCACATAGAGCTGCACGGCTAGATGGACTATTTACGTAACCGTGTGCAGAGGCTTTGCCCTCTAACCCAAAGAACATAGCCATAGCCAGCATCAGCATCATGCCACTAGCGACTAGTAATTTTATCTTTCCTGGTCTAGTTAAACTTAGAATTGTCAATCTAAATATCCTCCTCTTAATGTTCTTAATGGTGTAACCAGAGCTAAGTTTCCTTCACAAATGATCGAGCGCCACCTCCCCTTCAACCTGATTGTCAATAATCAGCAGGATTTCATGGTGAAAGTTATCCTATCCTCCTAAGCAAGAACATGTATATAAACTCTTTATGAGTTTATAACGATACTCAGAAACCAACATATGAAAGCGATTACAATAAGAGAGCAGGTTCAAACATGTACAAAATGCAACCACTTATGCGAAGTAAATTATGCTGTGGCATTAATCACATTTTAAATATACATAAAATGTATTATTTTATAATAATTATTATTACAAATATTTTCTTTTCTTTCTCTTCGTCTCATTAGAACAACAAGAACAGGCTACCTAGCTTAGATAGCCTGTTGGTTACTAATCAGTCGTATTAAGTCGATAAGAAAAACGTCAATTAACATACTTTCACGGAAGGCAGACCGTACTTAGAGGAAGTTTATTCTTGCGATATCAGGAAGATTATCTTGAAAATTTATACGAGGAAAAATAAGCACTTGATAAATATATCGAGTTGATAGATGACCGCTACGCGGATGGATTGTCCAAGCGAATCGCTGTTGCCCCCAATTTTTTTAATATAGCGCTGCAGCAGTTAAAATTCAGGGGTAAAGCGTATGCTTTCGAAGTAGCTTTCCAAGGGAAAGCTTTTAGGCGAACGCTACGCTTCACCACGACAATTCATCCTCTCCGCTACCATCAGCATTGATTTGTATTGTCTGCAAGCATTGATTATGAATTAGAGCCGCTAAATACATATTAAATCTTATGTTTATGTTTATATTCGAATGAATTTCATAAATCCAAAGCCTTACTGGGCTTGGGTTTTTGAGGCGTGAAAAAAGGAGTACCTCCCCAGATCTCGAAGTGTTTAGTACCGCTACTTCACACAGAGAGAAGGTTGGAACTCCCATGTATGGTATTCAACAAGAAAGTCTATTTTCCTTGGAGCATTTATTGGAAATGTCACCCAAGGATACGTATGGCCACCTTTTTGAGACGTTAGACATCAATCCCTTTTTACGTGCGGTATCGAAAAAAGCATTTCTAGGGGCACCGACGCAGCTGAATTACGTGGCCATGCTGCAATCCCTTTTCATCCGAATTGTCGAACGCATTCCGACGATCAAGGATCTTAGAAAACGCCTGAAGCGAAGTATTGAATTCAGCACGGATTGCGGCTTTACCGGATCGGATCGGATTCCAAGCGAAGCTTCGTATACGCGGCTTATTCAAAAACTTCAAACGTCCCCTGTTTTTCAGCAATCGCAAGAAAGCATCGTGCAACAAGCCTTTCAAGAAGGCTTTATCGATGGATCCAACGCCGCGGTGGATGCCACGCACGTTGAAGCTAGGGATCGTGGACCAGGCAAGAAAAAAGACGATGTGGATGCATTGGAAACGGAAATACCCACGAAGAAACGCGGACGCAAATCGAAGGCTGAGCGCGAGCAATGGATAAAGGAACAACTTGAACTGGAAGAAAATCGTCCCCTTTTCGAGAAGAAAGTAGAAGCCCAATTGCCCTACTCATACGACGAGTTGGTAGCGGAAATTCCACTGAATCCTGCCTGGGGTGTGAAGAAGAATTCGGAAGGGAAAAACGTGTTCTGGTACGGGTTTAAAGCCCATCTATTGGTGGATTGCAAAAGCCAATATCTCCTTACCGCCTTGCTTTCTTCCGGCAACATCAACGATGGCAAGATGGCGATTCCCTTACTAAAAGGACTCGCCGAAAGACATCCTGAACTGCCTGTAATGCATGTGCTTGAAGATGCCGGTTATGATTTAGTTCCGATTTACAAGCAAGTCGAAACCATGGGCGCACGAGCACTCATCGACTACAACCGCCGCAATGAAAAGCAGGATGAAGACATGGACAACTACTTTCGTCCGATCTGTAAAGAAGGGCACGCTTATCGGTATAACAGCTTTGACGCGAAATACGGCACCATTAAATATACGCAGCCCAAAGCGTGCCAGGACTGTCCGTTGAACGACGGGCAATGCCAAAATGTCTTTAAAAAGAAAGTGGAAGACAATCCAAGAAGATATACCGTTCCTGCTCGCGGCAGCGACAGTTACTATGAGCTGTACAAGAAAAGAACAGCCGTAGAACGAGTAAATGCGTATTTGAAAGAATACTTTCAGTTGAACAACATTCGTCATCGTGGGGCACTAGCGAAAGTGGATTTCGAGCTTGCTTGTCTCACCTATAATGCCTGCAAATTGACCGTTGATCGCTTAAACCACCGATTGAGAACACAAAGAGTAGCCGCATAACTCCCAATTTAAAAAATTGCAGGTTGTACGATTCGGTTAATCTGATCACTGAGAAATCGATTTATGAAATTGATTCGAATCTCTACTAATAATTTTGGAGCGAGTAGTCGGATCAGCTTCTCATTAAGTCCTGAAGGAGCAAATTCTAACAACCTTGACTGCCCGTTCGCTTAACAGGCTGCCGATGTCCCGGCAGCCTGTTGTTGTCATTGCGCTATCGTTCTCCGTAATTTTTTCCGTTTCATGAGCCAACCCCAGATTAGCGCTGTAAGACAAGAGCGCCGATCCTATGGATCGGCGCTTGTCCGTTTACGCTTGCTTATTGCGGTTCTGCTGCAGACACACCGTTCAGCCAATCCGCGATATCCGAGATAACTTGATACGGAATATTGCCAGGTATGGCGTACTCGGCGCCTGTTGATGGCTGGTCAACGGATACGAAGAAGTGATTCAGCTTCGGATATAATTTGTAGGATACGTCCGTTCGTGCGGTCAGCGCCTTTTTCCAGCCTTCCAACTGGTCGGGACCGACCTGGAAATCGTTCTCGCCCTGCATGATCAACATAGGCGTTTTTTGGTCCTTGGCGAACTCTCCAGCGTAATAGTTGCGGAAATCGAACCACCAGACCGGATTTTGCACGGCGAAATTTTTAGGAATATGGGTGACGGAATATTGTGGATCCTTCAGCAGTGCCATCTGCTGTTCCCATATTTGTACCTGCCGTTCCAGCGCATCGGTCGGTTGTCCCGCCTGCTTGGCGCGTTCCGCCGCTTGTTGGTACTGAGTAAGGAGTAGGTCCTCGAACGGTTCCGAGGGGCCAGCCATGACGATTGCGCCGGCGATGGAGCCGGTACTGTCCTGCTGCACGATTCGTGGAACGAGCATTCCGCCCTGGCTGTGGCCCAGCACGAATATTTGTGCGGCATCCACTTCTGGTTGCTGCTGCAGGACCTTCACCGCCGCCAACGCATCGTCCACCGATTCATCCTTGACGGTAAACTGCGGATTCAGCGCGCTTTGAAGCGTATGCTCATAGGTCCGTTTCTCAAATCTTAGCACGGCAATATGTTGGGCTGCCAGACCGGCCGCCAGATCACGGAACGGCATGTAAGCGCCGGTCGACTCATCCCGATCCCCCGGTCCGGAGCCATGCACAAGAACTACAGCGGTGAAAGGCCCTTCCCCTTTCGGAAGGGTTAACGTACCTGGCAGCGAACGCTCCCCTTCGCCGACAACGACTTGCCGCTCCACGTATAGCGCCGGGTTATCGTAGGATGGTTTCTGATAAGCGCCGGATGGCAAATAGGGCAAATATAAATCATCGATTTTTCCGGTGTCATCGAAACGGATGATGATACCGAAAGGCGTCTGCTGCGGTGTAGCGTAACCGAGCATCGCATTATTATGTACCACTGTCTTCTCTTGATCGAGCATAAGCAATTGAGTCGGGGAGCCGTATACGGTAGTATTGCTGACCCAGTACGTCTGCAGCAATTGCTCCGGTAGCTGCTGCTGCAATCGCTGGTTCATCATCGCTCTCGCATCTTCAAACTGGCCTGATTGCAGCAAGTGTACAAAATAGCTGCCCCGCGTCTTGACATCTTTCGGTCCAACGAGGAGACCAGCTTGCGGATCCCAGTCCACGTCAACGTCGAATGCTTGTCTGATCGTGTCCAGCGATATGAGCATTTGGCCGCCCGACAAACCCGCCTTGCTGTCCATCGTCCGCGCTTGCCGATTCACAAGGGCCGTATCAGCGCCAAGCGTGACCACAAGCTCCACCTGTCCGCGAGTGACGACCGCTTGCCGATTGTCCGCATTCCAATCCACGACCGCGCCGATCGATTCCGCAACTGTCCTCAACGGCACCTTCTCTGTTCCGTCATCCCTCCCTGCGCCCGCAGCCCAAGCCTGCAAAGGCAGCAAAGTTAAAAGTATCAGCGTTGCTCCAGCAGTACGCCATTTTATCCTTGTCCGTCCCATTGTCGCCATCCATAATCACCTCGGATTGATTAATAGTTTGTCTATTTCATACAGAATATAACAGAAAGAACAAAAAATATCAACAATCTCATCCGCCGCGCAAAAAAGACCGTTACTTCTATGAAAAAGCAGAGTGCCGGAGTGCTATACTTTTTCAACTATCGTTCGACGTTAGTTCAAAGAACAGTTCATCAACAAATTATCACTTCACTTTTTTAGAAATATTTTTACTTATTTCTTCAGGATTTTCAATACCAATTGGGTTGCACCCGTGTCGGTATCTAGAGTACCTGTTTGAGCAACTGCCACAGCTAAATAATTTTGGAGATTCCGAAGCACTAGAGCCATTCATGCCTTGGTCTACTTCGTTGCCGGATACATACCGAGTGAAGTAAGCTTTAAATAATTATATCACAGCTCTTATCTTTTAGGTGGGGGCTACTTGACGTTTACCTTAAGAATATCTTGATGCATTCGAAGAGGAATGTCAGAAGAATTTCTGTTATTTGTTAGTTGATTATGATGTTGTATTTTTTTGGAAATTGTCCACTTTTGTCAATTTTTAGACACAATATATATGAACGACAAAATTGATTGATAAAACTCTAGTACAGCCTAAATGGTAGCCAGACAGATTAGGTTGGGAAGGAGGTGAAAAAACAGAAAGGATTGGTATTAATATGAAGCAGAGAAGTAGGGGTTTATTTGTAACGTTATGTGTCACCTCGTTAGTCGTTCTTGTATTATTCTTCTATAGCTGGCTAAATTTCTTGTCCGAAAGTGTGGTCAGCGCAAGTAGCGAGAAGAACGTTCTGCTTAAGATTATGCCGCAAGGCTGGTCGTTCTTTAGTAAGTCGCCACGTGATGATGAATTTGTTGTCCTTGATCCTGAAACACTGGAACTTGCTGTGCAATGGCCGAATGCATCAGCAGCGAACTTCTTTGGATTAAGCCGTTATGGCAGAGCACAAGGAATTGAGGCTGGAACACTCAGTTTCCAAGTGCCTCATGATCAGTGGCAAGTGTGTTCTGGGGATCTGAAAGGTTGTATGCAACAAGGTGAACGCACGGTAATTGAAGTAGTGAATAGCACACCTAACCCTAGTTTGTGTGCTAGTTATCTTCTTGTACAACGTAAACCTGTACCATGGGCATGGGCAAGCATTACCACACCTGAGGAACAACCATCGCAGTATGTGGAGGTGATTGTAAATTGCTCACGAGATTAAACGAGAAGCTCCTGAACTATGTGAGCAAGCACAGTCCATGGACAAACGTGTATGGATTCGCGCGAAGTCTGATTGCATTGGTTACGCTCACATTGTTCTTGTTCAATGACACATGGACAATATTTAGACCGATTGCTGGAGTTGCAGAGTTTCCGAATTGTTCGATATATCCGATCAGTGCCTTCTGTATACTACCGAGCGATTACTTGCCACTCACCAAGTGGATAGTCATTGTCTTGTTAGCTGTTATTGTTAGTGGATGGCGTCCAAGGTATACAGGAATTATTCACTGGTGGATTGCGTCCTCCTTACTAAATACTGGTTCAACATTGGATGGTGGAGAGCAGGTAGCAACAGTGATCACCTTACTACTCATCCCTATTACTCTGCTGGATAATCGAAAGTGGCACTGGCAAGCCCCTCAGTTTTCAAACTTACGGTGGGGACAGCATTCAAGTGTGATAGCATTTGTATTCTTATTCGCAATAAAGGTACAGATGTCAGTTATTTACTTTAATGCTGGTATTGCGAGGCTGAAAAATCCAGAATGGATAGACGGCTCAGCCGTGTATTATTACTTCACTAGTACCATGCTGGGTTTTAATGACACAGCGCTGTCGCTGTTTAAGCCCCTTCTTATATCACCATTTGTGTTTGTGATCACATGGGGAACGACGGTGGCAGAGTTGCTTCTGGCAGCAGCATTGTTGGCACCGATCAAACACTACAGGTGGTATTTTTGGATTGGTTTTCTGCTTCATGCATTAATTGCTGTATTCCTAGGACTGTGGACGTTCTCTATGATTATGATTGCTAGTCTAATCCTTTCTTTCAGAGACTATGACGATGTATTCCATTTCGAATGGCTGAAGAAGTTAGGGCAGAAAAGTAGGCGAGAACACAAACCACAGGAAGCTATGATTCTAGAAGTTGTACAAGCGACAGGTATCCAAACGACATCGGACGTCCAGTAGTTGGTGCGTAAAGCGGGTTTACGTTACTAAAACTCCTAAAGATGGTTGTTAAAAATTAAAATTTCAGGGAGATGAAGATTATGCAGGTAACAAGTATATTCAAGCGTTCAGTCGTGGTGACCCTTGTGTTTGCAATGTTGGCAATGATGATGATTTTAAAACCTGTTAGTGCCCAGGATTTACCTACGAACAAGACGGATTTTTCAGGTGAGGAGTTGTTTCGCGGGATTGTCTTCTTACAAGGGGATGTAGTTAATTACATTCCTGAATTGAAGAAATTGAAAGATTCTGTTCCTAATGCAGAACCGCAAGGTGAAGAGCTTGAGCTTATGGATTCTATTATTTTAGCGATTAATGAACTAGATGCGGCATATTTTAACAATTTGAAAAATGCTATCGATTCAAATAATCCAAATCAGATTAAGTCAGAACTTGATTACGGTGGCGAATTGTTAGTTAAGACAAACTTGCTTCCTTTAAGTGACCTTGCTTACAAAGATAATGGTGTTGGCGTAGGTCTCTGTGCTGTAGCTACAGTCTTTTCAGTCGCAATTGGTGCAGTTTCAATTGCTCTCGTAGCGGGTGTGGACACCTATGTAGTAGTTACTAGAGAATTTTGGTGGGGGAGTTCGGTTGCATCAATCAACGGAAACAGCATATCAGGCGAACGCCTTATTTCAAGTTTAGCTGTTAACCTTTAAAATCGGACACTTAAATTATTGAGAGTATAGTTTTATTGCTTCTTCGCTATACCTTGTGGATTTCCTTACAGTGATTTTGCATGGAGTGCGGGCGTGATTCATACAAAAGACCGAAGTCCTTGTGGCTTCACCCCTTCGTATGAATCATGCACGTAGAGGCTCCATGTCAAATCACTCTATCAAATGGTCAACATGCAATCTTGTCCGCAAAGATAAGCACTATGACTGGTATAATAAGCGATCGGCACAAATAAATATTAAACACTGCGCCACTCTGTTGTTGGTTGGGTGTGCTAAGAGAGATGCACAATCATCAGAACAAAGCACTTCTGATGGAAATAAGGAGCCACCAAGTGTAGGAAAGGCAATAGTATCTTTTTTAAAAGAAGTGCAGGCAACGGAAAGGTAGCCTTTGCTATGATTGCTGGTATAGTTAGATCAGTCTATCGTTAATTGATGCATTTGAAAGCAGGTGATCATCATGCAAGTTCTCATCTATGATGGGGAATGCTCTATGTGCAGTTCACTGATCCATAAAATGGTTACGAGTTGCCGGAACGATGCCTTGCGCATCACAGACTTCCATAGCACATGGACACAGGAACATGTGGAGTTGGATGAAAGTGTGGACAGCATGTACTATCTTAAGCATGGACGCACTTATTTATATTCTGACGCAGTAATCCGTGCCATTGCAGATACGAGGCGAGCATTTATCCCAATTTTGCTACTGCTAGTTATCCCACCCTTCATCCGAAATCCTGTCTATCGTATCGTGGCTAAGCATCGAAAAAAAATTGGGATAACGAAAACCTGTCCTTTACCTACACAGAATTTCAAACAGATGTACTTGCCATAATTCATTTGTCAATTGAATAGCTCTGCGTAACAAAAGATCTGAATAAATGTTAATTTCACCCATGCAGTCACTGAAATCGATTTTAATTAAATTTATGTTCAAGTCGATTACCTATCCTAAGTTAATAGGATAATCATACGCAAAAAGGCATAGTGATGAATCGCCTATGCATAAGGTTTATAGAGGTTTCGACTACACACTTATGTATGAGAGGAGGCGAATGATATGACGATAATGCCTGTTATAATGATGATCTTTGTATTTGTACCTACAATTGTACTCATGGTAAGCATGCCTTTTTTAACAAGAGAGACGATTAGTTTTGGAGTCACTGTCAGCGCTGTACAATTCCACAGTGAGCCTCTGCGCCAGATGCGGAAGTCATGTGCTAGGATTAGTGCCATCTTGCATACCATGCTATTCATTGTTTGTATCATCTGCCTAATATACGGTGATGAACATTCCAAGCAACAAAGTTGGATCATTGTCACTTATTCTCTCGCCATAGTCGTAATCTCCCTAGTCATAAACATTAGCTATCATTTCAAAATGAAAAGTTTACTACCTATGCTGCCGATTGCTCAGGAACCATCAATAATGGCAGAGGACACTGGTTTTTGGAAAAGAAACAGTGGCTTGTCTAATAATTGGTTCCTCATTCATGTTTTAATTATTGTTGTTAGTATTGTAACTGTGCTACTCAACTACGATCAGATTCCTGATCAGATTCCGATCCATTTCAACAGTAGTTGGAACGTAGACCGCTATGCAGCTAAATCTTATAGTCTTGTGCTTATTCCTACGATAATACAAGTGTTCATAACACTTTTGTTCATATTTGAGAAATGGAGTATTCGCAGAGTGAAGCAGCAGGTTCAACCCACTGATCCGAACCGTTCCATTAGACAAGACGTAACTTTCCGCCGTACTTGGTCATGTTTTATGATTACAGCAAGCTTCTTATTAGTTATCCTGTTTTCCGTCGTGCAACTAAACATGATATCTCTGCTTAACATCAATTTCGCTATCCCCATTATCCTAATCATAATAGCCTTTATCATGCTATACGGCTTCGCCTTATCGTTCTGGGCTGGTCAGGGCGGAAGCCGCTTGGAGCGATCTGCCGATTACTCCAATGTCAGACCTGTTCATGATGATGATAAATGGCTGTTAGGTATGATTTATTTCAATCGTAAGGATCCAAACCTAATCGTCGAGAAAAGGTTCGGAGTCGGCTGGGGATTAAATTTCGGTCACCCAGTAAGCTGGCTGATTTTGCTCGGAATTATTGTACTGTTAGTTGTGGTAACAAGGCTTAGAGGTTAGTACTCACCGGAGTATTCTAGTGTTGCGAGAAAATAAAGTGTTAGACTGACATCCTTGAATATTGCTGTAATTACTTTCGATAAAGTTGTCAGCTATCGGGAATTAAGTATTAGACTGAACTTAAAAATCGAAACAGCGACAGCCAAGGACGAGAAAATAAAGTCCTAGACTGTCGCTGTGTTATTGAACTAACGTGCTTCGTTAGTTCAAAGAACAGTTCATCAACAAATTATCACTTCACTCTTTCGGAAATGTTTTTACTTATTTCTTCAGGATTTTCAACACCAATGATCAACTTTGATATTTTGAACTTACCAACTTTAACGCTATTCAAATCTAAATGAAGAGTTTTAAGCTCATTTTCAAAAATGTGCAGTTGATAACCACCATTTGCTCTAAATAACCCATTTCTCATTCCTCCTAATAAAGCACCATATAGTTTAAAAGCATTTGGTATCGGTCTACCTGTTGTTATTCCCTTAATTGAAGAGTATGGAATTTGCAACCCTTTATCTAATTTTAAAAAGGGTGAGTTTCCAAAGTCGATATTTACGTAGGTATCCATTAGTTGAATTTTACGTTCCATATTTTGATTCCCCCATTTTCAAATAATCAATTTATTTCATAATCCATAATCACATATAATACCATAAATACCTCTTTTATTCATGGAAGTCTAAACTGCCCGTTAGCTTAATGACTCATCATTAGTCTAATACTATATTTTCTACAATTTAATTTACTGAGTGTAACACTTTATTTTTCAATCTAGAACTTTATTTTCTTTTGACATCAAGCGTTCAACAAATAAATATATTTTCGCTTCCAAATTAGACGCCATCCACATTAAGATTCTGTATATAGCCTTTCATTTTCTTCTTAGCTCGTTGAATTCTTTTTGTAACAGCAGCAACAGTATCATTAAAAGCATCAGCAATCTCCCTGCTCGTATAACTCCAAATCACATTCAATATTAAATACTGTCGCTCAATTATAGATAACTTATATAGCAATTCCTGCAATTCATCGTGGAATATATCAGCGGATAGACTGACAGTGATATTCATAGTGTCATACCCTATATAAGTACCACTCTCGGTACCTATCGTTACTGCAATCTCCTTTAATGCGGAATCTAGATTTGCTTGTTTGTTTTTCTTTTTTACATATTGACTGATGATGTTCTTCAGCATTTTCACTGCATAAGCTGCTGGATTGTCTGGCATTCTCAGAGATCTTGCTTGATACAGTGCATAAATCCAATCTTGAAAAGCATCTTCAGCATCATAAACACATTGTAGCTTCCACACAATAAAAGGGTAATAAATTACTCTTAACATTTGATAAAGTTCCGACAACTCTGTCTCTAATAGCTGCTCATTGAACATCTTTATAAGTAACTGATCTACTGACTCTTTTATGTCTATCTCTCTGTTCTTTTCAGCC
The DNA here is from genome assembly GCF_000949425.1 of Paenibacillus sp. IHBB 10380. NCBI lineage: Bacteria > Bacillati > Bacillota > Bacilli > Caryophanales > Paenibacillaceae > Paenibacillus > Paenibacillus sp. IHBB 10380. The sequence goes on from NZ_CP010976.1 coordinate 3,839,931, forward strand.
ATTTAATTATGTCCCCCCCTATTTAATAGAATATTAAACACTGTATATAGTGTAAAAATATTCTTGTATAACAAGATAATAACACATTATCCCAAATGTTACTTTAAATTTAAGCGTTTTTATAAATCCAAAGCTTTACTGGGCTTGGGTTTTTAGAATATAAAAAAGGAGTACCTCCCCAAATCTCGAAGTGTTTAGTACCCCTACCAGACACTTATGAGAAGAAAGGAGCATCTCTCAATGTACACTATTCAACAAGAAAGCCTGTTTTCCTTGCAAGACTTATTGGAAATGTCATCCAAAGATGGCTATCTCTTTGAGACGTTAGATATTAATCCTTTCTTACGTGTCGTATCGAAGAAAGCCTTTCTAGGGGCGCCGACTCAGCTCAATTATGCTGCTATGCTTCACTCGCTGTTCATTCGGATCGTCGAACGTATCCCGACGATTAAAGATCTAAGAAATCGCTTGAAATAGAAGTATTGAATTCAGTATGGACTGTGGCTTTACCGGTTCCGATCGGATTCCAAGTGAATCTTCATATACACGGTTAATCCAAAAGCTTCAAAAGTCCCAAATTTTTCAGCAGTCACATGAAAAATTAGTTCAACAGGCCTTTCAAGAAGGGTTTATTGATGCATCCGAGATCGCTATGGATGCCACTCATGTTGAAGCTAGAGATCGCCAGCCAGAGAAGAAAGACGATCCCGACCCATTAGCAACTGAACTTCCCAAGAAAAAACGTGGCCGAAAATCCAAGGATGAGCGAGAGCAATGGTTAAGAGAACAATTAGAACTTGAAGAGAATCGTCCCCTGTTCGACAAAAAGGTAGAAGCACAATTGTGTTACTCGTATGAAGAGTTGGTGAAGGAAATCCCACTGAACCCAACCTGGGGTGTAAAGAAGAATTCCAAAGGAAAAAATGTATTCTGGTATGGCTTTAAAGCACATCTTCTCGTCGATTGTAAAAAGCAATATATCCTTACAGCATTACTTTCTTCTGGTAACATTAATGATGGCAAGATGGCGATCCCCTTACTTAAAGGACTGGCCGAAAGGCACCCTGACTTACCTGTTTCTCACGTGCTCGCGGATGCAGGTTATGATTTAGTACCCATTTACAAGCAAGTTCAGGGAATGGGAGCTAGAGCGCTCATTGATTACAACCGTCGTAACGAAGAACCGGATCCCGATGCGGACAAGTACTTTCGTCCAATCTGTAAAGAGGGTCATTCTTACCGATATGATAGTTTTGACTCAACATATGAAACCATAAAATACACGCAGCCCAAAGAGTGCAAGGAGTGTCCCTTTAACGATGGACAATGCCAGAAGGTATTCAAGAAAAAAGTCGAAGATCATCCAAGAAGATACACCGTCCCTGCTCGAGGAAGTGATAGTTACTATGAACAATATAAAAAAAGAACGGCTGTAGAACGTGTGAATGCTTATTTGAAGGAATACTTTCAACTGAACAACATTCGTCATCGCGGTGCATTGGCTAAAGTCGATTTTGAACTAGCTTGTCTGACGTACAACGCTTGTAAACTTACCATTGACCGCTTGAACCAAAGTATTAAAGCGAATAAATTAACGGCGTAGCTCCTAATTTTAAAAATGATGGCGTAAATATTGGGTTAATCTGATTAGTGAGAGAACGATTTATGAAATTGATTCATTCATAAATGTATTCAGTTCAGTTTCAATCCACTGGCAGCATAGGGAGCGACCTTTCTTCATTATTTTTCCCCCTTGGTTGTCGTGTTTCAATCCACACTCCCGCATAGGGAGCGACTCGTTATGTTTGGTTCTCTTCTGCTTTTGCCATATTTCAATCCACGCTCCCGTGTAGGGAGCGACAAGAAATGCGTCAGATTTTTAAGATACTACAAGAATTTCAATCCACGCTCCCGCATAGGGAGCGACAATAATGGCACTCTACGTTCTTCATCTCTATTGGAATTTCAATCCACGCTCCCGCGTAGGGAGCGACTAGGAAAATAACCCCGACTGCCGCAACCTTATTATTTCAATCCACGCTCCCGCGTAGGGAGCGACGTTTAAGGCCTCCCAGATCTTAAACTGTACTATGATTTCAATCCACGCTCCCGCACGGGGAGCGACAGCACCCCGAAAGGGTGCTTGCTACGTAAGGGCTGCAAGGTCCAAAAGTGCGATCCTCTATCACAGTTACTTTCCTGACGGCCTTTCTGATCAAGATATCTTAAAAATCCTTATCACGCAAGAGGTGCGAACCTTCCAGCGATTTCATGTGAGCTTGGGGTTCGAACTTTTCTCCAGAATTACTGTTCTTTTCGTTCTACACAGAATCTTTCCACGTCTAAACTACATCGATAATGTTTACACCATTAACTTATTTTAACGCCACAGATGGATTACACAATATCCTTACTTTCAATATTTCTAATAGACAGATAGGCTATTAGAATCCCAATCAGCCCAAATGAAATGGGAACCGCTATAATCGAACTGATATTGAATCCATTCAAATTCTGTGTGTTTAATGCAACGACTAATATAGAAGATACGATGGTTATGGGTACTGATTTCTTACGCATACCGAAGTATAAACAAATGAGGCTAAATCCAGTCGCGGCAACAGCTTGAACAATGATACTGATCCCCTGCTCGATTAGAAGATCTGTAGGAACCATCCCTGGTTTGAAATGAAAGAACGAGTTCATTGCTAAATATCCAAGTACTACGATCACATTTGAAATCATAATGGTTATAAAAGTAAGCCCACTAACAATCAACAATTTGGAGAACATTAATTTCTTACGGCTGATCGGATATGTGAATAAAAGTGATATGGTCTTGCTGTTATATTCATTAATGATCATCTTAGCAATGAGAACCCCTGCAAATATAGCAAAGGTGGCTCTGACAAATAACCCTGCTGAGCTGATCGCTTCTGCATAGTCTGCAAATCCAGACTCATCATCTGTATACTCTATAAGCCACATGAGGAATATGATCACCACAGTGGCAATCGCCGCCCCTTTATAATACCATCCCAATTTATTCTTTTTGAGCTCAAGTTTCATTAGATTAAGCATATTTCTCAACTCCATCTATTTGATCTATGAAATATTCTTCTAAGGATACGCTCTTCTTGTTGATGGATTCGATAGCTACATCCCCTAATATTAATGCTTTGGATATATCCGATTGGGATAGGGAGGACTCATAAATACGGATAACAAAATCACTCATCACTTTGAAGTTGTTAATTTGAAGTCTATTCTCCAAGATGGAAGCAGCCTTCTTCAGATCAGGTGTCTCAAGCTCAATATACGCCGTATTCTTTCCTCTAAGGTTGTCTATTGATATCTCCTGAATAAATCGCCCTTCCTTAATAATTCCAACGGTGTCGGCTATGAGTTCGATCTCCCCCAATAGGTGACTAGATATGAGCAAAGTCATCCTATATTCTTTACTCAACATACTAAATATATCTCTCATTTCTTTCATTCCGACAGGGTCTAGGCCATTGATGGGCTCATCAAGAATCAACAAATCCGGTTTCGTTGTAATGGCTCTTGCAATCCCAAGACGTTGCTTCATCCCTAAAGAGAAATTTTTAACTGCTTTACCTTCAACACCTACGAGATTTACGATTTCCAGTGCTTCCTTAATCGCCTTCTTATTGTAAAATCCCATATACTCACAATGAAGTTCTAAATTGTCCATCGCCGTTAATTTATCATAAAATATAGGATACTCAATAATACTGCCTATTCGCTTAAGATAATCTTTAGATGAATGATTTATCTTCTCACCAAACATTTCTATTTCACCATGAGTTGGCTTTACTAAATTAAGCAGCATCTTCATAATGGTTGTTTTACCTGCCCCATTGGGTCCAAGAAATCCGTATATTTGCCCTTGCTCAATGCTCATACTCACATCAGATACAACTTCTTTTTCTTGAAAAACTTTCGTTAAATGGTTCGTTCTTACGATAACGCTCATAATGTTGAGCTCCTTTATTTAAGATTAACTTTAGTTTAGGCGAAAACATTTTCTTTTTTATTTCTTAATTCTTAAGAAAATCTTACGAATGCTTAACACATGATTAACGCGTTTGAACAACCTCTAATATGTAGCTCTTGGAAGTTGCACTGTAAAGACCGTTTTCTTATATGGTTTGCTATGAAGATGGATTTCCCCACCTAATTGTTCAACCAATCTTTTCGTTATCGTGAGACCGAGTCCGCTTCCCTGAAAAGATTTATTCCTAGAATCTTCGAGTGTATACATTCTTTCAAAGATAAGATCATGATGTTGCTCGTTAATTCCCTTCCCCTGATCCCACACATCAATATATACATAAGTTTCGTCACTTCTTAACGTGATACCAATGACCTTACCATCTGCTCCATATCGGATCGCATTGTCCATTAAATTATTCAATATTCGCTCTAAAGCTTCTTCATTAGCATACGCATATATCAGCGCTTCTGGTATTACAATAGCCGCTTCTAGATTCCTTGAATGGATTAGATCATAGAATGACAGAATACTATTCTTACAAACCGTATTCATATTTACACGTGTTAAAGCAAAGTCCTTATCACCAGATTCTAATTTGGCCAAGTCAAAAAATTTGTTGATTAACTTTACAATCTCTTCCGATTTTTGATGAACAAGTATTAATAAACGTTCCCGCTCTCCATCGTCAAGATTAGGATCATGTAGAATCGTCTCAATCGTTCCAAGAACGACAGTCAAGGGTGTTTTTAGATCATGAGATACATTAGCTAACATTCTTCTCATCACTAACTCAGTTCTTGTGAAATGAGCTGTTAATTCCTGATTTGAATCAAGTAATGAATTAATAGCTGTAAGTAATAATTGCATGGCTGGATCATATGTAATTCTTAGCAGCTTCTCAGAAGATTTCTGCTCCAAGATATGGTTGATCGTAGTGTAGCTATATTTCAAATCAGCCGTTCTTCTCTTCGCCGACATGTACTGAAAGACAATGATTATAATCAAAAGAATAATAATACCAATCCAAAGAATAGTCACATCAGAACTCTCCTAATCGATAACCGATTCCCCACAGGGTTTTAATATATTTGGGCTCAGAGGGAGTATCTTCAATCTTCTCTCTCAATCTACTCATATGGACATTGATGATATTCTCATCTCCGTGATAGGGTTCATCCCATATCGTTTGGTAAATATGCTCTTTGGTAAATACCTTCTTGGGGTTAGTCAAGAATAGCTTAAGTATTTGTAACTCCTTCGAAGTTAACTTTACTTCTTTCCCGTTCTTGCTAATGGTTAAGTTGTCGAGATCCAACTCTATCTCGTGAATCGTAACTATGTTCGCTCTATGATCTGCAGGGACATTGGCATAATAACTTACTCTCCTGAGAGCCGCTTTCACTCTAGCAGAAAGTTCAATCATAGAGAATGGCTTGGCAATGTAGTCGTCTGCCCCAAAACCAAGACCTAGCGCTTTGTCCACTTCACCATCCTTAGCAGATACGATCAGAATCGGAATCAAACTCTTCTCTCTGATTAGTCTTAAGAAATCCATACCACTTAGCTTCGGAATCATCAGGTCTAGAAGAATCAAATCGAATGGTTCTTGAGCAAATATTCGTAACGCTTCTTCTCCATCCTTCGCGTGGACGACAGAGAATCCTTCTTTCTCCAAGTAATTCACTACCATCTCACCGATGGCAGGTTCATCTTCTACGAGTAATATTGTTGCTGACATCTTGTCTCTTCACCCACCCATCTTGTTGTTATATCCATGATTGTATCTTAATTTGTTTACAATATCATCCTAATCATTCTCATCAACTTGCTATGCCATCTGCATGGATGAATAATCTATTTACTAGGGATAAGCAGGCATTTATGATTAATGCAATAGGAGTGTGAGGATCGACATGAAGAAAACGTTCATCATTACAGTAGCTTCAATTATGACTTTAGTAGCCATTACAATATGGTTCTTCGTTAACCAAGAGCAGCCTATCTACACTTTCGAAGCAGAAAACGGTATCCTGCAAGGAGTTACTACAAGTCAAGAGGTCACTGGATTCTCTGGAAGCGGATACGTGACAGGGTTTGATCAATCTGAGAATTCTTTATCTATGACTATCACAGCACCCAAAGAAGATATGTATCAATTATGGACTGGATATAACGGACCGCATGGGAATAAAAACAGCAGATTGATGCTAAACGATCAGCCGTTTGGTGAAGTGAAATTCCCTCCTACCTTAACCTTCTCCGAGATTAACTACGGTAGAGTGAAATTAAATAAAGGAGCTAACCAGCTCAAATTCACAATGGGCTGGGGATGGTACGATATTGATTATGTCAAAATCCAAAGCGCTCCCTCCAGAGAGGATCATCAAATAGAGAATACGTTAGTTAGCCCTAACGCCTCAGAGGAAGCACTTAGTTTACATCGGTTTTTAGTGGATCAATATGGTGAATCCATTTTATCGGGACAACAAACACTCCTCCATGCGTTAGAGATCCAAGAAAAGTACGGTAAACTTCCTGCTATGGTTGGATTCGATCTGATTGAATACTCACCCACTCGCGTTCAGCGCGGATCGGATTCGAAGGAAGTCGAGAATATATTTCAGTGGCACGATCTTGGGGGGATAACGACTCTTGCTTGGCACTGGAATGCTCCTACAGATCTGATCGACACCGATGAACAGCCTTGGTATAGAGGCTTCTATACTGAAGGAACCACATTCGATATTGAGAAGGCACTAGCTAACCCAGATTCAGAACAATATCAGCTTCTTCTTAGTGACATAGATGCCATTGCGAAGCAACTTAAGCGTCTACAGGATGCCCATATTCCAGTTCTTTGGAGACCCCTACATGAGGCAGAGGGTGAATGGTTCTGGTGGGGGGCGAAAGGTCCAGAACCGGCCAAGAAACTGTATCGTCTACTATATGACCGTTTGACCAACGTCCATCACATCAATAACTTAATCTGGATCTGGAATTCAGAATCACCTGAATGGTATCCAGGAGATGATGTAGTGGATATTGTGAGTGTTGATTCCTATCCACCCGCTGGTGATTACAGTCCCATCGATAATCGCTACGATAATCTCGTAGAGCTTGTCCAGGATCGTAAGCTTGTAGCCTTAACGGAGAATGGCCCCATCCCCGATCCAGATCTCCTTCAGGACTATCAGACTCATTGGAGCTGGTTCTGTACATGGGGTGAACACTTCATTCAAGATGGCTTACAGAACAGCCAAGAGCATATCCAGCAAATCTATGATCATCCCTATGTTCTCACTTTGGATGAACTCCCAGATTGGAAGACTTCCCGTTTCCCTTAACTTGAGCTAGTTCTCTTCTATAAAAAATGACCATCAGGATCATCCTGATGGTCATTCCTTGAGTTGCTATATTGGCAACTGGTAATATTAATTTCCAGTCGTAGTAACCGTTACAGGTGACCATTCCGCAATCACAGTCTGTCCGTGAACGGATACACTGCCTTGTGGAGACAGGTCCTTCTCTGTCATAATGCCCAGTGCGATGGTGAATTGATTCAATTTCATCGGTATATTCTGCTCACGTCTAATCTCTACACCATTCAAATAAAATACAGCTTCATCGTTAGCTCGATTATACGTAATCTTATAGGTGTTAAATTCACGTGGTTTGAAATTCGTATCTTCTTTAAAAATACAGAAGTACCTTGTCTTATCTGATGGAGGAACTTCAACACCCGGAAATGGAAGAATGCCAAAGACGCTTGCGTATTTGTCATTACCCGCAAAGAAATCTAGCGCGGCTCCGGTTGTGAAATCAAGCAGATTCAGCGAGACATAACCATCATATAAATCCCCTGGCGTCGTATTCTGCGAACGAGCACGGATCTGAAGCTCAAAACTAACTTCCCCTTCCTCAGGGACCTCTACAGAATCAACGGAGTAATACATGTGTTTAGCATTATCTAGAATTTGAATTTGGTTATGTTGCCGGCTTAAAGGCGCACGAACATATAAGATACCGTTACGTACAATAACCACGGCATCTGGTTCACGATATTCCCAGAACGTTCCGTCTGGCAACGGAAATCCACCTATTTTCCAAACATGCCCTTCCGATAATATCGTATGAAAATCTCCAAATATCCGTTGTTGTTCCATCTCTAATCCCTCTTCTTTCATTATATATTTAGATGAATCCTTGAATAATCATGATCACGATAAGTACCATTCCGAAACGAAGCGTTGTCTTCACGGAATTGCCCATCAAAGGTAAATAAGCTTGCGAGGGGTTCTGCTCCTTCAGCCTACCGTATACCCGATACAGCGGAATGAACGTGAGGAACGCAATAATAGCGTAGTAAGGAAGCGCCCCACCGAACATGCAAACCACAAGCGAGATTGCGGCGAGTAATAATAGAAGTCGTGAGAAGCGAAGCGCTTTGGATTCACCCCACACAACGATTAGCGTATTTTTACCAGCCTGACGATCTAATCTCCAATGTAAAAAATGATGATTGAACAAAATAAGTGTCGTCAGCAGTCCAATGGGTAAAGATAGTAGTAACGCCCGAATATCCATATGTGACGTCTGTACATAATAAGCTCCCATAACAGGTAATAAACCAAAAGAAAGAAAAATAGCAACCTCACTGAATCCTTTGCCTCGATATCCAAGTCTCAGTGGAGGGGCAACATAGAAATAAGCGATCATTCCTCCAAGTAAACCTAGAATTAATGCCCACCAACCACTATATAGGCTAAGAATAATACCTGATAGTAAGGCAATTCCGAATAGGCTCCACGTCACAACTGTAAAAGTACGTAGACTCCATGTCCCATTCGTCAGAAATCCAGAGTGGCTGGTGATCGCATCCACCTCTTCCTCCACTGCCGTGTCGGCCCCATTCTTATAGTCCCATAAATCATTTATCATATTAGAAAAAAGATGGGCTACCGCCGATCCAATTAACGTTAAAATAAATAATCCAATGTGAAACACGTCATTCCATACGAATGCCCCTAGCGCTCCTAGTGCAACTGGAATGAGCATGACAAGAATAATTGAAGCTCGTGATGCCTTCATAAATTGTCTAAACTTGTCCACTACATAACCCTCCTGTTCTCTAAATCTCTTCATTTAAAGAATATCATATCTTGTAGGATAGTGTCACATATGTGGAGCTAGTTTAATGTTCCGCTTATTTAACATGTCTTTTACAATTGTCTGAGTTAGAGCTAACGGTTGATCGATATAATGAATGAAGTGTTACAACTAAAGGAGGCTACGCATTGAAAATTGATTTTCACTTTCATCTAGAAGAAGGAGCTTATTCTCTGTCATGGCTTAACCGTACAGGGTTAGCGCTAGAACAGACCTCTCGAAATCATTCGAGTCATACGGATTGTGAATCCCGTGCTTGGATTGAACATATCACAAGAAGTCTCTCCCGTAGAATGAAAGAAGGCTGTTACTCAGAGGATTGGATTACAAGATATCTAGAACAAGGTCGTAAGAAGGGGATCACCAAATTCGGTGTTGTCGATCATTTATATCGCTTCCAGGAGTTTAAAAGCTACTATGAAGAATTCATGCGATTAGATGACAGTCCATTAGGAAAAGTGCAACGGCAATGGTTAGATAGGGTATGTACTTACTCAATAGAAGATTACTTATCCGGAACGCGGAATGCAGCGAGGTTCTATGAGGAACTATCTATTGGTATTGAGGCAGACTACTTCCCTGGTAGTCAAGAGAAACTTAAAACCCTTCTTGCCCCTTATCAGCTTGATTATGTCATCGGCTCTGTTCATTTTTACGAGGGCTGGAAATTCGATAATCCTGATACGCAGAGTCAATTTGAAACTTATGATCTTGATTCACTCTATAAGCAACATTATCAAACCGTGATTGAAGCCATACACAGTGGACTTTTTCAATTCATGGCGCATTTGGATCATATAAAGGTGCTCGGTCATCGTCCTACAGTAGATGAACTAACCGTTCACTATAACGATGTCGCTGCTGCCCTTGCTATTGCCGATGTCGCTACAGAAGTAAATACAGGGTTAGCCTATCGCTATCCAGCAAAGGAAATAAGCCCGAGTGCTTCATTTTTATCTATTCTAAAGGATTATGAAGTGCCCATCACACTCTCATCCGATGCGCATTTTCCAGATGAATTAGGCACGATGCTAGATGATGCCATCCAACTCGCTAAAGAGACTGGCTATGAAGAAATCGTTTATTTCAAAAATAAACAACGACTCGTTATCCCCTTATATTCTTCTGCAAACATCCCCGTGTTAGCCTAGCACCTAGCATAATAAAAGCTTACTATCCTTAGATAATTCCATCATCCTTTTCCTAAAAGCACACAGATCCCCTATGTACGATAGTAGGGGATCTTTCATTGGATCATGTATTCATATAATATCCTTAACCTCACAAAAAAGCCGCCTTAAAGGCGACTTGTGGGAGAGTTATTCAAGTTCTTTTGCAGGATCTTGTTTGGATGAATTCTTAACTTTAATATAGGTAATATTGCACAGATTAAACGTGTAATCTTCGTAAGTAACCCAGCCCTTTTGCTTTTCCGTCAGTAACTTAATCAACTTGTCAGGATCATTTGTTCTAATGATTACGCTGTGTTCATTACCGAAGAATATGCTAACCTTTCTCTCATCAGCCACTGTATACCACCTCCATTACTCTCTCATTTCGACGTGATACAGCTAATTCCTTTATTGGATACTGTCTGGAGAACCATCAAGTTTTTTATCATTTTACAGATTTGATGGATCACAAAGTCCGCGCCAATGCCGTCAATCGCTGCATGCCTTCACGTAGTAATACCTCATTAGCAAAGGAGTAACTGAGGCGTATCCATGACTTCAGCTCCCCCAGTGGATCACATATCTCACCAGGAACAAAGGAGATCGAATGCTCTATACTTTTTCTGAAAAGCGCTTCCGCTGAGAGCTGATCCGGCAGTTTGACCCACAGATTCAGCCCCCCTTTTGGAGCCGTCCATTCCCAACCTGCCATCAACAATTCTTCCTCCATAATCTCTTTATGAACCTGTAGTGCAATTCGCAGCTTGCCGAGATGCTGCTGAAGTCGTGGTGAGGTGTAATAATGTAGAAAAATTTTCTGATTGAGCAACGGAGTACCATTATCCGCTAGCGATTTGGCCGTAATCAACCGCTCCATGAACGGAAAGCGGCAGGCCACTGCACAGATCCGTAAGCCTGGAGCAACATACTTGCTGAAGCTGCTGATATATATCACCCAGCCCTCTGTATCATAGGCGAAAAAAGGCAGCGGTGGCTTCTTACCAAAATATATATCCCTGAATGGATCATCCTCCACCAGCAGACAGCGGTAGCGCTCCGCCAGCTCCACCAACAATTTGCGCTGCCACGCTGGTACCGTATATCCGGTTGGATTATGGTGAGTCGGATTCATATAGAACATACGAGGCTTATGCTTCGCCATCAGAGCTTCCACTTCATCTAGATCATATCCGCTTGGAGTGATATTCACAGGAATAAGCCTCGCACCTTCAAGGCGAAAAATATCCATAGCAACACCGAAAGTCGGCCGCTCCACAAGCACCGTGTCCATGGGTCCTAGCATAATTTTGGCTATCAGATTAATAGCCTGCTGTGCTCCTGAAGTGATCAGCAATTCCTCTGCTGATAGCTGTAGCCGATGATGCTCCCTGAAATGTCGGCTCAGCGACTCCCGGAGCTCATCATCACCCTGTACAGTGGAATAGGTACCCATTACCTTCGGATACAGATCGAACACTTTCTTAACATAGTCCGATAAATACAGGTTCGGCAGTAGATTGGGATCAATCAATGCCTGTGAGAACTGGTACTTAACTGGGTTACGCTGTATATCGGAAAGCGAGTTGGAGAGCAAATACGAAGAAACTACGGCGCCTTCTTCAACATCTTCGTAACATACGCTTTCCGCCGACACGTAATAGCCGGATTTATCCTTTACATAAACTTTGCCATCTTCAGTCAACCGTCTATATGCCTTAAACACCGTCAGCCGATGCACTTTAATTTCTTCAGCAAGCAGCCGAATGGACGGCAGTTTATCATGCGCTTTCCACTCCCCCCGCTCCATGCGGTTCAAAACCAACTCATACACTTGCCGGAATAAGGGATGACTCTGCTCAGCTCCCGCCACTTTTTTCATACAGACACAACTCCTCTCTTGAACAGCTATTTACAGTATTGTACACGATTTCCGGTATGATCTGTTCTACGGTGTATAATCTGTTCTGTTACCTAGCCTATATGATTAACGAAGTGATCAAAGCACCACGGTTGCAACACATCTAAAGGGGAAATGAACATGATTCTTTTGGCTTATGCTCTTGTATGTCTTATATTTGGTACAACCTTTTTGGCGATCAAAATCGGTGTGGATGCCGGTGCGCCACCCTTCCTCTCTGCGGGACTGCGGTTTTTTCTGGCGGGCACTATTCTGTTCCTGTGGATGGTGTGGAAACGCAAGGCTAGCTTCTCTCTGCTGCTACGCAAAGAAATGCTGTTCACCGGGGCTGCGCTGACATTTGGAACCTTCTCTGCCCTGTATTGGGCTGAACAATATGTATCTTCGGGACTCGCCGCGGTGCTATCGGCTACCGGGCCAATCATGATTTTGCTCATGCAGACCGCTTTTCTTCGTCAAAAAGCCCCTTTACATTCAATATATGGTGGCATTATCGGTTTCATAGGTGTGCTGCTACTGGTTCTACCGAACCTTTCAATGGATATTTCTCCACTATGGCTCATCGGCTGCGCCGTCGTTCTGATCGGGGAATGCTGCTACGCAGCTGGAGCAATCTATTCCAAAAAAGTAATTACTAGCCTGTCTGACGTCTCACCCATCGCACTAAATGCGGCACAAATGATGTATGGTGGAGCGTTGCTGTTCATTCTATCTTTGGCTACTGAAGATGTGCAACTCGAATTTCTTTTCTCTTTCCAAACAGCCGGTTCACTGCTCTATCTAACCGTAATCGGCTCCATGGTCGGGCACACCTTGTTCTACTGGCTCGTAGCCAAAACGAATCCCGTCTTCCCCTCAACCTGGCTCTATATTTCTCCTCCAATTGCCGTCGGCGTAGGCTTCCTATTTTACAATGAGACTGTCTCTTGGGTAACGATTCTTGGTGTGGTTACCATCATTGCCGGTACCGTGCTTGTGAATACGAGCGCATTGAAGCAATTAATACTAAAACGACAACTTAGAGCCGATTCATTCACAAAAATCTGATATAGCACATACGCCTAGTCTAGTCCGATCAGGCAAGAGTAGTTTCAAAATAATAAATAGCTGCCGAGAAATTCTCGGCAGCTATTTATCCTAATTGTGTTCTTTTACATAAAATGATGTTCTTTCATTTACTGTAACAACCACAATGCTGGCACGTTTGATGGCTCCCATCCTTGGAGTGAGGTGTGGCTTTGTCTACAAGAATAAGTTGCGCCTCCGTAGGTCACTAATTTCCCTACTGTATAACTGACGCCCGCTGCCCATGGATCGGTTCCAGACTGATTATTATCCGTTGTTGACTGTATTGATGTACCCGTGGATACATTGCCAGCCGCGTCTTTAGCCGTTACGGTAAACGTGTAAGCTGTATTAGCATTTAGTCCGTTAACCGTTGCAGTTGTTCCCATTACTGACGTTACTAAACTCGAACCATTAAACACATCGTATCCTGTAACACCCACATTATCTGTCGATGCTGTCCAACTCAAGCTTACGCTGGAGGCTGTTTTTCCGCTCACCTGTAGATTCGTTGGCGCCGTTGGAGCCGTTGTATCCACACTCGAAGCATTCGTCGTTACCGTTAACGCGTTACTTGCAACCGATTGGTTCCCTGCTGCGTCTTTGGCCTTCACCGTGAACGTGTAGGCTGTGTTAGCAGACAATCCACTAATCGTTGTGGATGTACCTGCAACGTTTATTGAGTTACTACCATATGATACCGTATATCCTGTCACACCTACATTGTCAGTAGATGCATTCCATGATAGGTTCACACTGTTTGATGTTTTGGATGGAGAACTCAAATTACCCGGTACGGACGGAGGAATAAGATCCTCTACTCCACCTGGTTCGAATTGGTTCAAATAAGTGCGGTGATTGCTAGAAAACTCGAAATTATTGAATTTATCCCAGTTGATCGACCAAGTCATCAGACCTCTCATACCGGGATGCGCTCCGTTACGCAGCTGGTAGCCTCCTCCGTACGAAACACCCTTCATTAAATAGTTCAACGCTTTATGCACTTCCGCTACAGAAGTAAATCCTCCTCCAGCATTTGCGTTAGCAGGAAGTCCTATGACGACCTGATCAGGACGTAGTGCCGGGAAAAGATTGTTAGGATTTCTTCCTACCGGGAAGCCCGTAAGCATCATATCCACCATAGCGACATGGAAATCAGCACTGCCCATGGAATAATATCGATCATCAAGAGCGGTGATTGAGCCGGAATTATAATGCTGTACCTGCAGCCAATCTAGAATATCACGCAGCGCATAGATGACAGGCAGATATGATCCAGCCCTATTGTCGCATGAAATACAGCTTCCTCCATAGAAGGAATACCCTAGCTGAACAAAGAAAGTCTCCGGCGCCATCGTCAGCATGAAGCTCTCACCATAGAAATCATGCAGCTCTCTTACCGCAGAGATCAGATTAGTAATGACCGGTGTCTGAGGACTGCGGAAATCACTATCCCCAGCATTAAGATAGAGCGAATGCCCTTCGAAATCAATATCAAAACCGTTAAAGCCGTATTTCGTAATGATCCCCTTCATGGTAGAAACGAATTTGTCACGTGCCTGCGTATTAACTAACTGTACCTGCCCGTTGGCACCTCCGATTGAGATCATGACTTTCTTCCCTTGACTTTGCAGATATTGAACATCTGCAATGAAATCAGCTTCCGTTGCATTGTATGGAGCGAAGCCAATCGTCCCGCCCTGCGCCCCATTGATAGGCTCAGCAAAAGAAACGTTGATAACGTCAAAGTCGGATGATACGTCCCGAAGTCTTATATTGCCTGATCCGTTATCGAAGTTATGCCAATACCCTACGATCAACTTCTTGCTCACTGGAATGGAAGCATACGCTTGTGGAGCATGCCATTGGTACCCCGTAAACAGAAGGGCAATAATCAATGTGAACATAATTGCACGTAGAAATGGACGAGTCATTCTTAGGTTCTCCCTCATGGCTATTTGTCCCCCTTCTTATTGCACTCTCCATAAAGCCGGTACATTGCTAGGCTCCCAGCCCCCAAGAGAGGTATGCGGCTGATTGCAAATATAAGTCTTGCCTCCGTACGTCACTATATCATTGACTTTGTAGCTGACATTCGTCGCCCATGCGGTCGGACCACCAGTCGCATCCGTCGTCTCATCGATGGATGCTCCGGCCGAAATATTACCCGCTGCATCCCTTGCTGTTACTGTGAACGTATAGGTCGTGCTTGCCGAAAGACCGCTTACTGCAGCCGTCGTTCCTGTTACATTCACGCTCGTCGTACCATAAGTTACCGTATAGCCCGTCACCCCAACATTATCTGTGGAAGCATTCCATGACAGATTAACGATAGAGGCACTCTTCCCTGTTACTTGCAGATTCGCAGGTTGCGTCGGAGCTATCGTATCCACCGGTACTGCTGTCGTTGATGCTTGCACAGGAGTACTCGCGGCAGATACATTGCCTGCTGCATCTCTGGCCTTAACTGTAAAGGTATACGCTGTATCCGCATTCAGCCCAGACACCGTAGTCGATGTCTCTGTTACATTCAGCGTTGTTGTACCATACGTCAATGTGTAGCCCGTCACCCCAACATTATCCGTCGAAGCATCCCACGTAAGGCTGATTGTGGAGGCCGTTGCTCCGGTTGCGCTAAGATTACTCGGTACCGATGGCGCAATCGTGTCGCCTGCTTCGCCGCATAGACCGATCAGCTTCCATACACCCGCTGTCCCGCTTTGATCCGGCTGGTCTCCTCTCGTCCACCACTTGGCTTCATAGCTATTACCGTTATACGATGCGCGCTGTCCACCCGTATACACCGAATTCGCATTCCACGCTGCAACGGAGCATACGGTAGCCGCGTCCGTTGTTACGGACAGGGGGGAGCTTGCGCCCGATACATTCCCTGCTGCATCTTTTGCCTTCACCGTGAAGGTATACGCCGTATTAGCAGATAGTCCGCTAATCGTTGTGCTTGTTCCAGTTACATTCACATTCGTTGTTCCGTATGTTACCGTATAGCCCGCCACACCCACATTATCCGTGGAAGCATTCCACGACAGACTAACGCTGGATGAAGATTTTCCCGTCGTCTGCAAATTTCCCGGCACAGTCGGCGGTGTCGTATCTACTACGGCGGCTTCGGTCGTTACTTGAAGTGGAGCACTTGCAACCGATTGATTTCCTGCTGCGTCTTTGGCCTTCACAGTAAACGTATAGGCTGTGTTGGCAGACAATCCACTAATCGTTGTCGATGTACCTGCTACGTTTACAGAGTTATTACCATAGGACACGGTATACCCTGTTACACCTACATTGTCGGTAGATGCATTCCATGATAGGTTCACACTGTTTGATGTTTTGGATGGAGAACTCAAATTACCCGGTACAGTTGGTGCTTGATTGTCAATGACGGTTGTACCCTGCAAATCACTGGCTAATTTATTCAGCAATACTTTATTACGATCTCCGCTGAAATCCCAGAACATCGCACCGCCTAAACCCTTAGACTTAATGAAATTTGTTTTATGACCAAAAGATTCTACATCATCATAGCTGATGAAGTTACCATTGGATGGGTTAAACAAGTAAGGCACTTTGGCAACATCGTTCCAATAACGTGTATATCCATTTTTATTGATATAGCTATTTTGGAGATCCGTGAAATCATACACACCTTTCTCCCATGTTCCTGTGGTTGCGGCACTACAATTCTGATATTGGCCATTGCCTGAATTCTGACAGCTACTCCAACCACGACCATAGAATGGGGTACCCAAAACAATTTTGTTTGCGGGTACACCTGCATTCAGATAATTTTGAACGCCTGCTTGAATATTGAAGTCTGCAGCATCCGGTACACCTGCTGCAGCGGCAGCTGGATCGCTATATAATGGCGAATTGTGAGCGCTGACCGTTTGCCAACCCCCGTTAAAATCGTATGTCATGATATTGATCCAATCCAGAATATTGGCAATACTACTCAATTCGTTATTCGCTACATAAGTAGGACTAGCCCCTGAAGCAATGGTCAGTAAGTATTGTTTACCATCAACTATTTCTGCGGCATTCAGCTTATCTCGGACCGCTTGCAGTAACAGCGTATGATTTTGTTTATCTGCCGGACGATAGCTATTACCTGCTAGACCGCCACCAACCGGGTATTCCCAGTCCAGATCGATACCATCAAATTGATATTTACGTAAAAATTCAACAGCAGAGTTGGCAAAAACTTCACGGGTCGCTGCCGTTGCTGCGACGTCAGAGAAGCGGTTAGACCAAGACCATCCACCTACCGAAATAATCGTTTTAAGCTGCGGATTCGCTTTTTTCAAATTGATCAGCTGCCCAAAGCTCCCCTTAATGGGTTTATCCCAAGTATCGCCTGCCATGCTCTTTTGAACATCAACCCACGGATCGCCTACGACGATCGTTCCGTTGGGAACATTGATCGTTCCAACTTCATCCTGACAAGTCCATGTTACCGGATTCGGACCTGTTGGATCTGGGTTACCATGTTTACCGTTCCAGCATATGTCTGCAAATGCAAAATTAATATGAGTTACTTTAGAAGCGTCTATATCACTAACCAGATAATTACGGCCATACGCACCCCAAGATGGGTAGTATCCTACTACTTTATAACCTTCTGCAGCTTGAACCCTCACAGCACCAAAAAATTGAAACATGGATAGAATCAACGCAGCAATTAAAACTAAAATAGTAGATTTTCGAAATAATTTTACCTTTACTATCATTTCTAAAAGCCTCCTTGTTTTTTAAAAGATTTAATGATAACGCTTACAAATTAACAACAACTTACCTCCTTTAAAAAATTTATTTCATCCTTGTATGACAGAAATATTAATTTCGTTCACAACAAGAAAGGAAACCAATAATAGGTATTTGAACAAAATTTGGAAAGTTACATCTTACATGTGTATTTTCTATGAAATTTAAGCAAAATAACAGGGATAATATTCCATTATAAGGGATATATTCTTCTAAAATTAAACGATATCTCATTAGAATAAAAAAACGGACAAGCATAGGCTCGTCCGTTAATAAGCTTTAAAGATATCGCTATAGAGTCGAATGGTGAAAAATACTACTGAATCCGTGAGATGACGTCCACTGCCAATACAAAATTATAACGCAAAAAAGCCAGAGTGAATGCTCTGGCTTTTCCGCATTATAATTTTGCTTATATTTTCAAAAAACACTCCAGCGCCTCTCTCCAAGGAGGTAAATCTGTAAACCCATTCCTCTTAATCGCGCTGTGCCCTAATACTGAATTACGTGGCCTTGCTGCTGGTCTTGGAAACTCCTCAGTTGAACAGGCTTCTACGGTCACATCATTCATTTCCTGTATTTCAAATATAGCTTTCGCCAAATCATACCAAGTACATTGTCCGACATTGGTGGCATGATATACTCCATATTTATCAGATTCAATTAATTCCAATAGAAAATGTACCAAATCGACCGTATACGTAGGAGAACCTGTTTGATCGTTAACTACTCGAATGCTCTTCCGTTCTTTTCCTAATTGAATCATCGTTTTGACAAAGTTGTTCCCATATTTCCCGTAAACCCATGAAGTGCGAACAATAAAGTGGGATAAGCATAATGAAGCGGCATATTGTTCACCCGCATATTTAGATTCTCCATAAACCCCTAGTGGTGATGGAACATCATGTTCGCTATAAGGTTCATCGTTTGTGCCATCGAACACATAGTCCGTGCTAATATAAACCAGTTTTGCTCCTACATCCTCTGCAGCAATAGCGACATTGCGTGTACCATATGCATTGACTTCGAAAGCATCTTCCAAATTGGATTCCGCTTGATCAACAGCTGTATACGCTGCCGCGTGAATAATAACATCAGGTTTGATTTCCCTAGCTATTCTTGTTATCTCTTCAATATTCGTAATATCCAATGTATCCCTACCAAAAGCGAATACTTGGTGAATAGAATTGAAGATATCGACAATATCAGAGCCTAGCTGTCCATTGGCACCGGTGATTAATACCCTCATTATGCCCCTCCCCATTCCTGCTCCATCTTCGAAGGAGCCTTGAAACTCGTCCCACCCGTAACTAGAGTATTCATATTCATTGTCGGGCCTCCTGTATAAAGTTAATCTCAGCATTGAATATTTTCTGTCTTTGTCTGACAGGATCAGCATCGATATAACTCTCTTTTGCGTTATTCGATACTGATAGTATCACATATCCCGCACTAATATACAATTGGTATCACAACAACATAATGGTCAATCCAAGGAACAATCAGCACTTGCATAAAAAGCGAAGTCCCACCGAAAGCTTTATAGCTTAAAGCTCCTATTAAAAAAACAGGAAGCTAGGATCCCCCCCAGCTTCCTGTTTTTTATTAATCGTTCTATTGCAATTGATACACCCTAGCTTCATAGGGTTTCAGACTGAATGCGGCAATCTCTTCATCAGGATTAACCTCATAGTTAGCAATAAGCAATTCCTTGTCCGAGAATTTTATATCATTCGGTAATTTAAACAAGGCTTGTTCTTCAGAGAAGTTGCATATAATCAATAGTTTCTCATCGTTCAGGCTTCTAGTAAAAGCATATATTTGTTCATTATCAGCTAAGAGTAGCTCATATTTTCCATAGACGATATTGAGGTTTTCCTTACGTAACTTGATCAATTTTTTATAATAATGATATATTGAATCTTTATCCTCAACTGCCGCATCCGCATTAATTACTTTATAATTAGGATTCACAGCTATCCAAGGCTGCCCTGTTGTGAAGCCTGCATTAGATTCCTTGGACCATTGAACCGGTGTTCGAGCATTATCTCTTCCCCGTTCATGGATCGCATGCATGATTTCTTGCGAAGTAAGATGCTTGCTTTCCGTATAATCCCTGTATACATTCAGTGATTCGATGTCCCGGTATTCATCAATAGATTCAAACGTAACATTGGTCATACCAATCTCTTCACCTTGATAAATATAGGGTGTCCCTTTCAGCATATGAAGGCAAGTGGCGAGCATTTTTCCGGATATAACCCGATACTCTTCACAATCATTTCCAAAACGTGAGATAGCCCTTGGCTGGTCATGATTACTCCAGTACAAGCTGTTCCATCCATCTTCTTCAAGCCCGACTTGCCATCTGGAGAAGATCGTCTTCAGATCCGTCAGCTTCCATGGCCCCGGTGTCCACTTACCAAACCTACCATTGCCTATATCCACGTGTTCAAAATGGAAGACCATATCAAGCTCATTACGCGCACTCCCTGTGTAAAGCTTCGCTTCTTCCGAACTTACACCGGGCATTTCACCTACCGTGATAGTATCGTATTTCGATAATACTTCCCTATTCATCTCTTGCATAAATTCATGGATTCGTGGTCCGTTCATGTAATATGGGCCACCATTACCATATGGGGTACCATTCATTGTTCCATCTAGGAAACGCTGGTCCTTGGATATAAAGTTAACTACATCCATTCGGAAACCATCGACGCCCTTGTCCAACCAGTACACCATCATGTCGTAAACTTCTTTTCGTAAATCGGGGTTCTCCCAATTTAAGTCAGGCTGTTTTTTACTAAATAGGTGCAAATAATATTCGTCCGTAGATGGGTCATACTCCCACGTACTCCCCCCAAAAGCAGCACCCCAATTGGTCGGAGGCTTACCTTCTTTACCAGGTCTCCAAATGTAATAATCACGATAAGGGCTATCCTTGGCCGATCGGGATTCGAAGAACCAGTCATGCTCATCCGAGGTATGATTCACGACAAGATCCAACATGATTTTGATATTGTGCTTGTGAGCCTCCTCCAGCATTTCATCAAAATCACTCATCGTTCCGAACTCATCCATAATGTCTCGATAATCATTAATATCATAACCATTATCATCATTCGGTGATTTATAGACTGGGGACAACCAGATGACATCAATACCTAAATCCTGTAAATGGGCCAATTTTTGAGTAATTCCCTTGATGTCACCGATGCCATCACCGTTACTGTCCTTGAAGCTGCGAGGGTATATTTGATACACTACGCTTTCTTTCCACCATTTTCTTTCCATCTCTACTCTCTCCTATCTATACGTAGGGTTCATTATTTAATCGCACCCTGAGTGATGCCGTTAATAATCCATTTTTGCGCGAACAGATACACGATGACCATCGGCGTTAAAGCAAGCAGGTAAGAAGCGAACGCGAGATTGAAATCGGTGCCGAATTGTCCTTGGAACACATATTGCACAAGAGGAAGCGTGTAGGAATCTTGATCTCCCAGCAAAATGAGCGGTAGCATGAAGTCATTCCAAGTCGACAAACAGGATAAAATTCCAATCGTTGCGCTGATTGGCGCGAGGAGAGGGAAAATGATTTTCCAATACGTCCCCCACGTCGAGGCACCATCCATCGTCGCCGCTTCTTCAAGCTCATACGGAATAGAACGGATATATCCAACATACACGAAAATATTAAAGGCAAGGCCGTACACGACATAGAGAATGATTAACCCCGTAATATTATTCATATGAAAGTCCGTCGTTACCTTAACCACAGGTAGCATAATGATCTGGAAAGGAATGAACATCGCACTAATGAAATAGAAATACAGTACTTTGAAGAATTTCATGTTCATATTTCGCGCAATCGCATAAGCCACCATCGAGTTTGTCAGCAGAATGAATACCACTGAAATGATAGTTATCACCGCACTATTCTTTAAGGCATTGAAAAAATTCGTCGCCTCGATCGCATTGCGGAAATTCTCAAAGTGAAGCCCCGTTGGCAGCGAGAAGATCGAAAGAGCCATTTCCTCTGGGTTCTTCAATGCGATGCTGATCGTCATATAGAGCGGGAACAAAATGAGCAGAGAACCCAACGCAATAAGTATAGTAACGGTCCAATTCGTTGTCTTTCTCATCACATATCCATCTCCCGTTTCTGTAAAAATTTAAGCTGTAGCACGGAGATTACAACGATAACAATAAAGTAAATGACAGCGTTCGCCGATTGATAGGCAAATTCTCCGCCCTGAAATCCCCCCGTATAAATAAGCAACGCAATGGATTGTGTCGAGCGTCCCGGGCCGCCTCCCGTCAGAGCAACGATCTGATCGAATACCATCAGTCCGCTCTTCATGGCAAGCACCATATTGATGGTGAAGAAGGAAGCAAGTAATGGGAAAGTAATGCTCCAAAATTCTCTGAATTTACTTGCCCCATCCAGATTCGATGCCTCATACAAGTCCTTCGGAATCGTCTGAAGTCCAGCCAAATACAAAATCGTATTAAACGCGATACCCTGCCATACAGCAACTATAACAATCCCTATCCACGCCCAATCGGCGTTACCGAGAATATTTTGCGAAAGAAATTCACTACCCAGTTTTGCTCCCCAGACAGTGAAAACATTAGAGAACAAGTAGTTGAAGATGAAGCCGACAATTAGTACGCTGAGAATGTTGGGCAGGAAGTATACTCCCCGAAAAAAGTTCTTGAATTTAATCTTCGCGTTCAGTCCCAGCGCAATAATCAGGCTGAGTATATTAACAAAGATGGTCATAATAATGGCATATTTGAAAGTGAATAAATAGGAATTAATCACATTCTCATCCTTAAAGATGTTCACAAAGTTCTTGAATCCTACATAATCGTAACTCTCGCTGAAGCCATCCCAGTTCGTAAACGCATAAAAGATCCCTTGAATCGCAGGGAATGTATGAAAAGTAAAGAACAGCAACAAAGCGGGTACTGTCATCAGGTAAAAGGCAATGCGGCGTTTAGCCATAAGTGGGTCTCCCTTCTGAAAAGCAGCGGAGAAAAGAATACTACATACTCCTCTCCGCGCATTTCCGTATTATTTACGGTTGCTAACTTTGTCCCACTCAGTGTCGAGTTTGGTCAGATAAGCGTCAATATCCTTCTTTTGCAAAAATTCTTGAAAAATTGTATCTACTTTCATACCAGCAGGGATATAATGATCCGAGAAATCAACCAAGTTACCGCTTTCGAAAGATTCCTTCAGGCCAGCCACACTGACATCATCTTGTGTAACACCTGTCACAGCTGAGAACGCCTTTTGCTCGGATATATATTGTTTCACGTTGTCCGGCTGGAGCAGAAAGTCTACAAATTTCTTGGCCTCTTCTTTGTGCTTCGAGCTCTTAGCAACAGTCAGCAGTGTATCAACACCGGAAACGAGCTTATTCTTTGCTGGATCATTCGTGCTTGGGAAGGGGAATACACCCAATTCAATATCCGGATTGGCTTTTACAATTTCCGGAATGGCCCATACGCCCTGCAAATACATGGCAGACTCACCTTTAGCAAAAGCGATGTTGCCGTCATTATAACCTTTACCAAAAATATCCTTTTGTGCAAAATCAAGCAGCTTTATCTGCTTCTCAGCTACCTCACGATACGTATCCTTGAACGTCACAGTGCCTGCCGCACGTTGGGTGAAGAAATCAAGACCTACGATGTTGCTCTCCAGAGGATTGAACGATGGAAGTGTTGTCCACGAATCCTTTAGTGTGAGATAAAAAGCGTTCTGGCCAGAATCCTTAATCTTTTGGGCAACTGCTATGAACTCGTCCCAGGTTTTCGGAATCGTAAGGTTCATCTCTTTGAAGATCGCCTTGTTATAAATAACACCGTTCGCATTGGTTGAGAAAGGAATACCATTCATCTCTGTCAACCCAGTCATACTTTTCAGCATCTCTAGATATGCTGGTTGAATATTATCAATAAGCGGGTCATTCGTAAAATCTTCGAATAGTCCGCTTTTAGAAAGAGTCGAGAACGTATCCGTTGCACCTATTCCGACTACGTCAGGAATATCCTTTTTCGCTACGCGCGTCTTCAGAACCGTTTCTGCATCCGGTGGATTCACTTGGGATACCTTAATGTTTGGGTTAGCTTCATTGAACTTGGCGACTAACTTGTCGAAAGTGGCTTTAGCTTCAGACTTGTTCTGGAAGAATTCAATTTCTACCGTGCTGCCTGAAGCACCTTCGGAATTACCGTTATTACCACATGCACTAAGCAAAGAGATCGCGAGCACGCCTGCCAAAAGAGGTTTAATTACTTTTTTCATCATCTAATCCCCCTGAGAAAATTAATTTGGTGGTTATTCTGGTTTGTAGTTATTCCTTAATCTCCCACTTAACCAAAAAGTAAACGTTTACGTTCTATTCATATGTCTACCATTCTCTTGTGCCAGATCCCTCCCAGTCTCAAATGTACATTTAACATCTTAACAGTAAACGTTTACGTCTATTGGAAAAAGGACTCAAGTAAGTCGCCTTACCGTCTGTCTTTCAACAATCCTATGGGGCATAATACTACTGTCCGCCACGCAGTGATTCTCAATCATATCAATCAGCTTCCCGGAAGCCAACTTCCCCATGTCATAAAGCCGCTGATCCACTGTTGTTAAAGGCGGCACTGCCATTTCAGCAAGCTTCAGATTATCGTAACCGATCACAGAAATGTCGTCAGGAACTTTGAGGCCATGCTTGGCAGCAACGGACAGAACTGCAACCGCCATCTCGTCACTTGCCGCAAAGATAGCCGTAGCCTCAGGCGCAGTCTGAATCAGCTTCTCCATAGCTATACACCCCTTATCAAACCTGAAATTCCCATAGACTAGATAATGCTCTTTAAAAGGAATTCCGTAATCCTGTAACGCCTTCTGGTAGCCTTCTATTCTGGTTGCTCCCGCCATTTTATCAGTCTCGGTTCCGCTAACCATGGCAATTTCCCGGTGACCATTTAAGATCAAATATTCCACCGCATCATACGCTGCCTGCTTATCGTCCACTTTGATGTAGGGCACGGAAGCATAATCCGCTTTGGAGGATACCAGTACAACAGGAACTTTCATCGCTTGTAGTACTTCATAATACTCTTCCTTCAGCATTTCGCTGGAGAATATGATACCATCCACCTGCTTCTCCCGAAGCACGTCCAGGTATTTCATCGTACGCTTGCCATCCTCATCCGTATTGCAGACAAAGACACTGTAGTTGTGGTCGTTGGCATACTCTTCTATACCGTGAAGAATGTCCGAGGAGAAATAACTCGATACACTCGGAAACATAACCCCGATCGTCTGCGTGCGCTTATTAATGAGGCCGCGGGCGATTGCATTGGGTTGATATCCTATTTCTTTAATAACTTGATTTACCTTTTGCTTCGTTTTGTCCGAGTACCCGGAAAGATTATTAAGCACCCGAGAGACAGTGGCAATAGAGACATTAGCTTCCCTTGCTACATCTTTAATCGTTGGATTGTTTGAAGAGTTTGAATTCATATCGATTCCTCTTTTACCTTTCATGTAGAACATGAATGTAAACGTTTACTGTTCGTTTATAAAATATAAGCAATTCCATACGTAAACGCTTACCTAAAATATAAATCTTCATGTACTTTTTGTCAACTATTAATGACATAGACCCTTTTGGCTACTTGGAGTATACAAGCTTATTTGAATAAAACGATAAAAAAGGGGCTCCTATATCTAGGAAACCCCCTTTACATCTTCAAAACTCATATGCATTGTATGAAATAATTTTCCTTCTTCTGTCTTCGGATCAAAAGGATTGGATTGGGGTAATCCAACTAAATATACCAAGTCTCCTTTTTCACCAAGGTATTCGCCAATACTTGGACCTTCTTCTTTTTCTGATTCAGCATATACGTTCTTATCCATTACAGAGAAAGATAATAAAACTTCTCGGTTTTCATCTTTACTATCTTTAGGACTGAGTAAGAAGCTGACTTCTCCTTTTATATTTTCTTCGTTCTCAATCTCTTTAACTTGGTAATTCTTTTCCCATATTGATGGGATTTTAAATTCAAACCCTAATTTTTCATTTTTATACACATTCTCATTTAAGGATTTATCCTTAGTTTCCTTCCCACATGCAATTAAAGATACGCTAAGAACAAAAATCATAAATAATACTACAAACTTTTTCATACATACTCATCCCTTTTCTATTAAACTACTATGGAGCATATACTTTTTATTCTATAGAAGGGTAACGAAAAGATTACACCTATGTAATTAATCTAGGGAAGGAGCTGCTAGCATTTAACTAGTTTAGACACCTTAAGCTACATAATCAGAAATAAACAAATAATGTTTAGAAATTCTTGAATAATAATGATACATACTTATGCGTACGCTTTTGTTTATGGGCTCTACCAGTAATATACAGGTAAAGCTTTTTTAAAGTGAACAAAATCATCATTAATCCTCAATCCAATAATAGGTGTTGGCATTCGATGCCAGAGGAGCTAAAGGTTTGTTCTCCTCTCTCCCCCATCCCTCTGCAAGAAGTTAGATATTCACAATTCTTATATGGATAAATTAACTTACTAATCCACAAACTACATATAATTTGAAATGAAGGAGAGTAATTATGCACAAACAACGAGCAATTGAAATTTCCGAATCACCAATAATGGAAAATGTGACTTACCAAGGAACTCCTGTATTTATTCAACATGTTAATGATGACGGCACAGCGAGGATATATCCACTTGATAAATCAGAGCAAGAACTGACTGTATCCTTAGAAAGTCTGATTGAGAATTAAATGAAACATGCTACTTGTATACTGGATCTGGCGTTTTGGAGCTGCCTATGCATTAGAATTTATTGGAGTAATTGGAGCTATACCTTTTGCAAATGCAATAGCCACAGTAGCCGCTGGTGGGGTGATAGTAGCTACTGCCTACCAAGGGTATAGCAGTTGGAATACCCTAAATAAAGCAATGGCAAACGCATATTCAATTATTTGATTTGATCTATAAGAAAAAATCTGCATTTATGATGCAGATTTTTTTGTTTATATACATTTTTAGATTAGTTAGTTAAGATAAACTCAAATAAACTAGTGAGGTATTATGCATGAAGAAGACTTCTAAATGGATCGTTTATTTATGTTGGTATGGGGCTTTAGGAATTAACATACATCTTCTAATAAAATCAGTTTCAAATAACGAGCCCATATTCACTAATGTTGTAGGAGTGGTTTTATTGATCATTTTTATTTTGGTTTTACACTTTAGTATTAAGAATAAATAAAATAGTTTCTGTCTATTCTTATGAATAACTCATTTAAATTCCATCAAGTCCTCAAAGAACCCCATAATCTTCAGCGTGTTCGGAATCGTCGATACACCTTCTTCAATTCGACGGTCTACAGTGCTGTGAGCTACCTCACGACGCATAAACAGAATCGCTTCTTTAACTTCCGGATCAATAATCTGATTGTGCGCTCGTAAAAACATCACAGTATATAATCTATACCTACCATACCCACTTTTGTTTACGGTTTGCAGCCTTGTTTACACGTACTATATCGATTATTTCAATGTCAAAACCACAGGATTCAAAAATCTCTCTCGGCAGTCGATCCGACTCATAATCTTCAATAAATAAGCGTTTGAATTCATCTGTGTACGTAATGCTTTTTTGCTGACATTTTTCACATACGGGTTAGCTTTTAACTTGTTCACATCATGTTGACTAAATAATTTGACACTCATAGCTCTCTCTCCGAATTCCTATTATTTTTATTCTTTAAGTAGGCTCTAATTCATAATCAGTGCTTGCAGAAAATAGAATCTATCCTGATCGTAGCGGAGAGGATGGAATTGTCGTGGAGAAGCGTAGCGTTCGCCTTTGCCCCTGAATTTTTACCACAAAGAGCAGTAAATTCAAAGAAAATTTGGGGGCAACAGCGATCGGAAGGACAATCCATCCGCGTAGCGGTCATCTATCAACTTGATACATTTGTCAGGCACTGATTTTGGTGTTGAGCCTTTAAGTATATACAAAAGTGAATCATTTCATGAACAAAGCGAGAGGAACTTCAAAGATATTTAACGAACATGAGATCAAGCAATTGGAAGTGAATCCCCATGTTCAGAACGCCACGGAGAAGAGCGTTACTTATTCACCCGCCTTTAAGCTGGCTGCAGTGAAAGCCTACGAGAAAGGACCAAAAGATTCGGAGGGTGGAACGAAGGCGGTATAACGGAGGTCATGGCGGTGACTATCTTGGGGGGATCCATGATTCGATTTTTGAAAAGGCAGCTACTCTCTGTATGAAGGAGCGGCTGCCTTTATCCTATCCTGCTTATCTCCTCAAGGCTATTTACATCTGAGCACCCCTTTGATAATTGAGTAGCTGCCTGAAGGTGCCTTTGCTCTCCTGCGACAGCTGCTGATAGCCGCCTTGCTGAATAACCTCACCCTGCTCCATGACAATCACCTGATCCGCATTGCGAATGGTAGATAGCCGGTGAGCGATGACGATAATGGTCATGCTTCCTTTCAGAAGCTCCAGCGACTCTTGAATCAGCCGTTCGTTCTCACTGTCCAGCGCGCTTGTCGCTTCATCCAGCACAAGAATAGCAGGACGCTTCAAGATCGCTCTTGCCAGCACAATCCGCTGCCGTTCTCCTCCTGACAACCGGATACCCCGGTCACCAATTACCGTATCCAGACCTTGCGGAAGCTTGCGCACAAATTCTTCAGAGGCCGAAAATTTCAAAGCTTTCCACAGCTCGGCATCATTAGCGAAAGGATCGACCAGCTTCAGATTATCCCGAATGCTCTCATTGAAGAGAAAGGGATCCTGCGCCACATATCCGATCGAACTACGCAGAGACAGAAGTTGCAGCTCATCTCTAAGAGACACGCCGTCAATCATCACCTGCCCATTCTCTGGATGAATCAGCCCCATCAACATATCGATGAGCGTGCTTTTGCCCGCACCTGATTTGCCAACGATTGCCGTCATGCGGTTAGCAGGAATATGTATATTAATGTCACTCAAAGCGAATACGAGTGTATTGGAATCGTATCGGTAGTTCACATCCCGAAATTCTATTCCGTCCTGCATATTCAAACGGGCAGGTTCACTCATAGAGGCAATTTCTCCGATTTCCCTGTCTGCCTCGTATTCCATTTGCAGCTTGCGCATCGCTTGAAAGGCTGGAAAATTGGATACAAGCTGCTCGGTATTCGATTGAATGCCAATAAACCTCGGCCACAGCCGCGAGAAGATAAGAACAACGATAATTAATTGTTCAGCTGGTGTATGGATAACCTCAAGTGCCAGATAGACGAAACCGGCAACTAATACAACAGCGGATAGGCGATAAATAAGCTGAGACAGAGAATTAACCCTCCCCAATTGGATAAAGTTATTTTCCATTTTTTCAGACAGATTTTGGAACCAGTAAATATGAGACTGCTCCAGTCTATTGCTTTTAATATCCTTAATACCATTGAAATGATCGCTGATCCCTGCAAAATAGTGCTTAGACAGTTCTGTTGTCTGTTCACCAATAAGCTTCGACTTCTTAATGAATTTACGTGAGTAAAGAGCTAGTAGCCCGCCGCTGACCAGAACAACCAACGTTAGTAGAGGAGACAACCATAAGGCAAGGCCAATCTGTATGATTGTGAAAATTACGGAAGAAATCATCTGCAAGAATAAGGAAGTGCCGTAATTTACGCGCCCGAGTTCATTAGACATAATATGGTTAAAGTCTGACTTGCGCTTGCGAAGGTAGAACTCCCATTTCGCTTGTAGCAATCCTCGATACGTCTCGATCCGAAGCGTACGAATAAACCCTTGTAGAATCCTCGAATTCAACAAGGTCTGACTTCGTTGGAGCAGTGCCTGGCCCCCCACAATGACGACATATACAGCCAGCACAATTGGCAAATTCAACTCAAACGACCATGACTCGATTAGGGCTAGAAGAGAAGAGATCAGCGGTATTCCATCCATATTCATTTGAAATACACCTATTATGCTGAGCAGGGGAACGATCAAATAAATGCCAATGCCATCCAATAAACTTATTAGCAGAGTCAGCGACATATTGATGTACAGTCTGATCCCTGCGACATGATGCATTTTACGAATAAAATAAAATAGATCCTTCATTAAGAATAACCCCTTATGCGGATTACCGCCTCATAGTCGCTAGAGTTTCAGCCTGTTTACCATTCCCGAAAATCCCTACGACCGCATACCTTTCGTGTCCTTCTTTACCTGTTAATATGTAAGTGCCGCTACGCAGCCAAGCATGCGCAACCATCTGTCCCTTGTCATCCCGGCCGCTTCCCAGATACAAGGTGCTTGGAATTCCTCTTCGCTCAAGCATCTTCATCGCGGCGATGGCCTTGACCAAGCACTGGCTCTCCCACCATGTTACTCGGCTCATTGCATGGACGGCCTTCGACACTTTACGCAGCAGTAAGAAGTCGTGCTCCGTATAGCTCGTATACGGCGTTTCCTTCATATATTCCCCAAAGGAAGGAGCTACTTTGGAGAAAGGCAGTAGCTTAAGCATCCTCCCCCACGCCAAATAGAAATAAGCTTCTGCGAACATCCGCTTTACATCAAGAGGATAAGTACTAAATCTGCGCACTTTCTTATACAAGCTCATTATTGCTTTCTCACCTGTACGAGTCCTTCGGCTGCAAGCTGATGCAGGAATGTGTATACTTGCTGCTCGCATACGTCAGGTTCGATTTCATACTCCATCACTAATTGCTCAACCATGCCAGCAATGGTGGCATGTGAAGCAACAAGCTCCCATATCCGGCCACCGATCTGACCGAGATTATAGTATTTTCCGTTTTCGATGCTCAGCATCACTTTCTCGCCATCCATATCGCTTACCAGGAAACCTTCAGATTGTAAGATAAGATCATCAGCTGCGATTAATTCAATGCTCATGAATAGTAGCCTCCTCTATTGAAATAAAATACATAATTCCACATGATATAAATTGTCATTAATTTGAAATTAGGGAAAGTATCTCACAACGTTTATACGGATTGTTGTTTCATACGCCGCCAGAACCATAGAAAAGGCCGAAGTGGGAAATAGAGAAAATGGAGCGATTTAGGTAGTGGTAACAATATGGCATCTCGTGAGCTAGGATGAAGCCTGTTTAACAAGTAAGCTATTTTCTGTTTTCCCGACATCAATGAAAATAGGTAGCGATTATAATGCCGTGCTACACTTTTCTCCGGTACCGGGTTTAATTTAACTATTCTTTTAATATAATAGAGGGCCATTTCTGCTAGTCGATGAGATTTAGAACTAATCGTTAATAATTCTAAATCATGAGGAATCTCCGTTGAAAGCAGGTTCGATAATAAGATGAATGCCTGCCCTGCGTTATGCTGTCCTCCATATTGATCGAAATGAATTTTCATATTTCCACTGCTTATTTTAGGTAGCAACCGTTCAATATCAATTAACCAACGTAATCGAAACCAGCCATGCCTAGCACCATGGTCCGTAAGATAGTAGAGCAGATCTTCATTTCCCAAATAGTGAAAAGTTTGATTGGATGTCACATCATTTTTACGTTCCCACAGTTGATCGAATGAGAATGACTCGCTGAAATGAGGATTCAATCGCCAGTGAATTTCAACTTGTGCAAAGTGCTCCTTATGCTCGAAGGATAGGTGATGTGATTTCTTCTTCCAATTGTCCAATATATGCTCATCCTTCGACTCGTAACCAAGCTGTGCCAATATTTCCTCTGCCTTCTCCACGTCTTCTGCATGAACTAGAATATCTAGATCTTTGGATGTCCTGTGCGCCAGATCTCCATATAGCTGTATAGCAAGAATAGGCCCCTTCAACAAAAGGGTACGTATTCCACTGTTGGTTAATGCTTTGCAAATATGACTCATTTCCCTGCTAAGATGCAGCATCTTAATTGTGTTGTTATTATATTGATGATGAAGTGTTTCCATAACGTTAGCTGGAATGAGTGAGGGCTCAAGTCCTTTCAATTTCAAATAGACAAGAGGATAAACACGATGATGCACAACAAGCTTCACAAACAATTTCCAGTCCAAATTGGAGGTGTTTTGCTTAACGATAATCTCATCCAGCAAATCATCGCGTAAAATAAATATTAAAAATAATAATTCTTTTGATACATCACTCAGGTCCAATTTAATTGCATCTAATATCAATGTACCCACCCCACTATCTAACAGATAGATTTTGTCATAACGAAATAATCGGCACTTGTTCACTCACGATGTCATCCTCAATCAATTCACTGCCTGTCTGCACAGACCATAAGACCATCAATACTGGACTGCAGCCGTTCTATAAATAAATGCTCACTGAATTTCTCAGCATGCTGCCGAATAAGTTCTGGATTCCAATGATATTGATCGAACCGTTCGATCGTTGCCATCAATGAGCTTACCGACTGCTCCTCGAAAAATAACCCTGTCTGTTCAGCTACAACCGTGTCCAGGGCTCCGCCCACACAATAAGCAATGATCGGCCTGCCGCATGCATTGACTTCAAGCGGTGTTATGCCAAAATCTTCAATGCCGGGAAAGATCAGCGCTTTGCAATGCTGCATGTAACGGACGACCTCTTCATCACTTCTCCTCCCAAGAAAAGTAACGGTATCGTCTGCAAGCTGCTCAAGCCTCTGCCGATCTGGGCCATCTCCAACTACGAGCAAACGCTGACCCATCCGGGTACAAGCCTCTACGGCCAAATCAATTTTTTTGTACGATACCAACCTGGAGACAACAAGAAAATAATCCTCTGGCTCCCCTTCATTGACGCTAAACCGGCTAATTTCTACGGGAGGGAAAATAATCTGGGCATTCATTCCATAACAATCTCTGATTCGCTCTTTCACAATGGTAGAATTAGCAATCAGGTGATCAACCCACTTGGAATTGTTCTTATCCCATGTCTGAAGAGGGTAGATCAACCATTTCGCAAGTTTTTTCACATAATTCGGCACTTGAACGCTCTCCATATACGCTTCATAATTCCATGCAAATCGCATGGGTGTATGGCAGTAGCAGATATGGACACTCTTCCTATCCTTACGCACCCCTTTGGCATAAGCACTGCTGGAACTGAGAATGAGGTCATAACCCTTCACGTTCATTGAACGTACCGCGAACGGGTATAACCAGAAGAACATTTTGAATTTTCCTAATATTCCTGGAATTCGCTGCATCCAAGACGTCCTGATGTCAGCGTCCTTTAATTCTGGAAAAAGTTTATTTCGATCTACAATCGTTGTATAAATCGGTGCTTCGGGGAACATTTTGTGGAATACAGCCACTACCCGTTCCGCGCCGCCCATTTGATTGAGATAATCATGCACAATGGCTACTTTCAGATCCCGCATTACATCATCTCCCTTGCACGCTGATGTTCCAACAATTTGCCGCCGGGTCTCGCCAATAGCTGCTGATAAATCAATTCGATCTTTTGAGACGTCTGTACGATGGAGAACCTATCTTTTGCCTGCTCCTGTCCATTGTGACTAAGCGTAGACCATACGATCTCATCATCGAGCACCTGACGGATGCAATGTGTGAGTTTCTCGATATTTCCGATCTCATACATCAATCCACTCACACCATGTTGAATGATCTCTTGTACGCCTCCCCCTCGTGTCCCCACGACAGGCGTCCCTTGTGACATAGCTTCAATAATGACCCTGCCGAAGGGTTCATTATCTGAACATAATAAAAGGAGATCTGCTGCACAGCAGATCTCCAATACATCTTCTCTGAATCCTGTAAACATAACTTTATCTTCAAGGTTTAAAGATTTAACCTTCTCTTTCAGTTTGTCGAGATATCGTTCGTTCTCTTGCCTAAACTTGGCTTCTCCGACAATCCATAGAACCGTGTTCCGCTCCTCACGAACAAGACTGGCGAATGCTTCTATTGCATCTTCTTGTCTCTTCCACGGAGCAATCTGACCTATAA
This sequence comes from Paenibacillus sp. IHBB 10380, assembly GCF_000949425.1. Lineage (NCBI taxonomy): Bacteria > Bacillati > Bacillota > Bacilli > Caryophanales > Paenibacillaceae > Paenibacillus > Paenibacillus sp. IHBB 10380. The sequence goes on from NZ_CP010976.1 coordinate 3,874,091, forward strand.
TCACCAACACTCGTGCTTCCTGCGGTGTTCTTAATTCTAAACGGATTGTTTCTCTTAACACTTGTCTTACCTCGGAATTAAAACTCCTTAGTTCCACACCGTTATGCACGAGATGGCACCGTCCTGCTACAGAAGGATGATCTATACCTTGAATGACAGATTCGGAAATACCGATGAGTGCCTGAGCGCTACTCCCTGCGAACTTTCGAACGAGCATGCCAATATAACCCTGCGGAGGCATGTCTCGTAGATGCCACACAACCGGTAATCGGTGGTACCATCTGAATAAGCCTGCCATAATTCCTGCTCTTATAGAATTGGCATGTATGAGATCCACCCGACTTTTTTTCATAAGAAGAGCAAGCCTCCATCCTGCCCACAGCATCCCAATAACATAGATAACAAGAAGGAGCGGATTTCTGGTCATTCTCGCCCGGAAGCTGGGCAGAGCAACGACTTCGAGTCCTTGGCTGCGCGCTCTCTGCAGCAAATCTCCCTCTGGTGCAAACAATATCGGATGGGCTTTTGTTATATGTTTTGCAGTCAACAACAGACTGATCTCCGCTCCGCTGATTGTACTCGTATGGTTATAAAAGGCGATTCTCATCTTCTGAATTCCTTTCTTTTACCAATTTCTTCTGTGAATACATTGGTCACAGCTTCCGCGACTCTCCCCCATGTATATTGATTCAGTACATGTTCTCTGCATGCTTCCCGAGAAGGAAGGAATGAATCCTTATTCAGGACATCAATAATCTTCTTACTTATAGACTCAGATGTTCCGTCTTTAAACATTAAATCGTCGGATATTTGATGTAAAATCTCTTTCGTTCCCCCGTAAGGAGTTCCCAACACTGGCGTTCCACAGGCAAGAGACTCTACGGTAATAAGACCGAAGCCCTCTAGTGTGAGGGTTGGAACTAAGCTAACATCTGCTGCTTGGTAATACTGCACAAGTTCCTCATTTGAAATTCTGCCGAGCAATTTAACATTGGAAGAAAGCCCAAGTTGATTGATTAGTGCTTCATATTCCGCTCGCATTGGTCCATCTCCTCCGATGAACAATCGAACATTAGGGGATATACGGACAACATCAGCCATGGCATGAATCAAACGGTCAATCCCCATCCTTCGGACCAGCCTTCTTATGCAGAAGAGCAAAGGTTGATTAGACGATATGCCTAGTTGTGTTCTTAGTTCCTCACGATTCGGATGAGGTCGGAAGCGATTATGATCAACTGCACCTGGTATAATGTGAATTTTCTTCTCATCCACTCCGTAGGTTTCGGTCAATATATCTCGAAAGTACTCGCTAAGTACAATAAAGCTATCAGAACGGCGGTAAGTCAATTGTTCTACTTGCTTCTTCATCCACAACCTTGCTTCCTTAACGACTTTAGTCGCTGAATTCGTCTGTTGTACCTCCGTTTCCAATGCCCAAGGACCATGGAAATGAGAAACAATTGGTATGTGTGATGGAATCAGATTTCTCGTGACCATCGTAGTATAGAAAGCAAAATGGGGATTGAATACGTCCGGATGAAAAGAGCCCATCGCTTGATGTGTATGTTTCCGAATGGATTTCATTCGGGATAGATAATGTTTAATGTCCATTTCATGCGTAACATTTCTAATATTAAGATCAGTACTTATATGAGACCCTTTTGGTGCAAATACGAAGCCAAGTTCGGAATGACCATGTTCTTTCATGGCAGTAGAGTAATCGGCAAAATAACGATTCAGCCCACCATACTGGACATCTATCCAACCCATTCCAGTCGAAAGTACATTCATAATTATCTCTCTTTTCTTCAGTATGATTTAACTAATTAGTAGTTCCTCATAAATCTTTAACGTGTCTCTCGCCACTCTTTCTACTGAATAATATTCCAGTCCTTGCAGAGCACGCTTTCGGTATTTGTCACTCATTTCTGAGTTCTGAAGCATCGAAATGATAGCTTCCGCCAACCTTTCTGGTGATTTAGGCGGTACTAACATACCTGATTCCCCGAAATCAAGAGCCTCAGGAATTCCATCAACATCAGTTGCGACGATCGCACAACCCGCCTCCCGAGCCTCAATCAATACTAGGCCAAATGATTCTTTGTGCGATGCTAATACAAAAATATCAGCTGCTTCCATATAATTGTGCGGATTAGATTGATAGCCCATAAAGTGAATGTTATCTTTTCCAATAGATTGGTTAGCTTTCAATTCAAATTTAGATCTGTCTGGACCCTCGCCTAAAACATACAAATTAGCTTCAGGATATTTCGCAACAACAATTTCGAATGCTTCAATTAAATCAATAATTCCTTTCCGTTCATACAGGCCAGCAACCGTTACTATGGATAGCCCTTTGAGACATGCTCCGCCCTTATCACCTTTCCGCGAACTTCCAATCGTTCCATTTAAAACAATGTGAAGTTTTTGCTTCTGCACCCCTCGGCTCACCATTGATGTGGCTACCGCCTGACTTACAGCTATTACTGAATCGCCAACTTTCATAAAGTTCGCGCTCTTCTGAAACTCATTATGTACATGCGTTACAATTTTATATTTCTGGAACCCTTTCAAATATCTTGAGAGCAAAGCTCCAGTCATCATATGTGCATGGATTATATCTGGCTTAAATTGTTTGACCATTTTCCGAAAATTAAAAAAAGCCTGCATCATTTGTGCGGGCTTTCTCGTCTGATCAAGTTTATAATGTTGAATATTGTTCTTTAACAGCAGTTCTATATACTCACCACCCTCAGATGCAACCGCCACATTGTGACCTAGTTTTGCTTGCTCGCAAGCTAAGTCGATCATGACATTTACGATTCCGTTACCGCACTGCTTGACATGATTGGCTATATGAAGAATATTCATGCTCTCACCCCATTTCGATTTCACTTTAATCGGTTTATTAGCTCCTACTACATAGATTCTTTACTTCGACCTTTCTGAATACGGATACGCTGAAGTAACCATAAGATATCCTTCTTTGAAACGATCCAATCTTCGAATTTAACATTATACTTAATGGTATATATAAGAAAAACTACAAGTAATTCAACAAGCGATGTTATTAGCAATGATATCGCTGCTCCTTCTATGCCTAAAGGAGGAATTAATAAGTTTAACAATATTACGTTTAATCCAAGTGATGTTATTCGAATAATGGTTACAGATCCTGGTTTGCCAATCGACATAAAGCCTTGGGAGAGTATCCATGAGGTACTCGTTATCGCCGTTTGAAAAATTAATATTCTAAATACTCCTATTGCTTCAATAAATGATTGCCCATACAGGATTATTAAAAGATACGGGGCTACAATAAAAATCCCAATACCTAATATAATTGTTATTACAGTACTAATTCTAAATACTTTAAAAGTTAGATTAAGAGCATCCGCTTGTTCAAGCCCTGATGCTTTGGGAAACAATACCGAGGTAATTGCATTTTGAATCGTATTTAACATATTAGAAAGATTCAGAGAGACTACATAGAGTCCTAGACTGCTTGGAGACAACAATCCAACAACTAATATCTGGTCAATGTACCCAGAGAATGTTCCCGCAACGTCTGTACCATAGGATCTAATTCCATATCCAAGCAGCTTTTTTCCGGATTCAATCTTGTTCTTCTGCTTCAGCTTATATTTTAAGATGAATTTTATTGTTATCCATATTGCAACTGGGATTGCAGGGAATAGATATGCCACTGATGTATAGAACGGTGTGACGTGACCTGTAATGACAAGACCATAAAGAAGGATTAATGTGCTAAATACGGGAACATATCTGATAAAGTTATAAAGATGATATTCTTCTCTAGATTGAAGAGTAGCGACGTTGATCGTCCCAAGCATTGCGATTGGCGACATTATTAATGCCCAAGTTGCAAATTCAATAACTTCCTTAGAATAGCCTTTCATCCAATATGGAATAATGACAGACCCAATTGCCATCGCAACACAACCGAGTATTAAACTCATATACAAAGATGTGATATACAATGATCCCTGATTTCCGTCCTTTTTCTTCATATAATAAACTAATGAGGCCGGAATCCCTAAAGTTAACGTATAAGCCAGAAATCTTGGCCACATAATCATCGCCGCTTGTTCTCCACGCCCCTCTGGCCCTAGATACCTCGCGATGATAATACCTGTTAATACATTTAATCCAAGTATAAAAACATTAGATACAAAAATTTGTAAAACATTTCCTAAACTCCCCAATTTACTTCTTTGTTTAATCAAATTTACTATAGCCATATGTTTTATCCCTTCAGGCCTGCTTCACTGGTATTTAACTTTTGAAGTGTAGTTGATTATTTGCAAGTATTTATATGACATGTTTCCCCATGAATTTTTTTGGGCATCTTCCCTTGCTCTCAATGCCATCATCTTTAATCCTTCTTTATTAGAAAGAAGTTCCCTAATGACGTTTATTAAAGTTGCTGTATCCTCTGGATCTTCAATAACAACTGCAGAATGATCAGACAAAAGTTCAACTGCACCACATCTGCTACTTGTTATAACCGGTAATCCTGAAGCCATTGCCTCTAATATAACAAGCGAAAACGGTTCATATTTCGAGGGAAAAACAAACAAATCAGCGAGTGACATGATTTCCGCGATATCTTTTCTGTGTCCTAGAAAATGAACACGATGACCTATACCTAAATCTTTTGCTATACCGGGGTAATTACTCTTTTCAGTATTTCCAAGCACGATTAGGTTTACATTCTCTACCATAGCCATAGCACGAAGTACCGTATCTAAATTCTTCCTTTTAGATTTCAAGTCTCCAGCAAACAAAGCATATGTTGTATTTGTATCCAGATGAAAATCTGCCCGATTAACCGATCGTGGATAAAACTCATTCAAATCAACACCATTTGAAATAACTGAGATACGGTTAGACTGTATTTTTGCATCCTGCACTAGTTCTTGTTTAACCTGTTCGGACACTGCAATGATTTGTTTGGTACGTTTCAGTGCAATACGCTCTAAGAAAGAATTTAAGCTATTGTATAATAACTGATAAAGGCTTTTTACATTTTTTTGATCCCGATACGGATGATACTCTGACTTTACCCATGCACTATGGACAAAATGAATGCAATTAATATCAGAACGTGCATAGGTAATAAACCCATTAACCACGATAAGATCCATCTTTTTCTGATGAGTCCATATCCAGATAGCAGAGAACAACGCAAATAATTGATACTGCAATAAAGCTGTCGGAATTTTTAACACATTCATTATTTTAATCCATTTTATTTGGCTATGGTTCCGAAGTTCTTCTGATAGCTCTGTAGATATAACTATGATTTCGTGTCCTTGTTTTAAAGCCTCTATGATCACCTCATAATTTACTCTTCCTTGTCCGTCTCCTTTCTTCACCACGTGTGTAACGAAACAGATTTTCATGGGCTCACCCCTCTCATTACATTGTTATTACTCAAAAGAGAATGCTGGATGATTGTGCCCAAGAGTGCCTCGGCAATTTGGTTATGACCCTGTTCATTAGGATGAAAGCGATCCATAAAATAATCATTCCATTTATGTAAATACTGTGATGAGTCACACATAAATATTCTGTCACTAGATTTATTCAGCTCAGATAGCTCTTTGAATACCTCTCTATATTTCCTCATAGATTCCGGTGATCCCGGGAAATATCTTTCTTCGATATCACCTGGCATTAGAAATATAATATTTGTTTGTTTATTGTGATTAAGGATCGTCATAGTAAAATCTGTTGTTTGTTTTTTAAATTCCGTTAGACTCATCCACTGTTTTCCACCAAATACTTTAATAAGGGTAACTTTTACCCTCCATCGGAGCCCTGACTCTATCTTTTCCAACCATTTCCTAGTCTTTCGGGTCGAATAGTAGGGTCTTGGGTCCATCCACCCCGCTCTCCTCCACCTTTTAGGTACTAACTTTAGGTACTTTGTTTGTTCTCTTACGAGGGATTCAGTATTCCCATGCGCAAAAACGATAATGTCCGGTTGTAATTCTAGAATTTCTTCCTCATATTTCTCTCTGGACTCATTAACCTGCATTGCACTAGCTCCATAATTAATGATCTGAACGGATTGTGAATAAGAAGAATTCAGTTTCAATTTTAATAAATCTGCATAGCTTGTTCTAAATCGAATTACGCCCAATCCTTCTGTAATTGAATCACCTAAAAAAACGATTAACATGCTATGTCTCCTCTCCATTTGAGGACTTGGGTATGTAAGCGAGTGAAATAATAAACAACAGAATAAATCCACTTAATCCACGCAATATATTACTTGCAAATAAAAGAAATAAAACGGCACTAATGGCAGCAAATGAAATAGGAGAATAGACTTTCTCTGTTTTACTTAACTTGAAAAGGTTAACAAAGAGGTATCCCAATGATATTGTTATAGCTAATCCCAATGGGAGTCCAAATGTATAAAATAAGTTTAAATAACCATTATCAAATGCTGCTAGCGTATCTGCATTTTGCGTTAATTTCACTCCTTGCCCTGAACTTCCCAAACCCCTTCCTACAGGATTAGCCAATACTTCTGATAATATATTGCTTGAAAAGCTCATTCTTTCATTGAATGAATGATCTTCTTCTAATGATCCAAATGTATTAATACGAGATGTCACATTATTAGCGCCCGGTAGTATTGGAAGGATAAATATGTAAGCCGATAGAATGATGACACACAGAAGAAGCAATTGTATTTTATTTCTTATGTGAGATCTGATAAAGTAGGCGATCACCATAATTATATAGGCAATCCATCCAACACGAACCAGAGTAAGAAGCAATGCAAATGCTACAATCATCATTCCAATGATTCCAAATCCTCTCCATTTTTTCTGAACGGTCATTATAGCCAATGCTAATCCAAAAAACACACCTGCTGGTCCTGGTGAATTCAGGAAAGAAAAGACTCGAAAGTTCTGAGACTCAGGAAGCCCAATGGAATTCATCTCAGCATTTACCATCCAAAATTTATCCCACGGGGGAAGAACAGTATATTGATATATTCCATATGCAGCAATGATTACTGCAAGATAAGAGAAACTTCTCAGCCACTTAGCACGGACATCCCTATCGAAACAGCTTACATTCACATAAATTAAAACAAGAAACGGAACAATATAATTTAGTAAATCATATACTGATGCTAGTCCATATTTTAGAAATCCGATGCAAAATCCATAAAGTAAAGCTACTCCCATAATTTTAGATATGAAGCTAATTCTACGGTCAATTAGCTTGATGTTTTTGATAATTGGTAATAATATCGTCAAACTTACACAATAGGGTATTAGCGAAATGATGGAGGTATCGCTGTACAACTGAAAGGACCAATCCATTAAGCGCCTTATTTCTGGACTCACTACCCATATCAGTAGACTATATGGAAGTAATAAGTTTGATCTATAGGCATAGATTTGCAATGAAATTAACATACTCAGGAGCAGAAATGTAAATTCTAGAAGCTTCATATGGAGTGAATCTATTGAACCAGCAACTCCAACAATTGAGCCAAGAGCGATTACTCCCGCAAGTTTTATTAGTCCATATAAAAACATTCTAATACCTGGCCTTAAAGTACTTATTCCAAAGATCCTCTCCACGTTTTCCAACCACCCCATCTACCTTTATATGAAATAATTATTTTTTTAAAACTATTGTATTTCTCTTTTGGCAGTATTCTAATAAATTGAACAACTCCGGGTGAGGACTTGCTTCCAATCAGAATGATCCATCCGATAAATAACAATCTCCTTTTCCAATTCAGATGTTTAAGTAAAGTATACGTCTCATTATGTGCCGTATTGAAAAAGGCTGTTTCATTGAAGCTATTTCTTTTATCCTCATCAAATCTTTCAGCTGGAAAATGATCAACGCATACTAGTGGATCATAAATAAGTTTCCAGCCTTTCTTTTTAACGGATAGACTGAACTCCATTTCATTATAAATTTGAGCACCTGTACCCTTTAACTTCTCGTCAAATTTCAAATCTAGAATTGCATCTTTCCTAAAGCTCATATTGGCACCTTTAAGAATATCCACCTCACGAGTGTTTCCCAGTCCAATATGATGATTCCCTATGATTCGGCCATAGGGCTTTATAATACCAACCTGTTGTTTAATAGCTGGAACCGGTTCGCCACGAAAGTGTACGATATCTCTACCTCCAACTCCGCCTATATCAGGTTTCGTTATATAATAATTCTCTATTTTTTCAAGCCAATTAGAATAGGGAACGGTATCATCATCGGTTAAAACCACAATAGATCCTGTGCTTTGCTTAATCCCCAAATTCAATGCAGCTATCACGCCTGTCTGTTCTATGAGAACAACCTTTAAGTTTTTTATGGAAATAGATGATAAATATTCCAATGTACTGTCATCTGTGTTTCTTACAACGACTATGATTTCATCAGGGTATCTCGTTTGTTTTTTAATTCCTTCTATACAGTTCAATAAAGCGTCTACCCTTTGATACGACGGTACAATTACACTAATTTTCATATTAATCCCTCTAATTGAATTTATATTAATACAAGAAACTTGGAGATATGATTAGAAAGAGCACCTCAGCGATTTATTCTGACAAGATGTTCACGTTGGAGAATACTTTCCATACCTTGCAGCAGCGGTTTACGCAGCTCTTCATTCTGAAGCGCAAAGTTAAGCGTAGTCATTATAAAGCCCATTTTCTCGCCTACATCATAACGAATTCCCTCGAAGTCGTATGCATACACTCCTTGACTCTCATTCAGCTTTTGTATAGCATCCGTCAACTGAATTTCTCCACCAGCCCCTTCCTCCTGATATTCCAGAAACCCGAATATTTCCGGAGTCAATATGTATCTGCCCATAATCGCCAGATTAGACGGTGCTTTGCCTGCTGACGGCTTCTCTACCAAATAATCCACCTCATATAAACGGCCGAACCTTTCCAGTGCGGCTACTATGCCATAGCGTTGCGTTTGGTCACGGGGAACCGTTTGAACGCCAATCACAGATTTTTGTACTTGCTCGAACTGCTCCGCCAGCTGCCGGATGCAAGGTGTCTGTGATTGTACGATATCATCCCCGAGTAGCACGGCAAACGGCTCGTTACCGATAAAGTTACGGGCGCACCATACGGCATGGCCAAGTCCTTTCGCTTCCTTTTGGCGTATGTAATGAATTTCTACATTTGAGGAACGGCGCACTTCGTCAAGCAGATCAAACTTTCCTTTGCTGAACAAATTATTTTCTAGCTCGAAAGCATGATCAAAGTGGTCTTCAATGGCGCGTTTACCTTTGCCTGTCACAATAATAATATCCTCAATGCCTGAAGCCACCGCTTCTTCCACAATGTATTGAATAGTGGGTTTATCGACAATCGGAAGCATTTCCTTCGGCATGGCTTTTGTTGCGGGTAAGAAGCGCGTCCCAAGACCCGCTGCAGGAATAATTGCTTTTTTCACTTTTTTCATTCTTCATCCACTACCTCTCTCTATTTATTCTTTTGACTAATGCCAATATGAATGTCTTAGTAGTAGAAAAGCCTAGCTATATACTCTTCGATTAGAAAAGAACATAGCTAAACTTTCTAAATTAGGGCATTCAACCCTGCCTCACATCACACCCTTGACAATGATGTCTAAGGTCCTTAAGACCCACAGCGTGAACGAGTGTCTACAGTGATAGAGGTGCAGTAGACATTACCTTTACTCCCGATAGTACCTCGCTAGTTGTCTAACCTTTCATTCCGTAATAATTCATATAGAAGTTCGATTGGTTATCTCTATTCATACGGTTAAGCACAATACCCAACAATCGAGCGTTGACATGATCCAACTGCCCTTTAGCTTTCTTCAAATGAACTTTCTTCACCTTCCCTGCGGCAACCACCATAATAACGCCATCGCACAAAGTGCTGGCTATGACACTATCCGTTACAGACAATACCGGCGGGGAATCCATGAGAATAACATCATATTCTTGTTCCAGCTGCTCCAGCATTTCCCGCATTGCTGTAGAATCAATGAGATCTGACGGATTTCCAGGTATCGGTCCGGAAGAAAGCAGCGATAAATGACTGACCATAGTTTCCTGGATCGCGTCTTGTACACTTGTGTGTCCTGTTAACACCGTGCTTAAGCCTTGACGATTCGATTGGGAGAAAATATGGTGCAGTGACGGCTTACGCATATCCATATCAATAAGAAGCACATTCTTACCTTCCTGTGCATAGGTGATTGCCAAGTTGCTTATCGTTGTGGTTTTCCCTTCTCCTGCCTGAGCGGAAGTGACCATGATGGTCTTCAATGCCTGATCTATAGAAGAATAATGGATATTGGTTCGAAGCAGCCGATACACTTCCGATATAGGCGATTCGGGATTCATGGAAACAATTAAGCTGCTATCATTGATTGATCGACGCATACTTGCTCTCACCTACTTTTGGTTTTTGTAATGCCTTCGTCCTCCGGGAGATCTTCAGATCACCCTTTGTGATCTTCCCTACAACGGCAAGCACTGAAACGTCCATGATTTCAACAATTTCGGCTTCTGTCTTCAATGTATCGTCAAGATAATCGAGCAGAAATACCAGTCCAATCGCCAGCATAAGCGAAACAACAAGGCTGATTAGAATGTTCATGATCGGATTAATATTGATCGGAGAAGGGGATGCTGTCGTGTCTGCCTCGCTTAAGATGGTGATGTTGTCTGCATTCATAATGTGAGGTATTTCAGCTTTAAATACTGTGGAGACAGCATTTACGATTGCGGCGGCCTTGGCGTAGGATGTATCCTCATAGACTAAATTCATCACTTGTGAATTGTTTGCCGAAGTGACAGATATCTTTGAAGACATTTCCCTGGAATTTGATCCTAATTCAGGGAATTTTTCAACAACTTTATTCATAATGGCAGATGATCTGATAATCTCTTTATAAGAATTAATAAGGATGATGCTTGTTTGTATAGTACCCGCATTAAGTGTTTCCACTTCACCCACCGAAGCTGACTGATTAACGATAAGCTTGGCGTTGGCCGAATAGATCGGTATCGTAAAGTACAAGCTTTTGACTAATGTCGCTGCGATCGCGATGATAATAATGGCTACTATCAGCCACCATTTCTTCTGAATAATTCTAAAGTACTGTTTGAGTTCCATCCCCTTGCAACCCCTCGCTCAATTTGTAGAATATGTGTAGCAGAAAGGGTTGTATTTGACTTCCATCTTAGATGATCTGACAAATATTCCCCGAATTCACTCACAGAAACTTTTTGTGATACATTATGTATCATTTATATCCCATACTTTACGATACGGTTTGTATCATGTCAAGAATATATTTCAACCTGTTTTTCTGTTAGCGCTTACTAATTAGCTTCATGATTTGATACATCAAAGAAGCTGATTCTTTAGAGTCCCCACAGTACTTCTAATAAAACAGTCAATTTCGATCTTGAACCGGTACTAGAACTCCTATATACTGACTTGATTAGTTACAATTCGTATCAACATTTTTATCATATTCCGATATCATAAAATCATGTATATAATAGAAGCGCTTTCACAAAAGGAGATGTCATATGCGTATTATTCTTACTGTTATATGGGCTTTCGTCCTGTTCGTTTTCACTTGCTCGGTTAACCTTCATCTGCTCATCAAATATCATATTGTTGATTTCCATTTCAATCCGATTCCGGATTGGTCGGAGCTGTTTAGGCTTGATTTTCAATGGACAAATCATGATTGGGTTCAGCGAAAAATAGGACATTTCTTCGGTTTCTTTATCCTCGCTCTTCTCGCATCAAACTTTGGTAAATACAAGTCCGCCTTCTACCTCTCTGTCTTCTATGCAGCCCTAACCGAAATTCTTCAGCTATTCTTCTTCCGGGGCGGTCGGGTCTATGACATTGCCAGCGATTCAGCCGGCATTCTCTTTGCTTATTTATTATGTCTAATCCTGTTCCGCAAAAGCTCAAGGCGTACAAGATACATAAACAAATAAAATAAATTATGAATTTTTTTATTCATTATACATATTATTAGAAAAATTAACTTGATACATATCGTATACTTGTTATATGATGATGACGATACAAATTGTATCAATTACTATAATTGATCGTTCATAACGGAGGAAGACCGAATGAGTGCAATAGCCGGTATTTATAGATTCAATGGAGAACCCGTTCAAATCGAACAAGGCGGCTTTATGATGGAAGCGCTGAAGCAGTATCCGGCTAATCAGAGCGCACTATGGCATAAGGATCACATTATGCTTGGATGCCATGCACAATGGATCACAGAGCAATCCATTCACGAAACACTGCCTTACTACGACCCGAATCGAGGACTTGCCATAACGGCAGATGCCATCATTGACAACCGGGATGAATTAATGGATCAATTGCAAGTCTTACATAACCTTAGGAAAAACATGACAGATAGTGAAGTTATACTGCTCGCGTATGAGCAGTGGGGTGAACGAATGCCCGAACGATTGGTCGGAGATTTTGCCTTCGTAATCTGGGATGAGAGAAAGAAGCACCTTTTTGGAGCAAGGGATTTCTCAGGTGCTCGTACGCTCTATTATCACCGCAATGAAGAACAGTTATCTTTCTGCACCGTGGTCAATTCATTGTTGTCATTGCCTTATATACATAAAGAGCTTAACGAAGAATGGCTCGCCGAATTCCTCGCGATTAGCGGTGTTTTCGAACCACCAGATCTTTCAACTACTATTTATAAGCATATTGAGCAGTTACCGCCGTCTCATACGATAAGCATCAAGCATAATAGGGTAGTTATCACCAAATACAATGCCCTTACGGATATAACTCCTTTGCAGCTTGCATCATCGCAAGATTATGAAGAAGCGTTCCGGGACGTGTTCAATAGAGCCGTTACGACAAGGCTCCAACGAAGCAACCGAAATGTCGGTTCTCATCTTAGCGGAGGATTAGACTCAGGAGCAGTCGTTAGCTTTGCTGCTAGAGCCTTGAAGAAGGATAACCGTACACTTCATACATTCAGTTACGTCCCTGATGATGGATTCGTCGATTGGACACCGAAGCACAGATTTGCGGACGAAAGACCCCTCATACAGCAGACGGTACAGTATGTAGGGAACATTAACGATAATTACTTGGATTTCAAAGGAAGAAGCTCTTTCTCGGAAATCGATGATTGGCTTGATATTATGGAGTCGCCCTACAAGTTCTTCGATAATTCATTCTGGTTGAGAGGAATCTATGAACAAGCACAGCAGCGCGGAATCGGTATTCTGCTCAATGGTGCCAGAGGGAATTACAGTATCTCTTGGGGTCCCGCAATCGAGTATTATGCCAAACTTATGAAGAAGTTCGAATGGCTTCGCTTATCTAGAGAAATCAATCTCTTCAGCAAGAATGTCGGAGTCGGACGCAAGCGTGTCTATTCCATTGTCAGCCGTAAGGCATACCCGATTCTGGAACGAGTAAGACCTTCCAGAGTACCCTATGTTTATCCGCAATTAATAAATACAGATTATGCGAAGCTAACCGGAATCTATGACAAGCTTTACGATCATAAATTCACTGGTATTGGATCTACAAAAGATCTTCCAGCAGATCCGCTTGAAGCGAGAAAGCAACATTTCGATCGTGTAAATATGTGGAGTATGACAGGGACAAGTGGGTGTAAGCTCTCTCTTCGTTATTCGGTCTGGAGCCATGATCCAACCAATGATCTACGGGTAATTCGATTCTGCCTCTCAACTCCGATGGAACAATTCGTTCAGGATGGCATCGATCGATCATTAGTTAGACGGTCTACGAAAGGCTGGCTCCCTGATTCCATCCGGCTCAATCAACGTACCCGAGGGACACAAGCAGCCGATTCTATTCATCGAATGTCTAAGGAATGGCCTGTTTTTTTCGAGGAGCTTGAGCATCTGAGCCGTGATTCTCGAATGCAGCATATCATCAACATGCCTGTCTTCCATGATGCACTAGCAGAAGCCTGCAATGGCCTTAATCCGAATCAGGCCTACAGTCCTACCATCAAGCTGTTAATGCGCAGCTTAATCGTGTACCGATTTCTTCAAAAAAACTTTTGAAAGGAGGTGATACATATGAAAAAAGAGTGGAACGTACCTGCATTGGAAGTACTTAGTATAAACATGACGATGGCTGGTCCTGGTGATTCAAGACCGGATGGGGTACAACCGGACCCTGATGAAAGTGTACACTACAGCTAAACATAAGATATCATTCTGATTGAAGCACAGCCCTTATAGACCTTAATGGGTATAAGGGCTATCTTATTTTATTCGTATATTAAGCAATGGGGTGAGAACAGTGGTTCATACAATTAGCAATACTATATATAAAGCCTTCGGGTATTCCATACAAAGTGACATCCCCCTGCCTGAACTGCAGCAGATAGACAATCCTGAAAGTGATATCAATATTACCATCCATTGTGCTGACTTAACCGAAAGATGGTTAGAACTTTCTGTCTCACCTAAGAAATTCGTAGTGACCAAGAATTTGATTATGTTCTGGATACCGGATCTGGCCGTCTTCGCCGTGGAAGGTGGAACAACCATCACTATTTCACCCGAGAAAGGTGCGGACGAAGATAAAATTCGACTATATATTCTTGGATCATGCATGGGCGCTATTTTACTACAGAGAAGAATCCTCCCTTTGCATGGCAGTGCGGTAGTTATTGATCATAAAGCTTACGCTTTCATAGGTGATTCCGGCCACGGCAAGTCTACCCTTGCATCCTCTTTTATCCAGCGGGGATTCCAGCTGTTAACCGACGACGTCATCGCCGTTACTCTGGATATCCACAATATCCCTTATGTGACGCCAGCTTATCCTCAACAGAAGCTTTGGCAAGAGAGCCTCGATACCTTCGGCATGAATTCGGATCAATTCCGTCCGTTATTCGAACGCGAAACCAAATATGCAATCCCCGTTGCCTCCCACTTTTCAGCCGACACCCTTCCTCTAGCCGGTATATTTGAGCTGATCAAGATGGATTGCAGCCACACCGGGATTCGAGCAATAGAGAAGTTAGAGCGGCTTCCGCTCCTGTATCGTCATACATACCGTAATTTTTTTCTTCCAGACAGCGGGTTAACCCAATGGCATTTTGAGACGACAGCCCGTATGTCCGGCAGTATCGAAATTTACCAACTGCGGCGCCCACTAAACGAGTCTACAGTTCATCAGTTGACCGATATGATTCTATCTGCAATCGGGAAATAAAAAGAGTTGCATGCGCTACTAATAACCAAGAGAAAGGGTGTCCGCCGTCAGGCGGACTCTGTAAATAGTTTGAGCCATTGGATAGAGAACTACGTGAAACTTTATAATGATTCCGGCCATACTGTCATCCCCCTTTATATTCCTTCTACTACAAAATTATTAAACCTTGTCGGAGGCGGAGTAGATATAGTTCCAACACTGCGATGTCTCAAGCCTACATTTTGAGACGATCCAAACACTGTTATGTCTACAGGAGTGAGCTTATAAATGAGTTTTAAATCCCCGTTAAGGTATACAGATATAACATTGTCCTTAACTGCCACCCTCATTTTGAAATAGACATCATCTACTGGAGTGAACGCTTCGGATGCAAGCTGTGCCCCTAATCCGTCCAACCTTTTAGAAATTATTAAAGCTATGTTTGTGAGTTCGACCCAAAAGTAGTTATTCGTGTCTATATATTTAATCATAATACCAGGTCTGCTATAATTCGAACCATCTGCTGATTGACCTTTCATAGTGCACCCAACATTGTAATTCGTGGTTCCTACAGATAGGAATGCAAGTTGTGTTGATCTAGCATCAATAGGATAAGCTTCATTTGATAATGTTCCCCATTTCCCGGAAACGGTCCATGTCCCACCAATGATACTGCCTAATGAAGTCGTGCTATCAGCTTGGTCAAATGAAGCATAAGCCAAAGCATCTAATGTTGTTGTTAAAGTACCATCGTCAGCTACACTTAATTTGTAAGGTACTCCACTCGGTGAATACACCTTTGTTTTGATGTTCGTATTTTCAGACTGTAGAGATCCATTTGTTAGGGTTAGTTTACTTCTATTCCCGTCAACGGTGTCCGTCAATATTAATCCGCTTTTATCTCCTATTTCAAAATCTGCATTTGTATATGCATGATGAACAGGGGAATAAGTTCCTGTGTGGTCATAACTAACCATTACTCCAGCCATATAAATTGGGGTCGTCTTGTTAAAACCACCAAATTGTGCCTGTGAAAAGGTACCACTAGGTTGTTTCAGTCCTCTATTTCGTATTCTTAACCATTTGAGAGCAGGAACAGCGTAAGTTTGATCATATAACGAAGGAGCTGAAACGAACCCAAGTCTAGTTCTGATACTTGTTTGCACTTCACACAATACAAAATATTCAAAGCATATTTCTCTTCCTGTATCTGCAACGGGAGGAAAGATACCGGAAGTTAAATATAAAGATGGATTATTTATACCATCTGGTTTTACTTTTAGTATTTTAGCGTTCTCTCCTAAATATGATTTAGCTTCACCGCTCAAGCCTATAGGAAGTTGCGATAAGTCCGTCACCATAGATAACGTAGTCCCATTATTTGTAATCCAACTTGATAATAATTCAGGATTTTTTGATAATTGTCCATGACTTATAGGGTTGTATGCTCTAGCATGTATCACGTCTTCCACTGCTTTGGGAGTTGTTAATGTCAAGGATGCCGTTTCCTTTTTCCTCCTAACCGTGATCTGACTTGGATCATTGCCAAGTCCATCCAACATGATATCATCCGTTGCTATATGATCAAAATAGGCAACCCCTATCGCTCCTGCTGAATAAGGCGATTTATAAGCACCGCCCGCATCCCAATTATCCATGATTAGCTTGTTATTGATTTTACCAAAATGAAAGCAATATTTTTGTTTTTCTGCGGGGTTCATTAAATCATCAGGGAGGGAATACTGCCATCTGCCTGGCTCGTCTGTATAGTTAATAGGGGACCAAGTTAAACCCGATCCTGAATAGTGACCGCTTGAATCGGATTTTGGTAATAATTTAATGCATGCTTCACCCGTCATTTCAAACCGTACTGATTCAAACGCACCGTTTAACCCGGCACAGTTAACAAGTGAGTCATAATCATCAGTATCTTTGACTTGATAAAAACAGTATGGACTAAAGCCCATATGGACTCTATTCATCCTTACCAACATTCCACCACGATGATTAGAAGTGTTGATTATGCCCAACATTATACCGCAAAATGAACCACTTACACTCCCACCTTGAAAGAAATAGTCCCCGCTGTTTCTGCGGCAATAGACACCAATCAGGCCATTCCAACCACAATCATAGCTTGTTATATGACCTTTCATACTGTTTAATAACAGTCCAACTTTTACCGATGTAGTCGAAATATTCCGAAACATGGGGGTAGCCGACCCAGATATATCTATAGCAACAACACCCTTAGCAAACATATCGTAGGTCCCTGCTTCGAACTTACTTTTATCGACCCATCTAGATAGATACCGCGAATTATAAGCCACGACACCTGATATTCTAAAGTTCTCAAATACCGCACTTACACCTGCGTTTGAAATTCTTATACATGGGAGTAAATCGGTTGTTGTATCGATAGGGTCAAACAATATCAAAGTTCCGCTATTTCCGCTATCAATATATGTTTCTACTCCTTTTATTCCTCTAGAATTGTTTTCTATGGTGGACTTAACCTTGTACGTTTTCGCACCCAATAGCACTTTTCTCTTTTTTGCACATAGAGTCATGGCGTCATTAAATGCTTTTGCATCATCAGTAATTCCGTCACCTTTCGCTCCTGTCCATTCAGGGCATATTCCATTAACTTTGAAATCCCCACCGATAACACCACTTAGAGACATATCAAATATCCAATCATCATCACTTGCAACCCATGTACCATTAATGGTGATCGTCACTCCATTAGCAGGTTTTAATCTAGCATTACGACCAAATACTAGTTTCTTATTTGTAGGAATGGTTATATTGTGCCCAATTAGATAAACTCCTTTTGGGATAAATATTTGGTCACAAGATGCTGTTAGTGCTGATATTAATCCTCCATAGCTATCTAGTACACCTGTTGGATCAACGTTATATTTACTAATGCTTACCCCATATTTGTCTAATTTATTTTGTTGTCTCATCTCTGATTCTTGAATTTCAATGCTAATTATTCCATTAGCGACTTCCATAGTCCTCAAATCTAAATCTTCCGAAGCTAGCATATCGTCTTTAATTTCATTTGAATTGACTCCTTGCTCTTCTGTCATTGCTATCCCCCCCTGATTACGTGATCGTTATAAACTTACCGATACTAATAGCCCTTATGAACTACCCTTCATCCCTTTCCTGGCTGTCAGCGGGGTTGTTAGTAACCACTTGGAAATATCCAGAGGTGTTCCCTTTGAACGATGAAAATTGGTGGACTCCTTCAGTAGTTCAACCTTCTGAGCTAAAGTAAAGGACGTATCATAGAAGCTAATCCGATATTGCCATGCCCTTTAATCCGCTTTGCTAGACCCCGTATTTGACCAGTTAGAGAACCAGTAACTCCAGAAACGGGTGGATTATTTCGTACTTCACATTCCATCGAATGCAATGTTATCACTCCTGACTTGTTACCGTACCATTTATATTCAGATTGCCGTTAAATGTAACCATTAGAGCATTCTGAACAACGCCTAAAGCCGTTACATTAGGGGAACCGCTTGAGTCAATGGATACAATCACCCACATGGATTTAATCATGAGCTAGTGATGTTGCCGACGACACTATAGATGATATTCATTCCACTGGTAGAATGATCTTCAAATATGCGGGCGCATTGAGGCAATTGATATTAAAGCGAAGATTGAGGATGGATTGCTGCAATAGAAAAAGATAGACGCGTTTCAAGGAGTTCTAAGAACCCTTGAAACGCGTCTTATATGTTTGCTCTACCCTACCTGTAATAACTGTTATTCAGCTTTCACAAGAATTTTCACATGATTTTTTTCTTTCAAAAGTGCTTCAAAGCCTTCTTCAACAACTTCATCAAGCCTAATCCGTTTCGTTACAAGTTTCTCAGCGGAGAAGTAGCCTTGAGCCATCAAACTGATAACAGCAGGAAATACGTTGCGATAACCTATAATCCCTTTGATGGTGCGTTCCATCATAACAATGTTATTAGGTTTAATAGGCGCTTCTTTCTCAAAAATGCTGACAATCATCAATTCGCCGCCTACTTTCGTCGAATTAAGGGCCTGTGTAAGGACAGGGGGAACACCGGTGACTTCATAAGCGACGTCTGCACCGCCGTTCGTGCGTTTGTGGATTTCTTCCACAACATCATATTGTTTAGGATCAATTACGATTGCGCCAAGTTCAGTCGCTTTTTGCTTCCGTTCGGCGGACAACTCAACAGCATAAATCTCTGCTGCGCCGGAGGCTTTCAATGCTTCAATAACGAGCAAGCCGATTGGACCTGCACCGAATACTACAGCTTTATCGCCAACTTTAAGTTTGCTTTGACGGACGGCATGAAGTGCAACTGCGGAAGGTTCAACAAGTGCACCTTGCTCATAGGAGACGCTATCTGGAATTTTGTGGACCATATATTCTTCAGCAGCCACGTATTCAGAGAAACCTCCTCCGCCTCCCGCAAGACCGAGGAAGCCCATTGTGGAGCAAAGGTTATAGTAACCTGTTTTACAGGCATCGCATTTACCACATGAATAGATAGGTTCTACAACGACACGATCGCCAACGTTCACTTTGGTTACACCTTCGCCAACCTCTACGACTTTCCCGGAAAATTCATGTCCCATAACGATAGGGGCCTTTTCTCCAGTGATTGGATGTGATGCACCCTCTGGAATGAAGATTGGACCTGCTGTATATTCGTGCAAGTCGCTGCCGCAAATACCGCACCACTCGACTTTGATTTTGACTTTACCTGGTAGAGCGGTTGGTTCTTCAATGTTCTCTAAACGCAAATCTTTTAGTCCATGCCATCTTAATGCTTTCATTTGTTTCATCTCCCTAGATAAGTAGAATTACGAATAATACTCTATTAATTACGGAAATATAATGACTATTTAGGAAACGTTTCCACGCACTACTATGTCACATTATCGACAAATTGTCAATGTTAATGTCGTATGAATATGACAATGTTCATATTAAAACCAGTTATGGTATAATAAATATGTAGTTTATGTATACTATTGTGGAAACAATTTCATATCAGTTGGGAAGTGCTGGGATTGGGAAATAATAAAGTTACGATAGAAGATGTAGCTGCCCGAGCGGGTGTTGGGATCGCTACAGTTTCTAGAGCCATTAATAATACGGGCGGAATTAGTCCAAAGACAAAGGAAAAAGTACTGGCTGCTGTCGAGGAGCTTGGATTTATTCCAAATTCATTTGCACAAAACTTGAAGTTTCGTCAAACCAAACAAATTGCCTTGGCTGTACCTGATATTCGCAACGCTTTTATTCCGGAAATTGCCTATTCGGTCGAACAGGCGGCGAAGCATTATGGCTATCGTGTCGTTCAGATTAATACATTAGGGAATATAAGATCGGAGTTAGAGCTGCTGCGTGATATGAAGAAGCTTCATGTGGATGGCCTAATTATTTTGCCGCTTGCTTATCCCAAAACACTCAAAGATCTCATTAATAAAGCCAGCCTTCCAATCTCCATCATCAATTACGGGAAAACATTAGATACAGATGTTAAGGCGGATATTGTAAGTCTCTCCACGCAAGAGGGCAAGCTAGTCATGGAGCACTTGATTAGCATAGGAAGAACGAGAATTGGCTATGCTGGTGCTCCAAAAGAGATCATTGAGGAGAGATTCTTTGCCTATGAGGATGCACTAGATCAATTCGACCGATCATTAGTCTATTTCGGCGACGATTTCTCACTGCAGACGGGAGCTAAAGCAGCGGATTACTTTGTTAGTCTTACTCATATGCCCGATGCCATCTATGCAGGAAATGATATGGTCGCGATTGGGCTGCTGAATCGCTTCAAAGAATTGGACGTTCGTGTGCCAGAAGATATTGCTATCGTTGGAGTCGATAACAATTTATTATGTAAAATCACGACTCCGAAGATTAGCTCAGTCTCCATCATGGGGGCGGAAGTAGCCAAGGTGGCGACGGAGCTTCTGCTGCAGCGTATAGTTGAGCAGAAAAAAGGTCTTTATGAGAGGGTACAGTTCGAGCCAAGACTGATCGTTAGAGAATCCAGCTTAAGCCGGACTCGCACCACTCAGCAAATTGAATAGAGCAGAATAACGAATGGACTTGATGACAGTGGTGCAAGAATTCTTGCAGTTTGATGATATACGTTTATAATTAAAACAAATAAAGAAGCATCGCGTAAGTTTACTACTCTTACGTGATGCTTCTTCACAATGCCATGCCTCTAAATAATCATCTTACACTGATAAACGATAATTAGCGGAGCATGATACACTGACTGTTTCAACCATTTCCCTCATTCATCATTATTTATTCTAACGAAATCTTATACATACTGATCTCGACCGGAGAACATACCAAGTGCCATAACTAGGCCAGAGATAATGATTAATGTGATGATTGGAATGGTCCATATTTGGGCCATATCATACAAATATCCAATAAATATGGGCCCTACTGCTGCAAGTAAATAACCCGTTGATTGTGCCATTCCAGATAACTCTGCAGATTGACTTGCGTTCCGAGTACGAATTCCTAAATAACTTAGAGCCAATGGGAAGTTTCCTCCCAATGCAATACCAATTAAAATTATACTTATAATCATAATAGGATATGATGCACCTAACAATAATCCTCCATAACCAACAATCGAGCACATACCTAATGTGAATGCAATCCACACCTGTGAGCGTACCCGTCCTGCGATAATAGGAATGAGGAAACTAGCCGGTAATCCCACTAGTTGTGTAAACGAAAGCAACCAGCCTGCTGTCCCTCTACTTATTCCATAATTATGTAAGATTTCAGGTAACCAAGACATTGTTACATAAAATAGCGAAGACTGGAATCCCATGAATAAGGCTATTTTCCAGGCAAGAGGTGAACGCCAGATTCGACTAGCGCTGGTACTAACACGTTTTATTGCTTTATCCTTTCCTCGATTTAATTTGAGAAGAAAGGTCCAGACCAAGATAGCTATTACTGCCGGTATACCCCATACGATTAAGGCCCCCTGCCACCCAAGGTTCAAATCACTTGCTAAAGGAACACTAACCCCTGATGCTAACGATGCAAACAATCCCATTGAAGTTGAATATACACTTGTCATCAGACCGAATTTATGTGGAAATTTATCCTTAACAACGACCGGTAAAAGAACATTTCCAATAGCTATGCCCACTCCAACCAATAGAGTTCCAGAGAAAAGAAACAACGTTATTGAAATAGATCGAATGCATATACCGATTAAAAGAACAATCAAACCTAATAGTAACGTTTTCTCATTGGTTAAACGATTGGCGATTTTGGGAACAAGGGACGACATTACGGCAAAAGATATTAAAGGAATACTCATTAATAATCCTGCACTCCAATGTGCTAGACCAACATCTTCCTGTATGATACCAACTAATGGACCTACGGATGTAATAGCTGGCCGTAAATTAAAGGCCATCAGTATAATACCCGTAATGAGTAAAACCATATATAACGATTTCTTTTTAATATTTGAATGTTGTAATTCCATTAAACACAATCTCCCCTCAAATAATCCAACTTACTAAAGGATCCGTAGATACCTTCACAAGCGCATAAGAATGAATCCCAATAGAGTCTCCTCTAATGGGATTCTAAATTCTCTTTGGTACGTAAAGTTGAACATGTTCCCCAATATCCTTCCAACTTATACGTGAATTCCCTTTCAATAATTCTAATATTTCTAAGTCTACTTGATCTAACATGATGTAATTTTTTCGAAGTGAAATCAAAAGACTCTAAAGACATTCACTAGCTTATTCTGCGTTTTTCAGATGATCATTATCCTTTTTATAGTGCACTGACCAGTGCAGAATTAGTTATAACATATAAGAACAAAGAATGAAAGTATAAGCTACCTAGAGTTTGCTAACATACGTAAATGCTTTTCCTAGTTGACTCTTTGCAGCGTTAAACGTGACCAGTTCTCATACACTGAGTGGAAATAGCTTACACTATTTATCCCATGTTATAAGGCTTTTCAGCCTATATTACATCATGCCGCCCGTGATTCTAACGCATTAACCCCTAAAGTTTAGACACAAGTTCTCTTAATCTTAGGATATCTTATTTTTATTTAAAATTGATTCGATTTAATATTTTTGCTTTTTGATAATGAAATATTGATTCAGATAATTCAAAGATGATTCCGTTAGTTAAGCATACCGTATTTTCGATAATCAATGCTGGATCTAGTGGATTAACATGCAACAATCCCGCACTTTCTTCATCAATTCTTTCACAGTTAATGACTTTGTCCGCAAAACCAATACTTAATTTCAAGTCGTCTATAAGGTAATTATAAATAGAACTCGATGCAATATCTTCATTTAAATAGGGCACAATATCTTTTTTAAAGTAACTTATTTCGATTGAAAAGGGTTCTTTATCTACAATTCGCAGCCGCTTAATATAATAAAGTTTTGCTCCTACTTCACAACGCATTTGTTCTGCTTTTACTTCATCAGCTTCTAGCACATGTAAATCTAGAATTTTCGTCTCAATTATTTTTGAATTCAAATCTTTTGTTAATCCTCTAAGACTGCCTAAATTGATATAATCTGTTACCGATTTTTCCCGTAAAAACATTCCACTTCCTTGCACCTGATAGATATATCCGCGATTGACCAACTGATTAATTGCTTTTCGAATCGTATTTCGGCTCACTTCAAATTGTTTTATCAGTTCTTCTTCAGTCGGCAACTTTTTCAATTTGTCAAATTTCCCATCCTGAATTTCCCGTTCTAAACAATCAGCTATTTCTTTATATTTTATAGCCATATAATCTCCCTATTTTCGTTCAATCATTTACTGTCTCTATTATACACACAACCTTTCAATTCATATCAAAAGGTTTTTCTGGGTTACTTACAGCTCTTCTCCTCTCGTCTCAATAATATGCTTATACCAATGAAACGACAGCTTTTTCTTTCGGTTTAAGTTATTATTATGATCCACATAAATAAATCCGTATTGCTTTTTATACCCGTTTAACCAGCTTAGTAGATCAATGACTGACCATGCGTAATACCCTTTTAAATGAATACCTTCTTCGATTGCACGCTTGATCACTTGTAAATGTTGCTCAATATATTTAATACGAGGAACATCCACTACTTCATCATCAATAATCGGATCCTCATCACCAAGTCCGTTTTCTGTTACATACATTTTAATATCACCATAACGCTCTTTTAACATATGCAGCCCGACTAGGAATCCTTCAGGTGAGATCTCCCATCCCCATCTTGTATATGTTTTATCTTCCATTTTTACAGTCCGATAAAAACCATCAAAAGACGGGTTGCCTGGAGTTAGAGTAGATGTTTCTCTTGAATGTTCCATAGATGAAACAGCTTCGTGATTTTTTGCTACTCGAATGGGCTGGTAATAATTAAGTCCAATAAAATCATTTTTTCCCGCATTTCTTTTTAACATTTCTAGTTCTTCTTCTGTCCAACTTGGTGTCCAGCCTTTCTCCTTTAATTGCTCAACCACATACGACGGATATTCTCCTTTTAAAATAGGGTCATAGTACCAAAAAGTTTCATATTCATTGGCATGTCGAGCAGCTAATACATTCTCTTTATTGTCATCTACACTGTAAGCTGGTAAGAAAACATGGGTAATACCAATCATACCGTAATGATTCAGTGCCTTATAGACTTCTACGGCTTTTGCATGTGCATAAAACACGTAATGTGTCGCTTGAAAGTATTTATTCTCATCGTTTTGGATACCAGGAGGATGTGCCCCTTTTAAATAGCCTAATCCGCAAAACATAACCGTTTCATTAAACGTAATCCAATGTTTGACACGGTCTCCGAATGCCCGAAAACAAACTTCTGCATACTTAACGAAGGCTTCAGCTGTTCGCTTATTCGTCCATCCCCCATCTTCTTCAAGCATCAGAGGCAAATCCCAATGATACAGCGTAACAAATGGAACAATCCCATATTTTAAACATTCATTAATGACATGATTATAAAATTTCAAGCCTTTTTCATTGACTTCTCCGTCTCCTGTTGGCAAAATACGTGCCCATGAAATGGAGAATCGGTACGATTCAAGTCCCATCTCCGCCATTAATTTAATGTCTTCTTTATATCGATGATAATGATCTATGGCTACGTCTCCGTTTGTGCCCTCATATGTTTTCCCAGGAATCTTTGAAAAGACATCCCAATTCGTTAACCCTTTACCATCTTCATTCCATGCTCCTTCTATTTGATAAGAAGCAGATGCTGCTCCAAATAAAAAATCATGTGGAAACTTCATTAATAAACCCTCCATTTTTATACCAACTCATTTAATTTATTACTATATATTTTATTTATAGGTACAAATTATAAAGAGATTATACACTTATTATCGACATTTAACAATTGAAATATACTAATATTTATGCTCATCTCACCAGTTCAGTAAACTATGATACGGACACTCTTATATTGGAGATGGGGAAGTTGATTCAACTTACTTAATTTGATAATAATGTATAGTAATATATCTAGGAACCCCTTCATTATTGTTTTTCTCGGAAGACCTTGATCAACTATATAAGGACTTTTCAGATAAAAAAATAACCGTCGGAGAAATTGTCAATGTGCCTGAGGGAAGAGTATTTAACTTTGCTGATGATGAAGACAATTATTTTGCTGTGGTGGAAAAAAAGTAACCCATACAAAATATATTTTAGCTGAGCTTCCTCTAATGGAAGCCTTTTTCACTAAGAAACAAGATTGAGCATAAATTTATTCTTACTAAGAATACTGTCAGTTCAGAATATACAGTTACAACTAGAAGAGGCTTCTCATGAAGTTCAACTCATGTGAAGCCTCTTATTTAAATCTATGTTGACAAGCAAGTTCCCTTACGGGAATCACTTGATGCATAAGGGTTTAAACCCCTTATTACATCATGCCGCCCATCTTTTTTTATGTTTCAGTTCTGTTCGTCTGAATTCATTACCCTAATCGCAGCAAGGTTTTATATATCACTTTAAAATATAAGTATCGTTCTCATTCAAGTTTGTATGCAGAAGATGTGATTTTCTCGTGACTTTTTGAGAAGCGGAAGTATCAACCTATCCTGAACGCGCTAAGATTCGAACGTCAGAAGGTCCAACGTGGATTCCTTACGAGGATTACTAACATAGAACGGGTTGTTCAGACGCTCATTGAATATAAACAGGAGACCACATTGGCGTTATGCCTTTGTGGTCTTGTTGTATCGTATAAGGTTATTTAAGAATACACATTAGTTTAGTAACAGAACGCACTGGTAATGATAACCAACAAAATGAACAGAACTAAAATTGCCCCTGTACTTCCACCAACACCACAACCTCTGCCGTATCCTCCAACAGCTTCTCCCATAGTAATTCCTCCTTTCCAATCGGGTACAGATTACTATATGTAAAAACTTAAAATGGAGATTGGGTTTAATGGTAAGGAAGATTCTGATCTTTATGTCGGGTTATTTTTTTGTTCAGGAAAATTATCCTTACCTAGATGATCCAAGGGATACCACTTTCTCCGAACGGGTCCTGATCCATACTTAACAGTATCTACGTTTTCGAATGCTACTAGAGCCATATCTGTTTGTGGCATAACGTCGTAAACATTTCCTATGCCCCACTCTTGATAAATCTGATGCTTCACCTGTCTTCCTAAATTAATTTGAACAATTAACTTTTTCGTAACTTTGCTGTATAATTCAGGAAATTGTAGATTTTATAGACGTGACCGATTTGAAACAATATTCTCGTTTGGAAAAGGTTGTTATCTTTTCTCTGTTAGGATTAGCCGCTCTTTTTTAGGAGGTCCTTTTATTTAAGTGCTTATATATTCAATACAGGGGTGTAACCTAAAATAATGTAAGTTGCATAATGAGAATCTTTTTCTATAATGATATGATTTCTTTTGGTCCGCTCTGCTGCTTCTGCAGTCACACAACTACCACCACAATTATCAAGAACTGTTTCTCCTTCATTCGTGTACGTTTTGATCAAGTACTCGCACAATTCAACAGGATTTTGGTTGGGGTGTACACGTTCTGAATCGTCATTATTGACTACTGGGTAGTAAAGCACGCTTCGCGGATATCGTTCTGTCTTCCCTGCCTCATTCGACCAAGGGATTCCGTCTCCATAAACAGTTGATTTGTGATTGTTCGTTGCTGCATTCATCGGCTTGTGACCCTGTGACATTTGAGGGTTATAAGTTGGCGTTCGTTTATAAAAGACAAGAATGTTCTCATGTGCCTATTAACGGCATCAATCCTTTGTTCAGATAATCTGTAGCCTTGTTCTTTTCCCATATCCATTCATACCGGAACAATCTCATATTGCTTGCAGCTAGGACCTTATCAAAGGGCGCTTTAGCAAATAAAACAATGGCTTCGTGATCCTTAATCATCCGCTCATAGTGAAACCACAATAGATCAAATGGTAGTACTGAATCCCAAGGGCTCTTTGTAGTCCCATAAGGCAAATCACAAAAGATCATATCCACGCTTCTGTCAGGGATTTGAGGGAAGACATCAAAACAGTCAGCATTTATGATTTGGTTCAGCATGACTTTTTACGTCTTATCTATAAAGGAGTTGATCAAATGTTCATTTTTTATTTTTTACTTGGTAGTGCAGTGATTGCTCTTGGTATTTTTGCTATTAAGCATCCAGATTCATGGTGGTTTAAAAGGATAGGTGACGACCGTGAACGCAGCAATATGTGGATATCATATATAAAATTTGCTGGAAAAATAACTATAGGATTCGGTGCATTAATCATCCTGTTAAGCACACAACACCTCTTTTTTTAATGCGAGTGAATGAACTATATTTCGGTTTTTTATATGCTCTAATCGAGTTGATTATATTTGTACCTTATTTTCTTAAATCTAAAAGAGTAGCTATCACTTTTTCAAAATGATCAAATATTGATGTATTTTTTTGACTGTGCTAAGATAAACTTAAATAAGGAGCCGTGCGCTAACACGACTCCAGAGTACAATCCGCTATAAGAGCGGTTGGCTGGCAAGGTGATCAAAAATAGACCGAATCCTTACCGGGGCGGTCTATTTCCTTTTATGGAAAGAAAGTATCAACACAACCAAAGTCGCAAATGAAATCATTAACGTCAAAGCTTGGTGTACCTCCATTAGCATTACCTCCCTTCCGGGAGATTAGCCGACCGCCCTTATGCCATTGTACTCGCCTATTATATCAGACCATACCCGAGTTGAGTATGGTCTTTTTGATGTACCTCACCTACAATATAGACAAGAACCCACTAGAAGAAGAGTCGACTATGAAAGGTAGTTTTGTTGAGGAAAAAAATATCACGTTCAAAGAATTTTCAGCCACTTGGTTGGATTTATCAGATATTGATTTAGTTGAACATCGAATTTCAATTACTAAGACATATTACAACCCAACTAATAACATCAAAGAATATACTCTTCTTACGCCAAATACTAAGAAGTCAATTCGTTTCATTGAAATAGTATGAAGAACTCATAAATGATCTGATTAAGCACCGGAATTACAGGATGAGAAGCGCGAGGAATACGGAGATAGATATCACGATAAAGGTTGTTATTGCTAAAATGGACGATGATAATCCGGATATCCTGAAAAAGATTGCAGGACTAAAAACAAACCTTACACCACACTCTCTGAGACATACACATGTTTCTCTTCTAGCTGAGGCTGGAGTAAATCTTCAAGACATCATGGATCGGCTCGGACACAAGGATGACGACACAGCTAAAAACGTTTATTTACATGTTACTAAACCGAAAAAGAAAGAGGCTTCTCACAAGTTCCGCGAACTCATGAAAAACCTCTAAGAAATCCTTTTGTTACCTTTTTAGTGTTTTTCAACTAAGAAAGGTTGATGCAACAAGGGGTTTTTGACCCTTATTACATCATGCCGCTTATGATATTAGGTGAGTTTTTTGTGTATTTTAGGTCTTATCATAGGTTTTCTATCCGAATCCCCTTAAAAATCAGTCCTATATTTCCAAGTAAATATGATGTGTTTGGTATGCGGGAACATATTAACCTAGAGTTTGAGCAACTCAAGTTATTCAAAAGACTGTATTGTAGATCTACATTTCCAGCTCCAACCAAGCCACACACTCAACATGACTTGTCTGCCTGTCCCATTGCTCATGACTCTCCTTCATTCTAGTCAAATTTACAATCTTTAAGAGGAATGACTTTGGTCTTGTACACAAATTTATAGCCTAGCCATACACCTAAGAATAACGGAATTCCGATATAGGAAACAAGCACGCCATACCAATCGATCGTTTCTCCAGTGAAAGCTTTAAAGTTCTGGCCGATAATAACGAACATGCATAATGCAAAGGCAAATAGTGGACCTAACGGGAACCACTTGGCTTTATAAGGAAGTTCACTTAAATCCCGACCTTGTGCAACGAATGCCCTACGGAAACGGTAATGACTAATTGCGATTCCAAGCCATGTAATAAATCCGCACATGCCAGAAGCATTCAGCAGCCATAAATACACAACCCCATCACCGAAGAAGGAAGCTAGGAACGCAAGCATGCCGACTGCACAAGTGACCAGCAGCGCATTAATAGGAATACCGCGTTTGTTTAATTTCTCTAGAAACTTAGGTGCTTTGCCCTCTTTGGCAAGTACCCACAGTACACGTGTAGATGCATACATCCCCGAGTTACCAGCAGACAGCACCGAAGTCAAAATGACGGCATTCATAATAGCAGCCGCGAAGGCGAATCCCGCTTTCTCAAAAACAAGGGTGAACGGACTAACTGCAATATTCTCAATACCAGCTTGCATCAAGCTCGGATGTGTAAAAGGAACCAACATGCCAATTACGAAGATTGCAAAAATATAGAAAAGCAGAATACGCCAGAAGATTTGTTTAATGGCCTTCGGTACGTTCTCACGTGGGTTCTCACTTTCACCCGCTGCAATGCCGACAAGCTCGGTTCCTTGGAACGAATAACCCGCTGCCATAAAGATACCAAGAAACGCTAGAAAACCACCATGGAACGGTCCACCGTCTAGTGTGAAATTACTGAAGCCAGTTGGCTTCGAGCCGCCCATTATTCCAAATATCATAAGCACCCCAACAATCAAGAAGATGATGACAACGGCAATTTTGATCAATGCAAACCAGTATTCCGATTCACCATATCCTTTGACAGACAGTAAATTCAAACCGAAAATAATGGCAAGGAACAGGAAGCTCCACAGATAAGAAGGACTATCAGGAAACCAATATTTAATAATAAGAGTTGCTGCTGCAAGCTCAGAGGCAATCGTAATCGCCCAGTTAAACCAGAAATTCCATCCCAGGGCGAAGCCCAAAGAAGGATCCACGAAGCGGCTCGCATATGTGTTAAAAGATCCAGATTCTGGCATATAGGTTGCAAGTTCTCCCAAACTAGTCATAAGGAAGTACACCATAATACCCACCGCTATATAAGCGAGAAGAGCTCCCCCTGGACCAGCTTCTGCTATTGCACTACCACTAGCAAGGAACAAGCCTGTACCAATGGAGCCTCCAAGTGCAATCATCGTGAGGTGACGAGCCTTGAGCCCGCGTTTCAACTGCTGTGGCTCAGTCGAATTGTTTGATGACATTAAAAACACTCCTTAATCATGATGTCGATCCATTGTTCTGGAGTGGGAAACAAGAAGAAACGGTGACACTTTCTTTCAGAACATACGTTTCTTATGGTCACAAAAAAACGCTCACAGCGGTGAACGTTTTATATCATTCCCATCTTATCTTCTTTGAAGATAGCTCATCACAAATTTACTTATCATAAATTTGTGACAGTTCTGCACCTTCCGGCAACAGTCCCAGCCCAATTGCCCAGAGCAGCAATCAAACTTCGGCGGTAGTTCCTTTCAACAGTTTCAATGACGTTCTCTGCGTCTCCACTGATTTACTTCTAACAACCGCGACCTCTACCTCACCGTTTGATAGGATGAGGGTTGTATTCAATTCAATTTAATTTAATTTACAAGAACATTATAGCGAACATTGAGAGGGTAAACAATGGTATAAAAAGTATATTAGAACCTAAAACCGATGGAGAGTAACATAATGTGAAATAAGAGGGTGTCCAATAAACTGGACATTATTTTCTGTCATTAGTCTTGCAGACATGTCGGTGGGATTTTGGCTCTTCGTTATTGTTGCTATTATTACTGGCGTAATCTTGTATAATGTTCATCCAAGCAAACAAACCGTGTTCTCATTCGTTGCAGTTGGAGGGGGTGCCGCTATGGGATGGTTCGTTGGAGGGATCTTGTCTTTCATAGTGTCGCTATTCGCTGTAACTGAAAAGATAGGAAATAAAGTGAATAAGTAGCTAGATGAGTAGGGATTAGAAGCAGATTATTGACCAAAAAAATCAATGAACAAGAAGTAAAAGAAGGGTGCACGACTACTCGGCGCCCTTCCATTTTATTAACACTGTACACTCCACATGCATCGAATATGTATACTTAAGCCCCAACATGGATATTTAACATCCACGCCTCAACCCTTAACACATATTTCTGGTTTACCATCACTTGTGATAAGGCTCCCCGCAGTTGATCTTAAATCTGTTTAGCAAAACATCAGCAAAGAACTTAACAGAGCCTTTTAAGAAAAAAAGGCTCAAGCGTTATGTCCGCTTGGATACGAATAGATATTACACTCAGGTAAATGTGGCGAAAAATTATAACTTTCTCACTACCGACACACAGCACTCAACGTGCACGGTATGCGGAAACAGGTCGACAGGTTGCAGGGTTTGAAGCGTGTAGCCCCGAATGGTGCAATTCAGTTACATCCGTTGCGAATGTGTCAGGATTGCATGATACATAGACGATCCGTTTTAGTTTAGAGCGTCCAATGCGGCGCATCACTTTTCCGCCAACTCCGCTACATGGTGGGTCTATCAACAGAATATCTGCGAATCCTAAATGATCATGAATCTCATCTAGTCCCCTGCGTGCATCACGAGCAAGGAATGTCCTGTTATGCAAATCATTATCGATGGCATTCCATTTTGCGGATTCAATCGATGTCTCGACAGTCTCGATTCCTGCCAATTCACCGTCAGGCGTATTTGTAGCAAACAATGCCAACATCATTTCGCCGGTCGCAAACGATTCCCGCACCATCAAATGACGAAGAAGCCCATCATGTGCATCTTTGTCACAGTCTTTAAGGCCGAACTCTTTTACCCATTCCCTGACTTCCAACATGCCATCTCCCATATTCCGGCCTGCAATCAGACACGTTTCCAATGGGATGATCTTACGAAATTTCCTTGTTCATGCATTCCAATATCCCATACACAACCTCCGCAAAGCTCAAAATGAGGACAAGGTGCATCCGTCCGTTCGTGGCTTGCAGCTAGAATCTCTACAGGCATTACTTTTCTTCGTTTCTTATCGGGATCATCGACGACAACCTGCACTGACTCCCCTATAAGTGTCTGCGGAATCGTTAGTTTCAACTTTCTAAAATTGGAACCTGTATCACTCTCACGCCAAATCACAACTATTCCATTGCCTTATTCATCTAAATGGTCAATTTCCGCGACGAGCGTTTGTTCTTTTATATTAGTCAAGAAATGATTCTCTTTTCAACAGTCCATTCATGTATTGAAGGATTATTCCCACAATGCTTCTGTACCTCTTCAAAACAGACATACCTTATCATTATCACGAGAATGGGGCAGAATGAACATGCACTTCATACAAATTCAACAACATCAAGTGTGATGGGTGACAGACACCAAAAATATGTCTGTCGCTCACACAATTGATTCTGTGCTTCAAACGAAAAAAAATGATACTATGTATGATGGGTAAAGGACTTTGCTACATATCGTTTTTATATGTTGCAACAGGAGGAGATAATATGAGTAACGAACAAAATTTTTGGCTTGACTTACCAAAGCCGTTTTTTATATTAGCACCAATGGAAGATGTTACAGATGTTGTATTTCGTCACGTCATTAGTGAAGCTGCAAAACCTGACGTGTTTTTCACGGAATTCACAAATACAGAAAGTTATTGTCACCCTTTAGGAAAAGACAGTGTACGTGGTCGATTAACGTTCACAGAAGATGAGCAACCGATTGTCGCTCATATTTGGGGCAATAAACCTGCATTTTTTGAACAGATGAGTATTGATATGAAAAAACTTGGTTTTCGTGGTATCGATTTAAACATGGGATGCCCAGTACAAAACGTAGCATCCAATGGAAAAGGGGCTGGATTAATACATCATCCTGAAGTTGCAGCAGAAATTATTCAAGCAGCAAAAGCAGGTGGATTGCCGGTTAGTGTTAAAACAAGATTGGGTTACTTTGATATTGACGAGTGGCGCGATTGGTTAGGACATATATTGAAACAAGATATTGCGAATCTTTCCATTCACCTTCGTACAAAAAAAGAGATGAGTAAAGTAGATGCACACTGGGAACTAATCCCTGAAATAAAAAAATTACGCGATGAAATTGCTCCAAATACGTTGATAACCATTAATGGAGATATTCCTGACCGCGCAACAGGATTAAAATTAGTAGAACAATACGGCGTTGATGGAGTCATGATTGGCCGCGGTATTTTCACCAATCCATTTGCTTTTGAAAAAGACGCTAAAGAACATAGCGCGAAGGATTTTCTCAATTTACTTCTTTTACAGTTGGATCTTCACGATAAATATTCAAAAGAAACCGAACCACGTCCATTTAAACCACTTCTTCGCTTTTTCAAAATCTATGTTCGTGGATTTAGAGGCGCAGGCGAACTAAGAAACCAATTAATGGATACCAAGTCAACAGATGAAGTACGTCGTTTAGTAAAAAATGTTTTAGATGAAGTATTAGATTGAGACATACCCACCTGTTCATGTTTAAAAAGACTTGCTGTTAAAACAAGTCTTTTTAAGGAATTATAGTTTTATTCTAAATAGAATTCCAGTTCCGATAACTTCATTATCAAAAATAATGAGAGACCTCCCAAAAGTTCAATGAACTCTTGAAAGGTCTCTCATTTTTGCACTATGTGGTCAAACGGTGTTTCCTCACAAGGAAACTCTTGATGTACAGACTTCTCAGCCTGATTACCGCATGGAGCGAAATCTGCTCCATCGGCGATGAAATCTACCGCTTAAGCGCGGTCGCTCATCATCGAATTACTTCGATAATGATTTCATCACATCATGCCGCCCATTCCACCCATGCCGCCCATATCAGGCATTCCGCCGGCTTTTTCTGGCTCTGGCTTGTCAGCAATGACAGCTTCAGTAGTCAAGAACATAGCTGCTACAGATGCTGCATTTTGCAATGCGGAACGCTGCTTCTGTTGGTATAATCACGTATATTATCTATTTAAAGAATATAGACTACTTCTCGTATTGTTGTTACTATTTTAATTATAAAGTGGTGATGAATTTATGTAAAGTAGTCAAAAAATAGATTTCTATAGCCCGACTTCCTAATAACTGACTCAACAATTTGGTTTTAGTGTTGGCAATTCCTAAGGACTCATCCTAGTTAACTATAATATCGTTCATTTCTTCTTTTTCCACCTCATAAATTTCTAAAAAACTGCACATTATACTTTTCCCTAACTTTTTATAACTTACTTCGTTTAAAGGTTGTAAATGATAATATTCACCCAATAAACTCCTTATCGACTTAACATAATTAGAAAACTTATCATTGCCACCAATATGATTTAGATGTTCCTCTTCATTTCCCGACACATCTGCAAAAGCACTTCTTGTTGCAATAGTATAATTCAGATGATGAATATACATATAGGTATTCGAATCCATTAATACTTTTTCTTTTTCTTTATTCTTTAAAACCCCCTTCATTATACTTGTGTACATGAATTTTTCAGATTCTCCTATTCTTTCTACTGAGTCAAATGAATTATATTGCTCAGCAGTTTCCCTACAAGCTGAATACTCATCTAATATATTCCATGCAATTGATAGAAGTTTATTCTTACTTTCTCGAATAGCTTTATACTCTTCAATTCCAAACTTTCTTATAAAATTCACATGATTCTTTGCATGTACTAATTCATGTGCTAGAGTTTCAGTAAATTTTCTACATTTTTCTTCAGTATATTTATGTACGTACCCGCTGTGACCTATAATTCCCATCTCTTTGGAAGCAATTCGAACTATTATCTGCAACTTATCATTTTCAACGTATGATTGACATTCTCCTAAACCATCAAGGTTGCCCTTAATTTCTATTCTCTTTATATATTCCCCTATATTTGCCGAGTCATATACCCTTCGGGCAGAACTAAAATACTTGTCTTTTTCAAAGACAGTTAACTTACCATCTACGTGTTCATACTTTTCAGGAAAATCAATTATTCTATTTTCTTTCATATAAACTATTTTTTTTTCAAAAGGTATTACAGAGAAATTTTCTAGTTCTTGTTCCTTTTTTTCTTCATTAGAATCTACTTTATTACTGCACTTAGGAAACCCTTTAATTTTTTTTCTGAAAATTTTAAACATCGCAATTCCTCCATCTGCTATATTAGCCTTTAGTTAATCACTTCATCATTCATTATAAAATACTTTTTAGATTATCAACACAAAATTAGACATTTTTTATGATGTTCTATTAAGCACTCATCATACCTTATGTTGGTATGTTTATCTTTATCGTTCCGCTCCAAAATTACTATCGAGTTTCAGGCTGTATGTGTTAAGACCTTCATACAGACCGTGTGAATGAGTTTAAAAACAAACTCATAGACGAGCCTTAGAAATGTTAAGATTAAACGATCTTTGAGTATGAAAGGTTGTCCTTACGACAATTCGGTTGCTGAAGCAACTTTAAAACTCTTCTGTAAAGCAACGCCATTTCGAAATCCTTACAGAACTAACGAGAGAAGTACATGACTATGTACATTGGTTCAACCACATTCGGATTCACGGGACTCTTGGCTACAAAAGTCCTATTGATTACAAGATGGAACACCATAGAAAAGCTGTCTTGTTTAATGTTGACAATCCACATTGTTACTTGCTTGCTATGGATCTTATTAGTTCATTCTACTAATATATTGTATAAACTATTGAATCTACCTTCACGACATTAAAGTCGAAGGAATATTTCATTAAGCTGTCAACATCAACTTACTATGAGTGAATTGGGATGTTTTTTTCTACTTAGAAATACCTTTTAGACCGCCCCCTTCTACGCTATTCGTATTGTAATGTTACTTCGCAAGAAAGAGAACCCATCAGAAACCCTTACCATTTCATCATTGAAGTCCACTATCTTATAGGTCTCATCAATCTCAATGTCTTCACCAACCCATACCTCCACATTCTGCTGAAAATAAATACAATTCTGTAAATCGGCGTCAGATGTAATAATTCTCATTGATCATTACCTCCCTTTCAATTAAAAACGCAAAAAAAGCACCATTCATAAACACAGCTTAAATAGACTGTGATTTGAACGGTGCTTCCGTTTCAATCATTTCGATAGATATAATTTATCTCATATCCTAAAAAATTACAACAACAAAATAATTATCTGCGTTTTTCCTCAACTTATCCCTATTTAGTCTTCCCAGACATCGTTTATTAGCTTCTTTATCTTCTGTTCTCGTAGTTCTGTCTCCGTTAAATCAGTTGTCCATACTCCAGAAACTAATACAACGACATCACCAACTTTGACGGATATATCAACATCAGATTTAAGAATGTCCCTTGTTTGACCATCAATCTCGATAATCACATAATTCCCTTCGAAACTATCAACGATACCCTTCATAGAAAGACCTCCTAATATTACTCACATGCTACTCCATCGCCATCTCGATCTAACTTTCTACTATAACCTGGCTCTCCTTCATAAATAGGGTCAGCCCCTGCATCTCTAACTGCCGTACAGTTTTTGTAGTAAACGTTTGTTGTTTCTTTCTTCTTAGGGGCTTTAACTACTGGAGTTTCTGTCTTAGGTTTTGTCTGTGTTGTTGATGATGAGCTTGATTCACATGCAACTCCGTCACCATCTCGATCTAGCTTAGTGCTATATCCAGCATCACCCTTATGCAATGGAGCCTTTCCTGCTTCCCTCACAGCCGTACAATTAGCGTAGATGACTGCTGATTGCTTTGGCACTTCTGCAACCTTAGGAGTGGCTGAAGGAGCTTCAGTTACCGTTGGTCTAATGGTAGTCTTTGATTCACTTTGTGAAGTTGTAATCTTCTTCCCATCAGATGTAAAGATAATATTTCCCTGTTCATCATTTCGATATATTTTGATCTTTTTGTCAGCTAGTCGTTTCAGAATATTACTTGTTGGATGCCCATAGTTGTTCTCTCCTACTTGAATTACTGCATAGGCAGGATTAACAGCATTTAAGAATGACTGACTTGTGGACGAGTTAGAACCATGATGCCCAACCAATAGCACATCAGATTTTAAATTAGTACCGTTAGCCAGCAAGTCCTTCTCGCTTTTCGCTTCTGCATCACCAGTGAAGAGGAAGGAGTTACTTCCAAATGTAATTTTGATTACAGCACTCATATCATTTGTATCATCATAAGTGTTAACTGGAGCAATCATATTTACAATCAGTTGATCATCAAGCTTGAGATCAATTCCAGCTTTTGCTGTGGTAACTTTCAAGTTTTTATTCGCTATGGAAGTAAGCAAGGATTCAAATGTTTTTGTATTGGAAGAAACCTTTGGCATGTATATGCTACCAATTTCAAATGCATTCACTACAGCATCTAAGCCACCTATATGATCAGCATCAGGATGTGTCCCAATTAGAATATCTACTTTCTTAACGCCTTGCTTTTTAAGGTAATTAACAATACGCTGTTCATCATCATTGTTGCCACCGTCTATGAGCATAGTTTTGCCACTAGGTGTCAGAATCAATTGAGATGCACCTTGTCCAACATCAATATAATGCACTGTGAGAATACCTGTAGGTGTTGATGGAGTCTGTATCGCCTTTTTCTCTTCTTTAGTTGTTACTTCTTTTGGTGTTGTCGATGGTGCCACTACAACTTGTTTATTATCAGTTGTCTTAACACTGTCACCATCTGACTTTTCACTAATAGTTGAAGTGACAACTGCTTTCTCTTTCTGAGAAGCATTGTTTTGAAGAGCAACTGTACTGTTATCTTTATCTACAGGTGCTAGAGTTCCTCCAATAGTAGCTAGTACGAAAAAAGCAATTACTAGAAATAAGCTATTCTTCCTACCTTTTATCCTGAGGAACTTGATACTTCCTTTGATAACTCCTACAATACCTAGAATAATCCCAACCATAGACAATAGTATTAATATTGTTGTAAAAGTCTCCATTATGTATTTCCCCCATTTGTATTAGTTCAATAATCTTATATCTAACTGGATGAATATAGCAATGAATAAAGATCAGATGATGGATTCCCATCGTAAACCATCAACCCTCTTTATTACTAGTTTCCTTCTTTGAGGATGGCACTCACTCTTTAACCTTAACTAGCCCACCATTTCTAATAATCGAACTACCTTTAATCCTCATATTCCTCTATATATTCAAAACCTATAAATTATTTTAATTTTATTCCATACTTGTAAATTAATTCATGGAAATATCTGAGGTGTTCACGTTTCTCGATATCTACTATATTATAACTTCTGTACTCTTTTTAGATTGAACAAAAAAAGGTACCAGTGAAAAGGAAGGAGACAACTATTATGCAAAAGCTATTGCTAGGTAACGTTACAATATCCAAAAGAGCATTAAAAAAATTCGGAACTAAATCAATTGAAGATTGCTTAAAATTACATCAGATGAAGAAATGGGGAGATTCATGTCCACCGAATATTCGTGTCTGGAACAGAGCAAATCTCAAGCACAAGGTTATGTCTATTCATAAGATAGCCTCGGAACACTGTTATATTTACACTGACTTTATCAGATATCAAACAAAAGTCTTTATTCAAGAAGACTATTAAGGAGTAGTGATAGCTTATAATGTTAGACTTTAAACCTCAGAATAAACATCCAATGATTCACTCTAAAAATTTTGGAGAAATAGAAATATTGAACCCACGATCTACTTTGGGCATTTCAATTTGCTCTAATAACAAGGCACGGGTTAACAAATACGTTCGTGATACTGGAAACAAATCCCACCAACTACGCTATGAACTATCTACCAAAGATTGGAGGAACATATTCTTTGAAGACTTCAACATGAGTTGCCCAATAACCCAACTTCCTGCTCCCTTTCACGAGATTCATCTAGGACATTTTATACCTATTCACTGGGGTGTTGGCGGTTCTTTTGTTGGCAACGTATTTCCTATATATGGTCCATTGAACATCTCTATGAGAGATTATAATCCATTAGACTATTTGGAATGGGAAAACCCTGATTTCCCCATCCATCCCGAAGGAGTAGACTTTTTAGTAGATTATCTAGCTAGGTGCAATGGTCTTACAGTAGAAGAATATAAGGACTATGTAAATAGTTGCTACGTAAAATACCGTAAAGGAAGATATTAGTACCCCTCTTTACCAGCCACACGAATTATCGTGGCTGTTCAGCACAAGTGTAGAATATAATGAAATAAACTCAACAGATATCCCTAGCTTTCTGGAAAATTGAAGCTATTGCTCTATAGTTAATACCACCAAAACGCCTTACATAGATTCAACCTATCGTATCTAAGTTCAAAGTAGCATGTGACCCCATAAGAAATACCTTACATATAAACACAAAACCACTCCATAATATAGAGTGGCTTACTAAATGAAACTTCTCTTTCATTCAACTAGCTTGTTCCGTTGGCTCAATCATTAAAATGCTTCAACTTAACATGTTTCGCAAAATCATGCAATTCAGGCTGATATACTTCGTAACCATCAAAAGCGAACGGGTTGATATACTTAGCCAATTGAATGTGTCCCTGAATCCGATTCTCAGAAATCCCTCTTGGCAAATGAGGAGCTTTTGTTATGTGATGTTTAGCCATCCTGAAATTGTCCGAAAATCTGATTTTAAATTTATTAACTTTCTTTTTTCAAATTACGAACTACTTTATTCACAACATTCTCTATATCTGTTTTTTCAAATTCATCCATAACTAGATTCTTAATCAGTTCTTTGGTTTCTGGGCTATTTGCAAATTCCCTTGATATTTTTTCTCCTACTGCATCGGCAATCTCTTTAAACTCCTTATCTTGCATTCTCTTTGACTTTAATCCTATTAAACTTATCGCAATTCCTAAACCCGATAATGTTAACATATCGTTAATTGATGTTAGTTCATTAACGGAGAAGATTCTAGAAAGGTCTAAATAAGGAATCACAATTAAAGAAATTGCAGATAATGCAACAAGTGCTGAATGTAGTAATGAAATAAGAAAAAGAAGAATCTTATCTTTCTTCAAAGTTTCTGTTCCATATTCCTCTAAGTTCTCTAAGTTATCGTATTTTTCAGAAATAAACTGTGTAAAATCTGAGAGAATTAGAAGGAAAGCCGTTAATGTAAATGCTAGTAACGAGTCAGAAACAAGCTTATATAAAGGAGTTAACCTAACAACTCCAAGAATAATGAATCCTACTCCCAAAAAATTTATTAATGTATTACTAGTTCTAAATTTGAGTAACAATCTTAATTTCCCCTTAATCTCTTTTTTATTTAAGCTAAAATTCACATAACTCCTAATCTACGAAATCACATATACCTCTTAAATGGTAGGACAGGCGAGTTCGTGTAATCACCCTATGTAGAATGATAGACGAAGCTATTCAACATCCTCTGCCCCATAGTCATCCGATCTAATGGACTCTGATGCGACGGATATATTTGTTCTGACACGAGTGTAGATTTCCTAGCGAACATAATCATACCATATATTGTAATTGTACTCCTTGATTAAGTTTCACCCTCATCGTATCGTTAAATTTCATTATTGAGTCGCTGGCTGTATGTGCTATGCCCTTATCAGTATTACGATAACTCTGTTTAAGTGAAAACTATCCCCCACCCATTCCTATGTATCAAATGAATCACCCTTCACAGGTGACTAGTCCTTAAATATACGATCTACTGCTTTCTGTTTATCTTCCTCGAATGGCATACTGCATCTTAAAAGGAACATTGCTTGTGATAACATTGTTCACTCTACCAAAAATCAGCCGCTTTACCGAACTCATCCACATCAGGACGCACCTTATCAATCTTCGACGCATCCAAAACAGAATGAATAAAATTATCTCCTGCCTTAAACTTCGTCACATCAACTGTGAATTGAAATACTCGAAATTCCCCTGACATTAATCCAATTGTTACGTTCTTTGCACCTTTAATGTCACCTTGTTGTAAGAAATCATATGTTTGTATAATAATACGTTGTGTCGCTGTTCCGACTGCCATATTTTCATTTACAAATACAACCAGATCAATATTTTCTGTAATGTCTCTAGAATCCGTCACCTCAACCTTCTCCGCATAGACAAAAACAGATGTGTTAATCTCTGGCTTTATATCAGCTACTTCTTCCTCTACAGGTACTTCAGGAGTAATAGTAGTTTCAACTTGAATCTCTGGCACAACTTCAGATACAACTTCTGGAATTGGTTCTGGTTTAACTTCTGGTGTAATCTTAGCTGTCTCTTGTGTCGAAGTCGTATTGGCTGGTGCTGATTCATTATCAGAGCAACCTTGCAACAGTAGTAGTGAGACAGAAATAGCAGAAACAAAAATGACACTTGATTTTTTCATAAACTTTAAGCACCTCTGATGTTATATTTTGTGATAATTGTTAATTTCGACATTCTTTATTCTAAATCCTTGTATTGAGGTTCTGGATATCGTTTAAATACACCTATTTCACCAACATCAATAGCCTGATCCCGAAGATGTACCAGAGATTACTCATTCAATATCAAATAAAAGCTATTATGTACAAGTAAGACTATCCTCTCAATACTTTATAAGTCGAGCGACTGTAGTGCCTAGTCCCCTTCAGAAGTTAATACTTATCTCCGAAAGTGATTACCACCTCCCCTACCTGTCAGCATATACTCCCTTGCCATACACTGATAAAGTATTAAAACCTTAAATCAAAAACCATTCATAATATAAATTATGTTTACTTTCATATTTCCTAATGCTAGAATCAGAATACAAAACCATACATAACTTATTAATAAAGTGGCTAATTGGAAGTAAACATAATTTATGGAGGATTGAAATATGAACTTAATCGAAGGATTTACCGAACAGCTTCGAGAAGAAGAACGATCACAGAATACCATCTACAACTACCTATTAGTTATCAAAGACTTCTTTAAATGGTTTGAAGGCACATACGATAAAGAACCAACCATTCTGTATGCACAAAACGTCAAGGACTATGTTCAGTTCCTACAAACGGTCAAACGTCGAGTACCGACAGCGAAAACAATCAATGCTAAGATCGCCTCTCTACAAAAATACAATGTGTACCTTGTGTCAATTGGTGTACAAACTGATATAGTCGTTACCCAGAGTCACCGACGAAAGGTACAGCAACAATTTGCTTCCCCTGCTAAATTCACCGAGAAAGATGTTAATAAATTCATGCTAGTTGTGATTGAGAAAGGCAACTCTAGGAACCTCGCCCTTGTTACATTGCTAGCGTATACTGGTTGTCGCATTAGCGAAGCACTTAATATTATTATTGATAAGGACTTATATCTTTCTTCTAATGAATTGGTCATTCGGGAGGGCAAAGGTGATAAGGAAAGAACCGTTTTGTTGAATGACAAAGTGGTCGATGCTATTAAGGAATACTTGAAGATCAGGCAGGAACACAAACATGCGGATAGTCCATATCTGTTTGTGTCTAATAAAAGGGAACGAATGAGCCGTATTACCGCTAATGATGTGTTTACCCAATACAGTCAGAAGGCTGGATTTGAACACGTCCTTTCACCACATGATCTGCGTCATTACTTCTGCTCCAATGCCCTTGAGAATGGCTTTGATGTTCATGAAGTGGCAAACATAGTTGGGCATAGCAACATTCACACTACGCTTTTATACACCAATCCCACACGCAAGAAGATGCTCGACAAACTAAATAAGTTATAAGAACAGTAAAAAAACATAAGGACACTAAGTCTTGTGTTTTTTACTTTTTAGACATATAAAATAAGCCAGAACCTTAGATAAGGCTCTGACTATCTCCTTCCAAATATGCATCACCTAACTATATTGAATAGCTATACATATGAGCCCCGTAAATCCGACACTTCAACTATTGATGATACATAAAGTTCATTATGTCCCATAAGGTGTACTCAAAATTGGGATTATACTCATGACCATATTCGACAAAATTTCCCTTTATTCACCTAGTAATATATAATGTGTTTTGGTAGTAATTTGTTTATGAACTTATAGTTAGATGATAATTTATTATTCAAAAATACATTTACAAGGGGACTTTTTATGAACTGGGAAATGACAGACGAAGATTATGAGATTATAAAAAAAAATCTTAACAAACAATTAAATGAAGATCAGGTTTCACCAATTCACATTCATCAATTATTTGAAACTTTGGATAATCCTGATTCCACTGAAGAGGATTATAATAGTATCGGATTAAGAATATGTAGTAGTTTATTCAACCCGAATAACACAAATTTTTATCTTGATAATTCTGATAAAAATATTATTAAGTCCATAAAAAAGGAGATACATAAGGTTATCTGTAAAAATAATGATGATTATTCGAAAGATAGAAGTACCTTCGTCCAAAACTTTAATAGCGCTATTCTTATTGTGTCAACTACAATTGCTGCAAAGTTTGGTGATGGTACGGAATCAGTTTTTATTACTGGAATAGTTTCCTCCGCTTTACTCTTTGTATTCAAATTCGGAAAAAACATTTGGTGTGAATATAATAACGATTTTTCTAAGGAAAACAATTAATGAGAGACATACTAGCACAATATAGTTTTGTTAACTTTACTCATATCGAATCTAATCAACATCATTCCGATTCCAACGAAATCATTCTTCAAAGTATACATGAATTTTCTCACATGTACTTAACACGGGGCACAAGCTTCGGAGCGTTTAATTTTTTGATTGAACAAGTAAAAAATCATTGTATAAACAACCTCCAAATCCAAAATATGCACCGATTAAATTTATTATCAAGACGATTAGTTGAAGCGTCAGATATAGTTCATGAATGTTTGTCATACTATTCACAGTTCGTTGCTATAAAGTATAACAAACCCGATCAATTTAAAGATAAGTTAGAGGATTTAAAAAGGAAAAATGCTTATACGGCTCAAAAAGTTTACACCATAACAGAGTTCTTAGAATCAGAAAATTGGCAAGAAATATTTAATTCAACATTAATAAACCGTATTGCTAGGCTTGCTATGAATATAAAAAGCCAACTTCTCTTTAGTGAAAATTTACTCAATGAAGAGTATTTGGTTCAATCATTATTAATTGAGCAAAGCTTAGACTTCAACCCCAA
The DNA here is from genome assembly GCF_000949425.1 of Paenibacillus sp. IHBB 10380. NCBI lineage: Bacteria > Bacillati > Bacillota > Bacilli > Caryophanales > Paenibacillaceae > Paenibacillus > Paenibacillus sp. IHBB 10380. The sequence goes on from NZ_CP010976.1 coordinate 3,918,961, forward strand.
TACTCGTTTTCCTAAATTAGTTAGTTCATTAAAAAAATTATTGCAAAGTTCCCCTGTAGAATCAATAACAGATGAGATGTTATTGGCTGAAGCCAACTTAATATCTAACGAATGCAATAAAGCTAATCTATTGGAATTTTTCAACTTTGCAAAGAGTCAATTCATTAAGTATAGCTACCCCATTAATCCAGTCGATTCTGTAATTGAAAATACCATAAATAATACCCAAGAAATAATTGATAATATCGATGACATCTCTGAGGAAGAGAGATTGGAAATATTTGATCTTATTAGACCAGCAGTAATTAATACAAACTATGAACATATTTTTTTATCATCATTGGATGATATGAAGGATATAAAGGGAATATTTAGTTCGTTTTGGATTATTGTCACTGATAATCTTTACAATATAATGTTTGATGACATAGCATTAGGAAAGCGTTACTTTTTTATAACTGATAAGAAGGGTTGCATTTCAACATTAGCAAGATACGATCTACCTGTAACTGTGTTTACAGAAGACTATGAAGAACTTCTGAGAAGGTTCCCCGAACTTATTCAAAGGGAGATATTTATATATAATGATCAACCTTATTTAAGTAGTAAAGAATTTATAACAAGCCATCTATCTGCACAACATGAAATAATGTTTTACCAATTAAATAACGATATTTTTGTTGTTTTTATTAAGCTAAAAGATAATTCTATTATTACGATGTTACATACTAAATATTCACTTAAATTAATAATCGGTGATATTCAAAATAAGTTGTATAAATATATTAACACTGACGGTGTAATTGATGGTGTATTTTGGAAACATGATAGAGACTGGTGGAAGTATGAAGATATAATCAAATCATTTACACAGACTCAAATATTTAGCCAAGACTTAGATATTCCACCTTTAGGTAATAGAATAAATTTAGAAATTTAGAAGTTTTAAACTGTAGCAGACATACCGATAATAAGCCTTTGCAATTATGCTAGGCTTATTTCACCTTATTCAAAGTAGCCTCATCATACTTTATTTCCTAATAGTGATTTCTAAACTCCGTCTTACTATTTAAGAGTTATTGTCATGATCACTAATCAACCAAACTGGATAAATATAATTCTCCATAAAGATTGCTAGGCGTTATTAATGATCAAATAATTCGTTTATCACTTTTGCAACTAATCTTAATACACGTTGATCATGTCCGAAGTTACTTTGTGAAGATGGATGAAAGGCAGAATTACGTAATTCTCTCAAAGCTTTATATTGCAATTCTTGGTCTGATTTTAATATCCCTTGTTCTATAAGATTTCTTATTTTCGTGTTGAGGTTTAATTGACGTGTACCTTTCTTGTCATAATTAGTACCCATTATCTCATTATGTTTATATGATATTGCACACTCAAACGCTTTATATGATTGCTCGTTTGCTATCGTAAAAAATGCCCAACAAAGAAAGCCGTATACATGTAACGCTAAAGAAACCTCAAAAAGTGACTTCACTTCATCAGGAACACTCGTATTCAAAGAAATATCTTTGACTGAATCAATATAGGTCTGCTCGGTCAAAGCTTCTATCATCCCTGATGCTGTATTTAGCTTTCCAAGTGCCTTAACCTGTTCACATGGAAGATAATAATTCTCTTTTGTTATTATTTTCAATTTCAATATCACCCTTCAATAATCCAACTATTTTTAACGATTAATTCCACTTATCAATATTCAATAAATACCTACCAACCTCTACTCTCTTCATAAATAAAACCACAATTCTATCTAAGGTAAGAGCATATGCTATTGTCGTGCTACGATAACGCGTTAACGTAAATTGTTAATGACTCATTGATATTCTCTCTTGTTTGCAGATAAAAAGTTCAATGTTCTTATCGTGAAGCGTGACATCATTGGCTCTTCTTTACACTTCCATCCGAAAAGTCTATTGAAATATTTGTGATAACTATTAGATGTTTCATAGGATTGTCATGACGGTGAGTCAACTCTTTATCAAATGGCTCGTTAAGGATTTAATCAGTAGAGATAAAAATGAAGGAATTTGGATAAATTTGTCGAATTAATGTCTGATGATAATCAATACTATGGTTGTTCTCTTAGAATTGGGTGAGAATCCTAGAGTATTGGTTTAGGAGTATTTAATTCAATTAATTACTTTAACATCACTTTCATGGAGGACAAAATAATGGAACAAAAACATATCTACATTTTTCTAGCCGTAGTTATCGTTGCAAGTTTACTACAATTTATTAGTATTGGATTCTTAGGCAATAGCATTGCTAGCAATACTCCTGTGCTTGGAGAATTGCTTACATTTATTGATTATCTTTATTTTACTAACTATCTTAAAAACGGATTAGATATGAGCAACATGGTTCCGTTTGGGCTTAGGGCTGTAAGCTTAGTTGCAACTGCGTACACTGTAATTATACTATATGACATTGGGTTTTATAAATTAAATGAATTGTTTAATGATTCAAAAGAATTTGCTCCTATAATAAAAGGAATCACTATTATAGCTGCGATTGTTATCCATTACTTCATATATTATTTTCTTCATACCATATTTATTGGAATTTTATTTCCACTCTACCATAAAATTGAGGAAATCAATAAAATGATTCCAACAATTGGGGTATAATTTAAACATCATTTTGGAAATTAAAATTAACGTGACACATTAGTTCAGTAACCGACACCAATTTGTATCTTTCAGATACTTTTGAATTACCTCATACATATCTGTATCGAAACTCAAGACTCCAACCTTCTTTGATTATCAAGTATCTCATTTTACAGACCATTCACATGTTCATTAATATCTCCGAAACCAAGATTTTCAATAGTGATCAGATAAGTATATGTTATAAATCGTTATTGCTAACCACAATTGCTGGTCTAAGCTTATCTATATCTACAACCTAAACTTCTTACACTTACACTTCACCTATCTTTTAATCGATCCAACGCTTCATTGTAATTGTTAAATAGGAAGTCTAGTCCTTTGTTAAATTCCTCTTGTTCTTCATTTAATAGCTTAACTGCATATTGTTTTAACTTGTTTAACTTTGATTCTGGTAGCTTTTCAATAATCACTTGAAACTCAGCGTTTGACACCACCATTTTTGAACCTCCATTCTCACTAATTAGGGGTACGAAACACTACTCTAACTTAGCATTGTCAATGGTATATCTCGTATTATAAAAGGCTTCATTACTTTATTATTCCCTATAAATGAAGAAGCGAATCCCTCTCCACCATAGTTACTGATGGTATCTAGGGTAGTGTCTATCCCTAACACAAATATGTACTCCTATAACTTCAACCCTTAATTACTGCTTAGCGTTTAAACTTTGAATCCCTTTCACTATGATTTCTATTTCCTCTTTCTTGTCCACATTGAAATACTCGTTAACGTGCTCTATCGCTTTCAAAACGAAATACATGCTAGAGAAAAGTATTCTCGGATATGGCTCTGTATAATGCCCATAATTAAAAGCAACTAACTCACCTTCTTCTATAATAAGGTATGCCTTCTCTAATGTATCAAAAGAGGAATGAACATATCCGCTTAAGTAACGATATGCTAATTGATAATCCATATTCATACCCGATCGTATTGCTAATTCCTCAGTTTTAAAAGTCCTTATTTTTCCATCCTTGAAAAAGGGAGATAATTCATCTTTTAATTCATCCCTTTTAGTAGCATCAATCTTCGCTACTTCAAACACATTCTCGTTTCGTTTATCAAGTAGTACGTTATAAAGCGAATATTTATTTGCCTTATCATTTCTTACAAATTCATCAAAAAACTTTTCATCTATCACTAATAGACGTATAGGTATCACACTTTCCAACATAGAACGTACAAGAATATCAGCTTCGACTGATAAGCCCTTTTTAAGTAACAAAATAATAGATTGAAAATGATTCGATATCTTTGTAACTAGCATATGAATGAGTATTTCCTTATGCTGATCTCCATCGACTTGAATACTTTGTCTTATTTCATTTACTAATCTGTTTACATCATAGGCTAAATTAAACCAAGGAGCGTAATCTTCAAGGGCTTCCTCCATTAATGAGTCAGCTTCAATTCCGAGAAAGCCTTCGCATTCAAAATCCATAACATCACCTTAACTTCCTAAATAAGTTAATATAACTATACCATGCTCTTGATGCTTCATTGCAAACTTCAAATTGCTGTGCTTCTTAAAAACGATTGTACACTCTCCAGACAACGTTCATAACCAAACTAAACAACATGGAGCATAGATGCTAGCGTGCAGTTATGTACTTTACTTGAGATCAAGTTATTATCCTCTTCAACCTCTACCCTACGCCTTAACTCTTAATACTTCTCCATTTTTGAACCCAGTGTACGTTTTGAGGGTTAATAGGTATTTATATTAATTAGCACTTCCAAAGGTCTACCAAAGCACTTCCCTCAGCACTACCTCTACCTACAACCCTCAACCAGCTAACTAAGCAACATAGGCAAAACTATCAAACTGCTTTCTTGACAACAGCTTTCTTAATTGAGACTGAGTGTAGTAATGATTAAAACATGCAACGATACCAGAACTACAATCATCATCTGAAGTAGTGAATGTACTATTCATCACGCATGTTTGTGGTTTCATTTCATCAACCAATTTAATATCACTATCATTAGAATCTAATGAGTCAGTTAATTCATTAACATTCTCCAATACTAATGTCATTCGATATAAATTAGGTTTCTTCCTATGAGTTCCACTCTGCACTCGATTCCGTTCTACGATTTCAATTACTCCAATCTCAGCAAGTTTGTTCATATTCCTTTCAACGGTACTCTCCACAAGACCTGTTGCTTCTGTCATTTGCTTAAGCGTCATGAAGAACACTCCATCACCTCTCGCAAATCGTTTTGCATGAACCAGCATAGAGTAGGTTAAAAGCTTATAATTCTTCATTTTGCAACGTTCAATTATTGCATCAACTTCGCCCTTGCTCACAAAGACTTCCTTCTGTTTCGGAACTATTGTTGAATCGTTCAAGTAAATATAGCTGACAATTTCCTGAATGTCTCTAAAGCATTCATTCTCATCGCTTCTGTAGAATGCTTTATTCTGTTTATTCATCCAATCAATCAGCATCTGCTCTGTCAATTCTCTGTCATTACCCAGATACTTTAAATACAATCCTATCTTAAATAAAGAATTATGCCTTGTTCCAGAAATCTGTAATCCATTCTTCAGTAACTCAATTGCACTGTCTATAATAGAATCTTCCGTATTAAAGTAGATAGGTAAATCTCTGTGTTCAGTAAGAATTTCTTCAGTGTCTATAATGTCAGTTTCAGCAGGTTTATTATTGCTTACCACAAATTCATGAACATCATCATTACGTTCGAGAATATTATGAATTATAGTGCTACTAATTTTCTTGATTTCGAGTAAATAAGTTCCACTATTTTCTAAATTCATAACTGCTAGTCCTGTCTCAACTTCACAATAGCCGCAAAAGTTGCCACTAACCTGATGAATACCAAGTGGAAGTTTAACGCCTTGCTTATCGGTAGGTCTAAATTCAACTTCGCCTTTTTCACATTTTTGAATATCTGCTTCCTTCAAGACAAACTGATAGAACCTTTTAGCTGTAACAAGATCAATTAATTCATTAAAGAAGATTTCAATATGATACCCTTTGTTGCCGCTGAAGCTTATATAGTGATTGTGCACCCCGATACTATCCAATACATGTGAAATGCGGTAGGTCTGCCATCTAGCATACTCAAGGTCTTTATAATCAACATCAAAACAAAGAAATTTGCTGTAAGCTACACCACTAAATACACCAACTGTATGTTTCTGTTCCAAATGACGTTCCATTATGTATGGTAGAAGTTGTGGCATTCCTTTATTCCCATCTCCTGAAACCTTTTTGCTGTTGACTGTACTGTATTTACCATTGCAATCTTGAACTAAATACTTCTTGGTTTGAACTATGTACAAATCATACAATCTATTAATCACATTATCTTTTCTATCCCCTTTTTCCCCTTGATACATCTAAATCCTCTCCTGTCGTATGATAATAAAGAGCATCCACATTAAGTAGATGCTCTAATAATTTTTAATTTTGCTTGATATGAATACTTTCATTTTTTTGCATCCATTTTCATAAATCTTCATGAGAAATATAGCTATTCACAATAACAACTCATTTGAGAAGCTTGTTTAGTCTAATTCCGCTTGATACATATTCTATTTGATATCCCAATTTCGAATCTACTTCTTCATCCGTTTCAAGATCGTATTTTACGTATCTGGTATTCACCACTACACGATACTTGGGACTCTCAGTATCCTTCACATCGCCATTCTGAGACTGTACCAATAGTTTCAAACCATTGCCCAATGTAACTATGCTTCCACTGTCCAAATGCTTTAGTGTCGATGCTGGCACGTTGAACATCGTTTTAACTAACTTCTTTGCATCAGCGACACTTGGGAAATTGTGTTCCTTAATACCAGTACCTTCAAGGATACATATCTGGACAGGCTTCACATTTGCTGTATAACTGTTAACTCCAAATGGCGACACCTTCAGATTCTTGAGTACATAGTTACCATTACTATCAATTCGATCTAGAGTTGGACGATCAGACATATCCTTAGTGACTAAGAATATATCCGTTTGTGCTATCCAATCTGAGTTAATTGTAGGATCATTCTGTAGAGTCTTCACGAACACGTCTACGCTTGGGTATTCACAGAGAATACCACTATATCCCGACTTATGATAATTAGGTTGACCACGACCGAAAGCCTTAATACATGACTCCTTTAGTAAATAAAGATACGGATCGTCCTCAAACTTCTTTAATCTCCACTCTCTTGTGTAATTTGTTCTACATTTCTTGCAGTACGAGTACAACCCATCTTTGTTCTTTTTCTCTTGGTTAAACTCTGTAGTTGGTAACATTTCTTTGCATTTCAAACACTTTTTAGTTTTAATTCCCATAATTATCATTCTCCTTAAGTATATTTTTAGAATTGGTATAAATATTTTCTTTGTAACGTTCTTTCTGATAATTTCATAACATTTTCATAAAATTGCATGACAAAAAGTCTATCCAAACTTAGCTGTAAGGTTCAAGCCAACGACAATTGCACTAGAAAAGTCTACCGTTCCCGAATACTGCGTTCGTCCATTCATATTAATGACATCAGAACTTACGGTTATATCAGAATAACCATATCTTCCAGAACTTATATAAGCACTACTATTGAAGTATATTGTCTTATCATTCCCTCCACTTGGGTCACCTATATGAAGATTATTCCCTACAGTAATATCTGTTCCCACATTAATGGTCGTTCCTGATTCAATTGTTCCCCCAATAATTTTCCCACCTGTAATAACTCCACCACTGATATTCGGTGACTCAATGGATGTTGAAGTTATTCTAGTATTTTGAATGTAGCTTGGCAAAGTTGGAATATAAGGCTTATCAGGTACTTGATCCCAATAAATTACTGCATTTCTTCCCATATGTACATTCCTGCCAACTTCTAATGGTTCAATGGAATTAACTGATATCCTATTCCCAACCAAGGCATTTACTCCGCCAATTTTAAACTCCTTCGCATCTATTGAACCATCCATAACCAAGTTCCCTGAATTAACATCATAGTAAAACTTATCAACCCAATTACCGTTAACATTCTTTTGGAACTTGAGTCCATCTGTAGCATTGAATACTGCTTTTGTTTGGTTGTCACTTCTTGTTACGACTAATCCATTGGTTGTATCTAGTTGAACTGCATCATTCTCATATTTGGCATATCTAATTGGACGTGAATCAATAATTTTTGATTGGTATTCTATAATTTGATCCTTATCAAGGAAATAGTGTGTCAGTCTACCGCCTATCGTTTCACTTGAATGCGTTTCATAAACAGTTTTAAATAATGCATGATTATCTAGTTTTCCATTCAATGACTCTACAAGCTTGTTGGTATTTTCACCTATAACGCCCATGCTCATTGTAATAGTTGATTTTTCACCTTCAATACGTGTGATGTTGTCTGGATTGCTAGAAGAAATGTTATAAATCACAGGAGTTGTGCCTTCCACTTTTGCAATGACAAATTCAGCATGAAGTGTATCACCCAAATCAATATTCGCATTCTTATCAAAAAGTTTCACATGCTTATTTGTAAGCAGTTGTAGCTTTTTCATGCTTCTGTTATCCGTTTGAAGGTATTCGTCCAATACAAGTCTTGTTATTGATTCACTACCACTTCGAAAGACAACCATGTCGTCAATCTTTATGATCTTCTGGCACTCTCCAAGAGCGTACTTCTTTCCACCAATACCAATTGATGTTCTACTATCTCCCGCAATGAAGATTCTGTCTTGTTCCAATATAATTACGCATAAACTCATACCACTTCACCGTCCATTTCTTTGTTATGTTCATCAATAAACTGCATATACTTAACCAGTTTATCGTAACTCAATCCACTGTGAGCGTTTTCAAAGTTGCTGACCTGAGAAACGCTACAACCCATATACTTTGCCAACTCCTTGAATCTAATTTTCTTCTTAAACCTCAAAATACGGTACTTTTCACGAATTTCCATAATTAATAACTCCCTTCGATTCTTATTTTTCCAACGCAAAATAAGAGGATTTCCATCCCCTCAACTGGATAAAATCAAAATAACGTACAAAAGACGTCCCAGAGTTAGGAACGGTCTTTTCTGTAATATTTCAACTATACTTATATTATACCAAAATTTAGATTACTTGTCAAGTTCAGGGATGTTTCCGTGATATTCATAGTGTTTTATTAAGAAAACCCGCTTCTTCATTCTAACAATTGACCTATGAATAGCTATCGAATGTAGATAAAATATAATCCTTGCAGAAACGTTTGTAACCGATTCTTCGACATTGGCTAACACAAGTTAGGTCACTGCAAGTAAACCGCAGACAGGGACTCTGATGTGGTCTGAGTTGTATACTAGCACAGCACCTAGAAGCTGATTAGCACTCCACTCAGGTTGTATGTGTGACAAATGACAGCTATCACGTACATCAAGTATTCCAGAAAGCGTACGAAATCATAAAAATTAGGTACAAAGACCGCGAAAAACACAATAATAGATAATAATGGTAGATACTTAATCAATTTATTAGTAGAATGAACATGCACAAAATCAAAGCCCATACTAGGAAAATTGATTCTATGTGGAGTTAAAAAAGACAGAAGGGGATATGAACCGTGAAGAAATTTCCATTGTTTAGCTTTAGTTTGTTAGTTGCTTGTAGTGTCGCTTTAGGAGGGTGCGGAACCGAGACAACGCCAGTCTCAACATCTAATGTAAGCCAAAAGGAATTGAACTACAAAATCGTTGTCGATGAAAAGTTCAAAAATACTGAACAACGTGAGATTAGAGTTACTACAGAAGAGACCGACTTTGAAGGTATCACTCAAGAAATTCAAAGCAAGTATAAAGATCAAAGCCTCGATTCTCTACATTTATATATACATGCACCTGATGTTAAAGACAACTTCGGAGTGCTGAAGGCACACTCATTCATAGCTTATACACAAAAGGGTGCAGTACAGGCTGGTTTAACGGAAAAAGATTCTTATAAAGTTGAAGTGGAAGCTGATGTCTCTACAGATACGTCAACAACTAATAATAAGGATGACCAAACTAGCAAGGAATGGCAAGATTCCTTCAAAGAGATAGCAGTTTCTCAAGCAGGGACATATGTTGAACTTACTGAAAAAAAAGGGGCATTGCCAGCTGATAGAATCGAAGAATATTCAAAGGTAGTTATACAACAAGCCAATAAAATCGTGGACTCCTCAGTGAAGGATGAATTAACAGAGTTAAGCAATTTAATAAAAGAAGATAAACTTGAAGAAGTAAAATCTTTTCTAAAAAAGCTAGAATAGCTGAACGACTAGAAATAACAGCCCTTAATTTCTTACTCTTAAGGGCTGTTATTCATTGTATAAGATATCCTCTTCTTAATTAGCTACAGAGACTGTCTTTTAAGTGGTCTAATGTGATTTTTAAGTATTAATGAGATAGTACGGCTCCATCATGTCTATAAACTCATTTAGAAAGCATAGTATATTCAATATGTTACATTTGCTCGTTCATCTTTCGAACCGCTTAGATATTTAAAGAATTTAATGGATTATATTTATCATTTTGCTCTCTTAATTCATTCCCCCACATGGCAACATACCTCATCGTGACTACAATGTTTTGGTGTCTCATTAGCTTTTGAATTGCAAAAGCACTCATTCCAGACATAGCAAGCCGATGACAAAATGTATGTCGAAAAGTGTGAGCAGACACTCTAACATCTTTAAAATTCATTTTTTGTCCAAGATATTTAAAAACTAACATCAACGCATTTTCAGTCATTTGATTATTATCCCTTTTCACAAAAACATAGTCACTTAAATCTCCCCAATGCTGCTTACAAAAGATTTGATAAGCTGCTAATTCCTTAGATAACTTATCAGTTATCGGAAGGGTATCTTTCCTCCTACTTTTCCCGAAAACTGCAATAGTTTGATTGACGAAATCAATATCAGACCACTGAAGACTTATGATTTCACCTCTTCTAATTCCCGTTCCAAGAATAGTGACTATCATCATATAATCCCGATAAGCAACATAGCTTTTATCTCGTTGCTTTATACGTCTGTAGAAGTTCAGCATCTGTCGTATTTGTTCATCAGTGAAAACATTAATCTTAACATCTTCTTTTTGCATTTTAACTCGTTTAGCAGGGTTTTTCGTTATGACTTCACATTCCACCATATAGTTCAAGAAGGCTCTAATTCGCATGATTTTAGTATTGATTGAACCTGCTTTATTACCTCGTTCTTGACATTCCATAAGATGTTGACGCACATGGTTATAAGTAATGTCTTCTACACTTACAACCTCATGCTGAATACAATACTCCACAAATGCACCGAGCATGGTTTGATAGTTCCTAATGTTCTTCTCTGTCGTGTTCTTGAACCGTCTGTCATCTAGAAAATCCTGATAAGCAAATTTTAATAACATAAAAAAGACTACCTCCTGTTTTTAGGAAGTAGTCTATACTTTAGAAAATAGTTTTTTACGTGACCAGTTCTCAAACTGAGCGAAAAATAGCCTTAACTATTTCTCAAATGCAACAAGGGTTTTATCCCTTATCACATCATGCCGCCCATTCCACCCATGCCGCCCATATCAGGCATTCCACCGGCTTTTTCTGGTTCTGGCTTATCAGCGATTACTGCTTCAGTAGTCAAGAACATAGCTGCTACAGATGCTGCATTTTGCAATGCGGAACGAGTTACTTTAGCAGGATCAACGATCCCAGCTTCGAACATGTTCACCCATTCGTCAGTAGCCGCATTGTAACCAATACCGATAACTTCTTTTTTCAAGCGTTCCACAATAACTGAACCCTCTTGACCAGCATTAGCTGCGATCGTGCGGATCGGTTCTTCAAGAGCGCGCAATACAATGTTCACGCCTGTTCTTTCGTCGCCTGTTACATCTACAGCATTTACTGCATTGTATACGTTCACGAGCGCAGTACCCCCACCGGATACGATACCTTCTTCAACCGCAGCGCGAGTTGCATTCAGGGCATCTTCGATGCGTAGTTTGCGTTCTTTCAATTCTGTTTCTGTTGCTGCTCCAACTTTAATTACGGCTACGCCGCCTGAAAGTTTAGCAAGACGTTCTTGCAATTTCTCTTTGTCGAATTCAGAAGTTGTATCTTCCAATTGAGCGCGAATTTGATTCACACGAGCATCGATATCCGCTTTGTTGCCGTTACCGTCAACGATAATTGTGTTCTCTTTCGTTACACGTACTTGACGTGCAGTACCCAATTGTTCAACTGTTGCTGATTTCAGATCAAGACCGAGTTCTTCGGTAATCAGTTGTCCACCAGTCAATGCAGCGATATCTTGAAGCATAGCTTTACGACGGTCGCCAAATCCTGGTGCTTTAACAGCAACAGCGTTGAACGTACCACGCAATTTGTTAACAACTAGCATAGCTAGTGCTTCGCCTTCGATATCTTCGGAGATCAACACAAGAGGTCTAGCTTGTTGTACAACTTTTTCAAGCAAAGGTAGAATTTCTTGTGTGTTCGTAATTTTCTTATCTGTAATTAGGATGTATGGATTCTCAAGTACAGCTTCCATTTTGTCCGTATCTGTAATCATGTATGGGGAAATGTATCCACGATCGAATTGCATACCTTCTACAACTTCTAGTTCAGTAGCGAATCCACGGGATTCTTCTACAGTGATAACACCGTCATTACCTACTTTTTCCATAGCTTCAGCGATCAATTCGCCAACCTCATCATCAGCAGCAGAGATTGATGCTACTTGTGCGATGGATTGTTTACCTTCGATTGGCTTAGCAATGTTCTTCAATTCGATTACAGCAGCTTTAACTGCCTTCTCGATCCCTTTACGGATAACCATTGGGTTAGCACCCGCAGTTACGTTCTTAAGACCTTCGCGAATCATCGCTTGAGCAAGTACAGTAGCAGTAGTAGTACCGTCACCGGCTACATCATTAGTCTTCGTAGCTACTTCTTTAACAAGCTGTGCGCCCATATTCTCAAAAGCATCTTCTAGTTCGATTTCTTTAGCAATGGTAACACCATCGTTAGTAATGAGGGGACTACCGAATTTCTTCTCTAGAACAACGTTACGACCTTTAGGTCCTAGTGTTACTTTTACTGCATTTGCCAAAGCATCTACCCCGCGTAGCATAGAGCGACGAGCGTCTTCACTAAATCTAATATCTTTTGCCATGGTGATGTATTCCTCCTTATGGATTATATATTACATGTGTTCTCTTATGTTTAGATGTCATACAAATTGAACTAAAGGGTTAGCTTTAGTTCATTTCATATAATCAACCTACAATTGCGTGAATGTCGCTTTCTTTCATAATCAAATATTCTTTACCTTCATATTTGATTTCTGTTCCGGCATATTTGGAGAAAAGCACCTTGTCGCCTTCTTTAACTTCGAGAGCAACACGAGCCCCGTCTTTTACCAATCCGCTACCAACAGCAATTACTTTACCTTCTTGTGGTTTTTCTTTAGCGGAGTCCGGAAGGACAATCCCAAATGCCGTTGTTTCCTCTTGCTCGATTGGTTCTACCAAAACGCGGTCACCTAAAGGTTTGATCATGAAAAATAGCCTCCTTATTAGTATGTTGTGATACAATATCAAACTGTCGAATATGTATTAGCACTCGACAAGCATCAGTGCTAACAACCACTATTTATGATACTCAACTTGAGCGAACATTTCAAGTCCCTTTACATATTTTATCCCAAAAAATATGCAAACCACTCTACATTCTCTCCTCATCGTCTTGAAATAGCCCTAATACCCAGCCTATTTACATTCCTTTGTGAAAAATCAAACGATTTATAGAAGATGCCTCTCATGAATTTTTCACAACTTGAAGGTCTAGCTTGCTACATCTGTGGTGCACGGTTAACTTATACGTTGGTTCTCGCTACTTCCTTCACAAATGTAATGTCTCTCTCTTTTATAAACTGACCGACATAATTCTTAGGATGGTCGTTCTCCAATAGAGAAATAGCCTCTTCAATATGTACCCATTTCAGAATAAAACCTTGATTTCTCTCTTCTTCCGTATAGCTGGGATCTACCCCTTTATCAGCCACTTCACCTAAATAGCAATACGATATTTGAAGAAGTCTATGTTCATTCCTATACTCGATGATCATTCCAACTTCATCTAAGATACGAGCTTCTACGCCTGCTTCTTCTACTAATTCCCGTTTCAAGGCGGTCACATGATCCTCGCCCTTCTCTAACCCACCACCTGGAAGCTTATGATATTTATCTCTAGAAACATAGATTAACGCCACTTGCTTCGAAGAATTGAATACAACAGCCCTTGATGCCTTTCTAACGGTATATGCAATATTGGGATTACTCAGTTCTTCACGTTCAATATCTGTATCATCTATTTCTCGGATTAATCTCATGCTATGTTCGCCTCCATAACTAACCTAATAAGGCCTTTCTCTTAAACACAATAATAACTTCAACGGTTTGTCCTTGCATGTTGCTCGTATCAAAACAAGATACAAGTTCCCATCCATCGAATCCGTATTGATTCAAATCCTCCTCAAATTGTTCCTCATCCACCTTACCTCCAAGAAAGCCTATGGTCTTATATTTTATCGTTTTATATTCCCATTGATCCATGGTCTCCCCTCCTTTTCTTAAGGTCACGATTAATGAGAATGGCGTTGGATAAAGTGATCTAATTGACTCATATGACCCTGATCATGCCATATGAAATCTTTCAAATATTGTGGAAGACGAAAGGGTTCCTCTGCACCATAGCTTGCCAGATACGACTCCTCAGGTAACTTACGAATATGCTGAATAATCTGTTCTCTATAGTCGATGGTTTGATCAATTAATTGTCTGATGCTAGTCTTCTTCCCGTATTCCATGGCCTTGTCGTTAAATTCATTGAAGTCTTGATGCTGAAGCGTCAATGTCTCTTCCTTGTAAATCTTCTCAATGGCTGTTTCGAAGAAATACTTATCCCATAACATCATATGACTTACTAGTTCACGTAATGACCATTTGCCCTCTGCTATTTCTTCATTCCATACGTCCTCACCATATCCTTCGAGCTTCTTTACGTAACTTATCCACTCACTAAATTGTTCTAATAATTGTTCCTTACTTTCAATAGTCTCCATCATGTCAAACCCACCTATCTTATTGTCTTATTTAATCTACTGAACTTTCTTCAAGTCTTTCATCTTGTTGTCCATTCACATTATGTATTTCACTTCTCCTTGTGATAACTGCATCCCTTCAATATAACCTTTGCTGACCCTGAGCTTCCTCACTAATTATACCAATTTTTTGAAAAAATATGAAACTACTTTTTTTGCTTTTACAACAAAAAGACGAGTTTATCGATCAGAGCCATGATTCTACTCTTGATAGGTTCACTCGCCCCTCTTTATTCATATTCATGCCGCTTATTTTAATTTTCCATAATCCTTCTCAAGCATTGTTTTAACCCTTTTCTCGCAAATACATCGTCCATCCAGCAACATCTAACGGTTCCATGGAAGCGTCATTTGCACCAGGTTGATCTGCCGCCGCACTTTGCGTTGTTAACCTACCGTCGTCATAATGATCATGTAAATCTTGAGCTACCCTTGCGTTATACTCTTTACGAAGCTCCACGTCCTTGCTCTCATTCTGTGTACTCCACATCAGCACGGAGGGACGGTTGTATTGGGAGAAGATCATCTCTCTCCACATTTGATCGGATAGATGTTTCTCCGCTTGAATTTCAAAATGTTTCGTATCAAACTGCCAGATCGGTACCTCACTCATCGTAGCTATGCCAAGTCGATCGGTTAACAAATACGTATACACATGGTTAGGGTAATGTCCTAGACGAACAAGATTAGCGTTTAGATTTAGAATTTCATTTTTCGATCACGATATTCCTGAGGCGTCATTCCAAAACACTTTCGAAATACTTTTATAAAATAAGCTGGATCTAAATAACCGATCTCTTCACTCACTTCGTATGCCTTCATACTCGTGTTGAGCAGCAATTGTCTTGCTTTATCCATCCTCATTTTCAGAATATATTCACTCAGATGAGATATTTAACGATTTTCGTAAAGAGACAAACTTTGTAATAGAAGGTAACGTTGGAGATGCAACAAGTTATCTTATACCCATGAGAGAAATGGTAGATTATGTTGCTGTTTGGATGAATAAGAAAAGAATTTGAAGAAATATTTAATTTAAAAAGGTTCTAATTCATAATCAGTTCTTGCTGAAGATAGAATTCTATGCTGGTTGTAGCGAAGAGGATGGAATTGTCGTGGAGAAGCGTAGCGTTCGCCTTTGCCCCTGAATTTCAACCAAAAAAAACAGTATATTCAAAAAAATTTGGGGGCAACAGCGATCGGAAGGACAATCCATCCGCGTAGCGGTCACTTATCAACGGAATATATTTATCAAGCACTGACTTTGGTGTTGCGCCTTAAAAAAGCGCACTTTTTCTAAATGAAAAGTGCGCTTTCTTGTTTATTCATTTGATCCATCTGTTGGTTTACGAAATCTTTGCTCCAGCTCTTCATCCGCAGCTAACTGCTTGCGATAAATTAAGGAGGATAGAAACACGCTGAACTCATACAATATAAGTAATGGGATGGTCACTAAGAAGTCTGAAATGAAATCTGGTGGTGTGACAACAACCGCTATAAAGACGAGTACAAAATAGGATATTTTACGCATTTTCCGAAGACTCAGTGGATTCAGAATCCTAATTTTGGTTAAAAACATTACAATCACAGGTAATTGGAACAGTAACGACAAAGGCAGTACTAGGCTAAACATAAAACTGAAATACTGTGTCATGCCGTATGTTTCTTTTAACCCCATACTTTGTGTGATAGAAGTCGTAAATGATAATGCCATAGGAAATACAATGTAGTAAGCAAATGCTAGTCCCACTAAGAATAAGATAAAGACAAAAGGTACATATCGAAGTGCAGCTTTACGTTCAATTTCTCGCAGTCCTGGACTCACAAAGGCCCATAATTGGTAGACTATAGTGGGTATAGATAGAACCAAGGAAACAACCATAGCAATCTTCATATAGATCCCGATACCGTCCCAGAAGGAGAAGGCATTGAGCACATAATCTTTAGCTGCATCTGCATTAATCAAGTAAAAATATATTGGCTTAGCGAATACTAGTCCGATCACTAGCCCAATGACAAATACGACTAGGACATATATGATGCGTTTGCGTAGCTCACCTAAGTGTTCGAACACAGACATGCTATCTTGTTCTTCTGACATGATCGCCCACCTTTCGCTATCTACGGCTTTCTGAACACAAGAAGAAACGGCTTCACCGTGTCCTTAAAGGGACGGTAACCGTTTCTCGTAGAAATATAAGCAAAGTATCGTGATAACTTATACCCTTCTTATATTTAAACAAAGCCCCTCCCCGAAGGAAGGGACCTAAGATCTAGCCATATTAAAGTTACCTCTTACTCTGGAAGACGCTTGGATTCAACCTCTTGATGTGTAATGACGGGCTGAGCTACTTGTTCAGTCTTACGCGTAGTAGGCTGGTCGTCCATAATATCACGTGCACCATCCTTAAATTCTTTAAATGTACGCCCGACAGCACGACCTAATTCAGGTAGCTTATTCGGTCCGAACAACAGTAGTGCCAAAATAACAAGTAATATAATTCCTGGCACTCCGATTGAATTAAACATGGATATACCTCCTCATGAATAAAAATCAAGTCAGTTACATTAAAACAATGTGATCAATTTCTAACAATACTCAATAAAGTTATAATACCATAACTTTAGTCACATAAAAACCAAGTAAATGAAGACATATTTGTCTTTATTGTAACTTTTATTGTTTATATTGACCTGTAACCATGAGTAAGGCTTCGGGTAGTTGGTCCATAATTGCTGCTAAACATTCATGAACTCCCTTCGGAGTCCCTGGTAGATTGACAATAAGCGTGCGACCTCTTATCCCACAGATGCCACGAAATAACATAGCGGAACGATCTCTCTGCATCACTGCTGTACGCATAGATTCTGCAATCCCCGGTACTTCCCGCTCAATGACCCGCATCGTTGCCTCTGGGGTTACATCTCGAATCGCAAGTTCAGTTCCTCCTGTAGTCAATACAAGATCTGCTCGAAAATAATCGGTTAACTCAATGAGCGATGCAATAATCTCATCCTGTTCATCCGGCACGATGCGATATTCCACAATCTCTCCGCCTAGCTCCTCTTCCACCAATTCCCGGATGACCTGGGCACTCGTATCTTCACGTTCGCCTCTGGACCCTTTGTCACTCGCTGTTAAGATCGCTGTTTTCCACACCATATGATCACCCTCCTTCTTCACCTCTATATGTTCTTTACTGCTCTAACTGATAATCGCCGCTTTTACCACCTGACTTAGATTGTAATTGTGTGGGTCCGATTACCATGTCTTTCTGCAACGCTTTGCACATGTCATATACTGTAAGAGCTGCAGCTGATACTGCCGTCAAAGCTTCCATCTCTACGCCTGTCTTCCCTGTAGTCTTAACGGTTGCCTCTATATAAAGTTCATTATTGTCATTGTCAGTAAAATGAATATTGATACCTGTCAAAGGTAAAGGATGACACATCGGAATCCAATCCGACGTCTTCTTGGCTGCCATAATACCCGCAACTTGAGCTACGGCGAGTACATCTCCCTTACCGACTTTCCCGGCTTTGATGCTAGCTAATGTTCCTGGCTGCATCGTAACTATCGTCTGTGCTACGGCTGTCCGGGCTGTCACTTCTTTATCGGTTACATCGACCATCCGTGCTCTTCCTTGGTCATTAAAATGTGTCATCCCCATCTATGTAGTCTCCCCCTTGCAATTCACAATACCATTCTCTGTAATGAGAACATCCAGCGCCACATCATGCCCGTCCATGGGTACTTTACTCAACACCTGCATCTCAAACCCAATTCCGATTAATAATGGAGCAGGTCGGGAGATATCTACATGCCGTAGTCGCTCATATAGGCGATCATAATAACCACTTCCGTAACCCAATCTTCCCCCTTTACCATCAAACGCAAGTCCCGGCAAGATAATCGCCTCTGGCACAAAGTCATGTGCTAAGCTTACCGTTTGCGCTACATTAGGTTCAGGTATTCCATACGCACCAGGTGACAAATCACGCCAGTTCCTAATGGTATGTAGCATCATGGAACAATCTTCTTGATGACATCTGGGAGCTAGAACTTGTAGTTGTTGTTGCCAACCCCATTCAATAAGTGACACTGTGCTCAGTTCAGACCGAAATGGAATATACGTTAAAAAGCAACGTATGCCCCTGTTATTCAAATAAACAGAAGCATGATGACATGATTCATACGACCAAATCTCACGTTCACGTTCAGACAAAGCATTTCGCATGCTAGACATATATATACGCAAGTCTTTTTTGATGTCGGATATTCCACGATTGTCCCTATTCATTTCTATACAGCTACCTTTTACGTGTGATTTGCTCTTAGTTTACCACTGTTAATGTCTTTTCGCCAAGAATGGTCTGAAGTCCTGCTCCTAAGTCGCGTATTCAACTCTTTTCATGTAAACTACCTATATATAAGAACATAAATGGAGGTTCCCAAGGCATGCTGCTTCAAGCTACTGGAATTAAAAAATTATATGGTGTCCTTCCCGTTCTTGATGGAATTAACTTGCAAATTCTTGAGAGAGAACGGGTCGGATTAGTCGGCGTGAATGGCGCCGGTAAGTCTACATTTCTACAAATATTAGCGGGTGAAATGTCTTATGATAGTGGCCAAATTTTCAAAGCAAAAGAAACAACCATAGGATACTTAGCCCAAAATAGTGGGTTGCAATCGGATCGTAGTATTTGGGAAGAGATGCTGAGTGTATTCACTCCCTTAATTGAAGCGGAACAGGAACTAAGAACGATGGAGCAGCAAATTGCTGATCCTGCCATGATGGAGAATGACAAGAAATATCAAGACCTCCTAGATCGGTATGCCGTACGTTCTGACTGGTTCAAAGATCAGGGCGGTTATGAAATGGAGACGCGCATCCGTAGCGTTCTACACGGTATGGGATTTGGAGATTTCGCGCCAGATACTTCCGTATCCACACTCAGTGGTGGTCAGAAGACTAGGCTTGCATTAGCTCGTATTCTCCTCCTTGCACCCGATCTACTTATGCTCGATGAGCCGACAAACCATTTGGATATTGCTACATTGACGTGGTTGGAAGATTACCTTAGATCTTACTCAGGGTCGCTATTAGTCGTCTCTCATGACCGTTATTTCCTAGATAGACTTGTCACAACTATTGTGGAAATAGAAAGACATCAATCCAAGCGTTACACAGGCAATTACAGCCGTTATATCGAGCTCAAAGCTGCCGAATATGAATCACAATTGAAACAATATGATAAACAGCAAGATGAGATTTCCAAAATGGAAGCTTTCGTCCAGCGGAACTTGGTACGTGCTTCTACGACCAAGCGAGCTCAAAGTCGCCGTAAATCACTTGAGAAGATGGATCGATTAGATAAGCCTATGGGCGAGCTTAAGAAGGCACATTTCTCATTTGAAGTGGCTTATACATCTGGTAAAGAAGTCCTACAGGTTAAAGAGTTATCCATCGCATTCAATCCCAAAGAACCCCTATTTAAACATGCGTCATTTGATATGCGCCGTGGGGAGACTATTGCTTTAATTGGTCCTAATGGTATTGGTAAATCCACGTTGCTAAAGTCTATGATTGGTACACTCACGCCAACGGAGGGTACGATTCATTGGGGTACGAAAGTCAAAATAGGCTATTACGACCAAGAACAGACTAATCTCGCAACAAACAATACCGTGCTTGAGGAACTATGGAGCGAATATCCACATATGGAAGAGGCACGCATTAGAACCGTTCTTGGTAATTTCTTATTCAGTGGTGAGGATGTACTCAAGAAAGTATCAGCACTTAGTGGTGGCGAGAAGGCAAGGGTTGCTTTAGCGAAGTTAATGTTATTAGAAGCCAACATGCTCATTCTGGATGAACCTACGAACCATCTTGATCTATTCAGTAGGGAAGTACTCGAATCTGCATTGATTGATTATGAAGGCACACTTCTATTCATATCCCATGACCGCTATTTCTTGAATAAAATGGCGGAACGTATTGTCGAGCTTTCAGCTACTGGAACCGAGCAGTTCCTTGGAAATTATGACGATTACACAGAGAAAAAACAAGAATTAGCCGAAATCCGCCAGGAAGCATTGGAGCTAGCTGCCCGTTCTTCTAAAGTAGATGCAGGGATAGATGCTACCGACAAGTCAGGGGTATCCTCCTTCGAAGCAGACAAGCAACTTAAACGTGAAGAGCGGAACCGCCAACGTAGACTTATCGTGTTAGAGGAAGACATCCAGTTACTTGAAGGAGAAATATCCGATTTGGAAGCAGAAATGGCTCTTCCCGACATATTCCAAGATTATATGGCTCTTCAAGAGCGTCAACAACAGGTTCAGATGAGAAAACATAAACTTGAACAAGTATATGAAGAGTGGGAAATACTTGCTGTCGATTAGGCAAATTTCATAAGACCATGCAATGATATTTAAGACATTAAATACAATTGTCAATATTCAAAATAATTTTTTTTATACATGTAGAGAGTTATACACAATCTTATCCCCGATAAAAGTGTATAACTCTCTCTATCTTTTTACATTTAGAGCTTAATATCCTCTATATAATCGCGTTTTGTGTAAAATTCCACTTTTATCCACTAACTTATACACATTATCCACAGTTTTTGTGAAAAAGCTATCCACGGATTCAGTATTATCTCAAACCCCTGTAAATTATGAATTGAGTCGATTTGTACACAATCGTCCTTGAATATGTGGATAACTTTGTCCACATCTTGACAAATTCCAACTTTGTTCGCAAAAAGACAACAGCCGCATACTACATTGGGACATCATGTGCCTTAATCGTTAACCATACCCTATATCCATAATTTTTCTATGTTGTAGGTATATCGCTATGGCTAGGTAGTGTTAGGAAATACTGCTGAAATTCAGCATCCTTGACGTATCCAAGTAGTTCATATAGAGATTGTGCTTTATTGTTGTCTAAGCCCGTTGATAAAGCAATTCCCTTTGCTCTCGTCTCGATTGCAAAATCCTTTACATGATATAATAACTCCTTGGCAACTCCCTTTTTGCGATATTCCTCAATAACATAAAGGTCATTTAGAATCCAAGATCTCTGCATCGAGATAGATGAAAACGTTGGGTACAGTTGAGCAAAACCAACAACCTGATTAGCGGAAGACGCTCTAGCGACGTAAATGACAGACTCCGCATGTTCAAATCGATCCAATAAAAATCGTCTTGCTTCTTCCCGATTAGAGAATTGCTTATAAAAAACACGATATAAATCAAATATGAAACTCAATTCATTTAAAACATTAATCGTAGCTTGAGATACTTTAAGATTTAGATTTATGCTATTACTCATCAAATAGTCCCCCTTCTCCAACATTATGGTATTCATTTGATATCTACACTAATTTTTTTTGCAGGCACTCCGCTATGCAAGCATAAGCTTCCTCTAGGATTTAGAGAATATAGAAAGCGCACTATTGCAAGCGGCGACATAGGCGAGACCTGCTGCCATGATGATGTCTTGATGCACGGCTGTACCTCGATAAATTGTACCTTGCCACTCCACCGTTACAGCAGCTTCCGCATGAGCCTCTTCTCCTGCGCTGAGAGAGTGCAGTTCTAGATCCCCGAAGATTATTTCAGCGTCAATGCCTTGACTAATGGCCGCGATGACCGCTTCCAGTGGACCGTCGCCTGTACTTGTATGAGAAGATTCTCTATTCTCATGAAGATGTCGCAATGTAATAGCTGCCACACGGTTCTGGGCACTTCCTGCCAACACCTGTACCTCTCCTAGCTCATAGTTCTGTGCTGTGATGCCTATTGTACGGCTCACCATTTGCAATAGAAGATCATCACTAACGACCTTAAGCCGATCTGCTGTTTCTTTAAACTCATTATACAGTACCTCTAATTCCTCATCCTGAATCTGTAAACCATAGCGTGCAATTCGATCCTTCAAGGCATGACGGCCAGAATGTTTACCGAGAATAATCATATTCCGTGGAATACCTAATGACTCTGGATTCATAATCTCATAGGTGCTACGATCTTTCAGCAGTCCATCCTGATGAATACCCGATTCATGCTGGAAGGCATTACGTCCCACAATCGGCTTATTGTAGGCCATTGGAAAGTGCATTGCACCACTAACTAATCGAGATACTTCATATAACTTCTCCTTCACAATTCCAGTAGAAAATCCTATCGATTCTTGTCGAATCGTTAAAGCCATAACCAATTCTTCAAGTGCGCAGTTCCCTGTCCGCTCTCCAATCCCATTCACCGTCACTTCAATCTGAGTTGCACCGTTCTGAATGGCTGCCAAACTATTCGCAACTGCGAGCCCTAGATCGTTATGGCAGTGAGCGCTATATTGAACATTGTTGCCGCCCCTTACCCCTTCTCTTACTCTGCGGAACATATCTCCATATTCCCCAGGAAGAGCATATCCTACCGTATCGGGCAAATTAATAATGGTTGCTCCTTCCTCAATCGCTGCTTCAACCATTTCAATCAGATCATCAATTCCCGTCCGAGCCGCATCCATCGCTGTGAATTCAACACGGTCACAATACTGCTTCGCATAGGCGGTCATCTGCCTTGCCTTTGCGACAGCTTCTTTCCGGCTTATTCGCATTTGATGCTGTAGGTGAATATCCGAGGAAGAGAGAAACAAATGTATTCTTCTTCGCTCGGCATCGCGTGTAGCTCGAACGGCAGCATCAATATCACCTTGTACTGCACGTGCAAAACCACATATCTCCACCTGCTGAAACTTCCGCGAAATGGCTTCTACCGCAGCAAATTCACCTGGACTTGAGATGGGAAAACCTGGCTCGATAACATCAACACCTAATTCTACAAGTTTAGCTGCTAACTGTATCTTTTGTTCTGGCTGTAAGCTTGCCCCAGGTGCCTGTTCACCATCTCTTAGCGTTGTGTCAAAAATCGTGATATTCGGTATTGTTGTCATTTCATAAAACCTCCTCAAATTTATACTTTCTGATAACACAAAAAAGCCAGCCATCTCTATATAAGAGACGACAGGCTTTCACCTTCCGCGGTACCACTCTTGTTGATGCCATTACGACTTAGAATTACAGTCTAGACACCCCACTTATCCTCTTCAAAGTACGCTATCCAGAGCCGTATCTGTCAAGAAGTCCCTATATCGGGGGTAAGCCGAAGCTGGTGTACTTATACTTCCACCGCTTGCGCTCCCGGGCGAGATTCGAAGGATTCTGCCGCTACGTCACACCGTCCCGTAGCTCTCTGTAGACATTGGCCCTTTACTACTCCCGTTCATTGCGTTTTATGTTATAAAAATATACAAAAAAGCCCGTCATCTCTCTAAATCAAGAGACGACAGGCTGTTGACCTTCGCGGTACCACTCTTGTTGCTCTTCCTTCTCCCCTAAAGATGGGATATTAACGGAAAAGCCCCTCAAACGCTATGCAGCCATTCTTATCCAAGATAAGAACACACTGATAAGCTTACCCTCTCACGGAGGTCATCGTAACGGTATACTTCCCGGCGTGCACTTACCGAGCCTGCGCAGAGATTTCATGCGCCGTGTTCCACCGTTCCGCTCCCAAGTGAGTTCAGGTTCCTTCGACTGCGTTGCACCACCCCGCAGCTCTCTGTGATTCCCGGATTACCATACTAATCTTGTTCATCGCGTTTGCAACAATCTGGAATTTTATTGATTATACCGAGCATCGCTAATCATTGTCAAGCCCAAATATAATTATACCATTTTATTGGCAGCCCAATCTTCTAAAGAAAGCTGAGGGTCTGCCAACATATCAAGCGATGTAAATTGTCCTTCACACCATTTCAGATAAGCAGCAGCACCAATCATAGCCGCATTATCCGTACAATACTCAATGGGCGGTATAGCAAGATTGATGCCTTCCTCTACACAGCGGCGACTCAGTTCGGTACGAAGCCCACGATTGGCAGCGACTCCTCCACAAAGTAAAAGCTGTTTAACATCATAGGATTTGACAGCTCGTATAGCTTTCGTAACAAGTACCTCTACTACAGACTCTTGAAATCCACGTGCAATGGCTTCGTAAATGGGAGGGTCCCCACGCATTTTCCGCTGATTAATGACGTTTAGAACAGCCGATTTCAACCCACTGAAGCTGAAGTCATAGGAATCAGGTTCAAGCCATGCTCGTGGTAATGGGATTGACTCTTCTGCCTCCATCGCTGTCCGGTCCACATGTGGCCCACCTGGGTACGGGAACCCAATCGATCGCGCTACTTTGTCATATGCTTCACCAACAGCATCATCACGAGTACGCCCAATGACGTCGAATTGACCTTCCTTCTCCATATACACAAGTTCTGTATGTCCGCCTGAAACAACCAGTACCATACATGGGTACTGAATTTCCTGAACCAATCGGTTCGCATAGATGTGTCCTGCGATGTGATGTGTACCAATCAATGGCTTAGATAAGGCAACGGCAAGACTCTTCGCTGCTACCACGCCTACCAGAAGTGCACCTACAAGCCCAGGTCCTTGGGTCACCGCAATGGCGGATAACTCACTCTTCTTAATTCCTGATGCTGCCACAGCCTCATCCAACATAAGTGTGATACTTTCCACATGCTTACGAGAGGCTACTTCGGGCACAACACCGCCAAAAGCTTTGTGTGTCTCAATTTGACTCGAAATCAGATTGGACATCACTTCATGACCGTCTTTAACAACAGAAACAGCTGTTTCATCGCAGCTCGTTTCGATAGCTAGTATATAACAAGGTTTGTATTCATTATTATGTTCACTCATGAATCTATGCGCTTCCTTCCTGACTAGCATGCTCTCGGTATGGAGCCAAATCTGCCCACATAATCACAGCATCTTCATGATTATCTGAATAATAGCCTTTTCGAATTCCTACGGATGTAAATCCTTTTCTCTCGTACAATTTTTGAGCAATCATGTTAGATACACGCACTTCTAATGTGATCCGTAACATGCCGATCTGTGAAGCTGTATTCATCAGCTCTTCCAGCAAAAGACCTCCAAGTTTACGACCACGATATGCTTCCAAGAGAGCAATGTTGGTCACATGGGCCTCATCCACAATTGTCCACATTCCTGCATAACCGATAGGATTTCCATTGTTTTCTAGCACTACATATTTGGCAAAAAGATTGTTTGTCAGCTCATTGCGGAAAGCATCTTCTGTCCATGGTAATGTAAATGCCTCTCGTTCAATAATCATAATGCTAGGGATATCCACCAGTTTCATCGGTCGAAAAGTGAATGAATCATGCTCTTGTTGATGCTCCTGTTCCATGACCATAACTTGAACTATCTCCCTTCCTTAAGGGCTCGTAAGAGATTAGCTTCCGCTTCAGCAAGCTGGGTATAGTTCGGCACCAGCGCATGCATATCATCCATGTCTCCCTTTAATAATCTGTCCGCTCCCAATATCCCCACAAAACGTCCTTCCAAATCGTACGGGACAATGTGAAGATGCTCACCCAGCAATGAAGACAGCTTCGTCGCTGCTTCTGCATGCAGACTGACATCTCCCACAACCCACACAGAGTCAGGTCTATCTTCAACCTCTAGTGTTTCAATAAGACTGATTAACTGTTCAACCCAAGTCTCCATTAAACGAATGCCATCTTGTTCTAGACGATTCGGGATATGTGCCTCGTGATCCATACTAAAGAGCGCAGTAAACACCTGACCTCGACGCGCATCCAACAACGGAATGATCCAGCTAGTGCGCTCCTTATGATCCTGTTCCGTATTTTCTGCTAATTTATTCACTCCAAGGGTATAACCCCCATAAGCTAATGCATGTAAGCTAGAAATTCCTACAACAGGAACCTCCCAAGCCCATGCTAATGTTTTGGCAGCTGTAACTGCAATACGAGTACCGGTATATGAACCGGGTCCGATACCCACAGCAATTCCTTCTACCTGTATATTCGTGGTATTGGATACTTTCAACGCTTCCTCAATAATCGAGAGGATTCGAACCGAATGATTGCGTACACCGTATGCGTTAATCTCGTGCAGCACCTTATCGTTCTCTATAACCGACACAGCCAAAGATGTCGTGGAGGTATCTAGAGCAAGGAAACGCGCTTGTGATTCTGATTCTTGTTGTATACTCATCACTTAAAGACCCCATTCTTATTCAGATTACGGCATAGCTCTTCGTAAGGCTCCCCGAAACCACGCACCGTAATTTTACGTTCTTCAAGGCCTGTAGTCTCTAAATATAGATGCAGATGGGACTCGGGTAATAGTTCATTAATCATCTGAGACCATTCCACGAGACATACACCCTCGCCGTAGAAATATTCGTCCAAACCTAACTCTCCCGCCTCATCTATAGATAGGCGATAGACGTCCATATGATATAAAGGCAACCTACCTACATATTCTTTAATAATCGTAAAAGTAGGACTATTCACAATCCCCTTCACACCTAAATGTGTGGCAAAGCGTTGTGAGAAAGCGGTCTTGCCCGCACCTAAATCACCATCAAGACCAATGACCGTCCCCGGAAGTGAGGCTTCAGCAAGCCATGCTGCTAATTTGTCTGTATCCTCCAAATGATGGGATATGTATACATACTGCTCCCCATTATGATCTTTTTCCACCCTACAAACCACCTTTAATTCCAATTCCAGTTCCCTTACTTAACTTTGACCTTTATTATATCGGTCTATGGTAGGAGCCGCAACAAGAGGCCTCAACCTCTTCCCAGAAGTTAAGACCTCTATACTGCTGTAAATGGCTTATTACCCTGACATCACGCTATTTTCTCTGATCCTACTTTTTCTTTTCATGAAGCCGATCAACACTTACCGTATGCGTATTCGTTGGACGAGACCCCACCTGAACTGTAGCCATACCATATACTTCATCTATATGCTCAATCCATACAGGTTCTCCGTCCAATTGAACAGCAATATTATCCTTATCGCGATAAATATCCAGGGCTCTTTGTAAATCCATAGCATTTACTCCTTCTTATCATCATCTTGGAATTCTGTACTCTCACCAATAAGGCCATTATCTATGGTGACATTCCCTCCACCTAAGCCTTCGTTTACCATACGATCAATATCCAATTCATGAGACTCTTCAGGTCGCTCAGAATCCATACTTGGAATAGCGGTGACGCTCTCCCAATTAATTATGGTTCCGTCCATTTGTTCTAGTTCTTCTTCCTTCATCGAAGATGGCCTCCCAGCATGTTAAGTACCCATAATCCTAGCATCGGCTCTCCTTAATATTCCCCACAGGGAAGTCATTCATTCACCGATTCAGACAGCTCCTAAACATGAAATGAATAAGAGTTGGTTATACTAATCGTTAAAAAAAGCAAAGGAGACGACAAGTCCTATGCATACTGTGTGGAAAGGCGCGATCAGTTTCGGGCTGGTTCATGTCCCTGTAAAAATGTTCTCTGCAACAGAAGACAAAGATATTTCGATGAGGTATGTTCATACCATTTGCGGTAGCCCCCTCTCGTATATTCGTAAATGTCCAGTATGTGATAAAGAAACGCCATGGGAAGAAATATCCAAAGGCTATGAATATGAGAAAGGGAAATTCGTTCTATTTGAGAAAGAAGAGATGGAGCAACTATCTGAACAGGGGAACAAGAATATAACGATTATGGATTTCGTTGATCTAACGGAGATTGACCCCATCTATTTCCAAAAAACCTATTACCTTTCCCCAGATCAGGCTGGATCTAATGCCTACATGCTTCTGCTTGAAGCCATGCGACAATCTGGTAAAATTGGAATCGCCAAAATATCCATACGGTCCAAAAGTAGCTTAGCGGCCATCCGAGTATTAGATGAGTGTCTAGCGATAGAGACTATTTTCTATCCTGATGAAATACGGCCTGTGTCACAAGTCCCTAACTTACCTGAAAACGCAGAAATTAAAGATAATGAACTTACCATGGCCAAAATGCTCATTGAACAACTTTCTACTCCCTTTGACCCAGATAAATATACAGATGACTACCGTGAGGCACTGCTCCAACTCATTCAAAGTAAAGTAGCCGGTCAAGAAGTGAAGATTGCCCCAGTACGCCAAGAAAATAATGTCATGGATCTTATGGCTGCATTACAAGCAAGTATCGAAGCAGTGAAACCTATCGTTAGTGATCCAGGTAAACCTAAGAGCAAACGAGCCAGGGGTACTACAGCTAAATCTGCGAAAACAAGCTCTGAAAGCACCTCAGACGGAACAGAGATTCCTAAGCCAAAACGACGTTCAACAAAATCAACTTCTAAATCAACAGTCTCTTGAAGAGGAACTTAAATGGGAGCATACAGATTAATGGTCATTCCTTACTAATTACCAATCCGGACAAGTTGCTTTGGCCCGAAGTAGGTATTACGAAGGCCATCTACTTACAAAAGTTAGCTTTCCTCGCTCCCTATTTACTCACCTACTGCCGTGACCGACTTCTTACTACCATTCGTTACCCACATGGCGTTGGCGGCACTTTTTTTTATCAGAAAAATGCACCTGAACCGCTGCCACCTTATGTATCTACGTCTTCGCATGAAGATATTAACTATATTCTGCTCAATGGACTCCCTGAACTGTTGTGGCTCGGAAATTTAGCTTCGTTAGAATTTCACCCTTCCCTTCATTATGCTGGAAGTGATCTGCCCTGTGAGTGGATGATTGATCTAGATCCATCAATGGAAGAGGAGCCGCGCATTATGGAAGCCGCCAATATTGTAGGGGATATTCTGTCCTCCCTTGGACTACAATCTGTACCCAAAACGTCTGGAGCTACGGGAGTCCAGATCATTGTACCCATCGAGCAAGGGATTACGTTCGAGGAACTGAGAAGCATAGGTCATTTTGTAGGTCAATATGTCACCGCAAAACATCCTCATTTGTTCACTTTAGAAAGACTAAAGAAACACCGCGGTGACAATATCTATTTCGATTACTTGCAGCATTATGGAGGAAAAACATTAGCCGCTCCTTATACACCAAGGGCCCGTACACTAGCTACCGTATCTACCCCTCTAACGTGGGATGAAGTGAGGCAAGACGTCCGTCCTAGCGACTTCCATCTTCTTAATATCGAGCAAAGACTTCAAGTCAAAGGTGATCTGATCGCAGCCCTCCCCCCCCAACCGGTTAGGCAGATTATTAAACAGTTAGTATAGGCACGCACTCTATAGCAAAAAAGAACCGAAGAGGTATTTAAACTGTACCCTATAGGGTATAGTTTAATTCCTCTTTCGGTTCTTTCATATAGTCTGCTAATGAATCGCTTTTTTCTTAAAGCGTCCGCCTTTAACATCATGGATATTACCAATAGCGACAAAGGCTTGTGAATCCCAATCCTCGACAATAGACTTCAGTTTAGCTTCTTCTAGGCGCGTTATAACGACAAAGATTACTTTCTTATTCTCACCCGAATAAGATCCTTCGCCCTCTAAATAAGTAACTCCGCGTCCTAGACGATGTGTCAAAGCATCTCCTATTTCTCGATGCTTATCACTGATAATCCAGACTGACTTGGACTGATCCACACCTTCATTGGTAATATCTATCAATTTAAAAGCAATATAGTAAGCGATGAGAGAATACATTGCATGGTCCCATCCGAAGACGAAGCCGGCACTACCTAGAATAAAGACATTTATAAACATAACGACTTCCCCAACAGAGAAGGCAGATTTCTTACTGAATAGGATCGCTACAATCTCCGTTCCATCTGTAGAACCTCCAGCACGAATGGCAAGACCTACACCAACGCCCAAGATCACGCCTCCGAATACAGCTCCAAGTAAAGGGTCTATCGTCAGTGGTTCAACAGGGTGCAATAAAGTAGTACCTATTGACATGACTACGACTGAGAAAAGCGTAGATAAGGCAAATGTTTTACCAATTTGCTTATAACCAAGAAATAGAAATGGTAAGTTTAATAACAATAAGAAGACACCAATGGGGATACCGAAAAGATGGGAAAACATGATCGATATGCCCGTAATACCGCCATCAATAATATTATTGGGTACCAGGAAAATTTCAAGCGCTACAGCAACCAGAGTCGCTCCAATAATCATGGTGAAAATTCGGACTAATAGCTTGAGCTTAGACTGAGTTTTCTGTGGTAATTTAGGCTCCTGAGGCCTTTCTTCTACAAATACATTTGAATTTGCTACCATATAATCCCCCCATAGTTCTTGTTAATTTGTATTTCGGTCGAAATATTCATATGTAAGCATTGGGTACGGACTCACTGCCTAGGAATAAGTGAAGGAAATATAATTTTTAGAATGAACAGTCTATATAGTAAGTCAAAATATTGTAGTCCAAGTCATATCCTTGTAAATCCCCTTACAGCATTTGATCTAATTCATCAACATCCTTAACCTTTGGCTGTACCTTATGGCTTACACCCTTATATTATGAATATTACATGATATATATTATATCATAGAAATATTATGAACAAAACGAAAGCAGGTAAATAACTATAATCTTATTATTTACAGTTGCAGGTTAGATAGAAATTAGTGGAGGTATATTCATGTACTATGGGGTTGATGAGGGTTGATGAGGGTTGATGGGGATTAGTGATATTATTTCACGTACAACAGGATATTCAGCATATCCCCCCCCCACTTTAAAGTAGAGGAGATAACATACGACATAGTATTTCTTCTGCCTTTTGTAGACGTGTTCTGTGCCGAAAGGTGTCTAACTGCATTTCAGAGCAAACCTTCAGATCTTCTTCAAAATCGTGTACTAGATGGGCAATGGGCTCTTGTTCAAACAACACAGCTGTCAACTCGAAGTTACAGAAGAAGCTACGCATGTCCATGTTCGCCGTTCCTACAGAGGCAAGTAAATGGTCCACTATAATAATTTTGGCATGAACGAATCCTTTACGATATTGAAAGAAGCGCACACCGGCTAACAATAACTCTTCAACATAGGATAACGATGCCAGATGTACCAATCTTGAATCCGATTGATAAGGAATAATAATTCGCACATCCACCCCACTCACTGCCGCTGTTTTTAGTCCTTCATAAATACTTGAATCGGGTATGAAATAAGGTGTCGTAATCCAAATCCTTTCTTTGGCTATCGTTATAGCTCCGAAGCACATCTCCTGTACAGCGTTCCATGTTTGATCTGGCCCACTGCTTAATATTTGTATTTGCTCCTTTCCTACACATTCATGTGCAGGAAATAAAGACATATCCACGATTCGTTCTCCTGATGCTAATTTCCAGTCATTAAGAAACACATTTTGCAGAAAATAAACAGCATCCCCTTCAATCTCAAGATGTGTATCCCGCCAATAACCTACCTTGGGGTAGAGCCCTAGGTAATCATCTCCTACGTTAAGCCCCCCCACAAAACCCTTTTTTCCATCTACGAGTAATATTTTGCGGTGGTTGCGGTAATTAATACGACGATCTAACGTTGCAATGAATGGCGGAAGGAAGAAGTGAAACTCTACCCCCGCATCCTTGAAGCGCTGTAGGAAGGCACGTTTAAGTTCATAGCTACCAACACCATCACATACCACACGAACCTTCACACCTTCCCGTGCTTTACGAATCATGATATCCTGAAATTTCGTACCGATAACATCTTGCCTAAATATATAGAATTCTACATGGATATGGTCTACTGCCGTCTCCATCGCCTCAAACATAGCTTGATAGGCTGCCTTGCCATCTGTAAGTACACCACTTTTGTTGCAGCCTGTTATGGGGTTCTCAGATAAATGAGTTAAGAGATTAAACAATCGTTCCTCATGGAGAAACTCATCATTACTCATTTCGTCTGCTTTCTCTACAATGACCGCTTCATTCCACAAGTGTCCACGAATTTCCTGAAATAAGCGGGATCCCTGTGAACGTATTTTCGTACGCTTCTTAAACTCTTGAGCTACGAAATAATAAGCTACAAAACCGAAAAAAGGAATAAAAATTCCAATAAACATCCAAGCAACTGCTTTTGATGGGTCCCGAAATTCAAGGATTAGAATGGTTATCATTTGAAAAATAAATATCAATAGTACGATCAGGAGCCACATCATGCAGCTGTCCTCCTTAAGTGACGCTTAAAAAGATACGTCTTCCAAAAATATGTATATATTAGCATTGACCATAACGTGCAAGCTTTATTCAATACAAACCCCGTAGAAGACAAACTGTAACTCTATTTTTTAGAAACTTTTGACATATTCCGAGTAGATTCAGAATAAATAGAGTATAAACAAGCTTTCGTAATTTCTTCACGGTCCAACTAAATCGAGCAACAGAAAGGAGTTGCCATGAAAAGTGCGAAATCAAAACAACACTTGACCCTGCTCGTTCTGCGTGATGCTCAGCATGCTGTTAAGCAAATACAGATTTCAAAGCCCCTACTTATAGCTGTTCCCACGGTTGCCATTCTATGCTTATCTGGTCTAATTGTATCCATGCAGGTTCATTCCTCGCAGGTCATTACGAAGATGGAAAAAGAAATAACATCACAGACCATTGCTAATATGCAAATGGAGTTAACGGTAAACAATCGAGAGGAAGCTATCCTTCGGCTGAAGAATGAAATTGTAAATCTATCTTCTGAAGCAGATGACATGAAGAGCAAGATGACGCGCGTAAGTGAGCTAGAAAAAGAGTTACAGAAATTCATTAAGAAACACGATATTAGTATGCTTCCTCAATCTACAGAAACCCGTACAGTCCCACTCTCTTTAGATGCTTCCAAACACGTAGGAGGAGAATACATCGCTATACATCATAGCGAGATTCTAGATCTTTCTCAGGAAACAAAGGATGATTTCG
Organism: Paenibacillus sp. IHBB 10380; assembly: GCF_000949425.1. Lineage (NCBI taxonomy): Bacteria > Bacillati > Bacillota > Bacilli > Caryophanales > Paenibacillaceae > Paenibacillus > Paenibacillus sp. IHBB 10380. The sequence continues at coordinate 3,952,659 of NZ_CP010976.1, forward strand.
AGCAAATGAGGAAACTACTAGACACGATGGAACATCATATTCCTGATACGCTTGAAAAGGCCCAAGAAACACAGAAGATCATCTCAGGCACACCCAATGCTTGGCCAACGGTATCTAAAGTACTGACCTCTAGCTTTGGTTACCGATCCGATCCTTTTACGGGTAAAGCTGCTTTTCATGCAGGTATTGATATAGTTGGACAAACGGGCGATCCAATCTATGCCGCTGGTGCAGGCCAAGTGTTGAGTGCCGAACAAAGTGGTGCCCGGGGGCTCTATATCGTCATTCAGCATCCTGAGGGTCTACAAACATCGTATATGCATATGAGTAATATGAATGTATCTCCCGGGGATCAGGTATCTAAGGGAGACGTCATCGGAGAGATGGGTAGTACAGGCCGTAGTACAGGATCTCATTTACACTTTCAAGTCATGAAGCACGATAAAGTTATAAACCCACTTCCCTATATAGACTAAATCAATGAATGAATGGAGGTTATCTCTTATGGCAAGATCGAGAAAATCACGAAATCAACTAACGGCGACAGATACCCTTATTGGATTAGGATCTGAACTAACAGGCACCATAAATTGTGAAGCCAATCTTAGAATTGAAGGGAATTTCAATGGAGAAATTGCATCCCAAGGACATGTGACCGTGGGGGAATATGCGATAGCTCGTTCTAATATTAATGCAAGAGAGGTCATCATTGCGGGTAAAGTATACGGCGATATAGCAACCTCTGGTAAGCTGACTATTACGGCAACAGGTGAAATGTTTGGAGATGTAACTGCCTCTGCCCTTATTATTATGGAAGGTGGCGCCTTAAGCGGTACGAGTACAATGAATCAACCCGAACCTGTTCCTTCCGTTGCTACCTCTTCGAAGGATGCTAGTTCACACTTTTTACAGCCAGAAGTTAGTTAACGACATATGATAGTTCCAAAGAGCCCCGTTGATATAGAGTTATACTCTACATCAACGGGGCTCTAAGTGTTACTTATACTTACGATGAAACATCCCGCTTCTTAAAGACAAACCATGACAACAACAAGAAAAAAATATAATATGCTGCTAGCACGGATACCGAGAAGACAAGTGTACTTCCCGCAGGACCTACAGTACTATTCAAATATCCACTCAAATCCATATGCGTGAATATCAGATATTTCATCCATTCATATCTCTCTGGATTAAATAATGCAGTAAAGATATCTTTTGTGAACATGATGAACAAAGATAACCCAATAGCCAGTCCACTAGAACGAAATACACTAGATACCATGAAGGCGATCGTAGCGACCAAGATGAGTTCAACATATTTAAGTAGTAGTAACATCAATGTGTAATTCATATCATTCCATGCTCCTGAGGTCATTCCAGTGCTACCACCATCAAAGGAGAACCAAATGTTAGACGAAAGAAAAGTAGCAACGAAAAGTAGAGTCGTAGTAAATAAGCTAAATATCACTACAGAAATATACTTTGATAATAAAATCTTGGAACGTTTCCAAGGTCTAATTAACAATAGTTTAATCGTCCCCCAAGAAAATTCACCTGCTACTGAATCAGCTGCAATAACCACGACAAATATCATGTTAAGAAAAAAAGAAACCGTCATCACTATGGTTGTAATTTCCCAGACATTCGGTTGTTCAGATCCCGATGAGAGAGAGAATAAAAACGGCAACAGAAATGAAATAACAACTAATATCGCTATCATAATCCATGTACGAATACGACGATAAATTTTCATATTCTCATTTAACACAAGATTAAAAAAACTACCCAATCTGATCAGCTCCCGTCATTTCCAAAAATTGATCTTCTAGGGAGCGTGTTACCTCACGGATACCATATACCTTAATTCCCGCTTGAACCAAACGCGCATTAATATCTGCCACTTCCTCACGTGACGCTCGCATAACCAATAAATTATTCTCCACTCGGCCTACACTAAGAACGATAGCAGCTTGTTGCGGGTCACTTACATCAAAAGCTATTTCAGTTGCCGAGACAGCGATACCATCCTCTGTTTTCAGTTGGCGAACATCAATGAGGCGACCATTCTGAATGATCGCTACTCGATCGCACATCAGTTCCATCTCAGAGAGTAGATGGCTCGATACGAACACCGTTGTACCTTCTACCTTACATAATTGTCGTAAATAATCACGTAATTCACGTATCCCTTGGGGATCAAGACCATTCGTAGGCTCGTCCAAAATAAGAAGTTTCGGGCGATGAAGTATCGCTTGCGCTACACCTAATCTCTGTCTCATTCCCAGTGAATAAGTTTTGACCTTATCATGGATACGATTGTCTAATCCTACAAGTTTGGTGACCTCTTGTATCCGTTCTTCCGTAATTCCTGACATCATTCGAGCGAAATGTCGTAAATTCTGATACCCTGTCAGAAATTTATACATTTCTGGATTTTCCACAATCGCTCCTACATGAATAATCGCTTTTTCATATTCCTTGATAATACTATGTCCGCATATTACGATATCTCCCTTGGTGATGGATATTAAACCAACCATCATCCGGATCGTCGTTGTCTTCCCTGCGCCGTTAGGTCCTAGGAATCCAAACACTTGACCAGGTTGAATATCTAAAGAAAGATCATCCACTAGTGTTTTGGAAGAAATCTTCTTTGAAACCCCCTCCAGCCGAACCACTGGGTCTTGCTGCATCCTACTCACCCCTCTACGAATAACAAACTTCATGATGTTAAATCTTCATGATCTCATCATAGTTTAGCATATTATCCATGTTGATTCTCCACAATCTTACAATCTTGATATAAATGGGGTTGATTATTAATACAATCTACACAGCAGCCCATCAGTAAGTTATGTCGATAAAAGCCTGTTTTGAAAATCATACTTTTCGTTTCACTTCGAACCATTGTCTCACAATACACACAATAAAATTGAATATATTCAACCACACGGAAAACCTTCCCCTCACGGAATCAGTTCTGTTTTCGACAAAATGCATCGATTAATAAAAAAAATAGTTACATTTTGTATCATTAACAGTAATGTACTTGACATTTATTATATTGTCAAGAGATTCCTTATGTGTAAGGTGTATGGTTCTCTTACATTATTCTTGTCTGTCGAACTTGATATTCGCTAGTTAATTTTTCTCCACTGCTTTAAACTGTTTCCATCTAGTACTTGAATATCTGAAATGATAAACCTACGTCCTTCAATATCACTTAGAATCCAGCTAACCAAGCTCAATGGATGTAAACTTTCGTGCATTTCATTCATTCGAAAGGTCGTTCTACCGTAACTGGTATCTACAACCCATAACCACTCGCTTCCCGTTCGTTTTAAAGAGATTATCTTCTCAATGGTAGGAATCATATAATAACGCTGTAGCTCCTGCTCTGCTTCCCTTCTGCTCTCATCTTCTAACAACGAAAGATCTGCAATCATTGTTATTTCCTCGTCGGCTTCTGATCGAACCGAAATATATTGATTGGGCATAGTTAATGGAAACGTTCGAATCAATTTCACACCTTTATATTTTTTCCCCTCTTCTTCAACTTCAAGTATCCCCTCAAAGTTCCTCGACAGTTGTATCATATGTATTCTTCAACCTCCTGTGGCTCTTCATTCATTTGTTTCTGAGATTCTTGAAGCGCTTGTTTTCTTTGATTTCTAATACTTGAAAGTTTCCTGACGGTGAGGATAGTTCGTCGATAAGTAGTTTTGAAATATAGGGGGGGAATCAGACCGATCGCCACAGAAACAACGAGCAGGCTTGCGTTAGCCAATAATGCTTTCTTGTACGGCTTGCAATAGCCCAATATCCGTTGCAACGAATGATATTTTCGGGTACAACGAAGACACTTTTTGCGCCCAAGTTTTAGGGTTCTTCCTCATTTGGAGCACACGTGAAGTTCAAACTGCGGAGTTCGTTCAGGTATCGGTTCATTACCTTCTGATATAAGCCATCTTTTGTATTTCAGGCAGAGCGCTCTGAAAAGCATCAATATATGGGAGTGTAAAGCGACCCACTTCTATCTCGCAGTCATCCGTGACTACTTGAAGTGAGCCTCCTCCAACCGCTCCCTAATAGATACATTTTGTATCTTTAATCTTCTAATATATTTGTGCTCCTCTTGATAAAGGGATACATACTCACTCCATACCAAGGTAATTCAATGTTTCCACGGCGCTGAATCCATTTCGCAATCATCATTGTAGCTTCATCCATAAGTTAGCAAACCAATAGTCATCATCAATTCATCCAGAAAGGTTGTGACGTCTTGTTCTACTTGATTGCCATCTGCAGGTGATCTTCAATCAAATTATGGACTCGTTCCTTCTCTGTACCTCCTATGGTGTAATAATAAATCCCGTTTATTCTCTTGCCTTGACCATTTAACTCCAAGGTTTCAATCTTATTCAGATCGGAGCGATAATCCGTTATAAATTTCTTCATTTCATCAAAGGTAATATCTGTTTTCACATTATTTCCAACCTCATCAAGCATAGATTGGACGTGAACGATATTGGACATCTGTAGAGCATTCTTCATCGTCTGCTTCAGTATCTCTCTTTGTCTCGCGTTACGTCCGAAGTCTCCTCGCGGGTCATCATACCGCATACGTGAATATGCAAGAGCCTCAGCGCCGTTTAAATCCAACTGGCCTTGCGCAAAATCATGACCCTCATACTGAAAAGAAAAGGGATTCTCAACCTTTACTCCGCCTAGCAAATCTACAATTTGGCTAAGCCCCTCCATGTTTACCTTGATGTAATAATTAATCGGAACATTCAAGAAATTCTCTACCGTCTGAATGGCCATGTTTATTCCACCAAAGGCATAGGCGTGATTGATTTTATCTGTGGTGCCATGCCCTATAATTTCAGTTCGAGTATCCCTTGGAATGTTGAACATAAGAATCGATTCTTTGGATGGGTTCACACTCAATACAATCATAGTGTCGGATCGACCGACATCATTCTTTCGTTGATCTACACCCATGACTAGCACTGTATAAGGTTCTCGTTCATCCATTCTCACAGGCCCTCCACCTTTGAGGTCTAAGGGATCTGTACTTATCGTTACAGGTTTAGTTGGTTCTCTGGGTTCATAGATTGCATTAGCTGTCGATTTCACAGATTCGTACAGATAGATTCCGTAGCCAACTATAATGAATATAAATAAAGATAGAGCCAGCAAGGTAATTTTAATCCAACGTTTCATTAGGTGTTACCCCTTTATTCTTCTTTTTAGATCGATATCATAATAAATGTTCTACTTCAGTTGCAACATGGATCTAATCCTCTTGCTTAGCCTGCGTAAATAGCGATTACATTAATGGAGAACGACTGTCACATGTTTATCATCATCGATCGTATTCAAGTTAGGACGGCCTACCGAATAATAAACAAAAGGTGAGCTTTCTATTTCCTTCGGACCGTATACATTTCGACCATCAATCATTACAGGTTGCTTCATGATAGATGCAAGGTCAGTAAGGTTAATTTCTGCGAACTCCGACCATTCCGTTAGCAAGCAAATCGCATCACAACCTCCAGCCGCTTCCATAGCACTCTTTGACCACTCAATCTCAGGAGCATTAAGCACGAGTCTAAAGTTATCAATAGCAATAGGATCATAGGCCTGTACAAGCGCCCCCTTTTGGATCAAAGTGTTAATAATATCAATCGCAGGTGCATCACGTACGTCATCTGTATTGGGTTTAAAGGCTAACCCCCAGACCCCAATTCTTCGGCCATTTAGTGTTCCTAGTGCATCCTCTAGCTTGTGGATCACATTGAAACGCTGATCCTTATTCACTTCGACAACCGACTTCAGTAGCTTAAACTCATAATCTACGTTCCCAGCGATTTGAATAAGTGCTTCTGTGTCTTTAGGAAAGCAGGAACCACCATATCCAATCCCAGCTTGTAGAAAGGTATTCCCGATTCGCTTGTCATATCCCATGCCTTCCGCTACCTTCGTCACGTCTGCTCCAACCTTTTCACATATATTCGCAATCTCATTAATAAATGAAATTTTGGTAGCCAGAAAAGCATTAGAAGCGTATTTGATCATTTCGCTTGAGCGAATATCCGTGATGACGATATGATCCGTTAATGATTTATGAAGCTCTATCAAAGGTTCTCTAACCCTTGGGTTATCTATTCCAATAACCACACGGTCGGGGAATAAAGTATCCTTGACTGCCGTACCTTCCCGGAGAAATTCGGGTATAGACACGATATCGAATGGATGATCCGTTAGCTCACTAATCCATTGTTTCACTTTATAGTTGGTCCCGACAGGAACAGTACTCTTCGTAACCACGATTTTATATCCATCCATCACTGTGCCAATTTCTATGGCAACCTGCTCAATATAACTCAGATTGGCTTCTCCATTAGGCATAGAGGGAGTTCCAACAGCGATAATAATCAATTCTGAATCCCTTACAGCTTGCCCAATATCTGTTGTAAAGGATAACTTGCCTCTATACACATTGTTATTCAGAAGCTCTTGGAGTCCAGGTTCGTAGATCGGGATTTCTCCGTTTCGTAGCATCTCCACTTTACTCGGATCATTATCAACGCATACCACGTGATTCCCTATTTCTGAGAAGCAAACACCCGACACCAGACCAACATACCCTGTACCTATAACTGCAATTTTCATGGTATTACTCCTTATCTATATACAATTGGCCATAATATCAGACCATTCCATCTTCAAGCGAATAATATCCTCTTCAACCAATTCACTTCCCATTTGCACTTCAATAATCTCCAAATCCCCAATTGCTTTTACACTGTGGCGACTGCTTTCTGGAATTACAAGAACATCTCCCTGCTTAATTCTCCTATGCCTTTCATTAAGTACAAACTCTCCCTCACCCGAAATGATGGTCCACACTTCCCTTCGTTTCAGATGAACTTGATAACTCAGGTTGTGGCCTGCATTAATACAGATCCGTTTCGTAAGAACTTCTACAGATTCTGTATTCTTAGAATAGTCGAGTACTTGGTAGTAACCCCACCTACGTTCTTCGTACATAGGTCGATTGTTCATTCCCTTTAATATTTCTTTGATTCTCGGACTCGCTTCTTTATCACTAACTAGAATGCCGTCAGGACTCGTTGCCACAATAATGTTGGATAAGCCTAGAATGGTTACAGGGATATTAAGCTCATTGATCAGATGAGTATTCAATGAATCCTCTGACACGACACCTTTTCCAAGAATAGGAGAACTCATCTCATCAGTAAGCGTATTCCATGTCCCCAAGTCCTTCCAGCTTCCCTCATACGGCGTTACTACTAAGTGCTTGGTTTTCTCGACAACTTGATAATCAAAGCTGATTTTAGTCAGTTTACTGTACTGTTTAAGCATTTCCTCATACTGGATCGGCAGATTCATTGAGATCAAGAGGTTGATAAGATAATCTAATTTAAATGCAAAAACCCCACAGTTCCAAAGCGCAGCTTGCTTCATCATCACTGCCGCTTCTTCTTCGTGGGGCTTCTCATGAAATTGTTTAACTTTTGAATAATCTACCAAGCATTCGTCCTCTTTGTAAGATTCAGGGATAATGTAACCATATTTCTCGGAAGGATACGTTGGTCTCACCCCGATAAGTGCTATATCCGCTTGAGATCGATCTAGGATGGAATCAAGTTCTTTGACTTTAGTGAAGAAGTCAACTTCGACGTAAGGATCAACAGGTAGAACGACAACCGTTTCCTTAAGACCGATACCCTTTATAGAATAAAGATACGTTGCTGCGAGAGCAATTGCAGGAAATGTATCTCTTCTCTCTGGTTCTACAACAAGTCTTGCTCCATATCCCAACTGGTTTTGCAATATTTCTACTTGTGCCTTACTTGTAGTGATGTGTGTTTGTTGTTCCAATCCTGCGTGTTGAATCTGTCGCCATACTCTCTGTACCATCGATTCTCTAAGTCCACTTGGATCATCCAGCACTTTCAGAAATTGCTTAGAACGCGAATCGTTCGATAAAGGCCACAGCCGCTTTCCAGATCCACCTGACAATAAGACCAGTTGCATGGAATCCCCACCTCCTAAGTTAGAACATATATATCTAATGCGTTAGAACAAAAGACGATCCTCGTACTGTTGTTTGTAATAGTTCTTGTACTCACCAGTTTTGATTCTTTGCCACCATTCCCTGTTATCCAGATACCATCTAATCGTTTCCTGAATCCCAATGCCAAAAGTATAGTGGGGTTTCCATTGCAACTCTTCCATTATTTTTGATGGATCAATGGCATAACGTTGATCATGACCTTTACGATCCTCCACATACCTAATTGAGTCCATCGGTTCGCCTAATAAAGTTAGTATCTCTCGTACAATATCTATGTTACTCCATTCATTATGACCGCCAATATTATACACTTCTCCAGGACGCCCAGCTTGAATAACTAAATCAATAGCTGCTGCGTGATCCTCAACATGAAGCCAATCACGAATATTCAATCCATTTCCGTATATAGGTAATTCTTTATTCTCTAATGCATTCGTAATCATCAAAGGAATAAGCTTCTCTGGGAAATGAAAAGGACCATAATTGTTGGAGCACCTCGTGATATTCGTATGTAGCCCATATGTCTCATGGTAGGCTCTTACTAATAAATCTGCCCCCGCCTTGCTAGCTGAGTATGGACTATTGGGTGCAAGTGGCGTCTCCTCCGTGAAGTATCCTGTCTCTCCAAGCGAACCATACACTTCATCCGTCGAGATCTGAATATACCTAGTCACTTGTAATGCCTTGGCTGCCTCCAACAACGTCTGAGTTCCCATTATATTCGTCTGTACAAAGATATCCGGTTCAGAAATACTCCGATCCACATGAGATTCAGCCGCAAAGTTAACAATAATATTAATATTGTGTTTCTTAATAACAGCATGTACCTGTGATTTGTCGCAAATATCTCCTTTGGTGAAATGATACTTCGGATTATGCTCTACTGAAATGAGATTCTCAAGATTACCCGCATATGTTAATTTGTCAAAGTTAACAATTGAAATACTAGGGTACTTGTTCAACATATATCGTATGAAATTACTTCCGATAAATCCGGCTCCACCTGTAACCAATAGCTGCATTCTATCCATCTCTCCTCCCAAAGTTATTCTCGGCCTGACTTAATCTAGGATGAATCTTATCTTTATCCGATAAAACGATATGGCTGCTATGCCAATCAATTTCAAGCTCAGGATCAGACCACAGAATACCCCGGTCATGCGCTGCAGAATACAGTTCATCCACCTTATATAACACTTGCGTATTTGGCGTTAACGTACAGAATCCATGAGCAAATCCTTTGGGAATCAGAAATTGCCTTTTGTTACTTTCACTTAAGATAACTCCAGCCCATTGCCCATATGTAGGTGAATACTTCCGAATATCTACAGCTACATCATATATAGCTCCCGTAATAACTCTCACAAGTTTCGTTTGTCCCTTTGGCTCCAACTGATAGTGTAATCCTCTCAGCGTACCCGCCTCTGCAGAATAGGAGTGGTTATCTTGGATAAATTCCTGATGAATTCCCACCTCTTCAAATGCGGCTTTATTGTAGCTCTCCAAAAAGAAACCACGATGATCCCCATGCACGGTCGGCTCTATCAACAGGGTACCCTGTAATTTCAATTCTGTAACCTTCAAATACTCCACTCCTTATAGTAGGAAGATTAGATTCATGTGATGTTTAGCCTAAGACAGCAACCCTTTTACCAAAATTCATATCAAACTCCTGATTACGTACCAGCTCATTGGAAAAAGCTAATGAATCGTGAGTACCGGCATCTGTCCACCATCCAGATAAAATATCATAAGTTAACAGTCCTTGATCAATATAGGCATTATTAACATCTGTTATCTCCAATTCCCCTCTTCCTGATGGCTTCAAGTTTCTGATAATATTGAATACTTCAGGATCGTACATATATATACCTGTGACAGCGTATGAACTCTTCGGCACCTTCGGTTTTTCTTCAATGGATTTGATAATTGTATCATCCAATTCAGCCACTCCGTAACGTTCTGGATCGACTACCTCTTGAAGCAGTATCTTCGCTCCCATACTCTGTCTTCTGAAATTATTAACATAATCGGATAACGAATCAGAGAAAATATTATCTCCCAAAATAACCGTCATGGACTGCCCTTGTACGAAATCTTCTGCTAATCCTAAAGCCTGTGCAATTCCACCTGCCTGATCCTGAACTTTGTAAGTGAAATTCACACCAAACTCATATCCACTCCCTAACAAATTAACGACATCTCCCATATGGTCACGTCCCGTGACAATGAGGATATCGTTAATATCAGCATCTCTGAGTTTGTGGATGGAATGATATATCATCGGATACTTTCCTACAGGAAGTAAATGCTTGTTTGTTACCTTTGTTAAAGGATAAAGCCTCGAACCTGTACCCCCTGCTAAGATGATTCCTTTCATGAATCTCCACTCCTCTATTTGATTAAGTTTAAATAAAAACCAGACCTTCAAAAAGGCACTTTCTTCAACCTATAAATTTGTGCTTCATTTTATTTAATATAAACATGGTGACTTTCTCTCGGAATATACACAGGACAAACAAATATACAGCAACCCCAATCACGACACCAACGCCAAACGAAAGGAACAAATTATCCATTGTATTCCGAATTAAGATAACAACTCCACCCATAAGTATTGCTGCAAATAAGTAACTCATGGAGGATTTATTAATAAATTTTATCTCTTTATACTTCAATTTCTTTTTCGCTATAAAATACCTAATACTCACAGCACTAATCTCAGAAATGACTTGTACGATGCCAGCCCCAATGACACCAATGATAGGAATTAATATTAAGTTCAGTACCAGACTTAGTAAGCTAGTTATTATTGCGCAATACAACCCAATTTTCTCTTTCCCTGAAGCTACAAGCACTTGGTATTGGAGATAACCGGATAATGGAGAAAGTATGATTGTCATCGCCATTACCTGCAACAGCGTTCCAGCCTCTAAAAACTCAATGCCCCCTAATATATACATGATGTTTGATGCTAAACAAACGCAACCTACAGTTATAGGTATGGTTATCCATAAAATATAATTAGGTATTTCCGATAAAAGGAACCTAAATTTTTCTTCGTCATTCTCTTTATAATACGAAGCCCTTGGCAAGGTGACATTAGAAATTGCCGTGGAAACAGCGATTGCCATATTAACAAGCGTCTTACTTCTATTCATAAATGCTACTGCTTTAGTATCAATAAAAAAACCAAGCAACACTTGATCCAAATTCGTATAAATACTAACAATAAAAGTGTGGAAGAAGAATACACTAAGCCTCTTAAAGTGTCTGAATGGATTGATGCCCGTGAATCTCAACCTAACATGTTTTCTACTATAAATGTAATTTAATATGCCACTTAAACTTGTAGCTATAACACTGATCAACCCATATATGACGTAGTGATCTGCCTGCTTCACAAACAGAAATATACATATTAAAGATATTGATTTAAAAATTGTACTTCTAATGATAATATAGCGATACTCTTCTATCCCCTGAAAATACCAGTCAATTGCAAACATGTTTAATATAATACTTAATGACATGATGAGATACAGTGGTAATTCGGTATAAAATTGTTCTATATTAAATACGGCAATAAAGTAAATAACTACTACTATTAATGACAGCATTACATTAATAACTACAATCTCCGAGAATATATGTTCAAGTTTTTTTTTATCGTCTCTGGATTTTGCTACTTCACGGACACCATATGTTGCTGTACCATATGTAGCGAACAGAATAAACCAACTAACAATGGTTGCTGCTAAATTGACTTCCCCCAAATTTGAGGCACCCAGAATTCTTGAAACATATGGTGCTGTTATCAATGGAAAGAGTAAGTTTAGACCTGTATATAAAAAATTGTAGATTGCGTTCTTGATTAAAGACTTTTGTTTCATTGATTATGTCCCACCCCCTCCTTTCACGAGTACAATTCGCAGACTTTCGATACACATGTTCTAATATCGAATTCACTAGCTCTTAATTTCTCCTTTTCAATCATGTCCTGCACATTAATTCTATTAAATTGTACATCCATAATATGTTGATATAATTGTTCAACATCTCCAGGATTATATTTCAATCCTGATTGACCATGATCAACAATCTCATCGAGTCCGCCAACGGCAGTAACAATCAAGGGATTTCCAAAATGCATAGCTTCAATAGCAACTCTTCCAAAGGCTTCATTTCTGGAGCACACTACTTCAACATCAGAAGCCTCTCTTAGTGTCATTAAATCATTTGTATAATCTATGAACTGCACCATATCCTGAACACCATATTCCACTACTTTCTGAAGAAGTTGACCATAATATTTCTTTTTTGTTTGACCTATAATCAAAATTCGATAATTCCCCTTTGTGTCTTGTTTCAATCTTTTCGCCAATTCGATTAAATCTTCTTGGCCTTTAATTTTGTACACCGTACCAACACATGTAATTGTAAACGGTTTGGATACAGTAGCTTCTATTCGATTCTTCGTTGAATCTGCTGTAACTGCATTGAGGGGAATACCGTTATAGACAGTTATTAATTTGGTTAAGTCGTGATGTATGCCGTGGTAATTCAATACATTTTGAAAATCCGTTCTTAACTCATTTGAAACAAAGACTACTTTCTCACTACTACCAATGATGGTCGAAGAATACTCTGATAGAAGCTCTTTCTTGATTTCAAACATTTCTTTAACATCTTCACGAACGTGCCATATATGTTTAACACCAGACAATTTAGCAAGATCAGCGCCGAACTTAACTACACTTGTATTGGAATGGATCACATGAATACCTTCTTGTTCCACTGTCCTTTTCATCCTTTGGAGTTGATCTTTTCGAATAAGGGCGAAAAATTTCTTTTTTAACCAATGGATATCTTGCCTAATGTTATCGTAATAATAAAAAGCCTGATAATACGGAATCCCCCGCTTATCAAGCTCTTTTTTTAATGTATCTGAATAAATCAGATCATTCTTCATTTTCATTATAATACTTGAAATATTGAGTGTTTTGGGTATCAACACATAGGGTTTAATGTCAGAAGGCAAACAAGCCAGCAAGTTAATTAAAGAATGCGTTGCTCCGCCTTTGATATTCTCATGGGCTATATACAGAACTTTTTTCATGGTTAAGACCTCTAATTTGTTTTATGGATGATACTAAATGATTGTTACTAACTTCGTTTTCGATCCCCCTTTTCTTGGTGTTTAAGTAGAATATAAGATAAATCAACAATAACGATACAAATATATAGTGATCTCTAAAAGGTTGAGTAGCATAGGAGGATATTAACAAAGTACTAAATATAACAATATAAATGACAATCTTTTTGTTAACACTTGTTATATTTGAAAATAATTTTAATACAAGTACAGAATACAAATTAATTACTGAAATTAAAAGCACAATACCACCCTGAATAAGAACTAAAGAAGAACTATTTATTCCTAAATGAACATGAATATTCTTATCTGGAATGGTAACATTGCCCAATCCAATTCCTAAATCGTTAGCATTATATTTATGAAAAGCCATGTAATTTAGATACGCACGTTCATTGTTCGCATTCGGAACAGTAGAATCACCTGATAAAAAATCTCCAACAAGATCATTAATCTTATTTGCTTCTTCAGAATAATTAGTGAAGCTATAAATCAGGATACAACTAACATAAGCTAGAAATACAATAGGAAGTAATTTGACTATAGATTTTGAAGATATTTTGTGATTTATAAAGTAAAAAACAAAATAAGCGATTAGAAAAGGAAGAAAGGTAATACTAAACATTTTATTATCGTTCAAAATAGAGAGTACCAAAATCACAATAAACTCAACAATTAGCAATGCTAATCTCCATTTAGACTTTGATTCAAGAAAAAAATACAAATTGAATAGTAAGGTAGCGATCCAGATGTAGTTTAGAACACTCACACCATTCATTCCAATTAACCCTGCCATATGATCAAAGATAAAAGAATTATAAACAATAAATTTCCCCATCATAAAGGTTTCAGTTCGATATTGAATATATACAATAATAGCGTTTAATACAAAGTAACAATTTAAAAAAAGAGTCAAATTTTTGGCTAATAACTCTAGTACATTCACAGTATACGTCTTTCTAAGATAGATAAAATACAATATTAACGTACCTGGCATAAAAAGCATTAGTATATTGCTAATGACATTGCTATTGAAGCCAAACTTTTGAATATTTATTGCAAGAACAGTCATAACAAAAAATAATGATAAATAGACTATAAAGTCAAACTTAATCTTCTGCTTTAATAACTGAACTGCAATATAACACAATAAAAAAACATCAAGTATATACCATTCAGGGTATAACACCTTTATGTATCGCAGAAAAAAAGTGTTGATAATAACTATTAGAAGAACTGCCCTATCGAGCTTTTTCATAGTTTCCACGGTAATTAACCCTCTTCAATTCATTTTGAATTCTAAGACCCACTCTCTTCGCATCATTGTTAAACAACATGAAATATTTTAGTTTCAAACGACTCCACAAATATTTTTTCCTTAACTTCTTCTTATTCTTATTCACTAATTGGATTTTATCCTCTTTAAATGATGTACTCCCATAATGATAGATAAATGTGTCATCCGCTAAAATATTTATATATCCTTTTTTAATAACTCGGTAGGAAAAATCAACTTCTTCTCCGTAACCCATCCCGAAAGTCTGTTCATCTAGATATCCAATCAGATGGATAACTGTGCGTTTGATATACAATCCATGACCTACTCCTGTAGGAATCACAGGATAGTGTTTATTGGAGATATATTCAACTAGATTTGAGAACTGCTGTATTGTATATCCTTGGGGTAATTCATTGTCCTTGTTAAATGACGGAACAGAAGCAATGGTTCCATTATTTGTAAGTGTTGTCACAGTGCCTATACGAGGGTTGGAACAAGCAGCTGCATGTAACTTATCAATCCAATTGTCTGTTACTACGGTATCGGAATTCAGTAATATAACATCATTATCTGCATACTTCATACCTCTATTTGCTGTTTTAACAAAACCTAAATTCTTTTCATTTTCAAGTAATATAATTCTTCCATCATCTAATTCACTTAAATATTCATTAATTTCTTTCTCGGGAGAATGATCATTTATGAGAATAAATCGATGTTCTACCTTGTTTGGGCAGGTTAGCAACGATTGAATGCATTCTTTTGTTTCTTCAATCCCCTTATATATAGGAACTATTACATCGATCATAATACACTTCCTGTTCTACCAAATTGAGTTAGTGGATAACTCTATCTCCACATTTCTCTCTACTTGATTGAGATAATTTGTCGATTTAGAAGTCATTAACTCCCTGTAAGATCTTGCAACTGCATCCCATTGATAGGTACTATACAACCGCTCTTTCATTCCTCGGCTCTGATCTTCCATGTTGATAACTTCTCTAAATTGTTCAGCTAGTCTTTCCTTCGTAAACAGTAGTCCATATCCACCTAGGACTTCTTTGCTAAATGGACCATCAATGGCCATAACTTTCTTGCAAGATCCCATTGCCTCTAATAAAGCAGGGTTCGTTCCACCAACTGAATTTCCATGGAGATAACACTCGGCATTCTCTCTCAATACCGCAAGTTCTTCTTGATCGTAATTAGCAGGTAAAATACGAACACCTTTTTTTTGATCAAGGGCCATTAACATTTCGGAATACGGAGTTACATCTCTATACCCTACTAATACAAATTGATATCCTTCTTCGTATAACCTAGATTTAATAAATCCTTCTATGATCTTCAGAGGGAGGTTGTCGAGTTCAAATCTGGTAATTTGAATAAAATACTTTTGTCCATTTAGTTCGTATTTTTTCAAAATATCTAGTTTCTTTTCTTCATCTATTTGCGAAATCATTGGTGCTCCATATGGAATAAATTGCGTATTTCTGAGAAATATAGATTTATAGTAATTTTGAATGGACACGGAATCTGAAATTAATTTTTTGCAAAACAAACATATGAGTAAAGAAGAGAAAAAATAATATAGTTTGAACGGCCATGACCATTTCATTCTTCTCCATTCTAATCCGTCTGTATTTACAGCCATCGGAATTCTAGCCAACCTAGTAAGGAGAATCCCAGGTAAATTAGCATTATTAAACCAAAACACGAAATCGTATTCTTTTCGATGTTTAAACAAGTATTTTCCTGTATTTATTGATGAAACGAAGGTGTCCAGCTTTCTTGATGGACTTCCTTTTACATTAATAATTTTCCTATCATCAATTGAATCATTGTTACCCTCAGATTCAGATCGTCCAAACACATGACAGTCGACACCTTCTTGAACTAATCTTAAGGTAATCTCATCGACAGCCGTCTCAAATCCACCATAAGCAGCAGGTATTCCTCTTGTACCGCAAAAAGCAACTGTAGCTTTCATATGCACACCCCGTTCGACCTAACTTTTATAAACACACATTGATAGAACTTCTTGTAAGGAGTTCAGATATGACTGTGCCGCAGACTGCCATGTCCATTTGGCTGCTTGAGAATATCCCAAAGAAATAAGCTCTGTTTGAAGGTTAGGTTTACCCAGAAGTTCTCCCATTCTTTCGGCAATCCCCAACGCGTTGTTAGGATCAATCAGAATCCCTGCATCACCAATAATTTCTGGGATAGCCGTTGTGTTGGAGGATACAACCGGAACACCGCAAGCCATCGCTTCAATTGGAGGAATACCGAAACCTTCTGCAAAAGTAGGATACACAAAAAGTCCAGCTGCCCGATAAATATGAGGAAGCATCTCGTCATCTACTGAATCTATTATTTTCACATCTTCTTCTAAATTGAGTTCTTTAATTCTTCCGAAAAATTGTTTGAATCCAAAATCAGGACTTCCAACAATAACAAGGGTACCCAATTCATCACACTGCTTCTCTTTTAATATCTTGTATGCATGAAGAAGTTGTATATGATTCTTCCTCGGTTCAATTCTACCCACTGTTAATATATAATTCTTAACTCCATACTTTTCGTAAACAATATCTCTCGATAATTCCTTGTTATTAGGACAAAACCTAGTAAGATCTACACCATTCGGAACCACTTTCACTTTGTGTTCCGGCACCCCGTACAATTCAATAATTTTGTTTTTTGAATATTGAGATACCGTATGAATTTGCTTCGCTTTTTGAGCGGAGTATCTAACCAGGATTTTGTTCCTCAGCACTTCTTTCTTCGTGAAAAATTGAGGATGTGTTTCAAATAAAACATCATGTATGGTCACGATCGTGTCACAAGGAACCATTAAAGGTGAGATGTAGGTCGTATGGTACAGATCAATTTTATTTTCTTTTAGCAGCGGACTCGTTTGATATGTCAACCTTTTGATCTTAGAAGCTGACTTAAATTCAACATATTTGGGTTCATTTCCATAGGGGTATCCTAAAGACCAGTGACCAAAGAAACAGTAGTTATTATCATCCTCCTGCCTCATCACTTCATGATATAAATTTAACAGATAGGTTCTGCTCCCTTGAAACTTACCTGCCAGTACGTGGGCATCTACCCCAATTCTCATTTCTATTCTCCTTTGAACTATCTTTAGAATGCATCTTTGGTTCCAAAGAGCATTCTTATGGTTTTGAAAATAATCCTGAGATCATATGTAATACTTCTCTGATCTATATATCGGATATCCAGTTCCACCATTTTTTCGAATCCAACACTATTTCTACCACTCACCTGCCAAAGACCTGTACATCCCGGTGTTACACGAAGTCTTTGTTTATCATAAGTGGAATACTCTGCAATTTCTCTCACGAGTGGCGGTCTAGGACCCACCAGGCTCATCTCTCCACGAAGAACGTTCCATAATTGAGGTAATTCATCCATACTTGTTTTCCGAATGAACTTCCCTATTTTGGTAATACGGGGGTCATTCTTCATTTTAAACATCGCACCACTGACTTCATTCTGATCGAGCAACTCATCTAGTAAATCTTCAGCATTCGAGACCATCGACCTGAATTTGAACATATGGAATTTCTTCTCGTTCTTACCTACACGAATTTGATGAAAGAATACAGGTCCTTTTGGGTCCTCTAATTTGATAAGTAACGCTACAACTGCAAATAAAGGAGACAATAGGAGTAGACCCAATGATGCTCCCATCACATCCATAGTTCTCTTCATAAAAAGATACAGTTTATCGGAACGAGTATGATTAGGTACGACATGTGGATAAGGTAAGTGTTTCTCAAGGAGTACATCACCTTCATTCCTTCGAGATGTTGGAATCATGTATACTCACCTCTACCTACCAGCAATTGTTGTGTTGCTTGTTTCTCCATTAATTCTTTAAGAGCAACAAGCATCGGAAGTCTTAACTCGTTATTCTGAAGTGCAAAATCCAAAGTTGTTAAGATAAACCCAAGCTTCTCCCCTACATCGTACCGGATGCCTTCAAAATCATAGGCATATACTCCTTGATGTTCATTCAGAAGTTGGATTGCATCTGTCAACTGAATTTCTCCTCCAGCACCTATTCTTTGCTCTTCTAAAAACCGAAAAATATCAGGAGATAATATGTATCTACCCATAATGGCAAGATTAGAAGGAGCCTTACCTTGTGCTGGTTTTTCAACAAATTGATGAACTGAACTCAGTCTACCTTCCGATTTCAAAGGATCTATAATTCCATAACGATGCGTCTGATGAGGCAAGACTGTTTGCACTCCAACAATGGATCGTCCTGTGATCTCATACTGCTCAATCAGCTGCTTCGTGCACGGTAATTCCGAGACAACAATATCGTCACCTAATAATACGGCAAACGGTTCGTCGCCAATGAATTTCCTAGCGCACCATACCGCATGCCCTAATCCTTTGGCTTCTTTCTGCCTTATATAATGAATATCTACATTAGAAGACTTCCGAACTTCATCTAATACTTCTAGCTTTCCTTGTTGAATTAATGTGTGTTCGAGTTCAAATGCATTATCAAAGTGATCTTCAATGGCTCTCTTCCCTTTTCCGGTTACAATGATAATATCTTCAATACCAGAAGCAATAGCCTCTTCCACGATATACTGAATCGTGGGCTTATCAACAATCGGCAGCATTTCCTTCGGCATTGCCTTCGTAGCCGGTAAGAAACGAGTGCCTAAACCTGCTGCCGGGATAATTGCCTTCCTCACTTTTTTCATCACTTACCATCCTATCCTTTTATCTTTATTTAAAAGCATGATTTGTACTGGTTTACATAAAAGTAAACCAGCACAAATCTTACCTTCAATGTGCAAAAATAGGGCATTAAACCCATCCTCACTTCACACCATTGACGATTCACGTCTAAGGTCCAAGGGACCCACAGTATGACCGAGTGCCTACAATGATATAGATATAGTAGGCATTACCTGTAGCTGCATTACAACGCTGTGCTATTTATTTCTCACCATAGTAATAGTAATAAGGGTTATCTTTGCCCACATTTATATTATTCAAGACCACTCCGAGAAATCGTGCATTAACATGTTCTAAGTTTGCCTTTGCCTTCTTAACTACTTCCTTTTTAACTTTGCTCGAGTTCACGACGAGTATGACTCCATCGCAGAATGAGCTCACAATTAATGCATCGGTGACAGCCAATACAGGTGGCGTGTCGAATAAAATGACATCATACAGATCTTTAGTCTCTTCCAAGACCGTTTTCATTTTTCTTGAACTTAACATTTCAGAAGGATTCGGCGGGATGGGCCCAGATGTAATGACATCCAAATGCTCTACGAATGTTTCCCTCACAACATCTTGAAGTTCACATTGATTAGACAATACACTTGTTAACCCAGTTTGATTAGAAACAGTAAATACCTTATGTAACGAGGGCTTACGAAAGTCTACATCGATCAGGAGTACTTTCTTCCCTTCCTGCGCGTAAGCTACAGCCAAATTACTAACTGTAATGGTTTTACCTTCACCAGCCTGAGCAGATGCAACCATGATTGTACGGATCTGCTCATCAATGGAGGAGAAAAGAATATTAGTGCGAAGCGTTCGGTAAGCCTCTGATATCGGAGATTTAGGATTAATTGAGGTAACTAGATTGTGATTCTCATTGATTGAGCGTGGCATAATTGCCTTCACCTACCTGTGTTTGAGATTGAGATTTGGATTTCTTATTAGCCTTGGTGTCATCTTTCCTTATCGTGG
The DNA here is from genome assembly GCF_000949425.1 of Paenibacillus sp. IHBB 10380. Lineage (NCBI taxonomy): Bacteria > Bacillati > Bacillota > Bacilli > Caryophanales > Paenibacillaceae > Paenibacillus > Paenibacillus sp. IHBB 10380. Next base: position 3,972,963 of record NZ_CP010976.1, read on the forward strand.
TGATCATTGCCAGCGTAGGTAGATTTAGCTCTTTAAGAACTTCAGCTTCATTCTTAAACGTGTCATCTAAGTAATCCAACAGAAATACCAGACCTATTGCGAGCATCAGACTCATTATAAAACCGATCATAATGCTTATTACCGGATTGATATTCACCGGGAATACTTCATCGGTTAATTTAGCCGAACTCAGAAGGGTAACATTATCTACCTTCATAATCTTGGGAACTTGCTCCTTAAATACCGCTGCTATCGCATTCACCGTTTTGGCTGCAACTTCATAAGATGGATCTTGATAACTCAAGTTCATGATTTGTGATTCATTCGTAGTACTGACGACAACGTTACTAGCTAATTCTTTTACTGTTACGTCTAGATCAGGGTACCTCGTAACTACCTTCTCCATCACTGCCGATGATTTAATGATTCCCATATACGAATTAATGACCATAATATTGGTCTGGATCGTGCTATAATCCAATAATTTTGTACCTTCAAATTCATTTGCCTGATTTACGATAAGCTCTGCATCAGCTTGATAGATAGGTTCTGTATAGTACACACTCTTCACAGCTGCGAATGTACAAACCACTATAACAATCGCGATGATGAGCCACATTTTCTTCCGCATGATATTTATATATTCCTTGAGTTCCATAAATCGTTCCTCCTGAGTTTGTAATAAAGCTTCCTTAATCCTCCCTATGAATATCTGATGAAATGAAATGTAAATACATTCTTTTTACATAAATTAAGACACTACTTCTAAACCTTTCTTCTAAAACATTTATGCACTAACTAATGCACTTCCAAGTGATTTATAGTAGAATGAAAGTAAGTATGTTCATTCAGAAGGAGCATTCTTTTAGATGGACAAATTAATATTTCTGCGCATTCCACTTACGTGTAAGTCTTTGGAAACAAAGAAATAATTCAGGTTGAGAAGCATTCTTTTTAGAAGACTTGTATTATATAATTGATGTTCTTTCGTGCTATGTAATTCGACACGGTATTGATATGATTGTTCATAAATCCCTTTACTATCTAGTTTTCCAGAGAGCTTAACCACAGAACTAGAATCTTCAATATCAAAACCAAAAATGACATTTTGTTTCATGGGTAGATCTAAATCACTTAAAAAGCATATTGCATTATCACATAATTCCATTAAAAATATAGGGCGTCGCTTGCTCATTATTTTATTTCCTGCTACTTCTCTAATGTATATATGCGCATTTAGAGAAAGATTGGCCCAAACATGAATATTGGGATTCATGGATTCGCTTCATTCCTTTGAGATCATATTTGTTACATGGATTGAACTAAAATAAGAAATGAGGGTCCTACTTTAATTCAATCTATATGAGGTATAAAAATAATCTGATTAGGAAACTATAGTTATTATCCGATACAATTCGTAACCTATTATCAATTTACGATACAAAATGTATCATGTCAAGCATAATTTGGGATTATCTTTTTTGTGCATTCAAAATAGAAATGGATAGCCTTAGAAGTCTAATTGGGAGGATCATTCATGAATCATGGGAATCGCATAGCAGAACTACGTGAGATACGAGGGTGGACACAAGAAGATCTATCTCGTTCCATCGGCATTACAAGAGCATCACTTTCCCATTATGAGAAAAATCGACGCAAACCTGATTTTGAGATATTAAGCAAACTTGCCGATAAATTTGGTGTTTCTATTGACTATTTAATTGGTCGAACAAACCATACAGAACTAGTAATGGATGACGATGTAAGAGAGTTTGTAGATAATTTAGAACTATCTGATGACAAAATTCTCGAACGCATTAATCTAACGATCGACGGTCGTAGCTTAACAGAGGAAGAAGCCAAGCGATTTATTGCTTTCGTCCGTATGGAACGCATTATGAAATAACTAATCATTCAAAAAAAAAGCCTTAATTCCTAAAGTTATTACTTGGGAACTGAGGCTTTTTATATTTAATGTAGCTTACTATGTCTTTTATTAAGACCAACATGTCATTTCTGTTGAGCCTTTATGTAATCTTTCCATTTTTCAGGATGAATACCACATTGTTGCATTATTTTTAGAATGTCTATCTCTCTCTTCTCCGGTTTCTCTCGATTTGACCGGGCTTCGGTACCAACTTCTTTTCCTTCTTTCATCGAAGATAACCTCACTCTACTTTTCATTTATAGTTTTTCATCCTGATTACTCTTACGTCTGATAAGCCTAATCTTTAATATTATAGCTTACGACCTTCTTATTTGTTGTCGTCTAATGGAACTATCCCGACAATATAATGGTTCTAATTTTGTCGAAAAAAATGGACTTACATCCCAACTCGCAAGAAGCGATCGGGATGTAAGCCCATAATGAAAAACATTGCGCGATTGTGAAAAAAATCAGTATTTTCAGTTACCTCCGGTACGAGCTAGTTCACGCATATTGGCTTCAAAAGCTGCAAGAAGCGCAGCTTCTCCAGTTAATCCACTCTCACGTACTTTCTCGATTTGCTGCGTCATCCGTTTATAATCTTTCGGAATAACACGAACGAATGAATTCAAGCACTCATTCCAGTTATCTAGTATCGATTGTCCTACAGTACTCCCCGTATAAGACACATGATTCTGAATCAATACACGAAGGCTTGCTGCTTCTGCAGCATCTTCTATTCTTTCTAACAATACCATTTCAAGATTACAGTCCCTTATAAAGGTTCCTTCTTTATCGTATACATAAGCAATACCGCCAGACATTCCTGCAGCGAAGTTACGCCCTGTTTCACCAAGTACAACGACACGTCCGCCTGTCATATATTCACACCCATGGTCGCCAACACCTTCAACAACCACCTTAACGCCAGAGTTCCGAACTGCGAACCGTTCACCTGCGATACCTCGAATATAAGCTTCGCCACTGGTTGCTCCGTAGAATGCTGTATTACCGATAATGACATTCTCTTCCGCTTTGAAGGTAGACTTTGGTGAAGGCTTCACAATAAGCTTACCTCCAGATAGTCCTTTGCCTACATAATCGTTAGAATCGCCTATGACTGTCAAAGTCATGCCTTTAGGAACAAAGGCTCCAAAACTTTGGCCGGCTGTACCCATGAATGTAAATTGAATCGTATTCTCTGGCAGACCCACAGCGCCGTATTTACGTGTCAGTTCACTACCTAAGATCGTACCTACGGCTCTATTTACATTAGTGATTGGAAGTACCCCTTCCACCGATGTTCCATTCTCTAAGGCAGGTGCTGCCAAATCCAGTAACTGGCGAATATCGAGTGTCTCTTCTAACTCATGGTTCTGACGCTTACTATTATAAGGTGTACTATTCTCAGGTAGCTCTGGAGAATGAAGTAAGACAGATAAGTCTACACCATGTTTCTTCCAGTGTTCCGAAGCTTGAACCGCATTCAGACAATCCGTGCGTCCGATCATATCTTGAACGGTACGGAAACCTAGTTCAGCCATAATTTCGCGCATATCTTCTGCGATAAATCTCATAAAATTAACCACATGAGCTGGGTCACCCATGAAGTTCTTACGAAGCTCTGGGTTCTGAGTAGCTACACCTACAGGACAAGTATCCATCTGACAGACTCTCATCATAATACAGCCTAGAGCAACTAGTGGTGCTGTTGAGAAACCATATTCCTCAGCTCCTAACAAAGCAGCTACAGCTAAATCACGACCATTAAGCATTTTACCATCGGTTTCCAGAACGACCCGATCTCGCAAGTTGTTAAGAATGAGCGTCTGGTGCGTCTCCGCAAGTCCCAACTCCCAAGGAAGTCCAGCATGACGAATAGAGCCTTGTGGGGAAGCCCCCGTTCCTCCGTCATAGCCGCTAACAAGAATAATATCTGCACGACCCTTGGCTACTCCTGCAGCAATTGTTCCTACACCGACCTCAGATACCAACTTCACGTTGATGTTCGCACGTGGATTGGCATTCTTCAAATCATAGATAAGTTCAGCTAAATCTTCGATTGAATAGATGTCATGGTGAGGTGGTGGTGAGATTAGACCTACACCAGGTGTTGATCCGCGAACTTCTGCTACCCATGGGTAAACTTTGCGACCTGGTAGTTGCCCACCTTCACCTGGCTTCGCACCTTGCGCCATCTTAATCTGAATTTCATCGGCATTAACCAAGTAATTAGAAGTAACACCGAAACGTCCTGATGCCACCTGCTTAATCGCACTCCGGCGAGAATCTCCATTGCTATCCTTAACGAAACGAGCCGGATCTTCTCCACCTTCACCTGTGTTACTCTTACCTCCAACACGATTCATCGCAATGGCGATACTTTCATGAGCTTCCTTACTGATCGATCCGAAGGACATAGCCCCAGTCTTAAATCTTCTCATAATGGATTCTACAGATTCAACTTCTTCTATAGGTACTGAACTTCCCACAGGCTTGAGCTCTAATAATGAACGTATTGTAAGACGTTGCTCATTCTCACCTTGAACCAATTGAGCATATTTCTTATATAGCTTATAATCATTCGTTCGAACGGACTGTTGTAATAAGTGAATCGTCTGTGGATTGAACAGATGCTCTTCACCATCTTTACGCCATTGGTATTCTCCACCTGAATCGAGTTCTTTATCATTACCATCTTTATCTGTAAATGCACGATTATGATGAGACAAAGTTTCCAAAGTTACCTCTTCAATACCGATACCACCGATCCGGGATGGTGTACGCGTAAAGTATTGATCTACAAAATCTGAACGAAGTCCCACGGCTTCAAAAATTTGCGCACCGCGATATGACTGTATCGTAGATATCCCCATTTTGGATAATACTTTAACAACACTCTTAGTAGCCGCTTTAATATAGTTCTTCACTGCTTTCTCATGGGAAATTCCACGCAACATCCCCTGCTGAATCATGTCATCTAAACTCTCGAATGCAAGATAAGGGTTAACTGCACTAACGCCATATCCTAGCAAGAGCGCATAGTGATGGACTTCACGAGGTTCACCTGACTCTAAAAGAATGCTAATCTTCGTCCGCGTACCTTGGCGAATGAGATGATGATGCAAGCACGATACAGCTAATAATGCTGGAATCGCTGCATTATCCTTATCCAAACCTCGGTCAGACAATATCAGAATGTTATGACCTTTATCGATAACACGATCTGCTGCTTCACAGAGTATATTCAAGGCAGTACGTAGCCCCTTCGCCCCATCGGCAGCTAAGAATAAGATCGGAATCGTCATCGACTTAAAGCCTGGACGGTGAACATGACGAATTTTAGCGAAATCCTCATTAGATAGGACTGGTGTATGCAGACGAATATGTCGACAGCTTTCCGGTTCCGGATGAAGTAAGTTACGCTCTGGTCCAATCGTTGTTCCCGTGGCTGTTACGATCTCCTCACGGATGGCATCAATAGGAGGATTCGTTACCTGCGCAAACATTTGTTTGAAATAATTATAAAGTCGCTGTGGACGCTCTGATAATACAGCCAACGGAGCATCATAGCCCATAGATGCAATGGCTTCAGCACCTGTAGATGCCATGGGCTCTAGAACCTTCCGTAACTCCTCATAGGTATAACCGAAGGATTGCTGCAATTGCTGAACATTGTCATGCTTAGGTTCTGGAAGTTCTGGTGCATCTGGAAGCTCAGCAAGATCAATTAAATGCTCATCGAGCCATTCACGATAGGGCTGCTCCGTTGCGATCTGAGCCTTAACCTCTTCGTCAGAGATAATACGTCCTTCCTTCGTATCCACTAGCAACATACGTCCTGGACGCAAACGGTCCTTGTATAGAATGTCTTCTGGGGCAATATCAAGCACACCTGCTTCAGAGGACAATATGATCAAATCATCTTTCGTTACATAATAACGAGCTGGACGTAATCCATTACGGTCAAGCATAGCCCCAATCTGAACACCATCAGAGAAGCCCATAGCAGCAGGCCCATCCCAAGGTTCCATAAGCGTACTGTGGTATTCATAGAAGGATTTCTTCGCTTCATCCATGCTGTTATGGTTATTCCATGGCTCAGGAACCATCATCATAGCTACATGGGGCAAAGAGCGTCCACTCAAATATAGAAACTCAAACGTATTATCAAACATCGCTGTATCCGAACCGTCTGGATTAATGATAGGTTTAATTTTCTCCAGATCATCACCAAACACTTCGCTTGCAAATTGTGCCTGTCTTGCATGCATCCAGTTCACATTACCGCGAAGCGTATTAATCTCTCCGTTATGGATCATATAACGGTAGGGATGCGCACGTTCCCAGCTTGGGAATGTATTCGTGCTGAACCGAGAATGTATTAATGCAATGGCAGACTCTAAATATTCGTTCTGCAAGTCAGTATAGAACTGACCAACTTGAACCGTAGTTAACATCCCTTTATATACGATCTTGCGGCAAGAAAGACTGGATAAATAGAAGGAATCTCCATCTTCTACCTCAGCGTAACGAATCGCAAGCTCAGCTCGTCTGCCGATAACATACAATTTACGTTCAAAAGCCATTTCATCTTGTACTGCGCTACTCCGTTCGATAAAAACTTGGCGCACATAAGGTTTTGCTGCTTTAGCCGATTTCCCTAGCGTATCATCTACTGTCGGCACATCACGAAATCCAAGAAAATTCTGACCTTCTTCGATTATGATCTCTTTAAGAATCTGCTCGTGTGTTTCTCGGATCGCCTGATCTTGAGATAAGAAAATCATACCTACTCCGTAAAGTCCCTTGTCAGGAAGAGTAAAACCTATTTCCTTCGCTTCTCTGGCAAAAAATTGGTGTGGAATTTGTAACATAATACCGGCTCCGTCACCAGAATTCGCTTCACTACCCTGACCACCACGATGTTCCATATTGACCAACATGGTTAACGCTTGGCTCACAATTTCATGAGAAGGTTTGCCTTTGATATTAGCCACAAATCCCATTCCGCATGCGTCTTTTTCATTCTGCGGATCATAAAGTCCCTGCTTAGGGGGGAGTACTGTATGTCTCATAGATAGCAACCTTTCTTTATTATAAAATAAAATCAAAAGAACAAGACTCATTAGGGTAATATGCAACAAACAATCCATTAATAAAAATCCAGATAATTGGTTATCCCATTTTAGCATCGAGCTAACAGCAGCGCAATTTAAACTTTTTTATATATCTGATAAAAAATGTTTCACATCAAAGCATTAGCGTGCGAAAGTTTATTTACACCATTATACGTATAATCATGCAGAAGGCAATCCATCTTTATATGGAAAAGGCACCCCTTAGATAAGGGATGCCTTTCATTCATTAAACAGCTACATTATGTTCAAGCTCAGCTGTATTATTAGAAGATTTCCGTACGAAATACAAGAATGTTGCACTTAGGAAAATGAGTCCAAATATCGCAAGGAACCCAATTTGACTCCACATCATACTAGTATCTCCCGTGGAAATAACCGCTTTATAACCACTAACGCTGTACGTCATAGGGAACCAAGGGTTAAGAACTTTCATCCAGCCCGGAATAAGTTCCAGCGGGAATGTACCTGCACTTGTTGTAAGCTGTAGTATTAAAATTACAATGACTACGAAACGTCCTGGTTGATCCATCCAAGTAACAAAAGCCTGGACAAGGAACATATACGCTAAACTTGTAACAAATGTAAACAGATAGAACATCGGGACATTCTGTACTTCTAAACCTAACACATATAACATCATAATGACAGCAAGTAAGGATTGAATCAAGCCTACACCTGCAAATGAAAGTGACCGACTAATAAACCGGTTAAAACCTGATGCATTAGGTACAGTCGATTCTCTCATAGGTAATACAATCGTTGTGATCAGTGCCCCTACGAACAACCCGAGTGATAAGAAATAAGGAGCAAAACCAGAACCATAGTTCGGTACTTCATTTAGCTTCTCTTCTTGAACCTTCACTGGTTCAGCAAACATGTTGTATGTGGCATCTGTACCTTTAACTTTGCCTGTTTTATCAGCAGCTTCATTTAACTTGGAGGCAAGCTCTCCAGAACCATCTTTCAATTTCACAATGCCTGACTGCAATTCGCCGGCTCCATCATTTAATTTCTGGGAACCATCAGCCAATGTACCTACGCCACCATCCAATTGATTCAAACCGCCAGCTAGCTTATCCGTACCTGCTGCAATATCTCCAGCTCCACCCGCTAACTTCTGACTTCCACTAACCGCATCCGCCATCTTAGTACCGAACAACTTCAAGCCATCCGCCACTTGGCCTTGACCTGCTTCTAATTGATTAGCACCTTGAAGTAGCTTCTGTTGACCTTGATGTAAAGCCGTGCTTCCTTGGGATAACTGTTCAGCACCTTGATGTAAGGCAACTGCACCTTCACTTAATTGCTGCGTACCCGCATGTAGCTTGGTTGCACCCTGTAATAGTTGCGTTTGACCTTGATTCAGCGCCGTTGCTCCTTGCGCTATTTGTTGCTCGCTACTGTGTAGCTTCTCAGACCCTTGAGCTACTGCTTGGCTAGCTGCCAGCAGCTTTTGTACGTCAGGGCTTTGCGCAAGTTCAGGATTAGACTCTACTAGCTGTCCTAAGCCCTTAGCAACGCTTGCTGCACCCGTTGCAACTTGCTGACTGCCTTCAACTGCCTCCTTTAAGCTTTGCGCAAGCTTTGCGCTTCCGCCTTCAGAAGACTTAAGTCCATCTTGCAATTGAGCCGCTCCATCTACACTGGACTGAAGTCCAGATTGTAGCTGACCTGATCCAGTTACGGATTGCTTCAAGCCCGCATCTAACTTTGCGCTTCCTTGTTCAGCAGATAGAAGACCTTTCTGTAATTGGCTAACCCCTTGATGTGCTTGGACCGCTCCATTCTCAAGTTTCTTCTGAGCTGTTTGTAGCTGAGATAGTCCTCCCGAAAGTGTCATCGTTCCATCCTTCAATTGAGCTGCACCTTGCTGTAGATCACTAGTACCTTTAGTCAGAGGCTGTAAGCCATCCTGAAGCTTGGTAGTACCTTCTACCAATTTAGCTAAGTTATCTTTCAGCAGTATCGCCCCATCATCCAATTTAACAGTACCCTCTTGGATGTCACCTGCTCCAGTTCCAGCATCTTTAAAACCTGTTGAGACCGTCTTGATCTGATCAAATATAACCTCAGAATACATCTCTGTAACTTTCGCAGATACCTTAGATTTAATCTGCTCCACAGCCGAACCCCCGATTTGGGATGCTAGGAAGTTATATCCTTCGTTTGGTGAATAAATAAGTTGGGCTGGGTGAGGCTGATCATCCAACACCGTTGTTGCTTTAGAAGAGAAATCCTCTGGAATAATTATGGTCATGTAGTAATGATTAATGGCCATTCCATTGTCTGCTTCTTCTTTACTAACGAATTCCCATTTGAAATCATCACTTTTCTTTAACTCTGTAATCAAATCATTTCCTGCCTGAATCGTCTTTCCTTCATAATTAGCTCCGGCATCACTGTTAACAACAGCGACTGGAAGATCACTCATTTTACTATAAGGATCCCAAAAGGCAGTTAGAAACATACCACTATACATAACTGGAATAAATAAAATAGCAACCAAAGAAACTAACAATTTGTGATTCCTTACCATAGATCCTAAGTCTTTAAAAAATACAGATAATGACTTCATCGTCAACTTCTCTCCTTCTCTATATACAAATACTGTATGACCATTATTGTCAGTTAGTCATTATCAGTCTTAGAAAAACTTCTCTCATTAAAATGGCGGTGTTCTATCATCTCTAGGGCCGCATCATTTTTGTAAGGAAGTTATCTTTACAAGTATGGTTAAATTATAAACGCTGTTATTCAGTTGTTTATTTCGTTACTGCTAAACCATCCAAAAGGAATAAACGAATATACCGTTGAATTTCTTCCTTACTCAAGGGTGCATGGAGCTTATTCAAGTCTGAAGTCAACGTGATGTACAATCTTAACATGACAATCGAGACAACTTTGGGATCACAAGGCTTAATTTCATTATTTCTTAAGGCAATCCCAATCTCTTGTTCTAAATACTCTAAAACAACATTCTCCACTTTATCCAGTGCTTCCAGTGCTTGAGGTGTTCCGAAGTCACGCAGTTCTTGCGATAGCTTAATGATAAGATCATGTTCTCTACGGAATTCAAGGACCGCATTAAGCACTCTGTATAAATTATAGAAGAATGCTTTCTCAGGGATCACTTCTCTTTCTACGATCCGTTTCATCTCTTGGATGACTTCCAATACAATCTCATCGAATAAATCTTCCTTATTCGTAAAAAAAGTATATATCGTTCCTTTACCAACATTTGCAATCTTTGCTACTTGATCCATCGTCGTTGCTTTATACCCAAAAAGTGCAAAAGATTGGGCTGCCGCATTCAGTACTTGCTTTCGACGATCCATCGCAGCCATATTATCCTCTCCTTTCAGATATAATTTTTCCTTAATAATGACCAAAATTCATATTCAGTCATTCAGTCATTTAAATTTAACACTTTATGATTTAAATATCAATCATTATTTAAATATAATCAATTTAATCTTGCTAGGCCGAGGTTCTCCGACCTCAGTCCAAGATTATCCTCGTCTAAGGTCTAGGATGAACTACCGCCTTTGGTCTATTTAGAAAAGTTCGATTTCCATCTATAATACTTAATAGAGGTAATACGACCGGATTTCAAACGTTAATATTCCTTTAATTTGATTATTAAGAGCGCGATGCATGAAATCGATTTAATAAAATATTTATTAAGGATAGTAATAGCGATTCCTATTCTGTAAGATAGAGGGAGAAAGTTGTAGGTGAAGACATGAGAAAAAAGAGAATTCTGTTTTTGTCCGAAGGATTTGGGACTGGGCACACTCAAGCGGCTCATGCTCTCGCCAGCGGAATGAAGAAGCTTCATCCCCATTTGCAGTGCCGTGTGATCGAACTTGGAAATTTCCTGAATCCCACTGTAGGACCTTGGATTCTATCAGCATATCGCAAAACAGTCAGTACAACGCCAGCCATTATAGGTATGTTCTACCGTAACAAGTATGATAAATCATTGAATCGACTAACTCAGCTTGCGCTACATCGCATTTTTTATACCCATGCAGCACAAGTTCTATCTCAACTCAAGCCTGATATCATCATCTGTACCCATCCTATTCCCAATAGCGTCATCTCGCGGCTTAAACGCCAGGGTGTAGATGTCCCGTTGATCACACTCATTACCGATTACGATGTCCATGGAACGTGGGTTAACCCTGAGGTGAATCAATATCTAGTCTCTTCTCCAAGAGTCAAGAATCTTCTTCTTGAACGTGGTGTAGCCTCACATCATATTAAGATGACGGGTATTCCAGTACACCCCGATTTTTGGGAGCGGGGAAATAGAGACCAGCTCCGGGCTGAATTTAACTTAAAATCTCAACCCACTGTTCTTGTTATGGGTGGTGGATGGGGACTCGCTTTCAAACGTGACTTCTTGGTACAGTTGACATCATGGGCTGATCATATCCAGCTTATTTTTTGTGTGGGTAGCAATTTAAAGCTATTGGACAAAATGAAAGAGAACCCAATCTTTGACCATCCGAATATTACGTTGTTAGGTTACTCAAGCCAGATCAACAAGCTCATGGATGTGTCTGACCTCCTTATTACTAAGCCAGGTGGAATGACATGTACAGAAGGACTAATTAAAGGTATCCCTATGATATTTTATGAAGCTATTCCAGGACAAGAAGAACAAAACAGTCTTTTCTTCGTGAACCGTGGATTTGCAGAGACACTCCATTCCACTGTACTCAATAGATGGTTCAAGCGACTTACAACGGATTATGAAGAAGTTGTTGCTGAGCGGAATAATAAGAAATCTACCGAGTCTTATCTTCAGCCTTGTTGCTGCGCACAAACTGTCGTTGATATGCTTAAGATGGAATCACTCGAACAACCGAGAGAATGGACTATCACTCCTTAATATGCTCAAAAAAAACAGCTTCCCGCTAGCTCATGGGAAGCTGTTTTTTTGTTTATATCTTTGTTACTTTCCCCTAAGAAGACAGCACTAAACAGAATAAATAAGAACCCTTATTTATAGAATGTATGATTTCCAATAGTTTTATTATATGTCCGGGTATGCTTAACCGTTAAATCATCTGCTAATTGAAGAGATAGGAAATAATAAGTATCATCACTAACTTCCTTACGCCCATTCATAGCTTCATTGACAGCATGAATAGTATCCTTGTTAGGCTGGACACGTTTAAAACGTCCATTTCTTACAGGACTAAATTGAAATTTCTGATAGATTACCTTTTGAATAGTATTGGGAAAATTGGCTGACCGCAGCCGGTTTAAGACAACATTGGCGACAGCCACTTTGCCTTCGTACGGTTCACCTTCCGCCTCTGCCATCACAATTTTGCGTAGCATAAGCAGTTCTTCATCAGAAACCGCGTATTGCCAAGTCGATTGATCCTTCGCTTGTTGGCTTAGCGTCTTTGTCCGAGTGAAGAATAATACTTGTGGGGGATTTAGCTTAGGATTAACCTCTGCTAATTTCTTCGCTGCAGCCTCTTTTTTGGCTTTAGCTTCTTTCTTTGCCTGTGCCTCTTTCTTTGCTTTAGCTTGCACAACCTTAGCTTTCTTCCTCGCCTCAGCCTCTTGATCTACTTGAAAAAGTACTAAATGGTTTGTTAAAAGATGATTCTTAAAAACGACTTGTTCAGAAGATTTAAGAACTACACTCTTATTCATAAACAGAGATTTCTCATTATCCATTGTATGGAATGTATTCATAGATTCCAATTTCAAAGATGATAACGAATAGCTGTTAGTCTTCTCTAATGGTTGAACAGTGCCATCAGATAAAATACTCGAAGGCATCGTTTCTAGCATTGGAAGCTTACTCTCTTTCTCCCAACCTTGTACTTGTTCTGACTGCAAAAGCAGACATATCACAGAGAAACACACTAAAATAACACCAACTAACAGCGCTATCCAGCGGTTTTGTCTAAATGTACTCATAATCTTCCTCCTATGTTTCCGGCACATTCCCTAATAAGTAACCGAAAATATAGGTTTTGAATAACCTTGAAAAATCATTTTCAGTCCATTTAAACCTTTATTGGGAATGCTTCTACTACCTCATACATCGGCTTAGAGCCTATATGAGTCGTAAAAAGTACAAACTCACTAACACACCATGATAGGGTCTCCACCGAGGATGATATTAACAAATCCCTCTGAAAAGGAGTTTTACCCGTATATTTGCGTGCTACAGTAATATGTGGCCGGTATTTACGTGCTTCTTTGTTAAATTGTAACTCTACTGTTGATTCTACTATTTTCTGTTGAAGACATTCAAGTCGAGTGGTATTACCTGCAACTGTTCTATAAAGCACTCTAGGCGCTTCTGGAACACCGAATGTATCCCACGTCCCCATTTCCAACTTGAACGGCTTAACCTCTGATGCTACATTATTCAAGACTTCACAAAGTGCAGGAATCCTATTAGATTCCGTATCCCCCAGAAATTGAAGCGTAATATGATAGTCTTCCGAATAAGTCCATTTAGTAAACGGAATACCTATCTTATATTGTTTACACTCATTTTGTAAAGTATAGCCTATCGGTTCAGGCACTTTGAGTGCCACGAACAAGCGCTGTGAATCTGGCAATAGGTTACCGCTGCTCACTACTATCCAAGTCCCTTTCGTTATAACAAAATAGTGATTTTGCTCCTTCTAATAGAGTCTAACGAAAATTAACATCCTGTGTTATTATAGCCTTTCCGTTGCCAATCCTCAATCCATTTATTCTAAAAATGGATGCCAAATTAGCCCAAGATATGATTACTTGGGCTGTGTTAATGGAATATTTAAGCCAATAAACCCTTGAATATCAAGGCTTTGGCGTGTCTACACCGTTCAGGATCAAATGCATCCGTATCTCTGCATTTAGTGAGTCAGATACCGCACAATATTTCTTTTCACCCATCTCAATCGCTTTCCAAACACGGTAATCCGGGATTTCTCCATCTACTTTGAATGTTAGGTCAATCGCTGTAAATCCCGTTGGATTTTCTTCTCTCCGTGTTCCCTCAGCTTCAATCTCCAGCCTATGGATGGTAGAAAGAAATGCGTCGAGAATCATCGTAATATCAATCCCCATACAACCTGCTAATCCCGCCAATAACAATTCCATAGGAGTAGCCCCTTTTCCCTCTCCACCGTATGCAGGTGTCGCATCCATACCAACTGAATACCCAGAAGCTCCTACTGCATTAAAGGATCGTTTGCCATTCCATGTAGTTGATACTTTCATAATTATACCTACTTTCTATTTTAATACTCTCAATAGGGTTCAATGCTCTGTAATTTGGCGCAAAAACTTCTTAGCACGGTCAGACTTCGGCTGTTCAAAAAATGAATCAGGCGTACCTTCTTCCACAATAGATCCATCTGCCATAAATATGACTTTATTGGCTACCTCGCGAGCAAACTTCATTTCATGGGTTACAACCACCATCGTCATTCCCTCTTTGGCTAGTTGCTGCATGACGGCAAGAACTTCTCCCACAAGTTCTGGGTCCAGTGCCGAAGTAGGCTCATCAAATAACATGATAGCAGGATCTATGGCCAGTGCTCTTGCAATTGCTACCCGTTGCTGCTGTCCACCCGATAGTCTTGAAGGATAAGTATCCTTCTTGTCAGTCAATCCTACGCGTGCCAGCATCTGCTCTCCCTTAATGTTCGCCTCTTCTCTACTCATTTTTTTAACAGTTAGAAGAGCCTCCGTCACATTGCCAAGAGCCGTCTTATGTGGATACAGATTGAATTGCTGAAATACCATCCCGGTCTGACGACGTATATCGCGAATCAACTTGTGTTGTTGCCTTCGTGGCATATTAGCATCTACTCGCACACCACCCACTTCAAAGCTACCTCCGGAAATATCCTCAAGACCATTCAAACACCGAAGCAAGGTACTTTTACCTGAACCACTAGGCCCTAGTAGTACTACAATCTCATTCTTAGCAACCTCTATATTTACTTCTTGGAGTACATTAACATGATTGAATTGCTTAGACAATCCGTGGGTACTAATCATTTTCATTCTGCTCATCCCCTGATTTAATAAGCTTTGGACATGCGCTTCTCAATGGCATTCAGTATGCTGGAGAACACCGTGCTCATCACCCAATACATCGCTGCAATTGCAATATAAAATGGCATATATACATAATACTGAGCCACAAGTAATTTCGCCGACTGAAGCAATTCTGTGACTGCAATAGTGGATACTAATGACGTCTCTTTGAGCATCCCAATAAATGTATTTCCCATAGGAGGAATCGCTACCCTTATTGCTTGAGGGTAAATAATTCGCCGCATCGTTTGCCAAGAAGTCATACCTGTAGCATAAGCCGCCTCAGTCTGGCCTTTAGGGATAGACATAATGGCTCCCCGAAATGTTTCTGAGAGAAACGCTCCTATATTCACACTGAGAGTAACAAAGGCTGCCGTCAACGGACCTAATGTAATGCCGTAATCCACCAGACCATAGTAAACAATGAAAATTTGCACAAGGGTTGGGGTTCCTCGGATAATAGATACATAAATACGAGCCAGCCCACGCACCAGTCGATTTCCTTTCATTCTCGCCATGGCGGTAATAACACCAATAATAAATCCAAAGAAAATGGATACCAAGGTGATTAGCACTGTATAGTAAGCACCCATCATTAAAAAAGTGAAATTCTGATAGACGAGATCCATCTTATCTGATTCCTTTCTATAGACACCAAGCTAAACTAACTTCTAAACTCTGTGTTTATTTAGATGAGGGTTCTTCCCCAAACCACTTAACGAAAATTGTTTTGTAAGTACCGTCGGTCTTCATGTCCTTTAAAGCTTGATCCAGCGCATCCCGAAACTCCGGATTATTTTTACGAACAGCGATTCCTGCCGAATCCGCTTTGATCGCTTCTCCAACTGCCTTCACTTGAAATCCATTTTTATCAATAATAGGTTTAAGCGCATATAGATTATTAATCGTTGCATCAATTCGACCTGCATTAAGATCCTGCAGTGAGGTATTTGCATCATCGTATGTTTTGATATTGAATTTCCCAACCTTAGGAAGGATTTCATTACGTAAATAGGTTTCATCATTCGTACCCAATCCTACGCCGATATTGTTACCTTTGAAATCCTCCAACTTCGTAATATCGTTATTGTTGCTTTTCACAATAATCTTGACTTCATTTGTAATATAAGGTTCAGTGAAATCCATTTGCTTCTGACGGTCTTCAGTAATTGTCATTTGACTTATCACGGTATCGAATTTCTTCGCTTGCAGACCTGCAACCATACCTGAGAACTCTTGCGCTACAAACTCTGCCTTTACCCCTAAACGATTCGCGACCTCCTTGGCAATATCAACATCGAAACCATCCATTTCTTTATTCTCATTCAAAAAATTGTAAGGAGGATAAGTCCCCATCAATCCAACTTTCATGACTCCAGCATCTTTCACTTGCTGTAACAAATTACTGGAGGATTCTTGGGCATTATTATTTGTTCCCGGCTTATTAGTAGCGGTATTCGCCTTATCTCCACAAGCACTTACAATCACACTCATCACTAATATTAATGCAAGTACAAAAACTCTAGGTTTTCTGTATTGTATATTCATTCTCATATCTTTCCCTTCTCTTTTAAGTTTGAAATCCTTACATTGGTATCCCCTAAACTCCTCATTCACTTGCCTAAAAGCCCAAAAAATTCAAATTTAGCCGTCTCAGCTGCTAATTCTTCGATTGTCCTTGAGGAGAAATTTGAATCTGGTTCGGACGGTATGAATAACCATCGAGAGATAACACCTTCAACTAGGCTCATTAACATAGCGGCTCGTAACTCTGCATCAATCGTGGACGATAACATTTCAAGTTCAATCGCTCTTTGAATGTTACGTCTAAAGGCCCGTTCCATCGCCGCCTTAGTCTCGTGAATAGCACCACTAATCACGCCGTTGGCACCTGTTCCACTAAGAAGTAATTCCATGAGGTAGCGATTATGATCGGCGAACAAGAATAGTCTGATGAATAAAGCTTCCGAAGCTTGTTCCATCTCCTTCACTGTTGCATAGCTTTGCCGATAACCTTGTCCAATAACCTCCAAAAGTTGCTCTTGTCCTTCTCGAATAATTTCTAATGCTATAGCTTCTTTACTTTTGAAATACCAATAGAAGGTTCCCTGAGCAACACCAGCCTCACTAACGATATCCGAAATTTTCGTGTGATGATAACCCTGTCTTGCAAATCGTTCTAAGGCAATCTGTAAAATCTGTTTTCTCCGATCAGATCCTTTGTTATGTTCTACTTCCTTACTGATTTCAGAAGCTTCATTATTCATTCTCGGTCCTCCTGATTGACTAGTCAGTCGATAAAATAAATCCTATAGGATAACTATGATATTGTCAAGGGAATTCGAAGCCTATGCGATTTCCTTTACATTCTGGTATGATTTTCAGAGAAGGATGAAATATTAGATTCATTATTTAGGAGGATAAAAGATGAAACAAATAGTTAGTCTGCACAACTTATCTCCCGAACAATTAAAACAGATTAAGGATGTTGCTCCAGAATATAACGTAACCATTAGCAAAAGGTCTGAACTAGATTCTAAACGGTTACAAGAAGCAGAGATTCTCATTGGATGGTCCAAGGGAATAGAGGAACATGTTCTTGCTGAGGATAGCAAGCTACAATGGATTCAGACTTGGTCTGCGGGTGTAGATAAGCTACCGCTGGATCAACTAGCGACAAGAAATATATTGTTAACCAATTCCAGTGGTGTACATGCTATCCCTATATCGGAAAGTATTTTTGCCATGATCCTTGCCTTCTCTCGAGGTGTGCAACGGGCCATCCTGAACCAACATGAACAGAAATGGGACCCTAAAGTCGGATGGAATGGATCTAGTACACTCTCGGAGCTTAACGGCAAAACAGCTGTGATTGTAGGCGTTGGCGAAATTGGTAGTGAAACAGCTCGACTTGCCAAGGCTTTTGGCATGAAGGTGATCGGCGTTAGACGTTCTGGTAAAGATGCTCCACATGTGGATCACATGTACACCATGGGAGGGCTACACGAGGCACTTAGTCAAGGAGACTATATTATCAACATCCTTCCACTAACGGATGAGACTTATCACATGTTCGATACAGCAGCTTTTGCTGCTTTCAAACGAGAATCTTGCTTCATTAATGCAGGACGCGGACCAACCGTTCATACTGCCGCTCTAGTGGATGCACTGAGAGAAGGCATTATCCGCTCAGCTGGACTTGATGTATTTGAAGAGGAACCCTTACCGCAAGACCATCCCCTCTGGACGATGGAACAGGTGTTAATTACGCCTCATATTGCAGGCAGCACTGAGCATTATGATGAGCGTGTTGTGGATATTTTTGTGGACAATTTGAAAGCTTATATAGAAGGAAAAAGATTGCCACGTAATCTAGTCGACTACGATTTGAAATATTAAGGCCTGAAATATTGATGGGGCTCTAAATTAGTACGGGGAATGGAAGTCACTGTAAGTATGGTTGGTCGCACTTCTATTTTGCCAAAGAGAGGTTTCTTTTTGCTATATTTGACGATTCTAGACAGGGTTCCCGCTGAAACTAGCGGAGAACCTCTCAGAACACCTACTTCAGTATTGCTCAAAAGACAGAGGTGTCCCAAGCAGCCATTTGCATGGCTTTTGGGACACCCCCTAATAGAATTACAACTTCACCTTCATAAAACCTTCGATTCTCTCCAGCGCTTCCGTTAATTTTTGTAGGGAAGCTGCATAGGAGCAGCGAATATATCCCTCTCCACCTGCTCCAAAAACATGACCCGGAACTGCCGCAACACCTACCTCTCGATGCAACTGCAAAGCGAAATCTTCTGATGTCAGTCCAGTATGAGCGATCGAAGGAAAGGCATAAAATGCTCCCGCCGGTTCATGGCAAGGCAATCCAATCGCTCGAAATCCACTAACCAGCAGCTTTCTCCGCTCATCGAAGCATTGTTTCATGTCTTCCTTATGCTGCATTCCGTTCCGCAGTGATTCAATGGCAGCAATTTGACCGAGCACTGGGGCACACATCGCAGTGTATTGATGAATTTTCAGCATCGCCGCAATTAATTCCCGATCACCACAGGCATAACCTACTCTCCAGCCGGTCATTGCAAATGCTTTGGAGAAGCCGCTAATGACAATTGTTCGTTCTATCATCCCAGGAAGAGAGGCAATACTAACATGGTGGCTGTTATACGTGAGCTCTGCATAGATTTCATCTGAAATAACAAGTAAATTATTCTCTTTTACAATTTGTGCAATAGGCAACCAATCTTCATATGACATTACTGCTCCTGTAGGATTAGTTGGAAAATTTACCATAAGAAGCTTGGAACGCGGCGTGATCACCTTCCGCAATGCTTCCGCAGTAAGCTTAAAACCCTGCTCGGCTGAAGATTCAACCTCTACCGTGACTCCCCCGTTCAAATGGGTAATCGGTGAATAAGCAATATAGCTCGGAGAAGGTACGATAATCTCATCCCCGGGTGTAATGAAGGCTCTCAGAGCCAAATCCACGGCTTCGCTACTTCCCACCGTAACTATGACCTCGCTAGTTGGCTCGTAGCGGAGGTTGAAGCTTGTGTGCAGATAAGCGGCAATCTCCTCTCTAAGCTCCAGTAAACCGGAATTCGGTGTATACATCGTTTCCCCTTTGTTCAAGGCACGAATACAGGCAGCTCTTACATGCTCCGGTGTAACGAAATCAGGCTCGCCTACGCCAAGCGAAATAATATCCTCATTCCCTGCACTTAGGTCAAAAAAAGCCCGAATCCCCGAAGGCGCAATCTCCCGCACACGCGGAGCAATCCACTCATTTTGCATGGCTGCACACCTCTTCTCTTGAACTCTTTTCCTTAAGGGAAAGGGAGATGATCTCGTCCAGCAGTCCGCTGAATGTGTACCCTGCCGCTTGCGCGCTTTTGGGTAAAAGACTGGCCTTCGTCATGCCCGGTAGCGTGTTCACCTCCAGCACATATGGAATACCATCCTTAAGTAGCATATCTACCCGTGCGTATACACTACATTTTAGTGCTTTGTAGCAGCTCAAGGCAGCTTCGCGTACCCGCTCATGCACCTCTGTAGGTAGTTCAATTATCCGTTCTTCTGCTCCTCCGTCCTCATACTTAGCACTATAATCGAACCACTCAGTATGCGCTGAAGTAATCCCTAGAATGGGTAACAGCTCTCCGTTCAGAATGGAGCAGGTGATTTCCTGACCTTGAATGTAGCTCTCGATCAAAATCGACTGATCACAGGCAAAAGCTTTCTGCACTGCGCTTAGCAGCTCCTTAGGACCGCTCACCTTTTCCATTCCGATACTCGAACCGCCTGAACACGGCTTAACCATAACGGGATAACCAAGTCGTTCTACTGCATCTACCGAATAATCCTTCATGCTGTCCCAACACAGCCAATCTGCCGTATTCACGCCTTCGTAGCGCATAAGCTTTTTGGAAAGATCTTTGTCCATGCAAATGCTACTAGACAAAACCCGGCTTCCCGTATATGGGATTCCCATCGTCTCCAGCGTCCCTTGAACAGTGCCATCCTCTCCATAAGCTCCATGAAGTGCAAGCAGCGCGATATCGATGCCTTTTGCCTGTTCAATGAGCTCCTCACGTTTCGTGATCACAATTGGAGTAATTTCATATTTATTTGGATCGAGATTCTTCAATATCTCTTTCCCACTATTCATTGACACCTCATATTCTGAAGATACCCCGCCCATAATTACGCCTACCTTCATCTTAAGCACCTCTTCATCCCATTAGTTGCCGTGCAGTCCTACCAATAATTTCAATTCCCTTGCGGATATCCTCATCCGTCACTCTGGAGAAACCGATCCGTATCGTATTTTGACCCTTGCCGTCCGTGAAGAATATATCCCCCGCGGTAAAAATAACCCCCTGCTCATGACATGCCGCCAGCAGCGCTCTTGTATTAAAACCCTCTTCGAAAGTTACAAAAAGATGCAAACCACCATCACCGGTGAGTGCCCTATATGGAATGAATTCCTTACAGCATTGCAGGGTTAATTCGTATTTCCGTTTATATTCGGCTCTAGCTTTTTTCAAATACTTCTCTAAATTTCCACCCAGTAAATACTGATACAAAATGGATTGATCCAGCGTCGAGGTATGAATCGTACGTGCGCGCTTGACGCTTTCGAGGTAATAAATCAACTCCTGATCTGCCAGCACCCAGCCTACACGCAGTCCAGGAAACAGAACTTTTGAGAAACTGCCGAGATAAATGACACTATTGCCACCACCCGCCGCTGCGATGAGTGGAGCTACATGAGAACCCGAATATCGTAATTCCTCGTTAAAACCATCCTCGATCACCGGTATCTCATACTGGGTCATCAGCTTCATGAGCCTCTGTCTTTTCTCAGGAGACATTACAATGCCAGTCGGATTATGGTAAGAAGGGACAAAGTATGCACAATCAAAGGATTTTTGCTGCAGTGCCTTCTCCAGCTGGCCCAGATCAATCCCATCTCGCTCCATAGGAATTCCGGTGATCTCATAACTGAGCAGCTTCAGATTCTTGATCGCCGTATGGTGCGTCGGATTCTCACAAATTACCGAACCATTCTTTTTGCTCAGGGCTGACAAAACAATATCAAAACCTTCTGTAAAGCCATTGGTGATCAAGATATCCTTGCCCTTCATTTCAACGCCCTTGTGCTCCATATATTGCTTCAAATAGTCTATTAAAGGCTTATACCCTTTGGCATAGCCGTAATTTAGCAGAACGTTGCCTTCTACCGACATACGGTCCATAAAGGCCCGCTTCACATTATCCAGATCAAACAGACTCTCATCGGGTGCAATGCTCGTGAAGGAGATTGTTCCCTTCTCCGCTCGTATCCCGCGTTTCATGATATCCAGTTCCTCAGCCAGCCGCGCATGATCGTTTATACGCGTCTTCCAATCCATCGTCCAGGAAGTAATCGTCTCGCTACCGGGAGGCGTGGGTGCGACATAACTTCCCTGCCCCTGCACCGCATAAGCAAAGCCATCATCCTCAAGACCTGCATAAGCAGAAATTACGGAATTTCGGCTAACCTTAAGCAGCGTGCTAAGCTCACGTGTGGAGGGTAGCTTCTGATTGCCTTGCAGGCCACCTTTAACAATTAAGTGCTTCATGTAATCCTTAATCTGTATATATACCGGCCGTCCGGCTATGAGCTTAAAATCCTTAAACATCTCTCAATCGCCTCCATAGCTATCATGTCACAATCCATCAGGTAAAAAAAGAACCACAACCTAGGGATTTTACTCCGGCTGTGGTTCTTTGATCGGAAAGTTCTTACAAATTCGGCTAAAAACTTGGCCGCTCGTTCAATAAAAATTCTCAGTATAAATGTTACTTTAACCATCTATTCACAATCTTAGACTATTCGATTTTAACATAGCGGGGTCTTCTGCGAATGGGAAATGATTTTGCGAGAATGCCGGTAGAAGAAGCAATTCTTCCTATCATCGAATTGTTAGAAAATCCGCCTAAACCTTCTTTATCTGCTTATAAACAGCGAAAAGAAGTAAGTCTTGCGATGAAAACTTTTGATAAAGAAAATGCTCAAAGGCTTTATAACAAAACGGTTCAATTGATGAAAGGAGCTAAGGAAAAATGAAAACTATTGCAATAATTGGTGCGGGACCTGGATTAGGATTATCTCTTGCGAAAAAATTCGGGGAACAAGGCTTTAAGGTAGCTGCCATTGCACGCAACCCTGAGAAATTAGCCATTATCGTAAATGAACTAAACAAGCTAAATATTGAAGCAAAGTCTTATATCGCGGATCTCACGGATTTGGCCGCTCTAAAAGAAGCAATACAATCTGCTAAACAAGATTTTGGTCGTATTGTTGTATTGGAATTTAGCCCTTATGCAGGACCGGATAAATTCAGACATGTGTTAGAGACAACCCCTGCAGACGTCTTAGAACAAGTAAATGGCCATTTACTGCCTGCCATTCTATCCGTAAACGAAGTATTGCCAGACATGATCAATAATGGTTCGGGGGCGATTCTATTTACAACAGGCTTATCTGCCATGGCCCCTCTTCCTATTATTGGGAATATCGGAATCGTCATGTCGGGTCTTCGCAACTATGCGACAAACCTGCACAATGAATTAAAAGAAAAAGGTATATTTGTTGGACATTTATCAATTGGAACCTTCATACAGCCGGGTACAGCAGGTGATCCTGATTCCATTGCAGAAGTTTGGTATAACTTATACGAAAGAAAGAATCGCTTTGAAGAAACGTTCCCTCAAGGGATTGATCCAACTAAACTGTCAAATTAATTATAAGGCGATAAGAGGGTCATTAAATGGCTATCTTATCGCTTTTATATAGCTAACAGTAAGGTATCACGAACAACGTTTTGTTCTATAATTACCGCAATTTCGTCGCTACCGTATTGTTTGGCAACTTCTATCATTTTTGAAGTGGATTGAATATGAATTTCGTACTTATTTCGATTTTCATCATCATTTATAACATGTTCTGCTCTTCACACCCTATTCACATAACCATACATTACGAATAAAGTTCCCCTTATATACGGTATAACGATCCACGTTGTCAAACCCTGCCTCTTCGATCAAATCCTCTATATATTACGTTGATCATATTTGCCATCCAAATACCTTTCCTCAACGTTAATCAAGATCGTAAATTGAACCTACCTTGAGACCGTACAGCTCATTGTATATCTTCTCTGCAAAGGCGTCCGTCATCCCTGCGATGTAATCGATCACCATATGCTCCCAAGTCCATATTGGATTAGGTTGACGTTGATCTCGTTCATATCGCTGTAACCAGTCTGTTGGAATAATCGACCTAGACATTTCGGGGTCTAAGAAGGCATTCCATAGACGCCTGATAATCCACTCACTTCTTTTTTGCAAACGTTGTACTCGAAGGTCCTTAATCATCGTAACCCAAGCAAAACTTTTCAAAACGCTCACGGTCCTTAGCATATCTTCATTCTCCGCATTATCTTTGACGAACGTAACCTTTTTCCAATCCCCATCCGGTATCACACCCAGATTACTTACAAATAGACTTACCCAATACGCCTTAACTTCTCGTCTAGTCCGAGAATAATCATGTTCGCATATTAGCATTTTCTCTTTCCATACTTGTAAAAAGGAATACAGAACCTCTTCAACTTTCGATTGAATTTGTTCATTCTGCCATCCATCCCAGAAAGCATCCTCGAGCGTAGTAATCTTCTCTACGATTAATCGAATCGTATTAGGATCAAACAGAAAATACTCATGCACCTCTATTTTACCTGCCTTAATTCCATCCTCTAGATCATGCGAGGAATAGGCAATATCATCACATAGGTCCATTAATTGCGCTTCTAGGGTCTTCTTATAATCTGGAATATCCCAGTTTTTACGTATTTCCGAAATATAGGCCCATTCATGTTGATAAAGACCCTTCTTAAGTAAAGTTCCGGGAAATGGATACTTATTAATGCCCAGCAGTACAGCATCTGATAAATTTAAGCCATCTATATTTTCTCTCTTCTCGAGAAACATAATCAATCGAAAATTGTGCGCATTCCCTTCAAAATGCTCATACTTACTCTCAAGGCTACTACGAACTTCCATAAGTTGCTCAGGAGAGACATGCCGTCCTTTGGTAGCAGCCTTAAGCTTCTCATCAATGAGGCATTCAAGAATACCATCAAGTACCTCTTCTCCTTTATGCCCAAAAGGAGGATGTCCGAAGTCATGCGCAATCGATGCACACTCAACCACTTCGGGATCAATAACAAGTCCTGGATTATCAGCTTTCTCTAATGTCACCTCAGGATAAGAGCGTAATAAGCTCTTAGAAGCTTCACGTGCAATCTGAGCGACCTCAAGGGAATGTGTCAACCGCGTACGATAGTAATCCCCTGTTCCTGCACCGAATACCTGCGACTTACCTTGAAGCCTACGAAACGTGGGAGAATGTATGAGCCTTGAATAATCTCGTTCATACGTAGCACGAGAGGCATCTATCTTCGTTAGCTCAGGATGTTGGCGATGTTCTCTTTTTTCTTTTAGCGTCATAGTCATTCTCTCCTAACTGCATATCCAAAATTTTATCTATCTCTTTATGATTATGCTCTATTATAAACGAAATAAGTATACAACGCCTACGGCGGCTTTTATGTTAGAGAGGTAAAATGAATGCAAACTAACGGTGAACAACTGCTTAGGAGAATAAATATTTCAACTTTCAAAATAAGTCCGTGTAATTTACGGACTATTTTTGTTTATGGCATGTAGTCTTTTTCTGTTCTATCTATCCACGTTATTCTTTGTTTCAAATTATTTATAGTATAATGGTTACAACTATATGAGATGGAAAAGAGGGAACGGATGCCTACTATACTGGTTGCTGATGACGATGCGAACATTCGCGAACTTGTCTGTTTGTTTCTACGCAACGACGGATTCGTAACAGCCGAAGCCGCAGACGGCAAGGAAGCACTGACCGTCTATGCCTCGACGCCTGTCGATTTGGTCATACTTGATATTATGATGCCAGTTATGGATGGATGGACGTTGTGCAAGGAGCTTCGCAGGGCCAACCCTGATCTTCCGCTGCTCATGCTGACGGCTAGAGGAGAAACATGGGAGAAAGTGAAAGGTTTCGAACTTGGGACGGACGATTATTTGACGAAACCATTCGATCCGTTGGAGTTGACGGCTCGTGTTAGGGCATTACTGAAACGATACCGGATTGGCTCCACGCAGACGATCCAGTTCGGCAACGTCATCCTTGATCGGCAGACCTATAAGGTGATGAGAGGGACAGAGTCGTTCACGTTGCCGCTCAAGGAGTTCGAATTGCTGTATAAGCTCGCTGGAACCCCCGGACAAGTCTATACGCGCGAGCAGTTGATCGATCAAATTTGGGGGATCGATTACGCCGGAGATGATCGAACAGTAGACGTACATATTAAACGCCTGCGTGAACGGTTCGCGACGACACCCGATTTTCGTATCGAGACGGTGCGTGGGCTTGGGTACCGCGTTGAGGTATACGAATGATCAGATCCTTATATATACGTGTTGTCCTGACATTTCTAGTCTCCGTCATCGGGGGCACGATTATTTCTTTTTTTGTGTCAACTTGGATATTTGAAGAAAAATTGAACGAAAACGCTCAAATCAACTTACGTAACTTTGGTCAAGACATCGTCCGGATTTACAAGACCCTTCCGTTACGTGAAGCGGACTCGTTCGTAAGTGGAATGAAGCAGCTCGATTCCTATTATATTCGAATTTACGAAGCAACGGGTCAGTTCCAGTCTTACGGAAAACTTAACGGACACAAAACTGCCACTGTGACGATGGAGCAACTAAAGAAAGTATTAGATGGAGGAGTTGTTCAAGACGCTCCGAATGGTATTGCTACGGTCCTCTTAGGGTTGCCGTTGAAAACGGAAATGGGAACGAAAGCGATGTTTTTGGAAACTCTCTCCCCCCCTTCTGCCACTTTTGTCGCAAAATGGGGATTGATCTTTGCAACCTGTTCGTTGATTGCAGGAAGCTTATTGATTCTAGTTGCCTCTGTATTTCTGGTAAGACCGATCAAAAAGCTGACAAAAGCGACCAAGCGTATAGCAGCTGGAGATTTCAACGTCAAGCTGAATATTAAGCAAACGAGTGAGCTGGGTACTTTGGCTCGCAGCTTTGAAGAAATGATGCACGATCTGCAGCAACTTGAGCAGATGCGCAGGGAATTCGTAACGAACGTGTCGCACGAGGTTCAGTCTCCGCTCACCTCGATATCCGGTTATGCTCTAGCACTCAAGCAAGTAGACCTCGCAGATCACGAACGAAGCCGTTATCTTGATATTATTATCGCTGAAGCGAAGCGGATGTCCAAGATGAGCGATAGCCTGCTAAAGCTGAGTTTGCTTGAATCGCAGTCACAGCAACTGCGGCTCGTCACGCTCAGTCTTGATGAACAAATCCGACGGGTCATCGTGGCTCTCCAGCCGCAATGGTCTGCTCGCAACATACATTTCGAGCTTGATTTACAGACCGTTAAAGTAACGGCTGATCATGACCAGTTAAATCAGATATGGACGAATATCCTCGGCAATAGCATCAAATTTTCCGAGGATGGCGGTGTGATTAACGTAAGCATCAAACAAGATATCAAGAACGTGACAGTCCGAATATCCGACACTGGCGTCGGTATTTCCCTCGAGGACCAGAAGCGTATATTCGAGCGGTTTTTTAAGGCCGATCGTTCCCACAGTCGTAAGTATGACGGTAGTGGTATGGGACTCGCCATCGTTAAACAGATCGTATCGCTTCATCAAGGTGACATCCGAGTGGAAAGTGAGCCCGGCCAAGGAACGACCTTCATTGTCACCTTGCCAATCACAACGCCGACAGCGTAATTAGATTCCTATTGTATAATTCGGATTGTCTAAACGCTGTCCCATATTCTCCATGCTACGGCATTATGTGCAAACTTCCTTGCATGTGACGTCGTAGCATTTTTTTGCTTGTTCATACTCCATTCATATTGTCGTCACAGTGAATTCATCTTCGTCGTATATGCTTTCCTTAACGGCTCGTTAAGGCAGCCAAATAAACAGATGAGGTCAGGAGAAGATGAGCGTGACACAACAAGAGGAAATGAAAACGAGGAATGGAACGAGAACAAATAAAGTACGAAACATTTTGCTTAAAATAATAGGAACAATAATTATAGCAATTGTGCTTTTTCTAGCCATTGTTTTTATCGTGAATGTGATCTGCAACAAATCGGAGCAAGGTAAAATAGAATCCTATGGTCAGTCTGTAACCGTCGATGGGAAAAATATGAATGTTACCATTCAAGGAAAAGGCGAAGAAACCGTCGTGCTCCTACCTGGTTTTGGAACAGCAGCACCTGCTCTTGATTTTAGGCCGCTAATAGAAGAGCTATCACCATTTTACAACGTCGTCGTAGTTGAACCTTTTGGTTATGGATTAAGTGATCTAACTGACAAGGAACGAAGCACAGAGAATATTGTGAGTGAAATTCATGAAGCGCTGCAGGGTCTTCATATTGATCGTTATATTCTAATGGGCCACTCCATTTCAGGGATTTACGGACTCGATTATGTGAACAAGTATCCCAACGAAGTGAGTGCATTTGTCGGGCTCGATAGCAGTGTTCCAACGCTAAGCGAGAAGAGGTTTTCATCTTCAGAAATAGAGACTGTTAAACTACTCAAAAAATCAGGTTTCTCCAGATTGCTAATGAAACCGGATACCGACGTATATGCTGAACTACCCTATGATGATCAAACAATAGAACAAATCAGAATTCTTATGCACAAAAACATGTATAATCCCAACCTATTAAATGAAATTGAACATATGTATTCCAACTTTAAAGCAGCTGAACAGCTAACTTTCCCTCCAAATCTACCTGTCATTTTCTTTATCCAAGCGAATCACCCGGCAACGGACAGATGGATTCCCGAGCACGAGAAGCTAATAAAGGATTCTGTACATGGTGAAGTGGTGCTGCTGGAAGCAGATCATTATTTGTATCGTTCCCATTCCAAAGAAATTGCTGAAGGATTCAGGGGTTTTATGAAGGAAAACCAATAAATTGTTCACGCCAATTTATCCGCCAATGACGCCACAGTATTTATTAATATATTTGCTTGTTCATATTCAGTTCATATTGACGTCACGGGGAGTACATTTTCATTGGTTAAGATTTCATTAGCAGCAATGAAGAAAACCCAACAAACAGTTCAAGACAGGAGAAGATGACAGTGACACAACCAGAGGAAAAGAAAACGAGGAATAGATCGAAGATAAAGAAAGTGCGAAACATTTTACTTAAAATTATAGGAGCAATCGTTATCGCCATTGTTCTTTTTCTAGGTATTGTTTATATCACGAATGTGATCAGTAGTAATTCGGAGGCGAAACGAATAGAGTCTTACGGCCAGCACGTATCTGTAGACGGGAAAAATATGAATGTGTTAATTCAAGGCGAAGGCAAGGAAACGATCGTGCTTCTGCCTGGTTATGGAACAGCTACACCAGCGCTTGATTTCAAGCTGCTTATCGATGAATTATCTCCATTTTACAAAGTTGTCGCAGTTGAGCCATTCGGTTATGGATTGAGTGATGAAACGGAAAAAGAACGAACTGCGGAGAATATCGTAAGTGAAGTTCACGAAGCTCTTCAGCAGCTCAATATTAACCGATACATGCTTATGGGCCACTCCATTGCAGGCATATACGGAGTTGATTATGTGAACAAGTATCCAGATGAGGTAACTGCATTTATCGGAATCGATAGCAGTGTTCCAACACAACCGAGTATTACGGATGCTAAATTCCCATTAAAAACGTTTGCACTTCTCAGAAATTCAGGTCTCTTAAGATTAATGATGAAAGTAAGTGCTGATCCATATGATGGACTCGCATTTGATGATCAAACGGTAGAGCAAATGAAAATCATTTCGAATAAAAACATGTATAATCCCACGACCTTGAATGAGATGGATCATATTTATTCTAATTTTAAAGGGGCTCACGATTTAACCTTTCCTAAAAACCTTCCACTTCTTCTCTTTGTACAAGCGAATAATGAAGGTGTAGAAGGATGGATACCTCTGCATGAAGAGCAGATTAAAGACTCGGTACATGGAAAAGTAATAACCATGGATGGATCACATTATTTACACCATACCCAATTCAAAGAAATCGCTGAAAACTTCAGGGCATATATGGAAGGAATTAAATAAGAAAAGTTGTATCATTTGGATTGTCTAAACGTTGTCCCGTATTCTCCATGCTACGGCATTATGTGCAAGCTTCCTTGCATGTGACGTCGTAGCATTTTTTTGCTTGTTCATACTCCGTTCATATTGTCGTCACAGTGAGTTCATCTTCGTCATATATGCTTTCCTTAACGGCTCGTTAAGGCAGCCCAACAAACAGATCAAGACAGGAGAAGATGAGAGTGACACAACCAGAGGAAAAGAAAGCGAAGAATGGATCGAGGGCCAAGAAAGTACGAAACATTATACTTAAAATACTAGGAGCAATCGTAATTGCCATTGTTCTGTTTCTAGGTATTGTTTATATCACGAATGTGATCAGTAACAACTCAGAGGCGAAAAAGATAGAGCCTTACGGTCAGCACGTATCAGTAGACGGGAAGAATATGAATGTGTTAATTCAAGGCGAAGGCAAGGAAACGATCGTGCTTCTTCCAGGTTATGGAACAGCTGCACCAGCGCTTGATTTTAAGATGCTCATCGATGAGCTATCTCCATATTACAAAGTTGTGGCGGTTGAGCCATTCGGTTATGGATTAAGTGATGGAACTGAAAAAGAACGAACCGCAGAGAATATCGTAAGTGAAGTTCATGAAGCTCTACAGCAGCTTAACATTAACCAATACATGCTCATGGGCCACTCCATTGCAGGCATTTACGGCATTGATTATGTGAACAAATATCCGGATGAGGTAACTGCATTCGTCGGAATTGACAGCAGTGTTCCAACACAACCGGGTATGGATGCCAAATTACCTACAAAAATGTTCGGATTTCTTAAAAAATCTGGTCTCCAAAGATTAGTGGTCAAATTTGGTGGTGACCCTTATGCTGGACTCCCATTTGATGATCAAACTGTAGAGCAGATGAAAATGCTATCGAATAGAAACTCAAATAGTTCCACGATGTTAAATGAGATGGACCATATTTCTTCCAATTTTAAAGGGGCTCAAGGTTTAACCTTCCCTAAAGATCTTCCACTTCTTCTCCTTATTCAAGCGAATAATGAAGGTGTAAAAGGATGGATACCTTTGCACGAAGGACAGATCAAAGACTCGGTACATGGAAAAGTAATAACTATGGATGGCGAACATTATTTACACCATACGTTATTTAAAGAAATAGCTGAAGATATTAGAGCATTCATGAACGAAGCGAAGTAAATATCCTGTAAAAGTCTACTCGTGATTTCACAGATGTGCATTAATGAAAATGAAAAGCCGTCCTGTGGGACGGTTTTCCACAGTTTGTCCAATTCAGCCGGTGTCCTGCCGCATACTTTATTTCCCAGGTTTCAACCGCTCATGCTTGAATTAGGGTCTATTGATGAAAGAGAGGGATATAAATGAGATTTTTTGAGATACTTTTAGTTCTATCCTGTTTCGCTTTACTCGTAAATCTATTGTTTATTAAAAGAAGCACAAAGAAAACAGGAGTGGCTCTATGTACAGGAAGTAGCGTTATATTGGTAGTTCAGTTGTTGGTTGAGGGATACAGATGGCAGTTGCTTTTGGTATATATCATGACGGCTTTATTCATACTCATCGTTTCATTCAGGCATTCCGAAAAGATGGTGAATCTAAAAATAGGGAAGTTGTTGAAATATAGTTTATCTTCCCTAATCGTCATTCTGCTAATTGGTTCTACCGTCTTGTCTGTATACTTACCTGTTTTTGATTTGCCGAAGCTTGATGGCCCAGAGAAAGTGGGTACTCAAACATTTCATTTTACGGATCAAAACAGAGATGAAGTCTTAACTGAAGATCAAAGCGATAAGAGGGAGTTAATGGTTCAAGTCTGGTACCCTACTGAAAATAGAAATAACAACAAGCGTGAAACTCTTTTTCCAAATGATAAAGAAATGTTCAAAAAGTATATTCAGAGCTTCTCTGCTTCTTTAAAGCTGCCTGACTTTGTGCTCGATTACTGGAAGTATAATAGAACCAACTCTTATGAAAATGTAGAAATATTGCCTTCTACAAGTCCTTATCCCTTGGTACTGCTATCTCATGGCATGGGAACCAGTAGAGTTCTACATGCATCACAGGCAGAGAATCTGGCCAGTCATGGGTTTATCGTGGTCACCATCGATCATACGTATAGCACCTTTGCTACCCTTTTCCCGGATGGACGTGTAACGGATTATAAAAAAAATACGACTACACTAGATGATCGTACAAAAACAGGTAATATATGGACGAAAGACGTGGAGTTTGTAATCGATCAAATCGAAAAGCTGAATTCAGGTGCAATCGAAAGTCAATTTAAAGGGAAGATCGATTTAAATAACATAGGCGCGATGGGGCATTCTTTTGGGGGTGCAACCGCGTTTAATGCAACTTATTTAGATCAGAGAATCAAGGCCGGGGTCAATATGGACGGGTCACTATATGAAGTGGAAAATAGAGAGGATATAAACAAGCCGTTTATGTTCATGAGATCGGGAAGTTTTAAAGACTGGTTAGTCAATTTTGAAAATGATAGAAATTCGGATAATGAAGTGAATAAATTTCTTTCAGATGAGCTGCACATTATGAAAAATGTTATCGAACATGGGGGAAATGTGATTTATGTAGAAGGAACACAACACTTCAATTTCACGGACCTTCAATTCTATTCGGAGTTGATTAAACTCACGGGAATAACAGGAGATATAAATGGTAAAAGAGGATCACGCATCGTAAACCAATATGTACTCGATTTCTTTAACAAACAACTGAAAGGAACGGATGGAAATCTGATTCAGGGGCCAAATGACATGTACCCAGAGGTGAAATTTATAGAACCGGGAGACCTCGACTGATAATGTACGACTGAGTAGAGTGAATTCGGGGTTGGATGTAACGATGCCTTCAACTGTCCATTCGGATTGTCTAAACGTTGTTACCCGTATTCTCCATGCTACGGCATCATGTGCAAGCTTCTTTGCATGTGTCGCCGTAGCATTTTTTTGCTTGTTCATACTCCGTTCATACTGTCGTCATAGGGAGTACATCTTCGTCGTATAAGCTATGTTTAATGGCTAGTTTAAAGTAGCCATTAAACCAATGAGGACAGGAGAAGATGCGCGTGAAACGAAGTGAGGTAATGAAAATGAGGATGGGCACAAAAACAGGGAGAAAACGGACTTCAATCGCCGCGTTAACCCTAGTATTAACCATGCTGGCTCCAATGTCTGCGATGGCCGCTCCGGCTACGAGTAACAGCACTCTTACTTATGATGCAACAAAGAAAATAGTTGCTGAGAAAGCCAAGATACTAACAGAAACTTACGGTACTACGAGTCTGCAATATGCGCTCATCGATGGTGGAGAGATTGTGGTCTCCGGTCAAGCAGGCAAGAATGATATAAACGACAAGGTACCTCTAACGTCTGATACGATCTATGGCATAGGATCAACCAGCAAAATGGTGCTTACAGCCGCTGTTATGAAGCTTGTTGACGAAGGAAAGATTGATTTGGATCTGCCTGTTGTGAACTATTTACCTGATTTTAAGATGAAAGACAACCGCTACCCACAGATTACACCGCGCATGCTGCTGAATCATTCCTCCGGTCTTCTAGGCACCTCAAGCAATAATGCAACATTGTATGGAGATAATGATACTTACTCACATGATACTTTTTTAGAGCAATTGGCGATTCAAAACTTGAAGGCAGATCCAGGAGCATACTCAGTATATTGTAACGATGGTTTTACGCTAGCTGAGATTCTGGTCGAGAGAGTTAGCGGCATGGGCTTTACTGCATTTATTCACAAATATTTTACTGCGCCTCTGGGTATGGACCATACGAAAACACCGCAGGATCTTTTGGATCCAGCGAAAATGGCGGGGATTTATTCCCCTTTGTATGAGGGACAACTTCCAAAAGAAAATTATAACATCATTGCTAGTGGAGGCATCTACTCCACAGCTGAAGATCTCGCCAAATTCTCGCAAATCTTCACGGGACAGGTCGAGGGCATTCTTTCTAGTAAGTCAGTAGAAGCTATGGCACAAGAAGAATATAAAAGAGGCATGTGGTCAGAGGATAGCGATACGTCTATCTCTTTCGGATTAGGGTGGGATAGTGTGAACTTGTTCCCATTTAACGAATACGGCATCAAGGCGGTTACAAAGGGGGGAGATACCATATCGTATCATTCATCATTAGTGGTGCTCCCGGAATACAACATGGCTGCAGCGGTTACCTCTTCAGGTGGTTCAAGCGCAAAAAATCAATTCATTGCGAGTGAACTGCTGCTCCGTGCACTTCAGGAGAAGAATATTATTATAGAACGGAAGCCGGAAAAATCATATGGTGTGCCTTTAAAGGCAGATATACCGAAGGAAATATCCCAGTATGCAGGTATTTATAGTGGTGGTTCAGGTAAGCTAATGAAGGTAGAACTGAATGCTGCCGAACAATTGTCTGTAACCACACTTACAGCTCCTAACAAGCCTAATCAAAAGTATACGTATACGGCTGATGGTTCTTTTGTGAACGATGAAGGCACAGAAAAGTTGAAATTCGTTGTGGAGAAGAATGGGCGCACCTACTTGTGGTCCCGTTCATATATATCCGTACCGGGGCTTGGACAGTTAGCTTTCTCAGAATATAATGCAGAGAAGCTTGAAGTGAGTGAATTATCTCAGGAGATTAGCACCTCATGGGAAAAGCGTGAAGGCAAAAAATACTACTTGATGAATGAGAAATATACATCAACGTTCTATCTCAATGTTACACCAATCATAACTATTCATTTCCTTAAAGAGGTTCCAGGCTATGTCTCGAATCATAAAATTACTGGAGCAAACGAAGCGGTGAATCAACTGCAAATCCCTGGCATGGCTGGTCGTGACACGAAGGAAATCAATTTCTTCCAGAAGAATGGATTGGAGTATGTTACGTTAGGAGGTAACGTATACGCTAGTGAGGAACTTGTAAAACCACTCCATACGGGTACACAATCTTCAACAACGATCCAAGCGGACGGCTATGCCAAATGGTTTTCAGTGCCTGCGGCTGCCAAAGGAAAGGTTATGACAGTTAAAATGCCTTCGAATAGCTCCTTTGCAGTATATGATCAAGCAGGTATTTGTATTAACCACACCGTGGTCACCGGTAAGAACCAGGTCTTATTACCAGAAAACGGTAGAGTCGTATTTGCAGGTGAAGTTGGCTCCAAGTTCACTGTTTCATTGAAAAAATAAATACGAGCTTGTCTAAGAGGCTGTCCCTAAGGTCATTACTGACCTTATGGGACAGCACTTTTTTTGTGCGGCCATAGAGAGTAACATCAAGATGATGAATCAAAGATCGAACGAACAATGAAAGCAACCTTAGAACCCCCTTTAACCTAATACATTACATTAAATAACATTAAATATTAATTCTATGTAAACTCACATATCAAATGATAGATATACTATTAAACAATGAAATATCACAGGATTATTTTTACTTTTCCCCATTGTCACTATATAATTATATATAATATGTAGGTATTCATTACATATTTCCACAAACTATCACTTCATGTTGAATACTTTAATAGAAATGGAGGCTGCTCTTATATATTCATTTCAAATATCAAATTTATTCTAGGAGGATACTTTATTACATGAATACAAAAAAATGGCTAACATCACTAACTCTTACCCTCAGTTTGCTAATCGGTTCAGTTGGAACAGTTGCTGCAAACGGTACTACAACTACTACTGATACACAACCTACAGGTAAGCACATTACAATCCTACATACGAATGACATGCACGCTCGGGCAGTAGAGGCTTCCCCCGCTCTGGGTTTTGCAAAGCTCGCAGGAATTATAGATAGTTACCGCAGTAAGAATCCGAATACACTCTTATTAGATGCAGGTGATGCTGTTCACGGTACAACCTTTGCTACTTTAGTAGAGGGTGAAAGCGTTGCCACTGTAATGAAAGAAATGGGATATCAAGCGATGGTCCCAGGTAATCACGAATTCAATTATGGATATCAAAGACTAGTAGAACTATCTAAAATCATGGGGTTCCCTGTGCTCAGCGCTAACATCAAAAAGAAAGACGGTAGTCGTCTTTTTGATCCCTATTTAATTAAAGAAGTCGATGGTGTGAAAGTGGGCATTATTGCGCTGACCACTCCAGAAACAGCATATAAGACAAATCCCAAAAATGTAGAGGGCTTGAAATTCACAGACCCTTCAGCTGAGGCTAAGGTATTCGTTGATGAGCTACGTGATAAGGTCGACGTGATTGTCGTTATAGGTCACCTTGGACAAGATGAATCCAGCACAGATACCAGCTTCAAAGTAGTAAAAGAAGTTCCTGGTATTGATGTATTCATTGACGGACACAGTCACACTGTACTGGAAAACGGCTTGCTCTCAGACAATAATACGCTCATCGCAAGTACGGGTGAATATACAGAACATTTAGGTGTTGTTGATTTATGGGTGGATAGTGGTAAGGTGACGAAGAAGACAGCTACGCTCATTGATGAAAAAGAAGCTGTAAACGTGAAGCCAAATGCGAAGATCGCCACCTTGGTAGACTCCATCTTAGCGAAGCAAGAACCTCTTCTGAAAGAAGAAGTTGGAACTACACCCGTGAAGCTTGAAGGAACTCGCGAGAAGGTTCGTGCAAGTGAAACGAACTTAGGGGATCTAATTACAGATGCTATGCGTGATATTAGTAGCTCTGATGTCGCTATCACGAATGGCGGTGGAATCCGTACCTCCATTGATGCAGGTACAATTACCAAAGGCGGTGTGATCACAGTCCTTCCGTTCGGTAATCAAATCGTAACCCTCAATGTAAGCGGAGCTGATCTTAAAGCTGCTCTTGAGAACGGCGTCTCTGATTATCCAGAACCAAAAGGCGCTTTCCCACAAGTGTCTGGTCTAAGCTTTCAAATTGATCCATCACAACCCCAAGGTAGTCGCGTCCATTCTGTCATGGTTGGAAGTAAAGCATTGGTTCTAACAGCTACCTACAGCCTAGCAACGAATGACTTCATGTCTGTTGGTGGTGACGAATACACGATGTTCAGTAAATATACACAGGCCGGAATGTACGGTTCGTTAGATGAAGCATTGATCAAATTCATTAAAAAGAATAAAACGATTAGTACAGAATCGGCAGATCGTATCACTGAAGGAAAACTTGCTATCGTAGAACCCACACCTGAGACTAAACCAACAAAACCTGTGACACCTACACCGAAGCCAGAAGTTAAGCCCGTTCCTACTCCTAAACCTGAAGTGAAACCCGCTCCAGTTAAGGACACTAAGGTCCATGTGGTTAAAGCAGGAGATACACTTTATAGCATTTCTAAGAAATACAATACAACATGGCAAGTATTACGTGACCTTAACCACCTAAAAAATGCCCATTGGATATATCCAGGTCAAAAGATTACACTTTCTGCAGCCTAAAGTCATAAACTCACAATATGATAGCCATATTCTATTTAACCCAAAAGAACCACGAACACACTCATAGGTGTTCGTGGTTCTTTTTTGTGTCATAAGACAATCGTTAATGGGCGACTTGCGATCTAAAGTCATCTCGACTCGAAAAGTTCGCATGATAGAATATGACGTCTCCATCCATAAGTGAGAATCGCTGTTTCTTCGGGTCTATATACGTTCTGCTGAACCCTTCCATCTGCCACTGATTCATCAGAGGGGCATGAATATATTGCAGATGTGGATGCGTGATATTCCCATTCTGCAACGTCTCAATATCGAAATTCACAGTAATATATCCCTGCTTCATAAATATAGGCGCGTGATCATCTAAAGTGTGCGTCCGGCCATATTCGGCTACATTTGTACCTTTCTTTACCGCATATACATCGGCTGGAATACTGTACTCCCCGTACCAGTGTTGGATGGAAGCATTGGCTCGTTCTAGATCAACACTACTAGGCAGGTTGTATTTCGGTCCCATCAACGTACGGACGCTACTTGGTAAGGTCAGATCATTATAGCGCCCTATCCACGTTTTTTGCTTGCTTAATTTCTCGATATATATCTGAGTAAACTGCGCTAGAGTCCCTACTTTCCGAGCTGCATCCTCGTGATTGTACAGATATCTTGCTGTGTCCTGAAGCTCTTCTGTAGCTACATTCCGTAACCGATCATTTAGAATCACATATCGTCGTTCTATATCTTGCGCGGAACCTAGCTGAATCATGGTCTTAGAGCCACTGTTATAATATAAATCTACAGCTTGTCTACTTGTTCCATCCTTACTTACATAATAGAAACTTGGCGTGATGACAATCCCATCTTGGTTACGGAACATGTTGCCTTTCGTTTTGAAATCAAATTTGAAATGATAACCTGTTTTGACGGCTACATTCTGATGGCTTG
The DNA here is from genome assembly GCF_000949425.1 of Paenibacillus sp. IHBB 10380. Classification (NCBI taxonomy): domain Bacteria; kingdom Bacillati; phylum Bacillota; class Bacilli; order Caryophanales; family Paenibacillaceae; genus Paenibacillus; species Paenibacillus sp. IHBB 10380. Next base: position 4,011,277 of record NZ_CP010976.1, read on the forward strand.
AACTCGGATGTTTTCCTTGCGCCACCGGAAGTACATATGGTGCAGTATTTCCACGGGGATCTCCATCAATTGATTTATCCCCTACCCAGTAGGAGAAGCCGCTTGGTGTACTGCTTCCCTTCTTCGTACGAAACACCGTTTCCCAGTTATAATCAGCGATGTCCGTCACATGAAAATCATAGAGTCGTCCGATAACTTCTACAGACACCGTGTCTGTGGCAACATGGTTTACCAGATCCCGGTTCGCATCGGGTTCAGTATCTAGCTTGGCTGGCGCATTCTCAGCAATCGTTCTGAAATAGACCGTATAATCACCTTCATCTACCCACACCGGAAGAAAGAAACTTATATCTAACTGATGAATGGGCACATCGATCCATGTGTGTTTCGGGATGAATTGTGTCCTCGCCGCATTATAGACATCGAATGGAAAGTAGACCTGCTTGGTCATTATGTATTTCGCGTAATCTCTATTCCCATACCCAGGATATTGCACATGCTGCCCTGCGGTAGGTATTCTTACTGTAAAAGGTCTGTCTAGAATAAACGCTGCGCGATTCATATTAGGTGTCGTCTTCTGGTTATGTTCCTTATCATCTGTAACGGAGGAGTAGTTTACAACCGGTGTATGTACCGTTACCGTGTTGATATGGTTGATAGAATAATTCTTTCCAGTACTGCCCCCTACATGACCGTCAAGGAGATCATAAAAGATCGTGCCTGAGCTTGATTGATTGGCTTTGTTTATAAGTGTTTTACGAATGAGCTGCTTGTCCAGATATAATACGTTGTCACCGATCATCGGAGACTCTTTAATCTTTCCAGGCGTGGGTGCTTTTTTTATAGCCATTTCGTCGCTCATGATGACATCCCCATTAAAATTCACCCTATCATTTTGTACATCGGCATCCTTGGTCTGAGATTCAGCCATGTCTTTTAACAAATCCGAATGGTCATCTGGAGTAGGCTCGTCATATCCTCCATCTTGTGGTGGTGGAGAGAATGAAATCTTCCCTGTTTTTTTGGGATACACATGATCATTTACAGACTCACTATGCTTGGATTCTAGCGTTGGCGGTATATATCCCGTTGGGTTTATCGTAACCTTACCGCTAGGTAAGGCATAGTTACTCATGGTTGCGCTGTTAATTTTGTAGACTTCTAAATTGTTGATCTTCCAATAGTCATAATCGCGTGTGAAACTAAATGAATAGTTCTTAGGCTCTGTTCGGGTCATCGGTTTATCTGGCACGGGTTTTGGTTTTCCGTCAGGCCCCTTTATAGGATCTTGTTTTATTTTCCAATTCAAAACGTATTTCAGGTCTACGCTACAATCATATTTGATCTTCCCGACCATATTTCCGAATGTGTGCTGAAATAAATAGTTCAGTCCTAACGTATTCGCATATAGATATTCCGAGGTGGGTATCCCTTGTCCCACATCGAATCTATAGGGAGAATTACTAGGATCATCTGCTTTAATCACGCCTGTTGCCTTCGGGTCCATAGAGATGGTCTGTGGTGCAGATGCTTGGCTTGGAGGTTGAATTGTATACGTACAGCTTCCAATCCCTTCTGGATCGGGAGGTTTAGGATTTTCTCCATCACCGTCTTTGATGTAAACTTCATACTCGTCTGGATAGCGATACGTAAAAGTCTTAATATCATATCTGTAAAAAGCAAAGTAGTACATCATGGCTGCACCCGGCGTTCCCAAGTTAACTCTTTCACCTTCATGACCATGATCCTGTGTAAATGTGATCTCTGCTTGATCAAGATCTAACACTTTCATATTCTTAATTATTGTGGTTGGATCTGTAAATCCGAAAACCCCTGTGGGAGACGTTACTTGTATTGCATCGACAATAGAAACATTAAATCCATTTTGAAAAGGATTGGCGGCCTTAATTGTTAAAGGATCATTATCGATATATTTTGTGGTGAACTGTCCGTAATCTACCGAACCAACACTTACATAAGGATTTTCCCGAGTGTAAATAACTGGTTGTGTAATTAATCGACCGGGCCACTTATCCCTCAAAAATCCATTTGCAGTATCACTACCAGGTGTGGTGATATTCCCAAGGGTATAGTTATCACCACCACCGGGTTTCCAGTGTACATCTCGACTTCCGCGTTCCCATGCAAACCATGATCCATTTTTTTGATTATTAGCTGATTTTACGGGTACTCCCTGTCCATCCAGACTAATTCGATCTGTATATTTCTGTGAATTTACATTTATAGTCCGATAAGATTCACCATCTTTTTTCAAAACAATCTTTGTTATAATTTTCCCAGAACCTGCATCTAAGTTGAACGGTTTGGATTTCAACGTTTTCTCTTTGTAGAACACAGAATGATGTGATTTTTTAAGTTCAGTATCAGGTTTATTATCGTATAGAATATCTGCTGTTTTCCATAATATTTCTTCTTCGGCAGCTTCAATTGGTTCAATAAATAGTGACTGTAAACTGTAAGTGACTAAGCAAGTTATCAGAAAAACCTTCATGAATTTTCTCGATTTAAAATTCATATCATTACCCCCTATTAGAATAATCCATTAGTTTGAGGGCCTGATACTTTTACAACGTCTTGTGACAAATAATTGTGACTTGATACTGACGGTGTTATAAGTTCAATTCTTAAGTCCGTACCTTGTTTCCATCCTGTTTTTGGAACAATAAACAAAGGAGAGTCCGATGGTTTGTTTTCAAAAACCCAAGCGACTGTGTTTAGTTGTCTCCCTGCAAAAAAGAGATCCCTATTGGGTGAATTAAATCCAGTAAAATATAACGGAACAAAAGGCTTATCAAAATATTTATCAGGAGCCTTGTTGTATAAAATTTTAGTTTTATAATATAAAATATAACTGTTCATAAACTTACTTACTGGTATCCCCTTCTGTGTACTAATGACATCATTTTGCCATTTCAATGTAGAGATTGCAGGAATTTGTTTTAAGTTCGGATCATTCGGATCAGTGAGGTCAATTGCAATTAATTCTGTAAGCTGTCCTTTCCAATTCCCATCTTTCGAAGTAATGGTCATCTTCTCTTCATTCCAAAGTTCCTCTACGTTCTCAGTCTTCCTTGAATCAACGAAGAATTCTGGCATTACGGTGAAAATATTCGTTCCATGCCAAGCGATTTCTGCACTCGAAACAGCATACTTATCAACGGGTAATGTTTCGCCTTTATTCACTTTCAAAATACGCTCAATAATCGTCACAGACTGCGCCCGAGTCGTCTTTTCAATCAGGCCAAGCTTTCCTGCACCCAAACCTGTAATAAGGCCCTTTTTAGTAGCAAGATACATCCACTTATCCTCTTCTGTTTCAAGTTTACCCGAAGCACGTACCGCGACTTTAGCCATTTCTGCGCGCGTCATCGCTTTATTCCACTCTGATTCCTTGTTGTTAAAATCGCTATCTAGATATAATTTATTCTCCTGGGCTGTTTTCACATAATCCTCATACCATTTCCCTGTTCCCTTCTCTACCGTTAGACCTAAAGCAGTCACTGACATTTTCACAAATTCAGCTCTTGTCACTTCTGCATTAGGTTTAAAGAATCCACCTGGATAACCATCGACATAACCTTTTTCTACAGCTGTTCTAATCGTTCTTTCTGCCCAAAAGCTAGCTTTAACATCCTTGAAACCGCTCACAGAAGCTGCAATCGAAACATTTGTAGTTAAGCCTGTCATTCCTGAAAATGCGATAGTCCCTGCCATCAATAATTTCATAAAAACTTTCATTTTCTACACTCTCCTATGATTTGAATGGATATTTCGGTTCCTTCTTTCCTAAAGAAATGGTTGGTCTAACATTCGCTTACTAACAGTGTTACAGGAAAATAGATTAGTATCTAAGTAGCAGCGGAGAGGACGGAATTGTCCTGAAGAAGCGAAGCGTTCGCCTTTGCCATCAGATTTCTACCGCTATAAGCGGTATATGATCAAGAAATCAGAGGGCAACAGCGGTCATCCATCTATCCCATTTCAGTTCTGAATTCTACCACCTCCTTAAATAATATAAAGAAAGAATATAGAGAAATTCACTGTCATTTTATCATACCTCAGACCTATAATGGTATAATATTCCTTTATAGGTAATGATGTAGAACTATTTCTCACATCTCATAACGACAAAAAAGACGAATTTCCTCTAAGGAAATCCGTCTTGTTCTTCAAGAAGGGTTGGTCTCATTCATGGATCATTATTCAAGAACCACTATAGTACCTGCTCTTTAATATGCGTCTCAGCAAACTTCGGAGGATTAAACCATTGCCCACTTTGGGCCCACGTTGAATCTAATGGAATCCATTGATTTTTACTACTTAAATATACTTCATTCCATGCATGAGGTCCATAGCCACCCTGTCCATTATAACCTAATCCAGTAACTACCTTAACCTTGAGTCCTTGTGATCTAGCCATGATAGCATATAACCTAGAGTAATCAATACAGACACCACGCTTAGTATCAAATGTATTCTGAGGTGTCTGCTCATGCCATATTCCCTTTTGTTCATAATCATCGACTTTATCATAATCATAATCTATTCTACTGCCCACCCAATCATAGAGTAGACGAGCTTTCTCTTCCTCTGAATCACCTTGCTTCACAATTTCAGCAGCTGCTTGCTCAACGTCAGCAGGAATCTTGTGGTCGATGATATCATACTTACGCTGTAGTATTCCTCCAAGCTCTTTCTCAACAGCTTTGGTGAACACTGGAAGATTGTCCTTAATTAGATTACCAGACAACGGTTCAAGAATAGACTTCGCACTATCCTTATATATGGCAGAAGCCTCTACATATTGACTAAAGGTACTTAGTGGATTCAGCGTGACATAAATAAAAAGGACAGTCACAACAACGATACAACGTGCTGCACCAATCAAAGTTCCTATCCCAGCACCTGCAATACGGCTAACGATGTTAGCAGGTTTACCTCTACTTGTAGCAAACAAGGCGAAGCGTCGTCCGAACAGTAAGGCCACTAACATATGCAGCAAGAAGCGAATGATACTATACCCAATAATAAATAACACGGCAAATCTCATAAGCGGAAAATCAGCCATGGAAGTTACCAATGTATAATACATCTGTTCCCAGCCCTTAAGATCTCGGTTAGGTAACCTACTTCCATAGTCTGCTAACCACTGTTGAACCTCTGAAGATAACCACAATGTACAAGGAATAGATAAGGCAAGCGCAATTAAAGTAAGCAACCCATCCCGGAACAACGATAGAAATCTTCCAGCAGAGTTAGAAGCCCCTCTACGCCATCCCTGAAATAACGATACTACGATAATTAACAATAATAATATCGTTACCAAGTTAAACTCTTGAATACTCTCCACCCAAGAGTACAGCATTAAGACAACCCCCTATGAACGATTGTAGGGATGGAGAACATCTCTATTTACCCACTGTATCGCTCTTTTTAGCATCTGTGATAAACGTTTTGATCGTATCCGTTACTTGCCATTCCCCCAAATTAACACCTCTAAACGTGACTTTCACCTTATCTTTTCCAGCTTGACCCTCTAAGAGTAAATTTGGGGTCGTCACTGCGAAAGTTCCGTCACTGCTCGTTGTATATTTGGCATCCTGAGCTTCCTTTATCATTGCATTCATTGCTTCTTTCTTTACGGTATCGACCGTTGCATCCTTCACAGAAGCTACACTATTACTTATCTGATCCAGAGAAACACCACTGTACACGAGAAGTCCCACCACAATAATAATAACAAGTGCCCATTTCACCATCGTTTTCACTACATTAAGAACAACAAACAATACAACGAGGGCAATGATGATGATCAACCAGTTTTGCTTAAGAAAATCCATCCATACCTGTACATCCATTACGATAACCCCCCATCTACTTTGCATAACAAATGATCCTCATGTCTGCGTAGAATCATATTCGCTAATTATACATTATTGACAGTAAACCTGTCAGCCTAACCCTCTTTCGAACAAAAAAAGGGTATAAGTTGTCCTGTTCTAACGTACAAGTAGATAGATTGAATAAACCCCTAGCTTCCTTTATTGAAAGGAGTATCTCCATGAAAACTGCTCTTTGGCTGTACTTGTTTTTGTTCTTAGCCTTTTTTGATCTCCATGCCCAATATCCAATACTTACTCCATTCGCAGTGTCTCTTGGAGCAGCTCCTGTATTTATCGGCTGGATGATGGGCATTTATGCGCTGACTCATATTCCAGGCAATCTTATAGCAGGAACGGTTATAGATCGTCATGGAAGTCGCCGCTACATCATTTTCAGCCTTGTATCCGCAGGTGTCATCTTACTTCTTCAAGCACATGTAGAATTCCCTTGGCAACTCATTGTCTTGCGATCACTCAGCGGTTTTGTGCTTGCCTTTCTTTCCCCAGCTTGTCTGGCTTTGCTTGCATCCTTATCACAAGACTTAGTAAAACAAGGGAAATACATGTCAGGACATGGTGTCATCCATACCCTTGCATCCGTAATCTCGCCTGCTGCTGGAGCCTTTATTGTAGCTAATGTTGGATTCGCAACTACCTTTCAGAGCCTTGGTTGGTTGCTCATCGGAACTGGAATCATGGCCATTTTCTGTGTCCCAGCTCCCAAACATCTGTCAAACTCTTCTCAACATGTATCACAAGCTAATGTCAACAGCACGACTCCGATACCAGCAGTCATTCCTTGGCGTTACTTCGTGTTACCTTTCGTTATTTCCTGTGCTCAAGGTATCCTCTTCTTTGAACTACCTCTTCGAGATACCGGCATATCCGGGATGATGTCGACGGGAATTCTCTTTTCAGTCCTTAGTATTGGCGCTCTCTTTACATTATGCTTACTTTTCCTGAACCGATATTCTCCTTTTAAGCGTGTCGTTGCAGGTGTTTTACTCATGGCCCTTTGTTTCTTTTGTCTGGCTGCTGTTCATCGTATTCCATTGATGGTTACTTTGTTTATCTTAGGTTCTGCCAAAGGGCTTATATTCCCAGCTATGGCATCTCTATTTATTAAATTAAGTGGGGGATTTAGATTAGGTAGGGTCTTCTCTTTACAATCGATTGCCATGTCCCTTGGCTCCTTTATCGGACCTGTAGCTGCTGGACAAATTAGAGGCAACATTTCTCCTTATTTTATCGGTTTTTTACTGTTAATGCTGGGGTTAATGTTACTTCCTGTGTATCGTAAATCAAGCTCTATCCCTTACCCATCCGTCTTACACAGCAATCCCGACTTAATCTAGGGCTATAACCTATTCGTCCTTTTATAGGCTGTTATACAATCATTTAACCCACCTCCACATAGGATACAGTGTGGTAAACAACCACAAAGGTGAAAGTGGGGTGAAACATAATGAGTCAATTTCATCAAGCATGCTGTCCTCCTGTAAAGACTGCACCTATAGCTGTAGCGCCTGTATGTCCATCGGTACTAGGAGCATCTACAGGAATTATTCTGGTACTGTTTATCTTACTGGTTATTATTCTACGTACTTTTTGCTTCTAAACCACTCCTAACATCTTATATACGTGGCCCCGCCTAATTTACAGGCGGGCCGATATTTTTTGCATGCTTAGCGCAAAAAGAGCTACACTAGAGATACTCGGATGTTACATATCTACATTTCCCGGGTAATTTCGAGGAAATCACTCCTTTTAAGCTGAGAGGTAAACGTCATGTGTATCTATATAATTGTCGAAGGTAAGAACGACCGCAGTAAGCTCCGCCCTTTACTCCAGCCTGAGATAAACATTGTGTGTACATTCGGAACTCTGAATTCAGACAAACTTGAAGCCTTACGAGAACAAATCTACGATCATGAAGTATATTTATTTATGGACAATGATAGTTCTGGCAAAAAAATTAGAGGTATACTCAGAGATGCTTTTCCGGATGCTACGCAAATCTACACAAGCCCGGGTTACGCCGGAGTAGAAGGAACTCCTGAAGAGTACTTAATAGCTCGATTAGAAAAGGCCGGACTTCAAGAATTTATTATTTATGAAGCACAGTAACACAAAAGCCTCTTACAAGTCACCGTGTACTGTGACTTATAAGAGGCTTGTTTATTGATTATTATCTGTAATGAACACCTTACTTTGCCAGATCCTTGATATCCTGTGCAAGTACATCTACAGTTACATTCTCTGTATCATTAGCATTATACAATTTACGAACTTGATTATCTCGATCGACTAATGCAATTAGATTAGCATGGGAATAGTTATCTTTGTTATTCCCAACAATAGCAATTTTAAATGATTTCTCGGCTAGATCCCATATTTTCTGCTTATCTCCTCTAAGGAAATACCAACCGTTATAATCCACATTGAACTTATCACCGAACTTTTTCATTTCTTCCACAGTGTCTACCTCAGGATCAAATGAAATAGAGACGAATTCCGCTTCTTTCCCAAATGTCCCATCCTTAATCAGTTTATCCTGTACTTGAGACAACATAAATGTCGTGACAGGGCATACATCAGGGCAATTGGTGAAGAAGAAGTAGAATAGTCTTACTTTGCCCTTCGTATCATCACGCATAACCGTGCTTCCATCAACATTTTCTAAAGAAAAATCCTGAACTTCTGCAATGATCGGTAGCTTTTGTTTACCTATGTCTAACGACTGAACGAGTAAATACCCAGCCATGATGACCATGACAGATAACAGAAGCCAAGTCCATTTGTAACGTTTTAGCATTTTTATCAAAAACTCCCCTCCGTAATTGCCCTGTCAAAGCGATTTAATGTGATGTATTAATAATCAAAACGATAAGACTTACCGTTAAATAATTTATGGAAAAGAAGAACATAGTCTTGGCCCATGCTTCGGTATCTTTCGCTTTAAATCCTGTAAATGAAAGATACAACCATACAAGCGACAATCCTAAAGATATAATCATGTAATAGATACCTGCATATCCATAACTGTACATTAAAATGGGTATCGGTATTAAACAAATAATGTAAGGAACCATTTGGATTTTAGTCCGTGGTATTCCCTTCACAACAGGTAAAAGGGGATATCCCGCTGCCCGATACTCTTCAACTCGCCGAATTCCAAGTGCCCAGAAATGAGGCGGCTGCCATATAAATAATAACGCAAACAACAATATAGCTCCCATATCTACTTTACCTGTGACTGCGACATAACCAATGAGCGGTGGAACCCCCCCTGAGATTCCACCAACAGATGTACTCCAAGTAGATGTACGCTTCAACCAAAGTGTATATACCACAACGTAAGCCAGCATACCAACGATACCGAACACGCCCGCAAGCACACCTGAAAAAGTGAATAAAATCGTTAATCCTAGGACTCCTAATATTATGGCATACCATAATACTACCCCTGGTTTCAACTTACCTGTAGGAAGTGCACGTTCTCTGGTCCGTTCCATCTTCAAATCCAGTTCACGGTCAAAGTAGTTGTTAAAGACACAAGAAGATGCAAGAATAAGGATGGTACCCAGGAGAGTTAGAATCATTTTTCCAAACTGAATATCCCACTGGGACGCAAGCCAATAACCCGCAAAAGCAGACATAAAGCTTGAACGGATGATTCCCGGTTTCGTTATATTAATGAAATCTCTCCAGGTTGCTGATTTACTAGGTGGCTTCTTGCTTGATGAAATCGCTGCGGAATCCGAAGAGACTTGATAACTTATGTGATTATCCACTCCTAAATTTCCTCCTTTTGAATGTATAGTAGAGGAAAAATAGCCTCCGCTATAAAGTTTATCATATTAAAAGTAAAAAGTGTTCGCCAATTGGCCGTATTTAATTTCATCATTTCGACAATTTGATGACATTTGTTCACTTGACATACCAATAAAATGATTCAAAAATGGGTAATTACTATAGTAAGACTAAAATTAAGGAGAGATCGCAATGGACACTGGCACACATTTAGTTATGGGAATATCGCTTGCAGGGCTAGCCCATATCGATCCTGCCGTGGCGGCAAGTCCTTCACTCGCCATAGCTGTTACAATTGCAACCGTATTAGGTTCACAAGCTCCCGATACAGATAGCGTATTACGTTTAAAGAATAACGCTGTGTATATACGCAACCACAGAGGAATTACTCACTCACTCCCTTTTTTACTGTTATGGACCGTGCTTATCACAGGTCTAATTTCATTAATATTTCGTGATGCCTCCGTTCCTCACTTGGCACTCTGGACTGGTATAGCCGTATGTGTTCATGTATTCAGTGATCTATTTAATACCTATGGAACTCAGGCCATGCGCCCATTTACTGAGAAATGGATATCGTGGAATATCATTCATATTTTTGATCCATTTATATTTGGTACTCACCTAACCGCCATATTGCTCTGGGGACTTGGTATGTTACCTCCTGCTCCACTATTCTCTATTCTCTACGGTTTAACTGCCGTTTACTACATTTGGAGAACTCTCGTTCATTTCTCAAAGACAGCAGAAGTGGCCAGACTTGATGCTAAGAATAAACAAGGCGATACCTATTACGTCATTCCAACCATATCCCTCAACCATTGGCATGTTGTCAAAGCGCAAAGTGATGGCAGTTATGATATGGGTACTATTCATTATCATCAACTGGAGTGGAAGGATCATGCAATATCTTCCAAGCATCCAGCGGCTGAACACTCTAAGAATCATTCAAACGTTAAAGCGTTCCTCTACTTCACTTCATTTGCTGTCGCAGATGTAGAAGTTACATCTACTGGATTCATCGTGCGTTGGGCTGATGTTCGTTATCGTCATCGAACCCAATATCCTTTCGTAGCTGTGGTTGTAATGGATAAAGACTTCAACACTAGAGCGTCATATATCGGTTGGCTTAGCCACGAAAAGATGAATGAAAAGTTATACATTGATTATTCCTCTTGACATTAGCAAGCAACATGAGTCTAATATAATAAAAAGCCCAGAGCAAGTGCTCCGGGCTTCTCTATTCATGAGAATGAAATTACTGATTCAGGTTAGAACCCGAAAGAGACTGTTCTGCAAGCTGTACTAGACGTTTAGTCATGTATCCTCCCAAAGAACCTGTCTCACGAGAAGTATAGTTACCATAATAACCATCCTGAGGAATTGTTACACCAAGTTCTTGAGCTGCTTCCATCTTCAATTGTTGAAGTGCTGCTCGTGCCTGAGGTACCACCAAATTGTTTGAACTAGATTGTCCTTGTGCCATATTAAAAATCTCCTTTCACTTCTCAAGTCTGTTAATGAAGTGCAAGCTTGCAAGCTTAGTATGGCTACATTTTGTAAGGTTATTCGGTAGACTTTTTATTTTAATATGGAGGTTTTTGACATGAGTAAGGTTTTGTCAATTTGGTTCTCAGTTTCGTCTATACTTTTGCTGGCAGCTTCCGCCATTGCTATCAGTCATTATGCCTGGCTTGCCTTACTTCTAGCTGTTCTAGCTATCTTTAATATCGGCTGGGGATTTATAATTAAAGCTAAACATCGGAAATCCTCAATTAAGAGCTGAATTAACGCTTCTTAGGTAAAAAGCCCATTCTTTCCTTCACATCATCCACTGTGCGCGTGGCTACTTCTAGAGCGCGTTCAGCTCCCTGAGCTAAAATATCATGAATTTGACCTGATTTGCGTATTTCCCCATAAGACTTCTGTAAAGGTTCTAATACAGCGATGATTGATTCTGCAACATCTTTCTTAAACCCACCATACATAGCGCCCTCATACTTAGCCTGAACATCCTTTATGGGCATGCCAGCACACTGCGAGTAGATACTCATTAGATTACTGATTTCAGGCTTCGTTTCAAGATCATATCTCACTTCAGAGCCTGAGTCTGTTGTAGCACGGCTAATCTTTTTACGAATAACATCAGGTGGATCCAAAAGGGTGATATGACTTCCAGGGTTAGGATTACTTTTACTCATTTTTTTGCTGGCATCATCAAGCGACATGATTCTCGCTCCCACTTCGGGATAATAGGCTTCTGGAATAGTGAAATATTCACCATAACGATGATTGAAGCGACTAGCTAAGTCTCTTGTCAATTCTAAATGTTGCTTCTGATCGTCTCCTACAGGAACTAAATCTGCATTGTATACAAGAATATCTGCGGCCATTAGAGAAGGGTACACGAATAAGCCTGCTCCAATAGAATCTTTACCTGCTGATTTATCTTTGAATTGAGTCATACGTTCCAACTCACCCATCGATGTTAACGTTGTCAACAACCATCCTAGTTCTGCATGTGCAGGAACGTGAGATTGTAAATAAATATTTGATTTATTTGGATCTATTCCTGCCGCAATGAATAACGCAGCCACTGATTCCGATTGCTCACGCAGTGCCTCTGGTTCTTGTGGAACAGTGATAGCGTGCAAGTCCACTACCATGAAATAACATTGATAATCATGTTGCAACTTCACGAAATTCTTCATCGCACCAATGTAGTTACCGAGTGTGAGTTGACCACTTGGCTGTATGCCTGAAAGTACCGTTTTCAATGCAATCCCTCCTCATTTTAGAAAACAAAAAAAGCCCCATCGTCACAAAGGGACGCGAGACGTGGTGCCACCCTAATTTATTACAGTGAATACAAAGAATCTTCACAGATCCACCTCACTGTAACCTTGATATCCTGTAACGGAGAATAAGCCGGCTCGTCTAATAAAGAATTAAGAATAACTCCTGTTCAACACAGCACTCATGGGTCCATTGGGCAAAGAGGTTCCACCGATTCGCATCATCCATCGGCTTTCTGAAGGAGTACCCCTTCTCTGCTTACTTATCCCTGTCATCGTATTTACCTTATCACATTTAACTTCTACAGCAATGATAAAACTTAGGTGCGTCGTTGTCAAACTCCTTTTTTTACGAATAACTTATAATCTGGTATGATAAATTAAGTTAAGGTAAATCCATTAAATTTATAGTGGGAAAAGGAGCATCGATATGAAAAAAGTGACTAAAGGAAAATGGAATGATTTCGATACATATATCCTTCATAGCCATAATCTTGAAATTACACTGTTACCTCAATTGGGTAACAACGTGATTGCTATTTGGGATAAGCTTGAACAGCGGCATGTTATTCGCCCGCCTGATGAGCAAGATCTCGATTTCTATATGCTGAAACCTTATCATTTTGGTATGCCTATGTTAATTCCACCGGGAAGAATTAGAGACGGTCAATTTACTTTTGAAGGTAAAAATTATCAATTTGATCGAAATACGGCCGGTGATCATCATATTCATGGCTTACATAGAACTCAAGCGTGGTGCGTCAGTGACATTCAAGAAGATGAAGAATGCTGCATCGTTACGACGGAATTCAATACAGCCGATGATGCCAAATGGATGGCTCAATACCCAGCTCCACTCAAACTTGAAATGACGTTCAAACTTCAAGGAGCAAAATTCACTCAACATTTAAAAGTAAAACACTTAGGAGAAGGTACCATCCCATTTGGAATTGGATATCACTCATGGTTTCTACTGGACGGTCGTCCTGAACAATGGAAACTTCAAGTGCCTGTAAAAGCTCTATACGACATGGATCATGATCTACTTATAAATGGTGAACTTCTGCCATTGAACGACCTAGAAGAGTTAAATTCAGGCTTAAATCTGAAAGATACTAATTTTGATACTCTTCTAAGAGCAGATACAGAACAACCTACGGAAGCCATCTTGCTTCATGAAGATGGTTACGGAATTAAATATGCTGCTGATCGTCGTTACTTCAAGCATTGGGTACTTTATACTAAGGGAATCGCACATGATTATCTATGCATTGAACCTTATACGTGGCTACCCAATGCTCCCAATCTTACACAAGGACCTGAGCTAACAGGATTAATCACACTAGAACCTCAACAGTCTTTTGAAACAGAACTTTATTTAGAAATCATAAATCGCCCTAGCGTTAATTAAGCAATCTATAACTCCACCTTCGGCTTGCCCATACGGCAAGCCTTTTTCTGTATACCTTAAGTTATTTAAAGCGCTATATTTCATTTGAAATTCAAGCAATAATTACCAACCTTTTTCAGTCTCCTTTGCCGTATGTTTTCAAATGTTTATAACCATAATAACTTCATAAAGGTACAGAGGAGGTGACAAACATGGGTCAAGCAGGTCAACAAAATCAAGGACGTAGTGGTCGTTCTAACAACTTGGTCGTTCCTCAAGCAAATGCTGCTTTACAACAACTTAAAATGGAAGCAGCTCAAGAACTTGGTGTGACAATTTCTCAAGATGGTTACTATGGAAATTACACTTCCCGTGAAATGGGTTCTTTGGGAGGATACATCACTAAACGTTTAGTACAAATAGCTGAACAACAATTATCGGGTCAATCTAACCAATAATTGAGTTTCGCCATAATTACATTAAAAGACGGCCTTTTCCCCAAAGGTCGTCTTTTTCTTTACAAATGAAATCGTATTCAAAATATAAAATATAAATTAATATAATTCCGATGTGGTGTCTTGATATGTATTACGTGGATAGCGAATCATTAAGTTAGCCATGTTGTAGTTGGATTCGAGTATTGCATCAATGATAATGGTACCCTGACGTACCATAAACTCATAAAATATTTCACCGTGAGTCCAGTGATGTTTATATTTAAGACTTTCTAGAGCCATTAGCCGAAATGAGGCTTGATGTGCTGAACTAAGACCACCTTCAAATGGAGATAATTTGCCATTGCGACCTGAAATCGGGTTGTGGCGAATCCCAAATTTCCCTACTGCATTATTTCGTATTTGCACAAATAAAGTTCCTGAAGATAATCCTGATAATTCTACTTCCAATTCCTTAAATATCATGTCAAACTGTCTCGCCAATGAGAGTTGATCTATTTTGATCATATTGTCCCTTCTTCCTCTTATACCACCCGTCTAGGGCTTATGACTCATTATAGTCCTTGTAAATTGAAGCATCAACATAATGCAACATAATTGGGTATTTATTCCTAAAATTTGCGCATTTATGGTTTTTTTACATGTTATATTTAGATAAAAACCCCCTATATTCGACACATTAAGTCATAGTTAATGTTAAACAACCATCTTCCTAAAGGAACGACAGCATTCGTTTTCCGCTGAAATATGAAAGGTAGTTACTTTTCAATCATTTATAAAAAGAGAACCTCAATGAAGATGAGGTTCCCTTTTATCACTTTATATTTATACTAAGTGCTCCGTCATTTGCAGGAACTCTTTAACATCAGCAATACACAGATCCATCGCACTCTGCCAGAACTCAGATCCTGTTAAATCAGTATCTAAATGCTTCAACGCTAATTCCTCTACCGTCATCACACCTGTATCTCTCAATAATGCATCATATTTATCGGCAAAGGAAGCTCCCTCTTGTTGAGCACGCACATAAAGCCCCGTACTGAACATGTAACCGAATGTATAAGGATAGTTATAGAAAGGTACCCCTGTAATATAGAAATGAAGCTTGGATGCCCAGAAGTGAGGGTGATAGGAAGAAAGAGCACCACAATAAGCTTCTTTTTGTGCCTCTTCCATTAATTCGCTAAGTTCTTGAGCACTGACAAGTCCCTCTTTACGTTTGTCATAAAAACGTGTCTCGAACAAAAATCTAGCGTGAATATTCATGAAGAATGCAATACTATTTTGAATTTTTTCTTCTAACAGCCCAATTTTCTCTTGAACATTATTAGCATCTTTAACTAACGCATCTGCTACGATCATTTCTGCAAAAGTTGATGCCGTCTCAGCAACATTCATCGCATAGTTCTGATTCAATACAGGCAGGTCGTTCATCAGGTGTTGATGATAACCATGACCTAGTTCATGTGCCAAAGTTGAAACGTTAGAAGGTGTACCGCTAAATGTCATAAAGATACGTGTTTCTTTACTTAGAGATAGTGAAGTACAGAACCCACCTGGACGCTTACCTGCACGATCCTCTACCTCAATCCACTGCTTATCAAAAGCCATCTCCGAGAAATTAGCTAACTTGGGACTAAACTTCCGAAATTGTTTCACGATATTCTCAGCAGCTTCTTGATAAGTTACTTTGCTAGATACTGCACCTATTGGCGCCTCCACATCAACCCAACTTAACTTATCTACACCGAGAAGCTTAGCCTTACGCTCTAAGTATTCGACAAACATAGGTTTGCTATCGATAATGACCTTCCACATTGCATCTAATGTTTTTTCTGACATCCGATTAATCGCTAGTGGCTCTTTTAGTACTTGATCCCAGCCTCTACGACCATACAGCTTAAGTCGGAATCCGGCTATGTGGTTCAACGTATCTGCACAATAGTCCTCAGCTTCTGTCCATGTATGTTCCCATTTCGTGAACATTTCTTGTCTTGCATTAATATCTGGAACATGGAGCTTATTCGCAGCTTGCCCAGCGGATAGCATCACGGTCTTTCCATCCTCTTCAAAGGGGATTTCTATGCGACTTACAATCGTATCATAGAAGTCGCTCCAGCCATGATATCCGTCCACTGCTAAATCCAGTGCCAAACTTTCCAGCTCCGGACTTAGTTTCTCACGTGCAAGATCACGACTCTCATTCAAAATAAAAGAAATGCCTCGTACTTCTTCCCGCGCCATCCATTGTTCCCATGTATGATCATCCGTGCTGCGCAGTAAGTTATCAAACTCTCCACTGACACTTTGTAGTTGCGCCTGTAAGGAAGTTACTTTACCAGAGAGCTGAATAGCTTTCTTGTCCTGTTGATTTTGAGCTCCAAGACACGAGACGAAAGCAGCTGCTTCAGACAATCGTTCGATACAACTCGATAGAGAAACGATAAACTGATCAAAAACAATCGTCTCCTCAACACGGGTTGGAACTTTAGCAGTAAGCATTATGTTCTTAATTTTCTCTATGTCCTGTTCAAACGTTAGTAAGAAGGAGGCAAATTCTACGGAAGACGATCCCCCTGAAAATAATGATTCTAAATCCCATGTTAGTGCTAAATTTGATTTCAACTTGTAAACCCCATTTCATTTTCTGTTATAATGCTAAAAACAACTATAAGGAGGACATTCTTTATGAAACCTTTACAAATATCAGCAGAGACAGCTATCACCCTATCTAAGAAACTAGGTGTGCCCATCGAACACCTTATGCATATGCCTCAGCATATTTTACTTCAAAAAATCACAGAACTTAGTAAGCAAGAAACTTCTAAACCTGATGATGAGAAAGATCCATCATGATTCCATTTCGAAATACATGGCCTTATGAGATTGTTATGAGTGACATCTATGTACAATATTGCCCTTTTTGTAACAGCCATAACGTCCTTCTTCCCATGAAGCCGAAAGAACTTCAAACCATTCATGAAGGTAAGAAAAAAATACTTGTCTTTCCTTGCTGCAATAACAATATAAAAATCATTGATACAGATACCGACTACCTATTATGTGATCGACCTTTACGTTAAAGAACACACACAACCAATAAATATAAGAAAGGAACTATAGTTATATTAACTACAGTTTCTTTTTTTATATGTGTTTATTCAAGAGCAGCGTTCATTTGCTCTGGAAGTTCCATTTCCTTGGCCATCATCTGCTCACGCAATAAAGCCCACTGTTCCCTTGAGGCCCGAATCATAGCTGCATCTATAATGTTCTTATCGTTAATAACACGAGAGAACCATTTCACAGCTTCATGGAAATGACCGACTCTTCTATTGAGCTCCCCTATCAAATATAACAAACGTGCATTGTTAGCTCCTACTCCTTCTACTTCATATACACGGATATAAGAGTCTAAACAATACTTCAAGAATCGTTGCTCTTGTTCATAATCACCCTTATAGCGATACAGCCAAGCGATATGTTGGAGATGACTTGCTATAATACGTTCTGTATCCCCAATCGTCTGTGCACAGAGCAGCGCCAACTTGTATGTTTCTAGCGCTGTCTCCCATTCACGATGTCCCGCGAAATCACGCTCAATCCAGCGCCGACTCATCTTCCCCTCAAAAGTCTTCTTCTGGGCATCGTTTAACCTATCAGCTGAGTTTTCTGTGGATGCAAATCCACATTTGGGACACACTCGAACGACATAAAAGTCAGGATTTTCATTCTTGTAATATGCACAAAAATCGGAATCTGTTCGAATAGATTTTTTGAAACTAGGCCGAACTCGAGATGTCATAAATTCATGCTCACAAAAACTGCATGAAACTGAAATGGAATAGAGTGGTTCTAGCGTAGTCAATATCCTTACGTCCTCTCCGTGTAACCAATTTAATTGCTAGCTATCGCTGTTAATAAAGTGATAAGCAGGACCTGAGAGCCTATTCAATACAAAAACACGTAGCTGCTCTTCCACCCCAATATCATGAAGCGCTTCCTCCATACAATGAAGCCATGCTTTGGCATGTTGCTCTGTAATTGGAAAAGGGAGATGCCGTGCTCTCATCATAGGGTGACCGACCGCATTAGAATACAGGGAGGGTCCCCCGAAAAACTGACTCAAAAACATGTATTGCTTGTCCATAACATCTGAAATATCCTGTGGAAAAAGTGGACCTATTAAAGGATGTTTCTGTACCCTGGGATAGAACGATTCTACAAGTTCACGTACCATCTTCTCGCCGCCCAGGTTGTCATAAATACTCAAGCTTGGATTCATTTATATCGCCAACTTTCATGTCGATAATAGTTAAGTCGATTAATTATATCAAAAAACATAAAAAAAGGCGCTAAACAATGATGCTTTAGCGCCTTTATCATATTTAATAGCTGCTCCATTCTTCTTCGCCAGAACGGATTAGAGAGGCACGTATAACATACACAAAAACACAGACGAGAATACCGACAATAAAACTCATTGTTCTCATCACTCCATCCATATCTGAATTCAATCAAAGGTAAGCTTTATTTATTATATTTTACCATAAATAATTTAAAAAAACAGCTCCATCTGAAAGCGCTTTCTTACTTTTTTTAGTAATGATTGTCCAACGATTATCATAAAGCTATGTGAGAGGGATATCTGTGTCTATAAGGAACTCGTCTGGAGGCTAAGCTCATGACTATAAAATCTCTCAACATAATGGTTCTAATCACCCTTTTGATGGGATTGTGTATATTAATGCTTAGTTATCCCGAGGCATACTTTGAGGCTGCCCTACGTGGGTTGGCCATTTGGTGGGATGTTCTCTTCCCTTCTCTTTTCCCCTTCTTTATTATATCTGAAGTTCTGCTTGGATTTGGCATCGTTCATTTAATCGGTACCCTCTTAGACCCTGTGATGCAACCCTTATTCCGTATACCCGGAAGCGGTGGCTTTGTTGTGGCCATGGGTTATGTCTCTGGATACCCCATAGGAGCTAGATTAACTGCTAATTTGTGGGAACAAAAGATGATCAGTCGCGATGCGGGAGAACGATTAGTTGCCTTCACAACTTCATCTGATCCTATATTCCTGATTGGTGCTGTATCTATAGGTTTTTTTCACGATTCATCCATCGTACCTATACTGGCAGTAGCCCACTACGGCGGAGGACTATTGATAGGAATCATTATGCGTTTTCACGGATCTAGATCAGAGAATCCACAACATTCGCAAAATTCACCTTCTCCTATGTTTAGCCTAAATCGCCTTAAACATGCATTTCAATCTATGCATAAGGCTCGAATGGAAGATGGAAGAACGCTTGGAGAGCTTCTACTGCAAGCGGTTCAATCATCATTTCAACTTATTATTGTTGTAGGCGGACTTGTTGTATTCTTCTCCGTATTTCTAGAATTACTCACTCAAGCAAAAATTATGTCAGGTCTCTACTGGTTCATGGAGCGGGGGTTAAACCTTGCAGGACTACCAGAATCCTTGTCTCAGTCCCTCGTTGGCGGATTATTCGAAGTGACCTTGGGTGCGCGCTCAGCTGGTGAATCTGCTTCCATTCCCCTTCAATATAAGGTCGCAGCTGCAGCATTCGTTCTTTCTTGGGGAGGTCTATCCGTTCATGCACAGATTGCAAGTATTCTTCATTCCACTAACTTACGTTACCTCCCCTTCATGGTCGCACGCTTCGTCCATGGTGTTATCGCAGCCGTTCTGGTATTGCTACTGTGGAACGTGTTTATGCCTGGATCGGGAGTTCTAAGTACGTTTCAAGCCTTCAATTCACTAACTCTACCGACCCTTATTCCAACAACAGGAGGATTCACCGGTATTCTTACACTTTTTGTTATTATTCTAATTGTGATGCTGTTACTATCCCTCTTACTTACTGTGATTACAGGAATCTGGTCGATGGTTCGCCGCTCCATTAACAAATGAAACATTGTGTTCTAGTGCGATATTGATTATGATCGATGTATATCATAACAAAGGAGCTTATCACCCTTGAGATACTATGTACTGGACCGCGGGGATCAGTTATCTGTTGATTTAGCAGAGCAATTCCACCAACTAGCGGCACAGCTTCATTTTACATTAGATGCAGAATCGCCTGAAATCGTTATATCCATAGGTGGAGATGGTACGATGCTCCATGCTTTTCATACGTTCATTGACCACATTCCTGATATTGCTTTTGTAGGGGTACATACAGGTCATTTAGGATTCTATTCTGATTGGAAAGCAGACGAGCTTCCAGAGCTTATTGAGCTGATGAGCGGTAATATCACTACAGGCCATTCCAACCCACGTATTGTGAAATACCCGCTCCTTGAGCTCGAAGTTCAGAAGAAATCCGGAACAACTTCCTACATTGCCTTAAATGAATTCACACTTAAAGGTGTGGACGGTACACTTGTAGCGCAGATCGACATTAACAATCATATCTTCGAAATGTTCAGAGGCGATGGTATATGTGTCTCCACCCCTTCAGGCAGTACAGCGTATAACAAGAGTCTCGGAGGAGCAATGGTGCACCCTTCCATTGAAGCACTACAAATAGCCGAGATAGCGTCTATTAACAATCGTGTCTTCCGTACCATGGGCTCGCCATTGCTTCTTCCTAAGCACCATCACTGTGACATTCTGTCACGTAAAGACCAGCGTTTACTACTCACAGTTGATCACAATAATATATCTATTAATGATTTGATTTCAGTTCGTTGCCGAGTATCTGAACAGAAAATTAGCTTTGCCCGCTATCGGCCATACCCTTTTTGGAATCGTGTGAGATCATCTTTCCTAGGATAATGAGAAGAGAATATATGTATGACAAACAAGCAGCCCCTAATCAGGGGCTGCTTGTTTCTTCTTCTTTCAAAATATTTATTTCTTCATTCGGTACATTTATTTCTTCATTCGGTACATTTGTATCTTCTTTCGGAATATTTGTTTCTTTATCTTTGAGAACAGGCTCTCGGCTCTTCTGTAAAACAAAGAAAGCACACCCGAAGTTACAATATTCGTTGATATAATCTTCCATACTAGATATAGCTGTTTCTTTGTTGGCTTTAGGATGGTTATCCCGGTAAAATCCCTTCAAGCGTAACTGGCTATATCCCCAATCACCGATGATATAATCATATCTCTCCAACACGTCACTGTATCGACCACGGAAGGCCTCAGGGTTCCAGCCACTTTTGTGGTCTTTCAGAATTTCATAATTTTTACCACCTACAAGAATCAAGCACACGTCCCCTGCCTTTCCTCATTAGAAATGAAATGATCATATATTGTTATCAAACATGCTCAGCGGCTGATTGCACCTGCTTATGTGCATGGTATGAACTTCGTACAAGTGGGGCAGATTCAACGTGACTAAAACCACGCTTCAAGCCTTCTTCCTTCAACAATGCGAAATCTGCTGGCGGTATATACTTTACTACATCCAAATGTTTAGGCGAAGGTTGCAAATATTGACCTAACGTTAGAATATTACATCCAACCGCTCGCAAATCATCCATGGACTGCAAAATTTCATCCCATTCTTCCCCAACCCCAAGCATAATACTCGACTTCGTAGGTATAGAAGGTTGTAATTCTTTAGATCGTTGTAGCAATTCCATTGAACGACTATATTTAGCCTTTGCACGGACTCGATCTGACAATCTTTCTACTGTCTCAATATTATGATTCAGAATATCAGGTTTAGCATCCATAACCACTTTCAGGGCTTCAGGATTTCCCATGAAATCTGGAATTAACACTTCTACACTACATAGTGGAAGTTGACGGCGTACAGCGTGAATGGTGGCAGCAAAAATGGAAGCCCCTCCATCCTGTAAATCATCCCGAGCTACACTCGTAATAACACAGTGCTGTAGATTCATACTCACAGCAGCTTCTGCAACCCGTTCAGGCTCACCCAGATCAAGTTCTGTTGGCATTCCTGTATTCACAGCACAAAAGCGACATGCACGTGTACATATATCTCCCAAAATCATAAAGGTTGCTGTTCGATTCGCCCAACATTCATATATGTTAGGACAACGTGCTTCTTCACACACGGTATGCAACGTCTTGGAACGCATCATGTTTTTAATTTCCTGATAGTTTTCTCCGGTTGTCATTTTAATGCGAATCCAGTCCGGCTTAGGTTCCTTCGTAGTACTTCTGGACAATAGTAATACCTTCTTTCACTAAAGGGTAGGCTGTTACTCGTTCCATATTATATCATGAAACCCATTGGATTACCTTACTTACAAGTGCTGAACAAAAGTACTGAATAAAACACTGCTTCTGGAGTTAATCTAATGACATCAGCACACTGTTCGGTCTAGGACTCGAATTAGAGCATATAAGGAGGTAGACTGATGGTTTCTCTTCACAATCACACTCGTAGATACATTATTTCTATAACCACCGCAGTCTTATCCATCTATTGTTGTCATCCTACGGATGCAGCTACAATAAATGTATCTACACCCAGCATTGAAACGAAACAGCAGGATGCATTGGCATCCCGTAAACTTTTATATGAAAAAATCAGTGTGGTCACTAACATTCCATGGTATAGAATCGCTGCCATCGACCAATATGAACACACTATGACGAAAGTCCATCCGAAAGATCGCGCTCATCCTCCTCGGCTAACAGGTATTTATATGTCTGAACCCCTCTGGGCAGGCTGGCTCAATCCGGATCAAAAGGACAATAATCCTGAGTCAATCTCTTTCTTTAAGGGCTATGGACGCGATGGAACAGGCGACGGTGTGGCAGATGTCAATAACGATATGGATGTTCTCTACAGTATGGCTAATTACTTACTTAAGTATGGTCAATCTAAGGATGACTTCAGCATTGCCTTATGGGAGTACTATCATAATAGCCGCTCCGTTCAACGAATTCAGCAATTTTCCAAGCTATATGAGAAGTTCGATTCACTTGATCTGAATAAACATACTTTCCCATTGCCTGTAAACAGCCAATATTCATATCGCAGTACTTGGGGGAGTGGACGCAATTGGGGTGGATTCCGAATTCATGAAGGTACAGACTTATTTGCAAGCTATGGTGTACCTGTACGTAGTACGTGCTACGGAGTAGTGGAGATGAAGGGTTGGAATAGGTACGGTGGCTGGCGAATTGGCATCAGAGATATTCATAACCATTACCACTATTTTGCTCACTTGAAGGGCTTCCAGAAGGGAATAAAAGCCGGCGATGTTGTAAATCCGGGACAAGTCGTTGGTTGGGTAGGTAGCTCCGGTTACGGAAAGCCGGGTACACAAGGAAAATTCCCACCCCATTTACATTATGGTATTTATCGAGATAATGGATTTGCAGAATGGTCATTTGATCCTTATCCTAGCTTACTTCAGTGGGAGCGAACTGAACGGAAATCACTTCAAATCAAAAAAGGTAACTCGTGAACATCAGAGTTACCTTTTTTGGCTCTAACCTGTATGTTTATGGATTTCCATTCGTCTTGGTGTGGGATTCTGGCCCCTCTAATAACTTAGACACATCATCCTTTCCTTCCACCTTACCAGATGATCCTGTCGTTCCAAGTGGGAGTGAAATATTAGGTGCATTTGCCCCACTACCACCCACCGGCTCTCCCTTAGAATTGTAGTAATACATCGGCACATCTCCCACAACAAGCAAATACGATATAGGAATTTCAGTCTCTACAAATTCAGATTCCATATCGAACGGTATAACTACCGCTACTTCAACACTGACATGAATATACACCTCTACAAGAATCATATTAATGCCTGCATCACTTTGCCTTGTATTCAGATCTATCTTTGCAGCTCCTTGAGGCTCGATCCTGACAGGAATCTTAGGTCCAAACGAAGCCAGTACAGGACTACCTAACGCCTGACCTAAAGGGATGTGTTCTGCCAATTGATGAACATCCTTTAGTGTAGATTGGACAACATTATACGTATCTGATGTAATTTTCATATGCTCAGCATAATTCAGCATGAATCCTGACACTTTACCCGAAGTATCCGTCTTCCAGTCGACCAATTGTTCAGCCTTCGTTCCTTGTGTCACCTGCGCGGTAATCGCTTTATTAATCGCCTCAGTGGCAATTTGCTTAACCCTTATTTTGGCTAAGTGCATAATAGGGGGCTTCATTTTATTATCCACATAGGAGAACCCTTGCAACAGTATAATCACAAAAACAAGACAACCTAAGAGCCATAATCTACGAGTACTTCTAGGCTTACTGCTTGAACTATGCCATCTATGTCTTCTTCTCATGTTCAACCTCCTGCCACGGTAAGACTCCATATATTCATATGATGCCTTATAACAAAAAAGAAGAGCAGGTTGTCTGCTCTTCTTAAAGGTCGGTTGATTAGAGTGATGAAATAAGTCTAAATCAACTTCGTTAACTAATTCATGATTTATTCTTGTCTAAAATGTCGTTGTCTCATCGCCTCAAACAGCAATACAGAAGAGGCCATACCCACATTCAATGATTCTGCTTGTCCACGCATAGGAATAATCAAGGTGTCGTCTACGAGCTTCTGTACGCTCTCTGATACACCCTTAGCCTCATTACCAACCAATATCCATGAGGTGTCTGCAAAGTTATACTCGTAGCATGTAGAGCTTGCTTGAAGGCTAGTACTAACAACACGCGCTCCGTTTTGCTTAGCTTGAGGTAAGATATCCAATAAATCCCCTTCAATAACAGGCATATGAAACAACGAACCCATCGTGGAGCGAATCGTCTTAGGATTATATAAATCTGCACAACCACGACCCATAATAACACCGTCCGCACCTGCAGCATCTGCACTACGAATGATTGTTCCTACGTTCCCAGGATCTTGAATACCATCTAATACGATGACCAAGCTATGGTTAACTTCAAGAAGCTTGCTAAGTTCAGATGAATGTTTACGAATAACCGCAAATACAGGTTGTGGCGTCACCGTGTCCGTACATTTTGCAATAACGGCTTCCGAGACCCCAACCCAATCCATGTCACCCGAATCAATTCCCATAAGTTCTGAAGGGATCCCTTTATCTACATCATAGGCTACCACTTCAATATCCGCCTTACTTTTCAGCGCTTCGTGTACCAGATGTGTACCTTCAATAAGATATTTATTTGTCTTGTCCCTATACTTCTTCTCCAACAATTGCGCCCATTCCTTGACTCGCGCATTCTGAGGGGATGTAATCACCATCTGTAATCATCCTTATCGTATCCGTAATTATTTGGGATATGCCAGTTCCAATTTAATCAAATCTTCGGGTTTCCCCAAAATAACAAGAACATCATTTTGTCTCAAAAGCTCAGTCGCATCTGGTGAAATATTCATATTAGTACCCGTCTTAATCGCCATAACGTTGCACCCAAACCGTGCTCTGACATTTAGGTCAATTAAGTTCTTACCCACCATAAGCTCAGACACTCTCATCTCAACAATACTGTAATCATCAGACAACTCTATATATTCCAGAATATTAGGGGATGTTAAATGATGGGCAACACGTAATCCCATATCCCGCTCTGGATAAATCACCTTATCTGCGCCAATTTTCTGAAGAACCTTACCATGTAGTTCATTCTGAGCTTTAACGATAAGCGTCGGAATGCCCAAATCCTTTAATATGAGAGTCGTTAAAATACTGGCTTGAATGTCCTCACCTATAGCCACTACAACGACTTCAAAATTGCGAATACCGAGCGCACGTAGTGCCTCTTCATCGGTAGAATTAGCTGAAACGGCATGTGTTACAATGTTCGACATTTCTTGAATCCGTTGTTCATTGGAATCGATCGCTAGCACATCAAATCCCATGTCCGTAAGTGCATTGGCTACACTAGAACCAAATCTCCCCATTCCAATAATGGCGTACTGCTTCTTTGCCATGATACAACCTCCAGATTGTCCTCAAGTTAATCATTTTATTATATCATAAAGACTAACGAACTTGAATTTTGACGCTGCTGGTAGGGAATATTAATGGATGATCTCACAATGAAGCAGGAGGGATAATATTGCCAGTATTACTCGATTTGCGTCAGGCTATCATCCACAAAGTTCACGACAAGAACGATAAAGAATTTCGTGAAATGATCGAAGGTTCGGTTGATGGTCCGGAAGCTGCACTCCCTGGACTTGGTGCCATATTCGAAATGATCTGGAAGAACCTAGACACTACGAAGCAAGACGAATTGATTCAGATTGCTCAGAACCATCTAAGAACTGTAACCCCGACACCTATATCGTAAATTCCATTGCCAGTCATAACAAAATCCCTTCGCCATCAAAGGTGAAGGGATTTTGTTATGATATTTTATATCAAATGAAACGGATATCTGTTAGGGTGCAACTTCGAGGAATTTAGCATTCGGGTTTTTGTCCATAGCCGTCCGCATCGCGTATTCATTCTCGAATAACACGACATAATTCTCCTTCTTATCTTTAACTAACGTTGAATTGATTCGGAACTTACTTGCATCAATGTCATCGTCAATCAGCCATCTTGCGAATTGATACTGCATTCTTTGCAGTTGTACATCCACACCATACTCGGCCTTCATTCGATATTCAAATACCTCGAACTGGAGCTGACCAACCACACCTAGAATGGTATCGTCGAAGCTAACGGTTTTGAACATTTGAATCATTCCTTCTTCCGTTAACTGGTCAATCCCTTTCTGATATTGCTTATGTTTCAGTGCATTTTTAACTGTGACTTTCGCAAAAATCTCTGGAGAGAACGTTGGAAGTTCTTCAAACACCATTTCGCTATCCTGACTCAAAGAATCCCCTATCCGAAAAACACCTGGGTCAAAGAGACCAATAATATCACCTGGGTAAGCTTCCTCTACAATGTCACGATCCTGAGCAAGAAATTGTTGCGGTTGGGACAGCTTGATGTCCTTGCCAGCACGAATATGCTTCACAGTCATCCCACGTTGGAATTTACCCGAGACAATACGCAGGAATGCAATTCTGTCCCGATGCGCAGGGTTCATATTCGCTTGAATCTTAAATACAAATCCAGAAAATTTCTCATTCGTAGGTTCTACAAGCCCACCTGCACTAGCCCTTGGTTCAGGCTTAGGCGCAAGCTGTAGGAAATTCTCGAGGAACGTCTGAACACCAAAGTTATTAATCCCACTTCCGAAGAATAAAGGTGTCAATTCACCACTGTTTACCTTCTCCAGATCAAAAGGATCTCCCGCTACATCTAGTAGCTCTAAATCCTGACATAATTGATCATGTAAATATTCGCCAGCCATTTCACGAATAATGGGATCACGATAATCTGTCACTTTCTGAACTTTGATCACAGAGTGATCATTCCCTTGGAAAAGCTCCACCTGATTCTTCATGCGATCATACACACCACACAAATCACGACCTGTACCAATCGGCCAGTTCATAGGAATGGAGCGAATACCTAGGACTTGTTCCAATTCTTCCATTAGATCAAAAGGACTGCGGCCTTCACGATCTAACTTATTAATAAATGTGAAAATGGGAATACCCCGCTTCGCACATACTTGGAACAATTTTATCGTCTGTGCCTCTACCCCTTTGGCAACGTCAATTAACATGACTGCACTGTCGGCAGCTGTTAAAGTACGATACGTATCTTCACTGAAATCTTGGTGACCTGGGGTATCCAAAATGTTAATGCGATGTCCGTTATAATCAAACTGCATCACCGAGGAAGTTACTGAAATTCCCCGTTGTTTCTCAATCTCCATCCAGTCACTCGTGGCATGCTTACTCGCTTTACGAGCTTTTACAGTTCCTGCTAATCGAATGGCACCCCCAAATAGGAGCAGTTTTTCCGTTAATGTCGTTTTCCCAGCATCCGGGTGAGATATAATCGCAAATGTTCTGCGCTTATCCACTTCCTTCTGCAAAGATTGGTCTGATCCTTTGCTCATTTCACATTTCCCTTCATCACTAAATTCATGTTTATCATTGTACCACATTCTGAACGCAAATTACCCTCACACAAAATATGCATGAGGATAATTTGATAGAATGAACCAGCTACTGCTTTTGCCAGATCACTTTGTCTTCAATCTGACCATTAACTGGCCACCAGTGGAATCCATCTTCTTCAAGTAACTTATCTGCTTCAATAGGTCCCCATGATCCCGCAGGGTATTGTACAATATCTCCAGGATTTTGCGCCCAAGCTTCTGCAATTTTATCCACAAAGGACCATGCTGAAGCCACTTCATCCCAACGAGTGAAATAAGTTGATTCACCACGTACTGCATCATGAAGAAGTCTCTCGTAAGCTTCCGGCGAGTTAATACCGATCATACAACTTTGACAGAAATCCATAGCAAGTGGCTCAATATCACTTTCGGAACCTGGTTTCTTGGCGTTGATTTTCACATAGATACCTTCCATAGGATTCACTCTAATCACTAGTAAGTTAGGCTCTAATGTATGTTTTTGACCCAAGTAAACATTCGTAGGCATGCTGCGGAATTCAACGACGATTTCCGTAGTTTTAACAGGGAGTCTTTTTCCCGTCCGAATATAGAAGGGCACACCTGCCCAGCGGAAATTATCGACAAATAAACGGGTTGCAAAGTACGTTTCTGTATTGGAATTCGGGTCTACCTTATCCTCTTCACGATAAGCAGGTAATTCACGATCCTGTGAGCTACCTTTAGCATATTGACCACGAACAACGTTCTTCTTCACTTCTTCAACCGTATGATACGGACGAAGTGAACGTATGACCTTCACTTTTTCATCACGAATATCTTCCGGCAACAAGCGGCTTGGTGGTTCCATAGCAATCATTGTCAGCATTTGAAGCATATGATTCTGGCCCATGTCACGCAGTGCTCCTGCATGATCATAGTAACCTCCACGTTCTTCAACGCCGACCGTTTCACTTAAAGTAATCTGTATATTAGCAATATGCTTATTATTCCATAAAGGTTCAAAGAACGCATTGGCGAACCGAATAACCTCAATATTCTGTACCATCTCTTTACCTAAATAGTGATCAATACGGAAGATTTCTTCTTCTTTGAAAACTTCACGGAGCTGTTTGTTCAACTCTTTAGCCGATTCCAGATCGTATCCAAAAGGCTTCTCAATCACAAGGCGATTCCAGCCTTTACTTTCCAACATGCCGCCTTTTTGTAAATTATAAGACACGCTTCCGAACAACTCCGGTGCTAACGCTAAATAAAAGATACGATTGCCCGGAACTTGATAACGAGCTTCAATCTGTTCTGTCTGTTCCCTTAATTCGCGGAAACCATCTACATTATTTATATCAAGCGATTTATATTCAAAATGCTGTGCAAATGAGTGCCATTCTTCATTATCTTCTGCTTTATAACGGCAAAATTCTTGAATAGAATTAAAAAGATCTTCTCTGAACTCGTCCTGTGACCGTTCACGACGTGCCACACCAATTACCGCAAAATCCTCAGCCAATTTACCTTCACGGTACAGACTATAGATTGCTGGGAAAAGCTTTCTTCTTGCCAAATCCCCGGTTGCTCCGAAGAGAAAAAATACCGCACCTGGGGTCTGCAATTGTTCAAGATTTAGATTTTCAGCCATGGCTCCTCATTCTTTCTATGTAATATAGTGTATTTTTATTCATCATTTTAAATATATCCATATCTATTTTCCACAAGATATTTCTTGATGCGTTGTTATTTTATCATACTGTGCTGAATCTTACCATCCTATTCCTGACAAAACCACTCAGATATAAAAATAATTCACTATTCATTCAATATTCAATTGTAATCACTGGAAACCCAATCGTAATACGATTGCCCCCACGAACTCCATCCTGATGAACAGCTGTCTGTAGATCCATCCTATTCGTGCCACTCTTCAAATTTAAATCAAGTGATGGCGCTGTATAGGATTGGCTAAGTGTCGTTGTATCCACGTAGCGATCTAACTGTTGAATAGCCATATGGGACTTTACATGAGCTTCAACCTTTTCCATACTCTTACTAATGCTTTCTACTTTTTTACTATTCCCTTGTACTGAAGCATTCCATTCAACCGATATCCCGATTTCTTTCAATCCTTGTTTATATTTATCCTGCAGATGCACAAGTGTAGTCAATTGCGTTGCACTTGATGCCTCTAACTGAACAATGACATAGCTCTTATCTTCGGATATCTGTTGCCAATTTAGCCTTACATCAATCCCTTCTATCTGCGTAAGCGAGCGGTATGTCGTATGCTCTGAATCCACCAACTTCTCTATTGGAGACAAGTCCATGTTGTTCACGAAATTTCGCACAGTTTCAGATATTGTCCCTTGCCCATTTTTAGCCCAAGATCCTTGCCATTTCACAACGGTTCTAAGTGAGGAATCTAAATCTATCGATTCTTGCCCTAATTTCACTAAAGTTCGTAATTGGCTTTCTTCCGTGCCACCCTGCTGGGCACTTGATGTGTTCCATGTAAAACTAAACAATACCCCAACGATGCATAAAAGAATAATAGCTATCATCATATTGTTCTTCATTTCAAACGCCTACCTTTCGATTTTCACAATCTATGAATCTATTAGATAGGTTACCCTTCGTCTAGCTTTTTAATACCTCTTACAACACAAACAAAAAAACCCTGAGTAATGATCTCAAGGTTTCGCCGTTTAAACGTCACTATATGTATAGCTACTCAGCAAGTCCATTCTTGTATGCATAGATTGCCGCCTGTGTTCGATCTTCCACATCTAGCTTAGCTAAAATATTAGTTACATGGAATTTCACCGTTTTAATCCCAATAATCAAATCATCTGCAATTTCTTGATTTGACTTGCCTTTAGCCAATGAACGAAGCACATCCATCTCTCGTTCAGTCAATTCTTTATGTGCAGCTTCTACTACAAGCGGATTGCGAATGCGATTCATCATTTTGGAGGCTACTTGTGATTCCAGTACAGATTGCCCTCGTGCAGCAGCGCGTATCGCTTCTGCAATCTCACTCGCGCGTGAAGTTTTGAGAAGGTAGCTAAATGCGCCTGCCTCGATGACGGGATACATTTTCTCATCATCTAAATAACTTGTTAGTACAATCACTTTGCAGTCTGGATAAAGCTTGAGTAATTGACGTGTTGCCTCAATCCCGTCCATACCATCCATGACAAGATCCATCAATACAACATCAGGTTTATATTCTCTAGCAAGTCTGATGCCCTCTTCCCCACTCCCAGCCTCTCCAACCACTTCTATACCCTCTTCTGTTCCAAGAACTGCAGCTAGGCCTATTCTCACCATTTCATGATCATCTACAAGTAGAACCTTAATCTCTGAATCATTCTCCATGTTTCTCCTCCCCCAATTCTTCATACACGATAGGTATTGTAATCTCTATCCGAGTTCCTTTACCTACAGCTGTAATAAACTGAATGGAACCCCCGATCTCCGTCACACGCTCTGCCATATTCGATAGCCCATAGGAAGTTTGCTTCTTATCCCCTAATTCGAATCCTATCCCATCATCTCGTAGCATGACCTTAACCGTATCCTGCCTCAAATGGATTCGAATCTCCATCTTTTCCGCTTTGGAATGACGAAGCGTATTCGACATTGCCTCTTGAATAATTCGAAACAAATGATTCTCAATACCCTTCATTAAATGAATTTCCTTATCCATCTCAAACACAATTTCCATTGGAACTTTCTCTTTGAGTTCATTCACTAGATCCATAAGACCCTGCTCTAAAGGTTTACCTTCCAAATATACGGGTCTTAAATGAAGAAGTAACGCACGCATCTCGGATTGAGCAACAGCTGCCATTTCCTCTATCAAGGCTACCTGCCGCTTTGCTTTGTCAAAATCCTTATCAAGCGTTCTTCCCACCGCCGTAGCTGTCATAGAAATCGCAAACAACTGCTGGGATACAGCATCATGTAACTCACGAGCAAGTCTCTGTCTCTCCTCTACAATCGCAGATACCCTTGCTTGTTCTGCCAATTGGGCATTGTGAGTCGATAGTCGCTGTAACGAAGTAACTTGATCTTCCCACTTCTTGCTGATCCTGCCCAGCTGTTCGCCTAGTCGGCCCACCTCATCTTGCCCGAGAGTTGGCATAGAACGAGCAACGTTACCTTTCTCCCATGATAACAAGGTTTCACGTAACAATTCCAGCTTCCGTTTTATACGATAGCTCTGATAGAAACCGAATATCGCCCCAATCCCAACGGGAGCTAGAATAAGTGTAGCACCAGCCTGAATACCTAATTTCCAAGAGTCAAAAGGTGCCAAATAACCGTATGTATATAACACATAAAAGATAACCAGAAGTAAAAGAAAAGAAAGAAGGGCTCCCTCGCCCATACTTCTGGCTACCATGTTCGTAGGTTTATTACTCTTCACAAGAGAATCCCTCCTATCTTCAGGATAAGCGAATATCCATATCTCCAACTAAGTACGACACAATAAATTTAATCTTATATTCACTACTTGAGTAATTTGGTGATTTCCAAGATATACGATTCATCATGCCACTATCCTTATTCCCATCAAAATCGATAGAACCGAATAAGACAAACGCTTCAATCTCTACACCGTAATACTCCGGAATAGTCATATCCATATCACCCATGATTCCTTGGAACATCATGACCGTCTGCTTATCCTCAGGCATGCCAAGTGACAAATCTAAATCCGCTTCACCAAGCACATGCCAGACACTCGTATTTCGCATAACCCAAGGGGCTTGATCCCAATCGAAATGTGACATGAAACTGAGCTTTTGAATAAAACCCTCTTTAGGCTGCTCTCTCTTTGCTTTAGCATAAAAAAGTCCTAAAGAAATTAAACATATCGCAATAACAAGAAAGAAATGATCCAATAAAATCAAAGCGGCACCGATTCCCATAAAGAGATACCCTTTTTGAAAGTTGCCGCCACGAATTTTGTAAATACCTAATACTATGAATAGAAGCGCGACGATGGTAAAGAAGTCCATCAACTTGCCGAATAGCATAAGAAATCCAACACTAATCAGACACATCGCGATTATTCGGTTTCTCTTTTCCATGCCGCACCTCCCTCTATTAATAATTTGCGAATTTGGAAAAGCCATACTGCATGGAATTCCATACGGCATGGCTTCACCTTCTTAGCATATCACATCATTACTTACGAACAATACTTATTATTTACTTTCACTCTTAGGTGCTGGAGCATTAACCTTGTTCTTCAAAGCGTTAAGCTGTTCTTCCACCTTCAACTGTTTTTCAGCATCAACTGGATTGGACACACTCGCATAAGAACTACGGTATGGGACTTGCATAACGTCTGCTTCCGCTTCAAGTTGCATAATTTTCTCTTCCATACGGTGGAATCCTAGAGATGCACTACCACTCTCAATATTGTGAAGGCTACTTACTTGAGACATTTGCTTTTTAGCCTTAGCCATCTGTGCACGAGTTACTAGTTCATTGCGTTTATTACGCATTTTGTAGAACTCATCTTTCATTTCATGCAATTGTTGCACTAGCTCTTTCGCTTGACTCTCGGATTGAATATGCAGACCTTGGTACTCGGAATATTTTTGGTCAAAATATATTTTTTCTTCAAGAAGCTTACGTGCCACTTCTTCCTGTCCATTCTTCAATGCCAACTCAGCCTGAGCCTCGCGTTGTGCCCCCATCTTCACAGCTTCATCTACGCGTTGCTTCATGCGACGTTCATTCGCCATTTGTTTAGCTACGGTCACCTCAGCTTCATGAATCTCAGCCTCCATGTCACGCAGATATTGATTCAACATCACAATCGGGTCCTCCACTTTATCCAATACCTCATTTACCGACGCCTTTGTCATATCTTTAATTCGTTTGAATACTCCCATTGTTTACACTTCTCCCTTCTCGTACTTAGATAATTTTATTTTTAATTCTTCCACTTCTTTTTTCAGAGCCTTTTTCTCAATATCCTTCATCATGTCATCCAACTCAGAGGTGTCTGAACTAAATCCACCTGAATTGTTTCTCTTATCATCAAAGCCATAGCCATTAAATTGATTACTGTGAGTTGGGCCTCCATTGTATGGATTACTGTGAGTTGGACCTCCATTGTATGGATTACCTCCATTAAACCCGTAACCACCTGGACCTGAAGCTCCATGTCCATAAGAATTAAATGGCGGTACCGATTCCTTTGGAATAACGAGTGAAGCTACGATGTAGACAAACAAGGTCGTTCCGCCTGTAAAAGGAATACTGAGCAATACTAGGATTCTTAGCAATGTAGAATCGATACCAAACACTTCCGATAATCCACCGCATAGGCCAGTCACCATTTTATTACGTGTTGACCGATACAATTTGCTCATGCTGCTACTCCTTTCCGCTGTTGTTCAGCTTTTCTTTCAGACGAGCCAGTTCCTTCTCAAGAACAGAAGATACCGTTATACTCGCTTGTTCAACGTAATCTTGACCCATTCGACGTAATTCACGTAAACTACGTGCTTCCAGTTCCCAATCGGTAATCCGATCTTCGAGACGGTTAAACATCTTAGGCACATCTTTTCCACCAAAATCACCCATACGTTGGTTCATGCGTTGTTGAAGTCTTAAATTTTCCATTCTTGCAGCGTAATATTGACGTTTACTATATACCGATTGATATTCGAGCTTCAATTCGTTCATCTGATCTTCAAGCTCACGAAGGGATAATCTACTCTGTTCCAGTAGTTCGCTATATTGTTCTAGCTTTTCTTCATGAATTATTTTCTCCTGAAGTGCTAACTTTGCCAGATGATCCTCACCCGCTTTAAGGGCTAACAGTGCCTGCTCTTCACGCTTATTTCTCATAGATGTTGCTTGGTCAACCTGCTGCTTCAGTTGCTTCACATGAGAAGCGTACTGTTGAAACAACTTTTCGACTTCCGTAATATCATCACGTGTAGCGATCAGGAATTGATCAATGAGCTTCACAGGATCCTGACTTTGTTCCAGACGTTCATTTAATGTTGCTACCGTTATATCACGCATTCGACGAAAAACACTCATACCTTCTACTCCCTCCTTAAGCTAACACCTTGTTTCAATTGTTATACATTTTTAATTAGTAAGTCGTGTTCTTTTTCTTTAAAAGAGATATTCCGTAAACCAACAATATAATCCCTAGTAGTGGTCCAATGAACCAAGACAGCTTTCCAATTAATACTAAAATACCTATCGCTAGAATAATCCAACCGATAACTACTTTACCGCGACGTACACCATAGTAGCCTAAGGCAATCATTAGTATTGGAAACAATAATCCAAACAATCTACCCAGTAACGGTCCGAATACTCCCAATAGCATTAAAGCTCCAACAAAGATAAGTACTGCAGCCAATCCATTTCCACGTTTTGTTTGCATCCATTTCTCACCGCCTCTCTCAAGGTCTCAACCTTATGTACTTATTGTAGGTGTAAATCAAGTTTCTCAAAACAGACCAGAGGCGGTAATTCATCCTAGACCTTAGACGGGGAGAGTCTTGGACCGAAGTCGGAGAACCAAAAAAAAGAAACCATGGCGTATATAACCCAATGATTCCTTACTATGATCCAGTAACCCACTGACACTAACGTCAGCGGGCTTTTATTACTTTAAGTTCTTTTTACTGATGTACTCCATCCTTGAATGAACTCATGAACTCGGCTTTATCATAATACCTACCTTATCAAAATATGGCCGAAGCTGCTCCTGAAGCTGATCTAAATCTTTTTTATCCTTTTCCGTTAGTCGCTCCATATGGAGACTGCGATCCGGATCCATAACCTTTGCATCATATGATCTCATCTCATTTAGTTTTTTTGTGAAATCAATTAATTCATCTTTGCTAAATGTTTTCTCTGCGTTCTCAATTACTCCGTTCCAGAAAATATCCCTATCTACAAGTTTATCTTTATCATTATCTATTTCCTTCCCCAATGATTCTAATTTACTCAATTTTTCAAATAAGGGCTCTAATTCTACAGTCAATCTCTGAAACGTTTCTTGGTCAGCAGCGTTTAGTTGCTCTGGGTGAATTACGCCATCAGCATCTGCATATTTCAGATTAAAACTTCCAAACTTTTTGATTAAAGACATAAACGTTGTAAATTCGTCTTCGGTAAAGCTTTGTTTAGCGAATTGTAATTTGGCTTCGAGTTCATCATATCTCTCCTGTGTTCCTCCGATTGATGCGACATTTTCTTGTGAACCATAGATGGAATCAGCCAAATAGTTATACCCTGCATAAACTCCTGTAGGGATTAATAAAGTAGCAGCCAGAATACTTGCCACGAGCCATTTCTTCATTCGTCTTCCTCCTTGTTTGGACACAACTTGTTTCAGTATGCTTTCTTTAAGTTCCGGTGGAGCAATCCACTTCTTGCTTTCTTCCTGGAATGCTGATCGTAACTCTTCATCAAGACTCATGCAGATCCTCCACCTTTCCCACAATAAAATGGTTAGACCTCTGCTTCTGACGCAGCTTCTGTAGAGCAGCGTGGATACGTGATTTCACAGTCCCCAGAGGGATGTCCAATATGGTAGCAATCTCTTCTTGGGCGTATTCATTCAAATAATGTAGAATCACAACTTGCTTCAGTTTGTACGAAAGACGGTCTACGCTCGCAAGTAAGGAACGATTCGATATTTTGTCCACGACCTCATTGGCGAAGTCGTATTCCATGGCTTGATCAACCTGTTCAGCTTTGTTGATGATTCGGAGATGCGTCCATCTCTTTCTTCGATAAGCATGAATTTGTCGCATGACCAAACCCATTAGCCAAGGACGAAAGGGTCGGCTTACGTCAAATTGTCCAAGAGACCGATGTACTTGAATGTAAATCTCTTGAACCGCATCATCTACATCGGATGGTTCTCTAACGAGGAAATGAACGGCTTTGTAGACATCTCGAATTGTTATTTCATATAACTCACTGTACGCTTCACGGCTGCCGGCTAGCGTAAGCTCAATGAGTTTCTTATATTCTTGTGGATTGTTCATCGGCCATCCCCCTTCGCCCTTACACTATATATTAGAAAGTATACAATATATCGTTCGATTTATTTTTCATGAAGATTCTAAATACTATAGCCTGATCCCTTCCTTCTTTCGTTGTAACAGCCAAACGTTTTATTGTTTCGGTATCTTGCTGATACATTCGTGAATCCGTACAAACATCCATTTCAGGGGGTATACTATTTATGAGGTGAACATTATGGTTAAGCATATGAAGCAGAATCAGGAGATGTTATTCCGTCAGGAGGATGTGGATAATACGCTAAACGTGGAAATACTGACAAATGAAAAATGGCAAGCCATCATCAACAATGATGCTTCTTACGACGGCCAGTTTTTTTACGCGGTAAAGACCACTGGCATTTTTTGCCGACCCTCCTGTAAATCGAGACCACCAAAAAAAGAGAACATCTACTTATTTGAGACCGCTGAACAAGCCTTATCCGCAAAATTTCGTCCGTGCAAGCGATGTAAGCCTACAGGCCAACGTTTGCCAGATGATGAATGGATAGCTGTGGTGACAGAATACATTGACAAGAACTATATGGAGAACTTACCGCTGAATATGCTCGCAGATATCAGTCATGGCAGTCCATATCATTTACATCGGACATTCAAGAGAGTCACGGGCATAACACCCGTTGAGTATATCCAGCTACAACGAATCGAGCAGGCTAAGAAACAGTTACTATCTTCTGAGAAATCTATTGTTGAAGTTGGCCTATGCGTGGGCTTGGCTAATACATCCTACTTTATCACCCTATTTAAAAAGAAAACGGGGTATACACCCGCAGGCTACCGTCAGTTTCAGCTCCAAAACAAGGAATGAGGTATTTGATCATGAAAAACTACACTAATTTACTAATCTACTGGACTTTATTAACGCATGAGGATTGGAATATGTATATCGCGGCTACTTCTGAAGGACTTTGTTTTGTAGGCTCTCAGAATCAGCCCTATGAAGAATTGACCCACTGGGCAAAATCTCGGTTTCCAGGGAGCACACTCAGTCAGGATGATGAAAGACTGCAGCCTTATGCAACCGAGCTTATCGAGTATTTGCAGGGGACGCGAAAAAGCTTTACAGCTCCCTTCGACTTTCATGGAACACCATTTCAATTGGCCGTGTGGAATGCACTTTGCAGCATTCCCTATGGTCAAACCAAGTCTTATACGGATATTGCCCATCAGATCGAAAAGCCAGCCGCCGTTCGCGCAGTAGGCACTGCTATTGGTGCAAATCCCATTTTGATTACGGTACCCTGCCATCGAGTAATCGGGAAAAATGGGGCTCTAACGGGCTATCGTGGCGGCATAGACATGAAAACGAAACTACTCCAATTAGAACAGGATGGCATACTTATTGAAGGAGGTTTACAGCATGTCTGATCGTCTCGCTGAACGTATAGCTGATCTGGATTGGAATTCACTCCAACAATCGTTGGACGTACACGGGTATGCCAAACTCCCCTCTTTATTAAATACAACAGAGTGCCAAGAAATCATCAACACTTACGAGGAAGAGGATCACTTCCGAAGCACGGTTAACATGGCTAGATATCGATTCGGAATTGGGACGTACAAATATTACGATACTCCCCTTCCAGATGTACTGCAACAGCTGCGTGAAGGTTTATATCCGGAACTTGCAAAAACAGCAAATCGTTGGCTCGGCCAATTGGGTCACGCAGCCGCTTACCCGGTAACGTTGATGGATTTTCTAGATCGATGCCACAAAGAAGAACAAACCCAGTCAACCCCATTAATTCTGAGGTATGAAGCCGGCGGTTACAACTGCTTGCATCAGGATTTGTATGGGAAAGTGTCTTTCCCCTTCCAAGTAGTGTTCGCCCTCAATCAAAAGGAAGAGGATTACACAGGTGGAGAGTTTCTACTGGTAGAGCAGCGACCCCGTGCGCAAAGCCGAGGTCACGTTATCACATTAGAACAAGGTGAGGGTCTAATTTTCCCGACCCAACACCGACCTGTTTTGGGAACGCGCGGATATTACAAAAACACACTCCGACATGGCGTTAGTACGATTACATCTGGGATAAGATACAGTCTTGGTATTATTTTTCACGATGCTAAGTAGAGTTATCTTTCATCTTCGAGGATGGGATCTTGCTGACAACATTGCATAATTCAACTTATCTTGACCATGACTAAACTTTCGGGAGTAATCGTATGAAAACAGAATATTTATACAAAACACCAAAAACGCTCTTGAACAAAGGAACTGGTTTTCTCTCCGGCTATAGTCATTCGCTAAATCCTTATACGGGTTGTTCATTTGGTTGTTCTTACTGTTATGTACGACAAATGCCAGTCTCTACTTTTCGTAACGCGGAGTGGGGCACTTGGGTTGATGTTAAGAAAGATGCTGCTCACGTGTTCCAAAAGGAGCTTCAGAGAGCCAAAACCAAAGGACCCGTCACCATCTTCATGTCATCGAGCACCGATTCTTATCAACCTATTGAGCACAAAGAACAAATCACCCGATCTTTACTGGAGGTCATGGCTAACGATCCACCCGATTTTTTATTCGTCCAGACCCGCAGCCCTCTTGTTAGGAGAGATATTGATCTGTTGTTACGCCTAGGGAAGAAAGTACGTGTGAGTATGACGGTTGAAACTGACCTTGAGGACATCCGCAAACATTTTTCTCCGAATGCCCCTCCCATTCCCGCTAGGTTAAAGACCCTTCAATTATTGACTGAGGCGGGTGTACCTACGCAGGCAACGATTGCGCCTGTGTTACCAAGTAGCGAGGGTTTTGCGGAAATATTACGTTCACTAGTAGATCGGGTGTGTGTGGATGATTATTTCATGGGAGACGGCAGTGGCGGGAGACGAACTCGTAATTTAGGTATTCAAACGTTGTACAAACAGATAGGTATGGAAGATTGGTATCACCCCGCTGCCTATCGCATGGTCTATGAGCGATTGCTTCAGGTTTTCTCCAAGGATCAGCTTTATGTGAGCCAACAGGGATTTGAGCCTTAGAGCATACAGAAGATGAAGGCATGATTGTCGTTCATAATCCGAGCGACCACTTTCATATGTTGGATTCCCCAAAAATACATTGCATAATATGTAGAGTAGCCTATTATTCGTTTCCACGGATGATAGGCTACCTTTTACAGAATGGACTCTGACCTTATCCTCTGGGGAGTTTTATTCCCATCTCCACTTCAATCAAGCCTCTTTATTTTCGTTTCAAGCTACGAATCCTTTTTTTTGTTTCTGGATCCACGCGGTAAGACTCTGTTATTTTTTGCAGAGCTTTGTTGTATGTGAAATCGTCCAGTGAATTGCTATTCAAGTATGTCATAGTAGGTTCAGGCAGCTTTACATAACAGATTGATACTGCCCAAGCGACCGCCATTTTCACATAATATCCCTCATGTTTAGCATTGTCCAGTAGCTGTAACACTCGACTAATGTATTCTTCTTCAATGTAGAAATTAAGAAGCATGACTACACCAAAACGTATATCATATTCATTTTCAGACGACAGATACGGCTGCAAAAAATCCCATACTTGTTCCATATTCGTTTTAGTGAATTTTAGCCCTACACAGAAACTATCGCATACTGACCAATTATCAATTTTAGGCACAAACTTAGCCACATATTGCAAAATTTCTTCAATGTCTGCTTTTACATAACCAATAACCATGCCCTGTAGCATGATTTCCTCAAAATATTCACTTTGAGCATGTTCTATATAGATACGCCAATCTCCCTTTGCGATTTTTTTTGCCAATTTACGCAGCTCCGGCAGACGAACCCCCACAACATTATTAACATTCGGGATAAGTGCAGAGGCGAACTTTTGATACTCCTCATCCACCAATTCAAATATCTGTACTCTAATCGTTTTGTCCACTTCATGTACTCCTTGTCGCTTAATTTCTACTTATTCAAATGAGATGGTCCACAGGTATATAGAAGCAACTGAACCCAGAGGTGAATATCTTAGACGATATTCTTCAAACTGCTCTTGTGAAAGTTCACTTAGACCATACAATTTCATCATTCCGCGGCGAATGGCTATATCCCCCCAACTGATTACATCAGGGCGTTCCATTGCATTAATAAGCATCATTTCTGCCGTCCATTTACCAACTCCATTTAAGGTTATCAATTTCCTGACGACCTCGCCATCTGATAGAACATACAGTTCATCCAAATCAAATGCGCCTTGTTCAATCATACGGGCAACATTTTGAATGCAAACCGCCTTTTTCATCGTCATCCCACATCGTTGGATATCATCGGCTGTCTGTATGGCTATATTTTGCGGAGTTATCTCACCAAATCGATCCTGTATCCTTGTCCAAATCTTGTGGACCGCCTTCACAGAAATAAGCTGGCCTACAATGGCATAGACGAGCGCCGTGAACAGATCGGGAATAATGACACGCTCAACCTTGCCCATTCGAGCTATCGCTACCCCCAGTGTTACATCCACGCTTGTAAGATAGTCCATTTCTTCTTGTCCATATTCAAAATATTTTGTTTTAACGGTTTGCATCGAATTCCCCTCTGTATATCTGCTATTCCCTAGTGGCAATCTCGAGACCTCCCACTTGATATCTATATACTCACTGATTAATTACTATAGCATTACTATACCTCACCAGGCTCCAAATGTACGTATAGCCGAATAAGATAGCAAAGTAACGAAATTCAATCTCATAATATAAAAAAGATGACTCCTGAACCATTCAGAAGTCACCTCTCAGTCGTTTATATAGCTTTGTTAGTCCATCCTATGTTCACAACCAGAACACCGTTCAAGGGACCATTTGCGCCCCTTTGAACAGTGACGTTACCTGTATTAACGAAGATTCGGAATGTCTACCTCTGGATTCGTATCGACTTCGTAGTCTACGCCGTCGGTTTCAAAGCCAAAGAGTTGGAAGAACTCCTTGCGGTACCCTTCCAGATCAGAAAGGTCATACACGTTATTCGTCTCTAGCTCTGACCACAACTTCGTGACCTCAGCTTGAATTTCCGGCTTCATTTCCCAATCATCAACACGGATTAAACCTCTTCCATCTACAAGCGTCTCCTTCGATCCATTATAGAGTCGATCAGAGAACAACCGATACATTTGCTCGATACAGCCTTCGTGGATACCCTGTTCCTTCATAACTTTGTAAAGAGCAGCAATGTATAAAGGTACTACAGGGATAGCTGAGCTGGATTGTGTTACGAGTGCTTTATTCACTGACACAAATGCGCGTCCGCCGTGAGTTCCAAGCTTCTCGTGAAGTCGTTTCGCTGTTGCTTCCAAATCATTTTTGGCATAACCAATCGTTCCTTCACGATATACAGCGTGTGTAATTTCTGGTCCAATATACGAATAAGCAACGGTAGTTGCACCTTCTGCTAGCACACCAGCCTGTTCAAGCTCATCTATCCACATTTCCCAGTCCTCACCGCCCATTACAGCAATCGTTTGGCGAATTTCCTCTTCACTCGCAGGCTCGATCGTTGTTTCCGTTACTTCGCCATTGTGGAAATTGACGGTTTTATTCGTATAGGTTTCACCAATCGGCTTAATGACAGAAGAGAATGTCTCGCCTGTTT
Organism: Paenibacillus sp. IHBB 10380; assembly: GCF_000949425.1. Lineage (NCBI taxonomy): Bacteria > Bacillati > Bacillota > Bacilli > Caryophanales > Paenibacillaceae > Paenibacillus > Paenibacillus sp. IHBB 10380. The sequence continues at coordinate 4,054,245 of NZ_CP010976.1, forward strand.
TTGGATGTGTGCGGCGCGGTGATGCCACACTATAGATAACCAAATCAATTTTTCCAAGCTCGGTGCGGATCAAATCAATCGTTTTTTCTTTAATCTCATCGGAGAAAGCGTCTCCCACGATACTGAATGATTGACGGTTAGCTTCTTTGGCAGCTTCCTCAAACGCAGCGGAATTGTACCAACCTGCAGAAGCTGTGCGTGCACCCTCTGCAGCTTTGTCGAAATAAACGCCGACCGTGTTAGCCCCAGCAGCAAATGAAGACACGATTCTAGAAGCCAGTCCATAGCCTGTAGAAGCGCCTATCACAAGCACATTACGTGGGCCTTCGATAGCTGGTTGGGATTTTACATAGTCGATTTGACGCTGTACTTGTTTAGCACAGCCTTCCGGATGTGCAGTCGTACAAATAAAGCCTCGTGTTTTAGGTTGAATAATCAAATTAAGTAATTCCTTCCTATAGTAAAATTTTCTAGTATTCCTTGATGCAGAACATTTATATCCTATTTTACCGATTACCCGCGATAAAGCAAAGGGGGAGCGTTGATTAAGGAGAATATTTTTGAGATTTGAGCCATTTTTAAGAGCACTCCTTTATAAAAAGACTCTTGAGCAACTGCAGCTCAAGAGTTTTTATCAGTAAATAGCTTATTCACTTAACTATTCCATAATGGCTTCATCGTTGCTAATAACAATTTGTGCTTCAAATACGTACGCATGATTCATGCCAACCACAGTCTTGAAAAAGCTCAAAGGAACAAAAGCGTTATTCCCAACCAATTGTGGAGAAGCCCCTAATTGAATAGAAGTCGCACTGGAATTCTTGTAGTTATCCTCACCTATTTTTAATGAAGCAACCTCACCAAACATAATACTCTTCAGCTTATTATTCCAAGTAAGGTCATATTCTAGAGCTTCAGCAATGGCTCGAAGTGGAACCATAACCGTCCCACCTTCATTGATGAATGCTGCTGGAGCTTTGATTATTTTGTCATTCACGACGATCTCCATAGTAGAAACATCTCCAATCATTGTAGACATTTCCTCATCCGTTAATTGATGAATGGGAGGCACTTCTTTTTCGAATAATACAACAATTTTCGTTGGAGTTGTTTGTGCTGGAATACTTCTTGTTGATATGCCGTATGAAACAACAAGTTTTCTGTTTGTGAGTTCACCTTCAAAAGCCTTCCCATCCTGGGACACCACTGTGGTCTGATCTGATTTATTCAGCTGCAGCGAATGATCAGCGCTAACCAGATCCTTGTCAAATAAATCTACCTTTATATTCTCATCTTTAGGATGATTAGCTGTAATAACTTTAACATTGTATTGAGCTGGATAAATTAAAATCATCGGTGCATTTGCTTCATAGTAACCGGTAATTGTGGAGCCCTCAGCAAGTTCAATTACATTTGCTAGATAGGTGTCAGTAGATATTACAAAGTTGGCTATGCCACCCTCTGCATTTTCAACTAGCACGTACTTCGTACCTGCAACACCTTCAACATCACTTATTTTCTTCACCGTTCCTGTGAAAGAATTGTAATATGACTGATTTTCTACCTGTCTGTCACCTATAGGCATAGTTTCATTTATTGACATAATTTCTTTTATAGGCACAATTTCCTTAGCTTGTACCCCATTGTTACTAGAGGGTAAATCATTGGCAGCGTTAGCTGTTACTGCGAGGAGAGAAAATACAGCCAGAGATAATAAGCCTGCAAATAACTTTTTAGAAATTCTAATAAGAAACGAAAAAGAAGAGGTCACTTGTACCCCTACCGTTATTATTAATAGTTCATATATTCTTCTAGTTACAGATCATTGCTGAATTACGGTAATTTACATCTCTAATAAGAATCAAGTATATTTACTAATAACAGAAAAAAGGTTTATAAAATCGCTTCGAAAAGCAATCTTATAAACCTTTTTTGTATACCGATGGCCGGACTCGAACCGGCAAGCCTCTCGGCACCGCATTTTGAGTGCGGCGTGTCTGCCAATTCCACCACATCGGCGTAATTCATGGTGCGCCCTAAGAGATTCGAACTCCTGGCCTTTTGATTCGTAGTCAAACGCTCTATCCAGCTGAGCTAAGGGCGCATATTTTATTAATTAATTAATGCGGAAGACCAGACTTGAACTGGTACGATAGTCACCTACCGCAGGATTTTAAGTCCTGTGCGTCTGCCGATTCCGCCACTCCCGCATATTAAATTAATGGAGGCGCCACCCAGATTTGAACTGGGGATAAAGCTTTTGCAGAGCTGTGCCTTACCACTTGGCTATGGCGCCGTACAAAAATGGAGCGGACGACGGGAATCGAACCCGCGACCCTCGCCTTGGCAAGGCGATGCTCTACCGCTGAGCCACGTCCGCATATAATGGCTGGGGATATAGGATTTGAACCTATGCATGACGGAGTCAAAGTCCGTTGCCTTACCGCTTGGCTAATCCCCAACATTAGAATTAATGGGGCGACTGATGGGACTTGAACCCACGAATGCCGGAACCACAATCCGGTGCGTTAACCCCTTCGCCACAATCGCCATATTATTATCTACATCATAGTGAAACAGAACAACTCATTCAAAAAAATGGGGCGACTGATGGGACTTGAACCCACGAATGCCGGAACCACAATCCGGTGCGTTAACCCCTTCGCCACAATCGCCATGTTATTATCTACATCATAAATTTCTTTGGCAGGGGCAGCAGGAATTGAACCCACACCAACGGTTTTGGAGACCGTTGTTCTACCTTTAAACTATGCCCCTATAAAAGAAATGGTGGAGGATGATGGATTCGAACCACCGAACTCGTAGAGAGCAGATTTACAGTCTGCCGTGTTTAGCCACTTCACTAATCCTCCAAAACAATGGTGCCGGCGAGAGGACTTGAACCCCCAACCTACTGATTACAAGTCAGTTGCTCTACCAGTTGAGCTACACCGGCGCACCAAATATTCAATTTACAATGAAAATGGTGGCTCGGAACGGAATCGAACCGCCGACACAAGGATTTTCAGTCCTTTGCTCTACCGACTGAGCTACCGAGCCATATTGAAATATCACTACTATAAAAATGGCGGAACCGACGGGATTCGAACCCGCGATCTCCTGCGTGACAGGCAGGCATGTTAGACCGACTACACCACGGTTCCACATATTCTATTCCTTAGCAAAGGAATAATTGGTTGCGGGGGCAGGATTTGAACCTGCGGCCTTCGGGTTATGAGCCCGACGAGCTACCGGGCTGCTCCACCCCGCGTCATTTACAAAATATTTAATTTCATCCATATATCCAGTAGAGGATCGTATGGTGGAGGCTGAGGGGATCGAACCCCCGACCCTCTGCTTGTAAGGCAGATGCTCTCCCAGCTGAGCTAAGCCTCCATTAAATAGATGAATATTATCATATCACATATATCGAGTTTAAAGCAAGCTTCTTTTCGATATTAATAAATATGGTGACCCGTATGGGATTCGAACCCATGTTACCTCCGTGAAAGGGAGGTGTCTTAACCCCTTGACCAACGGGCCTAAAAGTTTTACGAAGTAAAGCTCGCTTCGTAAGCATAAATACTATGGCGGAGAGAGAGGGATTCGAACCCTCGAGACGCTTTTGGCGCCTACACGATTTCCAATCGTGCTCCTTCGGCCAACTCGGACACCTCTCCATATGGCTCCCCGAACAGGGCTCGAACCTGTGACAACTCGATTAACAGTCGAGTGCTCTACCAACTGAGCTATCAGGGAATATAACTATTATTCAAGGTTTAATCCTTGAAAACTAGATACGAAACGAATTTGCAATGTTAAAACAGCATATGCTTCCGAAGTAGTTTCACTTCATGAAACTTTTAGGATAAGCCCTCGACCGATTAGTATTGGTCAGCTCCATGCATTACTGCACTTCCACCTCCAACCTATCTACCTCGTCGTCTTCAAGGGGTCTTACTAATTGGGAAATCTCATCTTGAGGGGGGCTTCACGCTTAGATGCTTTCAGCGTTTATCCCGTCCGCACGTAGCTACCCAGCTATGCTCCTGGCGGAACAACTGGTACACCAGAGGTGCGTCCATCCCGGTCCTCTCGTACTAAGGACAGCTCCTCTCAAATTTCCTGCGCCCACGACAGATAGGGACCGAACTGTCTCACGACGTTCTGAACCCAGCTCGCGTACCGCTTTAATGGGCGAACAGCCCAACCCTTGGGACCTACTTCAGCCCCAGGATGCGATGAGCCGACATCGAGGTGCCAAACCTCCCCGTCGATGTGGACTCTTGGGGGAGATAAGCCTGTTATCCCCAGGGTAGCTTTTATCCGTTGAGCGATGGCCCTTCCATGCGGTACCACCGGATCACTAAGCCCGACTTTCGTCCCTGCTCGACTTGTAGGTCTCGCAGTCAAGCTCCCTTCTGCCTTTGCACTCTTCGAATGATTTCCAACCATTCTGAGGGAACCTTGGGGCGCCTCCGTTACTCTTTAGGAGGCGACCGCCCCAGTCAAACTGCCCACCTGACACTGTCCCCGAACCGGTTTACGGTCCTAGGTTAGAACCTAGATACGATCAGGGTGGTATCCCAACGGCGCCTCCGTAGAAGCTTGCGCTCCTACTTCTCAGGCTCCCACCTATCCTGTACAGATCGTACCCAAATCCAATATCAAGCTGCAGTAAAGCTCCATGGGGTCTTTCCGTCTTGTCGCGGGTAACCTGCATCTTCACAGGTATTAAAATTTCACCGGATCTCTCGTTGAGACAGCGCCCAAGTCGTTACGCCATTCGTGCGGGTCAGAATTTACCTGACAAGGAATTTCGCTACCTTAGGACCGTTATAGTTACGGCCGCCGTTTACTGGGGCTTCGGTTCATAGCTTCGGGTTACCCCTAACCACTCCCCTTAACCTTCCAGCACCGGGCAGGCGTCAGCCCGTATACTTCGCCTTGCGGCTTCGCACAGACCTGTGTTTTTGCTAAACAGTCGCTTGGGCCTTTTCACTGCGGCCCCCTCGTGCTATTCACACTACCGGGGCACCCCTTCTCCCGAAGTTACGGGGTCATTTTGCCGAGTTCCTTAACGAGAGTTCTTCCGCGCGCCTTAGAATACTCTTCTCGCCTACCTGTGTCGGTTTGCGGTACGGGCACCTTCTCCTGGTTAGAGGCTTTTCTTGGCAGTGTGAGATCATGACCTTCGCTACTATAATTTTCGCTCCCCATCACAGCCCAGCCTTCATGATGTGCGGATTTGCCTACACATCAGCCTCACTGCTTAGACGGACACTTCCATCAGTCCGCGTCACTACCCTGCTGCGTCACCCCATTACTCATAACGGATTACGGTGGTACAGGAATTTCAACCTGTTGTCCATCCACTACGCCTTTCGGCCTCGCGTTAGGTCCCGACTTACCCTGAGAGGACGAGCCTTCCTCAGGAAACCTTGGGCTTTCGGCGGATCAGATTCTCACTGATCTTTTCGTTACTTATACCGGCATTCTCACTTGTATGCTGTCCAGCGCTCCTTACGGTACACCTTCAACCTGCATACAACGCTCCCCTACCCCTGATGCAAAGCATCAAGCCATAGCTTCGGTGGCGTGTTTAGCCCCGTTACATTTTCGGCGCAGAGTCACTCGACCAGTGAGCTATTACGCACTCTTTCAATGGTGGCTGCTTCTAAGCCAACATCCTGGTTGTCTGTGCAACTCCACATCCTTTCCCACTTAACACACACTTGGGGACCTTAGCTGATGGTCTGGGCTGTTTCCCTTTCGACAATGGATCTTAGCACTCACTGTCTGACTCCCGGAATTCGAGTCTATGGCATTCGGAGTTTGACTGAGTTTGGTAACCCTTGCGGGCCCCGCACCCAATCAGTGCTCTACCTCCACGACTTATTTCCGAGGCTAGCCCTAAAGCTATTTCGGGGAGAACCAGCTATCTCCGAGTTCGATTGGAATTTCTCCGCTACCCCCACCTCATCCCCGCATTTTTCAACATGCGTGGGTTCGGGCCTCCAGTGCGTGTTACCGCACCTTCACCCTGGACAGGGGTAGATCACTCGGTTTCGGGTCTACGTCCACGTACTAAAATTCGCCCTATTCAGACTCGCTTTCGCTGCGGCTCCGGCTTCTCACCTTAACCTTGCACGGGAACGTAACTCGCCGGTTCATTCTACAAAAGGCACGCCATCACCCATAAATAGGGCTCTGACTTTTTGTAAGCACACGGTTTCAGGTTCTATTTCACTCCCCTTCCGGGGTGCTTTTCACCTTTCCCTCACGGTACTGTTTCACTATCGGTCGCTAGGTAGTATTTAGCCTTAGCAGATGGTCCTGCTAGATTCATACGGGGTTTCACGTGCCCCGCACTACTCGGGATCCGTCTCGGAGGGATTAGACTTTTGGTTACAGGGCTTTTACCTTCTATGCCGGGCCTTTCCAGACCTCTTCACCTAACCTAATCCTTTGTAACTCCATGTGAGACGTCCCACAACCCCAAAGAGCAAGCTCCTTGGTTTGGGCTGTTCCGCGTTCGCTCGCCGCTACTGACGGAATCACTATTGTTTTCTCTTCCTCAGGGTACTTAGATGTTTCAGTTCCCCTGGTCTGCCTCTACATTCCCTATGTATTCAGGAATGAGTAACTGCGAATTACCACAGCTGGGTTTCCCCATTCGGACACCCCCGGATCAAAGCTTGCTTACAGCTCCCCGAGGCAGTTTCGTTGTTCGCCACGTCCTTCATCGGCTCCTAGCGCCTAGGCATCCTCCGTGTGCTCTTAGTAGCTTAACCATTTCGCTCATTTGTTGCGCTGTCCGCTCTCTTGTCCGTTCATTTCATCTATTGAGTGAACCCATTAGAGGTTGAAATGAACTCCCAAAGGATCGATCATCACATCAAATTCGCTAGCTACCTTTACACTTCATTCAATTCATAATGAGTTGAATGTTAAATATAAAAGAATGTTCTAAATCGTAAATTCGTTTCGTTATCTAGTTTTCAAGGATCAAAGTCATTTCTACAAGAGAAATAACATAGTTGAAAGATTGCTCTTTCAAAACTGACAACGAGTGAGGAAATATTCATGGAATCTATTGTTCCATAAGTCTTATCTTGACTCTTAGTTGAATGTTTCCGTTGCAGGAAACGATTCTCCATAGAAAGGAGGTGATCCAGCCGCACCTTCCGATACGGCTACCTTGTTACGACTTCACCCCAATCATCTACCCCACCTTCGGCGGCTGGCTCCCTTGCGGGTTACCCCACCGACTTCGGGTGTTGTAAACTCTCGTGGTGTGACGGGCGGTGTGTACAAGACCCGGGAACGTATTCACCGCGGCATGCTGATCCGCGATTACTAGCAATTCCGACTTCATGCAGGCGGGTTGCAGCCTGCAATCCGAACTGAGACCGGCTTTGGTGGGATTGGCTCCATCTCGCGATTTCGCAGCCCGTTGTACCGGCCATTGTAGTACGTGTGTAGCCCAGGTCATAAGGGGCATGATGATTTGACGTCATCCCCACCTTCCTCCGGTTTGTCACCGGCAGTCTGTTTAGAGTGCCCACCATAATGTGCTGGCAACTAAGCATAAGGGTTGCGCTCGTTGCGGGACTTAACCCAACATCTCACGACACGAGCTGACGACAACCATGCACCACCTGTCTCCTCTGTCCCGAAGGCCGCCACTATCTCTAGTGGATTCAGAGGGATGTCAAGACCTGGTAAGGTTCTTCGCGTTGCTTCGAATTAAACCACATACTCCACTGCTTGTGCGGGTCCCCGTCAATTCCTTTGAGTTTCAGTCTTGCGACCGTACTCCCCAGGCGGAGTGCTTAATGTGTTAACTTCGGCACCAAGGGTATCGAAACCCCTAACACCTAGCACTCATCGTTTACGGCGTGGACTACCAGGGTATCTAATCCTGTTTGCTCCCCACGCTTTCGCGCCTCAGCGTCAGTTACAGCCCAGAGAGTCGCCTTCGCCACTGGTGTTCCTCCACATATCTACGCATTTCACCGCTACACGTGGAATTCCACTCTCCTCTTCTGTACTCAAGTCACCCAGTTTCCAGTGCGACCCGGGGTTGAGCCCCGGGATTAAACACCAGACTTAAATGACCGCCTGCGCGCGCTTTACGCCCAATAATTCCGGACAACGCTTGCCCCCTACGTATTACCGCGGCTGCTGGCACGTAGTTAGCCGGGGCTTTCTTCTCAGGTACCGTCACTCCAAGAGCAGTTACTCTCCTGAATCTTCTTCCCTGGCAACAGAGCTTTACGATCCGAAAACCTTCATCACTCACGCGGCGTTGCTCCGTCAGACTTTCGTCCATTGCGGAAGATTCCCTACTGCTGCCTCCCGTAGGAGTCTGGGCCGTGTCTCAGTCCCAGTGTGGCCGTTCACCCTCTCAGGTCGGCTACGCATCGTCGCCTTGGTGAGCCGTTACCTCACCAACAAGCTAATGCGCCGCAGGTCCATCTGTAAGTGACAGATTGCTCCGCCTTTCAACATTCTCTCAGGAGAGAAAATGTATTATCCGGTATTAGCTACCGTTTCCGGTAGTTATCCCAGTCTCACAGGCAGGTTACCTACGTGTTACTCACCCGTCCGCCGCTGAGTATTAGGAGTGCAAGCACTCCATCAACTCCGCTCGACTTGCATGTATTAGGCACGCCGCCAGCGTTCGTCCTGAGCCAGGATCAAACTCTCCAATAGAATTGAAAAGAGCGATATGCTCATTTTGAAACAAACTGGCGAGAATTTGCATTCTCTACCAAATGATTTCTCATTTGTTTTGACTTCACTTTCATGAAATCTTTACTCACTCGTTGTTCAGTTTTCAAAGATCAATTTCTCTTTCGTCATCACCAGTCATTCTCGGCGACAACTTCTATATCATATCATGCCATCCATTATTTCGTCAAGAGTTATTTTTCAATAAAATTTTTCTTGATTTGCTGTTATGATCTCAAAATCATCATATCTCGTTTAATGGGGCGAGTTATAATTTATCACAGAATATATAACGGAGTCAAATTATTTTTTAAATTATAAACATTGGCAATAATTAAGGGGATTACCACCAATGTTCCTTACTTCATACATCCTTAACACCTTCATTCTATCTTTGCTTGATACAGAATGTTCTGATTCCCTCGTATATTACTATTCCGCACAATAACCTCTTTGACAAAAGAGTGGTACACTAATTTACGCAAAACGAGCGGCAACTCTGTACTCACGGACATTAGCTCAGGATGGTGTATTAAATCTTCAATACTCCACGCTTGTATTCGACCACTCAATATACGTAGTAGTAGTACAGAACACTGCGCCATCTTGGACATGACGGAGAACTCGCATCCTAACAGAACTAGCTCAATTCTTTGCTCAACAGTTTCCTTGCTTACCGTTAATTCTTCATATAATTTATGAACAGCAGAATTCAATCCCCTTACCTGCTCCCACACATAAGAGCGTGGAAGAATACCACGTTCAATAAGTTCAATCCTAGCCCAGTGATGCAGTGACTCCATGACACTGTGATAAGCATCCATAATACGATGCTCTTCCATATAACGCTTAGCTTCTACATACAACCATAAGAACCGCGAAAACTCTAAGAACATCATCTGGTCACGAAGCTGTTGTTCAAAACTCTGGAATTCAAGACGAAGCTTCAACAGATCACCTTCATTATCCAAGAGAATATCACCCTCTAAGAGGTATTTCACCACATCTTCTTTGTCTCCAGCAATTAACCACTTCCGAAGTTCTACTAAGTTAGTATGAAGAATTTCGCAGCGGCTGTCTTGAATAATCGTATGTTCAACCTTTGAATATCTAGCTCTCGGTTCATGCACGACTAATATTTGATATTCAAAGTCATAGAGTAATGCTCCATGATCACGGTATCGGATTTCATGATACGCAATACTCCCTATAGTACTTTCATCAAATATTTCCCTTTTAAAAAACAAATCGGGTTGCTCCACAGTTCCCAATCCCCTCCATACTTCTCTTGGCGTAAATAGGCCAATTCAGTTATACTTAATTACTTCTACACATATATACAAGTTCCTTCTTTAATAATCTCAACTATTCTAATGATAGGGGATCATATCATGATATTTAAATCTGCTAAAATCAATGCTTTTCGCTTATGGGGATTACTTTTAACTATGATTGGGATGGGCCTTATGGTTCTAGGAACGGGAGGTATTGTATTCTGGGGACATACCGGCAAAGTGTTTGCAGGCATCGGCCTTGTAATCGGACTTATAGCTATGGTTGGAAGCTTAGCGATCTACTTCTGGGCTGGTATGTTATCTACTAGCGCAGTTCAAATCCAATGCCCCGAATGCGACAAACTCACAAAGATTCTAGGTCGTACGGATCGTTGCATGTTCTGTAGAACGATGCTGACACTCGATCCAGATAAAGCTAATATTTCAGCCGATTTACTGCTAGATCAGCGTGCTCAAGAAAATGTATCTGATCCTAATGCGACTAAAGCACCGAACGAGTCGCTTTCCAAATAAGTGACCTAAAACTCAGAGGATTATCCAATGATTGAATCAACAGATCGATCATCACACTTAATTCATATTTCAGCGTGATATAGATAATTAAATTGCTTCGCGATTTCAAAAGGCCAGTATTCGTTCACCTACGAAAAGGATTGAAAGTTTATACTTTCTAATATTAAAAAAACGGGCATCCTTAAATTTAAGGACGCCCGTTTTTTATTGACCTAAATTATTGAATCATATTATGATTTCCGAATACATTAAGGAGCTACACCCTTCAGTACTTCCCACACCTGTTTGTTAGAAAAACTTCTGTTCCAAGAAGCAATCCCTCCAAGATTCAATGATTTCACTAAATCTACTCTGGCCTGTAATGATACTTCATCTTCTATCCATATTTTCTTGAGTATACCCTCTTCCGTGTATTCAACATAGTTTTGTTGGGGACTTTCCAGATAGCTTGGTGTTAACTTCTTTGTGCGGATAATTTCTGCAATACTGTCCATTCCCACAGATTTGGAGCTAACCTTTGTTTTTCCATCTACCATTTCCTCAGACCAAATCCGTGTATAGAGCGGTATCCCTAGAATCAATTTCTCTGGTGGAACATGATCTTCTGTTATTATTTTTTGTAATGCTGCCTCTACCCACGGAAGTGAAGCTACTGAACCCGCTTTGGGACTAGCTGCCCAGTGCTCATCATATGCCATTACGATTAAGTAATCAGCAACCGATCCAAGAGCTTCTCGATCTAGAAAAAGTGACCACATTTCACTCTTCGATTTAGGGGTAACATCTACAGAAATAATTAACCCCCGAGCTTCTGCTAAAGGTTTAATTTCACGTACAAATTGGGATATGTTATCCCCATCTTTCGTATATACATTCTCGAAATCAAGATTAATGCCATCTAAGTCATACAGTTCTGCATACTTTAGCATCTGATTAATAATATTAATTCTACTCTTAAATTTAGACATGGCTTCGGATGTCAAATCGGGTTCAAAGCTATTACTAAGTAGTCCCCATACTTCCATCTTCTGACCATGAGCCCATTTCACATAAGAAGAATCGGCCTGGCTACGAACATTCCCTTCCCCATCAATCATACTAAACCATGTAGGGCTAACCACATTCACTCCAGGTAATTTCCCTATTGAATTCGGGTCAGGTTTCCGCTGATATACAGCCTCCCATACCAAATTAACAGGCTTCCCTTTCCAGCTACGTTCTGCTCTTGTAGTTTTCTGAGCTGGAACCTCAATTACCTTATTCTTACCCATTACGATATGTTTCTTCTCCATGTAACCTGCATACCCATTATCAAGTTGTACAAAATCCCAGTCTTCATCATTGGTTTTCCATACCCGAAGCTCCGTATCATTAGACACATCAGTTAGAATCGGAGAATGGATTGAATGATCTTGACGTATTGCTATCGTCTTGTCAGGCTTGCCAGCATCTACCTTGCCCATAGGGATAGTCTCCCCTGCTCGCATCAGTAAAACCGCGCCCGTATTAGCATCTTCATGAATTTTAATGCCATACAGTTCTTTTAGAGGCTGGAGAGGCAAATATAACACCCCCTCCGTTTCTTCTGGCGCAAACCTAAGCTGGATAGATTGATTATTGACTTCAGCTGTCTTCTTATCAGTCTTCAAATGCATTAACTTCGCTGGCGTGGTCAGAATGATAGATTTCGACTCCAATTCATAACGAATATTAGGGTCAACCACCTCTTGTAGCACAGGTAACGGCAACATTAAATTATCGCCAGTGCCTACGGCAGAATACTCTAACAACTCCCCTTTTACAAAAATAGGCTTGTTAAGCCCTTTCCAATCAGGCTCAACATGCTGTGAATTAGGTAACTGTTGCATTACGATGTAATAGGCTGATACAGCAAGCAAACATACAACTAACAATAGACTGAAACTGCGTTTCCCCGTCCTTCGACGCCCTTGTGTTGTTCTTCTCAATCTTATAATCCTCCGTGTGTCATCAATTGTAATCATCTTCTTATAACAAAAAAACGCGAGGAATCCTTCCTTAGGAGTCCGCACGTTCCTCATAAACACACCATTAAAGTTACTTACAAACTTGGCAGACCCCATAAAGTTCCATCCGCAAACCTTTAATCTTAAACCCTGTAGCTAATTCAGCCTCATGCTCCACCGACTCTAATGAAGGGTACATGAAATCTTCAATTTTACCACACTTCTCACAAATGACATGATAGTGATCTGTTACATTTGCATCAAATCGACTAGAGTCATCCCCATATGTCAATTCACGAACCATTCCAGATTCCATAAACATTTTGAGATTATTGTAAACCGTCGCTACACTCATGCTTGGGAACTTAGGCTCTAAAGCACGGTATATTTCATCCGCTGTTGGATGGCTCATCGATTCCATCAGATAGTCCAAAATGGCATGACGTTGGGGTGTGATCCGGACTCCGGAAGTTTTTAATTGTTCCAATGCATGTTGGACACGCGTTGCCATCTAACCCACCACCTTATTTAGATCATTTCGAAATATATAGTGAAAGCCTTACTATAGGATCTTTAGTATCATTATTATTATATTAATGTTATTATCTGATAATTGTCAACGAAACCTCTCTCATTGGTGGGAGTAGTTGTTTGGTTTTTTACCATTTTCAGTATTTGTTCACAACTAAGTCACTATTACCTTCAATGCTAATGGAGTGCTCCCCCGTGCCAATAATCCCTGTAATCGTCTTGTTATCCAATATTAATGTAGGCATAGTTGTTTTAATCTCCCCATAGCTTATAGATCCCATAATTTCATAATCTCCAGAATAAGGAAGATAAAGTTTCATTTCACCGACTGCGCTATAAATGTTCCAATCGCCTCCAATTTCACTAGAAGACGTCTTCACTCTGCCATTCAGAGACTCTGCCTTCAGACTCCTTCTAACTTCTTTAACATCAATGTTCCCATTTTTAGTTGAAATATCAGTCTCACCTAATGCTCTCACTACAGATAGATTACCCACTTGGGTGGATAAACGAAGTGAACGGGTAATATCCATCGCTTCCATATTTCCCTGAGAAGTCATTAAATCAGCAGAACCATTAAGATTATTAACTTGAATAGCACCATTCGAGGTTGAACCCTTCACATCACCAAGGACATCCCTAATACCGATCTTGCCATTGGCTGTCTCCAATGAAATATTCTTAATTGCCTCAACATTCCGTAGTGTAATATCGCCATTCATGGTGCGAATTTGAAAATTAAATCTTCTATTCTCAGGGAGTGTGATATTTAAATCCATGCGCGGTTGGCGCTTACCCGATTGTCCGTAAGGCTTTCCTAAGGTCTCTACTTTAATCGTTTTTCCTTCTGAAATCTGTACTATAGACTCCTTAAATATTTCCTTAGCCTCAGGACCGGTAATTTGGTCAACCCACACTTCTGTATCAACTTGCACATCATCTACCGGCTCCCGATGTAACCAAATGTTTCCGTTAATGTTGTCGATCACAATATCTTGGCTATTAAAGGAAACAGGAATTATTTCTCTGTCTTTGAAAAAGTGAGCGCCCTTCTGTTCACTGTAATCCACTGCCGCAGCTGTTAAATTGAGACTGACCTTATTCCATAAATGAAGATAATGTTCTTGATGAGTTACAACAAATACACTAGCTGTAAGAATTATGGAGAGGGATAGTCCCCGAATATCAAGACGAAACTTAGAACCAGAAGCTCGTTCATGATCTCTAGCAAATAGGTATAGAAGAATAGACTCAATTCCCCACATTACAACCAGAAGTGGCCACCATGTCAAGAGCAGTAGCGTATAGTCAGTTCCCCGGATTTTATCCGTCAAGAGTAATATACCGGTTACAATTAACAGCAACGTTGCCGTATATCGTCCAACCTGAATTTTACGCTTACTGTTCATTTCCTCCATGCCTCCTCCCGCTGTTAGACGTATTTAACGCTTTATACTCTGTACCATTTCACGGACCAAGTAAACTATTCCTAAAGCAATCAACACAACCGCGACTGTAATCTCACCATACATCTCTATATACATCGCTAACCAAACCGGTTTCTGATACAAGAAAAATAATAACAATCCACCGAAAACTAATAACACACCAAAAGATAAGCCCTTTTCAGCCAAAAAAGGATTAGGTCGTTGTCGTATAGTCTCTCCGACATCATCCCGCTCCGTTCTACGACGAGAAATAATATAATCCGCTGCCTGTAACGCATCAAATACGTTATAGAAATAAGTGACTGGAATCATCAGGGCTAACAATATTAAAAGAGGTACATTGATCTGCATACCCGTAGAAGAGAAATATAAAATTGCTGAACAGTCTAGAAGTAGCGCTAATATAAATAACTCACCTCTTTTGAACAAGCCGAGATAGATGTGTCCCATGCCAGGAAGTAGTGCCGCTAATAGTCCAGCCGTAAATTTACGTTTCCGCAATCGGTATGGCCTGATTTGTTTCTTCTTCTGTTGTTTATGTTCAAAACTTGTGGAGGATCGTAGTTGTGTATAGTCCATCTTGAATCCCACCTTCATCTCTAACTTACAGTTAAATCAATTAAATATTACCCTATTACAAACCTATAGTAACTGGTAATAATCTGGGCACTGTAAAAAAAGATCCCTGAATGGTCAAAAACCCCCGAGATAACCCGGGAGATCTTGTTTCTATTATTCTAAATTCACCATGGTTATTCCATCTATTTTACGTATTTTTGAAGTGAGAGCAATCGGATCTAAGGTACGTTTAATAAGGACATGCAGTGATATTTCGATGGTAGTTTTCGGGGGTTGCGGCTCACCGTAAGGTGTATCACTTCGATCATTGACGATGATTTTCCGAATGGTAATCCCTTCATCATAAAGTAACTCCGAGATGTCATCGAGTAATCCAGGTGAAGAAATGGCATTCATATTGAGAAGATGTAACTTATTTACACTAATATAACGCTGTTCTAGCTTATTAAATATAATTAAAGTGAATAAAATCAGTATCGTAGATACAATGGCAGCGAAATAAAATCCTGCACCTACAGAAAGTCCCAATGCAGCTACAACCCATACGGAAGCAGCTGTCGTCAGTCCTGTAATCGATTTACCCGTAAACAGAATCGTCCCTGCACCCAAAAATCCGATCCCCGTAATAACTGCTGATGCGAGGCGGGCCGGGTCCATCCGTATATTTGTTTCGTTAGCAAAATCAGAGAATCCATATATGGATAACATAATAATTAAAGTGGATCCCAAACACACTAAAATATGAGTACGTAGCCCCGCTGCATGGTTAGATCTTTCTCTCTCCCATCCCACTAATCCACCAAGAAGCATAGCTAGTAATAACCGGAGTAAAATTTGTACGTTATCGATAAGCCAAGGATTATACAAAGCTATATCTCTCCTTCAAATGCTATAGTTATACTCTACAACCTTATTCTAGAGAAGATTGATTTAGTCTTCTATGAAATGTAGTCAGTTCTACATTTGGTGCTACTTCATACTTATCAAATGGAATAAATCCATATTTCAAATATAGGGAAAATGCCGGGTCATTGCGAGTACCCGTAGATACAATAAATAAAGGAATGTCTGAATATTTACTCAATACATACTGAATCAAACGCCCCGCGATCCCTTTTCGAAAGTGTCCAGGACTCACCATCATACGAGTAAGAGTCAAAGTCCCTTCCCCCTCGCTAAGAACAGCTATCGCTCCTAAAAGTTCTCCATCATCATCCATTTCACCATAAAAATGTTCCCCACAGTCACGAAGGGTTTCATACGTATCAAGTAAAGGAGGAATATCAATAAATCCAATTTTCTCTGCTTCAAGCCGATAGGCTACCTGTTGCAAACGCCAAATTTGATTTACTGTTCCTTCATCATTCAACGATAGTTCTATAGTCATATTATATTCTCCCTTTTAACAAATGACTTCATTCCATAAAAATAAGAGGACTTGTCGCTTTCGACAAGCCCTCTTTGCAATCTATCAGCGACTTAATACATCAACAAGTAATTTATTAACCAAAGCTGGGTTAGCTTTCCCCTTACTTTCTTTCATAACCTGCCCTACTAAGAAGCCGATCGCTTTCTGCTTACCGGCATTATAATCCTCAATAGATTGTGGATTCGCTACAACGACTTGCTCCACAATGGTCAGAATTGCTCCCTCGTCACTAATCTGTACAAGACCTTGCTCTTCTACAATTTGTGCTGGAAGCTTACCGCTTTCGATCATTTCTTTAAAGACCGTTTTGGCAATTTTGTTGCTGATCGTCCCCTTCTCAATAAGACCAATCAACTCGCCTAGACCTTGTCCTGTAATTCTAACTTGTGAAAGTTCTAAATTGCTACTGTTCAGATATCCTAATACATCACCCATGATCCAATTAGATACCGCTTTGGCATCCTTCGTATAATTCAGACTTTCTTCAAAGAAATCTGCAAACGTTTTGGTCGAGGTTATGACAGCTGCATCGTAGCTAGGCAAGCCATACTCTGTTGTATAACGTTCTTTACGTGCATCCGGCAACTCTGGAATAGTAGCACGAATGCGCTCTTTCCACTCTTCGTCTATGAGTAACGTCACGAGATCAGGATCTGGAAAATAACGATAATCATGCGCTTGTTCCTTACCCCGCATAGACAGTGTTTTTCCTTGTGTTTCATCCCAGCGTCTTGTTTCCTGCACAACCACTCCGCCATCATCCAAAATCTCAGCTTGGCGGAATTGTTCATATTCCATGCCCTTCTGTACACCACGGAAAGAGTTCATGTTCTTGAGCTCCGCCCTCGTGCCAAATTCCTTTTGTCCGTAAGGACGAAGACTAATATTGGCATCACAACGAAGCGAACCCTCTTCCATCTTCACATCAGACACTTCGCAATATTGCATAATAGCCCGTATCTTCTCAAGGTAGGCACGAGCCTCCTCCGGTGAAGAAATATCCGGCTCCGAGACGATCTCAACAAGAGGTGTACCTACACGGTTAAAGTCCACCAATGATGCATACCCCCCATCGATATGAGTGAGCTTACCTGCATCTTCTTCCAAATGGAGACGAGTTATTCCAATCCGTTTAGTCTCTCCGTTCACTTCAATGTCGATCCAACCATGTTCTCCGATCGGTTGATCGAATTGTGAAATTTGATAAGCCTTAGGAGAATCGGGGTAAAAGTAGTTTTTGCGGTCAAATTTACTTCGATCCCCAATGGTACAGTTAAGTGCCATCGCTGCTTTCATAGCATAGTCTACCGCTTGACGATTAAGAACAGGCAATACGCCTGGATGACCTAGACATATTGGGCAAGTGTGAGAGTTAGGCGGTGCTCCGAAAGATGTGGAGCAGCCACAGAAAATTTTGGACGCTGTATGTAATTCGACGTGAACTTCCAGTCCAATTACCGTTTCATACTTGGATGTAGACATGATTATTCCCCCTCCTTGTCTCTTGAATTATGACAGCTCTGGTCGCTGTGTATGATATTCCGTGTTCTGTTCGAACGCATGAGCTACCCGCAGCACGGTGGATTCGTCAAAAGCTTTACCAATAATCTGTAAACCTATAGGCAATCCATCGGCAAATCCACACGGAATGCTGATCGCAGGAACACCTGCAAGGCTAACCGGAATGGTAAGGATATCGTTAAGATACATCGTAAGTGGATCATCTACCTGTGCTCCCAATTTGAATGCAGTTGTTGGAGCTGTAGGTCCAATAATAACATCATATTTCTCAAATACTTGATCAAAATCACGTTTAATCAATGTACGGACTTTTTGCGCTTTTAAATAATAAGCATCATAATATCCCGAACTAAGTGCATAAGTACCTAGCATAATCCGACGTTTAACCTCTGGTCCGAATCCTTGACTCCGTGACTCATGATAAAGATCAAGGAGATTAGCGGGATTATCCGAACGAACACCATAGCGAACGCCATCAAATCGTGCCAAATTCGATGATGCTTCAGAGGATGCAAGTAAATAATAAGTAGCTACAGCATATTCTGTATGTGGTAATGATACTTCTTCCCACACTGCCCCAAGACCTTCCAGGACTTTCAATGCCGCCAGTACCTTCTCTTTGACAACCGTATCGACGCCTTCGCCTAGGTATTCCTTAGGAACGGCAATACGTAGACCTTTGACATCTCCAGTCAAGGCATTTAGATAATCAGGAATCTGAACATTAGCCGATGTAGAATCCATTTGGTCATAACCCGCAATAGCTTGAAGGACATATGCAGAGTCCTCGACATTCTTTGTAATCGGTCCTATTTGATCTAGTGATGAAGCAAATGCAACTAGGCCAAAACGTGATACTAAACCATAAGTTGGCTTCAATCCTACAACGCCACAATAAGATGCAGGTTGACGAATGGACCCCCCTGTATCAGAGCCAAGGGTGAAATAAGCTTCACCTGCTGCTACGGAAGCAGCTGATCCCCCACTTGATCCACCAGGTACATATTCTAAATTCCAAGGATTGTGAACCGGATGGAAGCTAGAATTCTCGTTAGATCCACCCATAGCAAATTCATCCATGTTCAATTTACCGATAACTACAGCATCTGCATTACGAAGCTTACTCGTAACAGTAGCGTCATATACCGGATTAAAATTACTTAGAAATTGACTTGCACAGGTTGTACGGATGCCCTCGGTTACGATGTTGTCTTTAATACCCACAGGTAAACCGAACAAAAGTCCACGATCCCCACCTGATGCTAATTGATCATCGAGCTTCCGCGCAGTTGTCCTAGCCCCTTCTTCATCCAGCGTAAGGTATGCCCCTACTTGGCTATCCCGTTCGCTAATCGTCTTGAATGCCTGATCCACCAAATCGGTAGGAGACAATTCTTTCGAATGCATCTTGTTATGTATTTCAGACAATTTATAATCAAACAAGCTCACAACTTATTCCTCCTCTCTATAATGAGACAACTATTCCAATACTGCTGGAACTTTAAATTGGCCTTCTTCTTCCTCTGGTGCATTCGCAAATACCTTATCAAGAGGCAGACTATCACGCACCTCATCTTCACGCATAACGTTGCTAAGATGAAGAACATGGGTTGTTGGTTCAATACCCTCTGTATTCAGTCCATCCAGCTTTTCTGCATATTGAAGAATCGCATTCATCTGCTCTGTAAATACCAACTCTTCTTCAGAACTCAAATTGAGTCTGGCAAGCTTGGCCACATGCTGAACATCTTGGGTTGTTATATTCATATCATTCATTCCTCCCTAATTTTTCTCAAGTAGTACAGGACTAGCACTAAAGCTAGTACTTGAAAAACAGCGATGCAGGAAGACCGCTACGATGACGGATTATTCTTACGATCGCTGTTGCCCTCAGATTTCTTGATTGTATAGTGTCTATAGCGGTAGAAATCCGATGGCAAAGGCGAACGCTATCGCTTCTACAGAACAATTCCGTCCTCTTTGCTCCAACTCTGCACAATCCATTATTTTCTGCAAGCACTGCTTTTCGTGTTGAGCCAATACAGAATTAACTTATTACGCCTTTAGGATAATGTTTATAATTATAGGGTAGAATCTCCGACAATTCAATGACGACCGGTTAACATATTCAGCCAAGTAGCTACGACTTACCGTCTTTATTCAAGGACGGTATCCGTGTCTACGAAATATAAGGATAAACGATTTCGCCTTCCCAAATGGATCGCGTTGATAGATGACCGCTACGCGGATGGATTGTCCTTCCGATCGCTGTTGCCCCCAAATTTTTTTGAATCTACCGCTCTTTGCGGTGAAAATTCAGGGGCAAAGCGTATGCTTCCGAAGTAGCTTTCCAAAGGAAAGCTTTTAGGCGAACGCTACGCTTCTCCACGACAATTCCAGTATCGAAGCTACCATCAGTATAAATTTCGAATTTTATACAAGCACTGATTATAAATTAGATCCTTATACTTTCTAATATAAAAGAAGAGTCGGCATAAGCCGACTCTTCTATATCCAGGCGCGAAGATTAACTTGTTTGATAAACTCTGCCTGTGTTAATGCTTCCGTCGAGATCATCTCGCTCTCCTCGACAGACTCCAGATCGCCGTTCATCACATGATGAAATAGCTTCTCGTTATATGTCGCTAATGCATAATCAATTAGCGCTTCCTGTGTTGTCCGTTCCGCCTCTTGCTCCATAAGCCGCTCTTCCAGCTCTACATCACCACTAGGTACAAAGAAATTGCGATTGACCTTGGGCATACGAATAATATAATCAAAACCATTATCCGGGTTGCGATCATAAGCGATTAAATAACCATAATCTCCTATAGGAAGATTCTGCTCAAAGGCGTCCGCGACAATGACAATTTTTTCCCCTATATTTAACATCTTCTACCTCCTAGATGTCTATAAATGCGTGTTCAAAAAGTCGACGATTCAGCACCACAGCTTATGCTTACGATGCCGCGTTTTTTCAAAACGCTTCAGAAGGTGAGCTCAGACCGAAGAAGGAGTAGCGGAGTTACACGTTTTCTAAGAAAACAACTTCGTAAGCATACGCTAGCAAACCTACATGAGCAACGGACTTCGAGGGTTGAACTCAGATTCGATGCCGAATATTCTTCTAGCATTACTTCGTGATCAATGGATGACTTTTTGAACAACCTCTATAAGATAATTTATAGTCTACTAAAAAAAGATAGTGGTGTCTACGGTAAGCTATGAAGAGGAATCAGTTGCTAGTAGGTAGCTCGCGCCTTTGGAGTAGATGAGACGCACTGAGAAGCGAAAGAATAATGATACCTACTGTGATCAAACAGCATACAACAACTGTAGAAACGGGAAGCCCATTCCCAATCAATGCCTCTGCAGCAAGGGATGTGAGACGCGCTGGACTCCAGGTAAACCAAGTAGGAAGGATTCCATGTAAGAGAGAAAAGAGGCCTAGAATAGTTAAAGTCACGAAGGCCGCAGGAGCTCCTCGTAGAACGGTACTGAATAGAAGCGTAAACGTGATCCCTAGCATAAGCCAAAGACCAAACAATCCAAATGATGCTACAGCACTCTTCCAAGATAATGATCCTATCATTTGATAGGTGTAAAAGAATGCTGCTATATATCCAATACCAAAGGCAAGGAGTAGCTGTGTACATTGAGCAAACCATTTGGCAATAATGATAGAAACCGACGAAATAGGCCTTACCATGATTAATTCCGCAGTACCCCCGTAACGTTCTCCAGATACACTATTCATACCTGCAAGTACGAGGACTAGAATGCCCATTGTGCTATATTGACTCAATACTTGAACCATAACCACTGACGACGTTGGGATCTCATAAAATGAGAGCATCTCAGGTGGGACTCCCCCCGACATCTGCAATATATCTGGCATAAAAACGCTGATGATCGGTTGCATGATCCCTAATATTGCAAAGACAACAGGTATCCAGAGCAGTTTAAAGCTGCGAGACATTTCTAGCATTTCTTTTCGATAAAATATCCATGTACCTCTCATTGCTCACTCACCACTTTCACAAACATATCTTCTAAGGAAGAGCTCCCTACTTCGAATTTCACTAGAGGGATGTGATTCTCTGCAGCATCTTTCATTAGCCAATCTCTTGCAGACCGCAAGTCATGAACCGTTAATTCTGCAATGTCTCCTTTCATATCTACCTGATTCACAAAAGGTTTGCTCTTTAAAGAATCAAGCCATAACAATGCATCGCGTTCCCGCTCCACTTGTACAATCACAAGGGGCTGACGATATTTCTCTCTTAAAGATGTAAGAGATCCCTCCTCAGCTAAGTGCCCCTTCGTCATCACGAGGAAATCATCACAAATTTCCTCTGCATCATGTAAAACATGTGTTGAGAAAAGAACGGTTGTTTCTTCCTTTATTTGACGAAGAAGGTTAATCACTTCTCTACGTCCAATGGGATCGAGAGCAGATACGGGCTCATCCAGTAACAATAGTCTCGGCTCGTGAACAAGGGCCTGCGCAAGTCCAAGGCGTTGTTTCATCCCTCCGGAATATCCAGATATCCGACGTTTAGCTGCATCTTGTAAACCTACCCTCTCCAGTACGGCTTCAGAACGGATGGCTGCTTCCTTGCGTTCCATTCCACTAAGTTCAGCCGCAAAACGAATATATTCTCGCCCTGACATCCAGCCATAAAATGTAGGATGCTGAGGCAAATATCCAAGTGACATACGGTAATCCGCAAGCCCCTTACGCTCACCAAAAGTTATATCCCCTGAGGAAGGTTGAAGAAGTCCTGCAAGCATACGTAATGTCGTTGTTTTACCTGCACCATTTGGTCCAAGTAGAGCCACACATCTCCCTTGTTCCAATTGAAATGTTAACCCTCTAACTGCATTTTCTTTACCGAAATTTTTGGTCAGTTCTGTTACTCTTAGTAAACCCATTACACATCTTTCCTTCCAACAACAAAGTAGAGGATACTTCCAAACATATTCAGCAATACAATAATAAAAACCCACATCCACTTAGGACCGCGAACCTCTTCTGCTCTGGATAAAGAGATTAAACCGATCACGGCAAGCACAAACTGGAGAACAAAGATCGGCAGAATCAATGGCCAATAAGCAAGCAATTCCATATTATTCATCCTTTCTTGCATGGGATTTCTTACGCTCATCAGGAAGTCGAACGAAAAAGAGGTATATCAAGAGGGGTGTAGGTATATTAGTCAAGCCCCATAACCCCCATAACCAGCGCCATTTCCCCCGTTTGCCAGCATCAAGAAACATCCATGTTCCTTGAAGAAGAAGAACCAGTACAAGAGGTACGATGATCCATAAGGGAATCTCCTTAAGCTCTGTCATCCTATTCCCTCTTTTCTCCGCTGAATGGCAAAGTGTATAACGATAGCAAATGCTACAATAAAACTTCCCCCTTGAATAACCCAAAGACTCCAAGGTGCCGAGTATACTAATAACGTTCCACTGCCAACTACAAATAAGGAGACTAACCAGAACAATAACAACTCTACCATCATGAACTTTCGGCGCCTTTTCCAGCGTTCATTAATGTGATCTTTCAAATGTTCTTTGGATGGTATTGAAGAAGGGTCCAGTATATGATCCATTCTGTCTAAACTTTGACGTAATTCGATTAGAAACGTCTCTTCCTCTGTTCCTTTCTCATCATTCCAACCCATAGTTATCTCATCTCCTCTCTTAATTGACGAACACCTTTGGCAACTCTTGATTTAACGGTTCCTGAGGGAATAGCGAGCATATCGCCAATCTCCTCGTAGGTATAGCCATAATAATGCTTAAGTAGAACGGATACCCGATGCTCCCTAGATAATCCTGCTAAAGATTCCAGTACGTCGCTCCATTCTTCGTTCCTACTCTCAAACTGCCACCGAATTCGGCGGATTCCTTGTTCCTTAAAGAGCCAATTCTTCTCTCTCTTTTTACGTCGCATTTGATCCATATATATACGAGTACCTATCGTCATCAACCAAGAAGAGAATGAGGAAGAACCATCATAAAGACTTATCTTCTCGATACAACGGAGTATTGTGTCTTGAGCCAGATCCTCAGCCATAATGGGATCCATTGTGACTTTGACTAAGTATTTATATAAAAAGGAGTAGTGTTCATGTATCAGCTCTGCTAGAACTTCAGCATTTCCTTGCTGTGCGAGTTTAATTTGATTCCGTTCCTCTGTCCTCATTTTCCACACCCTCTTCCATCAGCGACAGGTATAATACGAATAGGTTGAACATTTCGTTCATTTCTGTTTTCAAAAAAAAAATCCACAACAAAATAAAACACGCAAACCGGGATTCATCCTCAGCTTGCGTGCTTTTGTTGGGTAAAGCTACATTTATTAACTACAATTGTATCAATATTCACGGGTCTTGTACAGGTGGAATTTGCCGACTGCTGTCGTTATCCATTGATGTTGGGTAATCTTCGTATTAAACATATGGATTGTTAGAGCGCTCATAGCCAATTGTAGTACGAGAACCGTGTCCCGGATAGACCTTCACTTCGTCATTTAGCTTAAATAATTTATTGTGAATGGAGTCCATTAGATCTCGTTCTCGTCCGCCATAAAGATCTGTCCTACCCACACCTAATCGAAACAGTACATCTCCAGCGAAAAGATCATTGCCACAGAGTAAGCTTACACTTCCTGGTGAATGACCCGGTGTATGGTATACATCGAAACGATGCCCAATTAATTCTAGTTGCTGACCTTCTGCTAGGTCATACTCTGCAACATCAGTAGAGAGGGGTTCAGTCACCTGTGGCCAATTTAACGATCCGTTCAACTTCGATGAGGTTAACCATTCACTCTCCAAGGCATGTAGATAAACTGGACATCCTTTGAGCTTGCGAATCTCGTCTACTCCTCCCATATGATCGAAATGGGCATGAGTAAGCACGATGGCTTCAATTTCTAGATTTAGATTATTCATTCTAGTGATTAATGCTCCGGGGTTCATTCCAGGGTCAATAATGATCCCTTTCCCCTCTTCATTCCTGAGTAAATAAGCGTTAGTCTGCAATGGGCCTAAGCAAAAGCTTTCTATTGTTAACATATATAATTAGAGTCCCGATATTAATTCGCGCAGTTCTTTAAGAATCGCTGCACGAACATCGGCTCCTTCCCCATAGGCTTCCTTCATTTGAGAACGAACTACAGTCATTTTGTCAGCATAGTCCGGAGCTTCACGATCTGAATTATCTTTCTTGAAATCAATCATGAACTGTTGTACATGCTTAGGTCGAGGTCCCCATTGACCTAGTACATGACCCCCGGTATCTAGAAAGATAACAACGGGTACGGATCTTCCACCCATTGTCAGAAATTGATCCATAACATCAAAGTTTTCTTCAAGGATTAATATTTCGGTAGGGATACCTGCTGTCTCTAGAGCATGAAATATAACAGGTGCATTCTGGACGACATCTCCACACCACTCTGCCGCAAGAAAAAGCACACGAAGATCATCACGATGATTCAGACTTTCAAAAAACTCACGATCTTGATCATTCTCCCAAGAAAACTCATCATAATTAGCCTGAAATGCCTCCTGGTTACGTTGCATCCCCTCCATAAAACTCTTAGGTGAGATGCCTGTGTTAAATTTATTAGCTAAATTAATACTCATGATTATGCTCCTCTCTTACGTCTGGATTGGGTCCACTTCACAAGAACATACACAATTAATAAAGCAAGTGCAATTAAAAGAATAGGCATAATATAAGGTGCGGCTTCCTCATCAATAGTCTCCCATTTATCACCTAATACAGTTCCAAGATAAACGAATAGGATAGACCATGGAATAACAGCCAACGTCGTTAATAAAGTGAATTTCCCTAAATTCATTTTAGATATTCCTGCAGGAATAGATATAGCATGTCGTACTATTGGTATAAATCGTGCCGTAAAGATAACACCTGTACCATATTTTTTAAACCATTCCTCTGAGGCATCGATCTGTTTCTTATGAATGAAGATATATTTTCCATACTTCTCAAGTACAGGTCGACCGCCATAACGGCCAATCCAATAAACAAATAACTGCGCTATGACCCCACCAATGGTTCCAAATAATACAGCTCCCCAAAAGTTGATTCTTTCGGTTGATACAAGATATCCACCATAGGCAAGTACGATTTCACTAGGTATGACTTCCAACATTAGTCCAAACATGATCCCGAAATAACCTAAACTTTGCACCCAGTGAAATAGTTGACTAACAATCTCCGTAATGAACTCCACTCTGGCCCTCTTTTCTCAATGTATTCTGATATATTGTCCAAATTGAGCTAAGGTCTACGCGTTTACGCTCGTTTAAGTCTAGCTCCTATACCATCTATATTCTATTCTAGCATACGGTAAGACATAACTTCTACTTGCCCAATTGCTGAGTCAGAGGTGTCTTTCGTCTAAGCTACTGCATAAATTATAAAAAAGGAGTGAGATCAGTGGCCCCCATTCCCAAAGCTAAAGATGCAACACTCCCTACCCCACGGGGTATTCGTAGAGCATGTAAAAAAGAACTATATCGTGCAATCAAACGAATGAAAATACACATCTCTGACAACTTACTCAAACAAGGTGAACAATTGTATTACCATAAGGTCATTGGGAATCTAATCTGGATTCATGAGAACCACAGCAACCGAAAATTGTTATGCCAATGGTGGGAGCGTGAAGTAAGCGAAGAGCTAGCCACGCTATGGGAAATAGATCAAGATAAGCTAAACCATGCATTCCGTGACGGCTTCGGAGGATAGGTTCATGTACACAGATTAACCCTCTCACAACTACTTTAAGAGGTTGTTCATAAAGTCAGCTATGGTGCTGAATAGTCGGCTTTTTGAACTCGCACTTAAACGTAGGGGTGGAGGGGCTTTGGTGTGGTCAAGGGGAGGATGGAGCATCCATGGCACACTTTGGGGCCGATTCTGGAATACGTGTAGAGAGGATACTCCGAAGAAGCTCAGAACAAATCATACGGACGAAGTTATATATGATACTTCTCATGAAATCTCCAGACATGAAATTATGGGCCTCATTGAGTCTGAGCAAGCATTGCCAACTTATTCCCCCAATTTGTCGCTGCATCCGTAAGCTTGAAATCTCGATCATTGCGGTACCCCTCATGTTGATTAGCCTCTTCTAACAGCTCCTGATATTTCAGATACATTTCCGTGCCTGTCTCTGCCAAGAGTCGTGATTCATAGATATTACCTTCATGACGTTGAGTTTGGGATAACTGGTATATCGTCTCCAAACTCTGGCTCCATTTATTCACATTATATGGATCTAAGGATAACCCCTTATTCAGCCATTCTATATATAAATTAATGTGTCCCACGGCTCCATACGCCTTGGACATCTCCCATACTAACCGTGGATGATTAGGAGCATAAATCAGACTATTCCTAAGTACTTGTATCCTCTCTTGCTCCGTTGAAGCTCGTTGAACCAAAGCGAGTGCTGTCTCTACATTCGCAGGGTTCCATTGTAATGAAGCACGAAGCAAAGCCTGAGAGGACGACTTATGGATAGTATGTGAAGCTTGTCTATATAATCTAGCGCCCATTTCCCCTCGTAATGCTAAAGTAGTCAATCCCACTGTTGTAACTAACCATAAACCAATCATAGCAACCGGAATTATTCTTGATCGAGGGTGTCGGTATACTATAGGTTCTACGTTAGGTTCTGAGTAATCATCTGACATAGCACGGGCTGCCACTCCCCATGCCATTAACCAAAATAACAATATCCAGCTGAGACTATAACTCCAATCGAAATCCACGGCACTGTGTAGGACCAAAACCAAGTATGAAGGAAGTAATACTCGGTTGTTCTTCAACAGCGTCGTCCCTATTGCCAGTAGTAAAATCATCACGATGATTATCCCTAACAGTCCTGTATTAAGTAGCATATCTAAATATCCGTTGTGCACTTCACTTCCTACATACGGCTGCGATTGAATGGCTGGGTATGACCATCGCCAAGTGTATCCTCCCTGTCCAATCCATGGGGACTGCTGCACTAGTCTCCATGCATCACGATAGATGATTCCACGTGCTGAAACCGTGCCAAAATTCGCGGTCAGTCGCTCCTGCACGGTCGTCCAGACGGCGAGCACTCCTATCGTCCATAGTGCTGCACCGATGATGAGAGATGTAATGGCGTGGGCGCTCACAAGGGAGTGGCGGCTCTGCCATAGCCGCCATAACCCTAGGCCGGCGAGTACACTGCCTGCCCACAGCCCGGCCAGCCACATCAGGCCGGGCCCAAGTGGTGGAGCCAGCTGAACGTCCGTCAGCTGGCGGTAGAGCACAGCCGCGCAAGCCACCGGCGCAGCGGCAAGAAGGAGCGGCGGCGTGAGCCTCCGCCGCTCTAGCACTAAGCCAGCGGCCGCGGCGAAGCCGGCCGCGAGCCAAGCCCCGCGCGACTCACTGAGGAGCAGCGCGGCGGTGTAAGGCAGCAGCGGCATGATGCCAAGCAGCACGCTGCGGGCAGATGGGTGCCGCTGTACGAGCGGCGCTAGCGCAAATAGCCGCTCCAGAAGGAAAGCGGCCATAATAGCTGCAAATGTGTTAGGATATTGCAGCAGACCAGCTAATCTAGCTCCCGTTGCACTAATTCCTAAATTATCTGTATGAATAATACTAAATGGGATATCTATGACTCCATACACCGTTAATAATGCTGACGAGGTTAGCAATGCCCCCATCATATGCCACCCTACTCGAAGAACAATCTTCCCCTTGTCTATGCACCCAATACTATAGGCGAGAATCGCGAAATGACTATACAAACCCCACTTCATGAATTCAACTACAGTACCTTGCAGTGAAAGGGGGCCCATAAATACGTGAAATAGATACAATCCCATTATGACAAATGGACATATTAGAATCACCTTCATTAACAGGTTAGGAACATGCCACTGCCCCCTATTTCTCTTATTCAATATCGGAACGACTATAATAAAACACACAATACTCAAGCAGAGTAGAATCGGATATAAATCTACAGCAAAGAAGACACCTGTTTGGAGACAACACGCAACGCCAACGATTATAACAGCAATATAGGACAGATTTAATCTCCAGCTATTCATAGCATCATTCCCTTTCAGCCATTCCTCCCATCATTATGACCCTAAATAACCACCATTTAACCTAAGATACATCCTCTTTCCTATGCAAAAAAGAACTAAGGTCGATGGGGTTGAAGTTTATCTTCACGCTAATTGCGTAAGTAAACAACCCCTTCTACTTTAGTTCAATCTTTAGAGATATTAATTCAACATGAATTTATATCATTTATCAGAAGGTAATAAATCTGCACATACTCGCTCTAAGTACGGTGAAATTTTCAAGAAATCTCGAAACTCTGTGTACTCTTTCCACAATTGTTCACGATCCCCACTGTCACCTTTGACCGCACGAATCAATATGTTCTTAGGCGTATGTTCCATATCGATAAATTCTAGAAGCTGAGTACGATACCCCATAAGATCTAACAATTTAGCTCGGACGCCATCTGTAGCCAGCGAAGCAAAACGTTCTTTCAATATACCGTGCGATAAGAGCGGGTTCAGAACAGGATTCTGGACTTGATTGAACAATTCATGCTGACAGCAAGGTACGGACAGAATAACAGATGCATCCCAGCGAACAGCTTTTTCCAATGCCGCATCTGTAGCTGTATCACATGCATGAAGCGTGATGACCATATCCACCTGTTCCAATTCATCATAGTCAGCGATATCCCCAACAAGAAATTTCAAGTTACTGTAGTCTAGCTTCTGTGCAAGGTTGTTACAATGCTCTATGACATCTGCCTTAAGATCCAACCCAACGATATTCAATTCTCTTCGTTCCTGTATTGCTAAATAGTGATATACCGCAAACGTTAGGTACGATTTGCCGCATCCAAAGTCAACAATGGTAAGGGGGCGTCCTTCTGGCAGACTAGGAAGTACATCCTCCACCATCTCTAAGAAACGATTGATCTGTTTGAACTTATCGTATTTACGAGCAAGTACTTTACCCTGATCATTCATAATCCCTAGCTCCACTAAGAAAGGAATGGGTTGTCCTTCTTCAAGTACATACTGTTTTTTACGGTTATGGGCCAAATCTACTTCACTTTTTGACGCAGACTTCGTAAGAATAGACACTTTATATTTCTTACTAATTAGAATCTGATAATCAGCTTCCGGTGTGCATATCATACCTTGGCGAAACGTTTGTTCGAAAAGCTCTAACATGATCCCTTCCGCTTCTTCCGCGGGTACATTCTTATGAACAACCTTATTGCTGTAATGATAGGCAAATTGGTAATAAAGCACTTTTTTCAATTCCACTGGCTTGATCTGCACTTTATGGTAAGAGTCATCATCCCGCTTACGAAGCTGGCTCAAAGTTGCTGTAATTAATGAAGATTCCTGAACGATCTGCTGTAACAATCTGCGTAATGATTCCAAGAGGGTACATCTCACTTTCTATTCTTTAAATTATCTACTTTGGTACCTTATCATACCCATTGCATATATCCAAATAATTTCTTAATTCATCTTTAATTGCATTGCTTTCATGCCATCCACTACCTCTTCACGAGGCAATCTACCCTGTTCCAACTTATCATCATCTACTTGCATTAACCGTTCATAGAAAGAGACTCCCTCCATAGGATCTATTTCTCCTTGATCTAAAAGACGGTACAGCACATTCTCAGCCTCTGCATACTTACCTTGCTTATCTAAATAGACAAATAACAGTTGATCGGTCCCGGAGGGTAACCGATACTCCTTAATCCGTTCAAGTAATCCCTCGATCTGATGATGTAGATCAAATAATTCTCTATTTGCACCATAGTTATCCGCATATAAGAACAAATGTAATGACTTCATGAACCGAGTCAATCCTTCATCACTTTCGCCCATATCTGTATAAATCTTTCCTTCCTCTTCTAACAGTCGAGCTACACCTTGCATTTTGTCCGACTCTAGAGTATCTCTGAACCGGAACATGTCTATGAGGTCTTCCTTAGAAAGTGAATTTAGTAGGCGGGAGTTCAATCTGAAATCCTTACCTAATAATTCATCTATTTCCCAAAGGGCTTCTGTAAATTTACGTTGTTGTCTAAGGACGAATACCTTAGCCACCATTTGAGTCATATCCTCTACTAACCGAAGAATGTAATCTTTACGAAACATATTCATTCCTCCTATGGCTTACTAATTTACATATACCACCCTTTTATTCTTCTCGATTGTACGTCATACACGTAGGCAAATCCAGTTATCTATATAATGAACTATAAGGGTTTGTCTTTAGCTCATTTTATCTATGTCATCCGCTCATCAAAAAAACCGGAAGCATTGGGCTTCCGGTCTACTTTAATATATATGGAAGTCTAAGTTTACACTAAGACTTCACTTTCTCTAAGTAGGACATGATGATATCCGCTAACTCTTCAGGTGTCTCTAACATACTCATATGCCCTGCACCAGCAATTGTCACTTGTGTTACATTCGGATGATCTACAGTGAATATCTTATCTGGCGTTATCACACCATCTTGCTCACCTGCGACCAAAAGGACCGGAAGCACAGTAGCAGATAGAACATCTCTGCGATCTGGACGTTCTCGCATAGCCATCGCAACGCCTGATGCTCCTTGTGGCGGTGTCTTATAACCAATCTCCTTCACTCGTTCCACAAGCTCTGGACTGGACAGTACATGATCTGGAGCAAAAAGATTAGGAACTAAGCTATCTACAAAAGCTGTAATCCCTTCATTTTGAATCGTACTGACCGCATTCATACGCTTCTCTTTCCCCTCATCACTATCTGGGTAGGTTGTTGAATGGATCAGCGAGAAACCATCGAGTCGTGAGGCATATCTTTGAGCAAAAGATAACGTAATATATCCACCTAGGGAATGACCTAAAAGTGTGACTTTGGGAATATTTAATTCATCTAATAAATTCAGGAGATCATCAGCCATTTGTTCAATTGTATAAGCACCCATAGGAGCGTCTGAACGTCCATGACCACGCAAATCTGGCATGATACACCGATACTTAGCTGACAATATCGGAGCTACTTTTTCCCAGTATTCAGAACTTCCGCAATATCCGTGCAAAAGCACGATAGGCTCTCCCTGTCCTTGTTCTACATAACAGATGATATTTCCATCGCAGTTTACTTTTTCCATTATCATATCCTTCTTTCTTTGTATGAAGACTGAACGATTAATTTCTGTTCAATCTTTCTCATTATGTACAACGATGGAACATGTTAAAGGTATATATAGAGTGAGTGAATATATATTATTAATCTAAATAAAACCTTTTGAACCACGAATAGGCTAATTATATAAAAAAACTAAAGACGAACTCTTACTCTTAATGAATCAACAACTTTTTTTGAAGGGGCGTAAACTATCTTTCAATCTATATATTTAATAAGTTTAAAACCCTTGGCAATCGATAAGGATATCTGTTCTGCCATCTTCATAACATGATAAAGAGACGTCATCTGCAATGTCGAGTATGGCTTAGGACCCTTTATATTTACTACTGCAGCTACACTATAGTGTCCTACAGGGGGCAATGAGATACCCACAGATTCTGCTGGAATAAGGGGCTGTTGTGAGACAAGATAAGATCCTACACTCCCAGCTTGCCCCAGACAAGCGTCAATGGCAATCACAATATGGTCCGAGGGGATTTCCTCGAAACGTGCCTTCAGATTATAAGCATCACAGGGTAAAGCTAGTGTACCCACAACATTTGGAACTCCATAGTCTACCAATTGACTGCCCACAAGTGGACCGAGGGCATCCCCTGTAGATCGATCTGTACCGATACATAGAAAAGTAATTGTATGTAACGAATGTTGCTCATAAATATGTTCAAAAAATACAGCTAATTGCTGCTCGTTCATCTTTTCACGCTCACCCATGTCTTTCCTTTATCCTCCTTACATCAATCTTTCCACTCTATTATTTATCATGATTGTACTCTGAAGTAACTAAATTTAAGAACGCATTCGATAAATTTTTAAGTAAAATGGTGGATTGTCTCCTAAGCATGTTACAATATAGTAAGCAATTTTGTGTAGAGAGGATGTTTATTATAATGGATTTAAGTCATAAGACTCCAGAGAATATTGAGTTCATGATTGAAGAAATTAAGACAAAGTTACGAATGGCTAGTGGAGCAGCAATGCAAGCAAGTGCATTTTCTGTAGACCAATATGAGGATATTCAAGATATTTATAACCTAGTAAGAACCAATAACAATTTGAGTATTTCAGAAGTTGAAGCACTTGTATCTGAACTCGGTCGATTACGCCGCCAAGCATAAGAACAATATAATGCCTCCTGCCTCCCCGCTTGCAATAAGCGAAGGGTAAGCAGGAGGCTTTATTTGTAGTGCAAAGATTCTAGTCTAGGGTAGGTCTATAAGAATAAATTCTGATATTCCTTCACAACTACTACCTTTGATACGAAGATCACACGAATGATGAATTCGAGCTGCATCTCCAGGCTCTAAATGAAATGTACCATCATCACAACTGATTTCCAAGTGACCTGAGATAAGGAATAAGTGGGTTCTTCGCTCTTCCTTCTGTGGAAAGATGATTTCTTTACCTGTCTCAAGATAGGGTAAGTAAATGGATACATCTTGATGGATGTGCAGGGGTGTTTGACTTCCACTTGATGTAGTACCATGCCCCACTACAACCGGTTGAAGTTGATTCCTTCTCATTTCTGTCGGGAATCTTTGATGCTCCCATGTCGATTGTAGGTTAGAACTTGTAGGTAGAAACCACATTTGCAAAAATCGTACAGGCTCTGTCATCGACGGGTTACTCTCGGAATGATTCACACCTGTCCCGGCACTCATAACCTGTACAGTACCCGCATCTAATAAATACTTATTTCCCAAGTCATCTTCATGTAGCAATGTCCCCGAGATAACATAACTTACAATTTCCAAGTCATGATGCGGATGCTTCTTGAAGCCTTCTGTTGCATTCAGTTGATTGTCATTATGTGCCAGCAAACATCCGAAATGTGCATTGCTTGGATCATCGTAATCTGCAAAGGAAAAACTAAATTCACTATGAATCCATCCTCGCTCCGAAGTGTGACGCTCTGCTGATGTTACGACTTTAATCATGTTCATCCACCTCCATGTTTTTCATGAAGCAAACTTCAGTTTGCCCGCACGAACAAAGAAATTAATTTCAGCTTTAATGGTTAAGGTAAGTTAATCAAATTTGATACTTAGTAATTACCCCTCCATTCAAAACTTCAATCACTCCAAGCATGGGTGTCCCACGAATGCACAACCGTTAAGTATTTAATTGGAATACCGTTTTTGCGTACCCGACTTTCTTACCTCCATCATTATAAATATCCTTCATATAATGTTGCTTCAGTAGCTCGATGGTCTTGGCTCCTGAATATCCAATCTGTTCAAGAATACTTTCAACGATAAATGCCCATTCCTCTTCTGATCCATCTAACACTTTGAATGCGATACCTATCTTTTCTTTCTTAAGTCCGAAACAATAGACGCCTTTGAATCCTCCCTTTGCGACAATGTTATCATCTTGTAATATTAGAGAATCCACACGGCCCGTTCCACCAACCATCTCTGGATACAAGTTCATCGCACGTGTAATGATGCGAGCTGCCTCCCGCGTAGGCTCATCTTCAATACGTTCCGGACAAGCTAGCTTCATATACGCGGTAGCTAATGCAGATAAGGGAAGCGCAAACACTGGCAACCCACAACCATCTACTCCAATTGAAATGTCCTCCCGTTCTATTGCAGCTAAGTTAGCAAGGGTACCGATAATTTCCTGTTGTAAGGGGTGATTGACCTCCGCATAGGAATCTAATGGATAACCCTTCATTGCACTATAAGCAAGTAAGCCTAAATGTTTACCTGCACAATTATGGAATAATTTACTTTTATTTCTATTATGACGCAGTACGTCTTCTTTACTCTGTTCATGTAATGGGTAACTTGATGCACAGACCATCTGTGAATCCTGAACTCCAACTTTACCGAGTATACCCTCTAAAGTTTCTATATGATAAGGTTCTCCGATATGGGAAGCCGTCATAATAGCAATTTCTTTGTCGCTTAACTTATAGTAATCAACTATGCCACCTCGGATCGCGGGGATAGCTTGAAATGGCTTAGCTGATGATCTAGTAAAGGTTACAAAGTGAGGATCACCAGCAGAAGCTATGACCTTTCCTTGCTCATCTACAATGCTTATATGTCCACTATGGGCGCACTCCATAACGCCTTCACGGTATTCTTCAACGAGTTTGGTTTCCATGATGCGTGTTCTCTCCTTCAATTCTTAAGTATCATATCTCACATTCACACAACAACTTATTCAGTATAGTACAAAGATGATATCATTTATAGATAGTTAGAACCAAATTTATCCCCTTTCAAGTGCCATGCTGGAGAGCTAGACTGTTTCATAACCTGCACTGTAGTTTAAATATCAAGTAAGCAAGTGAAACACTAATCTTCTAACAAGCTTAAAAGGAGGTAACATGATATGTGGGGTATCTTAATTAGTATAGTAATGGCAATCATTATTGGATTCATTGGTGATGCAATAGTAGGTAATAACATGCCAGGTGGCATTCTCGGTTCTATGATTGCCGG
Organism: Paenibacillus sp. IHBB 10380; assembly: GCF_000949425.1. Taxonomy (NCBI): domain Bacteria; kingdom Bacillati; phylum Bacillota; class Bacilli; order Caryophanales; family Paenibacillaceae; genus Paenibacillus; species Paenibacillus sp. IHBB 10380. The sequence continues at coordinate 4,090,016 of NZ_CP010976.1, forward strand.
TTTCGTTGGTGCTTGGATAGGAGCTTCTCTATTCGGAAACTTCGGACCTCAACTCGGTGGATTCGCAGTTATTCCAGCCATATTAGGTACAGCGATCTTCGTTTTTCTTCTCGGTCTACTTAGTAGAATATTTAGACGTACTACCTAAACATAGGTTATAGTTATATATATCCAAATAAAATTTAAGGAGTGTTGTAATTATGAGTCAAACAGAAAAAGATCAGCCGGTGCAAAGTAGTGGTGGTACTTTCTTTAAAGGAGCCTTAATTGGTGGTTTAATAGGTGCAGCAGCAGCCCTCTTGTTCGCTCCTAAACCTGGGAATGAGTTACGTGAAGACTTAAGTGACAAGTTAGCACTTGTAACAGATAAAACGAAAGAAGTTGCGGGTACGGTTACCGACAAAACAAAAGAAATGGCTTGTGCTGTTACTGACAAAGCTACCGAAATTGCGAGAAATGTTTCTACCAAAACTTCTGGTATAGCTACGACTGTAGCTGAAAGTACTAGCCATATCGTAGATAGTGTTAAAAGTGCTTCCGCTGATGTTGCTAAAGACGTGAAGGATGAATCCAAGGAAGTTTCTATGGAAATTAATAAAGAGCTGAATCCAAAGGTTTAATAAACGATGGGTTCACGTAAATAGCCAGCTCTTATAGCTGGCTATTTTTGTGCCAACTTACGGAAGATCCAAGCGGTTAAACCTCAGATAGAGAGGCAACTACTCAATAACTAAAGCAAAAAGCTATGAAATAGATGAAGATGAACACCCCTTTAGTGATTTGCAAAGTTACATTGATGCTTACAAATAAAAATGAAACGCTGTACTCAAATTTATGAAGAGGTGTAAGAGTAGCATTCCATAAATATGCTATTCTTACACCTCTTCTATTTATAAAATGGATACATTTACAGATGATTATCCTCATGTGATTTTCCACGAAGTAAATCACCTGTCCAACCCTTCTTGACCATCCACATATACATTCCAACTGTGCTGAGTGAGATAAAAAGACACATACCTATAAAACCCCAAGGCGCTTCCATAAAAGGAATGATGTCAAAATTCATTCCCCATATCGCCCCAAGCACGGTTGCTGGCATAAAAACCGCCGTGATAATAGTCAAGGTCTTCATAATCTCGTTACCTCTATACGAAGAGACTGCATCGTCGATAGAAATTAAAGTATCGATCTCATCGCTATAATGTTTGAATAATCGATCTATCCTCTCTACCCTGTAATATAGCTGTTGATAGAACTTACTGGTTTCCAGCCCATCATGAAATGCCTCATGAGCAGCCATAACTAATTCCTGAAAGGAAATGAACAAACTGTTCCAATACAATAATTCAAATCGAGCAGTTAATATCTGATCCATTAAATTACGTCGATTGCTCTTTTCCATTATTCGCTCTAATTCACGTAAGTTAATTTCAAATTGATCCATACCTTGATGTAAGTAATGAAGGATAGTCCTCGTTAGTACGAATAAACCATCTTTAGCATCCTCACATTGTTCGAACATGATCATTCGATCTGCTTGGTTCATAACACCCCAAGTATCGTCATCGATATTAATCGTAATTAACGTATCTTGATTAATAAAATAATGATATTGCTGATAGCTTCGATCCTTACCAATGGTCGAATTTACAGAATACATCATCGTACCAAAAATCACCGGGTCTACACCATTAGGAAAGCGAACACTTATGTAACTACCTTTCACTTTAGGAACGATATCAAGCCATTCTTCTGTTCCAAGAACATTTCTACGTAGCTGTTCAAGTTCTACAGATGACCAGTTCTCAATTACAAGATCATGCCAGTTCCACTTTTGAGAAAAAGAAATTCGGCTATGATGCCTCCTGCTGTTCCCCTCATACTCCATTCACTCAAAGCTCCTCTCCATAATATGTAATCATCTCATTTGGAATTAAAAAGGACACGCTTCGTATTCCTCTAAGAGAAAAACAGCGTGTCCTTAACAGCGTGTGTGCAATCATAACCATACGTTGGTTCATACATTCGTCCCTTTATAAAGAAGATAAATTAGACATAATTTCTTTCAGTTTCTCTGTTGCTCTCTTCTGAATTCGCGATACACTCATTTGGGAAACTCCTAGTTTCTGTGCAATAGAACGTTGTGATTCGCCATCTTGGAATGCAAGCAGTAATACCTTTTGTTCCTGTTCCTTCAGCTGGCTAAGCGCCTGTTGTATATCCATATGTTTCTCTAAAGAGTCGTAGTCATTCACATCAGAACTAATTAACTCACCTAGAGTAGCACCTGACTCTTCTTGTGAAAGTGGAGAATCCAATGAAACATAATGATAACATTCACGTCCGGCTAATATCTCCACCGTCTCTTCCACCGTCAGATCTAAAAATCCCGCAATTTCTTGAACATTAGGGGAGCGCTCTAATCTGACATTTAGTTCATCAATAGCACGCTGAACTAAAGCACCTTTTTCCTTTATTCGTCGAGGAACTTGAATATACCAAGATTTATCCCGTAGATAATTCTTCATATGTCCAATCATACTCTTCATAGCATACGGCTCAAAGGGAATGCCCAAGGTGATATCGTACTTCTGAAGCAAACGAATTAAAGCCATCTGTCCCACTTGAAATAAATCTTCATATAAATCAGGGCGGTTACGGGCAATTTTTCCAGCCGCCATCTTAACCATAGGTTCATATCTGCGGACCAGCACGGTTGCGAGTTCATTATCTTTCGTCTGCTGATATTCCCAGATTAGACCTACTGCCTCGCTCATGGACTCGGGGGGAGTCACATTCTCACTCATGCCATTTCCTCACTTCTCATGATGCGTTTTGTAAGTACAACAACTGTACCTTTACCCGCAAGACTTTCTACGCTGACATCGTCCATAAGTGCCTGCATTAGATAAAACCCAAGACCACCCACTTGAACTTCACTAAGATCCTTATCGTGTAACGTTACATGGCCACTCTGTGGATCTACATTATCAAAGCTCTCCCCTTCATCTTTGACAATGATGGATAACACATCAGCATGTATTTCAAAAGTGACTTCTACTGTTCCGTCCGCTTGACTATATGCGTAGAGCACAGAGTTATTACACGCTTCTGAAACAGCAACTTTCATATCTTCAATTTCTTCATATGAGAAGCCCATCTTGGAAGCAATTCCATACAAGTTCAATCTTACAACATCAACATAATCAGCACTTGCTGGTAATGTTAATACAACTTTCTGAAATTCAGAATTCATTTTGCTTTCGATCCTTTCCTATTAGGAATTCTCTTGGGATGCAAAGAACTTCGCTATACCCGTCATATCAAACAACTTTTGAATTTGAGCTGGAACATCCTGTACAAGAAATTGAGCATTCATCCCATGTCTAGCTTTAAGAATAGACAATAGAATCCCAATACCTGTGCTGTCAATATACTTTAAATTCTTCATGTTAATAATTAGATTCAGATCAGAATTTCCAATGAGAGGCTCCATCACTAAACGAAAATCAGGAGCAACAGATAAGTCTAATTCTCCTTGTAGAAAAACAGTACACGATCCTTCAGTCGTTTCCGTTGTAACATTAAACTTTTCATTTTTATTTGTATTCATAGGCACTCTCTCCTGATAACAATGTTTTTACTATCATTAATTAATAACCCAATTCATCTATCATTGAAACACTAACATTCTAATTTTTCAACAGTGATCATCAACCGTGATTCATGCGCGGTTCCGATAAATGCTCTTGGTTAGGATTCGTATACAAAGATAATATATGCTGTACGTTACTCATTTTGATAGGTTTACTAATATAATGATTCATTCCAGATGCAAGGCATCGCTCTTCAATTCCTTCCATTACGTTGGCTGTCATAGCAATAATAATCGGCTTTTCTTCCGTTACCGCAGACTCTCTAATTTTAGCTGTCGCCTCTAATCCATCCATGACAGGCATTTGTAAATCCATAAATATGAAATCATAGCCTTTATGCTCATTAAACATATCCATAGCTCGTTTACCATCTTCTGCTAGATCAACCGTTAACCCCATTTTATTTAACATGCTAACCATCAGCTTCTGATTAATCGGGTGGTCTTCTACTACCAATACATTAGCCTCTAAGTTTCCCTTTTGTGTTGGATGAAGGATTATATCATGTTCAAAACAAGCTTCGTGCTCTTTTTCATTCGGCGGACGAACCATGACATTAAACACAAACGTAGCTCCTTTTTCCTCCATCGACTCGGCACGAATTTCTCCACCCATGATCTCAACCATAGCTTTACATATAGCAAGACCCAACCCTGTTCCACCGTATTTACGTGTCATGGAAGAATCGAGTTGGGAGAAAGGTTTAAATAGGCGGTCTACTTTGTCAGGGGATATACCGATCCCCGTGTCCTTAATCGTAAACTCCAGAGAATACTGTCCCTCAGCATGTTGCTCAGATACTACTAAATAAACCCCACCCTGATTCGTAAACTTAACAGCGTTGGCAATTAAATTAATTAATACCTGTCGGAGTCTTGTCATATCACCATAGAGAATATGAGGAATTTGTTCATCAATGAAATACACCAGTTCAATATTCTTTTTTCCAGCCTCCATCGTGAACAAACCGAATACTTCCTCTATGCATGCCTGTACGTCAAATGGATGTTCTTCTAGCTCCATTTTTCCAGATTCTAACTTGGTAAAGTCTAATATGTCGTTAATGACTGTCACAAGTGCATCCGCACTTTTACGAACAATTTCACTGTACTCTTTTTGATCCTCTTGTAAATCTGTTTCCATCAAGAGATCAATCATTCCGATAACCCCATTCATCGGTGTGCGAATCTCATGGCTCATCATCGCTAGAAACTCGGTTTTGGCATTCATGGCAATTTCTGCCGCTTCTTTAGCCTCCATGAGTTCTTGATTCATTTTCTCTAATTCCTGCGTTTTTTGTTGAAGTAACATGGATTGCGACTTGTGTTTCTTGTTCGTTAAATACATTGCCACGAATCCTTCAATTTTAGATTTTAGGATTTGTGGAACAAATGGTTTAACCATATAGTCAATTGCTCCAGCGGAATAACCAGCAAAGAGATGCTCGGCTTCCTTACTATTCGCAGAAATAAATATAATAGGAATCTCTTTTGTCTTGTCTCTTGCCTTAATTAATTTAGCAGTTTCAAACCCGTCCATACCAGGCATCTGTACATCCAATATAATCACAGCAATTTCGTTCTTCAAGAGACATCTCAAAGCTTCTTCTCCTGAATTAGCCTTAATAAGATTATACTGTTCACTTTCGAGTACAGCTTCTAGTGCTAGTAAATTCTCTGGTCGATCATCTACTAGCAGTATATGAATCGGTTCTTGAACCCCCATATATTCCTCGCCCCTCGTCAATTCATTTTACGATATATTTTTTCTGTCTTATCTATTATTTCATAAGAATTTCCGTATTTCGTAAATTGAATGGATTCCTTCGAACCTAGCACTAGAATACCGAAACGACTTAAACTCTCATGAAATAGTCCATGAACATGATCCCGAAGGATATCGTTGAAGTAAATCATGACATTGCGACAGAGAATAACATTAAATTCATTAAATGAACGATCTGTCGCCAAATTGTGTTCTGCAAAAATCATATTTTTTTGTAAAAACGGGTGGAACTTAATCGAATTATACTTGGCTGTATAGTACTCTGAGAATGAGGATGTTCCACCCGCTTCAATGTAATTTTTGGTGTATAACTTCATCTTCTCAATTCCAAATATCCCTTCTTTGGCTTGCTTTAGAGATTGGCTGTTCATATCTGTTGCATAGATCCGAGCCTTATCATATAGCCCTTCCTCATGAAGCAGGATCGCCATGGAGTACACTTCCTCCCCAGTGGAACATCCTGCATGCCAGATACGAATATATGGGTAAGTCCGCAGTATAGGAACGACATGTTTCCGAAAAGCCAAGAATAGTTCAGGGTCCCTAAACATTTCCGTAACAGGGATAGATAAGCTATGGACCAAACGATCAAAAATTGCACGATCATGCAGTACCCTTTCTTGCAATGAAGATATAGTAGTTAATTGATTGGCATGTATGAAATGCCAGATCCTTCGCTTAAGCGAAGGAATGGCATAGTTTTGGAAATCGTGACCATAGAATCGATGCATCCCTTGTAATAAAAGCTCAAGTTCAATATTTTCACGTTCTACATCTACTGTTTTTATTACCTTTTCTTCATACTCGGCATCATCCATCGAAGTCATTGTCTTTCCCTGCTTCCTCTTTACGGCTAATGTGAACTAACTACTATTCATTAACCAAAAACAACGGTTACGAATACAACCATACCCTCATTAGTGAAAGAAGTTGTTCTGTTTGTATCGGTTTTTTTACATAATCTGAAGCTCCAGCCTCAATACACTTGGATCGATCCTCTTTCATAGCCTTCGCTGTTAGTGCAATAATGGGTATTTTACAATACTCAGGATTCTGCCTGATCAGCGTCATAGCTTCGTATCCATCCATTTCAGGCATCATCATATCCATAAGAACGATGTCGAAATCTTTGCGATCCTCTAGGATATCTATCGCTTCTCTTCCATTCTCCGCAAATATCACTTCCATACCGTAACTTTCTAGCACACTAGAGAGAGCAAAGACATTACGTATATCATCATCCACGAGCAATATCTTTTTGTTATCAAAAAGCTCTTCCTTATTATGAAGTCTTTGCAATATCTCCCTTTTTTCATCTGGTAAGTTAGCCTCTACTCTGTGAAGAAACAACGTCGTCTCATCTAGAAGACGTTCTGGAGATTTAACATCTTTAATGATAATGGACTCGGCATATTTACGAAGTTTCATCTCTTCCTTAGGATCAAGGTCCTTGCCCGTATATATAATAATAGGTAAATCAGATAAATTCTCATCATCTCGAATCTGATCAAGCAATTCAAATCCAGTCATATCCGATAGCATTAAATCGAGTACCATACAATCATATCTTTGATTGCGAAGAAGCATCAATGCTTCTTTACCCGATGATGCTGCCGTAATCGATACATCGTCATGATTGATAAACTCTATAATAGCATTACGCTGAATTTCATCATCTTCTACAATAAGTAAGTGCTTTAATGAATTATCTGTATACGATTCAATATGCGAGAAAGCTTCATCAAGCGCACCTTTGGATGAAGGCTTCTTGAGATAGGCAATGGCCCCCATCATCAAGCCTTGCTTCACTTCATCGATGACCGATACGATATGAACTGGAATATGACGTGTTAACGCTGAATTCTTCAATTCATTAAGAATGGCCCATCCATCCATAACAGGTAATTGAATATCCAGAATAATGGCACTCGGCAAATAAGTCTGAGCCATGGACAACCCTACATCACCCTTTGTTGCTACCAATGCTTTAAAGCCTCGAGTTCTCGCCATATCAAGAAGTATGGCTGCAAATTTCACGTCATCCTCAATAATGAGCAACGTTTTGTCGTTCTCTTGAAGGGAATGACGATCATCCTCAAGCGGCTCCTCTGAATGGTCCATGATGCTATTATTGACATTGCCTACATAACTTGAATCTACGAAGCTTACTCTACTCATCATGGATTCTGAACTTGTTGCAGCAGCTACTTCTGCTTCAGTTAATACTTCATTCGGAGAATTCACTGGTATGTACAATGTGAAGCAGCTACCTTCACCTTCAGAGGATTGCAGATCAATGTATCCGCCAAGCAGATGAGACAATTCTCTACTGATAGAAAGACCAAGCCCCGTACCGCCATATTTGCGACTTGTCGTTCCATCCACCTGCTGGAATGCTTCGAATATAATATCTCTTTTGTCGATAGGTATGCCTATCCCTGAATCTTTAACAGATAATGCAATATATTCTTGGTCTTTCTTCAGATGCCCAGGAAGTTCATTCGAATTAGCTAAATTTATCCCAAAACTAATGGAACCCGCATTCGTAAATTTAAAAGCATTGCTGAGTAAGTTCCGAAGAATTTGCTTCAATCTGTGCCCATCCGTCACCACTTCATCAGGTAAATAATCGCCATACTTTATGTTGAGAGATAGCTGTTTCTGATCTGCTAATGGCATGAAATTCTGCTTCACGAAGTTATCGAGATCTTTCAAACGAATAACCTCTCGATTAATATCCATCTTCCCTGCATCAACTTTGGACAAATCAAGAATTTCATCAATCATCTTAAGTAAATCTGCTCCCGACATATAAATCGTATGCGCATATTCCACTTGCTTAGCATTTAGATTGCCACCCTTATTTTCAGACAATAGCTGAGACAAGATAAGAAGACTATTAAGCGGTGTACGCAATTCATGCGACATATTGGCCAAAAATTCCGATTTATACTTCGCTGTAATAGATAGCTGAATCGCTTGTTGTTCTAATTGTGTACTTGTTTTCTCAATTTCATAATTCTTCTCTTCTAATTGCTGAACTTGGTCTTCCATCGTCCGAGTCTTAGCAATCAGTTCCGTATTAAATTGTTCCAGTTCCTCTTGTTGTCTTTGCAAAAGAACTTCAGATCTTCTAAGCGCGCTTGTCTGTTCCTCCAAATTGTCATTAGATCTGCGTAGCTCTCCTTGTTGTGTCTGAAGCTCTTCAGATTGACATTGTAGCTCCTCTGTCAATGCCTGTGATTCACGTAACAATTCTTCTACACGTAATCGACGACTAACATTATTGATCACAATGCCTAGATTAGAGGTTAACTGCGAAATTAGTTCGCGTTGCAATGGTGTAAATGATGTGAATGAAGCAAGCTCCACTACACCTAAGAGTTCATTCTCGAACAAAATAGGATAAACTAGTAGACTTACAGGTGAGGAGCTTCCAAGTCCTGATTGAATAGACAGGTAATCTTCAGGCACTTTATTAATATAAATGGCCTTCTTATCCATGGCACTTTGTCCGATCAACCCTTCCCCAATTTCAACAACTTCTTTGGCGAGTACGTCACCTGAACTCGCATATGTTCCATAAACGGATAGACGATTGGGATGATTAGGATCACCTTGAATATAGACGGCACCGTAATGCGCTCCTAATACAGGAGTAAATTCACTAATAAACGTTTGAGATAATTGTTTTAACGACTGAACACCACGCAATAACTCCGTCACTTGACTTGTATGAGAACTGAGCCAGTTCTGATCCTTCTGACTCTGTAGATATTTCATCTCTAATTGTTGCTTTTTCTCAATATCCTCTGCCATTTCTTTAAATACGTGTGCAACCTCACCAATCTCATCCTTCGAGGTGATATTAATCCGTCGAATGGTCTTTATCTTACCTTTACCGAAGCTACTAATCATCATGTTAATGACGTTAAGACCTTTGGTAATACTTGGAATTATCCACATAATGATACCTAATCCAAGTAGAAGTCCCACAACCATAATGGCTGTCGTCATTTGAATGGTGCTTGTATATGCTGCCTTGATATCCTTCATTTCCTGATCAATCCGTAAATCCTGATAGGTAGCTAGCTCATTCAAGCTATCGAGTGCCTTTATTTGAACAGCTAGCCCTGTTTGATTCCGATACGCAAGGGCTTCTTCTAAATTTCCTGTTGTTAATAGCTCTATTTCGACTTGTTCGTATTCCTCAAATTCACTCCAAGCTTCCTGAACACGATTCAGCACCTGCTTCTCCTCAGTCGTGTCCCCACTCTCCATAAGCTGATTCATATATTGATTCGCTCGAGTGATCGTGCTCTCTAATTCTTGTCTGTCCTTACTATTATCAATTGATGAATTCGTATCTGTAAGAAGCATATCCATTAACATACGGGAAGAGGTATTGACTTCACCTCGCATGCCACTTGTATTGCGTACTTTGACATATCTTTCTTGATACACTTGATCTAACTGTTCGTTCATATAACTTAAACGATCGTAACCAATCATAGTCAATACAATCATAATGAGCATGAGTGTACTGAACCCGATCAGTAACTTTGTCTTTATTTTCATTCCGGCGTTTCTCCTTCTTTCAACGTTATCCACACCAAGCATTTGTCATCATCTCTTTCCTGCTGCAATTCACTATTAAAAAATGCCTGCCTCATTAATTCTTCGTTCCACTCATGGTGGCCCTCTAAATGTCCGATCAGGAAATCCATTTGCGCGTCATGCTCTCCTTCAACAATCTCCATCAATCCATCTGTATATAGCACAATATGCCCTTCATCTTCATAATATATGGACTGCGGCTTCATCTCGATTTTATCGAACAACCCTACAGGACAACACACTTCATCCAACAGAATAATCCGCCCATTCCCTTGAAAAAAGAGTGCTGGAGGATGCCCCGCATTTACATAATCAATACGCTTCATTCGTGTATCGACTACTAAATATATCGCTGTAAAGTAATATTGCACCAGTTCATTCTCAATATATAGCTGATTGAATCTTCTGTTCAATTCTTGAATAACCTTCTCCGGTTCCACATGTGTTGTTACGGTATCTTTCAATACAGAGGCAATGAACATACAAAATAATGAAGAAGAAATACCATGTCCCATCATATCAAGCAAAATAATACCGTAACGACCATCCCCTAGAGGATACCAAGCATATAAATCTCCAGCTAATTCCGAAGCAGGCTGATAGAGGGCATGAACTTCAAAGAGATCCTCTTCTAAAGGAGAGGTTAGAACAGCATTCTGAACCAAAGCTGCCAACCTAAGCTCTTCCTGAATCCGCTGATCTCTTTCTTTATGCCAATCGTTCTCTTTCTTTAATCGTAGCGCTAGCCGAATTCTAGCCATAATTTCCACTTTGTTAATAGGCTTGGTTACATAGTCTGTAGCTCCACTATCTAAGGCTTCAGCTAACTTCTTGGAATCCCCTACTGCCGTTACCATAATAACGGGAATATCTTTAAGATGGTCATATTCCTGAATAATTCGGCACGCTTCAATCCCGTCCATTTCAGGCATCATCATATCCAAAAGAATTAAATCGATGTCTACCTTTTTGGTCACAACGTCACCTGGATGATTACCGATTCCTAATATTTCAAACATCTCTCTTGCAGATGCGGCCTTATCTGTATTTCGATAGTTTTCTTTTTTGAGAATTTCCCGAATTATAATGACATTCGTAGGATTGTCGTCCACAATTAATATTTTCATAAGCCGCTCCTTAGGTTTCATAATTACATTAATAAACGATAACACTAACGATTAAGCATATTATATAAAATGGACTAGAATCTATAAGACTTGGTTACGGTAAACTTATACCCCTACAATCCAAAAATACAGATGAGGAATGGAATAAATTCCATCCCTCATCTATGTCTTTAAATCGTGATCATAGTACACACTATAAGTAATAAATCACCTGAGAAAAACTATGATCTCTTGGCAATAACAAGCACTTTACCAAGATCTAATTCTTTCTCGTAGAAATCCGCTTCCGCATCGGTAAATCCTAATGAGGTAATCTTAGCACGAAGCTCATCTCCCCGTGAACGAAACAAATTGGCTATGGAATCGAAAACTCCTTCTTCTTTAATCCCAATCTCATCTGCATTTGCAGTATCAGCAATACGATCTGTACGATCTTTATCGTGCGCAAGAACATAAATATTTTCATAGATATATCCAGCAGTTTGTAATTGCTTAACTTCTTGAACAGCCTGAACACCATTCTCAACGACTTTTGCATACGATTGTAAATTTGTTGAATCCATAGTTTCACTCTCCTTTAATTTGTTATTATTCTATTAACCGCTACGCTTCCAATTGAATCGTAAAATCAAGTTAAAAAGCAGATTCATCGAAAAAATCTACACCTTCTATTGTTTCCGAAATAGGATCCTTATACACTTTAATTGCACTTGTACCTCTACTATATCCATATCCATCCTCTGCATTAAATTGGGGTTCTCCCAATGCTTCACGGATTCGATTATGACTAAGCTCTATTACCTGTCCGTTAACTTCCATCATTCCTGCAGAAGAATTGATATGTACATAATCTACAATGCCATGGCAAATCCCTATGGTGGAATCAGCATATCGGTATTCGTCACAATCCAACATTGAAATATAAGTGACTTCTAAGGGTTCCCCCTTCTTAGAGATCACATCTTCCTCTTCATCCCAAAGTGAGATTCCATTCATCTTATCAAAGGTATCCAATGATTCGGGGATCATAGAGTCTGTAATGGTTGGAGATACATTCCATGTGGCATGATTAATTGTTGGGGAAGCTACTTCGCTAACAAGAACAGACTCTACAGGTGAACCAGACACGAGGGGTAGTATACCTAACATAAGCACAATAACCTTCAACATGATTCTCACCCTTTCTGCAAACTCGTGGTGAGCAGACTTCAACGGCTAAATTCGTTTTAATGTCGGAACTTCTTCCATACTTCAGCGGCCACATCAACATATTTAACCCAGCTCGGAGCAGGCTTAGTTGCCCCTGTACTATTATTGACCGTAGCATAAGATTGAACTGTACGTTGTTCAGCTGAACTTGCAGCAGACTCGTGTGATGGTTGTGGAGCAGATACATGGCGCTTATTACTCTTCATTTTATCTATGAGTGTCGTGGATACTTGTTTTGCAGCTAAAGTTACCTCACTTAGCACTTCACCAATATTCTGTACAGAATCCATTACAGGATCAATTTGTTTCATCTTGGCTTGAACATCGACTGTAATATCATTAGCGTGTCTTATCGTTTGTTTAACCTCATAGCTCAGTTCATCAATCGTTTTCTGTACCTCTTGTAACGTTTGGGTTGTTTTGTCTAGCGACTGAGTAGCCGCTCGTAATGTCTTAATTAAGAAAATAACGAGTACTGCAAACGCAACTGCTATAAGAGCAACACTAATTTCAATCATTCTTATCTCTCCTTCAAATTTCATAATGTTTGTTGTCAGTTAGTACCCTTTCATTATAGGGGCGAAACAACCGTTACTCCAAGGGAAAGTTGTCTCCATATAGTGAACAATGACAGAATGTTTCATCTTTTGGGTACTCGGTTAATTAGCAACTACAAGGGAGCAACGTCATATAATCTTCTTTAACTCTTCTCCCCCTATGCTTATGAAAGTATGGGATAAAATATCCTTTACACATCATCACAAATTAAAGAAAGTAAGGTGAACAATTATGTTGAAATGGTCTGTTATACTTTTAATCGTTGCTGTCATCGCAGGAATCTTTGGTTTCTTCAGCATCGTTGCGGCAGCGACATCTATCGCGAAAATTCTCTTCTTCATATTCATCGTTCTGTTTATCATCTCGCTCTTTACAGGTCGTTCTAGAACCCCATAACTTCAGCAAGAATGAATCATTATTATGTACATTAGAGAGATAACAAAAAGGTTAGAAGTAGACGAAACCCTAATTGCCTAGAAAGTATGAGGCACTTGGGGTTTCGTCTTTTCTTCGTCTTATTTATTATCTAACCATTTTTTATCTAGCAGTAGTGAGGGAATCAACGACCAATCTATTTTGAAAGAAAGAAGTATGCCATCCGTTCTAAACTTGAGCTTATCAACCTCCACTAGATTAGGTAAATGATCTTTAAGAGCTATGTGAATAGGCGATAATGACATAGGTATACATGCGTCCGGAATTTTGATCTTTCTGATGGTCGTTGAACGATAATATAGAATTAGTTCATTCCCTTCAGGCTCCATATGAAAGGTTATTGTTGCTCCAAAAGGAATCAACCCCCATTTTCCATTCAATGTCGCCGCCACTTCCTGTCCATTGAAATCAAAGTTGGCCCCGGTTATATCTACAGATTGTTTATGTTCGCCTACATATTCGATCAACTTTTTCTTAGCAAGATTATTGAGCTCGTCCCGGCTTAATTCAATCTCTGGTGTATGATTAGAAAGCATTTCCATGATCTTTTCTTTCAGGTCAATAGTGTCATAATTCAGATCTAATTCTTTATCTGGTGAAATGTACCATATAGCTCCAGCTATTAGTATTACTATGAGTATGAACATTATGAGAATAATACGTCTAATCACACGCAAATCATCAGTCTCCTTCCGACATAAATCGTATATATTCAACATCCTATCTTCAAATTATACGGTAAAAACAAGATATTGTCGTGTCATTAAAAATAAAGTCTTTGTTAAGTTGGTTCAATTTCCCATTTTGAGTTTATTACTATACTGTACAGCAAGCAGTACTACATAGATTTGAGGAGGAGTAATAATATGAAAAAAATAATCACAGTAACAGCAGCATTCGGTATCATGGCTTCCATGGCGACAAGCGCATTTGCCGCAGAAACAACAACGACTACGGGAACGACTACTACAACTACAGCAAATGGAGTGTCTACAACAGTAAACGATAAAGACACTAATTTAATCATCAGTACACCAATCATTACTTCTGAGGACGTTGTAACTTTCCCTAAAGAACCTGTTCAATTGCTAAAAACAACTTTCTTTTACAACGCCCCTAATGGCAAACGAGTGGGCGCACTTTCAGCACAAATAATAAGCACAACAGGAAATAAAGTAACCGGCATTGTTGCAGGAACTTGGGTCGAAGTTTACACATGGCTTGGAACATCATGGATTCTCGTAGACTAATTCATGAATTCACATACCTTAAAAGAATTGGGATTTATTCCAGTTCTTTTTTTGGCAAAAAAAGAAAGACAGTCTTCTCTCTCACTGTCTTTCAACGGCCATCAACGTTTCATTCTTCGGTTCAATGTGAACCTGAACCTGCATAATGTTGTAGTCTTTCTTCATTAGCTCTTCGATATCATCACAAATCTGATGTCCTTCTATAATTGTTAAATTCGCATCTACATCAATGACGACGTCAACTAACACATAATTACCATGAACTCTTGCTTTAACATCCTTAATTCCCTCAACGCCAGGTATTCGAGAAATTGTACTACGCAAGTCCATTAATTGACTCTGATCAAAACCGTCCGTTAAGCTGTAAGTAGAATCCTTAAAAATATCCCAAGCCGTCTTACAAATAATGATACCTACGGCAAAGGCAGCTACAATATCAAGCCATGGTAGTCCGAATTGAGCCCCAATAATTCCAACAGCTGCTCCTATACTAACAAGAGAATCTGACAAGTTATCTTTGGCTGCCGCCATGAGTGCTTTATTATTAATTTGATTAGCTAGTTTACGATTAAATGCATATACGCCTAACATTCCTATTGCACAAATGATGGCTACACCTGCGGACCATAGATTAGGGGGTTCTGATTTGCTCCCATTAAACAGTGTACGCGTGGTCTCCACTATAATTTGTATCCCGACCATTGCCATAATAAATGAAGCAATTAGTGCTGCAACCGTCTCCGCACGGAAGTGGCCATAAGCATGATCTGAATCGGGCGGCTTTTGGGAAATACGCAAACCGATCAATACAGCTACAGAAGCTACGATATCTGTTAAGTTGTTAAAACCATCGGCCAATAACGCACTTGAAGCAAATAGATAACCACTCACCAATTTAAGCGCAGATAATAATAAATAGGCTACAATGCTAACCCAAGCCCCACGCTCTCCTTTGCGTATCTCTTCATATACATCCGCCATTGTTTATGCCACCCTTCTATTCAGAAGATTCCTAATTACATCATTACCTTATCCTAACAAACGTATCCTTAGTGGGTCCATAGGAACAGCGTTCCATAAAGTAACGAAGAAATTGCCACGATGCCCCCTTGTAGGGTTATTTAAAAACGTTTAGAATGAGGACAGAACCCCGAAGGGAGGGTCTTACTTATGACCGAAAAAAACAATGAAGTAAAAAAAGTTAATTTGGCTGACGCCATACGCCAAAAATTAGAACAGAAGAAACAGCAATCCTTTACAGGTAGAAATGGTGGATTTCAACCTGACTCTGCTAAAACTCTAAAATCTCAAAACAACAAAAAACCAAATAATCAACGTCGCCGTACAGGCGTGTAATTCCAACAGTTCATAACACAACAAAAAGAGGCTATTCCCCATTAATGGGATAGCCTCTTTTGTATCTATTCAGTAGTTAGAGGTTGTTCAAAAAGTCATCTATTGATCACGAAGTAACTCTAGAAGAATATTCGGCATCGAATCTGAGTTCAACCCTTGAAGTCCGTTGCTCATGTAGGTTTGCCTACACTCCGCTACTCCTTCTTCGGTCTGTACTCACCTTCTCGGTGCTGAATAGTCGACTTTTTGAACTCGCACTTATAGCTATTATTCAGCTGGATACATTTTCTCACGAAGAGCTTTAACCTCTTCGTTGTCCAAGTACTCATCATAACTCATAGAGCGATCAATGATACCATTCGGCGTAATTTCGATAATCCGATTGGCAATCGTTTGAATGAACTGATGGTCATGTGATGTGAATAAGATCGTACCATCAAAGTCCGTGAGACCATTATTAAGTGCAGTAATGGACTCCAAATCCAAATGGTTCGTCGGTTCATCGAATATAAGAACATTGGCACCGTTTAGCATCATCTTGGCTAGCATACAACGAACCTTCTCTCCACCAGAAAGCACACTTGCCTTCTTCAGAGCTTCTTCGCCTGCAAAGAGCATCCGTCCTAAGAATCCACGTAGGAACGTTTCATCTTGATCTTGGGAATACTGACGCAGCCAATCCACTAGGTTCATCTCTACGCCATCGAAATACTTAGAGTTGTCTATAGGGAAGTAAGCTTGGGTAGTCGTGATACCCCAAGTATATTCGCCTGAGTCAGCCGCTTGCTCACCCATAAGAATGTCAAATAGAGTGGACTTAGGCAAACTATTTGGACCTACCAACGCGATCTTATCACCCTTATTGACTACAAAGTTCAGGTTATCAAGAATAACTTCGCTATCAAAAGATTTATTAAGCCCGTCAATGGTAAGTAGTTGTTTACCCGCTTCACGTTCTGGCTTGAAATGTAAGAAAGGATATTTACGACTAGATGGACGAATATCATCCAGCGTAATTTTATCTAATTGCTTCTTACGAGAAGTTGCTTGCTTGGACTTAGATGCATTAGCCGAGAAACGTTGAATAAAGGCTTGAAGTTCTTTAATCTTCTCATCCTTCTTCTTGTTAGAATCGCGTGCTAAACGCAAAGCAAGCTGGCTAGATTCATACCAGAAATCATAGTTACCAACATATAACTGAATCTTTCCGAAATCAATGTCCGCAATATGCGTACAAACTTTGTTCAGGAAGTGACGGTCATGAGATACTACAATGACAGTGCCTTCATAATCCATTAAGAAATTCTCTAACCAGCCAATCGATTCAAGGTCCAAGTGGTTGGTAGGCTCATCTAGTAGCAAGTTGTTCGGACGTCCGAACAACGCTTGTGCTAGCAATACCCGAACCTTCTCGTTACCACTAAGCTCTTCCATCTTCTTATCATGTAGCTCGCGATGAATACCTAGACCAATCAAGAGTGCTGCTGCATCGGGTTCTGCATCCCAACCATTCAGTTCAGCAAATTCACCCTCCAACTCGCCTGCGCGAAGTCCGTCTTGTTCTGTGAAGTCGGATTTCGCATATAACGAATCCTTCTCCTTCATAATCTCATATAGACGAATATGTCCCATAATAACAACTTCTAAAACTGGGAATTCATCATACTCGAAATGGTTCTGCTTCAGAACGGCCATACGTTCACCCGGTGTCATGTGAACATCACCTGAGTTAGCCTCAATTTCACCAGAGAGAATTTTTAGGAAAGTTGACTTACCTGCACCATTGGCTCCAATGAGACCATAACAATTGCCCGGATTAAATTTTATGTTTACATCTTCAAAAAGTGCGCGCTTTCCATAACGGAGTGTCACGCCGCTTGTACTGATCATGAAGTATTACCAGTCCTTTCAAATTATACTTCTCCCATCATACCATAGATGACGCGCCTTTTCGAAGTGTAATCATTGAATTACAGTTAATTCCGCTTTCTTCCCTCAGGATGTATCTTTAGAGTCTGTCCACAGCTTAGGACTTGTACACGATGATCTGCTATCGCTAATCGCTCTCTTTCAGCCTTCATCCGATCTAATGCTTCTCTTGCGGTGTCCTAGGATTTACTCATTACTGTAGCAAAAGCAGCTCATCCTCTAACAAGGAACGAGCTGCTTTTTTTAATCATCTGATCACTTTTACGATTACAGAGTACCTGTTTCGCTTCTTTGCCTTTATTATACTTTAAATTGTCGTAAATACATTTGTAGATCTTCCGCCATTTTCGCCAACGACTGTGCCGAAGAGCTGACTTGCTCCATCGCAGCCAACTGTTCTTCGGTCGCCGCAGACACATCTTGCGTCCCCTCAGCCGATTTCTCCGCCACATTCGTAATAAAGTTTACTTGCTCGACAGCGTAATCGGTGCTCTTATTCATTTGCATCGAGTAAGCCGTAACCTCTTGAATTTGAGTTGTCACTTGCAGTACCGATTGCATAATTTCATTAAAAGATGCGCCCGCTTGGTTAACAACATCGATACCTACGGCTACTTCGCGTGTGCCTTGCTCCATAGATTCGATGGCTACTGTCGTTTCACTTTGAATCGCTACAATTAGCTCGGTAATTTGCTTGGTTGACTCTCCCGATTGCTCAGACAGTTTCCGCACTTCACCGGCTACTACAGCAAATCCTCGTCCATGTTCGCCTGCTCGAGCCGCTTCGATCGCTGCATTAAGAGCGAGTAAGTTCGTTTGCCCCGCAATATCAGACATTACCTTAACGATATTATCAATTGCAGCAGATCGTTGCCCTAGCCGCTTTATCGTTTCGTTAATGGAGTTTACCGTAACGTGAATAGATTGCATCTGATTCATAACCACTTGAATGGCCTGATTGCCGATATCGGCACTTTCGGATGCTGTCAAAGCAGAGTTGGCTACACTTTGCGCGTTAGTCGCAATTTGCTGTACGCCCTCTGCTACCTCCCGAATTGAGTGTACGCTCTCTTCAACGTTTTTCAGTTGCTTCTCCGTTCCGTCAGCCACATCTTGAATCGCCATCGCAATATGCTCGGTTGCCTTACTCGTATGCTCTGCGTTTGCAGACAGCTCCTCTGCGGACGTAGCCACGTCTTGGGCCGTTCGATTCACTTGCTGAATGAAGCCGCGCAGAGTCGTAATCATTGTATTGACGGCTCCTGTCAGCTTGCCAACTTCATCATGCGTTTTTACTTGCAACGCTTCTTGGCTTAGATCGCCCTTCGATACACGTTCAGCTGCGTTTGCTACCGCGACAATTGGCCGCGTAATTTGTTGTGCAATAAAGATTGCAATGAAGATAACCGCTAAGCTTACAAGCAGAACAATTATCGTCACATTAGTTTTAATGGAAGAAACTGCTGCTGTAATTGAGTCTTCCGGAATGTGCAAGTACAGGCTATAACCTGTCGTTGGCACAGGCGCGTATGCAACTGAATAATTTTTCCCTGCTTCATTATATACATAGGAAGTCGATTTCGCTTTATCTCCAGCTAAGATATTAGCTAAGCCATTCGTCAACTTTGCTTCTTCAGCTGTTTTGCCGATCAGCTCTTTATTCGGATGAAGCTGAATTTTGCCTTGGTTGTCCACAACAATCGGATAGCCAACGCCATTATCAATATACAAATCTTTTAAAATGTCAGACGTAAATCCTTCAAAGTTTACGAGTCCAGTCAGAACACCCTTGACACGATCACCAATCCCTATAACCGGAGCCGCCATAATAATGGAGCGTTGGCCCGTCGTCTTTGCTAGAATAACATCCGTGTACGTTACTTTTCCTTCCAATCCGTTTTTGAAAAATGGACGGCTCCCCAAGTCAATACCTACGCTTTTTTCAAATGTATCAGCTTTCACAAGGCCGTCCGCACCAATAAAGGTGCTGCCGTCGTACTTGTCTGTTGTCTTTTTTAACGACTGTATATACTTCATCTTTTGTTCGTTATCGTCCGAACGAATATCTGACGTTGTTGCCAGCAGCTGTATTTCAGACATGCGTTCCCGTAAGAACATATCCATCGTGTTGGCTTTACTCTGTACGAGGGAAACGTAGGAATCATTTTGTTTCTCAATCAATTTAGTTGAAACCGTGTAGTAGACGTACAAGGAAGTTGAAATTAAAGGAATAAACGAAACGACCAAAAACCAAGCGATTAGCTTATTTTTTAACTTGCCTGTAAACAGATTACGTATCAGATCCTTAGCCTTGGAAGCCGAACTTTGTTCGACAGGTTCTTTCATCTATTATTCCTCCACCTTATCCATTGAAATCTCTAATTTAAGCTGTACGGCATGTGTTGTCGGAGGGTGTATGGGTGTCATGATGTCTCATATGCGTATATTTTAGAGGAGACAACTAGGGAGGTCCGGAAATTTCCGAACTTTATCCCCGTTGTCGATTTCATTATTTTATAGGATTAATACCCAATAGACGCGCCTTCACCACGAGGGTCAGCGCCACCGAATTTCACGTTAGTTTTCGGTTCGATAACGATCATACCGGATTGACCAACTTGGTCCGTGTAATTGTCAATCTTCTTCACTGGATGACCACGACGGATAAGCTCATCCATAACGGATTGCGGGATACGTCCTTCCATCTTCAAGTCATTAGCAGAATCTCCCCAGTTACGGCCATGCAGCCATCTTGGCGCTTCAATAGCATCCTGCACACTGAAGCCAAAATCAACGAAGCGTGTTACAAGTGCTGCTTGCGTTTGAGGTTGTCCCTCCCCACCTTGTGTACCGTATAGCATATACGGCTTGCCGTCTTTCAGCAGCATTGCAGGGTTCAGTGTATGGAACGTGCGCTTCTTGGGCTCCAAGTGGTTGATGTTGCTCTTATCCAAGGAGAAAAAGCTTCCGCGGTTCTGTAACAGAACCCCTGTATCTTTTGCCACAACACCTGCGCCCCAGTCAAAGTAATGGCTTTGAATGACGGATACGGCATTGCCGTCTTTATCTACAATACCTAACCATACAGTATCACCCTTAGGATCAAGTGGTTTAACTGCTTCCGCGGCTTTTTTCATGTCGATGCGGTCAGCCATTTGTTTACCGTGCTCTTTGGATAACAATTGGTCAACTGGAATTTTAACAAACTCCGGATCAGTCAACCATTTATCGCGATCAGCAAATGCTTGCTTCGTCGCTTCAACCATAACATGGTAGTAGTCAGCTGTGCCTTCGCCCATGCTCTTCAGATCAAAGTTGTTTAAAATGTTTAAAATAGATAATGATGCCATACCTTGGGAGTTAGGCGGTACGTTGTATGCTTTGTATCCACGGTAATCCACGGAAATAGGGTTTACCCAATCCGCTTTGTGGTTAGCAAAGTCATTGTACGTCAAGGAACCTCCGTTAGCTTGAATATCAGCTGCGATCTTCTTCCCGATGTTGCCTTTGTAGAATGCGTCTGTACCTTTATCTGCAATTGTCTTCAGCGTGTTCGCCAAGTCTTTTTGCACAAGCATTTCGCCTGCTTTGTAAGGTTCACCGTTAGGCTTCAAGAACGTCTTGCGGAACGTTTCAAAACGCTGCAAGTTTTTCAATTCTTTATCCTTTGTGTCGATGGCACTTTTCGTCCATGACTCTTGATTAGGTGTCACCGGATAACCTTTCTCAGCGTACTGAATGGCACGCTCAAGCACGTTGTCCAGATCCATAGAATTACCCATAGATTTTTTCGCGTATTTGTAAGCTTCTCCCCAACCAGACACTGTTCCTGGAACTGTGTTTGCCGCCAAGTAGCCGCGAGAAGGGATTACATCAAAGCCCTTTTTTTTGTAGAAATCGATCGTCGTCTTCTCACCTGAGCGACCACTCGCATTTAATGCTTTTACTTCTTTTGTCTTTGCGTTATAAATAAGCCAGAACGCGTCTCCACCGAGTCCTGTATAGTGAGGATACACAACCGAGAGCGCTGCTTGCGCTGCGATTGCTGCGTCTACAGCGTTACCGCCCTCTTCAAGCACTTCCAATGCTGCGGCAGAAGCCAAATAATGCGGTGTTGTAACGATTCCGTTTGGTGCCATCGTTGTAGGACGACCCGCCGCACCTGCAGTGGCCGATAAAGTCGAGAAGCATAACATTGTCGTCAGCAACAGGGTTGTACACTTTTTCAAATTAGTTCTCATGTTTCTCCTCCTAAGTAATATATATTCTTGATGGCTATGTAATGTATTAGAACCTAACCCTTAATACCTTTTACCTCCTTTTAAGGTAACAATCACCACTGTAAAAGCAAGATAAAGATGACATTGCAGTAAGAGAGCCCCTCCCATATCAGAAGAAACTCTCTCTCTACAGGATGAGGTGAATCCCATCCATCAATGTCATCTTATTTATTAGCGTTGCGATGACAGGCAACTGGCTGGCATAACCTGTGTAAACACAAGCGGTAGCCCCTGTAGTTTTGCGACCTATTCTTTCGAATAGTGTGCTTTTTGCTGTAATTGTATTTGTTCATGAACATATCATCATATAGGAGATTATATCCTATCCATCAATTTCCATCAATAGTCGACAAATTTCGAGTAAATATACCGAAATCAGCATTTTTTATTGGTTGTATTTACCACAAGTGGATGTTTTACTAGAGATAACCCATTTTCCCAGCAAAACTAACTTAGCATATGAGACAGTTACCACTAAGACAGACTTTCACTTTCTACAAATAGCATTCATTCACAGTGTGGCTAAATTGATCCCTATATACCGTTTATTGAATTTCAGTCGCTAAAACATCCTTATTTTTGGTTTTCTTATAAATGAGGTAAAATAACGTAGAAGAGGAGGTTGATCATACTTATGAAGATCACGTTTATAGAACCGACACCAAGCCCCAATTCAATGAAACTCCACTTGGATGAAACGGCAGAGGCAGGTATAAGAAAAACATATACTTTAAATAATGAACGCTCAGCTCCCTCTTGGATTAGAGAGATGCTTCATATTCCAGGCATAAAAAGTGTGTTCCACACTGCCGATTTCATAGCCCTAGAACGTAAAGGGAGTGCGGATTGGTCTATTATTCTTGGTGAAGTGCAAGAGCGCTTTGGACAGGAAGGTCTGACCCAGGCGTTGTCTGAATCGTCTGAGGATTTAGGACAACACTATGGTGAGGCGGATGTATTCGTACAGTATTTCCGTGGTATCCCTATGCAGATTCGCGTAAAGGCGGGTCCGCGTGAAGAACGTATTGCCCTCTCTCAGCGATTCACTGAAGCCATCACTGAGGTTGCTACAGCTACCATGATCAAAGAACGTAAATTGTCTGAATACGGGGTTCGTTATGGAGAACTAGAGGAAATTGCCCGTGAGGTAGAACAGGAACTAGAAGCTGCCTATCCTCCAGAACGTCTGCAACAAGTCATTCAACAGGCTATCGCTCACGGCGCAAGTAACGAAGAATTCACAGAAAAACGAGGAGAACTTTCTGATGAAGAGCTAGCTGTAGCTCTTGAGAATAGTGATTGGCGTATTCGTTATGCTGCAATGGATAGAATGACTCCGACGGAAGCGCGAATTATTTATATCCAAACCGCCCTTCGAGATGCCAAAATGCAAATGCGCCGTCTAGCCGTTGTCTATCTTGGTGACTTGAAAACACCTGAAGCTATGGAGCTTCTATACGAAGCACTTAAAGATAGTTCTGCAGGTGTACGCCGTACAGCGGGTGATACGTTATCAGATATTGGTGATCCAGTAGCTACTCCTTACATGACCGAGACACTCAAGGATAGCAGTAAACTTGTTCGCTGGCGCGCTGCCCGTTTTCTATATGATTTAGGTACGGAAGATGCCCGAGAAGCTCTTGAGGTTGCAGTAGGAGATTCAGAATTCGAAGTAAGTCTACAGGCCAGAATGGCTCTTGAACGTATTGAATCCGGTGAACAGGCTGCAGGAACCATATGGCAGCAAATGGCTAAGCGGACGAATACTTAAAGAAGTTGTTCAAAAGTCGTCTATTAATCACGAAGTAAGTCTAGAAGAAAATGAAATGGAATAAGGACGGTGCTACCCTCGTGGGAACCGTCCTTATTCCATTTATAATATTAATAGTTTGTTCTTAGCTCTTCCCTCTTCGCTTCTACCGAGAATGATTCCCTATTCAACCAGCCAAATAGACCTGCAAGTAAGCTAATCCCACCCGCAACCAAATACATATTCATAATTCCTAGTTGTTCAGCCACCCAACTCATGAATAATAGTGAGACACCGAGAATCAGATTAAGCAATACTGCTTGCGCAGAAAGGACCTTAGGTAACATATCCTTACTCGTGCTTCGCTGAATCATCGTTCTCCGGGAAACAGCTGACAACTCAGTCATAGGACCCATGAGCACTACAATCAACAATGCCATTGGAGCAGATGTATTGAGCGCATAGATAGCTATTAATACAGCATAGCCTACCATTCCAGTCAGCATCGCCATAAACAGTCTCTTTTCTAGACGGTTGACCAGCGCTACGACTAGAATACCTCCCAGTACAGCTCCAGCAAAATAACTAGCATTGATATATCCCCACCACTGCTCGTCCTTTAGCAGTACCTCTTTAACAAATAAGAGCATAAATGCGCCCACCCATACGGAACCACCCAGCATGTCAGTCATATCCATAATGGTCAACGCTCTTAGCCTTGGTGAATGCCATAATGCCAACCAGCCTTCACGAAGTGTATGCCACCGAGAAGGCTGCTCCATAATCGCATCTTCGATATACTCGTCTGCTGTACTTAAGGATAACGAAATCGGTGATATTCCTCTCTGCTGCGAGGATACGCTCCTCCAGTCCCATAAGTTACGCCGAGGCGGTTCAGTCGGATCTTCAATCCTTGTTGTTACAATCATCGCGAGTCCATATCCCACTGCTACAATCATAAGTGTAGGAAAAGAACCGATCTGAGAGACTAATAAGCCGCTGATCGCCCAGCCTGCAAACTGTACCACCTGATCCGAGATTGCAACCAACCCATTAGCCTTCAACAATGCCTGATCATTCACCAAGCGAGGAATAAGCGCATTTCTTGATGGAGTCGTCCATCCGTCAAGAAATGATAGCAGGATAACTGAGGTAAATATGACGGGTAGGCTATCCCCCCCGACCCATGGTGACATATACAGAGCGAGTCCTCCAAATAGAAGGAACTGTCCAGTCTGGGAGATTAGTAATAGAAAAGGAAGTCGGTACCTGACCACCATCAAAGGCGCTAGTATTCCACTTATAAGCTGAGCCATCACTCTGAAGAACGGAATTAATGTAGCGAAGATAATCGAACCGCTTCCATTAAGAACAAAGGTAGTTAACGCCACCAAATAAAGTACGTCAGCGGCATTAGATACCGTCTGCGTACCCCACAAGTAATAAAAAGACCGCTTAAACATAACGCGCTGAACTCCTTCTACTGTTAATATTCATGTTGAAAGATCTTAGTTATCATCAAATCGGTCTCATTTGGCCTTCCCTCCCCATATCATGGTGTATTGTTATGACCTACTTCCAGGTTACATTCACCATTAAATCACCTGTATTCTCAAAATCGCTATAATTATAGGATATCCCTTTGATATTAAGCTTGTATAACCCCTGCAATACTTCCATCAGTTTATCTTTACTACCGTGGAAACGAAATAAGATGGAATGATCGCCCTCGCTAATGACCTTCTTCACTTTCGTGTTCAGCCCAGCCGAAGAACTCACAATCTCTCCTGATTCGTATAAATGATAATGAAGTTCCTTCACCAATTTCGTGTAAAAGGCTTTCTTACTTCCTCCCTGTTTAACGAGCGTAGATAGCGTATTTCTATATAGCGTTGTTGCTGCTGGGTAAGGTTTCGTCCATGTATGGTCTTTACGCATCTGCTCGTCATTCCGCAAATAATAACCTATAGCCACCTTGTTCTTCTGGTCAGGGACGGGGTCATCCCACGTTGTATCGAGATGATACCATTTACCAGATACTAGCACTAAATTCCAAGCATGAAGCTGCCTGTTACCTCCCGACTGAACTGCACCTTCTACGATCATATTTTTGATCCCAGCTTCTTTTAACGTTTTATAAGTTAAAAGTGAATAACCCTGGCATACGGTACTTCCTGTACTAAGTCCATCATATGCTGTGTATTTCCGTAAAGTTGTATCATATTTCAAGTTCAGTACGACCCAATCATGAATGACTTTCACTTTCTCATGATCGTTCATTCCTGGAACGATGATCTTTTTCAATACACTCTGGACCTTTTTTGTGACAAATGCGGTCTCCTGAGCGGTTTCCCGGTAACTGAGTTTAACTTTCACATCCGCTGAATTCTTACCTCCTTGATAAGAGTATCCATAGCTTTCAATCGTATAGTTTATGTAAGGATCGCTCTGCATCGCCTGATCTAGAGCTTGCTTTATTTGCGTCTTAAGCGATATCGTTTTCCCTTTATACACAAACTCCAACACGTCTTTACGGTCATTCATCGCTGATAATAGGATCTGTTGAATATCATCCACGGAACGTACCACCTCAAATTTGGAAGTAGCGTAAGCCTTTTCCCAATCAGTGGCAGGTGGAACGACTCCCACCATCAGGGTTCCGATTAAAATTATTTTAAAGAGTCTGTAGGGACTTCTATTATTCATGGAATACCTGCCCTTCTGTATACTGGGAATTTATAATCATAATTGTATCAACTATATATATGCTTAACTAACAACTTATACACCATTAAATTTATTGTAACAATAACAAAGCTGCGATTCCTCCATCATACCAATAGAGGAATCGCAGCTTCAAGTTCTCTATGAAATTATTGACGGAAAGCTGCCAATTTCTCATTCAATTCACGGGTCTGTCCGTATACTTCTCGATAAAGGTTAAACAATTGTTCATAAGTAGCTACGGCATTTGGGTTCGGTGTATAAGATTTCGCTGTCGACAGGAAGGCAGATGCACAAGCTTGTAGAGATGGGAACCATCCGCAACCATAAGCCGCCAACATCGCTGCTCCCATGGCTGGTCCTTGCTCACTTTCAAGCTTCAGAATCGTGGCATTGAACACGTCTGCCTGCATCTGTAACCAGACTTCATTCTTAGAACCACCACCAATGGAGATGACCTCGGACACCTGCTTACCTGATGCACGTAAAATATCAATGGATTCTTTCAATGAGAACGTGATTCCTTCCATCACAGCACGACTGAAGTGTGAAAGTGTATGACTGGCATCTATTCCAATAAAGCTGCCTCGGATGGTTGCATCAGGGTGTGGTGTACGTTCTCCCACGATATACGGAGTAAAGAGCAGTCCTCCACTCCCTGCTGATATCTCTTCAACTCCTGCGAGCATTTGATCGAACGTCAAGTCTTCAGCAAAGGTTTCCTTGAACCATTGTAAGCTGTACCCAGCCGCTAACGTAACGCCCATAATGTAGAATGCATCTTGCTCCCCATGGTTAAAGAAATGAACCTTCCCTTCAAAGTCCAAATCCTTGCGTTCCTCATAAGACAGAATAACTCCAGATGTTCCGATACTACACATCGTCTGACCTTCGGACAGAATGCCTGTACCGATGGCCCCACATGCATTGTCTGCTCCACCTGCAAATATTTTGGTAGAAGGAAGTAGACCTGACTTTTCCGCAATTCCTGGAAGTAGCGTACCCACCTGATCAAATGATTCGACTAGTTTAGGACAGAGCGATACAGGTAATTCGAATGCACTTGCAATCTCCTCACTCCACTGCTTGTTAGTCACATCGAGTAACAATGTACCTGCCGCATCAGAATAATCCATCGCATAATCACCTGTTAAGCGGTACCGAACATAATCCTTTGGTAATAAGAATAATGCAGCTTGCTTCAGAATATCAGGTTCATGTTCTTGTAACCAAAGGATTTTGGGAAGTGTGAAACCCTCCAAGGCCCGATTGCGTGCAATATCAAGCAATTTACTACCCAGCGTTTTCTCAATCTTACGGCACTGTGGCGTAGTACGCGTATCATTCCATAGAATCGCATTACGTAGCACTCGACCCGATTCATCCACTAATACTAATCCATGCATTTGACCAGAGAAGCTGATCCCTTCAACTTCTGATGCCTGCACCCCAGATTTATTCATTAATTTATGGAGAGAGGTAAGGGTCTTCTCTACCCATTCCTCTGGATTCTGCTCACTATAACCCGGCTTCGGCTGAAGCAGCGGATAAGGTTCGGATACTTCATAGACTACACGGCCTTTTTTGTCCACAAGCACGGATTTCACTGCACTGGTGCCCAGATCAATCCCTATCACGTAACTCATTATACCCCCCCTAGATGTAGTATAGTAGTATATAGAAAGAGCCGCCGCCTTCCCGTGGGAAAGGAGCTGCGGCTCAAGATTCATCATTATCAAAGACTACTCAATAGCGTAAATGTATTGGTTAAGTGTAGCTCTTAGGTGCTCTTGGCGACCTGATTGGTTCTTACGAGGATTCTCATTGTTCAATGCATATTCAGCCAATGATGTTAATGTAGCTTTGCCTGATACAACGTCAGCGCCGATACCTTCGCTAAAGCTGCTGTAGCGTTTCTCAATGAAATCTTCAAATACACGATCTTCGATCAACTTAGCTGCAACTTTAAGACCTTTTGCATAAGTGTCCATGCCTGCAATGTGGGCCAAGAACAAATCTTCAGCTTCGAAAGAAGCACGACGTACTTTAGCGTCAAAGTTCACGCCACCACGACCGATACCACCATTCTTAAGAACTTCGTACATTGTGAGTGTTGCATCATAGACATCCGTAGGGAATTCATCTGTATCCCAGCCAAGCAACATATCGCCTTGGTTAGCATCTAAAGATCCTAACATACCGTTGATACGAGCTACACGAATTTCATGGTCAAATGTATGTCCTGCAAGTGTCGCATGGTTTGCTTCAAGGTTCAATTTGAAGTGTTTGTCCAAGTTATACTTCTGCAAGAAAGCAATGGTTGTTGCTGCATCATAATCATATTGATGTTTCGTAGGTTCTTTCGGTTTAGGCTCGATCAAGAATTGAGCTTCAAAACCAATTTCTTTCGCATAATCTACTGCAAGTTGGAACATCCGAGCTAGATTATCTTGCTCTAATTGTAGGTCTGTATTCAGTAGTGTTTCGTAACCTTCACGACCACCCCAGAATACATAGTTCTCAGCACCAAGACGTTTACCAACCTCAATACCTTTCTTAATCTGAGCAGCTGCATGAGCGTATACATCAGCATTACAAGTGGAAGCCGCACCATGGACATAACGAGGGTTCGTGAACATGTTCGCCGTATTCCAGAGCAATTTCTTACCTGTTGCTTTCATTTTTTCTTCAATTAATCTAACGATTACGTCTAAGTTGCTATGAAATTCTTTCAGAGTATCACCTTCTGGAGCAATATCTACATCGTGGAAACAGAAAAATGGTAGACTCATTTTCTCCATGAATTCAAAAGCAGCGTCTACACGAATCTTCGCAAGATCCATGTCACTATATTTATCCCAAGAACGTACTGCAGTGTTAGCGCCGAACTGATCGGAACCTCCCGCAGTTAACGTATGCCAGTAAGCCATACCGAAACGGAAATGCTCTTCCATTGTTTTGCCGGCCACTTCTTCTTCCGGGTTATAAAATTTAAAAGAATAGGGATTGGTTGATTTGCTACCTTCATAAGCAATTTTTCCAACATTCTCAAAATGGGCCATGTGATCATGTCCTCCTCTTCATTATTAAAAAGTAATCGTTTACACCGCTATCCTATCATATCTGTTATACTTTGTCTATTGGTTAAACTAAGTTATCTTTTCTATATTTTCGCCCCAAAGGATGTGTGAATTTCATATGAAAATTACAGGTGATCAAGCTCTAGTCAAAAAAATTAATAAGTCCATTGTGCTCGATACGATTCGTAGGCATAACCCTCTCTCCAGAGTGCGGGTATCCGAAATAACCGGTCTGAATAAAGCTACAGTATCCAATCTCGTGCTCGAATTAATAGAAACCCATTTGGTGCAAGAGATCGGCCCTGGAGAATCCAGTGGTGGGCGCAAACCGCTAATGCTGCTCTTTCATCGAAGTGCTGGACACGCCATAGGTCTGGAACTTAGTGTTACTCATTTGAAAGGTATATTAACCGATCTAGAGGATGAGATTATTACAGAACAGAACTTCGTCCTAAGTCAGCGCGACCTTCCCTATGTATTAGAGAGAATGAAAGAACTCATTCATTCCTTAATAGAGTTAGCTCCTGCCTCTCCACATGGTATTGTAGGGATTGGTGTCGGTGTTCCAGGTATGGTCGCCGAAGATGGAACTGTATTGTTCGCACCCAACCTGGGTTGGGTGAATGTGCCGCTAAAGTCACTTCTTGAACAATCTTTCGGCATCCATGTGACCATTGATAACGAAGCTAATGCAGGTGCCCAAGGCGAACTTCATTACGGTGCAGGCGCAAATGTCCAGCATCTAATCTATATCAGTGCAGGCATGGGGATTGGCTCAGGTATTATCTTCGCTGGCGAGCTATATAAAGGAGCCTCGGGTTATGCTGGTGAAACAGGTCATATGACCATTGAAGCTGATGGTCGCATCTGCTCTTGCGGAAACCGCGGTTGCTGGGAATTATATGCTTCCGAATTAACTTATCTAGATCAATCCAGGAAATTACCAGCCCAATCTACAAGAGAGCTGATCCTACATGCACAAGAACAAGAAAAAAGTACACTTGCGTTATATGAAGAAATTGGACACTATCTAGGGATTGGAATAACAAATATTGTGAATAGTTTTAACCCAGAGCTGGTCATTATTGGAGGTCCCCTGTCAGAAGCCAAGCCATGGCTTGAGTCTTCTATTCAAGCTATTGTTGCAGAACGAACCTTGCCTTATCATAGGCGACAACTACAGATTCAATTCTCCTCTCTCGGTAGTCGCTCAGCTATGATTGGCGCCTCATATGCTGCTGTATCTCAGTTTTTGGGACGCATCCGAGTTTCCCAATAGAATCTAGCAACTCAATTTATGTTAAATCGACGTAAATTCGTCGCATTTTTGCCTTCTTTATTCTTATCATTTGAGATTGATTTCGATATAATAGAAATACTGTATATGATATTAGTCATTGCAATACACATTTTATCTATTCAGAAATCTACATTAATAATTTCTCAGTAAAGAAATGGAGAGAAAATCCGTGACTTACGTTGACACATCCAATATTTCGGCGCAAATGTTTGTAACCGTGTTATTATTCTTAGTCGTAATTGCTCCTCTATTCAGCCTCGGAGTATTGCGGTTGTTTCAATCTAAGCGTAAATCCGGGTTAATGCTTATCGGTCTAGGTATAGGTGTCTACATCGTATTCCAAATCATCATGTCGGCATTCTATTGATATTACTGCATTAGGATTAAATTCACATCCATGAATCGAGTCGCAATGTAATGAGTTTTATAACACAAAGAGGCCGTAACTTCTTATAGCTAGAAGTTACGGCCTCTTATATTTACATTTACCCGAATGAAAGCTATTATGCTTCTGGGTCCAATGCCTTCTTGAATTGTGTCATATTCATTCCCACAATACGGTGTTCCCCGATTACAGTAACCGGAACTGCTCTAAGCCCCATATCCCATACTTGCTGCGCAAATTCGTCGTTTTCCTCAATGTTGCGCTCTTCAAACTGAATTCCTTTGTCTCCTAGATACCCTTTCACTTGTTTACAGTGAGGGCAATTCGAGCTTGTATATACAACAACGTTATCCATGTTAACAGTCTCCTCTATTCTTGATTTTTAGATGTAACTTATTGATCATAGATGATTTTTTGAACTACCTCTTCTTACAACGCAACCTTAGCATGCTCTAAGCTCTCTAGATACTTCTCACAATCCATTGCTGCCATACATCCGCTACCTGCGGCAGTAATTGCTTGTTTATAACGTGTATCTTGAACGTCACCACAAGCAAATATACCAGGGATATTCGTCTCAGAAGTACCAGGCTGTACAACAATGTACCCATTCTCATCCGTTGTAACGCGACCACCTAGAAATCCTGTATTCGGATGGTGACCAATCGCTACGAATATACCACTTGCTTCAATAAATTCTTCTTCACCAGACACATTATTCAACAATCTAAGACCCTTCACACCACGTTCATCAGCTAAGACCTCTTGAGGAGCACGGTTCAGTGCCCATTCAATTTTACTGTTTGCACGAGCGCGATCCTGCATAATCTTGGATGCACGTAATTCGTCACGACGGTGAACTAACGTAACCTTAGTTGCGAAGCGCGTTAAGAAATTGGCTTCTTCTAGTGCGGAATCTCCCCCACCTATGACAACAATCTCTTTACCACGGAAAAAGAACCCATCACATGTTGCACATGTACTCACACCACGTCCGATGTTTTCTTGCTCACCAGCAATCCCTAAATACTTCGCCGATGCACCCGTAGAAAGAATGAGCGTATCGGTTACCAATTCACCCAATCCTTCTACATTCAACTTGAATGGACGGCTCTCCATATCTACGCTATTCACCCAGCCCGTACGGAATTCTGCACCGAAACGCTCTGCTTGCTTACGCATTTGATCCATTAGTTCAGGGCCCATGATACCATCAGGAAAACCCGGGAAATTCTCAATTTCGGTCGTTGTAGTCAATTGACCACCTGGTTGCGGACCTTCAATAACGAGTGGATTCATATTAGCTCTTGCTAAGTAAATAGCAGCGGTTAGACCTGCCGGACCTGTTCCGACGATAATAGATTTGTACATGTTGTATCCTCCTATTTTCCATAGATCTTTAAAATATGATATAAACCTTAATTAAAATGATTATTATATAGAAACTATTATGATCCATATAGGGAATGCTGTCAACAACATAGCACACATTTATCAAACTAAATTGTGAACAATTTAATGAATGTCATCTAAGGAGTCTCAATCCATTTAGAATAACTAGTATTGTACTTCCTTCATGACCAATGACACCAAAGGGTAGAGGAATATTCGTGACAAAGTTACTTGTGATCAGCAGTAGAATAATACTAATGGCAAACACTATATTTTGCTTAATGATTCTCTGTGCTCGTCTGGCAAGTGTTATCGTACTCGCAATCTCTTCAATATTGTCATTCATAAGTACGACATCCGCGACCTCTAATGCTGTCCCGCTTCCGTTCATTCCCATACCTATACCAACGGTTGCTGTAGCTAGGGCAGGCGCATCATTAACTCCATCTCCGACCATCACCACATGACCGTACTGCTCCCGCATTTGTTTGACATAATTCACCTTATCCTCTGGCAATAAATCAGCATAAATATAATCTACACCCATCTGCTCTCCGATCACTTGGGCTGTATCCGCACGATCTCCTGTCAACATCACGACACGAATACCTAAAGCTTGCAGAGACTTCACCGTTCTTACCGCCTGCGGTCTGATCAAATCTTTCAAGGCTATCATGCCTACTACCTGATCTTCATCCATAATAACGGAGACAGTCTTCCCTTCTGAGGTAAGGCGGTTACGATGGTTAACCCACTCTGATTGAACCGATGATTCATCCAAAATGCTACTCTTGCCTATTCTCCACATCTTTCCTTCAACCTCAGCTTCAATCCCCCATCCCGTCAACGACTGAGCCGAATCAGCCGACTTCAACTGGACTCCTTCTTCCTCTGCTCTACGCAGAACAGCCTTTGCCAACGGATGCTCGGATAACTGCTCTACTGAGGCACAGATGGATAGCAGTTCATTTCGGTCATATCCTTTTCCAACAATAAAATCCGTCACTTGCGGTGTTCCCATCGTAAGCGTTCCTGTCTTGTCAAAGGCCACTACCGAAGTCAGCGCCATATTCTCTACGTGGGCTCCACCTTTGAAAAGAATTCCTTTACGCGCCCGATTGGAAATCGCGGACAGCATGGCAGGCATAATCGAAGAGACTAAGGCACAGGGAGAAGCCACAACGAGAAATACCATCGCCTTGTAGAAGGAATTACCCCAGCTCCAACCTAACAGCAATGGTGCGATCCCGATTACTACTAGCGTTACGAGAACGACAATCCGTGCATAGATCGATTCAAACCGTTTGATAAAACGCTGTGAATCAGGAACTTCGCTCTCCGCTTCTTCCACTAACTTAATGATTTTGGCAAAGACAGTAGCTTCGGCTGACTTCGTCACCTCAACATATAACACACCTTCTCCATTCAGCGTACCTGCGAATACTTCATCGCCCGTTGTTTTGTCTACTGGATGTGCTTCACCCGTAATGGAAGCCTGATTTATAGAGGAATACCCACGCTGAATTTGACCATCTGCTGAGATCAACTCACCTGGCTTCACAAGAAATAGATCTCCGACTTGAAGCTGACCAATAGGAACCTCCGTCATCGTCCCATTCTCGATTAGAATCGCTGTCTCAGGTTTAAGCGCCATAAGAGAAGAAATATCCTTCTTACTCCGTTCCATTGTGTAGCTCTCTAATGCACCACTTAAGGCAAATATGAAGATAAGCAAAGCCCCTTCATTCCAATAGCCTATCGTGGCTGCCCCCATAGCGGCTGCGATCATCAGTAAATTCACATCCAGATCACGTTCTTTAATAAGGGTCTGAACACCTTCCTTAGCCTTGACCCATCCGCCGAGCGTATAAGCGATCACATAGATGAGAACCGATAAGATATCAGACCACTGCCCCACTGTCCAAGCGATCAAAGTGAGCGCTCCACTACTTAATGCAGCGAGCATCTCTGTATTACGAAGCATACCGCGTAAATCGAATTTCCTCTGATTCCGAGGATTCGGTTGATTGGCCATTTTGCGATTGGAGATTGTTACCATTGATGAAGCCTTGTATGCATTTTGCATGATAAATACCCTCCTTATTGATAATGACTTCCATTATTACTTCCCTAAAAATGGCACAAGCTGCTCCGAGTGACCCGGAGCAGCTTGTTTAAATGAGAATGATACTCATTTCTTGTATCTATGCAATTATTTTTCCCATAAGCAACTTATGCTTTTATTATATGCCGACATCACTCCAAAGTAAATGATATATATGACCATCAAGGAATAATGATTAAAGTGCGAGTTCAAAAATCAGACTATTTGTGAACAACCTCTTAAACAAAAAAAGATGAGCAAAGGGTCTCAGGAAGACCCCTTCGCTCATCTCAGGTAGAACTAACGTCTAATCAAATTCCTATAGAGCCATGATGACTCTGCAAATCAGTAACGCTCTCCGTTAACTCCCACTGTGCTGCGCTTAAACGAACGCTTGATAATTCCGTCAAATTACAACTTACTTCATTAATTCCAAGCCTATACACATCGGGTAAATCTACGGCCGTTAAAGCACCCACTGTGCGAATATCAATGTATGGCTTCATTCTCCGTACACTCCGTAAGGTTTCCACCTCTAGTACGCAACCCGATGAGCCTATATTAATAACAGTATCCGTATTAGGATCACCTGAGTTTTCCTGCCATTCCAATACTAATAAATTCGTAAAGCGTGCCATCAGAACGGCTATTTCTTGCGAGATCCTCTCCGTTACCAGCACACCAACACGGTATTTCACCTGCCGATACATATGACATAAAGTTTGTTCTGCAACTCGGTCAATGAACTCAATGCAGGCTGCTAATTGTTCCCCGCTCACTGGATTAGGAATCAATAGATCTAGCGTATAATCTTCTCCCTGTTGTTCACAGCGTAATATAGCTCTAAAAAGTGCTTCTAACTGAAGATCTTGTATGCCATTCAAAGGATAAGGCTCTATCATACTGTCTGCAGGTGAACGTAAACTAACCGTCATCGGGGCACCATCTAATTCATGCAAAAGGGAACGCCATTGCTCTTGTTGTATACCCAACAACCGCTGTTGTAATGACTGTGGAATCTGCTCCTCTCTGTTTACTATACGAGCAGCGAATAATTCTCGCACATCGTTAGTAAGGAGTAAGTTTGCGCAACTAACTAATCCGAGCCCAGCAGCGCCTAACTTCTTGCCTAGCTGAGCATCCTTGGGCGTCACTCCGTTTGCAAATACACGTAAATGCCTCACTTGATCGCTCCATAACAATAAGCGTTCTGGCGCAGTAGGTACATTCAACTGCTGTAGATGTGCAGCATTTCGTACAATTTCCCCAATATAATTGGCGTCTGTACACAGTAATGCTTCTTCACGTGATAATGTTCCTAATGCAACCATTTCTATAAGTGAGACTATCTCAGGAAGGGTATACGCACGATTTTGTCGGTCTTCATGTGTCCGATATAAACTACCTTTCCTATAGGAAGATAATTGACTTTGTCCAAGATAGCGTTCATCTGCTTCCGCAGCAGCTTGCTCCGAATACACCTGTAATAAGAACGCTCTCATCTCTATAGACTTGAAAAAGTCCTCCGTATTGTAGAAGTCATGGTTACACCGTTCACGCTTCATTTCAGCTGTCCACCCTCTTTTCCCTTAGTACACTCTACATAAGATTATTAAGCATGAACCCAAAATATACAGACAGTTCCACTGTATTTAACAAAAATACACCTTCCCTCTCCATTTGGAGAAAAAAGGTGTCAAGGATTACGGATTAATATGCATCTCACTATAGAATGAAATAAACCACTTATTACTGGCTATTCTTAATCGCTTGCTCAAGATCATTCAGGATATCGGCAATCGATTCCGTTCCAATCGACAAACGAATCATTTCCGGACGTACACCAGCTGCTACTTGTTCTTGTTCAGTTAACTGTGCGTGTGTCGTGCTGGCAGGATGAATAATGAGTGACTTAGAGTCACCTACATTCGCTAAATGTGAGAATAACTTAACACTTTCAATCAGTTTGCGGCCTGATGTTGCACCGCCCTTAATTCCAAACGTTAAGATCGCTCCCTGTCCCTTCGGCAAATACTTCTGTGCCAAATCATAGGAAGCATGGCTCGGTAAACCTGCATAGCTGACCCACTCTACATGCTCATGATTCTCTAAATATTGTGCTACTTTCAGCGCATTCTCACTGTGACGCTCCATACGAAGGTGAAGTGTCTCCAACCCTTGCAACAATAACCATGAGTTGAACGGCGAAATGGATGATCCTAGATCACGAAGTAGTTGCACACGAGCTTTGATAATATAAGCGATAGGTCCTACTGCTTCTGTATACACGACACCGTTGTAGCTTGGGTCTGGTTCCGTAAGCCCCGGGAATTTGCCACTAGCCTTCCAATCAAATTTACCAGCATCCACGATTACGCCACCTATAGACGTCCCGTGACCACCAATGAATTTCGTTGCCGAATGGACAACAATGTCAGCTCCATGTTCAATTGGACGGAGCAAATACGGGCTTGGAAAAGTGTTATCTACAATAAGAGGAAGGCCATGCTCATGAGCAATCTTAGCGACAGCCTCAACATCAAGTACGCTACCCTGAGGATTACCGATCGTTTCTGCATAAAGGGCCTTGGTCTTATCCGTTATTGCCGCACGGAAGTTCTCAGGATTATTAGAATCAACGAAATGAACTTTAATCCCAAGTTTGGCGAATGTCGTAGAGAATAGATTATATGTACCACCATATAGGCTTGAAGAAGATACGATCTCATCTCCTGCTCCAGCTATATTCAGTATCGAGAACGTAATAGCTGCTTGACCTGAGGCCGTGGCAAGAGCGCCTGCGCCACCTTCCAATGCTGCAATCCGCTGCTCAAATACATCAGTAGTTGGATTCATGATTCTTGTATAGATGTTACCGAATTCTTGTAGTCCAAATAGATTCGCTGCATGCTCACTATCGCGAAACCCATAAGAAGTTGTCTGATAAAGTGGGACCGCTCTTGCAAAAGTGGTAGGATCGATTTCTTGGCCTGCATGTACTGCTAATGTCTCAAATGATAGCTTCTTTTCCTCTGGCATAAATAATACCTCCCTTATAATTTCCCATATTCTCTCATACTTCTATCACTTTGAAAAGGTAGAACTCAAAATAATTCCAACTATTTTTATAAGTATAGTGAAATTCAATACTACGATGCTTATTTATACAAGAAGAAACGGCTTCGCCATCTTTAAAGGGCGGTAACCGTTTCGTCAAATGATTGCAATTGCTCTTATATTCTCTACGGTTACCTCAAAATTACCGGAAGATCCTCAATCAGCTTTTCTCTCGCTAATGGATCTGTTGTGATGCCAAGACTTCCAGCAATGAAATAAACCTTTCCGGCTTTAATGGCCGGAAGATCTCTCCAGATCGGTCCTGTGATCATTTCCTCCGCTGCTCTTCGTTCTTTTTCATCAAAAAACACTATAAAGATTCTATCCCCTGCCAACTCTGGCAGTAGTTCAGCGGATATATCGATATATCCATAACCCTTAGGATCTTCAATCAGTTTCTGAATAGCCTGAGTCGGCTTAAAGCCATTCTCATGGTAAATAAAGCTAGGCAAATAGCTGGTTGTATATACGCTGAGCCTATTGGCACCTAACATATACTGAAAGACCGACGCTGTTTCATCAGTTTGAATAATGTTATCCTGCACTAATGACTTCCACATCTCTGTTACTTTGACTTCATGCTTGGCCAGAAATGCCTCCGCTTCTTTCTCATAGCCGAACCATTCCCCGATTCTCTTAATCCGGTCTGCCATCGGATCCCACTCGTTCGTCAGAAGGACAGGTGCAACTTTAGAAATCGCTTCAATCTGTGCCGAATCCGTAATAGAGGTAATAATAATATCCGGCTGCAGTTCAATTAATTTTTCAACATTTAGAGGCCAGCCTACATCCGCAACATCTTTAATTTCTTCTTTATAAACTGCATTTTCAAGGCCGCCTTGAACTAATCCTACGGGTTGAATACCAAACAACAAAATATCGCCTACCGTATTATCCGTATACACAACTCGCTTGGGCGAGCTCGGGATTTCGACCTTTCGTCCCTTGATATCAGTAACGATTTTCGTCTCGGCAGTTGAACTTTCCTTGCCTGCTGTCTGAGATACTTCCCCTTCTGTCTTGTCTCCCCCGTTGTTGCTACTGCAAGCGCCCATCAAAGCAGCGATCAAACAAAATATCAGACTTAACAGTAATAACTGTGACCTCTTCAACATGAATGTCCTCCTACACGTTTTCCTTTTATTGATAATGATTATCAACATCATTTATTATACATGCTATTCCATTTTGACATCAATGGAGAGAAAGGCTGTTTTTTTGTACCATTGAGATGGCTTAATGATGGATATATCGATACATTGAAATAAAGGAAACTTTCGTGTAAGATCAATTTAATTGATAATCGTTCTCAAATATGGAGGTGCTTCATTTGAATCTGGAAACTCTTGGAGCTACAAGTCCAATCAACGCAATACACTTTGAACTACACAGCATGGTGCAGGGAAGCTTCTCCCACAACTTGATTGTTCCACAACAGCACCTGGATACCTATATCATATTAGCGATCGAAGAAGGAGAAGGAGTCCTGGTCTGGAACAACCAAGAGCACCACCTACTATATGGAACATGTTTCCTGATTGACCCCGATTCTAATATTGAAATCAAAAATGTCAAAAATACCAACCTATGCCTATGGCTGTTGACATTCTCTGTGCATTCCACCATAAACCCCTCTTCTGCCTACTTGAAATCGGGTGAATTCTGCGTGCCATCCTTCGAGTCTTTAATTCGTGGGTTTAAAGGCATCGCAAAGCATCAGAACGACCGTGAGGTACTAGAGCAAATGGCCAATCATTCCAGATTCCAAAAGGTAATTGGCGGTCTCCTTCCACATATCGGGCATAACAAAACAACCGAAAGCAGCAGGCAAGCTGTTTCCGAAATCATTGCGCAATTGAAGGAGAATTACCAGGAAGATGTATCCGTAGAGGAGCTTGCTGCGCGAGCCCAAATTAGCAATCGCAGATTTACACATTGGTTTAAGCTATTAACCGGAACCAATGTATCCGGCTACATGACGACTTTACGAATGAATCAAGCCAAACAGTTGCTTCTGAGCGGTGGACGCTTGCAGGAAATTGCCAGTACGGTAGGCTACCGAGATGAATTTTATTTTAATCGACGCTTCAAGCAAACGGTAGGCATTTCTCCCGGCCAGTTCATCCGCAATCATAAGAAAAAGCAAATTAATATTTGTGCAATGAGTTGCCTCGGCCATCTACTTGCGCTTGGTATTCGTCCAGCCGCTGCCGCAAAAAACTTAACGAATAATTATCATTTGAGAGAACTCAGCTCTGATATTCATAAGGTCAACAGTATTCCCTTTCAGCTCGATGAGATTG
Source organism: Paenibacillus sp. IHBB 10380 (assembly GCF_000949425.1). Lineage (NCBI taxonomy): Bacteria > Bacillati > Bacillota > Bacilli > Caryophanales > Paenibacillaceae > Paenibacillus > Paenibacillus sp. IHBB 10380. Next base: position 4,130,376 of record NZ_CP010976.1, read on the forward strand.
CCAATCTTCATCCGGAGCTGATCCTCGCTGCGGATCAACAGGATTACGATAAGCTGTCGAAAGTCGCTCCTACCCTATTGTTCTCAGCCAATGAACATAAGCCGCCTGCTTTGCTCCGGATGCTTGGAGAAACATTTGGCAAGCAGAATGAGGCAGAACAGTGGATTTTACAGTACAAGCGAAAGACACAGCGCAACAGAGCAAAACTGGCCGGTATTATTCCAAGCCATGAAACATTCTCGGCCATTGAGATTCGAACCGACTCCATTTATGTTTTCGGCAATTATTGGTGTAGGGGTGCTTACAATTTGTATGATGGACTGGAACTTGCAGCTCCAGCAATCATTCAGCATGAAATGATAGATAAAGAAGCCTATCGCATTATATCCGAGGAGCAATTGCCGCTATATGTAGGTGATCATCTTTTCTTGACGGTCGTCGATCCGGTTCGCTTCAAGCAATTGTCAAACACTCCATGGTGGAAATCAATGCCTGCTGTATCACATAACCAGGTCTACCAAACCAATCTTCTGAATTTTGGTGTTAGTGATCCGATCTCTTTGTATAATCAGCTTGATATACAAATGAAATTACTGCTTGCACGATGAAGTCTTCTTGACCTCGAAACTTCTTAATAGGTAAAGGTTTGGCATCCTGAGAAGAGAAGCCCTTGTTGTTATCCAAGGATGCTCTTTGAAACAGAGAATGACGAGCCTATGGCTCGTCATTCTCTGTTTCAAAGCGATTAGCCCACTTATTCATCTTCCTCTCTTATGCCCAGTGCAAGATTCTTCTCCTTGAACCGTTCGTTATGAGATGAAACATACGCCATCTCCGTAGCTTCAGGATCCATATATAACTTGGCGCTATTTAGCGCCAGTGCGCCACTCGTAAATGTGCCAGCAATCAGCTCGACTTTACTGCCATAAGATACGAAATCGCCGGCACCGAAAATGCCAGGGATGTTAGTATCCATCCTTTCTCCGACTTCTAAGTTCCATTCTCCCATGTTCAGACCCCAGTCACGAATTGGACCATAATCGATCTTCATTCCATGGTTCACGATCACTGCATCAACCTCTAACTGCTCGCGTTCCTCCGTTTCTACATGGATGATTGTCACGTGTTCGATGCTCTTCCCGTTACTGCTATGGAGAGCTTCAACCGCAAAAGGTGTACGGATGTTGACGGAGGATTGCTTCATAGTTGTTACATTTCGTTCATGTCCTCCGAATCGATCACGTCGATGAACCACCGTTACGTTTGCGGCAATCGGCTCTAGCTCATTCGCCCAATCCACTGCCGAATCTCCGCCTCCAGAGATAAGGACTCGCTTCCCTCTGAAGCCTTCAAGCTCTTGTACTGTGTAGTACAGATTCGTTACTTCATAACGATCAGCTCCTTCAACCTCCAGCTTGGCAAGCTTTCGGATTCCATAACCAATCGTCAATATGACCGTTCTCGTATGATGACGCTCACCACTTGCGGCCGTCAGGATGATCGTGCCATCCTCCTGACGTTCAAAATCGATAATCCGCTGGCCGAGTACAATAGTAGGGTCGAAGGTACGTGCCTGCTCGATCAATTGGGCAATCAACTTCTCACCGCGAATCGGGGTTATACCGCCTACATCCCAAATCATTTTCTCAGGATACGTAAGAATTCGTCCCCCCAACTCTTGTTGCGACTCAATCAGCTTCGTCTTCAAATCGCGCATGCCACTATAGAAGGTCGTATATAATCCAGCGGGGCCTCCGCCAATAATCGTTACATCGTATAGCTCTAAATGTTCATTCATCTTTTGCCTCCAGCTTCATGTTTTAAATGATATTAATTATCATTGTCATTAACTGTACTATAATTTGATTTGCTGCTATTAACAATGGAGAAACTGGTCGTTCTTCATACGGAAAGCATCACTTTAGTATAAAACACAAATTTCAGAACTCATTCGTTATGACATTCACATGGATTATACCGAGATCTAATTCAGGACATCCTCTCGGAACAGTCTCTCTACAATAATTAATGTAAAAAAACCAGTGTTCATGCCCTCTTTGGAGGTCTTGAACACCGGTTCATTTTCTGCTACGTTTGCTTAGATATTACGTAGGTTCTTAGTAACTGCTTTGGGACTGCTCCCCTTGCGCGATTGCCACTCCACCACTAGTCCCTATTCGGGTTGCACCCGCTTGAATCATCGCTTGTGCATCCTCTGCACTGCGTACTCCACCTGAAGCCTTAACACCCAGATCTGGTCCGACAGTCTTACGCATTAATGCGATATCCTCAACGGTAGCTCCTCCGGTGGAGAATCCAGTAGATGTTTTGACATAATCAGCCCCAGCTTCAACAGCTAGTTGGCACGCACGCACTTTCTCTTCTTCAGATAGTAAGCAGGTCTCAATAATAACTTTAGTCAAAGCTTGTCCACGAGCAGCCGCAACAACCGCAGCAATATCCCGTTTCACAAGTGCATCATCATGGTCCTTCAAAGCTCCAATGTTAATAACCATATCTACTTCTGTTGCCCCATTAGCAATGGCATTCGTAACTTCAAATGCCTTAACTTCTGACGTAGAAGCTCCAAGTGGAAATCCTATGACCGTACATACTTTCACTTCGGGTGTATCCTTCAATATTTCATGCGCCACTGCAACCCATGTTGGGTTTACACATACCGAGGCAAAGAGAAAGGTTTTGGCTTCTTCAGCCAGCTTAATTACTTCATCCCGACTAGCATTTGGCTTCAATAAGGTATGGTCGATCATTCTAGAAACTGATGCTTGGTTCATTATCTCGTTCCTCCTATACTCTTCTTAGAAATCTCAATTTTTCAATCAACAACTACTGCTATTATGGAATTATTTATCCAAAAATGCAAAGGTCCACCAATACATGTTTTCATTATGATCATTAAAAAAGCTATCCGACTCAATAGATGATATCGGATAGCCCTTACTTCGTAAGTTTACTTATTATTTAATGGAATCGAGATATTCTGTGATCTGAGTCGGTGTCTTGGCAAATTTACTATGCAAGTGGGCAATCTTCTCCCCATTTCGATACACTAACAGACTCGGTATACCTCGAACATCATTCTGTTCCGAAATATTTGGGAATGATTCCACATCCATAGCATAGAAATGTTTGTCGGGATTATTGTCTATAATTCCATCCATAAATTTATCCAATGTCTTGCAGTCAGGACACCATGTTGCATCATATTTAATAACAGTTAATTCATCACCTTGCGTCAGCTGTTTATATTGTTCTTCTGTTTGAATTCTTTCCATGTCTTTGTTCCTCCTATGTGTGGCTATACCCTAAGTCTTATTCGCTATGCAATGATAAAATTCACACTCGAATGACTTAATGTACATTTTAACCATTATTTTTTTTTTTGCAAATTCATGTTTAACAGCAAAAAGCGCAGTTTGGCCAGATTCGGCATAACTGCGCTTTTTGTTGAACACTCTAGATTTTATTCAATGTTTCAGTCAACACCGGTACAATCTGAGATTTACGTGATACTACGCCTTTTAGAATGGCTTTGTTATCGTCTAGCTTCACATTGTAAGCTTGCTCTACCGCATGTGCTGAAGCTCCAAGTGCTAAGGCTACAGAATCATTATTCAGAATATCTGTCACTACAAATACGAACAGATCCAAACTCTTAGCTGCAATAACATCTGTGAGCGCCTTCTCCAATTCTGCTTGACGAGCCAGAACATCGTTCGTATCCACAGCATTGACTTGAGCGATCTCAACCTTAAAGTTCCCCATTTGGAACTCCTTAGCATCAAGGGAGATCAATTCACTGATACTTTTATCACTAAGGTCTGCTCCAGCTTTAAGCATTTCAAGACCATAGCTCTCCAAATTAACACCAGCGATTTCAGCTAGCTCCTTAGCTGCAGCTACATCTTCATCTGTACAAGTTGGAGATTTCAATAATAGGGAATCTGAAATGATAGCCGATAGCATTAAGCCCGCGATTTCTTTACGAATAGCTACCCCTTTTTCCTTATATATTTTATTAAGTATAGTCGCTGTACAGCCTACAGGCTCTGCACGATAATACAACGGATGGCTCGTCTCAAAATTCGCAATACGATGGTGATCAATAACCTCGATAACACGAACCTGATCAAGATCACTTACACTTTGTTGACGTTCATTATGATCGACTAGAATAACTTCTTGCACTTCATTCGCTACCGTCTCCACTTGACGTGGTGCTGATACTTTGAAATGATCAAGTGCATATTGTGTCTCACCGTTAACACTACCTAGACGAACAGGTTCTGCATCCACACCCATTGCTTTCTTGAGTTCCGCATACGCAATGGCAGAACAAATGGTATCACTGTCTGGATTTTTATGCCCAAAAATAAGAACTTTACTCATAATCATTATTCTCTCCTTCTCGTCTTCGATAATAAATACGCCAGAATGATTGTCCTATGTATAGATTATAACTTCAATGGTGACTTATTCCAATCCCTTTACAGAGAATAATTCCAAAATAGACAAGGATGCACGACTTCGTTGTATTATTAAAGGGACGGCACAGCCGTCCTTTATTTAAAGACGCTATCCGCCCATCGCATCCGAAGACTCATTCCCTTGTCTAACCATGAGCATACATGCCAACGCCACGAGCAAACTCGCCGATGCACAATAGAACAATATGGAATACCCAAAGTTATCGATCATCTGACCCAGTAAAGGTGGAGATGATATGGCAGCTAATGAAGATACTAAGTAGTACAATCCTGTTCTTGTACCAATACTCTCTTCCTTACCTGTTGAAATAATAAAAGGGTAAGAGTTGATATTAATACATGCCCAGAACATCCCCCCTATGAGCAGTACAACACGAAGCATGAGTAAATCTTTCACGAAGATGACAAGAGTAAAGACTACAAACAAGCCACATATGCCTGTAATGATCATCTTTCTCTTTCCGAATCGTTTGCCCAACAATCCACTTGGAATCGCAAAGAGAACAAAGGCTACAGAGAAGAAGGTAAGTGAGAAGGCAGAGGCCTTCTCACTCAGCCCAAGATAGTTCTTACCATATAAAGTGAACAAAGTTTCAACACCTTGATAAGAGACGAACCAGAAAAAAATAGCGGCTAGTAAAAATAACGTCGTACGATCAAACTGACTTTTTAACGAAATACGGGGTATCCTTGTTTCTTCCGAGTTCACGCCATCTCTCTCTTCCTTAATCGATCGAGAGACAACCAGAAGACAAATAAGTGTTACGATTCCCGCAGCTATGAAAGGTGCCGACCGATGAAGATCATACATCATGGAGCCTACACCAAATGCAATGATAGATCCTACTCCGCCCATGAAATTAATAATTCCGTTTGCTTTCGTGCGTCTATTCTCTGGTGTAATATCTGGCATTAATGCAATGGTCGGGGATCGATACAGGCTCATAGATAGATTCATCAGGATCATGAATAATAGAAGAGTGAATAACCCCGTATGAAAGGGAATAATAGCTGTGAAGATCGCAGCAAGTGGCATTCCTACTAGCAAATAGGGGATTCTTCGACCATATCGAGTTCTAGTACGGTCACTTCGATTCCCTATCCATGGTTGTAGAAACAGCGCAAAATAATTGTCTATTGTCATCAAAAAGCCCACAACGGCTATGCTTTGTACGTAATTTTCCAGAAAGAAAGGAATGAATGCATTATATAATGCCCATGTAATACTAATACTGAAAAATCCAAAGCCCAGCAACCATGTTCTTTTCACTGGCTCACGCTCCTCTATTCGCCAATAGTTCAGCTAATTTATCAGGATAATCTGTAATAATACCAGAAACTCCAGCTTCCATCAGTGCCTTCATTCGATCGGGCGCATTCACTGTGAAAGGGTGATAATCTTTACCATGCTCCACGGCTTCCGCAATAAACTCTGGAAGTACAGCAAGGTGATTCGCATGAAGCGCATCAGCTCCTACAGATGAAGCATAGTCCCATGGCCGATACAATCCTTCCATATACAAGATTCCTGTCCGAATCTCAGGAGCAATCGATTTACAGTGGACTAAGGAGTAATGGTTAAAGCTAGAAATCACGACTCGCTCAGCCATTCCATATTGCCTAACAAGGTTAATGACCTTTTCCTCCATCCCCGGATACATAAAGATACCATTCTTTAATTCAATATTTAGTATCGTATCCCGCACACGAAGAAGCTCTAATAGCTCTTCCAATGTAGGGATGTGCTCCCCCTTAAATGTCTCTCCAAACCAAGAACCGGCATCCTGCGCGGATATTTCCTCTGATATCATGTCTTTCACAAAGCCCTCTCCAGCAGTGGTTCGGTTGATGGCCTCATCATGAATTAAGACGAGTTGTCCATCCTTCGTCATCTGAACATCCGTTTCAATACCTGTTGCACCTAATTCAAGACTTTTGGTAAAAGACGCCATCGTGTTCTCAGGACATACCGCAGATGCGCCTCGATGTGCAAAATTAATGATCTTCTTCATCATTCATAGTTCTCTCCTTTTGTCAGTTTCACTTTGTTTTATTATAGTTTCTATTGTTGTTAGATATATCATCTGAATGTAAAAATAGAAAATAAAGACCCCATCCTTGTAAGATTGGGGCCGTTAAAGAAATATAATGATAAGACACATCATCTTATAGGAAACTTCGTTAGTCTTCTTTTACAACGGATGGCTCACGAAACAAGTACTTTAACAATGGCGGAGCCACTAAAGTAGTTAGAATAACCATAATAATAACGGAAGTGAAATATTCAGGCTGTAGCAAGCCTGCTTCCAAACCTGTGGCAGCGATAATTAGAGCCACTTCTCCTCTTGAGATCATCCCCGCTCCAATAGCAATAGAGGAATGATTGTTAAATCCAGTAAGGCGTGCTCCGAGTCCTCCACCGATCCACTTACTTACAATAGCAACAAGTGATAGTACAATTAGAAACACTATTTGTTGCCCTACACCCTCAAACGATACATTCAATCCAATACTCACAAAGAAAACAGGAACAAAAATAGAGTAAGCAATCGGCTCCAGCTTCTTCTCTACTGTATGCTTAAATGAAGTTTGCGAAATAGCGATGCCGGCTGCAAATGAACCTATAATACCAGCCATACCCATGATATCTGCAAAATAGGCAAATCCAAAACATATAATTAAAGCAGCGCTCATCGTTGCTTCTGTTACTCTGAGTGGCGCAAATATTTTCATAAATCTTGGCACAAGTAACCATCCCGCTACAATAATGACTGCGAAGAACAACACCTTTTTACCGATTAATAGTCCTAATGAAACATCTGCCCCAGTTCCGAGCAGACTCATCATCACCGCAAGTAGAATGACCACGAGTACATCATCCACAACAGCAGCGCCCAGAATCGTTGTGCCTTCGCGCGAATTCAACTTGTTCATATCCTTTAGCACCTGAGCAGAAATACTGACCGAAGTAGCACTAAAAATAACACCCATGAAAAGAGCATAGTTATGTGGAAATCCGAATACTTCTGCAACTGCGAATCCCCCAAGGAAAGGAAGAATAATACCTCCAACAGCTACAGCCAGTGCGGACTTCCAATTTCTCCGAAGCTGATCCAGGTCCGTCTCAAGACCCGCTATGAACATGAGTAACAGCACACCAATTTCCGACATTTCATGAATAAAGCTGCTATCACTTGGAATCCATCCTAAGACGGCAGGACCTAGAATAACCCCAACAATTAACTTACCCAGGACTGCTGGCTGCCCTAATCGAACAGCAAGATCACCTGCAACTTTAGTGAACACTAGAATAAGTACAAGATATAAAACAAAAGCCATAACTCCATCTCCCTTTTCTTCTATCCATAGTAACTTTCCTCTTTTAACGATTCTTTATGAAAAAAAGCATACAAAAAGAGGGACCCACAGAACTGGTCCCTCAAAAAAAAACAGAAGGAGCCCTTGGTGACAGGCTCCTCCAATAAAACAATACTGCATATAATTAACCGTTACTATAACTATATAGCTATTCTATAAGTTTGTAAACTACGTCACAGCAGCTTAACCTCATTCTGTTCTAAATTTAGAAGCAGCTTCCTTAAGATCTTTACTCAAGTTATCAATCGTCTCAATCATGTCTGATAAGTTCTGAACCATAGCAGATTGCTCCTTAATGGTAGCTGTAACTTCCTCCACTGAGGCGGATACTTCTTCTCCAGAAGCAGATAAACTCTGAGCAGATTCCAATACATCATCCTTGCTTTGTTCCATATCTGAGATTTCACTCGCCATCGGTTTAATCTGATCTGTAATCTCAATAACATTCCTTAAGATCGTGTCAAATGCTTCCTCTGTTTGACCTACATATTGATTCTGCTTACTTGAGATCTCTCTGATTTCTTTCACACTCTCATTATTCTCCCCAACATATTGAAGCGTCTGTTGAATAATGACATTAATCTCATTCGATTGCTTCGAGCTTTGTTCTGCCAATTTACGGATTTCTGTTGCTACAACTGCAAATCCTCTACCATACTCTCCGGCTCTTGCTGCTTCTATGGAAGCATTCAGTGCAAGTAGGTTAGTTTGTGTTGCAATCGCGGTAATAGCACCTGTGATCTCACTAATGCTATGTGAACTCTCTTCTAGTTTAGAAGTAATCCCAGAAATTTTACGTACTTCTCCTTCGTTCTTATCATTAATTTCAATCAAGTTCTCAATAACTTCTTTATTAGCATGAAATACCTCAATAATATTCTCGGCTCTTTCTTTTACAGACTGCGCTCTGTTATTAATATTATTAATTTTGTCTCCAACCTCATTAAATTTATCTACGATGTGTTCTGTATCATTCGATTGAGATTCCGTCGCTTTAGCAATTTCCATCGTCGTTGTTGCAGTCTCCTCAATGGAAGAAGCTGTTTGCTTCGAGGATGTTTCTAATTCTTGAGTACTGTAATTGAGTACATAAATAGTGCTATTCATATTCGAGATTAAATCTTTATTTAATCCAACCATGACGTTGAAACTATCTGCCAAGTCCTTGAACTCACTGTTGTATCGACCCGTAGCAGCCACCGTTAAATCACCAGATGATAACTTTCTGAACAAATTCGTAAGTTTAATGACCGGCTTTGTAATCGTTCTGGATAATAGCAATCCAAAGGTAACCGCGATGATCAGGGTAATGATGGTTACAATAGCTATGTTAGTGAACAATGTATCAAGTGGTTTTTTGATATCTCGATAGCTATCTTCAACGACAACTGTCCAATCTGCTTCAGGTATCTTCGAATACCTCATAAATTTATCTTGATAATCAATATTCCCTTGAATAATCTTGTCTACAGCTTTCTCTTTCAGAAGATTGGTCATATCAGCTGATTCTATCTTTTGCCCAATAAGCGTAGCATCTTGAGAGTGATATATAATCGCCCCATCTCGGCTTAAGATATAGATCAATCCTTCTTCATTGATTTGGATACCCTCCAATTTATCAACGAACATGGAAGTATCTATAGTACTGATGTAAACTCCAAGCACTTTGCCATTATCATCTTTAATGGGCTGTGCGAAGGAGACAATTAACGTATTAGTCGATTTTGATATCAAGGCATCACTTATATTGGATTTCCCTTTTACTGCTTCTTGAAAATACTCACGATCTGATCGATCGGCTTGAATCGCAACAGGACTACTACTTGAGATAACCTTCCCTTTAGAATCGACAACCATAAGGGTTTCAATTCCTTTTATTCCTTTAATGCTTTGAGTCAATATGTCATTTGATCTCGTAAACGATTGATTTTTAGCAGAAAAAAAGTCTTCTTCAGACAGCTTATTCTCATTACGCAGCTTTAATAAGTCTTTGAAGTCGCTATGAATTGAGATCAAATAAGCCATTTCTTGTTCTAACTGAACGGTTGATAATAAACTTTCCCCAATCCTGTCAGCATTTGCGTTCATTTCGTCCTTGCTCTTATCAAGAAGTAAACTTGAACCAAACATATACATGGAAGCACTTGTTCCTATAAGTACAACAATGACAAGCATACTTATAAATAGAGGTAATTTCACCCTTAAGGAGACATTTCTAACCGTGTTATTCCACGCTGCTATTCTATTCTTCATTGAACTCTTCCCCCGATAACATTAATGAGTAACATTTGTCTATGACTTTGCATTAGCATCATATTTATGTTATCGGAGGAAATATATCTTTTGATGAATGGAAAAAATACACTCTCTATTATTTCATTAGGATCTCCCGAAGGAACGGGTCCAATGTCATGATAAAGAGTGCACTATGTAACGGTTAAAATGGATATCAATTCTACAACATCTTCTTCTCTAATTGTTCAATCATGTCTATTCATACTTGTGGTTTGTTCGACAGATACTTTCTCATAATTCATATCACTTATTTGTTCTTTCCATATCTATTACCTCACCTGGTTGTAGAACCTTACCCGCTAACCCTTTCCTCTCTAGTTGTTGCACAAATGCTTGAGCATCCTGCTGAATAAGAGGGAATGTATTATAATGAACAGGTACAGTCATCTTCGCGTTATACCACTCGGCTGCTTGAAGTGCATCATCAATGCCCATCGTATACTTGTCTCCTATCGGAACGAAGGCAATATCAATGGAATAACGATCTCCGAACATTTTCATATCCCCGAAAAGACTCGTATCACCTGCATGAAGAATCGTTAGCCCTTCTGCAGAAATGATATATCCTCCTGGCATACCTGCATACATAATCCGTTGCTCTTCTTCCAATACAATACCAGAGCTATGAAAGGCTTGAATCATTTTAGCTTTGGCGAAACCAAGATCAACAGTACCACCGATGTTCATATCAATCGTTTTGACACCCTTCCATGACATATAAGTGGCAAGTTCCACATTGGCAACAACGGGAATATCATTTGCTTTAGCAATGGGCTCTGCATCTAGGATATGATCTATATGTGCATGGGTTAAGAGAACCGCATCTGTCTTAATCTCTTCCGGTAATGTGATCGCGAGCTCATTGCCACGTAGGAATGGGTCTATAATGAGAGACTTTCCCCCTGTAAAAATCTGAATACATGAATGGCCATGATACATAATTTCCATATGTTTTTCCCTCCTATTTGGATTAATGGCTTCTATCTAAATTTAATTATCCCCATTTATTGTCGGAGTAATTGCTAATCTCCACCCCCACCACAGCTAGAGCAACTAGACGAAGAACAGCTTGATGTCGACCCACTATCTCCACCGCCTCCTCCACTATCTGAGCTACTATCATGACTTCCGTTATCCGTACAATTCTCATCCCAGCCGTTGCAGATGTATCCGGAAGAATCACCCGTATTTGCTGTATCCTTCTTCTTCTCATCCTCTAAGGAATATTGTTGCATATGTTCTTCAAACCCGTTGTCATTCTGATAAGAGTGAAACATCATCGCACCCGCCATATAGGGCATGAAATCGGCATTTCCCCTCGAAGGCCTTGCTTCATCGTAAGCTGTATTGTGCTCAGCTCCACTAATTTGTCGTTTCGCCTTAGCAATCAAAAGATGAACCACACTCCGAATTTCCGGATATTGTTCAACTGTCCGTTGGTTAAACAGGCTTTTGACTAATGACTCTTCGCTCATTAGAAGAAGTTCCTCAATGCGGGTTATGTCAAGTGGATGACGAAAGAAGGATTTCCAAATGGCTCCTGTATACGGAGAGACAGTGAACAATTGACTGTACACCCACTCGAACCAAGCTCGTTCACCCGGATTAGGTGAGGACGCTGTACTTGAGTGAGGTGCATGATGAATGGAGGAGCCAATGAACGTTTCACCGAACTCTTGGTACTCGCGAGTAAACATTAACATCTCATGCCAGATGTCATCTACCGAATCACTATACATAGGCACAGATTTCATAATAGCTGTCATCATGAAATAACGTTTCAGCTCAAAAAATTTCCAATCAAATTCAGCTTCAGACATACGTGGGTATTTCTCTAACATTCTACCCTTAAGCTGTTTAACGAAATGTTTGGGTAATCCCGCTTGTAGGCGAGATTCAGCATCACGCAATATGACATCCCGTTGTAAGTTAAGCTGCTTGGGTACTAGATGTTTCTTATAGTTAGGCTGACGGCGCCTATTTCGAAAAGTTTTACTTAAACTTCTGATCATAAAAAAGATAGCAACCACAATAATAACCGTAATCAATACCTGCATGATCACCCTCCACTTCCATCAGTAATTTCACTATACCTTGATTATAAAAGCTAAAAAATCACGAACAACTTTTAGTAGATTAAGGTATAATATTGTTATCTTACACGATATAACGAGGAATTTAAATGACTGAAACTACACGTATTGATTGTATGAAATGCCAATATTTCTATGTTACATGGGATCCAAAGTACCCCAAGGGATGTAAAGCTTTTGAGTTTAAAACACATACCATGCCAAGTCTAACCGTATTAAGATCTTCCGGTAAGCCATGCATGAACTTTGAGCCCAAGATACAAGCGAGACCCTGATTTGTTTCCCTTAGATACTAAAGCATGGATATAAACAAAGAAGAGGATAAGGTTAACTGCGTTATAGCAGCTAATACCTTATCCTCTTCTCTGTAATTCTTAACTATTATACCTGTTGAATCTTAATCAAATTCGTTGTACCCGCGCCTAAAGGTACTCCTGCAGAAATAACAACCGTATCTCCTACTTCAATATATCCTGTCTGTGCTGCGTTACGAATAGATGACTCGATCATTTCATCTGTCGATGTCACCTTATCCCCTTTGACAGGAATGACACCCGAAAGAAGACAAATCTTAGCCAACACATTCTCATGCTGTGTAATCGCGATAATCGGTGCTTTAGGACGATATTTGGAAACCATACGTGCTGTAAAACCGCTCTCTGTAGATGTAATGATCGCTTTCGCGTTCAGCTCAAGAGAGGATCTCACCACGTTCTGGCTAATGACTTCTGTAATGTTTGTGTTCTGCTGTGATCTCTTCTTGTCAAATTCAGATTTGTAGTCGATCATCTCTTCCGCTTTTCTAGCAATAGCCGCCATCGTCTGAACCGATTGAACAGGATATTTACCTGCAGCTGATTCACCTGACAGCATCACTACATCCGCTCCTTGAAGCACTGCATTTGAGACGTCACTAACCTCGGCTCTTGTCGGACGTGGATTAACCTGCATGGATTCAAGCATATGAGTAGCAACAATAACAGGCTTACCTGCTAAGTTACATTTATCAATCATTTCTTTCTGCATTCTTGGTACGTCTTCAATTGGAACTTCTACGCCCAAGTCTCCACGTGCCACCATAATTCCATCGGAGGCTTCAATGATAGCATTTAGATTAATAACGCCTTCTTCATTCTCAATTTTAGAAATAATCTGTACATGCTCCGCTTTATGTTCTTTAAGAATGCTACGAATTTCCATAATATCTTCTGCTTTTCTTACGAATGAAGCAGCTATAATCTCGATGTCATGCTTTAACCCGAATCCAATATGAAGAACGTCGCGTTCAGTCACACCAGGTAGAGTGGTTTGAATTCCAGGAAGATTGACCCCTTTTCTAGGCTTCAATGTTCCACCACTAACGATTCGACAGTGAATATCATGACCCTTAATAGCAAGAACAGTCAGGTCTACAAGTCCATCATCAATCAGAATCCGATCATTGGGCTTAATGACTTGTGTCATATCTGGATAATTGACAGAAATCCGACTAGCGTCACCAAGTACCTCTTCCGTCGTCAGAATAAGCTCATTACCAACGACTAGCTCACATGATGCTTCTTTCAATTTACCTATACGAACCTCTGGCCCCTTGATATCCATCATAATGGGGATAAAGGTATTCATCTCTTTTGCCGCTTGGCGAACATTCTCGATTCTTTTCACATGATCCTCAAGCTCTCCGTGAGCCATATTTAATCTACCTACTGTCATCCCCGCTTGAATCATTTCTTTCAATACCGAAACGGAGTCACATGCAGGTCCCATAGTACATATAATTTTTGTTTTTAGCATTATTTATTCCTCCTCGTTTTTTTTCAATTGTATCTTCTATTCAAGAATGGCACTATGAACTATAGTATAATGATTGCACTATAGTATGATTATTGGGAGCGATTATTATCATAGTTGTGACAGATGTCCATCAAGATAACGGAGTAGATTGGTACGAAGAACGAACATTAGATGAGGAGACTTGGCACTTAAGTCTGATGACCTACGGGAAGTGCGTATACTGGGTGAATGAGAACAAGATCATCATGGAAAAGGGAGATATCCTGCTCATACCAAGCCATGTTCCGTATTATGGGAAGAGTATTCCCACAGTATTCCATACCAAGTATGTGATTAATTTCAACAAATCATGCACAGGCGTTACACTACCTATCCTTAGTTCATATGGATTAATGAAACAGAAACTAGGATGCTATGAATTAATTTATGAACGTTTTAAGACAATACTGAATCAATGGCTGGAACAACCTTCATATTATGTGATGATGGCGGAGGCGTTGCTTACCGAGGCGTTGATATATATGAATCAAGAATGGGATCGTGGCGTAATCCCTCCAGAAACACATCGACAGGTGGATAGTATGAAGGATTATATTCAGAAACATTACCGTGAAAAAGTGACTAAGTATGAACTGGGTGAAGTTATCAAAAAAACACCCAATTATGCTGCAACTCTATTTCGTAGCGTTACTAATCAGACCATTAGTCAATATGTACACAACCAGAGAATCAAAACAGCCATGTATGTACTCACAGAATCACAGTTAACGATAGATGAGATATCTACATTTGTAGGTTATAACGACGTCTCCTATTTCTACCGTATATTTAAGCGAATTACAGGCAACTCTCCATCAGACTTTTTACATGAGCGCTCATCCATTTCATAACTAATTTCACACTAATTCATAAGAAGAACCCTTACATATCTGTGTAAGGGTTCTTCTTATGATGCTGGTATATAGCTGATATTCATAAAAAGCATTAATCCGTTTGCAATTGATCTCAAATTTGCATTTGCTATTTGTCACAGAATGTTCAATAATTATAAAAAGACACAAAACATTCACAAATTAAAAAAGGGGATGACTTCAAATGAACAAACCAGAGTATAAACGCGAAAGCCAGGTTTTTCTTGTTTTTGTTGCCTTAGGTATCTTTTACGCCGTTTTTTATAGCGTATTTATCCTGATGTCTATTCATGGGTAATAACGTTCAATGCAGGGTGAATGGTGTTTCTTCTATCTTCATTATGTTAGAATGAGCGATTCCTACAGGGAAATTCGAATGCAATAGACATTCGTTACCCTAGTGAAAGGAAATCGCTCATTTTATTAATTATCCTCAACAATCCTAATTATAGTTCCCGAGTGACTCCCCAACTCTCTAGAAGTGACAAAGCCCCTTCATGCTCGGGCTCCATGGCTAAAGCTCGACGAGTGTAGTCCAATGCCGTTTCTTCAATACCAACCTCATCGTAGCAAATTGCCATATTATACATTACGTTGGCATCCGCCTTACTCACATTTCGTGATCGTTCAAAGAAAAACAACGCCTCCTCGAACAAATCCATTTCAAACAATACCATGCCACACTCTATAGCCAAATCATGATTCTCGTCCATGGGATAGTAGCGTGACCACATGAAGTGAATCCCATCATGGATGTCACTCATTTCTTCATCACTACTCATTGGAAGTAGGTTCTTTATACGATCCGTGCTCTGAAGAAACCATTGAGTATCGTGGCCACTTAATCGCCATAAGGAATAAATTTGGCGTAGCTCCATTTGTTCCAAATGTTCATCAAACCATTCTTTCATACTAAAGAAATCATCTGGTCCAAAGCGATCTATAAACCGCTTATATGCTAGGCGGGTATTTACATGACTTGTGGGATCTTGAAGCATAAGAATACAACCAACATTTAAGTTTTTGTAATGATGGGTAGTAAAGAAAGACTGTGCACCTTTTTGCTCAAAAAAGGTTTGAATGGCTTGATAATTTGCAGTTAAAGAGAAGCTTCCGTGATGAACCAATCTTGGGGGCTCGGCAAATTCCCAGTTCTCTAATCGGTGGTCACCTTTATCTGCTGTAAGCAGAAGGAACCCCTCTTGCGACAACTGACGAAGTCGTTCTAGACATGCCAATCCAATCTCTGGAAAGAGAATATGTGAATCCTCAAGCTTTTGTTGATACAGACCTATAACGGCGTGATACGGGTACGCATCCTCTTCGTATTCGGGCGCTCTACGATAATGATACTCTGGGATGAGTTTATCCAACATATCTGATGTATTAAGATTAGTCGTTCCTTCTGGAGAATGTAGCGAAACATTGCACTCAAAAATCTTGCCTTCACCCACATAGATCAATTCTTGCGGAATACTATCAAAAAAATAATTAGCAATCACTAGCAATGGCTGCTGCAAGTCAGCAGGTCGTACAACAAGGTTAGATTGCGTCAAATTAAGCTCTGTATCATACATAGCATCAAAATGTGCAAAATCTAAAACCCCCTGTTGGACAAATGTTAAGAGACTAGGATGCTGCTGCCAATAGGCTATATTTTTGAGAGGCAAATCACTCATGACATAACGAAAAGGAGGAAGTGGGATATTGGCAAAATCCCTTAACTCGCACAACTCCTTAAGAATATAGAACGCTAATCGACCCGAACCTGCTCCAAGCTCAAGAATCGTGACCGGTTCACTTGTATAGCCTAAGCTAGCTCTATCTTGAAGAAACCCAAATATCATCTCCGCATAAGCCACTGCAATAAATGAATTATTCGTTATGTAATGTGGGACTTCTTCACTCTGCCAAGCCTTCATCCCCTGCTCTTCATAATAGGATCGCTGTAGCTCCCAAATGGGCGATTCACTGAATCGATAGATCTGTTGTTCTGTATGTGTCATTTATTTAAACCTTCTTTACTATAATTGTTGAACTCGTTACACCGAAGGAAAGTCGCTCCCCCTCACAAATGATATCATGGGCGCTCATTACATCATAATAAGGTATACTGGGCTGAACAGGATTTCTGGATGGCTGACAGTTGGCGCCCTTGGTGCCAAACCTCAATTCTATTGCTGGTGTGACCCAACTGATTCAAACCTGGCGAGGAGCTTCGTCGAATAACCAGAGGCAATCGTTTCGATATTCCGGTTAATAATAAGGGCCGACTTCGACAAACAATTTGTAGTGAAGATCGCTATCTAATAAGTATTTCCATTAATTATTGAATGATATTGGCTACCTTAGCTATCTTCAACCAATTGGGGAACTCATCAAACAGACGCTCATAAAGATCAGTATCACTAATGGATTCAATATCATTAAGATTAAAAAAGTTTGCGTTATCCACAACGCGACCTGCGATCGTATCCAGCTTTCTCAGGACACCAAATTCCGACTCTCCTATTCCGACAAATTGCCAGAAGATTGGTTTGCTGGAGGAATGGATTACTACTTTGTCAATCGTATCTCCGGACCCTCGTTTCACTCCACCATCATTGATAAAAACGACGTATGCTGGTAGGTTACTCGTATCCTCCACCGTAAATTTCTTGATCACATCCCGCATGACTGGGGGCTCATCGTTCCTACCGAATTTTGATATCTTCTCATTGTTGAGTATGTACTTTTCGACGTAACCTTCTATGTTCTTCTCTGTTGCAGCTGGTAATCTAGAGAACTTAGTGTCATAAATCCAACAATCGAGAGACCCGTCATCGTCGAAATGGATGGCTACCGCCAGTATCCGTTCAATCACCTTTTGTACAACCCCACCCTTGTAGAGTTTTCTCATTGATCCCGAACCATCCAATACAAGTCCTATTCGAGCTTGCACTTTCGTCAAATCCATTTTAGTTAAGACCAGTTGTGCATTTTGTTTGTGCAGATTAATGTTCAAAAAGAATCGCCTCTCCTTCTTCTATTCTGATATCTAGTTAGCCTATTACATCTTCCATTATTTTTATAATTTTACCTTGGGTCTCTTTGTATGTACGAACAAGCGCTTGGATTTTATCGAATTCATCGTTCCCTGGACCGTAATTATCCATAAACATTTGTTTTAAGATGTCGTTGAACATATCCATTTTTTCGTCACACAGTCTAACTTCTTGCTCAAATACATCCCGTAATGAACTGTTTTGATCCACATAACCATTGTAATCGCTTGTTCGATTGATACGATCGTTAACACTTTCTCTACTATGGGTTGGTTCGTCTTGGTCTTGCTTTGAAGGATCTAAATCAATTGAGGTTCTCAAACTAGATAATAGGATGTTTTCCTTGGCTAGCATGATTTGAAAGCTTTTATTTTTAAAAAGATCAATCATCACAACTCTGCAAAGCTCGCGGTTTTGCAAAAGAATACCGTCAAATGGATGTATTGTCCAGCATCCATGTTTCAGGTAAATATTGAGTTTGAATGTTTCACTGCCATATTGGTATTCCATGTTAATATTAGTATCGCTAATTATTTCAAATGAAAAGTCTATCATTGAACGAACCTCCTAATTTTTATCATTACGTCAATTCTATCAGATTTCTAATTAATCGAGTATAGATATAAAAGAAAGCCTCCCATCTTAGGAGGCTCTGAATAGCTTATTTTTGTAACTCTATTATGGACTCTGCCCTGTTGTTGCTTGTTATTACAATTAAAACTGAAATCAATATCCCGAGACATACATAAGAAATCATAAAT
This sequence comes from Paenibacillus sp. IHBB 10380, assembly GCF_000949425.1. Taxonomy (NCBI): domain Bacteria; kingdom Bacillati; phylum Bacillota; class Bacilli; order Caryophanales; family Paenibacillaceae; genus Paenibacillus; species Paenibacillus sp. IHBB 10380. Next base: position 4,149,160 of record NZ_CP010976.1, read on the forward strand.
ATCATCTCCTCTTCTAATCTATCTATATGAACAAGAAGGTCCATCTATGAATAGTATGTTCGGATAACTGTTTTTTAAACAAAAAAGAGACCTCTCGGCCCCTCTTCACATCAGTATCATTCGTCTTTCTGTCTCACGTACTTAATAAAGGATATTACTCAATTCGCTTGTAGCAGCAGTCTCTTGAATGCCCGTAGTTTGTGTGCCTGCTTCCAATCCAAGACGTTTTGTCATTTGTTGATTAATAGCTGTCAGTTTTGGAGTAAGTTCGTTACACGAAGCAATGATGTCACGATTCGATTTCTCGGATGTATCCAGCGCGATCATCAAATCAGACATAGCCTGATTAACAGCTTCCAAAGACATTGCTGGTTTTTTTAGCAATTCAGCTGATTTTTCCGTTGTAGTTTTAAGCATTGCCGCATTGTCTTTGAATGTGTTCTCTATCGTACTGTTCACACTTTCCACAGCATTTGCTACCTTTATTTGATTCTCTATCGCCAGTGTAATTAGTGCCGATATTTTAATAAGATTTGCTGCCTTATAGACTGCATTGTTTACGGAATCTATCAATTTATCGTTTGTGTCATTAACAATATCAGTAGCTGCAATTGCTTGGTTGAAGAGCATGATGTCTTCGGTCATGGACATAATTCGGGTAACGACCTTCCTCAGTCCACGTTCCAAGTATGTTTTGCGGCTTTCATTCTCTGGATTATTAATCTCTATTTCGAAAAGCTCTTTCAATTTATTACCCATTGCAATTTTATACTGGAGATTGTAAATTTCTTCGAGAGAGCTACGCTTCAATACTCTCATGCTGATAATATCTTCCTCAAGCGTATCTTTCCCGCTCCTAAGTCCAGCCACGATCGCATCAATATTCGTTTTAACGGATTGATACTTATACACGTAATTTTTTATAGGCGATTTACGAACCAGTTTGCCGAAGAATCCGACATTTTTACTTTGTTGTAAGGATTCGCACTCGTTTCTCAAAGACAGAATCAGGTTTGATACCTTATCGGATTTCCCTGACATCAATTCGTTAACTGGTCGGTCTAGTTGTGTAAGAGCTTGTCCAGCCTTTTCCTGTGTCTTGGCTCCCAATTTCCCTACCTCGTCCATTAGGGTATCTAATGATAATGTATCTGCCTGAGAAACCTTCTGAATGATTTCTGACGCTTCTTGAATAACCTTCTGCTCATCTTCCTTTTTCAATTCAATGATCTGTGTAGACATGTTCAATTGACCTCCTCTTCATTTTAGGAATTAGCATACCGTTTGTGGATGACTTCCGCCCTCGTTTGTAATTCCAATAAATCCTTGTGTTCGATCGTTGCAACGATATCAGAGATTTTATTGTTCACATCTCGAATACCATTCAAGAGCACGCGGCGATTCTTTATTTTTGCCTCACCACTTAAACGTAGGAAGGGATTAATAACACTGTTTAGTTCCTTTAAAACGAGCCTATTAATCGTATGATTGATTTCGTCATTATTTAAGTCGCTTAGAAGCGGAATGACTCGATGCAATCGAAGAAACAAAGAGCATGATTTTTCTACAATTTCATTATCAAGAGTATTCTGTTGTCCTTCGGAAATCACCATGTCTTCAATCACTTCTAGATATTCTATAATAGGTTGAAACATCGGATTTATCTTTTCTTTTGAAGCCTCGATACCGTTCGATTGATATGATGTATCACTGGAATTCAATACGGCTTCTTGTACCGGTATCACATCAGGAATATTGTGTGTTTTCTGTCCAGTATTCTTTTGATTACCCAACAAGAGTGCGAGCCCCCCTCCGATTATCGGGAATAAAAGGAATAAGAAGTCCGGCAAGAAGCTGCTACAGACCAATCCAACTAAATAACCAATCAGGGCTCCCCCTAAGGGCTTCAACTTTCCCATAAACATATTCATTCCCCCATCTCTCTCATTTTCAATATTTATTTATCCAATCAATTCTTATTCCTTCTTACACATAAGATTAGAATTCAGGGAGAATATTGTCAAATAAACCACCTCAAAGGGTGGCTAATAAGATCAGAACATGGCTTCTGAATAATCACAAATTTTCATGCATTAAAACTTTGTTTTTCAAATGGAAATCTTTCATAAGCATTGGCATTTCTACATGACTTCCGATAATGTCGTATTGAGGATTTTGTAGTTCCACATGGCCACCTAGAGCCATTTTCACTGCCAAATAAGGGAAATTTATCCCCGTTAAACAAGTGACATGCAAACCACCCGACATCCTGGGATTAATTTCAAGAAGTTTTGGCACTCCGTCTTTATACTTCATCTGTACGTTAAAGATATAAGGTATCTTATATGTATCAGCTACTTTTTGAGCAATGTCCAGAAGCTCAGGAATATTCTCCATGGAGCGAAGACGGCCGCCAGCTTTACGGCGTGGAACTGCTGCTAGAAGTTTGCCAGCAGGATCAGATAAGCAATCTATGCTAAACTCAAAACCATCTAGGAGTTCCATGACCATCAAATCATTAAATTCCTCTACACCGGAAAGTATCCGATACGCTTCTTCAAATGACAAATACTTATTGATCGCGCCGAACATATCCTGAAGCTCATTCCGTTCGTTGTCGATTATCCGGAAGCCCAATCCACCCTCCAAATTGGTCGGTTTAAAACACACTTTATGTCCCTTGTTCACGAGATCTTCGTATGCTTCTTTGAATTGATTCGCATTTCGAACAATGTGATAATCAGGCACAACCATGATTCCAGTTGGTTTTACAGATTGATAAAATAAGTCCTTGTCCATCAGCTTCTCAAGGAGATCCACATCTTGACATACGATAACCCTTGTCCCAATCTCTTCGAATAAAGCGATGTGCTTGGCAATATGAAACATATTAAGGCGCGGAACAAAGACATCTATTTGGTGTCGGCGGCAGAAATCGAGACAAAATTCCACATATTCGTAACCGTCCAACTGCGGCTCTACCTCTACATGGTTGCATGCCTGAAGAGACATATGTTTAGGGTCCGGATGGGTACCATACAACTCCACTTCAAGTCCATCTGAATTATTCTTAATATGGTTCATGTAGTGATATGCAACAGAGAACCAACGATTAAACCAAATTCGTGCATTCTTCTTCATATTTATCCCCTTTCGATTTTATTGGCCATAACCTTGTCATTTGAGTAACTCACTTTAGATACAAACTTCATAATCTCATCTGCTGCAAGAACTCCGGATGTAGAGGTAAATGAATACGCCATGGTACCCGGAAACCTTAATTCCTCCCGATAGAGCTCCCCGTGCTTTGGTGCTATTGGATGCGTTGCATAATCTAATAAACATCTATCCAGAAGTGAGTCGCCCGATGCCACGATGATATCTGCTCCAATACGCTGCTGAAGATGTGAAAGAGCAGCGCTCTTGCTCACGGAGATGGGTACCAGGTATATCTTTCTACCCTGAACGGATACCTCCCATCCCAGATTTCTTATTTCTTTTGAAACTTGATGCACTTCATCCAACGGCATTTTCTCTCGGTTGATGACTATTGAGAAAAATAGCTCATCACAAAACCGTTCGCCTAATATCCAATCATCATTCCCAATCTGATCGAATAATGTCTTTACCTCATTGGCTGAGGCAGACTTACCCACAATATCGTCATGAACAAATTGATTCCATTCTAAATCTGGAATTCCATCAAACAGTATGTTGCCGCCATTGCTTGTAATAGCATACTTTGGCTGAATGACTTCACGAAACAGTTCAATTCGGTTGTACTGTTCCATAGTTCTTGTTGTGACCGGTATGAACTCCATTTCCTTCGCCATTGTTGTAAGAATCGAGCATGCTTGAATTGAAATATAAGAAGTTATCTTCCCGTTCACGGTTTCCGCCGCCATGATTAGAGGGGAATCTAGCGCAAGTCCAACAGAACGCGTTGAGTAGATTAGGGTTTGATCTAAATCGCTGGCGTAGATCACTCTATCTCCCCCTTAAGCGGTTTAATTATTCCACAACAGGAATAATTAAGTCCTGGGTATACCTCAACGGGTACATTCCGATCCTTTGCCAGAAGAAGAATATGGTTCAAATTCGGATTGTCCATACGATCAACAAGTATTTTCCATGGAACTCTTCTCAGAAGAACCCTTGTTGTCTCACCAACTCCTGGTTTAACCAGATTAACATCGGAAATCGCATATTCCCTTTGGATAGACTCTATATCTTTCATCCCCTGCCAAGTAACTTCTGCGGGTAACGAAATCATTTTTATGGCTTCTTCTTCTGCGGCTGTAGCAATCTTAGGGAAATAGCCTGCTACCACATCGATAAAATGGTTGGATAGATCATCCCCTAACCATTCCTTGTAGTATTTAGCTCCATGAAAGTCATCTTGGTCTATCAAATCATGTCGCAACACTGTACGACTCATTAAACCCGAAACCGTCGAATTTAGGCACGCACTAGGAATAAGATAATCCTCTCTCGTACCAAACGTATCCGAACAAAAACCAGGATCAGCGAGGACGGCCAAATCATCATCCAATGAGATGTCGTATTTATCTTTGAAGTCACGACAAGCATCAATGAGCACTTTCCGAATAGCCCCTTTACCGGTCCAACCATCCACGAACTGCAATGGTGTATCCAAACCATGCTGCTGAAAAATGTACTTCAAGGCATTCTCGTCAATACCCTTTCCTCTGATAATTGAAATACTGTAATGAGGAAGATCGATCTGATAACGAAAAGTGATATATCTTTTTATAAGAATTCCAATGGGTGTTCCCGCTCGAGCCAAAGAAATGAGGGCGACATTCCCACCCCGTTTTTTCATAATAAGCTCTGCAACGACCCCTGCAGCAAGTGCAACCTTTTCTGCAGACTCATCCAACGTATCTTTGAACAGTTGGATATATTCAGGCGTTGGTTGATATTCAACAGGAAGCATTTCAGAGTAATGCACGCCTGATTGTATAGCCTGTTCACGATCATTCGTTTCCTTCTCAAGATTTATCTCACTTAAATTCTTTAACAAGAAGATGACATCAGATTCGCTATAACTTCCCATCTGTTCGGGCTTCTTAATAACCCTGTCATATATTTTTTCATGTGAAGTCGCGTTCATACGTTATCTCCTTTCAATGAATGAAACTTGGGACCGCAAATAACAACGTTGATTTTTGTGAATCCCTTCGTGCGAAAAGATTGGAGCATTGGCTCGATACTTTCTATAGAATGATCCCGCTCTAAGAAAAGAAAAAGATCCTCATACTGGCCGGGGGAAATATTATAAACGAAATTGGCTAATCCATAATCATCTGGTGACGGAAACGAAACGCCATGTTTTACCGCGTAATCTGTATGATGTACAGAATGAATTGGGCTGCGGGTAGTGGAATGATAAGACACATTCTCGCCCATCTCGCTTGCGATTCTCATAGGAATGTACATGAATTCACCAGTACCAAGACATAGAGTATTCTCACCTTTCCTATATCCAGCCAATCTTTTGGCAGCTGCCGAGACACTCGAATCAGTCTTTCGGTTGTCGATCTGTTGAATACCGAACCTTCCAGTTCCCTTAGTATAAGGTGCACCATTCATGTATCCTTCGCTGTTTAGAGATTCTCCTCTGGACGATTCGAAAAGATCATTCAGATAAATAAACTCAGTTGCTGGAATAACAGAGACTAATAATATTGCTTCTTGAGGAACAGATAAGATTGGATCACCCTGAACCTCAATTGTCCCCTTAATAAGAGACAATAACTTGATCGTGATATCCAGTTGTTGCTCCAATTCCATATAACGCTGTTCATCCTCAGGTGTTCTCCAATCTAAGAGAGACGCAACAATATAGATTTTACGGGGGAATTTCGCCTGAATATCCTTAATGATATTAAGTGCAGTCTTCCCCGTTGTAATCTCATCATCGACCAATACGACGGTTTCTTCACCAGCTATAACATCTGCATCAATTGCATAACATCGGTGAGATACAGCGTGCGAATGTTCCTCATCGAAGTTAATTAACGAGGTCATGGATGGGATTAGCTCGCGTGTTGTGTGAATATACGTACAACCGCCATCAAATACGTTATACATGCTGTGTCCCAATGCTGTAGCGGTTTCAGCAAAGCCAATAAACTTAACGGGGGCAGGTAATACTAACCGGCTTTGCTGGATTTTGCGATAAACCGTTCCCGCGTCTGTTGAGCCAGTTAAACCGTTAAGGATCTCAGAAAGAAGCTCCACCGTTTGTTCATTATTTTCATTCAATTCTTTAAACAATAATAGAGACAACGCCGCTCCACTTAATAAAGATATATAGGGATCAACAGGTATGTGCTTTCCTAAGATCTTGCTTACAAAGAGAAAAGCCCTCTTCTTGTTTATCCTTGCTGCCATTGAGAACAGTGAATCTAGCGGTAATTGAAATGGATTCTCTTTAACAGAAACGGTTACAGATAAATCTCCTAGTATATTAAACGTATGCGTGTTCGTGGTTTGATAGTAAGGAGATATAGTTTTGTTCTTCATGTAGCACCCCATATATTTTTGATCTTGCAATTATCCGCTGCGCCCAATTTAGATGCGGTTTGATTTCGTTCATTTTATTAGAATATTCACTTTTAAGAACTCCAAGGTAATCATTATTGTTTGCCACGATACTGGTTGCATCAACGAACTCTTCATGAGTAACGACGTAAAGAGATTGAACAGGTTTAATATGCGATGGGTGAATGATGGTCTTTCCAATTATCCCATTCTCCTTATCCATCATCGCTTCATGAATCAAACCGTCTACGTAATTGGTGATGAATTCCATTCGTAACTTACGACCGGGCTGCCCCAATATTTCTTCAAAAGGTGTTAGTCTTAACTGTGGTTTTAATACTCGTTCACGGGAAGCGAAGTATTCCCATACAGGACCGGAAATGACATAGGGAGAATCCATTCTTCCAAAGATATTTATGATGTCCGAAATGCAGTCACGGATCGGTGCAATATCATAAATCGTCATATCAGGGCTTCTTCTTAATCCAAACAAGCTGGAAAAATCAGTTGCTCCAATTCTGACGTTAAGAACAAACTCTTTATTATCGTCTAATATTCTCTTGATCCCAAGAAGAGTATCCATCCGTAACTCCTTATAAATGACAGATGCCGTCTCTAAAATTGGCAAGCCATACAACGTAGGAGACGATGGACTCTTAGCTCTGTTATACCCTGAGATTACGTCGAAATACGCCGTACCATTCTCAGGTGTGAATTTGGGTAGAATAAACCCCGTGATTAAGGTGATATTTTCCTCCAGCTTCGCAATCATACGCTTCATTTGTTCCGCACTTCTTACACGTATAAACAAAAGCGGTAAGTTGTTATAAGCAAGGGAACCGATCTTTAGGAATGAGGAAATACCGAAAATTTGCTGAAGAAGGGATTCCTCTGCTAAATCAATTTGGTTATCACCAATCGCATCCTCCAAATCAATGACCATCGTTGTGAGCCCTTCATTCTTTTGGGTCAGGATATCCTCAGCGATCGTTTGTCTAGTCGCAGGGCAGTATAATGCTGCGCCAATCGCATAAGCAAGCACCTCCTGATTCGAAGTGTTATTAAATGAGAGTGGAGCAGAAAAGAAGAGCTGCTTTTCTACCTCTTTTGTAATGTAATTAAAATATCGCATACATCTTCGTCCTTTTCTTAAAATAGTATAAAAAATAAATCCCCCCAATAGTGAAAGGGGGGAATTTGAACTCCGATACTTCAAAACGATACCGACAGCTTTAAACAGATTTAACTTCTTTTTTACCCTTGCGTACTGAACTAAAGATGATAGTTCCAACAAATACGCCTATTATTACACTAAAGAACAATACATGAGATACCTCGAACCCAAATGCTGCGGCAATCATTTTCAAACCGATTATAATAATAAGGATAAAGGCTGCTTTTTCAAGTTCCGGATACTTATCAATTAATGCGAGGAAAACTTGTGCGACACCACGCATCATCAGCACACCTAATATACCTCCCAAGAACAATACCCACACTTTCTCACTCACACCAAATGCCGCTAGTACGCTGTCTATACTGAACGCTATGTCCATCAATTCAACAGCGATAACCGTGCGCCAAAAACCCAAGCCTTTGTTTTGTATTTCTTCATCCTCATCGTATTTTTTCCCAATATAAGGAATAAGAGGAATATTACCCACTCGAGCAAACTTAACTTTTAGATCAAATAGATTACTCAGTGCGATCCAAAGAAGATATACCCCACCAGCTACCTTTACCCATGTGATCTGTACAAGATATACACCAACTCCGATAGCTAGAAAACGAAAAATATAAGCACCCAGTATACCGTAGAACAATGCTCTCTTTTGTTGCTCTTTCGGTAGATGTTTTACCATAACAGCAAGTACAAGTGCATTATCTGCCGATAACAAACCTTCCAAGAGAACTAAAGTAAGAATAATGCCCCAACTTGCGGGATCGCTTAGGACACCCGATAGATTATCCCAGTTAAAGAAGCTTGAGAAATTAGCTAGCATGCTTTGAAAAAAATCAATCACTTTATTAGCTCCCGTCAATTTCTATATTATTTACTCCCTGCTACCCATCGTAAGCCCCAATTAAAAGCCTCGTCAATTTTCTGATGTCCCGAAAAATGTCGTACGATTCTCTCAATACTCATAGTCTCATCCCTTACATTTGAGATCATAGCAATAGCAACCATTGAACGACTGTTATCATGCTCGTCCAATCTAACCACGATATCTGGCCCACCATTTTGTTTAATGGTTACAACTCCATCCGCCTCAGCCCAATTCGATACTCCCTCATAAATAAAGGTGAATACGAGAATTCTTCGGAACTCAGAGAGCTTACTGCCATTGATTCTTATATTTTCCCCCGTCTTGATAGAACCGGTTCTATCATCCCCATCTAGCATAATATAAGGTTCGCGAGTGAGTGAACCAAAGGAATCTCCCAATGCTTGAACGATCCCTTTTCTACCATCTTTGAGCTCGTAAAGGCAGGCAAGATCCAAATCGACCCCTTGGTTTCTCTTCCAAATACTACTTTTCTTTCCTTGTTGATTCCAGTTGAGATTTATTAAAATTTCCCCAAGACCACCTGATTTTTTCTCGAGATTAATCGTATCTCCCTTTTTCTTCAATTCAATTTTCGAAAGGTTGAGGTGAATTGGTTTTTCTGGTGATGGTGCCGGTGTAGGAACAATCGGTTTTGGCACAACTCGCGGCTGCACAGGAGGTATAATCGGCGTCGGTTGAGGCTGATTGGTATTTGGAGTATCCTTCACCTCAATCCCGTAGCTACCACAGAGTGCCTTCAATCCACCGGAATAACCTGCTCCAATAGCATTGAACTTCCATTCACCGTTGTATCTATATAATTCCCCTATAACTATTGCCGTTTCTACAGACAAATTGTTTTCCAAGTCATAACGAATAATTTCTTGTCCCGTTGTGTCATTTATAAATCCAACGTATACACCGCTCACTTGACTAAATGTTTGACGTCTTAATTCCCCTTCATAAAGGGTTAGTGTAAAAGCTATTTTTTCAACAGAAGGTAACGCTAGGGTTAAATTAATTTTCACTTGTCTTTCACTTGAGCTGTTCTCATGGTAGCTAATAAACGAATTACTGGCATTTCCATAAAATATAAGATCTTCGTCACCTTTTACTTTGCCGTTTTGCGCTAGCAAAAAGGCGGAAGTGTCTACTTCAACCTCTGGTGGGGCAGACCAACCTATTATGGCGGTAACATTGGTAATTCCTTGGTTTGTTTTCGTTAAGTCCACCTTTTGCCCTTTGATAACTGAAACGGCCATATATATGTACTCACCCTTCATTGTGAAATATGGAGAGAGATTAGGGCAATGATTCCATCACCCTAATTTAGTCTAATCTTTAAGCTAAGCCGTAGTTCTTAACCAATGATTCTAAACCACCAGCAAAACCGCTACCTATGGCTTGGAATTTCCAATCGCCACCTTGACGGTAGAACTCGCAAAAAACAACGGCTGTTTCAGTGGAGAAGTCTTCACCCAAATCATATCGAAGAATTTCATTTTTGTTAGCTTCGTTTACTACACGTACAAAAGCGCTACTGACTTGACCGAAGTTCTGGCCACGTTGAGCTGCATCGTGAATAGTAACCGTAATACCGATCCGGGAGATGTTAACAGGAACTTTATTGAAATCAATGATAATCTCCTCGTCATCTCCATCGCCCTCGCCTGTGCGATTATCACCTGTATGTAAGACTGCTCCATCATAAGCATTGAGATTATTGTAGAATACGAAATCGGCCTCGCCTTTTGCTTTGCCATCTTCATGTAACAAGAAGGCAGAGGCATCAAGGTCAAAATCAGCACCACCATTGTATTTGTTGGTATCCCAGCCTAAACCGACAATCACCTTTGTAAGACCAGGATTTGTCTTGGTAAGATCAATCCGTTGACCTTTGGACAAGTTAATAGTCATATTGTATCGCACCTTTCTAATATGGAAATAATCATGGCCGCCCGAAGGAAGCCATGTGTGTGTTTCTTATTGCAGTCCGTAATCTTTAGTTAGACCCGCAAGACCATCTTTGTAGCCACTTCCAACAGCAGAGAACTTCCATTCGCCATTGTTACGATACAACTCACCAACAACCACTCCAGTTTCAATGGAGAAGTCCTCGCCAAGGTCAAAACGGATCAATTCTTCATCTGAATCTTCACTGACGATACGTGCGTAGGCATTAGCTACCTGACCGAAGTTTTGGTTTCGTTCAGCAGCAGCATCAATTGTGATCGTAAATGCGATTTTTTCAATGGTTGTTGGAACGCTCAATAAATCAATTTTGATTTGCTCGTCGTCACCATCACCATCACCCGAACGGTTGTCACCGGTATGGACTACAGAACCATTTTCGTTTTGAAGATTGTTGTAGAACACAAAGTTCTTCTCGTTGTCAACTTTCCCTAATGCGTTTACGCAGAAAACAGAAACATCAAGATCGAACTGACCGCCGCCATCATACTTATTTGTGTCCCAGCCTAGACCAACTGTAATTTTTGAGAGTCCCGGATTTGTCTTGGTAAGATCTACCTTTTGACCTTTTGAAAGATTAATTGCCATTGAATGATTACCTCGCTTTTTTTGTTTTAATTACTGATAACGTGCAGCCAGAATACTAATATGTGCTGCATGAGCACCTTCGCCAATCGCTTGGAATTTCCACTCGCCATTGTGACGATAGATTTCTCCAGTGATCAAAGCAGTCATTCCAGCGTAGCTGTCAGTAAGGTTGAACTTAACTAATTCTTGATTGTTTGCACTGTTTACTATACGGATAAATGCAGATTTGATCATGCCGAAATCTTGATTTCTTTGTTCAGCTTGATAAATATTAACGACAACAAGGATCTTTTCTACATCAGAAGGCACTTTTGAAAGTTCAATGGTGATTTGCTCGTCATCGCCATCGCCCCCCCCGGTAAGGTTGTCTCCAGAATGCTGAACAGAGCGACAGGCACTAGTAAGATTATGGAAGCAGACGAGGTTGCCATTCTTCGTCAATTTTCCGTTAGCATCTAGCAATAGTGCAGACGCATCACAGTCAATATTAGCATTTTTCTTTTTGCTTCCAAACCAACCTTTGGCTTCAGCTGGGTCCCAACCAAGGCCAACTACAAGCTTGGTAAGTCCTGCTGTACCTTTAGTTAGATCAATTTTTTGACCTTTTACGAGATTTATACTCATGATTTTTAGGTCACCTCCTCTTTTAGTAATATTTTGGATATAAACTAGTATATATTATGTAATCAACAAATTTTTCGACTTATCGACAACATTTTCCAACACTTTTATTAATACGGCATTTTCTTCCTGTCGTTTCAAAAAGGAGAATTTATTTTTTTATTTATAATTAAAGAAGACAGAAAACTTAGGACACTGATCTAAGCACCCTTTCTTTTGTACGAACTACAGGCTGAATTCGCTAGGATTCAGTCCAAGGGCATCACAAATTTCTCGAACAATCGCCTTTTCTTTATCATCGAAATCTCCATCGGCTGCGCCAATTGCGCTACATACACCCACAATCAGACGACCAACTTCCGGTTTACTACGGAATTTCGCAATCGTTTTGAGTGCCTCTTGTTTGCCAATGATAGCGTCAAACTCGATGTTACCAACGAAATGATTGAATCGGTTGATTACTTCGCCCATATCAAATACCTTTAATTCTTCGCTCCGACTCATGTAACCAGACATCTTTTGCTTCTCGCTGGAATCAATCGAACCGTCAGCTCCTGCAACAATTGCGCAACCCGCAACCACTGCATCCATGAAGTCTTTGTTCTTAAATTTTTTGACTTGATCAGTCAATCCTTGCTTTGAGTTTTTTAACCACATTGTAAATGACACTTGAGCAATCCTCCCGAAGGTAATTTATTTTATCAACATTATTAAACTATATTCGACAATTAAACTATATTCGACATTTAATACTATTTCCCTCTTTTAGAAGATTGTTCAAATTAAATAACAAAAAATAACAAGCCGATTCAACGACGAGTGTAGTCCACTGCAGTTCAAGAATGGCTTGGTAATTTAATGTTAATGGAAAACTTCCGTGATGAATCAGTCTTGGGGGCCCTTAATTCACTGAATCGATAGATATGTTGTTCTTCATGAGGTCAAACAAGGATGTCACCTCTTCCATTCATTAATAATTGTACGGATATGTTGTAGATACTCAGGGTTAATGGGCTTCAGCGGATCACCGTCTTGTCTTACGGCTGAGCCAAAATGAACACGACTTACACCCGATTGCCTAAGGAAAGATTCGAGCCCTTGTTCGGTTAAGCCGGCACCTGCCAGAATTGAAATCGATTGACCAGCGGTTAGACGAACAAGCTTCGCAAGCTGATCTGCGCCTTCCGGTGCAGTCTTACATCCTCCGGATGTTAGAATATCAGTAATTTCCGGATATTGTGAAAGAACATCTAGCGCTTCTGCCTGATTCCGAACCTCATCAAACGCCCGGTGGAAAGTAACCTTTATACCGTTTGCAGCATCCAAAAGAATCTTCAGATTCTCCTCATCTACAGTCCCATCATGCCTAAGCATCCCCATAACAAGGTCAAGTCCTCCTACCGAACCGATATGAACAATATCCCTTCTCATCGTCTCGATATCTTCTTCATCGTATTGGAATGATCTAGCATGAGGTCGTACCATAACCCTAACGGGAATGGATACTGCCTCTCGAACTTTCTCTATAAGAGCAAGACTGGGCGTTAAGCCGCCCTCACTTATGCCCGTTATCAATTCAATTCGATCAGCACCCCCGCGTTCAGCCATAATGGCATCCCCAACAGTCGTAGCAATAACTTCTAACAACATCATTAATTCGCCTCCTGATCATAATCATACCCCCTATCCATGCATACTCCAAATCTCCCGTTAAGGGCAGTTGCCTTTTGTAGAGGAGGCCAATTATATATAGTCTTAAAAGCCGATCTGAACGCAACCGACTTCCAGAGAATTCACAAATATCTGGAGAGAGATTATAAGATTAAAGTACAGCGATAGCGAACGAGAAAATAACAAAAGAAAAAGCCGAGTGAAATTCAGGAGTAAATACCTGATTCCCTCTCGGCTTGTTACTTTCTACGAAACGATTAATTCCATAGTTCTTTATCGTCTGATTACGCATGAATCTTCGAATGCTCTGAGTTTAAAATAGATGCCATCATTGCTTCTGAAACTTTTTTCATTTCCTGATATCTATGCTTATCGTGAATGTCATTCGTATAGTTTAACCCTGCTTGAGCATAACAAGATATAAGCTGCGCCCATTCAATAATATTCTCTTTCATATGATCTTCTCCATTCTGCATTTTTTAGGTTTGTACGAGTTTAACTAATTTCAGTCAGATCCTCTACAGCCCCTTGCTCGGTCCATGGTGCAAAATCACTTGAAAATGTACACCCTTTACTGTGAAGGAGCGGAATCAATTTTTCAATGCATTCTACCGTTTCAGTTCGATCGCCGCCGCCGTCATGAAAAAGCAGAATACTTCCGCGCTCCCACTTTTCCAAAACCAAATTGATCATATTGTCAACACCTGGAAGAGACCAATCAAAAATCTCCAACTCCTTGGACCACATGATGATTTGATATTCGAGCTCTGAGATATAGTGAACAACCTTCTCGTTAACTAATCCATAAGGCGGACGAAAAAGAGATGTTCCATCACCAATCACAGAACGAATAGCTGCCTCAGTCATTTCTATTTCTTCTTTGATCTTAGATTCATCGCATAAGACTAGAAAGGGATGTGTATAGGTATGGTTTCCTATGGCATGTCCTTCTGAATAAATCAATTTTACAAGTTCCGGATACTTTAATACCTTTTCTCCAATGAGAAAAAATGTGGCCTTCACACCATTCTCCCTTAGAATATCCAATATTTGAGGTGTATATAAAGGATCAGGTCCATCATCAAATGTTAAATATATTTTCTTTTCCATCGTTTCGACTTTATACAACATTTCTTTATCTAACATCATATAACCTCCTCATATAGTATTTCCCGAAGCAGTTAGACTTTGAGTTTAATGTTTACGCATAGTTACTTGATGACATACTTCCGAATAGATTGATATACGCCAGCCTCTTCGATTTTGCCGTCTGCTCTTAAGAATTCGATATAAGATAATATTTCGAACATTTTAAATTTTAATTGCTCAGAATTTAATGGCTTAAAAAGCATTTTTATACAAATTTCAAAAACAGACACTGGTTGTTCCATATACATGATCATATTCTCTACTCGATTTTGATATTGCTCAAGTATCTCAGATGCTCGTTCATTATACTTTTTAAATGCAATCATATGCCCTGGAAAAGCATGTTTCACTTGCATAGTCGAATGTCTTTGTAATGTTTTCATATAAGAGTCAAGCGGATTCAGATCGAAGCCAAGCGTGAAATTTAGATTAGGTAATATTTTAGGAATAATGTGATCACCACAGAAAATCGTTTGTTCATGTTCATTGTACAGACTAATGTGACCTTCAGCATGTCCTGACGTATCTAACACTTTATACTCTTCATTACCTAATCGTACGGCCTCACCTTCTTCCATACACCGAATTTCTGGGTGTGCTTGAACAGCATGAAAATAGGCCTCCAAATCAGTCTTATACGTTTCTAATAGAGAATGAGGTACGCCATTTTGGATAAATAATTCAAATAATTTTTCCTCATATGCAAAAGTAGGATCCCACAATTTTAAAGCCTGCTGGTAGCATTTTTCCGACATATAGATGGGAGCATTGGTCAGGTGCTGAAGTCTGGCAGCTAGGCCATAGTGGTCGATATGATGATGAGTAATAATAATTTTGTTAATGTTATGAAATCCGATTTGTAAATATTTCAATACGTCTTCCCAATGCTTTATTGTTTGAGAATTAGGCGTCCCAGTATCTATCAACGTGTATCCTTCATCACCCTTAATCAAATAGCAATTGACCCATTGTAGCAGACCTTGCATCGGCAATTTCACACGAATAATGTTATCCCTTTCAACCTTTACCATTTCCATTCAACATGTTTCCTCTCACAGCAAACCTATACCCTGTACATTTAATCAGTCGCTCTAAGTGTCACAACTTTTTTACGCGTATAAAACTCTACGCCATCCTTACCGTTAACATGAAGATCGCCATAGAAGGAATTCTTATACCCTGAGAATGGAAATATGCCCGTTGGTGCAGGTACACCGACATTAACACCAAGCATGCCTGCATCAATATCCTCTCGGAATTGTCGTACAGCTTTCAAATTATTGGTGAATATGCACGCTCCATTTGCGAATTTAGAAAGATTTGTGATGGCTATGGCTTCCTTTAGGTCCTTTACCTGAATCAAAGATAAAACGGGTGCGAAAATCTCATCTTGCCAAATCTTCATAGTCGGGTTGACCTCATCAAAAATGGTTGGTCCTAAAAAGTATCCACGCGTTGATGTTTCTTGATCCTTCCTACCATCGCGTAAAAGAACAGCCCCTTCATTTTCTCCCAAATTAATATACTTCAAAGCATTTTCCTTATTGCTTTTACGAATTAAAGGGCCTAGCGTGTGTTCTCGGGTTAACCCGTTACCCATTTTAATTTGATGAGCGGCATGTAATAATTTTTCTGTGAATTCCTCTTTAATATCACCTACTGTTATGACTACAGAACAAGCCATACATCTTTCTCCAGCCGACCCAAATGCAGCTTCAATAATATTTCTCACTGTTAAGTCGAGGTCTGCATCAGGCATAACAATGGAATGATTTTTAGCGCCAGCGAGTGCTTGCACTCTTTTCCCATATTGTGCTGCCACTTTATAGACATGCTGAGCCACTGGCTGTGATCCTACAAATGATACAGCCTTAATATCTTCATGCTCTAAAATACCGTTTACCACCTCATGTGCACCATGAACGATATTTAATACTCCACTTGGCAAACCTGCTTCAGCAAATAATACAGCCAATCGATTTGCAAGCAGTGGCGTTCGTTCGGATGGCTTTAATATAAACGTATTCCCACAAGCGATAGCTAGCGGAAACATCCAGCAGGGAACCATCATTGGAAAATTAAAAGGAGTTATACCGGCGACAACACCAAGAGGATAACGGAACAAGTTGGTTTCAATTCCTGTAGCAATGTCAGGTATCGTGTGTCCCATCATTAGGGTTGGTGCGCCAGCTGCAAATTCTACACTTTCAATTCCTCGTTGTACTTCCGCATACGCATCTTCGTAGATCTTCCCGTTTTCTGTTGTGATGATTTTTGCGAGAGACTCCCAATTATCTACCAAGAGCTGTTGATATTTAAATAATATTCTTGCTCTTTTCTGAACCGGTACGTGTTTCCACGTTTCAAAAGCCTCTTTGGCAGCTTGAACAGCCCTATTTACATCTTCACGCGTTGAAAAAGGTACTTGTGCAATAACTTCCTCTGTTGCGGGATTAAAGACGGATTCATGTTCGGATGTATGGGCTTCCACCCAAGCTCCACCAATAAAATTTTCAAGTAAAGTTGTCATAGATTTGCACCTCGATTGTTTATTAAATTTCTACTTCTTTGCAAACACATGATTGGTGCTTTTTACATATTGAATGAAATACATGGCTGGATCTTTGGGGCAATCTTGACCATGGATATCGATATGATCCAGAGGTGTTCCCAAAGTCGGAATCATGATTCTATCACCGGTTCTAAACACGATTCTTTCTACAGATGATACTTGGTCATTCCAATGATCATCATGTAATACGAGATCATCATTAATATAGATTTCAAATTTTCTTTCTTCGAAATCAACACAAACGGAACAGCGATACCAACATTCGAGTTGATACGGAATGAGCGCAATCCATTCGGCGGCTTGTTTCAATTTAATAAGCCCATCATTATCCCAGCCTAAACTAAAGAGAATGTTTCCTTTACCATCTACAATCTCAACAATGAATCTCTCTTGTTGTGTTTGTTGGACCAAGAGCGAAAAGTGGATATCTACTTTTATGCTTTCAGGGAAAACTCTTTCAGCTTTCGCATAATCAAATGGGTCTTGGTTTTGGATGAGTAAACAAGGGCGATGTCGATTGAACGTATGAGTAATCTCTACCTTTGACCATTTGGGTTTATATATATTCCAGCTTGGAAGTTCTTCCCCCGGTTCATAATCGGCAAAATTATCGTCCACAGGAGAGTCTTCTTGATGTCGAATAGGAACTGGGATTTTCGTGATCCAAATGTCTTCTTTGTTTACACTATATACAATCCAAATTGCGTCATGGGATGGCAAGCCGTTTCCTTCGGCAATGCCTCTTACATAATTCAATCCATAAAACTTATAAAAACCTTCGTACCGTCGGGGTGGTACTTCACCACTTACGAGATAGGGTCCATCAAATTGCATGCCATCTTCACTTAAAGCCAAAGCTAATGGCCAGCGGTAACTATTATGTGGACTAGGATTGTAGACTAAAGCATATTTCTCATCCGATATTGTCTTCTGAGCCCAAATTTTACTTCCAGCCGTTTCGAGATTTTGGATTTCTTTTACTTCCGACCAATTTTCCCCATTATCCTCGCTTGTCGCGAATTTACCGTATTTCCAAACAGCTACTACTTTCTCTTCTGTGATGTGATAATAGCTCATTGCTTTATAGCCAGGCACTTTGTAAAATCCGTCATTGCTTTGATCTTCCTCCCACCATTGCTGCGTAGCTAGTTTATCGGACAATAGATGGTTGCATGAATCAATAAATCCCTTATCACTTGATTCGGTATAATATGGAAAGTTTGTAGTTTGTTCACTCCAACCCGCATGGCGATTAAAGCGAATAAAATAAATGGGGCCCATTTCACCATTTTTATGTATTTCACGAACAACTCGTCCTATCCCTAATCCATCATTGGGCATTATGTTTACAGTGGGGCTTATGCCATAAAAACCTAAGGTTAATAATCTTCCATTTGGTGCAACGTAAAACCCCATTCTTTGGTGCATAACCGCGTAACTTTCATCTGGAAGTGTGATGCCATCTTCCCGTTTATATATGCCCGGAGGAATCAGGTAGGATGGAAACGCAATTTGAGGAGACTCCCAATTCACCCCTTCTCCTGAAGTCGTTATCATTGTTCGGCTTGGAGATATATTCTCGCCAATCGGATTACTAATGTATTGCAGGTAAAACCTTTCCTGCCAAAAGGCTAGCATCGGTGCATTGCTAAAAGTCCAGCCTGCCCCTCCTTCAATATCAGGCAACAAACGAGAAACTCGTACAGCCTGATAGTGCTTTGTTCCAATAATAGGACGAAGCTCTCCATGATGGCATTCTAAATTAACTTGCTCATTACCGATGTATTGCATCAATCTCCCCTCCTTAAACCATGACAATCATTTTAGACTTCTGGATAAATTGCTCCCAGAATTGTCTTTCTTCACTTAATAACCGAGTACTTATTTGAATCAACTGATCACGATTGAATCTCCTTTTGGACGAAAATTTTGCTTTAATCAGCACATTCTTGGCCTGAAACCATCCAATAGACATATCCGTTAATTGTTGATCTAATTGCATGAACGTATCCGAATCAATATGATGTAGATCAGCTAACTGTTTCAACAAAAATCGATTACCATGTTGCCGACTTTCAATGATATTAATTCCCATAAGCCCATTGGTGATATAGGCATCGAAGTTCTCCACATCTGTCCCTATATCCCATAAATCATCAATCTTCAATTCACTTATTTCCTGTACAATTCTCTCGGCGTTCCCCTTAACTTGTAAGAAGGAAAGTTCACACTGCGCAATCTCTTTTTTTAATTCTAGAGTGTAACAAGGGGGTTCTTGATAATTAGGGTCCAACATATATTCAGAGTTTAAAAATGCCTGCTCCAATCTCTCTTTAGGAATCTCGAATTCACGAAATCCATTGATGTCATCATCTAGCACATAGTAAACTGATTTATCTGAATCGTACCCGGTTATTAACGAATAGTGATACCAATGATATTGTTTCCAAGCCAAACTATTAGGAATCCAATAATATAAATCGACATTCAGTACAGGATACTGCCCGTTCTTGATCATATCCTCAAGCTCTTCCGTAAACTGATTAACATCTTTAAAATAATAGGGTTCCCTTTTATCTATGACATTGGACAAAACACGGTTCTGATATTTCAAGGGATGTTCTATCATCAAATACGCATAGTTAGAATCTTTTTCCACTAAACACTTTCGGTATTCATAATCATTCAAACATGCAACACTTTTATAACTTGGCTCTAACGTCGATGCTATTGAATAGAGCGTATTCGAGACACAGTTCATCCAAAAATCATTAAAAGGGACAACATGATTTTGATATAACATCGTCGTTCTCCTTTCGACCTTATACTATGATCCTTTAAGTTGCAGATATCGGCTGTTCTATTGTTGGGTGAGTTTGATTTTTTTTGTTTTTTGAAATTTGATAAACCCAATAATATCCAACGCAAGATGCAGTAGTTAAAATAATATTTAACATAATGATGACACTATAGCTGTTAAACGCATCGAAAGTAATTCCACCTACAGATGCCCCTAAGATAGACCCCAATTGATGAAAAATCAGCAGAATGGCAATCTGTTTGCCTGTCCCTTTGAGAGCCTCTCCGGCGACCAACATTCCTCCAGGTATGGCACCTAGGAAGCTTCCACCAAACAAAAAGGCAAATATAATTGGATTGATTCCTACAGTAAAGAAGAGAAATCCAAAAGCGATTATTCGAATACCATATATTATTGATAAAATAAGTGTTCTTGGATATCTATCAAGCAGATAACCGAAAACAAATGCCCCTGATAGTTCAAGTATGCCAAGTACAGTTAAGGTAACGGTCTGTACCGCCTGATGAACATGAGAATGTTGTTGCATCGCCATAAAGTGCATGTCTGTTGTTCCCATGTTAAATCCACAAGTAAAGAGAGCTAGCATTACGACTAAAAGTGCCGGATTTTTAAAACTTATAAAGACAAACTGAACTCTTTGTTTAAAGGATAACTTTTCAGCTTGTTCTTCATTTTCCTCTTCCAGAACTTCGTCTACACGCCCTTTATCTTTATCTCTTACAAGCAATAAAGTTAATGGAATCATTACAGATCCAAATATTAAAGAAAACCAAAATGCCGACTCCCAAGTAAGTTTTCCCTCACTCCAGATAAAGATCGGACTCATGATGGCAAGCCCTAATGGAACAGCACTGCTAATGATCGTCATTGCCTTTGCCCGATGATGTTTAAACCAGTTAAATACCAAGACATAAGCTGTTGTAGATGAGATGCCTGTTAGGCCTAGTACTAACCCAAAGCCGACAATGAATGCAGTAGAACTATTAAATATAACAATAATTGCTGCCCCTGCAATCATGAAGAACGTACTAATTGACATAACGATCTTAGGGCCATACCTATCGGTCAACCAACCTCCGAATGATGTACAGAGCAAGACGACAATCATATTAAGCGACCATGTAAATGAAATAAAACTATGGCTTACGTTCAATTGCTCCGAAATATCATTCTGATAATAAGACAATACAAACCGAGTCGCTGCTCCTACAAAACCAAACATCCATAAAAACATAACCAACATCCAGGCATATTTCTTTTCTTTAAACCATAATCCTACATGACTCACAAATATGACCCTCCCACTATATTTTAATGTTTTCTACTTTTTGATTGGGGAACTCTTGCAAGGTGGGAATGATGTGTACAAATTCTTTCATCATATCTAGCCACATCGTTAACATTTCTCTTTCCTTGGAAACCATCTGATGCAAACTTTGTTTAATTTGATGAATTAATTTATCGTTTTGAACGATTTCGTATTTTAATATCTTGCTTCTCAAACCATAAACTTCAGTTTCGATTTGTTTACATTGCTCCCAAATTGCAGTTGAACCATCCGCACTCAGCATTTGGTGTGAACTCATATAATCAAGTCGCATAAGCATCATTTTCTTGTGTTCCCATAAAATATGAAGATAGGCAATGTTCGTAACTAAAGCACCTTCCTTCATATGCATACAATTCAATGACTCAATTAAACTTGAATACACATTCAAACCATAGGTTAGATGTATTGAAGAGCTGATTCGTTTATGTCTAGGGCTACTACTAGATTGCAAATAATCTTCAGTTAATTGAATCACATGACTCAGATCAAACTCATGCCTAACTCCACTCTTTTGTTTCAGCAAATAAAATTCTTTATTCTGAGCATGAATGATGCCGTTCGTCACTTCATCAAACTTGACTGTAGAGTAAGCAAACAATCGACTTTTATTAAAACCGAGTATGTAGAAAACACGTTCGGTTAGGTTGTAACCATAAATCAGTATTTCTTGTGTGACATGCTTCTTTCCTGTAAATGGATTATCTGAAACCTCATATTTATCTACATAAGTGTATACATAGCGATTTTGTACGATCGCTTCTATGATTTGTTGCTCTACATCGTTGGCTTTGATGATTGTATTCTCAACATCAAGTACCTCATCAAAACAATATGGATGGTCTGCATCAAAAAACCTGAGCTCAGCAATTCCTTGTTCCTGCACATCATTGAAGGCTTGCAACTGAATAAAATTACTGACAAACCATGGGTAATATTCATCGCCAGTAGCGAGAATACATAATGGAAATGCGTAATACATTCTTCCATGAATGAGCGGTATTTGAATCGGCAATTGTTTTTCTAAGTTCATCTGACGTTCACTCCTCTCACCCTGTATTCTATTTAGATCGGATTCACCAAACACAACGAATGTCTTGCAATCTTACTTGTAATTCCTGCATGATCTTCTTTTCTTCATCTTCGGTATCCGCTTCAAATGTAACCGAAAACCGTACATATGAGCCCGAATCATCCCAAGGCACAGTAGAAATTAGCTTCTCCATAATTAAAAATTCTGAAAATTCCTCTGCCGATGAGAAGCTTCTTCCATTTTCGATTCCTTTTGGTATTTGAATGTATAAGTAAAAAGATGCCTTTGGTTTTTGCACATCAAAACCAACTTGTTTCAATACATCTACTAGCATGTCGTGTCTTCTAGAATATTTCTCAGCCGTTTTTAACGTAATTTCAGGATGATTTAAACAGTAAATCCCTGCCTTTTGTATGGCTAGAAATTGGCCGGAATCATGATTATCTTTCACATAGGCAAAGGCTTTGACGATCAATTCGTTACCTGCTACGAAACCCAATCGCCATCCTGTCATATTATAAGCTTTGGATAAGGAGTGAATGCTAACACCGACCTCCTTAGCCCCCGGAACAGATAGAAAAGATAACGGCTGCTCTCCGTCAAATGTAAGTGCGCCATATGCTTCATCAGAAACAACAATAATTTCATATTTTTTGCAAAATTGTACAACTTCTTCATAAAACTTTCTAGTTGCAACAGCACCTGTTGGATTGTTAGGGTAGTTGATATAGAGAAGTTTCGCCTTATTTTTAACTTCCTCAGACAAGGCGTTCAAATCTGGTAAATAGTCGTTTTCTTTTAATAATGGAAGATGAACAACTTCTCCACCGAACCATTTCGTATGCGTGCCAAGGACAGGATATCCGGGTACAGTCATCAAAGTAATATCTCCAGGGTTAATAAATACTGCTGGCAATTGAGCTAGTGCGGTTTTCGACCCAATGCAATGATTAATTTCTGTAAGAGGATTCAGTTCTTTCACACCATATACACGTTCCAAATAATGTCCAGCAGCTATTTTAAATTCGACTGAACCATTATCAGAATAATAACGATTTTCCTTTTTGCTGGCTTCGTTTGTAAGCACTTGAATCACTTCATCTTCTGCCATCCAATCGGGTTCTCCTAGTCCCATATCAATGATAGGGACTCCTGGTTTTTCAAGTATGGCTTTTTCTCTAGCCCTTTTTATTTTCTCAAATTTGTAGACTACATTTTCTTTCCCAAATCGGTCACCACCAATTCGGTTCGCAAAAGATTTTTGTATATGATTATCAACTATCAACATCTTCAGCACCTCCTGATTTTGAAAGGTCATTATTTTTAATTGGATACCGTTAATGTATTAATCAATTCTTGCCGTTTAATTTTGCCGACCCCACTTCGCGGTATTTGCAGCACTTTAATGAATTTTTGAGGCAATTTAAACGGAGCCAAATGCAATTGGCAATGTGCAATGATTTGATCCTGGCTCACATCAGATTCGGATACAATGAATGCGATAGGATACTCTGTCGTTTTCCGTTCATTCATCATTCCAACAACGGCAACATCGCGAATTCCCTTTAGTTTCATCAAGACATTCTCAACTTCAAGCGGGTCTACTTTTTTGCCCGCTACATTAATCATTTCGGATGTCCGTCCGTTAATATATAAATAATTATTCTTTAAGAAACCTCTGTCTGTTGTCTGATAATAGCCATCGGGAGAGACTACAAACGGAAAAGTAGCTTTATAATATCCTTTGGCCATAGAAGATGATCTAACTTGAATAAGACCTGACTCTTCATTGGGTAATGAAGCTCCTTCTTCATCCACAATTCGGATATCGACCCCAGGAACTGGCAATCCTAAAGAATGTTCTTGTGAACCGTCGTTAAATGTAACCGGTCCTGCCTCTACAATACCGTAGTAATCGCATATTTCTATTCCCACTTTATTATAGAAATCTTGCCTAACTGTATGATGTAAAGGAGCAGCTGATGACAGACATATCCGTAAAGTATGATTATTCTCACAAAATTTCGATTGATTTAATAGGTCATATGCCACAGGAAATGCTACAAGAATCGTAATCTTCTCATTTACTACTGTATTCCAAATCGATTTCGGTGTAATTTGCCTGTGAATGTAAAGCGTTGCACCAGAAACAAATACTGCAAGCAATGAAGTGTTAAAGGCCAAACCATTGTGAAATAGCGCTGTACATAACACTCTATCCTCCGAAGTGATGTTTGAAGCCTTCGCCCAGTTGACGCCCGCATTTATAACAGCGTCATGAGTAAACATAAGACACTTTGGTCGCCCTGTCGTTCCAGAAGAAAATCTACAAGTAGCTACATTTGCAAAAGAATCTTCTTGAAAAGAGTCAAATTGCTCCTCTCTTAATTCAACCTGGACTTCTCCGTTCTCATTTAATGTTAGAATGGAGCCAATATCGTAATACGAGCATAACGAATCAATTTCATCTTGAGTAAACGTATGGTCGATAAGCATTGGAATATATCCTTCAAGCAGCAATCCATAATAAACGAATAAATAATTAGAACAATTTTTCATACTGATGCCTACCGGATATTTTTTAGGAATTCTCTGCTTTAACCATGATGAACTTAACACGACTTGGTTCCAAAATTCTGAATATGTGTAAACTTTCCCCTCACTTTGAATGGCTACTTTTTCACCAAATTCTTCAACTGCCTTATGCAATTTGTCAATAATCCATTGATATTGTGGCGCTTTATCCATGTTTATCTCCATATCATTTTGGGGTTTATTTAAGTAATGTCGATCCCTTTTAACTTTAAATGCAGAATGCAAATCATCTTTGCCAAGCGTCCCCGAATATACAATCTCCATTTGTTCGTCTAACTGTAGTAACGTCTTGACATCATCATCATAATATCCACCAATTGCGGAATAACCCAATTTCAACTCATGCGACTTCAGATAAATCATTTGACCCAAAATACCTACATCTATCAATTTTTGTTGATAAGTGTAAAAGTTTTTTTCAGTAATTTGAGAATGATCTACGGCAAAGAAAAAGAGAACGGAAGCATCATGCACTAGCTCTTGTCCCAAACATAATTCTGCTGATTTACTTCTATAGTCACCCGCTTTGATCATCTTTAATTGTCCATTGAGCTCGTATAGACCAGGTATCATGCCTTCGACAGAATGTATGATGCAATAGGTCCGAATCGGCATGTTCAATCCATTAATGAATTCCATAAGTTTAATCAAATCATGCCGAGGGATTTCAACTGGCAAATAGGAGGAACTAGATCGACGTTCAATGATCAGCCGTAGCATCTCGTTATAATCATTCCATTCTGCTGGAAGATTATATTGTGTTCTCCACTGTTCCGTTGGTTCAGCTAAAGAACTTTTTACGTTTTCTCGAAATTTATTAATAGGGGTCCAATCGAACAAAGCAGAATCGGAATCAACTGAAGTCACACATCTGTTTAAATTTTGACTTTTTCTATCATACAGATTTTCGATCACTTGATTACCAATGGCAAAGCTACTTTGCTGAACTGCGATAATACTTACAGGATCTTCATCTCTATCAATATTTAATAGAGTTTTGAGATGCTGTGATTTAAAAGCTGTGTATGTTGAGAAATGAAAACCCATTGAGTTCAGCACGGATTGGTAATTCGCGATAACGTGACCTGCGTCAATCAGAGTGAAGCGATATCCCCGATGGGAATATTTCCAACAACTTCTCCAAGGGATCGTGGAAATAACGATATAGAAACTTGCATCTAAGTCATCCGGGAGAATGGTTCCTTCTAGTAAAAAAAGTGCGTCTGAGCATGATATTTTGTGTAATGAAGTATTCAAGGCAGAATAATGATATACGCCTGGTTCTACCCCATCTAACGAACGTACTATGACATATGCCTCAACTGGATAGCATGCTCCAGCCGAGGGAAATGACCACAGCATCTCCGATTGGTATCCATAAAACTTTACAGAGGTAACACCAAAAGATGTCAGTAGTATTCTTTCTAAAATACTAAGCCCTGTTTTGGGAATGATACTATCATCCGTTGAATTAAACACCGATGTTTTCAAACGAGAATAAGGTCCCTCATAGATTTTATGACGTTGAGGGCGAGGTGAATTATTAAATTTGGTTCCAACATACTCTCTACCCTTTAGGTTCCTAAATATAGATAATTCCTCGACAGGTCCATTCATCTTGTTAACCATTTGTTTCGCCTCCAGTCACAAATGGTTCATTTGTACCGAACTGCCTATCTGCTTTTCTACACCAGTAAGCCCAATACTCTCGAATGGCTGTTGAGCCATAAATAATTTTACTCTTCATTTTAATTTCATGACCTTCTGTCCAAGAATAAGGAACACCGGTTGATTCAGCTATAAGCTGCATCCTGCATGCATTCTCTAGTACAGTTGCCCAACAAACGGTCTCTGGAATTGATTTCCCAACTGAGACGATACCGTGATTTTTAAGAAGCATCGTATTGCTACTTCCAAGAGCTTGCGCTACTTCAGCAGCAATATTCGGATTTGTCACTGTATTAGTAGTCAATGTGAATCGTGCCGTGTTCATGATCGGTGTAGCATCATGAGTAATGGGTCGAAGATCTAAACTAGTAGCACTGAAAATCATAGAGTAAGGAGGATGCGAATGTATGATGCAATTCACATCATTTCTAGCACGGTAGATTTCTGTATGTAAGGGCCATTCAGAAGGAATCGGCCCCTCCCCTTCCAAGCGATTTCCATCGTAGTCAATCTGAATGAAATCTTGTTCTGTCGTTTCTTCCCATCCTAAGAAACCTTTCCGAATCCATATACTTTCTGAATCCTTATCTCTATAGGAGATTTGACCATTATTTATGTCATTGTGATTTTCCATGTATAATATTTTTGAAGCGTAAGTCATTTCACGGATGTAATCTTTAGTCATAACTGTTTCCATCATTGTTCCCTCCTTATTTAAATGGCACAAGTGATTATGCACTACCCGTTATACAGACGCTTTCTCAAATTCCTTTTCTATAAATTGACATAAACTTGAAATGGAATTTAGAACTTCCGGACTTATTTTCTCCACATCAATTTCAATGTCATATTCTTCTTCCAGTAATACTATTATCTTGATTTGAGCCAATGAATCTAATCCAAGTTGATGAATATTATCACCGACTCTTTCAACGTCTTCGATCGTTAAGTTCCCGTCAGTTGCCTCTACGATAGACGCTTTAATCTTAGTAATCAGTTCCATTCTTCTCACCCCTTTATTAGATTTTTATTGGCTATCCTGCCCTCTTCCTTAGTTCCTTTTCCCATAGATAAATTATAAATTGGCTTTGCTAGAGCCGTGGTTATAAAGGCCATTAGAACGAGTAAGGAATACAATTCTTGCGAAATGATTCCATTAGCATAGCCGATGTTGACGACAATAAGCTCCATCAACCCTTTGGCATTCATCAATCCTCCAACTGCCGAAGATTCTCTCCAGCTAAATCCCAGACTCCTCATATAAAGCGTGCATCCGCCATACTTTCCTAGAAATGATGCGAATAGAATGTAGAGAAAAGGATATAACATTTCAATACTGTTCAGACCCAGCAAGTTGGTGTTCAAACCAGAGACTACAAAAAATATAGGCAAAAAGAAGACAATGATAAAATCTTTTAATTTAGCTTCAATTTCAGTTTGAAACTTTTCTGTTTTAGGCATCACCATTCCCAAGACAAAACACCCAAATACCGCACTAATGCCAATAGTTTCGGTAATCGCCCCCGTAAGTAGGGTTAATATCAACACCAATACTAAACTAGCATTGGTTAAAGTTGCTTCCTTCTCCACCTTATCGCCTAATCGCTGCATAAGTGGCTTTACCATATAAACCACTACAAGGATAAATATGATGCCAAAGATAATTGGAGAAAGTGCAGATAGAAGACTGTGAGAATTTACAATAGCTAATACGATAGCGAGAAAACTCCAGGCGACAGCATCGTCAATGCTACCTGCTGTTAAAGAAAGAGGTCCTAGTTTAGATCTCATCAAACCTTCCTCTTGAAGAATTCGCGCAAGCATCGGTATGGAGGTAATCGCTAGTGCAACACCCATAAATAGCATAAAGGCGAATGAAGATATATGACCATAAGAGAACTTACTGTACAGAAATAATGAGATGGCACCACCCAATATAAAAGGAGGAACGATGCCGGATACCGCTAACATTCCCGCTTCTTTAAATGATCTCTTGGTGATTGCTTTCATTTCCATACCAATTAACAACATAAATATAAACAATCCCAAATTGCTTAATACATATAAGATGCTTTTTACATCCGCGTTAAAGATCCCACTGCTGAGTTCAGGGAAAAAGTAACTAAAGCAAGTGGGCCCAAGAAATATACCTGCAAGCATTTCACCAACAACAGCCGGTTGCTTGAAATATATTGCCACCCTCATAAAAATTCGAGCTGTAACCAAAATGATGACTAGGGCTATAATCACGCTAATAAGAAGGTTAACATTACTATTAATAACAATCACAGCCCTTTTCAATAAGGAATATGGAAATATAGGAATATGGAATTATCATTTTTATTTACTCAAGTTCAGCGGCTACTTCTTTATTTCCTGATAAAAAGGATCCGTCAAAATCAAAATATAATTTCCTGATTTTTTCCGGCGCATTTTGTGCACCCCACGTTACAATGTCATACAAAGCTATCAAATTCATTTTTCCGATATAGTGCCTGTCTGGATTCGTCAGATCGTATTGTTCCGGAAGAAAATCTAGTTCGCTATAATAACCATAAATTCGCTTGACAGCTTCATCTATTGGCAAATGATTATCTCGAACCTCTTCCACCGTAGAAGCAACCTTTTCAAACAACGGTTGGAATTCATCTAAATCGACACACAGCGAACCGATATAGGGAGCTTTCTCAATAGCTAATAGATGTTCAATATTATTTTCCTTATAATATTTTGATAATATTTGAGTAAATCTTAACGATGTAAAAGCTTGTCCTAAAGCCCAAATTCGGTACCAAGCATTCCAAAGGTCAAAGTCCTTAAAAGCAGCATACGAGCAAGCAACCAAGCGATCGTTTGTATCATACGAGTTCTGGATAATCTCAGCTACGGGCTCAAAGCGTTCCTTATAAAAATGATCTTCATTTACGGAATCAATCAATCTTTGTGCTAATGAATTGATTGTTTCAGTCGTAATCGCAAGCCCTCGTGAGAATAGCGGGTCGATAAACGCAGATGCATGTGCCAATAAACAGAACCGATCTCCTACGACTTCTGAGGCTGAATACTGTAGCCTATTTGAGCTAATCCATTCCCGTACTGGCTTTGCATCCTCAAATTGTTTAGCTACTTCAGGAAATCTACTTAGAAATTCACTGAACTCCTGTTCAGGTTCCTTATCTGTTTTAGGTGGGGTTTTAGTAAGATCGAACTGTAAGCCAACGCTGCATAATTTGCTTGTTGAATTTTCGGTGTTATCAAAAGGAATAACCCATAACCATCCACCGTCAAAAATATGGTGGAGTGTTCCATTATGAAGTGGGCTTGGGAGATTATGCTCACTCTTCTTACAAATTTCATCGTATGGTTTAACGCCGATCATATGTGTAAATATCGATCGGGTATTCGTCTTCATCCGAGTAGGTTCCTCACGCAATCCTAAACGTTTAGACAATACAGAATTGACTCCGCTCGCATCAACGATAAATTTAGCATGAAACTCATCGTTTACTGACGTTTTGATCCATGCCCCCTCATCATTAATATCAATGTCGGTGATGAACGTTTTCTGCTTGATATCCGCACCGTATTTAATCGCGACCGCCATCATGTAAGCATCCGTATCTTGACGCATTAAATGCGCCTCGGGTCCGTATGGAATATTGGGAACAGGTAGTTGTGTTGTCTCATTCGGATTTTGAGCCTGTCCTTCACGATGATAAATGAACGAAAAGTTACGCTTAATACCGCTATTGGAAGTAATATTTTTTTGAATAAATGGCAGTGTACTACAGTGCATAATTTCAGGCACATCATAACGTTCTGCCATGATACGCATCATAAATGAAGTTGCAGGAATCATCGACTCGCCAATGACAAATCTAGGATGTGTACCCGAATCAACAACTAGCACTTTGACATTTTGCCTTGCGAGAATAGCCGCTAAAATCGTCCCTGCGATACCTGCACCAATAATAATCACATCGTAATTGTTTTTACTTTCATTGTTATGGACCGTGTTCATTCAACCACCCCTTCAAGTTTTACTGAACTTTCACTAACGAAATCAACCATATGTTGAATGGTCTTAATATTGTAGAATTCTACGCTGTCTTCATCGATTTCTAATTGATGGAGATTAATAATGTCGACCATCGACTTTACTAATGTCAACGAGTTTAGGCCCATTTGGGTCATATCATCATGAACTCCAATATCGTCAACCTGAATATCTGCTTGGATTAATATTTCTCTAATTTTTGCTTCAATCGGATTCAATTTATCCAACTCCTTCTATTAATGATTTCTTAATGATTAACAGTTACAAGCAAATCCTTCTTTAAAGTTTCAATAATACGAGGTTCGAGCTCCAGCAACTTAGAACAGCACTCCGAAATTTTCAAAACACTAATTTTTCCAAAAATTTTATAATTAGTAATAAGTTTTCTAATTCTGTCGTTCAGTTCGACACTTTCCTCAAGAAGGATTTTCGCTTCCGTTTGATAATCCATCACATTCAGATAGCGATTGAACAACATTCTGGAACTAGATAAAAAGAAGAAGGCATTCAGATATGATTCTAAAGTCTCCTCAACCTGAGAAAAATCTGAACTATTCTCAGTAAGAAATTGGATTGCTTTTTGATATATACTAAAATCATCTTCAAAATCGTTAAGCCACAATTTGAATTTGTCCTCTATCCCTTTCACATCCGGATTTTGAACCCGATCAAGATCAATATCAAAATAAATTACCGTTTTTACGAATGGTTCACTAGGGTTATCGTCAAAGCTATTCCGGACGACCTCATCCGTGTAGTAATTATAAAAATCAGGCTGTGCATGATCTTGAATAAACCACTTTTTCTCATCCTTCTCATTCAATTCAGTGACAAACATACAATGGGCTTCATGTTTTTGCATATAGGTACTCACACGATGCTTGTAATAATATCCATTAATAAAAAGGAGTGCTATATCTCCTTTATTTAACTGTTCAACAATAATCGGCTCAGCTTCTTTAAAAGAATCAACTCGTATTTTATGAATTTGCAACCCAACAAAGTGAATATCCTCGATCATAGGTCTCTTGGTATAAAATTTCCATCTATCCGATTGATTCACAATAAAATGTTCATAAATACTCTGGGAATGTTCAAAGGCACTATGACATAAATACTCGACTGGAACGCCTATACTTTTCCAATAACTTACATAATGCCCCTCCGCACAATTATAAAAATCCTCATCATAACGTGGAATTTTACGCATATTTTTCCTATCTCCTTTTCAAATAATATTATTAAAGTGTCACCAATCCCAATACCTTTTGAAGCGATCAGCTAAAACGTTCACCGTAAAAAGGACACATACAACTGTGCAGACAAATTTGAGTTATGCTCACCCCGCATTCGTAAAGGTTGGTTTTATCCCTGAGTTCTTGAACAAAAGTAGACTGACCTAGAGCATTGGATTGTATCCATCTAAACAGGGTAATGTCTTTGTAAACACCAGGGATAAGCATCTTCCCAGCGATGATGATCACTCAAAATACTTTACTTATTCACAATGGATGTCATGATGAGATGGAGGTCTTTACGAAGATGGAGGACTGTACGAAGATAGAGAGGAATTTCCCTCCAATTACTGATAGACTTGTTTGGGTACTTCTGTTACTCTTTTACTCTGAATTTCATTTCTAAATTACATAAAAGCGCAAAAATTAATGTCAACTTTTACTTTAATAGCAATTAAATAATAATACATGTATTTTTTGGACTATTTTCATTGTAATTGCAAAATACCTAAATGGATAGAGTGTTATTTTGTCTTATTTTGTGTTATTTTATTGGATATTGTCGAATATTTGCTAAAAATCCATTTATCATGATATGGATTAACTTAAAATGATAAGATCAGAAGGTGGAATACGAACTTAGTGAATATGGAAATAGTTTAGAAAGCATTTCCATATTCGCTATATAATTGGGGAGAACAACATATGATTAGAGAATAAGGTGATAAATTTGTTGTTTTAGAGGAGAACCTATTAAATAAATAAAAGAGGTCACACTGAGCTGAGCAATCAGTAGAGCAGATATAGTAAGCGTAACATCAGGATAAGCAAGGACAATGCCTCAACTTGTCAATGATTGCATTCTTCTCTCTTCTATGTAATACACTTATTTTTCCAGAAAAAAAACCTCTTAAGATATACGATATCTCATGAGGTGATTTCTATCCAACAGTTGTCACAGTTCACAGATTTGCTGATCGCTTGCTCACAACCCATGAAGAAACTTTGTAATACCTGCGCCTATCTTCATTAAACACAATATAACGATTCTTTCCCAACCTTTTGGCATGGTACATAGCGCTATCTGCTTCTCCCAGCAATTTGGAACGCGTAGCTTTGCTTCCTTGGCCTATACTAATCCCAATGCTCCCTGATATCGTTAAGCTCTGTCTTTTAATAACCACGGGCTGTCTGAATTTCTCTAAAATGTGTGATGCCAACAACTCTGCCTTTTGGAGATTAGCATTCGCCATAATGATGACAAATTCATCTCCACCTATTCGAAATACCTGTCCGTCATGACTAGTAGCTTGACGAAGACGCAAACCCACTTCTTTCAAGAGTTGATCGCCTGTCTGATGTCCGAACGTATCATTAATATATTTAAAATGGTCTAAATCAAGAAATAGAACTGCTAAATGCCCTTTTCCAGAACATTGGTTCCAGAAACGATCCATTCCATTGCGGTTGATTGACCCCGTCACAACATCAATATACGCTAGCCTTTTCAATTTGGCCCTTTCTATAAACATGATTAAAATAATAATTAAACTTATCAAAATCACTACTAACATAAAGAGTCTCATATCCTCATCCAACCCCAAATAGTCTTTCAACCAGTATACTATAACGTTCTATACAACTTCTAAACAACTTCTAAACAACTTCAAAGGAATGAGACTTCGGTATTCTAAAGGCAACCGTAGTTCCCTGATTCAGTACACTACTGATTTGCAATCCTCTACCGTAGATTTGCTTCAAACGCCGATTTGTGTTGATCAGACCGATTCCTCTCTTTTTGTGTGGATGACTCATTAGTATGCCCTCTAGCTTCTGCTCATCCATCCCTACCCCATCATCTATAATGAAGATCTCTACATAATTGTCATTCTCAGAGATGGTAATGGTGATGGTTCCTCCACGAGTCCGTGTTAAAACACCATGTCTGACAGCATTTTCTACAATGGGCTGAATAGAAAGCGGCGGAAGCCCTATAGTTATACCTTTACGCACATTCCACACCACCTGTAACCTATCTCCAAATCGTTCTTGTTCAATGTATAAATAGGATTGAACTAATTCAAGCTCATGCTCCAATCGAACAACACGCTTCATATTATTGTCATCAAAACTCGATTGTAGATAGTTTCCAAACTTCTCGAGTAAAATAACCATTCTTGTTGTATCAATATCGCTAAGGGAAGCGATCGTATTCAATGTGTTGAATAAGAAATGAGGCTGGATTTGAGCTTGAAGCCATGCAGCCTCCATACGAAGACGCTCCGTTACAGACTGTTTCAAGTCAGTTAATGCGCGAACCCGTGTTTTCAATTCTAGAGCCCCTACCGGTTTTGTTACATAGTCATTAGCGCCTGACAGAAATCCAGTATAGAGGTCCTCTGATTGACTTCTTGCGGTCAAGAGCAGAATTGGTAACTCCAAAATCGAGAACTTCTCTCGTATGGTTCGCGATAATTCATATCCCGACATATGCGGCATCATCACATCCGTAATAATTAGATCCCACTCTCCTATATCTAGATAGGCCAAAGCTTCCTTCCCGCTGGTTACTGCAGTAATCTCATAATGATCTGCTGAAAGAATATTTCTTAATATTCTCAAATTTACGGGATCATTGTCTACAGCCAATACCTTGGGTCTTCGTACATCAGAAATAAGTTCCGACCGGTTCAAAGCACTGCTAGACGCAGCTGTTAAAGTGGATATTGTCACGTTATCAGTGAGTAAATTCGATTCTTCGACATCCGTTACTGGTCTTTGCACCGTGTTATTGTCCATTGGCAGTGTAAAGGTAAACACTGACCCTAAATCGAGGGAAGACTTAACCCCCAGTGTTCCTCCATGAAGCTCAACTAACTGCTTGCATATGCTCAGCCCGAGTCCCAGCCCCCCACTCATGGCAGTCATACTAGAATCTCCCTGCTCGTAAGGTTGAAAAATTCTCTGCTGCGTCTCTTCATCTATACCTATTCCTGAATCCTTAATATGAACATAGACCATTTCATTCTGAATTTCACTATGGACGACTATTATTCCTTCGTTGGTATATTTAATTGCATTATGAAGCAGATTGAACAAAATTTGAACAAGACGATTCTCGTCGGCAATAACGTTCGGAAAAGGTTCGGGTATATCAAGCACCAATTCTATTTGCTTACCTTCTGTCATGAAACGAAGGGTGTCGAATACACCCGAAGCTACTCGCTGGAGAATCACACTTTGCTTGTTCAACCGAATCTCTTGTTCCTTCAATAGAGTAGCATCCAGTAAGTCATTAAGTATAAGGGACATACGTCTTCCTAAAGTCGTTATCAGCTCCAAATTACTCTTATTCTTCTCATCCAGTGAGTCCCTTCCTTCCACAAGAACCGTCTGGGCCATATTGATCATTCCGTGCAACGGGTTACGCAATTCATGAGAGGTATTCGCCAGAAATTCATCTTTGATCTTGTCAGCTTTCTTCAGCTTGTCGGATAGCTTCTCCGCTCGAATAGTAATCTGGGAAAAACGCGTAAACCAAAATGAAGCAAAGCTAAGAAAAGCGATCATGAGATCAAACGGATAGTAAGGCAAATCTATTAAATATCTGTTCTTCAAGAAACCTCCCAAAATAATATTAGTAGAGATACCTATTGCTGATAGTAACAAGAAAAAAGCCCCTTCTACTCCCGTCATAATGGCTCGCAGCACAAGGATTGGAACAAGTACGGTAGCTAATAACAACACAATGGTTAGAATAGATTCTGCCTGCATGAGATGATGTATCGGCAAATCTACGATGACTAATGTACATAAAGCACACACGCTAGCAAACCAATGATAATATTTTTCCTTTTGATCTGTGAACAGCAAATTCCTCACAAATAAAATCCAAAAAACAGCAGACACCATGTAAGATAAAATTTTGATTTTGTCCGCCCATTCCAGATTAATAGGTATCCACACTAGAAGCATTTTATCATCGTCGACCAGAGTTGATATTAACATGCTAAAGACGACTATACCGAAATACAATAATTCTTTTCTTCTAGAACCCAAGACATATAAAATACATGCATACAAACCGTGCAGCAACAACGCAATACAGACTATCATCTGCATACTTTTAGAAACAAACTCTTCATTGGCTATTGCATCAATCGTCCCAAACTTAATAGACTGTATAATGCCACCTGTACTCGGAAATTGATAATTAGAGACATGGATGACAATGTCTAACTCTTGAGTATTCGTATGGAAAGTGGAAGAATAAGGAATGTTTCTAGCCTTGTTATCTTCTATCGTTTCCGTTGGATGTCCAATTTCTTTTTGTAATTGGCCATTTATGAATAATCTAGACGCTGTTTGAATATTGGGAATGCGAATACTGTACAACTGTTTATTCTCATTAATCAAAACACGTAACCGATAGGTTCCAAATCCATATGCTGAATCTACACTCGTTGAGCCGATCCAATTATCTGGAACTTGAATCCAGCTTTTGTGAAAGCTCGAATCAGAGGACTTTGTAGCCTCAGGCTTTACGAATTGATTAGGATAAAAATCCCATTCACCATCTAATGTAATGGTCTGTTGATCACTGAAATTCCATTGTCGCAGGTCCAACACTCCGTGATCTGCTTGGGGATGATCTGGAGTCATATGAAAGCCAATCCATATCATTCGTAACGAAATAAGTACAAGTATGAACAAGACGGTAATCATCACGATTTTTCTTGTAGACATCAAGTTTCTTGTTATCAATTTCATATCATTCCTCAATTTAAGAAAGAGATCGTCCCACCTTAACATGCAGTTGTGTAACTTCTTTCTTCATCTCTTCCGTGTACCTTGTAAAATCCAGTCCTTTTGTAGTAATAAAAACCCCCTCCAGTCAACAGTATGCAGTCCATAAAATCATGAACTCTTTCTTCACTGTCTACCGTAAGGGGGGGATACTACCCTCTTGGTTCTGGTTGAGGGATTTATATGCACCTATTCTCTTTATTTATTCTGCAAATGTTTCCTTCTTAAGAGCAACAACATAGCACCCAGAATAATGAAGCTAAATCCAGTCAGTTGAAGTGGTAAATGACCTAGTTCTCCTGTTTTAGGGAGACTTTCTCCTGTTTTAGAATGCGTCTTTGTTCCTGGTTTCTCAGATGTACCATCCGTTCCACCTCTAGGTACATCCTCTACGTCAACCTCAACCAGCACTTCCTCTTCATTTCCATCTTGATCTGTAACGATGATCGTAAATGAATCTTTACCGACGTATCCTTCGTCCGGTGTGTATACCCAACTTCCATTTGGATTTACGGAAACCGTTCCGTGTTTAGGTTCTTTACTGATCTTAGGTGTGCTGTCTTTCGGCACTTTAACCTCACCTTTGATAGGCGTTTCTTTCGGTGTTACAACTTTCTCAATAGGTATTACTGGTTTCTCCGGCTTAGGCTCTACCGGCGGGTTCGGGTTTGGATTCGGAACTACCGGTGGGTTCGGATTTGGATTTGGAACTACCGGCGTGCCTGGTTCTCCTGGATTACCTGGACTACCTGGGTTACCTGGTTCAGTAGGTACATTTGGGTCTACTGGAGTTGAAATTTTGTTATTGGTTTTTTCAACTAGTACCGTTTCAGTTTGCTTCCCAGTAATCTCAAATGCTACTGGTGTTTTGTCTAATAGATAACCAAAAGGTGCTTTAATTTCAACGAGCTGATATTTATTCGGTTCTAAATTTTCTAAGAATAGTTCACCATTTGTATCCGTCGTTAGCTTAGATTCATCTATGCCTGCAACAACTTTATACACAAAGTTTCCATCTTTATCAAAAATCTCTGTTTCTACTCTTAATTCAAAGACAG
This sequence comes from Paenibacillus sp. IHBB 10380, assembly GCF_000949425.1. Classification (NCBI taxonomy): domain Bacteria; kingdom Bacillati; phylum Bacillota; class Bacilli; order Caryophanales; family Paenibacillaceae; genus Paenibacillus; species Paenibacillus sp. IHBB 10380. Next base: position 4,186,947 of record NZ_CP010976.1, read on the forward strand.
CCCTTTGAAGCTTTTGGCTTTTGATCGAATTAAATTTTGTTAATTTGACTGAACGATCATTTTCTTTGTTTTCAATCGTCAATGTTGTTTCAGGTTGTTTAATTGACACTTCAGTTTCAGCTTTTTCAATAACGTAACCGTCAGCTTTTGTCTCTACCAATGTATAAGAACCATAAGGTAAGTTAGTAAACTCGATTACGCCGTTTACATCAGTCGTTTTCTTGGCAATAACAGCATTCGTACTATCATGAAGTTCAAATTCTACTCCTTCTAGTAATACAGAATGGTCCTTAGCATTAACTTTTGTGACGACAAGCTTACCATCTGAGCCCAATACGTTCTCTTTGGTCAATATTAATACTTCAGTTTGGTTAGCGACAATTCTAACAGGAATCGGTGTTGCATCTAGCGTATAATAATCTGGAGCGGTTATTTCAACTAATTGATAGTCTCCTGGAGCTAGGTCACCTTCGGCAATCTTTCCATCTATGCCCGTTGTTAGTGTGTCTATTAGCGTACCATTCAGTTTCAATTCAAAAACTGCGCCTATTAACTTCTTCGTTGGATCTACTGAATCAACCTTACTTAATTCAAATCCTTGACGAAGTATTTTGTTCGTAATCTTAAAAGGTTCTTTAGGATCTATAAATTTGATTTCTTTTCCTGTTGCAGCTCCATACTCAGGGGCAATTAGATAACCAGTGGGTGTGGATACTTCTTTTAGTTTGTAAGGCAGACCACTCTTATCTTTGTACCTGTAATTTCTAGAAGTTTCTACTTCCCCTTTTTCATCTGTTGTAAGTGTTTCTAGGAGAGTCGTTCCAGATGAATTATATAGTTCGAATTTGACTCCTTTTAGAGGGCGATCTAAATCATCTACTTTGACAATTTTAATTTTCCCACTACCACTAGACGCGCCTCCACCTGCTCCTGCTAAAGAAATCTTTACGCCTTCCTGATTACCTTCTCCTTTTACTGAAGAAGACTGGCCTGCAAATTCAACTTTATTAGTAATTCTGTCGCCACTATCAGCGTTAATGAATGATTTATACTCCAATATATATGCGGTATTCAAAGATTTCTTAAAAGTTAGTGTAAATGTGTTCCCCATTACCACTAATTCATAGTCATCTTTATCTACCAAATCACCTTTATTTGAAACATTACCAAGATTATCTCCAGGCAAATCTGTTTTATATAGCTTTAACGAATCTTGTAATAAAATTTGATTGTCCGATAATGTATCTGTCAATATGGAACCGGCTAGTACATAAGATTGACTTGGGTTAATATTTACTGTCCATGAAGCAATATCACTCTGACCTTCTTGTCTACCTGATTTGTCAACATAGACCCCGCCGTGCTTAGGTGTTACATCAACCGATTTTTCAAAAAGAAAACTTCCACCTTCGCCGTCTTGCATTGTCGCATGATTCGAGTACTTATCTTGAATTGGATAGTTGCCATCAAGACTTGTCTTGTACGTAATACGAAATGCAGTCTTCCCAATATTACCAAGGTTCAAGACAAAGCCTTTACCGTCAGTATTTAGTTTAAATTGTCCATTTGTTAGCGGAACTTCGTCACCAATGTCTGTAACGTTATTTGCACCTTGAAGCTCCAATTTATTCACTGTCAAAGAATTTTCTACAAATGTTTGATTGTCTGTATAAGTATCTTTAATCACCGCATCTTTAATGTCGTAAAGATTATAGTTCACATCAATGGTCCAAGTGATTGTTTTGTCTTTGGCGCTATATTCACCTTTTTTATTACCATTGTTGATGGTGTAGTCTTTCGGAGTAACAACAGCATCTTTTGTAATTGGAGTCTGTGGTGTACCAGCCTCGTTCCAATTTAATGTTGCTTTATTTCTGTACTCATTATTTGTTGGCATACCTGCCGTAGGATCAAACGTTGTCGTATATTTGATTTCATGCAAGGAGTTAATTGTCACTCCAGATTTCAATCTAATCGTAAAACCTTTTTCATAATCCGGGTCTCCAGCATTTGTTGCTTCAAGCACAAAATCCTCACTGTTTGCTCCAGTAATTTTCAAGCTATTTGGATCTAACTTCATATGTTTTCCCTCGTAATTATCTGTAATTACGACGTCAGTCATGTCCTTCAAGTCTTGATTCAGAACAATTCTCCACTCAATTGTTTTGTTCTGGAAATTGGACTTACTTACACTTTTCTCAAAGATGACTTCATTGATACCTTTTTCTCCCGTTTTAGTCGTACCATCGCCTATCTCTACAGTATTAGAAACTGTTTCATCTTTATAGATACGATTTATCGCTTGGGTCTGATACTCGATTTCATAAGCTTTATTAATATCATCTTTGAACTGTAAGTTGAAGCCCGCATCTGGACCAGAAGCAACTTTTCCTATGGTGTATTCATTGGAATCAACTAGAGTACGATTTGTAGCTTTACCATTATTATCGATATCCACCTGATACACCTTCACAGAATTATCGACCAGCTTTTGTTTAGTTGTATCAAATCTGTCCTTAATCCATGCATTGGGTTGTGAGATTGTTTGTTGATTGTAGTTGTATTGAACTTTCCAAGTGATAGTTTGCGTTGTTGAATTGTAAGCACTGTCTTGTCCTGACTTCGATAGTGGCTCATTGAAACTCACAGTCACCTTGCCAATATCACTTTCTGTATACTGTCCATCATTTCCAGTAAGCGTCACTGAGTTTTTGAATTCTCTATTTGTAAAAGGCGCCTCCGTTGGAGCTGCAACACTTGTCGTGTATGTCACCCTATAAGCTTTATCGATATCGCCAAAGTTAATAGGGAACGCAGTTTCAGTTCTGCTTACAGGGCCTTCTTTTACTGATCCATCTAATTGAATTTGCAACTGACGAATTTCAATATTACCTTTAAGTTTCAGGTCGGGGGGAAATGTATCATCAAGCGTTGCACCCTTAATCTCTTTTTCACCTTGGTTAAAATCGACCGTCCATTTAATTTCATCTGAGTTAAAGTTGTTTCTATTGGCTTCCCCGGTTTTTGTAAGTTCATCCACGGCAGTATTAGCGAAATGTACATCGATAACACCCTGTCCAACTGAGCTAAAATCAATTGGGTGTTCCAAGCCTTCCCCAAGGTTAGATTGGTCAAATGCTACCCACACATAGAAATTACCCTCTAATTGTTCACCCTTAATTGCATCATTGAATACGAATGTCACTTCTCTACTTGGAGTTACTACATACTCTCCAACTCCACCAGTTAATTGTCCTTTTAATTCATTTGGAATATTAAACTCTTTAGGAAGACTAAAAGTATAGGTTGAACCATCAACATACTGATGTGTATTATTTGGTAATGACCAGTCAAATATAATAGCCACTTCATCTTTAACTTTTGGTCGAACATCTTGTATTTCATTTCCCTGTGGAGCAATGGATCCATTAGCCTCATTAATAATAGGCCTTGCATCATACATCTTTACGCTTGTGATGAGGTTCTCTATGATCTCTTGACCAACAGCATTTGATGGAGGTGGACTTAGCTCAGATATTTCTTCAGGAGCTTTATTTACAGCAACCGTGATTTCATTTACACCTGAACCACTTTGAGTTTGTCCATCCAAAATGGTTACGGTAATAACTCCGTCAACGGATAGGCTATAAGAACCTATTGGCTTTCCGTCAATTTCTAAATCACCGTTTTGTACAGTTTCTACTTTAGAATCACTCGGAATTTGGAAAGTGTACTCTTTGTCTTTTTCTTCATTGCCAGCTGTAAAATCCCATTCTATTTTTGCTTTTCCGGCTTCATCTACGGTGACTATTGCTGTGAAATTTTGGTCGCTGTCGGCACTAGCTGTTGCTAGCGGACCTATGAGACTTTGCAAGACTAGTAGAAATACTAGCGATATAAAACTAAATTTTTTCATAGTAACCTCCCGTTTAAAATTTATTTTCGAAGAATTTTTGGTATTCGAATAATTACCCTTATCTTGTCTAATAAGAAAAGTTCTTCTTCAACACGCATTCTGAACAAAAAAATAGATGATCTTCTTCTTATAGCTCAGCCACTTATTCTATTATTTTCCCTTTAACAATAAGACGATGTGTAGGATCTATCATAGGGTCACAGGTGACCAGTGTAATTTCTTTATCTACGCCGTTTCCTTCCAATACCCATACTTCCTCTGGCTTTACACGTAACTTCTCTGTAACCGTGTATTCCAATTGTTGTTCTCCATTATTAACTTCAATCTTATCTCCTTGTTTAATCTCAACAAGTCTATTAAAGTTTCTTCCATACGTATGATTTCTGTGTCCAGCGATTGCATAGTTTCCAACTTCTCCGGCTTCCCCTGTGTTTACAATACTCGCTACACTTATCTTCATATTTTTCTTAGTTGCACCATGAAGAATAGGCAATTGTAAATCAATTTTATCGATTCGCAACATCCCTTCCAAATTCTGATCTTTGCTAGAGCCTAGCTTTTCTTTTCCCCCTTGTAGGGTGTCTGTTTCATCGTCCATGGCAACATTATCGGACAGCGTAGTCTCATACTTGGTTTGGAATGAATCATCTTCTCCATTATCAATATTGTGAAGACTATTCTGCCACTCCTTAACCAACTTTTGTTGCTGATAATTATCAACCATTTCAGATAGTTTTGGATAACACAGCATAATGATTCCTATAACTATAAGTAGTATGAATACGACTTCTATTTTAATTTTAATTTTCATATTACATACATTCCCAACTTCTGAGTTTATAAGATTTACATAGCATTTATTCACCAGACAAGGCGGATTCAATAGGGGGAGCTTTTCTCAACAAAAGTGTAATACAAAGTCCCAAAAGGAAAGTTTAGCTCATCGTGGACGAAATCCTATTAAAAATATCCTTCAACCATACGTTTCATTCCCATGGGGCCGCTTCAATCTTTCTTGTGTTTTAACCTAAGCTCCTTCTTCTACACGACATAAAAGGATCGTTTAGCTCACAGTGTAGAATGAATAAAAGTTCCGCCTTTCTACCGCCAAATCTAACCAGAAAAAAAAGTCATTCAAATGGTCATCTACCCATGCACCACTGTCCTCTCTACACAGCACACGCAAATACGATATTCCCAATAACGTAGTTCCATTCCACACAAAGTGAAAAGTATTCTCTGTCCCCTGATGCCGTAAAATAAATCGAAATGAGTTCTCCTGTAATAAATAATGATCTCTATCATAAAAAAACAGAGGTCCCTTCTCTGTGGCAACAATACCTATCAGATGATCTTGATAATTAATGTAGAAACCACGGTAGTATTCAACAGTCGTTTCTTTAATCAGCTCAATTTCCAACAGTGAATACAATTCTAAAGCTTTAGAGTCGAATAGAGATGAATTGAAGTTTCTTATTACTATCATAACACTAACACCACTTGCCTCCACAATCATTAGCTGTCTCAAATTTTGTCATTAAATGAAGTATACAGTCGTTATCTATACAATTTCTGAACAAGTTCTCCTGGGTCATTATAGGAATCTTGAATACATAGGAATGCCAAAAAACCATGTAATCTACGTTTGCGTAGATTACATGGTCTATTTAAACCCTCGAACTAACTAATATTTGACTCAGAAGGCCTATTTAATTCTCCCTCCCATTGTTTATACCATGCTGTAATATGCGCACTGGGTGGCTCATTAAATTCATCCAAAAGAATCTCAACCAAAGAATTATACTGTCGATTAACCAATGAATAATTATCCATAGATGCATGTATTTTCATTAAAGCAAAATAGGCCTTCTCCTCTTGCACATGCTGATTACATATTTCATGAAACCAAAAAATCGCCTTATCTAACTGACCATGTTCCTCATACCAATACCCAATTTCATAAGAGATGCTAAGCCACAATTCCTTAAACCGTTGACGTTCACTTTCCGCCCACCAATAATCATATTCCTGCAGGTAATTACCGGTATATAATTTCATGATTTCTATGTAGTTGTCTATTGTGTCAGCAGATAGAGATGGGGACGATGCTAATTTAGTCTCCCACTCTTCTGTGTCTAACAGAACATGATCAATAGTCAGAACATAACTTTCCATCGAATTCACAATTTGAAAGTGTTCACCATATGATGTTAATGTTTTACGAATGTGATAGATTGCAGTGTATAATTGCGAATATACTTTTTCCGGTTCATGCTCTGGCCATAGCATATCAATCAATACGGATTTACGAACGAGTTGTCCCCGATGCTGAAGTAAATATAGAAACAACTCCTGCGCTTTTGTCGTACGCCATTGAATCACAGCAAACTGTTGACTCGACACTTCGACGGTCACTTGCCTGAACATATTCATCCGCATCGTAAGGTTCTTAATTTCAGTCTGGTCTTGTTTAGATTCTACGTGTTCGCCAATGCGATCCATGGTTTTGGACAAGCGATCAGGTCTAACAGGTTTTACTATGTAATCTAAAGCATTTAGTTCAAAAGCCTTAACTGCATATTCATTATACGCCGTTACAAATACAATATTTAAATCTGGCTTCTTCTCCAGGATTTGTTCTGCTAACTCAATTCCATTAATCTCAGGTAAGCTAATATCTAAAAAAACCAAATCCACTTCCTTAAGAAGAATCTCCCTTCTTCCAATAACCGGATCTATAAATTTACCTATTATTTCTATACCCGTAAGATTCATAAGTTGACGCTCCAAGTAATCCACAGCAAGTTGTTCATCGTCTACAAGAATTACCTTCATAACAATACTCCTTAATTATGGAATTTAATATTATTGGATGTCTCGTGATAAGAATATCATAATTTTTGAAATAAAAAAGCAATGAACGTAATGTTCATCGCTTCGATAGTACTATTTTTTTGTTAATATTGTTTGGATGCTAGGTATTTGGATGCATCTTTTACCATCATGAAAGTTGTAGTTGTACCATTCCAACCTGCATCCACCGTTGTATCCACCGTAACCCATTTATTATTTAAATAGACTTCATTCCAAGCGTGATAGGAACTCACATAATTTGTTGTACCCATTACCATCTTAGTAGGAACGTCCACACTCCTAAGCATCGCTGCAAATAACGCAGAATACCCATAACAAATATCTTTTTTCGATGAAAATGTACGATCGATTTGAGGGAGATAATCGGCTGACGCGCTCACTGCCAATTTATTATCATATTTAATATTGTTAATCACATAATTATAAATAACTTTTACTTTTTCAGCATCCGTTGCTAGGTTCTTGGTTAACTCTTTCGCCTTTTGAACAGCTTTGCTTGTATCATTCCAATTCACATTCTGAGTTGAATTCAAATAAACTATCGAACTATCACTCAAAGCGAGCTTAATTGTATCCTTATACACAACTTGATATTTATTCCCACTTGTTTGTTCCAACAAGCTCACGGTATAATCACCGTTTCCTAATTGAAGGGGAAACACCTCCACTTGCTTTCCGGCAATTAAATTATAATAATACTGCTCCTGACCTTTAACAATTAAGAGCTTTGTCTTAATATTAGCCTTCACATCATACTTCACACTAATGATTCCCTTGCTTACGCTGGATTCATCTAGCCATGAGTTACCTTCAGCAGCATGAATTGTTGTTCCACTAAACAATGGACATAAAATAATAAGTGCAACTACAAATAACATAAACTTTTTCATACATAAAACTCCCTTCGGTGGCCAGGCTGCCATCTTATCAAGAAGGCCCTTTAGCTTTGCGTCCCTACCTTTCGATAGGTTTGCTATTATCGTTTAAAGTTCTATTCTCACAGTACAACAAAAAAACTGTTCGTCCGGTAACTGGCTGCCACCCGATCTGGAAGGCCCTTTAGCTTTGCGTCCCTATCTTTCGATAGGTTTGCCATTATCTGAATAGCTTTGATAGTCCCATAGTATCATATAATCCAGATCTGAAAGCAACTAATCACTAATTTTAATTATCTTTCCAGTTATTCTTCTATATTTAATTCCATCACCCTTCCAACAACCGGGCCTTCATCGTCGATTTCCCCATTTAAGCAAAATCCAAAAGATTCATATAGTTTTTGAGCATATATATTATCGGTATGGAGACTCAAATAAATTTTTTTACAGTCGTATTGTTGTTGAATATATACAATTAACAGAGGAAGAAACCGCTTTGCATACCCATTGCCTTGGAAACGATAATCAATCATAAAGCGGTCTAACCATGCACTCTTATTGACGCTATTTGGCCAACCGTACATTGCATACCCAACTAATGTCTCCTCGTCATATAATCCAAGAGATGTTGCATAATTTTCAAACATGCATTCTGCTAAAGAAAACGCATTGTTTTCAATAAAATGCTTTTGTTGTTCTGATACAGATAAAGCAGCTACCGAACGCCAATTTTCTTTTGTTACTTCACAAATGTGAAGGCTCATTATTTTAGCTCGCTTTCTTTCTGATTTTTAAACATCGAATCATACTTTACGCATCTCATGACAGAGAAGTTGTATCTTCACTAGTGTACGCCAGACAAATCCATAGTACTAATAGCCTAGTATACGTCGTATATTGCTCATGGATTAAATACTATCCAATTCCTTATATCAAGATCTCGTATTAAAACACGCTACGCACTAATCCTCCATCGATTCTCATCGCTGAACCATTAATGGCTGAGGAAAGAGGACTACTTAAAAAAGTAACGAGATTCGCAATTTCTTCTGGTCGAATAAGTCTTTGAATAATGGAGGTGGGTCGATTCTCATTCATAAATCGCTTTTCAGCTTCTTGAATAGTCAAATTTTCATTAGGATAAAGAGTATTTAACATCGTTTCTACTCCCTCTGTTAAAGTGGAACCCGGCATAATCGTATTGACGGTCACATTCGTTCCTTTGGTCAGCTCAGCTAAACTGCGAGAAAGCGAGAGTTGCATAGTCTTGGTTGCACTATAATGAGCCATTTCTTGTGATGGCATAATAGCAGCCTCACTAGCAATAAAGACGATTCTGCCTTCATTTTTTTGAATCATTTGTTTTAGGTAATGGCGAGTAAGTCGAACACCACTCATGATATTGACTTCAAAAAACTTAAACCATTCTTCATCAGGGATATCAAAGTATTCTGCAGGCTCAAAAATCCCAAGGTTGTTAATAAGAATATCTACTTCAGCGTATTTCTTAATAAGTTCCTGACATCCTTGTTCTGTTCCTAAATCAGCAACTGCTGATTGAAGAATAGCATCCGGATATTGTTTTTGAATTTCTTTTATAATTTGGTTAACCTTTTCTTCATATCGTCCATTAATAAGAACAGTGGCACCTTCAGCCACTAAGGAAATAGCGATTGCTTTTCCAATTCCAGATGTCGAGCCCGTAACTAGCGCTGTTTTTCCTTTTAAATGAAGTTGCATGTAAGACCCTCCATATTTAGAAATAGATACCCGTCTGTCTATATTGTTAACAATATAGATCACACTTCTTATTTCGAGCAGAAATAAGAGGTGTGATCCTTTTTTTATATTTAAAAATCAAAATTATCGGGGTCTGGACCCACTCGAAGATGTTGATTCAATCCATCAATTTGTTCCATATCCTCTTTTGTCAACTCAAAGTCAAACACTGCTGCATTTTCAATGATTCGATGTTCTTTTGTCGATTTCGGAATCGTTACAACACCGTTTTGTAAGTCCCAACGCAAAATGACTTGGGCTATAGATTTTCCATGCTTATCTGCAATTTCTTTTAACTCTGGATTATCTAATAATTGACCTTGCATTAACGGGGACCATGCTTCGAATTGAATACCATTTTCCTTACAAAATACTTGCAGTTCTTTTTGCGTCAAACGTGGATGATGTTCCACTTGATCCACCATTGGCTTAATCTCGGCATCTTTCATTAGCTCTTCAAGCTGATGAACAAGGAAATTGCTTACACCGATCGCTTTTACACGCCCTTCTTTATAGAGAGTCTCCAATGCTCTCCAGGCTTCCTTAAATTTACCTTCTACAGGCCAATGAATCAGATATAAATCCAAATATTCCAATCCTAGTTTTCTTAAGCTCGTCTCATAAGCTGCTATCGTTGACTCATAACCAAGATCAGCATTCCATACCTTCGATGTGATAAATAGTTCTTCTCTGGCTATGCCGGCTTCGTTCATTCCTTGGCGAATTCCTTGGCCGACCCCCTCTTCATTTCCATAAATAGCAGCGGTATCAATGCTTCGATATCCATTCTTAATCGCTGTTTTTACCGCATTTTCAAGTTCAGGACCTTCCTCTACTTGAAATACTCCCAAACCAAACCAAGGCATTTTCACACCATTATGCAGCGTTGTTGTATCTTGCAAATTTTTAGCCATTATCTTATTCCTCCATTATTATCGTTTTATTTATCATTACCATACAAACAAAATAAATTTGCCGCATGAGTTTCTTTACAAGGTTCGACTTTTAGAAGAAAAATTTCCATCTGTTTCTGTCACTCCGCTCTCTCCCAAGCTAAGCTAGTCATCAACGCCTGCAAATGTTATGATAGGTCAAATCAAACTAAAATAACAGTACGCACTTTTTAGTACTGTAGGCACAAAAAAGTGCCCATAAAATTGGAGGAAGACCATGATGATCAAGAAAAAATATAACATTTCAGTTGAAGCAACACTTGAAGTCATCGGGGGAAAATGGAAGTGCGTGATTCTATGTCATTTAACTCATGGCAAAAAGCGAACAACGGAATTAAAAAAGTTAATGCCTGGGATTACACAAAAAATGTTAACACAGCAACTACGAGAGTTAGAGGCTCATGGAATCATTAATCGAATTAGTTATAATCAGGTTCCACCGAAAGTGGAATACGAACTTAGCGAATATGGCCATAGTTTAGAAAGCATTTTGAACTCACTATGTAATTGGGGAGAACAACATATCATTAAAGAATACGGTGATAAATTTGCTGTTTTAGAGGAGAACATATTAAATAAATAAATAAATAAATAAATAAAAATTCCTTTGGAACCAGAGCCGGTTAAGTATTATAAAGCAACAAAATAAAGCAGGCGTATATCCAATGAATTAGATGTACACCTGCTTTATTACTCTTTCCACAAGCTGAATGTAAGACTATATCTACTTTTCAACGATACAACGATATTCCGGAACAACACTAACTCACTTCTGCCGATTCTCTTTCTACGTTTAAAATTCGATACAGCTCATCAAGATTCTGTATTTGATAGGTTGGAACAATTTCAGTATCATTGGGTTTCATTTCAGGGTTGAACCAACATGTATCTAGACCCGCTAGCTGTCCACCTAGAATATCCGCACTAAAGGAATCTCCAATAATTAATCCTTCTTCCACAGAGAAATTAGGAATTCGTGCAAAGACATAATCGAAATATTCCTTCATTGGTTTTTGAAAACCAGTGTCCTCTGAAACAAAAATATCTTTGAATAGCGGATATAAACCTGAATCACGTAAACGTTTATCCTGAGTTTTGGAAACACCATTAGTAACAATATATAAATCATATTTATTGTGTATTTGTAGGTCTGTTATCAATTCAAAGGCCCCACGAACAAGCTGATGCCCCTCCTCTAAGTAGCTACGATACTTCTTTTCCATTAAGACTCCATCAACCTCTTGACCATATTCCTTAAATAAAATGGAATAGCGAGTATTCACTACCTCATCACGATCTATTTTCCCTTCTTCAAAGGACCTCCAAAGACCTTGATTTATTTTTTTATAATGTGCTTTGATTTCTGTGGTTAAGGGAATTTTTTGATCCTTGAACAGCAAGTCCAACGCTAAGTTTTCTGCTGCACCAAAATCCAATAGTGTATCATCTACATCAAATAATAAAGTTCTGTATTTTTTCAAAATAATCTCTCCATTTTCTATATTCTAAGTCATCTTAGATGACCTCTGTTTCTTACGTCCACCGCCTAGTTTAAATACACAAATGCCCCCGACTATGACCAACACACCTATCAACTTATTCGAAGAAAAAGGGACCTTATCCAGTCCTAACCAGCCCAGTGAGTCCCACAATAAAGCAAACCCGAGCTGTGATGTCAGAACTATTAACATGGCATACGTAGGACCAAGCAGCCTCATCCCCTGAACCAGACAGATTACCACTCCTACTCCGATCAAACCGCTGATCCAGTACCAGGGCTGCATATTTTGCAAGATAAATAGTTGTTTCCCTTCAAAAATTAGACCGATAGTCAGTGAAGCTAGGAATCCCATACCTAATACTAATGTAGTTGTTGCCCAAGATCCCGCACGTTCATTTACCTTACTGTTAAAAATATTTTGCACACCAACCAGCGAACCCGCGATTATCGCCAATAATAGTCCTAGAATCATAACCTTTACTCTCCTATTTTCTATTCGTAGATATTACGACCTGAAATCGTACTCAATCCTTCCCTGTCCTTAACAAGGATGAACCCTTTGTTACGCTCAATCAGGCCCTCTGTACAGAACTGTAGGATGACCCGATTCAGATGTCTATAGCTGGTACCAATGAAGTTCGCTGCATCCCTAATACTGACCGTGCCTGATGGCCCTTTAATTAGAGAATCGGATTCATCGAATGAGACAGACAATAGATAACTTGCCAATCGCACTTCCACCGGATGCATCAAATTGAAGCTCAAGGAATTGTTTTTAAGGTGAAACTTCCGTGTAATAATTTTCAGTAAAAATTGCAACAACGGTGAATAATCGCTTCCATATTTTTTCAACCAACGATGATGAATACCGATCATACAGACAGACGATACTGCCTCAACCGTGTTGATAATGTTATTTCCTTGTACGTATTCAATATCCCCGATCACCTCAAGCGGTGTCTTAAAAGAGAGAATAAGTGTTTTGCCTCCAGACGAAGTGGTATAGATTTTGATCTTCCCCTTAACAAGTACGTACAGAACCTCTGAAGGATCTCCTTGGGAACAGATAATTTCCCCTTGATCAAAGTTATACAACGACAAATGCGGTATTAATGGTTCATTGAATACAGATTCTATTTGATGAGCATGCAAATAAGATTCTAATTGCTCACGATCTTTAATTTCTTTCATTACTCGGTTTCACCTCTTAATATTCTAGAATGTTCAAACTATCAAAGCCCTAGTATGACCACACCAGCTATCATCATCCCGATCCCAATGAACTGTGGCATCCTCATCTTCTGCTTCTCCACCCCGAACCATCCGTTAATATCAATTAAAAAAGTCAAACCCAGCTGGGCAATCAGTAGAGTAGATATAGTAAAGGTAACACCGATCTGCTGAATAGCCGTAACATTACTGAAAATAACGACCGCCGCAAAGGCGCCGCCTGTCAAATATAAAGGTTTCACTTGCTTAAACCTTTGCCATTTACCATCTCTGATAAACATCAGGATAAGCAAAGCTGCAATGAATCCAGTTAACTGGGTTATAGTCGCCGCTTGCCAAGTGCCAATATCTTGACTAATCCGAGCATTCGCTACTCCTTGTAGGGTTATAAATGCCCCGCCTAAAAACGCAAATATAATCCCTCTCATGTCTTCTCTCCCCAATTTAGATTTCTCTATATTATTAAATGATATATTCAGGTGTTTTGGGAAGGACATATGTCCTCAACTTGTCCAATGGATAGAACATCTTCTATGTTCAAGCATGGTTTATACTCTGCTCCAATGCCTACGCCTCGATTATCTTTGAATTTATTTTCTATGGAATTCACTCTTTTTCTCTTAGACAAAAAAAATCACCTCTTAAGATAAAGATATCTAATAAGGTGAATGTTATCGTTATGGAACTCCCATAATTTCACGATACTTTTCAATTGGTGTTTCATCATTCCATAAATTCAAAGATTTTAGATCATCAAATGTTTCCCGACTTGGTGCGATAACACGAATTTCATCGCCTTTTTATAATTTCATTGGATTAATCATTGTATTTCCTCTATTAGCTCCATTATTTTTTGAATGACCTGCTCTTCTTCATTAATAACCCTATCTGTTGCGAATTGTAAAAGATCTGCATGCTCTCCAACACAAACGGAGCGCAGAGCATGCTTGAACATCGACACATCATTTGCATCATTGCCAAATGCAATAAATTTTTGCGGCTCAATACCCATTTTTTGTAGCCCCGCCCATTTATCAACGCCTATCGGGCTGATATCAATAATACCTTCATGGCCATGTATATATGTAACGATCGGTAATTCCTGTAGCTCCTCTAGCAATTTCTGCTCATTATTACTATGTAAAATGACCACTTTCACAATTTCATTTAACTCATCTAAATGTATGTTTTTTGCTCGCTGCTCAGGGTCCACATTTCGCCGAATCGGATGCTCGCTACTACCAGTATAAGCATAATCCCACTTGCTATCAATTAAATAGTCTGCCTCGTATGTCTTTATTAACTTGATGATCCTGTCAGCTATCTGTTGGTCGAAATGAATAGTTGAAATGATATGTCCACCTGTTGCGACAAACGCGCCATTCCCACCAATCATTAAAAAATGTTGCATATGCGGCGGTAAAACGGGTAATAAATCACGTATAGGTCTAGCCGAAGCAAAGATTATTTCATGTCCTTTTTCCACAAAAGCATCTAATACTTGTACCATTCCTTCACTTAAAGGCTTTCCTTTAAAGCAAATTGTCCCGTCTAAATCAAAAACAAATTTCATCGTAACCGCCTCCTCATTTTTTCTTATCATAACAGTTTCCTATATAACGACCATGCTGTAATTGGATTAGGTCAATTCACTTTCCATATTTCGCATCATGAGGACTTGCTCAACATTGGTTGTGAAACTTAATTTCACCAATAGGTCGTTCAGAGGTTGATTGGATTTACGCAGGTTAGCTGTCGCTCGTCTGCAAACATAGTCTAACGGGGCGAACAGTTCACCAAGAGCAAGCTTATAAATCTCCTCTGTATCTTCCCGCCCAGGAAGGGCTTCACATTGATAGAGCGTAATGGTTACCAATTTACCCTCTTGATCAAAAGTTCGCTTATACAATGCATAGCATACAGGCTCGCTACCTTGTCTAATGATTAAAGATTCACCCTCCTTCATGCTAGGCCATTGTGTCTGCCAAGCAGATAAGCCTCGATAGAAGTCTAGCGCATATACATCACGGGGCAATCCTTTGGTCATGGAAAAGGGATGCACAGCAGATCGCTCCAGTAATTGGGGATCTATTGTACCCATATGTTGTAAGATCATTAATCGATCCGTAATTTCGTATCCCACATTCTGATATAGCTTAATCGCGCTCTCATTTTGGGTCAGCGCTTCAAGTATCGCAAGCTCCACGCCTTGTTCTCGGTACAACTCTAGATTTCTTAACATGAGCGCTCTGCCAATACCCTGCCCTCTAAATGCAGGCGCAATGCCTGTCCCACCGTTCCATGCCAGTTTCTTTCCATCTACGTCACGAAATCCGTTCATTACAAACCCTGCAGGCTCACCATCCACATAAATAGCGAGTGAATTCTCCAAGGAAAGTCCTTCGTTAACACTCCTAGTCATAAAAGCCTCAATCGTCATGATCATCTGTATAAAATAGCCCTCAAATCCTAGATTCCAAATACGTACATTTTCCTCGATCGATAGCTCACTTAGTTTCCTAAACGTAATTGTCATAAGTACGAACCTCTCTTTTACTTCGTTTAATGTGATCATTTTCGTATTTTCGTCCCAACCTACATTCCACTTCAACTCTTCGACAATGAAACGCAAGGGAACCATGGTCGAGTCGAACAACTAGACCTTTCCAATCCAAGAGTAACTTAACTGACTCTGCTTTTCAATCTGGCTGATATGTTTTACTTGACCTTAGGTCAGACCTAAGGTGTATTGTAAACCTATGAATAATTCGATTGGAGTGTCGCAAATGAACGAGTATATCACCATTAGTGAAATTTCAAAACTGATGAATGTATCCGTACATCAAATACGTTATTTTGAAGAAAAGGAAATACTCTATCCTGCCTATATAGACAAGAACCAATATCGTATGTATGGGATTAACGAGATCTATCAACTTTCTCAAATTTTACTTCTTCGCAAACTTAATGTATCTGTGAAACAAATTAAAAAATGTATGATGTCTTACTCCGCCAATGATTACAGCCAACTTTTCACAAAAACTTTAAAAGAAATACAATCTGAAATTGACCAATTAATTACCCTTAAGGACGTTATACAGAAGGTTCTTAAAGAACACGATGCGTCTCAAGACAAACCGGAAAACCATTATCAAATGAAGTATTTTGACACCCGACATATGAAACAATGGATTCAACTCGGAGAAGAAGAGCAAATAAATGCGAGAAACCTTTATGAAAAGAGACTTCAACTACCTAATTTATTTGAATCTGACTTGCATTATTTATACAACTACAACAGAATAAACATTTGTTTTGAATCCGTTCGTCCAGCCGATCTGAAGTTGGAACAAGGATATTACCTTATTAAAAGTTTTATAGTGACAGAGGATAACGACATTTTAGAAGAAATAAAAAAGTTGCAGCAGTATATACAAGAAAATCAGTATTCCTATGTGGGGGAAATTATAATTCTAGAAAAATCCTATCTTTCTATGTTTAGCAACAATAGTCTTCTCTATGAGATACAAGTGAAAATTTGTGACTGAAAAACGATTTGGAGGTATGAAAATGAGAACTCGACTTCGGAAGGCTTTGAAAGACTTCACGTAGTGTCATTCGCTGTCCTTGAATAAGATATCGCTGTTTCATTTCCTTGACCATGCCAATTACAGAAAGGCCTTTGTCAGTCAACTGACGAAGGAGTGGAACTTGCGTAAACCAGCTGTCCATGAGCACGTAATCGGCGGTGAAGCCCGCCGTTAACGCCCGTTCCAGCAAGGCCATTACGGCATCAGGCTTCCGAGAGAAAGCCTCCATCCGACGTTTGTACCCGACGCTGCGTTTCGAGATCTTTGAGGTCATTTCGCAAATTCGATTGGCCAGTTTGGCCGAAGAAAGCATAACAAAATCAAGCGGAGCGAAGCTAAACCCGTCCGACCAACCGAGCGTCAGCATGGTGTAACCTTTTGTGAATTTACCCATTGAATGGTCAAATACCCGTGCCAGTAATTCCGCTTTTTTACTCCGATTTCTGCTCAGCACAGAATCGTCGATGATGAACACTCGCACACGAGTTGGTGAAATAAGCGACTCGAAATGCAATACAATTCTAAGACTTAAAGTATGCAAAAATCTTCAGTGGAGTTAAATAAATAGATAGGGGGATTTTTATGAAGGGGAAACCCTGATTTTTTTATACAAAGCAGAAAAATAAGGGCTATTTTCACATCCTAAATAGTCGAAGCGAATGAATGGAACCTGAATTATTGAATTCTTGCCGTACTGCTGTTCGTTGTACTTCTGACAGTAAGTATTTAGTTCCCATGTGCTTTCTGTCTCCCTTTACAACATATTGTTATATTTTTTCTCTAACTCAAGCAGCCAAGACTTTCTTTGAATGCCCCCGCCATACCCACCAATATCTCCATTTGTATTGATCACTCTATGACAAGGAATAAGAAGCGAAATTTGATTTGCTCCATTTGCTCGAGCGACAGCACGATAAGCTTTAGGATTTCCTATTTCTATTGCTAAATCTTTATAACTGATTGTACTTCCCGGGCGTATTCTTCTCAGTATCCGCCAAACTTCTATTTGGAAGCTTGATCCAATTTCATCTGTAATGGGTGTTTGAAAGGAAAAGCGTGTACCTTCAAAATATTCCTGTAGTTCATTTTCAAGATGCTGGAGAATTTGATTTGTTCCAGGTATGATGGCTACAGAAAGTTTTATCCGCATATTTTCAATTTCCTTTTCTAATCCCCTTCTATCAACGAACTCCAAAAGATATAGAGCGGCTTCATCGGCTATTGCAATCATCGAACCTAATTTTGTTTCAATCCACTTTGCCGTTAAAGTTTTACTTGTTTATTTCTCTTCGGAACGGCCCCCATTATGCGCACAAAAGCATCACGAAATCCATTGCTGGATTCAAATCCACTATCAAGTTGAGTGTAAATTAAAGGTTTACCATTACGAATATGATTAAATGCCATACCAAGACGGCGGGCTCGAGCATATTCAATAAAAGTCATCCCAAATTGTTTTTTAAATTGCCTTCTTGCTGTGTTAGCACTAATAGATAAGTCATTAAAATCTTTATCCGTCCATTTTTTTTGAGGGTTCTCTTCTATAGCTACAACTAATTTTTTTACTTCAGGGGATAAAGAACTAGGTGTATTTAATGGCTGACATCTTTTACAAGGCCTGTATGAAGCCAATGTAGCTTCTTTTGCTGTTTTAAAAAATTCACAGTTTTCTTTTTTAGGTTTTTTGGCAGGGCAAGTTGGTCTGCAAAAAACGCCTGTCGTTTTAACTCCTACATAAAAAGTCCCTTCATAGTTTGAGTTTTTCTCTATTAGCATTGTATAAAATGTATCTATTGTCATTTGGTCATTAATCATAACTTTCGCTCTTCCTCCTAAATACTAAATGTAAGATGATTTTCTAAGATATTTTGTGCTTGGAAATAAGAGTGTGGTCCATAGCTTACCCGGCTTACACCAACATTTTTCCAGTTAATACTCTCGATATTAGTAGATGAATTCAGCATGATGTTAACTGGTAAAGGAGAATTTCTAGAAAATTCCTCGATCAGCTCTATATTGGTTAGCCCTGGGATAAATATACCGTCAGCACCAGCATCAGCATAGATTTCAGCTCTATTTAGCGCTTCCTTTACTAAATCAATAGAGTGCTTATCTTCTTTAAAAAATAGGTCTGTTCTTGCATTAACAAATATATTGGTGTTTAAAGATGTAGTAACATGCTTTAGGATTTGAATCCTTTCTGCTTGTTCATTAACATTCCATAGCTCATAAGTATGGGAGCGGTTTTTTTTATCTTCAAAATTAATCCCTGAAATACCTGTAGTAAAAAGAGATTGAGCATTATAGTAGAGTGTTTCTAGAGAATCTGCATATAATCCTTCTGCATCAACGGAAACAGGTACATTAGAATTATGAATTAGTTGCTGAGAAAACCAAACTAGATTTTCAAAAGGTAATTTTTCACCATCTGCGCATCCCCAGGCATCAGCAATCGCATAACTACTAGTCGCTAATGCCTTGACGCCTTTACCCTCAATAATTTTTGCAGACATTACATCCCAACAATTAAAGAGGTATAACACATCCTTTTGATAATGTAGTTCTTTAAAAGTTTGAAATTGATTTTTTGTCATTTTTAATTCCTCTTTCCCAATTTTTGATACCGTTATAATAACAAACCTTTACATTTTAGAAACCAGAAAAATTAACACCAATTTTTTTAGTTTCCATACCAAAAACGGTCGTTTTTGGTTATAAAGAAGGACACACTCATGAAGAAGTTAATACATGTATTCTTAAAATGTAAGGAAAGTAGACTTGGTATTGTATTACTTATAATGTCGACTATTTGGGGAGTTTTAGATATGTTTGTAGGCATTGGAACGATGATTCTATCATTCTTCTCTTCTTTGCTTAATCGTTTTATGCAAGATTTTATGCAGAAAATCTAGGAAATAACATGCTGATTGTGAGGCCGAAGGGCTGCTGGATCAACGATGTATAAAATCGTGCATATCGAAGAAAAAAATGAAAGAAGACCAAACCCTTGATACAACAGGGTTTGATCTACAATTTTTGCCATTAAATAATTCTCTTCATCATATATATATACAAAGCTTTTCGTGATAAGCCAGTTAACTTACTAAAATCTTTTATCAGAAGAAAATTATTATTCATTGCTGAATCACCTACCCACACTTGAAGAGACGTCCTGAATATATACCTATGGTATATATTCTGAAACACTTCCAATTTCTCTTCCTTCTTTGATTTTCTTCTCTATTTGATTAAGCCGCTTCCGTTTAGACAAAAAAATCACCTTTTAAGATAATGATATCCTAAAAGATGATTTTTTACATTTTTCTGATCATTATTTTTTTATAAATTATCGAATTTTGTTTTCAGCGATTTCCTTACTTGTTAATGGAATTGATACAATTCATGAGTAGCACGTAAGAGGTAGGTACTAGACGTACTGTTACATTCTTGAACTATCAGGAAATAACACTTATAAATACTTAAATATAATTAAAATATACTTGCAAATACTTATTTGAAAAATTATAATTACTTATAAGGAGGTGCATGTATTGTGTATCAAGAGGACAGATTGTTAAAAATACTCGAATACTTGAAACAACACCAATCGATGAGTGTTACAGATATTTGTACGCAATTTGAAGTATCAAGGGATACTGCACGAAGGGATATTGTTAGATTAGTTCAAGAAGGCGTTGTTATTCGAACTCATGGGGGGCTATCGTTACCTGAGTTACAGAATGAAATGTTATCTTATCAGGATCGTTTGATTGATGAGTCCGAGAGTAAGAAAAGAATAGGCAAATTTGGGGCAAAACTTATCCAAGACCATGAGACTGTGATTTTAGACGTATCAACCACAGTACAATTTGTCGCAGAACAAATTAGCGCGAAAAATATTACGGCTGTCACGCACTCGATTGATAACGTAGGAATCTTATCGAATCGTGAGGATCTTCAAATTTATGTTCTCGGTGGTTACTTGAATGTAAAGCACCGTTTTTTATATGGCTCTTCCATTATCGATAAACTAAGTGAAATTCGTGCTGATAAAGCCTTTATTGGAGCATCGGCGATCCGGTCTGATGGACTCTATTATCCATATGAAGAAGATGCCCGAGTAAAGAAAGAAATGGCCCGAAGATCTGATCAGGTTATCGTAGTGGCTGATCACACAAAATTTATCGGGAAGTCTATTCATCGGTTAGACTTTGATTTCGTTGATATTTTAATTACAAATGCAGAACTCCCGAGTGAGATAAGAGAAGTTCTGGATCAGAAGAACATCACTGTTATTGAGTGTCAGGAAGAACATGAAGAGGTTCGAAAGCAAGATTGATACCCATAGGGAAGAGGAGGATTTTTTATGAATTATATTTTGCATAATGTACAAATGGTACTTCGAAACAGTATCGTTCCAACAGCCAATGTGTGGATTTCTGAAGGAAAAATCATGAGGATAGACACAGGTGATCTTCCTACTCTAGAAGGAGATCATGAACTGATTGATGGTAGAGGGCATTTGTTAGTACCAGGGATGATAGATGTTCATATCCACGGTGCCAATGGCTTGGATATGATGGACGGTACTGAAGAGAGTATTCAAGAAGTTTCACGTGCTTGTGCTTCAACAGGGTGCACCTCATTTCTGGCTACATCTGTTAGTTCTACGATGGAGGATCTTCTAGAAATGATTCGTAGTGTCAAGCGTGTAATGGGACAAGAAGTGGGAGCAAAGATCGCGGGGATTCACTTAGAGGGTCCTTACCTGAATCCGAAGCGAAAAGGAATGCAGAATGAAAAGTATTTGCGGCATCCCAACTTAGAAGAAATGAAGATCATTTTTCAGGAAGCAGGTTCACTCATTAAGATGGTTACTATTGCTCCTGAGTTACCGGGAGGAATGGACTTAATTTCCTTTTTGAAAGAGCAAGGAGTAGTTATATCGATCGCTCACTCTGATGCCACATATGAGGAAGCCAAACAAGCCTTTACAGCTGGTGCAAGTCATGTTACGCATTGTTTTAATGGCATGCGACCGATTCATCATCGAGATCCGGGTCTGATCGTGGCTGCTTTCGAAGAGAAACATGTTAGTCTTCAAGCTATTGTGGATAATGTCCATCTACATCCTGCTATCATTCGATTGATGCATAGCTTGAAAGGACCAGAAGGAATGGTCTTAATCACAGATGCTTTACAAGCAATGGGTATGGGCGATGGGAATTATATATTTGGAGGCCATCATGTCACGGTAGAGGGTGGCATTGCGAGACTAGAGGATGGGACGCTAGCCTCCAGTACAGTTACCATGAATGAAGCATTACGTTATACTGTCGAAACCGGAATTTCCTTGATAGATGCCGTACAGATGGCTTCAACTACCCCGGCCAATATTCTTGGATTTCAACAAAAGGGGGAAATTTCATCTGGTTTCGATGCCGACCTGGTCCTATTGGATGATGAATTTCAAGTTCTATGGACGATGGTGGGTGGTCAAATTCTATGAGTGAACGAAGTTCATGAGTCCTAAATGCAAACAGTCCCTATGAATGAACACTTCATCGGGACTGTTTGGGTTGAGATTCCATTTATTTAAATAATGACTCTTTAGAACAAAAACCTTTGGAGACAGCTCCATTAATTGTTTAAGGATTAAGCGCTCTCGCCATCGCGTCCACATAGCTTTGGCTGGCGCGCTGGCTTACTTCCGCTTGCGGAACGATCATTTCAAAGCTGTGGAAGGTGCCGGGATACAGATGAAATTCGACGTCTACGCCCGCTTGCGCAAGGCGTGTCACATATTCGATTGTCTCATCTCGGAACAGATCGACCTGGCCTACGCAAGTATAGGTCGGCGGCAGCCCCGCCAAGCTTTCCGCTCTCGACGGCACCGCATATGGGGATACCTCGCTGGCGTCGGTACCCTCTCCCAAGTACATGCTCCATGCCGCCAAATTGTTCGTCCGGTTCCAGGTTGCATTATCGGCTGTAATTTCATGGCTCGATGCCGAAATATTGCGGTTGTCAATCATCGGATACAGCGGCATTTGGAATATGAGAGCTGGCCCGCCTTTATCGCGAGCCATTAAAGCAAGCGCTGCGGTCAGACCACCACCCCCACTTGCACCGGCAATCGCGACCCGATCCACATCGATGCCCAGCGACTCAGCTTCGCCCGTCATCCAAGTCAAACCGGCATAACAGTCATCGATGGCAGCTGGATAGGGGTGCTCGGGAGCAAGTCGATAATCGACCGATACGACGACGCACTTAGCCGCCTGCACGAAGCGTTCGCACAAAGCATCGTCCATATCAGGGTGCCCCAATACATAACCTCCCCCGTGAATCCACAGCATAGCCGGAAGATTAGCGCCAGTTCGCTGGGTGGGTTCGTAAATTTTGACCAGTATCTCGCCAGCTGCGCCCGGAATCATCCGGCTTGTCGTGCTTACGTGCTCCGACTTCTCAATAGGAGGACTCGACAACAAGCTCCTGCTCCACTCTAAATTTTCCTCTAATTGAAAACCAGGGAATTGTGCTACTATCGGTCTTAATTCAGGCAATACCCGACTTTCAAAATCCATGTGAATTCCTCCTATAATTAAATGTGCTCTCGAATCAATTGTGGTTTATTAATCAAAAATTAATTATGATCCTTGTTCCGTCTCAGCTTCCCACTTGGTTATTTCCTCTCGAACCCGGGGCGCTACCTCTGTTCCTAGCAGCTCAATGGCTCTCATCACATCGGCATGCGGCATCGTGCTTAACGGTACATACAGCATAAAGCGTGTAACGCCTACATTTTTACGAAGGTGAATGATCTTCTGAGCAACAGTCTCGGGATCGCCGACATACAGTGCACCTTCAAAGCTACGCGCGGCATCGTAGCTAGAACGATCATAATGCGCCCAGCCCCGCTCCTTGCCGAGTCTATTCATACCTGCCATGGTAGCAGGAAAAAATGTATCTGCAGCTCGTTCAGTATTCTCTCCAACAAATCCTATCGAGTGCGACCCAACCTTAAGCCGCGATTGGTCATGACCAGCGTGCGCTGCTGCTTTCTTATAAAGCTGCACGAGCGGTGCAAAATCCGTCGGATTTCCACCAATGATCGCCAGCATCAGTGGCAGTCCTAACAGACCTGCACGGATAGCAGACTCCTGTCTGCCCCCGCTGCCAACCCATATCGGTAAAGAATTCTGAACGGGCCGTGGATACACGCCCAAATGGTTAATCGCTGGCCGATGCCCGCCCTTCCAAGTTACTTTTTCGGACTCCCGTATTTTAAGAAGCAATTCCAAATGTTCTTCAAACAGCTCATCATAGTTATTCAAATCATAGCCAAACAATGGAAAAGATTCGATAAAGGAACCCCGGCCCGCCATAATCTCCGCACGTCCATTTGAAATGCCGTCGAGCGTAGCAAAATCCTGAAAAACGCGCACAGGATCAAGGGAAGAAAGTACCGTCACTGCGCTAGTCAGCCGAATCCGTTTCGTCTGCGCTGCAGCCGCAGCCAGTACAACTGCTGGTGAGGATGCTGCATAATCCTGCCGATGATGCTCACCTACGCCAAACACATCAAGTCCCACTTGATCGGCAAGGACAATTTCCTCGACAACTTCACGCAATCGCTGTGCGTGACTTATGACTTCCCCTGTCTTAACGTCCGGCTTTGTTTCTACAAACGAAGTAATACCTATTTCCACGTGTAATCTCTCCTTTTATAAAATTTTTCTTATTTTAATGCCGCAGCCGTAGCGCGGTTGGTCATCACCCAAAATAGAAGAGCCAAAGCACTGACAGAGGCCCCGAGCAAGCATACTCCTTCCCAGCCATAGTGCGCATACATTTGGGTCGAAGCAATTGAACCGCTAGCACTGCCGATCGAATAGAACACCATGTACCCGGCAGTAAGACGACTACGTGCCTCCGTACGCAATGGAAGGATCATAGTTTGGTTAGTGACATGTATGGCCTGCACTGCCAAATCAAGCAGAACAATACCAACAACTAATGCGAATAACGACTGCTCTGTATAGCTGATGAACAACCATGAAATCAACAATAGGATCAAAGCAATACCCGTCGTTCTCTGTCCGTAACCTCGATCAGCCAGCTTCCCCGCTCGTGCTGCAGCTAACGCTCCAGCTACTCCTACAAGACCAAATGCTCCAATTGCACTGTGCGAAAGAGATAATGGCGGCGTGCTAAGGGGCAGTACGAGTGAAGTCCACAAAATGCTGAAATCAGCAAAAATCAACAGGGCCAGAACAGAGCGGATGCGTAACATCCGTTCTTGTATAAACAACATAAGCACCGATCCAAGCAACTGAGGATAGGACAGTGACTTTACCTCGCGCTCAACATTGGGCAACACCCTAATAAACATACAAACCATAAAAAGCATCAGCGCAGCAGAGACTAGATATACGGAACGCCAACCCGCAAGATCCGTTAATACTCCTGCAATGGACCGCGCAAGAAGTATGCCTATTACAATCCCGCTTGTTACAATGCCAACGACGCGCCCTCGCTCCGCAGGGGCAGCCATATTCGCCGCGAACGCAACAAGGGTCTGTGTCACAACGGCAAGCAGTCCCACCAAGGCCATACCTGCGAATAGCACCATGCTGGTGGAGGCAGTTCCAACGATAACCAGAGCTATTATGGATAATAACATCTGACCGATAATCAAGCGGCGCTGGTTCAGCAAATCTCCAAGCGGCACCAGCAGCAGCAGTCCCAATCCATAAAAGATCTGCGTAACCGTAATAACAATGCCAATGATGGAATGGCCAATACCAAACTCAATCGACAGCTTATCGAGTAGTGGCTGTGCGAAGTAGATATTGGCGACTGACATCCCGCAGGCAGCCGCAAACAATAGGGTCACATAGCGAGACATAGAAGCATGATGACCTGAATCAGACGTGATCAGCGTCACCTGTGACGAATTCGCCTTTATATCGGCATTGACTGCTACTTTTTCTATAACCTCTTCCATTTTTTGCACACCTTACCTCCATTCATTTTAGATGCTCAACATTATACTGTACCGATCGGTATGTTATAATTCCCAGTAAATATATCTCACGGTTACTCTTGCTGTCAACAATAATATTTGATTTCACTCGTTATAATTTACTATTCCATCTTCTCTTATTAGGATAAACCAACCTACATTTGACAAAGCAAACGGCAAATTATAAAATTATAATATACTGTTTGGTACAAATAAGCGGCAATCGGCAGTTACCTACAATCGGAATCATTGAGCAATGAAGAAAAGAGAGGTATTCATAATGGCAAGAACCCGCGAATTTGACGAAGAAAAAGTATTAGATGCAGCTATGCAACTATTTTGGGAGAAGGGATATGAGGCTACCTCATTAAGCGATTTAACTTCCAGAATGGGCATTCAACGCCCTAGTATATACTCTGCCTTTGGAGACAAAAAAGAATTGTTCGAAGCCGCGCTGCGTAAATACACGATGTCCCGTGCTTCCGATGTACGAACTAGACTTCAAAGCCATTCATCTGTAAAAGAAGCATTTTCCACTTTTTTTGATAATGTGGTTGCTGAGGAATATGCAGAAGATCGTAGTCGGGGCTGCTTTTGCATCAATACAATGGTCGAACTTGCGCCTCATGATGAGAAATTTGAAATTCTGACAAGGGAACATCAAATGTACCTAGCTGTCATTTTTCAGGAAACGATAGAACGAGGGATACAATCAGGTGAGCTCGAAACCCATACAGACGCAAAGTCTTTAGCACAGGCGCTAATCATAGCGTTAATAGGACTAACCGTAATGTTGAAGTCTCGTCCACAGCGATCATTTGTTGATAATTCGATAAAAGCGACTCTTACATTGCTTAAGTAATTCAGACTAAGTTCAATATAAACGAATGGGCATCACTACTGGGTCATTCATTTATGGGTATTTGGGGACCAGCAATGGAGAAATAATCGAGGATTCCCCTGTCTTTCCCTGATTTTATGTATGAAAAAAGCCGAGCAAATCTCGGGAAATAATCCTGAGTCTGCTCGGCTTTGATACAACTTTATTTGCTTTTTACAACACCTGTATAGAGATAATAAGGTAATTTAAATCTTTTTCGACTATAGCCCGCATTCGTTAGCTTGGATAATATATCGTCATACTTAATCGGGTTAATGTTTCTCCAGAATTATAATAGGTGTGAGGTCTATCAGCCCTAAATCTGATTGAATCTCCACTTTTTAATTTATATTCACATTCACTGACACGAATAGTTATTTCTCCATCAAAAATAGTGATAAACTCCTCCGTTCCCTCTCTATGGGAATCAGAGCTTAATATCCCCTCTTTTTCAATTTCAACAGAGTAAATTTCAAAGCATCTATCCTCTTGGAAAGGAAAGTAGGGATATACTCTATACCTTCCATTGTCCTCAGACAATACTTGAATTTCATTTCTTAAAACAACTTTAGTATCAGGCTGAGGATTATTTATTAGGGAAGTAAAGGAAATCTTTAATCCATTAGCTATTTTCCAAATCGTTGTAAGACTTGGACTTGACTCTCCTCTTTCAATTTGCCCTATCATCGTTTTGCTTACTCCACTTAATTGAGAAACCTTTTCCAAACTTAATTTTTCTTTCTCTCTGAGAGCTTTTAAATTTCTTGCAAGAATAAGATGAATTTCCTCCATAAACTCACTCCTATATGATGTACAATATAACGACCATTGTGTATAATAAAAAGCACAACGTTATATTGTCTATTTCGGACATTATAACATACATCGTAAAAAGGAGATCCGAAAATGCCTTTATTTTCATTTTTACTATTTGTTTTTATTACCAGTTTTACTCCAGGTCCCAACAACATCATGGCAATGACGTTTGCGAATAAACATGGATTAAAAAAAACAATTAAATTTTGTTTAGGTGCCGGTGTCGGCTTTTTCGTGATCACATTATTGTGTAGTTTTTTTAATATCATACTTACAAGTGTTATGCCAATAATTGAATTTCCTTTGACCCTTTTTGGTGTGGGTTATATGTTATATTTGGCTTTTAAAATACTTACCAGTAAAGATAATGACGGTGGAAATGATGAAGATAATAGAAACTTTTTCTTCATAGGGATCTTGTTACAATTTGTTAATCCGAAAGGTATTCTGTTTGGGATTACAGTAGTAGCAACCTATATATTCCCCTATTATGCTTCATATTTCAGCTACCTTCTATTCTCGTTATTTTTAGGAATGGTTGGTGTAATGAGTACATTTAGTTGGGGTTTATTTGGATCGATTTTTCAAAATCTCTTATTACAATATAGGCAACAGTTTAATATCATTATGGCAGTTTTATTAGTATATAGCGCTTTTTCAATTCTTGTAAAATAGAGTACAGAGTAGAAAGCCAGCTGTGTTGATACTCTCGATCATTTTATTAGTTTTCAGACAACGTGGTCTAACAAAAAATAATTTAATCATTTTAGCAGTCAATTATGTATTTTTATTAGCAACAATCATAGCAATCGGTGCAAACTGGCGCATGATACCTCCATATATTGTAACACTAGTTTTAACATTGCAAGTTTTTGTGAAGCTGAAAAACACCGTTGTTTCAAAAAAATCAGGTATGAAAATTTTAAAAGGTACAGGGATTGTTGTAGCTGCTATTGTAATGTTTACATTACCGAAGCTTTTTCCAATCATGGCATTCCCAGAGCCGACAGGAGAGTATACGGTAGGGACTCAAGCATTTCATCTAGTTGATCAAAAACGAAAAGAATTTGTTGTGCCGAATAGTCAAGTGAATCGTAAGTTGATGGTACAGGTTTATTATCCAGCTGAAAAAGGGACCAGCAAACCTTCTCCTTACTTTGAAAATATAGATGCATTAACTGAACAATTATCAGTCACACAGGGATTTCCACATATATCCACAACACACTTAGGATTGACAGAAACACATTCTTATAAAGATGCAACACCGGTAAAAGTAAAAGACAAATTTCCACTTCTTTTATTTGCGCATGGGATGAGTTATAGTCGCCAGAACACATTCCAACTAGAGGAATTAGCGAGTCAGGGTTATGTTGTAGTAGCTCTTAACTTTACAGGGGATGCGGCAACAACTGTTTTCCCAAATGGAGACCGTGTTGATTCTACACCGATTGAAAATACGATTACATTCTTGAACAATCGTATCAAGCTTTGGGAGCAGGATGCTTCTTTTGTTTTAGATGAAGTCATTAAAGGGGATTTTGATAACAATTTCAAACCAATTGCGGAGTTAATTGATTATGACAAAATTGGTATGCTAGGTCACTCTTTTGGGGGTGCAACTTCTGTACAAATGTTAGTGAAGGATGATCGAATTAAAGCAGCAATTGATATGGATGGCGGATTGTATGGAGATCCTATGCCGCAAAATGGTCCCGGAAAGCCATTCATGCTGATGAATGCTGAGGCTTCAATTAAATTTATGAATGAAGCACATGGTCAAGAAGCAGGTAATCGTGATGAATTGTTTGAAGAATCCTATTTAAGAAATAAAACAGTTGAAAAGCCTGGTGTTTACACAACGATTATTCCAAAAACGAATCATGGTAGCTTTACGGATTTAGCAGCCGTTTCACCAATCATTAATGAATCAGGGGCAGATGTGAATGCGATTTATAAACTGATTAATGAAATGGCGCTTGGCTTCTTTGATATACATTTAAAAGGGACAAATGAAAATAAATTAGAAGAAATTCAGAAGAATCATCCTGAAATTAACTTAAGCAAGCACTAAAAGAAGGTTGTTGATGAGCACAAACACTCGTCAGCAACCTTTTTCTTAGAGATTTCCGAAAAATACGATACAACGATGATCTGGCAAACCTTCTACACCCACAAGCTTTGCTTAATCTCGTTGACCGACCTAATGAGGAAACATCTTGAATTTTTAACCACGGTTGGTAGTCTGCCCCGACTCCTGACCACGACCTTACTTAATCCACTATTCAACTTTAGATGTTCTTTTTCGTCCAACACAAAAAACACCTCCAGAGCTGACCGCATATCTTCAAAGATAGGGGTACATTCTCTTGGAGGTGCTCCTAATGAGACTTACACTATGAGACCCGTTCCAGGATCAAATCCATAAAATACCTTATTCTTATTTCCGTTCGAATTCCGCAATCATCTCTTTGATCACATCATCCGACGAGCGATCGACAAGCCAAGTCTGACCGAACATCTGAAAAACCTTGATGACCGGGAAATCGCCCCAGAAGCCGATAAACACATCATCCAATACCACTTGCTCGGCAACATGCTTGTTCATTTCCGCGAGGCAGTTCTCGAAGATGGCTCTTGCCCTCGGTTCACTAATCCAGTCATTAACCAGACTGAATTTGTGGAAGGAGACAGGCTCCTGACCGAAGTCGCAATAGATACGCTCACGCAGACGGATGTCCCTGGAAGAGCTGCCGGCAGCAATTTGGAAGTATCCGGTCTCAGCAACCCATTTGTTATACTTTGTGTTGTAGTAAGCAAAATCGCGTTCCTCCAGCATAAAAGTAACCTGCTGCTTCTCGCTAGGTGCGAGCGCAACCTTCGCAAACGCCTTAAGCTCCTTCTGCGGACGAATCCACTTGCATTCCTCATCATGGACATAGAGCTGCACAACCTCTTTACCGGACATTGGTCCGGTATTCTCCACGGTCAAAGTTACATTCATTTTTCCATCTTCCTGGACAGCCTTCAGGTCGGAATAGGCAAAAGTCGTATACGACAATCCATATCCGAACGGGAATTGAGGCGCCAACTCCTTGCGGTCATAGTAACGGTAACCGATAAAGAGCCCCTCGCGATAATAGAGCTTGCCGTTCTCGCCGCGAATCCGCATATGCGACGGGTTGTCGGACAGCTTAACAGGGAAGGTCTCCGACAATTTACCAGACGGATTGACTCGCCCGAACAGAATATCGGCAATTGCCCGTCCGCTGCCTTGCCCTGTAAGCCAAGAATGAAGGACTCCTGGTACGTATTGAACCCAAGGATGCATGGCAAGCGCCGATCCGCTGCTGGTCACGACAATGCAATGCGATTGAACTTCAGTCACCGCCTTGATCAGCTTCTGCTGATGCAGAGGCAGCTCGATCGTCTCCAAATCATGCATTTCCGATTCAACATACTCCGGTTGACCGACGAACAGCACAACCACATCTGCGGATGCCGCAAGCTCTACGCTCTCCTGGATCATTTGTTCATCGACGCTGTCATCCTGCGGATAACCTTCGGCATAGATCATGTCCACCTTATCGCTTACGATGCTCTTCATTTCATCCCACGCAATATCTACCCGGGTCGGCGTTACATTCGCACTGCCGGCTCCCTGAATTCTCGGCTGTTTGGCGAATTTCCCAATCACGGCCATTTTAGAGATTTTCGCAGGATCAAGCGGCAGAATACGATTGTCGTTCTTCAATAAGACAATACTCTCGGCCGCTGCCTTACGTGCTAATTCATGATAGTCAATGCTCGAAGCTGCAGCTTCTACCTGCGGTTCCGTAGTCTTACGTACGAGCTCGAGAATGCGGGCAGCGGCTTTATCCACGATCGATTTATCCAATTTTCCCTCTTGAACAGCTTGGACAATCGCTTTGGTGTTATAGTAAGCAGGACCTGGCATTTCCAGATCAAGCCCCGCAGCCAAGCCGCGAATCCGGTCATTGACGGCGGTCCAATCAGAGATTACTACCCCGTCATAGCCCCATTCCTCACGCAAAATATCGTTTAACAGATGCTCATTCTCACTTGTATAGGAGCCATTCAACAGGTTATAAGAGCACATGATGGTCCATGGATTGGCTTTTTTCACGATACGCTCGAAGGCGCTCAGATAAATCTCACGCAATGTCCGCTCATCAACCTCGGAGCTCGTTACGAGCTTCTCGAATTCCTGATTGTTACCAGCAAAATGCTTCACTGAGGCACCGACACCTTGACTTTGCAAACCGTTCACGAATGCAGCTCCAAGCTCGCCCGTCAGGAACGGGTCCTCGGAATAATATTCGAAGTTCCGGCCGCCAAGCGGGGTACGCTTCATATTGATTCCTGGGCCTAAGAGCAGCTCGACGCCCATTTCACGTCCTTCAACGCCAAGCGCAACACCTAGTTCATGAAGCAGATCTGTATTCCAGGACGAGCCAATCGCCGAGCCCGTAGGATAGCAGGTTGCAGGAATATTCTTGCCTGTAACCCCCATTTCTTCGTCGCTGTTCGTCTTACGGATCCCGTTCGTTCCATCATACATATGAATGGCTGGAATCCCGTGATGATCGAAGCCTTTGGTCATCCACATATTAAGCCCGGCGCATATTGCCGCCTTTTCTTCCAAAGTCATAGATGCAAGTAATTCTTGTGTTGATTTCATAGTTATCTCTCCAATCCTTATAATAGAGGTAGTTCAAAAAGTCCGCTTTTGATCACGAAGTGAATCAGGAAGTATGCTCGGCATTGAATCTTGAATTCAGCCGGGATTTCCGGTGCTCACGTACAAACTATTGTACGCTCCGCTCCTCAATTCCTAGCTTCATCCAACCTTCTCGGTGCTGAAAACCGACCTTTTTGAACTCGCACTTAGGCTATTCTGCAGCAAGCTGTTCCTTTCTAAGCTCTTGCTTATCGTATACTTTGAAGAACGGGAACCAGACAAGGAACATCAGAAGCAATACAACCACCAGGAGCACAACGCCCTTGAATCCGGTTAAGATGTATGTTGAGATTCCGATCGGTGTGTACCAGAGCTGGAATACTTTACTTGGAATATCTACGAGTCCCATATCAAGTACAATGTAGACAATAATCGGCGTAATAATGCCATTGATCCACATCGGGATCATCAAGATCGGGTTAAAAGCGACCGGAGCTCCATAAATAACCGGTTCATTGATATTGAACAATGAGGGTACAATCGTTGCTTTCCCGATCGATTTCAGTTTTTTCGATTTGGCGAACAAGAACCAGACGATCAGCGGCAAGGTAGCCCCGAGTCCGCCGACCCCAACCCAACCGGAGAAGAAGGTCTCGAACGTGTTGATATTGACTGGCTCCAATCCTTGAGCGACGAGCGAAGCATTCTGTTCAATCGCTGGGATCCAGATCGAGTAGAAGATTGGAGTCATGACCCACGGGCTGACACCGAAGGAATAGAGCAGAACCCCAATGAAGTTGAACATGACGAAGCCCACAAGGGTCTGGCTGATCTTCTGCAGCGGGTTGAAGATGTCTACGATCAGAGCGAACATGTCAAAATGCAGTTGGTAGGTCAGAATCCAGCCGATGACTAGAATCAGAGCAATCGGAACAAGGAAATCGAACCAGTCTTTAATAAATTCAGGCAATGTCGTATCTTTCTTGAAGAAAGAGAATCGGTTGAAAGCATTGATAATAACGGCTACAAATACACCGACCAAAAGCGCGGTAACCATTCCGGAAGGCCCGAATCGTTCAAGGACAAATTGAACCGTTCCGTCGTCATGGAAGCTAGGCTTGAGCAGCATCATGAACAAGGATACGCCGGTTGCGCCCGCAATGAGCTTGATCTTGTCGTGGCCCTTCTTCTGCAAGACGATATATGGAGTCAGAAAAGCAATAAAAATTCCAAGCAATCCGAAGCTGAACGTCGTGATGGGCGACAAATCAGGCATACCTGGGATGAAATCATTCAGAATGGATACCAGTGTAATTAATGATCCAATGAAGATCATTGGCAATGTAACCATAATCGCTTCCTGAATGGAATCCACCCAGACGTTCTTCGTAAATGCTTCTAATCGTGGTGCGAAATTCTCTTCCATCCACTTCATTAGACGTTGCATTATGATTCCTCCTATTTCATTAAGCTTAGTAATAACCGCTTACATGCTAATTATAAATAAATCTTGATAACGCTTTCTTGTTCTTCCTTGTCCTGTGCAGGTTTGTTTTTTGTTGTGTTGATTGTTCACTTACTAACCTGTCACAAGCACGGCTCAGCTATACAGCAAAAAACACCTCTTCATCTGAAGAGGTGTCCTTATAAACTCATTACTCATCAATATTGGGGCTGTAAAATAAGCAGCAGTATGCCATGCGGGGGTACGATATAGGTACGATCTAAGCGCTCTGCCGCAGACAGCCATTCGATTTTCATTTCTGGAGTACTCCTGTGCTCTAGAAACTGCAGCTCTTCCTCCGTCGGATAAGTCGGTGCTCCTAAGCGAATCCATTCATCGAAGACTGATCCGTGTTCGCGATCCAGGCGATAGCTTGTCAGTTTATAACTCTGCTCCCATTCACCCAGCTTAAGATGGTACAACCGGTCCCCCTTTTCCTCAAAAATGGTATACCGGCTTGTCTCCGTCAATCCCGACCAATCGCCGCTGGCGAAGAGTTGATCGACATGGGCGTAATTATACATCAGTATTTGCAGGCTTCCATTTCTATCGCTCGTCACAATATACCCGTCATCTTGGGATAGAATACGATCCCCCAGCTTGGCCAGCAGCTCGAAGGCGTAAAAACTTGGTTTCTTCAATCCGTTGCGGTTGATGAGACCAAAGCCGCCATAAAGAATCGAGGCGGGCACTTGGCTCTCTTCAAAGACATCGGTGAATGACCAGAAGGCAATGGACTCTAATGCACCTAACGTTTGCAGCGCATGATGAACGACAAACGTACCCATGAACATCGTATCATGGATCAAATTGCGATCGTAGAGGGAGAAGTTCCACTCCGTCATATACAGCTCAAGCTCCGGCAGGTCCGCGCCCGCAAGCTTCGATCTCAGACGCTTCACGCTGTCCAAGTAGAAAGAAGCAGGCATGAGCGTGGTTAGTTTAACTTGCTCCTTCTTCTGGTTCGGGTATTCCGAATAGACATGGAACGAGAAAAAGTCAATCGGTGCTTGCCTGCCACTGCAAAAGTCAATGAATTCCTCGGCCCAATTATCGTTCCAGAGCGAGCCATAGCCCATGGCAGGACCGCCTACGCGGAACCTGGAAGAAATCGACTTAATGACGGCTACTGTCTCAGCATAAAATTCGAAATATTCCTGCTTCGTTCCCGCCCAGCATACCCCGGAGAGATCAGGCTCATTCCATACTTCGAAGTACCACATCGATACTTCCTCTATACCATAGCGGTTCAAGCAGTGACGCACGAATTCCCGGACAAGCGCATTCCACTTATTCTGGTCTTGCGGAGGGGCAATATGTCCTCTCCACCAAAAAATAGTCTCCTTCGAACGGGCCAGCGCCGAAGGCATGAAGCTTAGCGCAACGAACGGGCGAATACCTGCCTGAAGCAGGAAATCGTATAACTTGTCTACATAAGCCCAGTTGTAGATGGGCTCACCGTCCTCCGTCTCC
Source organism: Paenibacillus sp. IHBB 10380 (assembly GCF_000949425.1). Lineage (NCBI taxonomy): Bacteria > Bacillati > Bacillota > Bacilli > Caryophanales > Paenibacillaceae > Paenibacillus > Paenibacillus sp. IHBB 10380. The sequence continues at coordinate 4,222,068 of NZ_CP010976.1, forward strand.
GAATACACCATCATCTCATCATTAAAAATACCGTGAAAGCGAATATGCGAGAACCCGAGTTTGCTCTGAAGCTCCAGGAATTGTACCTGCCAATCGGCACGCAGTCCTTCAACGGCTCTTCCAGCCGTAGTAAGCCAGTTCCAGTGCTTCGCATAAGAAGTACCTGCTACCTTCTCATCGATATGGATTTCTACTTGATCATAAATAACGTTTGCCGCAGATGATATAGCAGTCGATTCTTGGGTTGTCTCCAAATACCGATAGAGCGATTCCATCGCTTGAATCGTATCGACCTCATAGTAATCGGCACTTGGCGATTCCTCATAGGTAAGCGGTTTGCGGGCAGGGTCCACAGACTTTGCCGTCGTAACGGCCTCGCGGAAGACTCCGGGAGTAGAGTCATATTTTTCTTTGAAATATTTATTAAACAGCTTGACGTTTGCGAAGCCGCAATCGAGCGCGATCTGAGTCACGCTGTGATTGGTGTTCATCAATGCGTTAACCGCCTTCTCCAATCGGACAGAGGTCAGATATTTCTGGAACGGAATGCCGATTTTGTCGCTGAAAAAATGAGAAAAATAATGTAGACTCAAATGCTCCTGGTCAGCGGTGGACTGCAGCGTGATTTTCTGGCTATAGTGACGATCGATATATTGCAGTACGCGGTTCAGCCGCTGATAATCATAATCCTTAACATCCCTGCGGCTCTCTTCCGTCATCCGCATGGAGAAGTACCGCATAAGATGACCCGCCAGCATGTACAGAAGACCCATAGAATAATTCCGGCTGCCCTGTGCCTTCTTGCTCGCTTCCCAGGCCATCTGTGCCAGATAGCGACGAATCCGATCATAAATATCCCGGTTCTCTGGCGTCTGATGCAACGAATTGCAGGACACGACCAAATGCTCGTCCAGTAGCTCCGGGCTAAATTGCAACGTGAGCAGGACATTGTCCTGATTCGTGCGTTCAATCTGATGAATCGACATGCTGTTCACGACGATGACATCGTCCTGACTCAGTGTAAAATTCCGCTGGTCCAGATGAATCGTAACCGCACCCTGCAGAATATAGATAATCTCAATTTCCTTATGCCAATGAAAAGGTACATACGCGACGCTGTTCACGAATAGCCTGATCGGCAGATCCTCTTGATAGTCGATAAACTCGTACAGATAACTCATCGGCAAGGACTCCTTTTTTACAATATAGTTCCCTTAGCTTACTACAAAATAAACGACGAAAGAATAATTTCATACTTGAAGTACAAAGTTAAATGAACAATGTCAGGGACCATATCATTCAACTTACGCAGGTCTTCAATCGTGACTACACCGCTGTTGCTGCCATTGTGTCTGGACAGATGGTTCAGCAAGACATAGCTTTCAGGATAATACTTTTTCAGCCATTCAATCGCTTCACAACTTTTATCTTTGTCGGGCTTCAGCGCTTCCTTGGTGGCCGCTCTCCCCATTTTTTAGCTTCATTCGAAGAAAACTTATCCGTAGAGGTATCATAGCTGAACAAATATTCAAACTGATCGCATCTATCGGCACAGCATCACTTTTAGAACTCACAATACCAACCGATGCATGATCAAGCCCCAGCATATTTCCCACTCTTCTGCAGTTCTGTAATCTTGCTTTGCTGATCTGCAGTAGCCTCCCAGTGTGCGTTATCTTTTCATTGCCTTCTGGCGTTCTTTTGCTCACTTCACCATCATCCTCAACAGTGGGAAATCGTAGAAGGACCTAGCAGGAAAAATGCAACAGCTCATGAAGATTGATGAAGCGTTGCGAGGAGATAAGCTATGGAATCCCAAATGTTGAGAAACCAAATGTAATTAAAGAGATTAAAAGATTGACTTGAAGGTTGATAGGGGTTAATTTAGAGCCGGTAGATCATGAACAAGAGATTATCGGTGGATTCACAGCGATATCACAGGGTAGGCTTGCTACTACGGATACGGCTAAGACTGCTTATGAGCTAGGTGCAGATATGATTATTTTAACGGGTAATCCAGGCACGGGAGTTTCTAATAAGGCTATTACAAGTTCCTTGAAAGGGATAAATGCGATTTTGGGAGATAAAATAATTCTAGTGGCTGGAAAAATGCATGCATCTGGATCACTCAAGGAAGCGGGTGAAAATATTATCACGAAAGCTGATATCAAGGAATTTGTTGAAGCAGGCGCCAACATTATATTAATGCCTGCACCAGGAACAGTTCCAGGTATTACAATGGAATACATTAAAGAGTTAGTTACATATGCACATAGTCTTGGAGCTTTAACCCTGACCGCTATAGGCACCTCTCAAGAAGATGCTGACTCTGACACGATAAAACAAATCGCCCTCATGTGCAAGATGACTGGTACAGATATGCATCACATTGGCGATGCAGGTTATAAAACGGCTAATCCTGAGAATATTATGGATTATAGTATTGCTATTAGAGGGAAAAGGCATACTTATATTAGAATGGCCAGATCCATCAATAGGTAAGTTGCAATATTTTAAAAAACGGCGCAAACGCTAGGACTTGTGAGTTTTTAGTTAATACTAACCTCACTATAGTCTCCCTTTAAGGTTGATCGCATAATATAAAGGCATCCCCTATTATTATATAGAAAAGGTCCTGCTAGATTTAGCTAGCAGGACCTTTTTACGTTTAGTGAAAAGAGTGAGACCATCCAGGATACCTTGTTCATTGGGCACCTTGCCCTATACATTATCGACTACGGTGCAACAATAGGTATCCGCTGATATTTGTAGTTTTTTTGCTATATACCACCTTAAATCCAATATCATGATCCAATAAGCAATTTAAGGCGTTAATAAGCAATCCGTTGGGTACCAATTGAGTCTTACATGGTTTACGCGTGAGATTCAAGACAACCTGAACAATCTGTATGGCATTGAGGTCTCTCCAACCTTCATTTCAAACGTCACGAGCAAGATTGTTCCTCTCATTAAGGAGTGGCAGAACCGGCCACTCCAAGCCGTGTACGCGGTTATTTTTCTAGATGCCATTCACTTTAAGATATAAGTAAAGACCCTGAGAAACTAATCATGGTCTTCACTACGTAGCATGATCTTTATTGCTCAGTACACAACTTTAAATACCGAATAGAACACAACATAGCTGCTCTGTACACAAGCAAAGTTCTGTAGAACACACACTCCATTTATACTAATGAGTTGGTTCCAAAATTTCTTTATTGGTTGCTGATTGCAGACTTTTTTATCATCGGATGACTGTCACTTCACAACTATAATGTTAACTTCATAACTATAATGTCATTGGGCATCACTGGTATGTATTCAAAATAAAGTCGTATCGCTAAATTCAGGTGAAAACAGATGATACAGGCTGAGTTAAGGATTGGGAAATGAAAATAAAGTCGTATCGAAGAGCAGGAATAATGACTGGGGGAAACATAGGCCGATGTGGACTGAATTAGCCTGAGTAAAAGCATGAGCAATGCCTGGTTTTAACCCGCTTCAATGCCTGAGAAGCCTTGATATGTCTGAGTAATTCATTGAGATAAGATCGGATAAGATATTCGAGAAGAAGTCTGTGTGTGATGAGTTCAGAGAAAAGAAAAAGCCGGCATTTTGATAAGGTGTTCAACATTATTTACTATAATATTTGTCTAATATATTTAGTACAGACTTTACTGCTTTTTTCGTAGTGCCATTATTTGCTTTTGTTTTTGCATTTTGAGTAACGGTAACGATTAGATTTCTATATGTGTACGTCGCCATATCAGTTCTATTTAATAATTCAGTATCGGCTCCGTCATATCCAGTAGGGATCTCCCAAGCAACTAAGTTGTTTCCCATATCTACTTCTGTATAAGCGAAACGCACATAAAACTGAATAGATTTATCCTTATTTTCAAAAATAAATAGTTGTTGTGTAGGATTAAAATCGCCACTTCCACCTCCAAGAGTTATGGTGTCTTTCTTGTTAAATGTAAAATCTTTTTCTATCAAAAAAATTGTTTTAATCGGTGGAATTAATGAGAAACCATCTATAACTATATTGCTTTTAAAATCCTCCATGAATTTTGTGAAATCATCATACTTGGGTATGTTTACGGTATCTATTACGCTCTTGTTTGATGCTGTGACTTGTGGTGTTTGTACATTAGATTCATTCGAACAACCTGTTAGAGAAATGGAAATCATCAAACAGCTGATTAGAAATAACAACATTTTTTTCATATTATAACATCCTCCAAATCAATTAATTACTTTTACAATAATATATTCCATTGTTGGAAATAACTAGTTGATTGAATATTCTGATTTTGGGTTATTCTTTTTTAAATATCACAAATTCCTTAACAGTGCTATATTATTTTCATGATCGAATACTTACTTTTTGCCTGATATTTTATCTTCCCAGTACATTGGCGTCCAATATTTGAATCTAGATTACCCATATAAATTCAAAAAAGCCCCGATAATGTATTCATCATCGGGGCAACTACTGCTTCACGAGTTTTTTACTGGTTCGTGACTTTTTTTACTGGTTCACGACTTTTATGTCACCAGACAACAACATTGTCGGGTGATAAAAAAGTCGTGAACCAATTTTGTTGATATTACTAGGCTTGCCGTGGCACATGATAAGATCGAAAAAAAGAAAGTGTGAAACCACTAGAAATTACCATGTAAAGAATGTTGGAAACCGCTATTATATAATACCGAAACTTAAAGAGATATCTTCTATTTATGTAAGACTCGTTGGCCTTCCCCATTTAATTAAATACGATTCAAGCTTAGCAAAGTTAGTTTTACCGTAAATTAATTTGCTGTTTTTAATTGGTTCAATCTCTACTGTCTGGTAATCAATGATGTTCAAACCCTCACCGGAATTTTTGTGAATACTTGCCTCTCCTTTTGTGCGTGGTGGGTGGTACTTCCATTTTACCAAAGGATGGTTTCTTTTTGTTTTTCTTGACATAAAAAGGGGCAATCCCTCAGCCAATTTTCCATGGCTTTTGGGACAGCCCCTCTAATCCTTTAACTGATAGAAAACCTGTTCAATTTTGCCTCAGTACCAAGCATGACAGTGTTAAGCTCATTCCCTCGGCTATCTTGTCCCCTTCTGAAATAGAGACTGCGTAAAAAATTCTTGCTGTTCACGCGAGCAATCACCTGACTGCGACTTCTCGGCAAATTGCAGCATTGCGCTAAGCCGCTAATCCAATCAGCGATTTCTTGATGTGGAAGTAACTCTTTGTCAATCATCGTATCCACGATGTTGACCAACCGCTCATCATCCTCATCGCTAAAAATGTGTCTACCATTATGAAGCATGCCAGAAATAGCGACAAGAACCTCACGCAGCATTGCGACGCTGCTCTCCTCGCACTGCACCAGCTCGACAAAAACATCCGCACCGTGAGACGCGCTGTGAGCCCAGCCTCCTACTGAAAGGTAACCTCGCAGATCCTTCTCCTCTTTATAATAACGGAGCATTACATGCATTAATTGCTCAATTTCCGCTTGATTGAAAAATGGATTCTGTCTGTGGCGTTGCACAATCAAAGCGATAGGCAAGGCAGAGAACGTCCTTGTAAAAACTGACTGATCATCCTCGCTGCCAATATTATAGAACAAATGGTTCTCATCAGTCAGAACAGTTAAGAGGCTACGCAACTCCTCTCCACTGAACCTATTCTCTTCCTTAATCCACATATAAAACATCGGATAAATCAGGTTATCCCGTAATTCTGGCTGAGGATCGCCAATATATTGAAGTAACAAAGGTAAGAAATCTTGATGCTGCTCACCTTCGCGTAACTGATACTCATCCTTCTCAATTCTTTGCAAATCCAGCATCAATTTGGTCCTTGTATCGCTCATTTCCCCATCCCTCTCATCATTCGTTCACTCGCCTCGCCGAGATCATGAGTCAGCGGAAATTCTGCTTATTCCTATTCCCATCCCTTGGATGCAATAAATTCAGACATCAATTTCATTGCACCGCGGAATTTGTCGGGGTGAAGCCCAAATCCAACCCTGAAATGTCCAGGACGCTCAAACACTTCACCAGGAAGAACAGATACTTCCGTACTCGCAATCAATTTCTCTGCAAAATGTTGGCTACTAAGTGTTTTATCTTTCAAAAATGGGAAGGCAACGATTCCGCCTTCTGGTTCAACCCAGTCAAGTACCGTATTATGCGCGTTGACTAGCTTTCGGAATTCTGATACGTTTTCTAGCACCCATGACTTGTGCTCAAGTCCGATCTTCTTCCAATGAAGCAGAAGCCTAACCGCAATAAAATCATTAATCGAACAAATTGTATGAGTAGTATAATCTTTAAAATCACGAATTTGGTCGATCAACTCCTTGTCAGCGGCCACCCACCCTACTCTCAGTCCAACACATGCGAGACATTTGATCATGGATCCCATAGCTACAACATGCTTGGATTTCCCATATAGGGACGGGATTAATTCCTCATCCCCATATGGGATAAACCGATAGTGTTCATCTGCCAATATTTCAAAACCGTACTGATCCGCCAACTGTATAATCTCTTCCATTTCAGCATCTGTCAGCGTTTGGCCTGTAGGGTTATGCCACTGTCGCATCACTACTTCTCCAGAGTCCCTCTGGGTCATTATCAGGATTTTTATACTTCGAGTTAGTAGAATCTTCTCGTAGTAATAACCCTGTCTTAGCAATAGATTTATCTTTAGCATATACCAATACGTACTCTGCAGCCGTTGACACATGCTTACTATCATTTTTAGGAGAATAAGACTTTTGCCAATTAATAATCCCTATTCTATTTTCCTCACCAAATACTTCATTCATCATCATTCCTAAGTGAAATAGTTCATTATCATCAATACATATGGCTATTACACCAGTTGGTTTAAGCATTTTCCACATCATATGAAGACGTGGCATCATTGCTCTCATCCACTTTGTATGTTTAGAACCATCATCTTCAGAAACTAAAGCCCCAAGGTCTGGGTCATTTGGATCGCTATCCCACTTATAATTATACCGGAAATAATGCCCAGTATTATACGGTGGATCTGTCAAAATTAAATCTACTTGTTCTCTATATTTATACAAGGTGACCATCCCCTGAAGCCGGTCCCTCGACCTTGTTTAATCCACTGTTCAATCTCAGATGTTCTTTTTCTTTTGGACATAAAAACACCCCTTTAGATAATCATATCTAAAAGGGTAAAACGGTGCAACTTTATTTCAAATCTACAAATCATTGTCATGTGATAAAAAAGTCTGGAACTAATTTTGTTGATTTTACTGGGTTTGTGGCAACACCTGATAAAAGCGAAAAAAAGAAAGTGTGGAACCATTTGATTCAGTGGCAAAGAAGATATTTTCCAACTATATATCTTATCCTTTGGGTTTTCTTTGTTATTATAGATGTTCCTAAACATCAACCAAGCGCTTTTTTAAGAAGCTCTTGGCTTCTTTATTATGTTTCCAAACCCCTTATTGTACAGTCAATAAGAATCCAGCTTATCCGATCCAGAATCATATACAATTTATATACATAAAAAAGAACTGGATTAACCCCCTAATTTTTCTTTTGTTTTTGCAGGTAAATCATCTTTTTGAACTTCTTCATAAGATTTTACTTCTGTATCTGGAATATCTGTTTTCTTTTTATCATCTTGTTTGATATAAAGACGTAAAAAAGCATTTTCTTTAAGTTTTTCTTTATTTGGTTTAACACTTGTAAATGTTACTTTCTTTTCTACCCCATTTTCATCATAAGTAGGCAAAGTATAGTAACGACTCTTATCTTTGATTTCACCTTCACCTTGTATTTGTACATAGTATTCATCTGTTCCAATTTTGCTTGGTGAAGATACATCACAGCCCACCGCAAAACTAGCAAATAGTGTGAAAGTAGCAAATGAAGCAAGTATTTTTTTCATATTCAAACTCCTTTATAACTTTTTTTGTGTATTTAAATGACTAACTATAGTTAGTTTACAGGGATTACTGAAGTGCAAACATCGAAGTGTCTAACAGGTAACTTACATTTCTGTAAGGAATCAATAGTACAAGTGGATTGCCTCTATTTAAGAAGCATCCTTACATTTTCTAGTATAAAAAATCTGATGACACCTTGCCATCAGATCAAGGTATCAAATACGCATTTTTGATGGAAGAACAATCCCTTTATACAATTGAACTGTGATAAGGTAATAAGCAGTGTAAATGACTGCGAAAATTGCTATTGGAATCCAAATACGGAAATATGGGTCCATTAAGATGAGTGAGAATATATTCATTCCGACAAATACATGTACTATCCCGACAATAGCTGGAAATAAGAATACTAACCATAGTTCTTTATAAATGGACTTTGTTAACAGTTCATGACGGACACCAATTTTATGCAACATTTGATAACGATAAATATCTTTTGTTGCACCCGAAAGTATTTTAAAACGAAACGTCCTTTAAAGCGTATGATTGATTTTCTCCCTTTTTCCCATATACTTTCATCACGTTTTTTACGTCTACTACTGGTATTTGCATGTCTATATCCTCCTATATATTAGTTGTTTCTATTAGTTTTTCGAATTGGCATCATTTTAAGATAAGTTAAGCAACGCCAAATCCACTCTATTGGTCCAAAATAAAAATATTGTAACCAAACATTGCTGAGTATAATTTGGACTATCCATGTTAGGAGACATATACCAATCATAAGGAATGCGGGCTGAAAGGTATTTATGAATAATGGTAAGATAAACATTCCTACAACAGTTTGTCCTAAATAATTACTCATCGCCATTTTTCCGTAGCTTTTAAATGGCTTTAGTAAAAAGCTTCCTGTCTTATTCTTTAACATAGCAATTAGTATTAACATGTAAGTTAATGTGAGAAAGGGCTGTAAAATAGCCAGTAGGCTGAAAGATAACTTTGCGCTTGATGTTGCAAATTGTATGCTAACTCCAACGATAGCAATACTACTCAGCACTGCAATGAGTGCTGCATGAAGTTTTGGTCGGCACTTCAACCTTGTGAGAATATCCATATTCATAAGTGAAAAGCCCTCTATAAAATAGACTAACACTGATAATAATGAAGTAATCAGTTGCAAAATATTGAGAAATAGAGGCATGTTTTCTTTCCCGCCATACAGATAATCATAAATCAGTATATTAGCGATGATTCCCAGCACATGTAAACTGAAAGAAATAGTTAACAACCACTTGCTAGGCACTTTATGAAGAAGCAATAACACCAGTCCGATAATTGCATATAACTGCAGTATATCCCCACCCCAAACACTAGCGTGCAATAGACCAATTAAAAGCAGTACGATCATGCGACGTACATATAAGGAATAAGGTTGATTTTTCGCTTTTGCTCTGGTTAAGAAAAGAGCTGAACCTGCTCCAAATAATAAAGAAAAAATAGCGTAAAACTTACCTGTCGCAAATATTTGAATCCAATTGTTGTCAGGTAATGCTGTAGGAGACACGCCGGCTTCTTGAAAAAACATTGTGATATTCACTAAGAAAATGCCAATTAACGCAAATCCTCGTATTACATCTAAATCTACGATTCGATCTTTTTGAGGTGAATCTTGTTTCATTACGTTCATAAGTTTCATACCTTTCCATAATAAATTTTTAGTACATGTATCTAACCGTTTTGACAACAAGTTATTGAAGTAGTTTTGTAACTGTAGTAAATTGCTTCATTAGCTATTGGTTAGTATACAAAGAAAGAAAAAAAGTGAACATCGAAGTGTCTAACTGGAATCTTACATTTTTGTAAGGAACCTAAAAACAACCTGAGCCAGGTACTCAACTGGACTCAGGTTGTTTTTTTGCCTCTTTAATTTTTCTTCTGATTAAAATGAATCTAGATTAGATATATACATTTGCACGGATCTATATTTAAAAATAACTGTACATGGACGATATATTTTTCCCATGAAAAACCCCTCCAAGTTATAACAGTATGTGTCTTTCTTTTTACTGTCTACTTAAAGGGGATAATATTAGTGATGAAATTGTCTCTTTCTTTCAATTATTTATTTACGATGTTGTTATATGATTTTATGGTGAATAAATAGTAAATGAAATAGATAAATGTGTATGCGCCAATGGCAGTTAACACAGGAACAAAAATATCCATGCCTAATGTGTTAGATAGTGCTTTTAAAGCAATAACACTATGTAAAATCCCAATGCAAAGTGGGAATATAAAAATAAAAGTTACTTGTTTTACAATCGATTTAAAAATAGCTTGCTTACTTACACCTAATATACGTAAGATAATATATTTATCTTCATCTATTATTGCTTCTGTTAATTGCTTAAAGTAAATCATGCTTTCTGTTGCAGCTAAAAAGACAAGTCCTAAAAATACTCCTGCAAAGATTACTAATCCTGATGCCTCCACACCTCCTCTATAAGCATTGTATTTTGTAATTAGGTTAGCTTCGTTTGGTACAATGCTTTGAAGTGATTTTGTTAACTCCTTCGTATTTTTGTCATCTATAACCTTATATGCTTGTAGTGTATAGGGTTCTTGCTTTTTTATTACGGTAGAAAAAAATTCGTCTGAAACGACTATCGTGAATTCATGTAGTGAACCATTTATAACGTTATCCTGTATTTTTCCAACAAATTGCAATGTGTAATTGTTGTTTGGAAGGTGGAGTTTCACTTTTCCATTCATGTATTCTGTTTTGAGTGTATTACTCTTATTTGAATCAAGGGCAATTGCTTCAGTACCTTGAAGAGAGACTTTTACATCTTTCTTAGTTATACCGGATAGTGTAACGAAGGTACTCTCTGCTAATAGGTTCAAATATTGTCGATTCTCCGTAAAATCGGTTGGCATCATACCACTTACGTGTAAATCTGCTTTTATTTTCACTAAGGGAATAGTAATTTTATCTTCAATTGTATGTTTTGACTGTTTAATCGCAATTTCAATTTGTTGATCCACTTGCGTTCCTGTTGTTACATACATAAAGCTAAACGGTTCTATTTTATCAATCATTGTTTTATTTTTATAATAAATACTATATGACGCTCCAATACCGCACAATGTGACCGCGCTTAATAACGTAATGGCTGTTAATATTTTCGCATTTGTTTGAATACGTGATAACAGTTGAGATAAACCTACTACATTAATTCCACGATAATAGTACTTTTTATTCTTCTGTAAGCCAATTAATAAGAAAACGGTGAAAGAACGAAATATCAAATATGTACCGATAATGGAACCACCTAAAACAATACACATATTACGAATTTTATGACTCACCCATATAGAAGAAAAAATAGGTTGAAGTGCAACCCAATAGGAAGAAGTTAATAAAATAATTCCTAATAAAGCAGTAAATATAGATCCTCTTGGGATATGCTCACCTTGTTTTTCTGCTTGAAGTAATTCAATTAATTTAAATTTATAGATTATGCTGTATCCATGAGAAGAGGTTATCAAAATAATAACCGCAAATACAAGGATGGTGTGGAGTACTGCTTCTATAGAAACAGAAAATGAAATCGCAGTTGGCAGTTGCATTACTCTTAAAAGCAACATCGAAAATACTTTTGACAATAAAGCTCCAATCCCTATTCCTATAACAAGTGCAATAATCCCCAGAACAAAATTCTCATAAAATAACATTGCGCCAATTTTTCGTTTTGGAACACCAAGTAAAGAATATAATGCAATCTCTTTTTTTCGTTTTTTTGTGAAAAATGCGTTTGAATACCAAATGAATATCCCTACAAAAATCATGAGAATAACAGATGAAGCTGTGAACACATCTGAAATTTGTTTAGAAGCACCTATTTGTTTTACAAGGTAGTCGTTATAGTGCAAAGATTCAAATGTAAAATAGATGACAATACTAAATATCATGGAAGCAAAGTATAGTACATAACTTTTAAAGTTACTTTGCATGTTTTTCTTAGTAATACTAAATAGTGTCATTCACGCCACCTCCAAGGGCAGAAAGAATATATAGTAGTTTTTGAAAAAAAACTTTCCGTGACATCTCACCCTTTACAAGTTCTGCGAATACTTCTCCATCTTTAATAAAGAGAACACGCCCACAATAACTTGCCGCAAAAGCATCATGAGTAACCATCATAATAGTAGACTGATTTTTTTCATTTAACGTTTGTAAGATATTTAGCAAGTCAGCTGCTGATTTAGAATCAAGCGCACCTGTAGGCTCATCAGCCATAATTAATTTTGGTTTCCCGATAATTGCTCGGGATGCGGCTGTACGCTGCTTTTGCCCCCCGGAAATCTGATATGGATATTGATTTAACAACGCTTGAATGCCAAATATTTTTGCAATTTCATCTACTTGCTGGTCAATCTCTTGCGCAGGAGTGTTTTTTAAAGCAAGAGGTAAGAAGATATTCTCTTTAACAGTTAATGTATCAAGCAACTTGTTATCTTGATAAATAAAGCCTAACGTATCACGACGAAATGCAGTAAGCTGTTCTTCTTTCATTTTTCTAATGTTTGCTCCATCAATGATAATTTCTCCTGCTGTTGGTTTATCAATTGTGGATAATATATTTAATAATGTGGATTTTCCAGAACCAGATGGACCCATAATGCCAACAAATTCACCTTCAAAAATTGTGATATCAATATCATGAAGAGCAGTAAATTTGCTACCTCTATGACCATATACTTTTTTTATATGCTTTGCTTGTAGTACTGGTTTCAATGTAGCATCTCCTCTGTTGTATGATAAGCCTATTGTATGATACTTTTATAACCTGAACCATAGGACAACCTTACAACGTATAAATCTTGTAAGGTGAAAGTCTTGATAGGAGGCAAACCCAATATGAAAGTTTTATTAGTCGAAGATCAACCAACAATCCGAGAAACAGTAGCTGACGAATTACAGAAGTGGGGATTTGAGGTGTGGTCAACGACAGACTTTGAGCATATTTTAAATGATTTTCTAGCGCAAACTCCACAACTTGTTTTACTTGATATTAATCTTCCTTTTTTTGATGGATTTTATTGGTGTAGAAAAATTCGAGAAATCTCTAAAGTACCAATTATTTTCTTATCTTCTCGTGACAATCCAATGGATATTGTAATGGCAATGAATATGGGAGGAGATGATTTTGTACAAAAACCCTTCTATCCTGATGTGTTAGTTGCTAAGATTCAGGCACTTATGCGACGAACATATTCGTATACACAAACGGAAGCAAATGTTATTGAACATGAAGAAGTTGTGTTAAATTTACAAGATGGTGTAGTCACGTACCATAATCAAATATTAGAACTAACAAAAAATGAATTTAAAATTCTACTGCTTTTAATGCAAAATAGAGGATCAATTGTAAGCCGTGACAAAATTATGCGCAGCCTTTGGGAAAATGAGAGTTTTGTTGATGATAATACATTAACAGTTAATGTTGCACGCGTACGTAAAAAGCTTGCCGAACTTGGGAAAGAAGAATTTATTCATACGAAGAAAGGACTAGGTTATATTATTTCATGAGTATCTTTCGTTACATAAAAGAACGTCGTAATTTTTTACTCCTTTACTTCTTGATTATGTTCTTTATCTCTACAATGATCTATTTGAGTGATGAAATAAGCGGTACAAAGATGAATCTCTTGTACATCAATGTTGTTAGTGCCATTTTTATTCTCATTTATCTTATAATAGGCTATTTATATCATATAAGGTTTTATCAAGAGCTTAATATCGCTCTTCAGTTAGAGCATGATACTGTCATTGCAATACCGAATCCGCATACGTATGAACAAGAATTATATACAGAGATATTAAAGAAACTCTACTTAGAGCAACAAGAGCAAATGTACATTTTACATGAAGAAAAGAAAGAATATCATGACTTTATTATGTCATGGATTCATGAAGTTAAAACACCGATTGCAACTAGCCAATTATTAATGCGTAGTGATAAACCAGCTGACATTCTTATTGGTAAATTAGAAGATGAACTAGAGAGAATTGATCACTTTGTAGAGCAAGCATTATATTACTCACGTCTTGATTCTTTTTCAAAAGATTATTTCATTCAAGAAATTTCTTTAGAAACTGTTACTGGAGCTAGTATGAGAAAATACACCAGGACGTTTATTGCAAAGCGTATACAGTTTGAACGAACAAATTTACATGTTCTAGTGGAAAGCGATGCAAAGTGGCTTTCTTTTATCGTCGATCAACTCGTAGCAAATTCATTGAAATATACAGATGAACATGGGCAAATTAAGTTTATTGGAGAAGAAGATGACAACGAAAAGCGCCTAATTATTCTAGATAACGGCGTTGGTATTAAAGCTGAGGATATGGGTCGTGTATTTGAACGTGGATTCACAGGATTTAATGGTCGACTACATACCAAATCGACTGGATTAGGTTTATATTTAGCAAAACGTCTTTCTCATAAATTAGGACATGACATTTCTATTGAATCAAAAGAAAATGGATATACGAAAGTTACATTACATTTTCCAAAAACAAATCAATATCATACGATTGCTAAAACATAAGAAAAGAGCTTATTCCTTAGGATGAAGTGCACCCCTTAGTCTAATCACATGAATATCTAGGGGTCCATTTTTATTCCAGACAGAAAGATCAGATGTTTAAACGTTATCCAGAATCGCTCAAGATTCAAGCGACTCGCCTACATATAAAAAAGGACTGAAGTTCCCTTAAGATTGCGAACCACCTGGAACTAGACGTGACTGAATTGATCTTCACAGCGATCAAGGAAGCCAGATACGTGTCATGAGGCATACCACGATACACTGCACAGGTTGCATGTCACGCAAGGTAATTGTTATTACAAGAGCTTCTTTTCTCATATTAAAGTAGAAGCACTCTACCCATTATACGAATTATCTATGAGGCACAACGAGGAATTGGGTAATACATACATTTTTATAATGGAGATAGAGCTCAACGAAAATTAAAAAAAGCTCACTCGTGTTGAGTACAGGAAGCATGTCACTAAATCGGGTCTTGACCAAAGAACTTCTAATATTGTTTCAATTTTTACTACTTGGATACCTTGAAATATTTAGTTTAATGTATTCTATTATTTCATTTTTATCCTCTTTTTCTAATTCTCTGAAAAGAGCTAGTAAAGTGGATTTACTTTCACCAACGAATACTTTAAATGCTTTAATATCAGTAGACACTTCATCTCCAAGCAGAAGCCAGCTCTCTCTAACTCACTTAATGTTCCTTGGGAAATACCAATCATTAAAGAAAACTCAGTTTGGTTAAGCATTTTGTTTTTACGTATTGACCTTATCCTATCTCCAAGAGAAACCACTGAAATCACCGCCGATTCATATTAAAAAAGTCCCGATGATGATACATTACATCATCAGGACTGATTAGGGAGTCATTAATTTAGCGTAGAAACTATTGCATTGAATAGTTCCACAGTTTTGTACCGAACAGCTGTCGCTTCACAACTTTAATGTAGAAATAAGTTTTAGACTAAGCATCAAAGGTATCAAATATCATGTTTTAAAAACAAAAAAATAAAGTTGTAGACTAATTTCTCAAGACAAACATTTTTTCGTGAAATATACGAAGTATTACTTTATATTTTTGATAAAAATCTATTTCTGGAATCCTAGTATAATAGAGGAAAACCATTGTGAACTGAAGGTGGTAAAAATACGTGTGCACTTAAAGTAAAAGAAGCCCTTAAAGAGCTTCCTTGATTAGTACTATTACAACTTCTAGTAGATACGGTATCTGTTCTTTTTGTTGTACACTAGGTTTGATCTTCCTGGCTTTCCTAATTTCCAATACTCTAAATCCATTATTCTGAGCAATTTCAGCCACAATCTGATCAGTTTTTATCTCTACACCATAGTAGGCAGAGTTAGCCACGTTAAAATAAACCCGGCCGCCAGGCTTCATCTTAACGTACATTTTTCTAAATAATGTGTCCATGTCCTCAAAATAACCTTTAATCATGCTTGGGATTTCATCATTCCAAAATTTTTCTTTATGCTCGTTAATATTATCAAGAGCCGTGCGCAACTGCTCTATATTCAATACATTTAATTCTCCCCACTTAACCTGGACATGAGAGCGAAGTGTTTTTCTCCTAAGCTGCCTTAACTGTAGGTTTTGAATAAAGTTTGAGTAAAAGCATCTCCCAAGCCCATATTTTATGACAAATAAAAAGAATCCGTTTTGAAAAAATGATTGATCAAAATGGATTCTTTCTTTGTAAAGTATTGTATAATTTTTATAAAAAAGTTTGATTATTTTCTACTGTTGATCTTCAACAAACGCGCTCTTAAAAGGAATAAAATTTCAGTTAAGTGATAAGATAAGATTCTATAGAGTTTTTCATATGATTAACGAGTGACTTCGGTATCCAGTCCTTCCCACTTATCGATATGCTTTTCTGGCTAAGTTGAGTAATGTCGAATATTCTTTGGACAGACGAGATAAAGCCCATTCTGCAGCCACATCTTTTAGAGAAATTTCATCGATAGACACTGTTTGCCACATTCGAGCCAAGGTTAAAATCACATTACGCTCATCACCTTTGATACCCTCAATCAACCCAGAGTGCGACTCAGCGACCGATGAACCGATCCTGTAGGTCCGGATATTTCAATCCACGCACTCGTACAGAGTGCGACAAGCTGAGATCGGAAGAGCTGCAGGAGTCCTCGATTTCAATCCACGCACTCGTACAGAGTGCGACACCTTAGCGCTACTATACTATTCTCAAAATTGGGATTTCAATCCACGCACTCGTACAGAGTGCGACAAATGAACAGACTTAAAACCATCAAATACATAGCGATTTCAATCCACGCACTCGTACAGGTAAAGACTCCTTAATCACTCTGGGGTCAAGAATATCTGAAGCATCAGGACCAAATAGAGAAATGCTATTCTTTCTCGCTTGTGCTAAAACAATAGCTAAATCAGGGTCATAGGTTGGTTCCTAGATTTGTCCTTTCTCAAAATCACTCCTGAGCCACTCACCATAGGTAAATTTATTTCTTGGTAGTTATCGCCAAGGTACAATATCGCTATGGTTTATAATCGTGACTTCAAGTGGTCTCACAGAATCTGCTTTTCCTATCTTTCCAGATATAAGCATTAGTCTATCTGTTAGTTTTTTTCGAGTTACTTCAGGTAAACTATGATTCGCGATCACTAGGACATCTACATCACTATCAATGTGTAAGCCACCATTTACTGCAGAACCAAATAGATATACCCCGACTATCGAACTTCCAAGCAACTCCTCTACGATTTTTAATGCTTACATCGCTTGTTTTTTGGTATTTTTTCGTTACTCAAATCGCTCATCTCACTAACCTATTTGTTTGTATTCTCAAGTTTAGCGGTTACAGATGTTTTTTGCACACACTTTTAACAAGAACATACGTTTGTATTTTTCCTTTCTATTTTGTATAATAAAATAGAAGTGAATGATAGAGGAGGAGTTTGGATGTATCGACAAGTGGATGATTTTTTAAAGGAATGGGCAGTGGCTGTGGAAGGGACATTGCAAGTATTACAAGCCGTAACAGATGACAAATTAGGACAAAGTATTTTGGAAGGGCATAGTACACTTGGTTGGTTAAGCTGGCATTTAGTAGAAACAACAGGTTATTTTAGTCATTTAGCAGGTTTAACTGTACCAATGATTGGTCAAGATGAACCAGTTCCAGCGACAGCAAGAGAAATTATAGCAGCTTACGAAAAAGCAGCAGAGGCGGTCAAGGAAGAGGTAGCTAAGTTATCAGATGTGGACTTGCTAACAGAAACAGGCATTGCGAGTGTTGCAACAAAAGGTGCATTATTACGTTTCTTAATTGACCACCAAACACATCACCGCGGCCAAATGATGGTGCTATTACGTCAAGCAGGCTTACCAGTACCACCTGTGATGGGCCCAACAAAAGAAATGCAATAACGAAAAGATGCCCTCCTGGGTAGTATTACTTAAAGTTAGAGTTTTTATTATGCGGCTGATTGATTGTTTTGAGTTCGGTATTGCACTGGACTCGAGCCGGCCAATAAAAAGTCCACGAAACACCCCAGCGAGGACGTGAACAAATTTCCCTTCACGCCTTCGCTTTTCTTTTCCCCTCCATCCCCCTCTGTAATATAATAAGAAAACTAAACTAGAGGTAGGTGCGCACATGATCCAATTAACAAACCGCCAGGCACGGCAATTTCTGTTGTTGAAACACGGACTTTTGGACGAATATAAATTTAGCGGGAAGCAGGGCGTATTGGACTTTGCTCGGCAGGTTGGCTGTATTCAATACGACCCCATCGATGTTTGCGGAAAAAACGCCGAATTGGTGTTACAGTCGCGAATCAAAGGATTTACTAAGGGAATGCTCGCCGATTTGCTGTATGAGGATAGAAGCCTTGTCGATTATCCCGACAAGAACCTGGCCATTATCCCTGTCGAGGACTGGCCGTATTTTGAGCGATACAGGCAGGCCGCCCGACAACATGCCGAACGCTATCCCGAAATGGAAGCGTTGACAGCGCAAGTACGGGCTCATATCCAAAATCACGGTGCACTAAGTTCGGATGATTTAAAGTTGGATGGAGATTTCTCTTGGCAATCGGCAATCCACTGGAGCAGTGGAAACAATTCATCTCGATCAGTGCTGGAACAGATGTATTCGACGGGTGAGTTGATTATCCATCATAAAAAAGGAACACGTAAATATTACGATATAGCCAAGAAGTACATACAGCCAAATCTGCTGAGTGCATCAGAGCCGCTGGAAGATGAGCTTGAGCATCATAAGTGGCGGGTACTACGGCGAATCGGCTCGGTTGGTCTCTTATGGAATCGTGCGTCAGATGCATGGTTGAATATATGGGGGCTGAAAGCTGCACAGCGCAAAGAGGTTTTCCGCCAGCTATTACACGAAGCTCGCATTGTTGCTGTTGCCGTGGAGCAAATGAAGGATATGCTGTACTGCCTCGCGGAGGATTTACCGCTTATTGAAGCCGTTCTGCAAAATCAGGAGCCGAAATTGCGTTGCGAGCTTATTGCCCCGCTAGATAATTTCATATGGGACAGAAAACTTATCAACGAATTGTTTGACTTTGATTACACCTGGGAGATTTACACGCCTGCAATCAAACGAAAATTCGGCTATTATGTGCTGCCTCTATTATATGGAGAGAGCTTCATTGGACGAGCCGAGATTATCGCGGAGAGAAAAACTGGAACACTCGTTGTTAAAAACATCTGGTACGAGAACGGTGTGAAGCAAACAACACAATTGCGAACAGCTTTGAACAGTTGTTTCCAAAAGTTTGCGATATTCAACGGGTGTGAGACAATTTCGGCAGAGTCTATGAACTGATATTTCCTGTATTCTGCTCTTGCCTGAATGAGAGATTTCTGCACGCCCAGTCCCAGTCATCTATATTCGGTAAAGTAGTTGCTGCTACAAGAGTAGCAACTTCATTTACTATGTATTAAACTACAATTCAGTTAGCTCGAAAATTTTCCAGCCTCCTACACCATACATAACGACATTACTCCCTTTTAGACGAGTAGACCTTCCCAAAGAGGAAACATCTTGAATATTTAACCACGGTTTATAGTCTGAACCGACTCCAGAGCCACGACCTTCTTTAATCCATTTTTCGATTTTAGATGTTCTTGCTCGTTTAGACATAAAAAACACCCCTTTAGACCACTATAATCTAAAGGGGTATTTCATCGCAACTTTTTTACAACCGTCGCAATTTTATTATAAACATCGTATCTTTTTTATAAACATCCCAACTTTATTATAAGGCTACAATCATTCAAACATAACTACCTTGCTTACTCCACCGTCACACTCTTCGCCAAGTTACGTGGTTTGTCTACATCGTTACCACGTGCGAGAGAAGCGTAGTATGCAAGCAATTGTAGTGGCACTACAGACAAGGCTGGTGTCAGTAGTGGCAATGTCTTAGGAATAGCAAAGGCTTGGTCAACCGACTTCAATAAGGTCGGCACATGCTCTTCGAACGTAAATGCCATGATATCTGCTCCGCGTGCGCTAACTTCCTTGATATTGCTTACTGTTTTCTCAAGGACACTCTCTTGCGTTACCAAGGCAATAACAGGAATGCCGTCTTCGATCAAGGCTAATGTTCCATGTTTCAATTCACCTGCTGGGTAAGCCTCGGAGTGAATGTAGGAGATCTCCTTGAGTTTCAATGATCCCTCTTGTACTACTGCGAAATCTATTCCACGACCAATGAAGAATAGATGTTCGTGGTGAGATATTTGTTCAGCATATGCCTTAATGGATTCAGAATGCTCTAGCATACTATCCAATTGTTCAGGCAATGCTTGCATCGCAGCAATGATATGAGCAATAGCTTCAGGTGTCTGCGTACCTCGGACCTCAGCCAAGAACAATCCGAATAAATAAAATGCAATTAATTGAGAAGTATATGCTTTAGTAGATGCCACAGCAATCTCTGGACCCGCAAGCGTGACAATAACATCATCTGCATCACGAGCAATCGAGCTACCTACTACATTAGTAATCGCAAGTACGTGCGCACCGTTTGCTTTAGCTTCACGTAGAGCTGCAAGCGTATCTGCGGTCTCACCCGATTGACTGACGACAATGACCAACGTTTCAGGTGTCACGATTGGAGCACGATAGCGGTATTCTGAGGCAACATCTGTCTCTACAGGAATACGAACCAATTGCTCAATCACATAACGTCCTACAAGACCTGCATGATATGCTGTACCACAAGCGATGATCTGTATGTTACGAATATTCATAATTTGCTCCCGAGTCAACTTCAACTCTGGAAATACGACATTCTTACCTTCGCTATCGATACGGCCGCGCATTGTGTCACGGTATGCTTTAGGTTGTTCATGTATTTCTTTCAGCATGAAATGCTCAAAGCCGCCTTTTTCAGCAGTTACTGCATCCCAATCGACATGAATCATTTCCCGAGAAATAAAATTCCCTTCAATGGTCATTAATTCGACGGCATCTTGCGTCAGCACTGCCATTTCGCCATCATTAAGAATGTATACATTACGCGTATATTGAAGAATAGCTGGAATATCTGAACCGATAAAGTTCTCCCCTTCTCCAATTCCAATGATCAGCGGGCTTGCTTGACGTACAGCAACCAAACGATCGGGTTCATACTCAGTCAGTACGCCAAGTGCAAATGCACCACGCATGAATGTGATTGCCTTTTGAACAGCTTTCACGATATCTCCATCATACTCACGAGAAATCAGATGTGCGATCACTTCAGTATCTGTCTCTGATGCGAAAGTATGACCCTCAGCCATCAATTCATCCTTCAAATCTAAATAGTTCTCAATAATCCCATTATGAACGACAGAGAATTTAAGACTTTCATCCGTATGAGGATGAGAGTTAGCATCAGATGGCTTACCATGGGTTGCCCAACGCGTATGACCTATACCTGCAGTTCCAACAAGAGGTCCTTCTTCAAGCTTAAATTCCAAGTTAGCAAGACGCCCTTGAGCTTTGACAACTTGTAGACCCTCTTTCGTAAACACTGCAATTCCTGCTGAATCATATCCACGATACTCCAACTTCTTCAGACCTTCAATCAATACCGACTGCGTCTTTTGTGTACCAATATATCCGACAATACCACACATATATATATCCCCATTTCACTTTTTTTGAAATTACCAAATAAAAGTGTGCGAGTTCCCTATGTGGCATGTACGAAAATGTACGAGATTGTATGGGAAATTCAATGTATTAAATTATACAAGGTTCATTCACGAATGCACTTTCTCGTACAGTTCCGACTGCTACGTTCTCGCACACTCATGACTACAATTATAATATCTAGCACCCACCGAATCGTTGTGTGAACAGTCGCCCATTCATTTTCCGTTTTCGGTTCACGGCTCTGGTGCATCACCGAGAGGTCCCCGCCGAACATTCGAACACCTCTACCTCGTCAACTTGGTCTGCCGTTGAATTCAGAATTCATGTGATAACATATTCATGTCATCAATTCATCATTCGCCCCGCGCTAGCTCAAGTTCTGGCGCTTTTATTCATCCACCTTACTGCCCTCACTTTCTATATTTGAATCACATTAATACATTATATGCATGTTATAGATATTTGGCAATGTTATGAGAATTGCGATAAGCAGCCGATGAAACATATGTTATTAAGATCACCGGCTACATCCTAACTATGTTCTTAATATAAGCTACATTTATAAATGCTATACTAACTCCCGCTTCACAACATCGACAATTTGCGATACATAAAGATTAAGATCTGCTTCATCAGGTCCTTCAGCCATGACACGAATCAATGACTCTGTTCCAGATGCACGAACAAGTACTCGGCCGTTGTCAGCTAACTTCTCCTCTACGGATGTAATAGCTGCTTCAATAGCTTGATTACCCTCGTAGTTACTCTTATCTTCTACACGTACATTTACCAGAACTTGTGGATACTTATTCATCATCACTTTAATTTCGCTAAGTTTCTTACCTGATTCCTTCAGGATGTCAACAAGCTGAATCCCCGTAAGTATGCCATCGCCTGTTGTATTATAGTCTAAGAAAATAACATGTCCAGACTGTTCTCCACCCAGGTTGTACCCACCTCTAATCATCTCTTCCATCACATAACGGTCACCTACAGCTGTCTTCGCTGTTTTGAGTCCCAATTTTTCAGTGGCTTTATAGAAACCAATATTACTCATCACCGTCGAGACAATGGTATTGTCCTTCAATGTGCCTCTACGATTCATGAATTCCCCACATATACATAGAATAAAGTCTCCATCTAATTCTTCACCATTCTCGTCAATTGCAATAAGTCTGTCAGCATCACCATCAAAGGCTAGTCCTAAATCTGCCTTATGCTTCACTACTTCCAGCTTCAACTTCTCTGGATGAGTAGAACCACAATGATCATTAATATTAAGTCCCGTAGGTTCTGACCCAATAGTAATAACTTCCGCACCTAGATCACGAAACAACTGAGGCGCAAGTTCATAAGCTGCTCCGTTGGCGCTATCCAGAACAATTTTAACGCCTTCGAAACGATGTGCAATCGTAGTCTTCAAGAAATCTAAATATTTATATTTCGATTCATTATCTACAATAACGTTCCCTAGATCAGCACCATAAGGACGTGGAAGACGATCTTCTTCTGCATCCATGAGTTGTTCAATTTTTAATTCTGTCTCATCAGAGAGCTTAAATCCATCTCCCCCGAAGAACTTGATTCCATTGTCCTCTACCGGATTGTGTGAAGCAGATATCATAACCCCAGCATCAGCCTTCAAGAGTCTTGTAATATAAGCCACAGCCGGTGTAGTCACGATTCCTAGTCGAATAACATGCACACCGATGGACAGCAATCCTGCAACTAATGCAGATTCTAACATCGCACCAGAGATCCGTGTATCCATTCCAATAACGACCGTTGGTTTGTCCACATTGCTGGTAAGAACATAACCCCCACAACGTCCAATACTATAAGCCAATTCAGCGGTTAATTCTTTATTAGCAATCCCCCGTACACCATCAGTTCCAAAGTATTTCCCCATTATTTTTCTCCTTTGTCAACTCTTCTAATTTAAGTTGTCTCTTTATAATAACTACATTGTATTAAGGTTCAGTATTATCTGTGCCATCTGTGACTTCTCCATCGGGTGGAGGAGTCACATTTGAACCATTCCCTGGATTCGGGTCTGTAGCCTCCCCCATGTCACCACCCTCTATATCTGGGCCTATAACTTCATTACCTGCATCCGGTTCTGAATCGCTACCGTTCTCTTTATCAGGCTTCGCTGGTTCAGGTTCTGCTGTCGAAGGTATTGTCTTATCTTTAATTTCAATAGTAGCAGTTAGCGGTTGCTTATCCGCTGCAGTTATGAAACGGGGTAACGTAACCTCTAGCTTAACCTCATGACTACCTGACTTCAAACCTTGTACATGAGCAACGATTTTGATATCTTCTTTATTCAAGCTATTGAGTAAAGAAGCAGCACCCGTTAGCTTCATTGTAACGGATTTATCCGCAGGACTTATAATAGTTGCTTCGATACCACTATCCATTCCTTCAATTGTAATAGGAATGCCATCCACCGTTCTCTCCCCAACGGATACAGCATCTACTTCAACTTGTATCGTGCTAGGCTCTATTCTAACCAATCCTGCTGGTGGCTTCAAATCGATACTTAGAGCCGACTTGCCAGACTGCTTAACCAGACTCAGATCTACCATTACATCATTATATGAATTCATTCCTACAAGTTTATCTTGAGGACCATATAGTTTCACTTGACTAATATTAGGTGTAACCTCCGACAGAACAAGACCCTCTGGAAGGCTCCCTGTGTACTGGATCGATATAGGAACATTTATTGAAGGCGCAATAACTGGAATCTCAACAGACACTGAGGAGGGTTCAATAATCGCATCCTTCATTTCCTGCCCCTTATTATTATAGGCAGTTAATTTAACCTTCTTCTGAGTGAATGTCTCCGTATGTCCATCAAATTCGACGGTTCCCTCTATCTTTACTACATCCGCTAAACTCGTAGAAGGTAATGTAACCTTTACAGTACTTGGGTCTATCACTGCTGCTTCTGCTTTATATCCATCAGCAAGCCTACCTTTAGTTACTATATTTACGGGATAGGAAGCTGTCTCTCTTCTCTCAATAATAACCGTCACTACTTTTGGCTGCATCGAGACAAGCTCAACACCAAAAGGTAGATCATAAGAAAGAGGTAATGTGTTTGTACCTTCCTTGACATCACTTAAATCCAAGCGCACCCTATAATCTTCATTGAATAAAGACGTAATGTCAGACCGTCTTCCTCTCACTTCCATCCTCACATTATCTTTATCCATAGCACTGAGCACATACTTGGAATCGTCTAGATCAAACGCTTGTACTTTAATATTCTCAATCACTTTACTATCTATAGTTGTAGTAGGCGTTGGTGTGCTATTATCCAGATGAACGATAGCCCACAGCAAAATACTAAGCGCAATCGCTAGGATTTTGACGACATTATTATTCTTTAGCCACCTATCCATTATTGTCGTCCCCCTTCCGTTTCCAGAACGTAGGACGCTTCTCTTTAACCACCGAATTTGGGCGTAACTCTTCATATAACTTGGATATCAAAGATTCTTCCTTAATATCCCGAACAACTTGACCATTCATAGCCAATGAAATTTGACCTGTTTCTTCCGATACCACTACTGCTACGGCATCACCCACCTCACTAATCCCAATAGCTGCACGGTGCCTAGTCCCTAACTCTTTACTAATAAAGGGATTCTCCGAAAGTGGCAAATAACAAGCTGATGCAGCAATCTGATTCGATTGAATGATCATCGCCCCATCATGAAGTGGTGTATTAGGTATGAATATGTTAATAATGAGCTCAGAGCTAATTATTGATTTCATAGGAATTCCGGATTCTGTATACTCATTAAGCCCCGTATCACGTTCAAATACAATTAATGCCCCTATTTTTCTACGTGATAAATAATTCACAGCTTTAATAACTTCACTAATTAATTTCGTGATTTCCTCGTTCTCGGCGGAAGTTCTTCCGAATAACTTACCTCGTCCCAACTGTTCTAGCGCACGACGTAACTCTGGCTGAAAAATAATAAACACGGCCAATACTCCGAATGTGAACATCTGATTCATGAGCCATTTGAGCGTGTACAGATCAAACCACGTACTTAAGGCCCAAATAATAACAAGGAATAGTATCCCTTTGAGTAGTTGGACAGCTCGTGTACCCCTAACCAGTAAAATGACATGATAAATAATGTATGAAACAATGGCAATATCAATAATATCTTTAATGGAATCTTTCCAAGTTATATCAGTGAAATAGTTCATCCTAAGGCCCCCGTCTATACCCTTCAATAAAATAGTGCTATCTCTATTTATAATGTCCTTATTGTATAGGTTATAACGATCATGTTGCAAGCTCAAGGGCTTTGAAACGAACATAAAAGGTTATCTTTTAAACAAAAAAGGTGCACTCTCTATACAAAGAGGCACCGTAATGTTGTGATTACCAGCAGAAAATTAATGTTAGCGATATGCTACATCCGAGACTAGATTAGTAATTTTATACCATATCCAATCCAAAGCTCGATCAACATGTTTAACTTGTCCAGAGATATGAGCAGTAGATGCTTTATACAAAGAACCATCAATCACAGTCAAATCACCTTCAACGACACCAAATATTTGTGCTTTTCCATTCTCTATCGTCAAATTTCCAGCAATCGTTCTTCCTTCAGGTAAAATCACTGTGTTACCTTCAATGATAACTTGATCCAAATTGCTCCCATGAACCATTAATTGGCTATCTTGACTCCACACGCTGACTGTACTAAACAGCATAACCACCAAGAAGAGAGCTGCTGCTGTTGCAGCAGGATGTCGCTTCACCCACTTTACCCATAGCTGTTGCTTCTTATGCACCGGTAGAGCACTTAGTATCCGTTCAGTTAGCTCATCCGATGCAGACGGTGTACTGTAGTGAAGAGAGTAAAGTAGCATATCCATCTGTTCCAGCTCTTCAAACTGCATACGACAATCAGGGCAGGTCAGCATATGTTCCTTAAGCATCAACCTTTGCTCCTTGGATAAGTCGTCGTCTAGATAATCATGCATCAAAGAGACGGCTAATTTGCATTCCATATGAGCCAATCCTTTCAATAATTCTGTTGATTTCTTATCCTCCAATTTCAGAGCACAAGACCTGATAATTTACATACGTAGCAGTTCTACAGATGTTTCAAAAAAAATCTAGAATGAACTAAAGATACAAGAAGAAACGGATTCACATCCTAAAAGGAATGGTAATTATTTCTCGTAAGATATACTCTACATACTTGACTCCAGCTTCTTCCGTAAGAACTCCCTACCACGATGTACACGAGTCTTGATCGTCGTCACAGGCATGCCTAGCACATCACTAATTTCCTGCAACGATAGCTCCTGAAGATATCTCAGAATCATAACTGATTTATATTTACTTGGTAGACTATCAATAGCATTATATACAAGCTGCTTTGTCTCAGACATTAGTAGTTCACTCTCTGGTGTCTGGTCAACACTTGGTATTAATGAATAGCCATCTAGTCCTTCTTGATCATTCATATCAGCATCTAGCGAATATGTAGGTTTTCTTTTCCTCAACCGATCAATACAAAGATTAGTTCCAATTCTATAAATCCATGTAGAAAACTTCTGATTTGGATCATAACGATCCAAGTTTTTAAACACACGTAAAAAAGTTTCCTGCACTACATCTTCTGCCTCATGACGGTTGTTCAGCATCCGATAAGCCAAATGAAAAATTTTGTCTTTGTATAAATCCACAATTTCTGCAAATGCCTGTTGATCACCCTTTAGGGCTAGTTTCGTTAATCTATTCTCTAATTGATCCAACATAGTTTCCCCCAGACTTGCTGATGGGTATTTGTATTAATTTAAAACAACATTAAAATCGTAATTCATGTGCCAATAAAAAGCAATACCCTCGTGTATAGTTAAACAAAAAAAGCCGAAGATTCCTTAGTAGGAACCCTCGGCTCTCGTACTCCGTCTTCGTGCTATTCTCACGTTCTCGGATCAGCCCGTATTTCGAAGTCCTGCTGCGATTCCATTAATCGTTAAAAGAACCTCACGTAGCAGCTCACTATTATCTTCACCTTGATCTCTAATTTCACGAAGCTCACTAAGAAGTTGAACTTGTAAATAACTAAGCGGATCAACATAAGGATTACGAAGTTTAATGGACTCTTGGATGACAGGAACATTATCTAAGATTTCTTTTTGACCTGTAATTTTGAGAATCAGGTCAGATGTCAACTTAAATTCTTCTTCTATTTGACCAAAAATACGTTGCCGATATGATTCTTCCTTAGTCATATTAGCATACTCTTTGGCAATAATTAGATCTGCCTTAGCAATAGCCATTTGCAACGTATCAATTAATGACGTAAAAAATGAGAAGTTAGCATACATCTCTTGGAGTACCTTAAGGTTCTCCTCTTTATTCTGATAGAAACTCTGTAGACCTGTACCTGCAGCATACCATGCAGGCAGCAAGTACCGACTTTGTGTCCAAGCAAACACCCATGGAATGGCACGCAAGTCTTCAAACCGATCACTATTCTTACGCTTGGAAGGACGCGAACCAATATTTAGTTCACCAACCTCAGGTAAAGGTGTGGACTCTTTGAAGAAGGTAAGGAAGTCAGGATCACGGAATATCAAATCTTGATACTTATGAAGAGAGACTTCAGAAATACCCTTCACAATCTCATCCCATTCATCTTCTTGCTTCTCGTATGCCTCATCATGGGAAGAACGAGCATTAATGGCAGCTGTCACAAGAGCCGCTGTTGCTTGATCTAAGCTTCTATAAGCAATCCCCTGTAAAGAGTATCTAGAAGAGATAACCTCACCTTGCTCAGTGATCTTGATTCCTCCACCGACAGTAGAAGCAGGCTGTGCCAGGATGCTTCGGTTTAGAGGCATACCTCCACGACCTAACGCACCTCCACGACCATGGAAGAACTTCAATTTCACATCAAATTCATCCGCTGCTGTTGTAATATCCTTCAATGCTACACGAAGCTCCCAGTTTGCCGTGACAGCTCCACCATCTTTATTACTATCTGAATACCCAAGCATAATCTCTTGAAGGTCATTCATAGCACTTACACCTTGTCGATAAATCGGCATGCTAAGTACTGTTCTCATAATATCTGGCGCGGCATGTAAATCCTCAATTGTCTCAAACAAAGGCACTGCTTGCAGCGTACAAGTTACCGTATTATCAGCATTTTGTCGGAATAGACCTACTTCCTTGGCAAATACCATGACTTCCAAAATATCACTAGCTCCCTGAGCCATACTTATTAGATATTTAGAGATACATTCTGCACCGAATTCCTGTTGAGCCTCATACACTGTACGGTATACATTCAGACATTCTTTCGTACTTTCACTGTAATGATGATAGGGTGAAGTAATCGGCCTTGGATCATTCAACAGCTTATTAAGTAATTCTATTTTTTCATTTTCCGTTAATTCAGCATAATGATGTGAAATCTCCATTTTGGATAGGACTTCAGACAACGCATTCTCGTGTTCTTGACTATGTTGACGAATATCCAAAGATGCGGTATGAAATCCGAATAGTTCCACTTGACGAATTAACTTCTTAATGTAAGTATCCGCGACATAATCTGCATAGTGGTGACGTAGACTCCGATCAATAATGTTAAGATCATTAATGAACTCTAAAGGTGTAGCATAACGTTCTGCCGTTTCCTTCTTACTCTCATCAAGCACATTTTTAATCTTAGTCATCATATATACTAATTTGATACGGTAGGGTTCGTTTTCATTATGCCAGATGTAATTTTTACTCAAAGAGACAACAGATTGATCTTCTAATATAGACTCTTCAAGCTCGGTTGAAACAGTAACAATGGACGTACTGAAGCTGAGAAACTTCATAAATTCCTTCATAATACGTTCGTATTCACGCACCGCTAGCTTTCTTTGCATGTTAAGAGTCTGCCAAGTAATATCAGCAGTCACTGAAGGATTACCATCTCTGTCTCCACCAATCCAGGATCCAAAACGGAGATACGTTGGAACATGCCAATTGTGCCCCGGGTAATATTTACTGAGACAGCGTTCCATTTCTTGATAAACATCCGGTAGAACGTGAAAAAGGGTTTCGTGGAAATAGTACATTCCATGTCTAACTTCATCAAGCACCGTTGGTTTACGATCACGTAGCTCATCAGTTTGCCATAAAGTAATAACTTCATTAAGAAGCTTCTCACGCAATTGTTCCCGTTCACGGAACGTAAGAGTTGGATTGTCTAGCAGCATTACATCTTCTGAAATTCGCTTATGAATATCCAGAATTGCTCTACGCATAGCTTCTGTAGGGTGAGCAGTCATGACTAGTTCAAGTGAAAGTCCTTCAATAATCTCCTGTACCTCTTGATACGTGAAATTACGTTCTTTTAGATCTTGAATTGCACATTCGATAGATCCTGGTTGTACCGTTTCACCTGCGGAACGTTCATAATCACGCTTTCTGCGAATGCGGTGATTCTGTTCAGCAATATTGACCAATTGAAAATAGATCGCAAATGCTCGAATCACCTGATGACGTGTGTCTGGCTTCAATGTTTCAATGGTTTCCTTAAAGTCAGCAAACAAATCTGGCAAGAATACGGAACGTAAAGATTTACTAGTTTCACGGATCTTTTCAACTATATCTAAAAGTTCATTGCCCCCTTGATGGACCAATACCTCTCCTAGAATGTTCCCAAGAAACCGTACGTCACGCCGCAATAGGTTATTGGAGCTACTTTTACTTGCGGTTACAGTCAGTTCAGTCATGTTTCTCCCCCCGTCTTATCCCAATTCAATAGCTATCTATTTATGACACCTTCTTAGTATCATACAATAAAATTCAAGTAAAATCTTTATATTTTTTACATTTAGAACTATTTGTTTAATGTATTTATATTTATAATCTCTGATTTTAATTCATCATCAAAAGAGCGCCTCTTGATAAACTTCATTGTTAGATTACATCCAAAGGAAATATTCAGACTTATTTCCTTTATATACTCATAATAATTATGCATAAGTTAATCAAAGAATGAACCTTCATACTCTCATTAGATTATGCACTCAGAATATACAAAAAAAAGCCTCTCGGCTTCATATAATATAGTTGGAGCGGGTGATGGGAATCGAACCCACGCTATCAGCTTGGAAGGCTGAAGTTCTACCATTGAACTACACCCGCATAAACAATTAAATATCGGGACGACACGATTTGAACATGCGACCCCCTGGTCCCAAACCAGGTGCTCTACCAAGCTGAGCTACGTCCCGAAGAAAAATGGTGCGCCCTAAGAGATTCGAACTCCTGGCCTTTTGATTCGTAGTCAAACGCTCTATCCAGCTGAGCTAAGGGCGCGTATTACATGGTGCAAATGGAGCGGACGACGGGAATCGAACCCGCGACCCTCGCCTTGGCAAGGCGATGCTCTACCGCTGAGCCACGTCCGCATAATAAAATGGTGCGCGTGGAGGGACTTGAACCCCCACGTCATAAACGCTAGATCCTAAGTCTAGTGCGTCTGCCAATTCCGCCACACGCGCACACTTAATAAAAATGGTGAGCCATGAAGGATTCGAACCTTCGACACCCTGATTAAAAGTCAGGTGCTCTACCAACTGAGCTAATGGCTCTTAATGGCTGGGGATATAGGATTTGAACCTATGCATGACGGAGTCAAAGTCCGTTGCCTTACCGCTTGGCTAATCCCCATAAGTAAATTATTTGTATTGTGCCCATATCTACAATAATCATAAGTGTAAAATGGTGGAGGCTGAGGGGATCGAACCCCCGACCCTCTGCTTGTAAGGCAGATGCTCTCCCAGCTGAGCTAAGCCTCCATACACATTCAAAATATTAATAATAATTGGTGACCCGTATGGGATTCGAACCCATGTTACCTCCGTGAAAGGGAGGTGTCTTAACCCCTTGACCAACGGGCCTAAATGCCTTGTGGAGCTCTCAACCGGATTCGAACCGGTGACCTCATCCTTACCATGGATGCACTCTACCTACTGAGCTATGAGAGCAATGGCTCCCCGAACAGGGCTCGAACCTGTGACAACTCGATTAACAGTCGAGTGCTCTACCAACTGAGCTATCAGGGAAAATCCGCTTGGCGACGTCCTACTCTCCCAGGACCCTGCGGTCCAAGTACCATCGGCGCTGGAGGGCTTAACGGTCGTGTTCGGGATGGGTACGTGTGGAACCCCTCCGCTATCGCCACCAAACGGTATTTACAAGGTTTAATCCTTGAAAACTAGATACGAAACGAATTTGTAATGTTAAAACAGCATATGCTTCCGAAGTAGTTTCACTTCATGAAACTTTTAGGATAAGCCCTCGACCGATTAGTATTGGTCAGCTCCATGCATTACTGCACTTCCACCTCCAACCTATCTACCTCGTCGTCTTCAAGGGGTCTTACTAATTGGGAAATCTCATCTTGAGGGGGGCTTCACGCTTAGATGCTTTCAGCGTTTATCCCGTCCGCACGTAGCTACCCAGCTATGCTCCTGGCGGAACAACTGGTACACCAGAGGTGCGTCCATCCCGGTCCTCTCGTACTAAGGACAGCTCCTCTCAAATTTCCTGCGCCCACGACAGATAGGGACCGAACTGTCTCACGACGTTCTGAACCCAGCTCGCGTACCGCTTTAATGGGCGAACAGCCCAACCCTTGGGACCTACTTCAGCCCCAGGATGCGATGAGCCGACATCGAGGTGCCAAACCTCCCCGTCGATGTGGACTCTTGGGGGAGATAAGCCTGTTATCCCCAGGGTAGCTTTTATCCGTTGAGCGATGGCCCTTCCATGCGGTACCACCGGATCACTAAGCCCGACTTTCGTCCCTGCTCGACTTGTAGGTCTCGCAGTCAAGCTCCCTTCTGCCTTTGCACTCTTCGAATGATTTCCAACCATTCTGAGGGAACCTTGGGGCGCCTCCGTTACTCTTTAGGAGGCGACCGCCCCAGTCAAACTGCCCACCTGACACTGTCCCCGAACCGGTTTACGGTCCTAGGTTAGAACCTAGATACGATCAGGGTGGTATCCCAACGGCGCCTCCATAGAAGCTTGCGCTCCTACTTCTCAGGCTCCCACCTATCCTGTACAGATCGTACCCAAATCCAATATCAAGCTGCAGTAAAGCTCCATGGGGTCTTTCCGTCTTGTCGCGGGTAACCTGCATCTTCACAGGTATTAAAATTTCACCGGATCTCTCGTTGAGACAGCGCCCAAGTCGTTACGCCATTCGTGCGGGTCAGAATTTACCTGACAAGGAATTTCGCTACCTTAGGACCGTTATAGTTACGGCCGCCGTTTACTGGGGCTTCGGTTCATAGCTTCGGGTTACCCCTAACCACTCCCCTTAACCTTCCAGCACCGGGCAGGCGTCAGCCCGTATACTTCGCCTTGCGGCTTCGCACAGACCTGTGTTTTTGCTAAACAGTCGCTTGGGCCTTTTCACTGCGGCCCCCTCGTGCTATTCACACTACCGGGGCACCCCTTCTCCCGAAGTTACGGGGTCATTTTGCCGAGTTCCTTAACGAGAGTTCTTCCGCGCGCCTTAGAATACTCTTCTCGCCTACCTGTGTCGGTTTGCGGTACGGGCACCTTCTCCTGGTTAGAGGCTTTTCTTGGCAGTGTGAGATCATGACCTTCGCTACTATAATTTTCGCTCCCCATTACAGCCCAGCCTTATTGATGTGCGGATTTGCCTACACATCAGCCTCACTGCTTAGACGGACACTTCCATCAGTCCGCGTCACTACCCTGCTGCGTCACCCCATTACTCATAACGGATTACGGTGGTACAGGAATTTCAACCTGTTGTCCATCCACTACGCCTTTCGGCCTCGCGTTAGGTCCCGACTTACCCTGAGAGGACGAGCCTTCCTCAGGAAACCTTGGGCTTTCGGCGGATCAGATTCTCACTGATCTTTTCGTTACTTATACCGGCATTCTCACTTGTATGCTGTCCAGCGCTCCTTACGGTACACCTTCAACCTGCATACAACGCTCCCCTACCCCTGATGCAAAGCATCAAGCCATAGCTTCGGTGGCGTGTTTAGCCCCGTTACATTTTCGGCGCAGAGTCACTCGACCAGTGAGCTATTACGCACTCTTTCAATGGTGGCTGCTTCTAAGCCAACATCCTGGTTGTCTGTGCAACTCCACATCCTTTCCCACTTAACACACACTTGGGGACCTTAGCTGATGGTCTGGGCTGTTTCCCTTTCGACAATGGATCTTAGCACTCACTGTCTGACTCCCGGAATTCGAGTCTATGGCATTCGGAGTTTGACTGAGTTTGGTAACCCTTGCGGGCCCCGCACCCAATCAGTGCTCTACCTCCACGACTTATTTCCGAGGCTAGCCCTAAAGCTATTTCGGGGAGAACCAGCTATCTCCGAGTTCGATTGGAATTTCTCCGCTACCCCCACCTCATCCCCGCATTTTTCAACATGCGTGGGTTCGGGCCTCCAGTGCGTGTTACCGCACCTTCACCCTGGACAGGGGTAGATCACTCGGTTTCGGGTCTACGTCCACGTACTAAAATTCGCCCTATTCAGACTCGCTTTCGCTGCGGCTCCGGCTTCTCACCTTAACCTTGCACGGGAACGTAACTCGCCGGTTCATTCTACAAAAGGCACGCCATCACCCATTAATAGGGCTCTGACTTTTTGTAAGCACACGGTTTCAGGTTCTATTTCACTCCCCTTCCGGGGTGCTTTTCACCTTTCCCTCACGGTACTGTTTCACTATCGGTCGCTAGGTAGTATTTAGCCTTAGCAGATGGTCCTGCTAGATTCATACGGGGTTTCACGTGCCCCGCACTACTCGGGATCCGTCTCGG
This sequence comes from Paenibacillus sp. IHBB 10380, assembly GCF_000949425.1. Taxonomy (NCBI): domain Bacteria; kingdom Bacillati; phylum Bacillota; class Bacilli; order Caryophanales; family Paenibacillaceae; genus Paenibacillus; species Paenibacillus sp. IHBB 10380. The sequence goes on from NZ_CP010976.1 coordinate 4,256,660, forward strand.
AGGGATTAGACTTTTGGTTACAGGGCTTTTACCTTCTATGCCGGGCCTTTCCAGACCTCTTCACCTAACCTAATCCTTTGTAACTCCATGTGAGACGTCCCACAACCCCAAAGAGCAAGCTCCTTGGTTTGGGCTGTTCCGCGTTCGCTCGCCGCTACTGACGGAATCACTATTGTTTTCTCTTCCTCAGGGTACTTAGATGTTTCAGTTCCCCTGGTCTGCCTCTACATTCCCTATGTATTCAGGAATGAGTAACTGCGAATTACCACAGCTGGGTTTCCCCATTCGGACACCCCCGGATCAAAGCTTGCTTACAGCTCCCCGAGGCAGTTTCGTTGTTCGCCACGTCCTTCATCGGCTCCTAGCGCCTAGGCATCCTCCGTGTGCTCTTAGTAGCTTAACCATTTCGCTCATTTGTTGCGCTGTCCGCTCTCTTGTCCGTTCATTTCATCTATTGAGTAAACCCATTAGAGGTTGAAATGAACTCCCAAAGGATCGATCATCACATCAAATTCGCTAGCTACCTTTACACTACATTCAATTCATAATGAGTTGAATGTTAAATATAAAAGAATGTTCTAAATCGCAAATTCGTTTCGTTATCTAGTTTTCAAGGATCAAATTAAATCAAATTTTTGGTGGAGCCAAGCGGGATCGAACCGCTGACCTCCTGCTTGCAAGGCAGGCGCTCTCCCAGCTGAGCTATGGCCCCATGGGATATTATTAAATTGAATGGTGGGCCCTAGTGGACTCGAACCACCGACCTCACCCTTATCAGGGGTGCGCTCTAACCAGCTGAGCTAAGGGCCCATAAGAATAAAAAACTCTCATGGGTAAAACCCATAAGGGTTGCGCTTGGCAGCGTCCTACTCTCCCAGGACCCTGCGGTCCAAGTACCATCGGCGCTGGAAGGCTTAACGGTCGTGTTCGGGATGGGTACGCGTGGGACCCTTCCGCTATCGCTACCAAACGCATTACAGAAAGATTGCTCTTTCAAAACTGACAACGAGTGAGGAAATATTCATGGAATCTATTGTTCCATAAGTCTTATCTTGACTCTTATATGAATGTTTCCGTTGCAGGAAACAATTCTCCATAGAAAGGAGGTGATCCAGCCGCACCTTCCGATACGGCTACCTTGTTACGACTTCACCCCAATCATCTACCCCACCTTCGGCGGCTGGCTCCCTTGCGGGTTACCCCACCGACTTCGGGTGTTGTAAACTCTCGTGGTGTGACGGGCGGTGTGTACAAGACCCGGGAACGTATTCACCGCGGCATGCTGATCCGCGATTACTAGCAATTCCGACTTCATGCAGGCGGGTTGCAGCCTGCAATCCGAACTGAGACCGGCTTTGGTGGGATTGGCTCCATCTCGCGATTTCGCAGCCCGTTGTACCGGCCATTGTAGTACGTGTGTAGCCCAGGTCATAAGGGGCATGATGATTTGACGTCATCCCCACCTTCCTCCGGTTTGTCACCGGCAGTCTGTTTAGAGTGCCCACCATAATGTGCTGGCAACTAAGCATAAGGGTTGCGCTCGTTGCGGGACTTAACCCAACATCTCACGACACGAGCTGACGACAACCATGCACCACCTGTCTCCTCTGTCCCGAAGGCCGCCACTATCTCTAGTGGATTCAGAGGGATGTCAAGACCTGGTAAGGTTCTTCGCGTTGCTTCGAATTAAACCACATACTCCACTGCTTGTGCGGGTCCCCGTCAATTCCTTTGAGTTTCAGTCTTGCGACCGTACTCCCCAGGCGGAGTGCTTAATGTGTTAACTTCGGCACCAAGGGTATCGAAACCCCTAACACCTAGCACTCATCGTTTACGGCGTGGACTACCAGGGTATCTAATCCTGTTTGCTCCCCACGCTTTCGCGCCTCAGCGTCAGTTACAGCCCAGAGAGTCGCCTTCGCCACTGGTGTTCCTCCACATATCTACGCATTTCACCGCTACACGTGGAATTCCACTCTCCTCTTCTGTACTCAAGTCACCCAGTTTCCAGTGCGACCCGGGGTTGAGCCCCGGGATTAAACACCAGACTTAAATGACCGCCTGCGCGCGCTTTACGCCCAATAATTCCGGACAACGCTTGCCCCCTACGTATTACCGCGGCTGCTGGCACGTAGTTAGCCGGGGCTTTCTTCTCAGGTACCGTCACTCCAGGAGCAGTTACTCTCCTGAATCTTCTTCCCTGGCAACAGAGCTTTACGATCCGAAAACCTTCATCACTCACGCGGCGTTGCTCCGTCAGACTTTCGTCCATTGCGGAAGATTCCCTACTGCTGCCTCCCGTAGGAGTCTGGGCCGTGTCTCAGTCCCAGTGTGGCCGTTCACCCTCTCAGGTCGGCTACGCATCGTCGCCTTGGTGAGCCGTTACCTCACCAACAAGCTAATGCGCCGCAGGTCCATCTGTAAGTGACAGATTACTCCGCCTTTCAACATCTCCTCAGGAGAGGAAATGTATTATCCGGTATTAGCTACCGTTTCCGGTAGTTATCCCAGTCTCACAGGCAGGTTACCTACGTGTTACTCACCCGTCCGCCGCTGAGTATTAGGAGTGCAAGCACTCCATCAACTCCGCTCGACTTGCATGTATTAGGCACGCCGCCAGCGTTCGTCCTGAGCCAGGATCAAACTCTCCAATAGAGATGAATTTTAAATTTGCTTTGCAACAATTTCAAAATCATCTGGAGATGAATGTCAGATCAACTTTGCAGCGACCGGACATTCATCGAATGAAAAGAGCGATATGCTCATTTTGAAACAAACTGGCGAGAATTTGCATTCTCTACCAAATGATTTCTCATTTGTTTTGATTTCACTTTCGTGAAATCGACTCACTCGTTGTTCAGTTTTCAAAGATCAATTCCTCTTTCGTCATCACCAGTTGTTCTCTGCGACAACTTCTATATCATATCATGCTTGCATAGTATTTTGCAAGAACTTTTTTTTAAAAAGTTTCAAGCTACTATTTATTGACCTGTCTAGCTTGTGGCCACTCACTTAAGGAAGCGAGAATTAATTTATCATATTTCTACTAAATTAGTCAACCCTTTTTTTAAATAATTTGAAAGTATAAGCTTTCATCCACATTTCATCGCTAAACGAAACCGTCCTTGGGTACGATAAAATCGTCTATTCTTGATTAGTATTTCAATTGGGGGAATTTATTGTTGCGAGCATATTTTGAAAGTTCCTTGGGGGGTGCTACACGAGCGTACATTTGAAACACGGTTTTATAACGCTTGGCAATTACCTGTCTTATATCTTGATCCAATCGTTTGTCACCTAAATCAAGTAGCATTTCATCTAGTTCCCTGCGCAGAACATAATCTAGTTCCCTGCACTCCTTCTCATTAAAGAGCATACCCAGCATAATAACGTTGCCTCCTCATCAAGTAACTATTAGACTTACCCAGACCTTAGCATCTGGTTTATATCTAATAGCTGTTTTACTGTTATGCTCAATTATTGGCAAAATTATGAATACTTACAAAAATAAATTTATTTCATCAACCAAAAGGTGAATGTACTCTCAATAATAGCGGCGATAAATAGCATAATAACAATCCAGATAGAGATCGGACCGACTCTTTTCATAAAATGCTCCCACGTTCCGCCAAGCTTCGCCCGCTTCTCTTGATTCCATTGAGTCATACTTATGATGACCAGCATTCCAAACCTCAAACCGAAAGCACATGCAATGATAATAGCCGGAATTTCGATGATTCCATGAGGAAGCAGACCTTTAACAATCAAATCGAACATATTTATACCCTCTAATGCGGACGCATGAACTAAATAACCAATCACCATGCCATTAATAACAAGAAACACGATGGGCAGTATACCAAAAAATGCACCCAGATAAATAATCAGAACCCCTTTTATACTATTGTTCAGAAAAATAAACTTAAAAAAACTCCACTGCGGGTGACTTGATTCACTCAGGTTATTTGCAATGTGCTGAATTCCACTGATCTGGCTCAGGATGATCTTCTCGATAGCCCCCGTACTAATCCAACCTACAATAATTCCAATCACAAATAGAATAATAGACAACAATATCGTTTTCTTGATGAACCTTAAGTCTTTAATAAACATTGAGATTCTAAACATAGGTACCTCCTCTTAGTAATAACTTTCAAGTACGAGCATACAATTTGAGTAAACAAGCATTCATGCAGGAGAGGAGCGTCTTAATACAATGAACTCATTTTTTTATGTGCTTAGCTGGAGGAAAATCAAACGGTTTTTACTTGTTACGGCTGCTGCACTGTTCGCGATCGGAATTGTGTATATAGAAAGGGATCAGATCACAGTGTTCTCTGAAGGAGCACCGTCAGCCATCTACAGCGTGCCTACGGACAAGAAGTTGATTGCACTGACCTTTGACATCAGTTGGGGTGAAAAGCGTCCTGACCCCATTCTAAACGTCCTGAAGGAAAAGAAAGTGCAGAAAGCAACATTCTTTCTCTCCTCTCCATGGAGTAAAACTCATCCAGACATCGTTAAGAACATCAAAGATAGTGGCTTCGAAATCGGTAGCCATGGTCACAAGCATGTCAATTACAGTACTTTAAGTGATGATGAGATCTCTAAGCAAATTTCAACGGCTCATTCCGTTTTAACCGATTTGACGGGGAAAGAACCAAATCTTATCAGAATGCCCAACGGTGATTTTGACAAAAGAGTGCTCAGGATCGCAGAAAGTATGAATTACAAGGTCATTCAATGGGATACAGATTCCTTAGACTGGAAAAATATCGGTGTACAAAATATTGTTGATCGCGTAACCAAAAAAGCCCATCCTGGTGATATTGTCCTTCTCCATGCAAGTGACTCCTGCAAGCAAACACATGAAGCCTTACCTCTCATCATTGATGAACTGCGTAAACAGGGATATGAATTCGTGACTGTGTCCGATTTGATTAATCAAACGGAGACGAAAGGCACTGAAGTACGGGATCAAGCTTCCATTCAATAAAGGCAAAGTTAGGCTGAAATTGTAGATTTTTATGAACATGTAGCAAAAAAGAGCTAATTCATTAGCTCTTTTTATTTTGTACTACTCGGTGAAGAATTAAAATTTGGTATGCGTTGCATGCTATTAAGGGAATAACAATGAAGGCCGTAGCGTTATTAACACCAATTTTGAGACCTCCGACCGTTTCAACGATTGTAATCGCAATCATAAAGAATAGCGTCGGAATCCAAGCCGAGAGGTTCGTCCACTTCGCTTTAAAGTATGCTACCCCGATGGATACAACTAATATTGATAACCCCAATACCAAATCAGACCATCGATCACTTTGTCCACCAACAATTCTCCGGAAGAACAAGAGTTCTAGCAAGGCTAAGACGGTAAGCACCATCTGTATGTACTGCCACACTTTTCTCGAAAATATACCATTAGCCATATAATTCAATATCAAATATGCAAAAAATCCCATCTGTGAATATACGCTGGCAAGCAGCCCATAACCAAATAATATAACGAAATAAACGATATAATCTGCTGAACCTTTAAAAATAATTGCACCGGTTCCGAACTGCAGTAATACTCCCATTACAAGGGAAGCCGCAGATCCAATCAACAATGTTTTCCAAAATAAGTTAAACCATTTTCTTAAACTCAAAAACCCACCCCCACAAGACATTATTTTACCAACGTTCACAATAAAAAACCATGCCCTTTGAACATATTTCGCATTTCAGTTCCACATACTACAATCAGTATCCACGTAAAGGAGGGTTAAGTTGATGAAAATGACGGATATACGTATGTTAGGACTGTTATTCGTTCTTACTGTGACATTGTCGGCTTGCGGAAGTGAACAGAGTAGTTCTTCCCAAGGTAGCTATAAGGAAACAAAAACAATGGTGGTGGATATTCTCAAAAGTGATGAAGGTAAAAAAGCAGTGGAAGAAGCCTTGAGTGGTGGCGGGACTTCCTCTGGTGGTATGGGTATGAAAATGGTGTCAGCCCAATCCTCAGAAGAAATTCGCACAGCCGTAAAGGATACTCTCACAGCGCCCGAGTATAAAAAAGAATTAGAAAAAATAATGAAAGATCCCAAATTTGCTGGTGATTTCGCCAAAGCGATTAGCTCGGAAAACAAAAAGCTCCATCAGGAACTCATTAAAGACCCAACTTATCAAAAAGCAGTATCCGAAATTATGAAATCACCTGAAATGATGAAAATGTTTCTTGACCTCACCAAAACTCCAGATTACCGAAAGCAATCGATGGCGGTTATGCAAGAAGCCATGCAAAATCCACTTTTTCGAATGGAAGTTATGGACATACTCAAATCAGTCGTTAAAGAAGAATTGCAGCCTACTAAAAAAGGCGGTGGGGATAGCGGAGGTAGCGATAGTGGTGGAGGGGATGAACAAGGTGGAGGTGGAGGTGGAGGTGGAGGTGGAGGTTAATACAACTTACACACAATTTAACAAGAAAACAACTTCGTCGCCCTAAAGGAGAAGGTAACCATTTCTCGTAGAAAAATGCGCAAAATATAGTCAACACTCAACCTTTCTTATATATAAAAAAGCTCCCTAAATACGGGAGCATCTACTTCAAACATTCAAGGACTGGCCTAAAAGGTCAGTCTTTTTCACATTTCGCCACAACCGACCTTGCGATATCTTCATATATTTGACCACTCACTGAATCTTGTTTGTAAATAGACGGTGAGAAATCAGCTTCAGACGGGTGATTGTCAGGAACACCAAGAGGAAGTTGCGCCAATAGTTCTGTATTGAGCGTCTCGGCTAACCGCCCTCCCCCGCCTCTTCCAAACACAAAGTCTCGTTCTCCACAGGCTTTACATTCGTAATAAGCCATGTTCTCCACTACACCTAATATTTCATGATCGGTTTGGAGAGCCATAGCTCCCGCTCTCGCGGCCACAAATGCTGCTGTAGCATGCGGGGTGGTCACAATGATCTCTTTACTCTGAGGGAGCATCTGATGGATGTCCAAGGCTACATCACCCGTCCCAGGAGGAAGATCTAGCAGTAGATAATCCAATTCGCCCCACCCTACATCACTTAGAAATTGTCTAAGCATTTTGCCCAGCATAGGTCCTCGCCATATCACAGGATTGTTTTCTCGGATAAAGAATCCCATAGACATAACCTTAACACCAAAACGCTCCACAGGAATAATGATATCATCTTCTACGATCGGTCCCTCTTCAAGGCCCATCATATCAGGAACACTGAATCCATAGATGTCTGCATCAATTAACCCTACTCTTTTACCTTGTCTTGCAAGAGCTACTGCCAAGTTAACCGTTACTGTAGATTTGCCGACGCCACCTTTTCCACTTGCGATTGCGATAAAATGGACACCTGAATCCTCTTGAAGAAGTGCGTGATTCTCTAACCCCGCGCCATGTCCTTTAAACTTCCGTCCATCTTCTTCATTCCCTCTTACTTCCTGTCCATTAATAGCTTGTCTGTCATGATCTGTAGCATCCCGCATTCGAATATGAACATCTTCCATCCCAGCTTCTTTCAGACGATCACGTATTTCTTTCTCTATCGCTTTTCGATAATCATCACCTTGTTCCAAACAAATGACAGAAAGAGAAATTCGGTCTTCTTTAATCATAATATGGCGAATGAGCTGCATCTCACTTAAGCTCTTTCCACTACTTGGATCAACAATCGGTTGTAGAATTTCTAGTACTCGCTCACGTGACAACATGATGGCAACACCCCTGCTTCGTATATTGGCATAGTTAAGTTCATAGAGAACTAATTCTAGAATGATTATATCATTACCTATCTCCATCTGACGACACTTTAGACTTTTCTCCAGAACCATATCGTAAAATGCCCTTATATATAGACGCTGCTACTTTTCGCTGATATTCCACGTCTTTAAGAAGCATTGATTCTTCTGGATGAGAAAGAAAACCTACCTCCACAAGCGCAGACGGAATCTTTAACGCTTGAAGGATATACACGGTCTTCACTGTTTTAGCGACTCGATCCGTATTCTCTAAGTTGCGCTTCATCTCTTCCTGAATAAGACCTGCTAGGTCTACATTATCAGAATGGTTAGGATAGTAGAACACCTGAGCGCCACTCCACCTGTTCGAGGGGATGCTATTCATATGAATGCTGACGAACAGATCCGCCTTCTTGTCTTCAATCACCTTCACACGTTGCTTCAGATCTTCTGTTTTTCGTTTAGAATACCCACGTGTACTTGAATCAGCAAGATCATAGTCCCCTTCCCTAGTCATCACAACGATTGCACCTGCCTGCTGTAAATAATCACGCAAATAAAGCGCTATGGACAGGTTAATATCTTTCTCAATGACACCCTGTCGACTAACCGCCCCACCATCCGGACCCCCGTGCCCTGCATCTAGAGCAATAACTTTACCAGACAAAGGCAAGCTCCAGTAATTCATGGTCTTGGTGGCAGGAATCTCATACGTTATGACAAGGACAAACACCACCAATAGGCAAATCCCTATGAACCATTTCTTAATTGATTTTAGCTTAATCCACAACACAACTTCATTTGACTTAGGCTTGGACATTAAAAAGCCACCTCCTGTCCCATCTGGACTCTAATCCATCTATATGGGAGGGGGTGGACAAATATAACCTTATAATTGAGTTCTTAAGCCATACCTTCAATAAGTACTTTCGCAACCTCAGGACGAGTGAATTCTGGCGGTGGACAAAGTCCATCACGTAACAAAGCCCGTACCTTTGTTCCAGATAAGGCCATATGATCCTCTTTGCCATGTGGACAAGTTTTGCTAGACGCCATATTCCCACATCGAGTACAGAAGAAGCTATGTTCAAAAAATAACGGCGTGATATCCAGCTCTTCTGTGCTAAAGTTCTTAAATATCTCCTGTGCTTCATATGTTCCGTAATAATCGCCCACACCTGCATGGTCTCGTCCTACGATAAAGTGCGTACATCCATAGTTCTTGCGAACCATCGCATGGAAAATTGCTTCGCGTGGACCAGCATAACGCATAGCAGCTGGGAAGACACCAAGAAAAGTACGATCTTCAGGGTAGTAATTCTCTAGTAGCGTTAGATAACTATTCATTCTAACGTCGGCTGGAACATCATCAGACTTCGTCTCTCCTACAAGTGGATTCAAGAACAAAGCATCTACGATTTCCATAGCGCTTTTCTGAATATACTCGTGCGCACGATGGACGGGATTCCGAGTCTGGAAACCTACAACCGTGTTCCATCCTTTCTCAGCGAATAGACGACGAGTATCCATCGGATCAAAGTAAAATTCTTTAAACTTAGCAGGTTCAGGCCGATTTAGAACTTGAATCGCACCACCCACATAGATCGAAGAACGCTCTTGCAATTTCTTAACACCAGGGTGCTCAGGATCATTCGTCTTAAATACTTGGTTGGCTTCTTCTTCTTGATCTATATTATAGATACTCTCTACATGAAGTGTACCGTATATAACGTCATCTTCAGCTCCTACAAGAGCAACCTGTTCATTTAGCGAAAGACTAGCAGCAGTAGCTTCATCTATAGCTAGCGTTATCGGAATGGACCATACCGTACCATCCGCAAGTCTCATGGATGAAATAACAGATCGATAATCGTCTTCATTCAAGAATCCTTGCAGCGGAGAGAAAGCTCCCACACCAATAAGATCTAGATCAGAGATCGTCCACGTATTGATCGCAATCTTCTTCCAACTTTTTGCTTCTTGCAACAACTTCTCTCTTGCTTCACCTTGTATCACACGCTGAATCAGTTTCCCACCATGGGGTAGTATTGAAGTCATAGATTTCTCTCCTTGTATCGCTATTATTATTTATGAAGTCCACATTCAGTCTTCTCACTACCAGCCCAACGACCTGCACGAGGATCTTCTCCAGGCATTACAGGACGTGTGCAATGTTCACAACCAATACTCGGAAAATTCTGATCATGCAGAGGGTTATAGAGTACATTATTTTCCCGAATATAATTCCATACTTCATCAGATGTCCAGGCAGCAATAGGATTAAATTTAATAAGTCCGAATTTCGCATCATATTCTACTTTTCTTGTATTAGCACGTGTAGGAGCTTGGTCACGTCTAACACCTGTAATCCATGCATCATATTCAGATAGAATTCTAGTAAGTGGTTCTACCTTTCGAATATTACAACAAGCATTGGGATCCGTTTTCCATAAAGTTTCCCCGTACTGTGTAGCCTGCTCATCCGGGGTTATCTTAGGTGAGACCCTTACGAAATCTATGCCATAACTTAGTGCCATTTGGTCTCTCGTCTCATACGTTTGCTGAAAATGAAAGTCTGTGTCTAAGTAAAAAACATCTGTTTTAGGACTGATTTGTTGTAACATATGGACCAACACCACATCTTCAGCTCCAAAACTGCAGGCAAATGTAATATTAGGAATTGTTTCGACTGCAAATCTGATGACTTCTTCCGCAGTGGCATGTTCAAATTCATCCGCCTTTTCTTTAATCCATTGTTCCTTTTCTAGCAAGTTCATGTTTGTATCCCCCGTTTCTAAATGAGTTCGATTCTCAATCCCCACTTAACTAATATGAATTGTCTATTATAGTATAGATAATTACAATATTATGTCAATGATCAAACGCCTTATTTTTGAATTATTATGTATGCAACAAAAAAAGACCCATTCGCAATGAATGGGTCTTTCCAAAATAATATTAACGTTTTGAGAACTGAGGAGCACGACGTGCTGCTTTAAGTCCGTATTTCTTACGTTCCTTCATACGTGGATCACGAGTCAAGAATCCTGCTTTCTTAAGAGCAGGGCGTAACTCAGGATCTACTTTAAGCAACGCACGTGAAATACCGTGACGGATTGCACCTGCTTGACCGGAAGTTCCTCCACCATGAGCAATTACGAGGATATCGTATTTGTCCAAAGTTTCTGTTAAGTTAAGAGGTTGTTTAACGATCAGCTTTAGCGTTTCTAGATTGAAGTAATCATTGATGTCGCGTTTATTGATTAGAATTCGTCCTTCACCCGGTAGAAGGCGAACACGTGCTACCGAATGTTTACGACGACCTGTACCATAGTATTGTACTTGTGCCATGAAAACTGTCCTCCCTTTTAATTACCCGCGAAGTTCGTAGACTTCTGGTTTTTGTGCTACATGTGGATGATCCGTACCTGCATAGACTTTAAGTCTCAACTTCATGCTGTTACCCATACGGGTTTTAGGAAGCATACCGTTAACTGCTGCTTCGATTACACGTTCTGGTTTAGTCTTGAGCATGTCACCAGCAGAAGTGATTTTCAATCCACCTGTGTGCATGGAGTGACGGTAGTATTTCTTATCCTTTAATTTGTTACCTGTTAAATAAATCTTCTCAGCATTGATCACAACAACGAAATCTCCTGTGTCAACGTGTGTTGTAAATTGTGGCTTGTGTTTGCCGCGAATAAGTGCAGCAACTTCTGTAGCTAAACGACCGAGCGTTTTGCCTTCAGCATCAACAATATGCCAATTGCGCTCTAATTCATTAGGCTTAGCCATATAGGTGGTACGCATAGATAGTTCCTCCTTGTTTTCGTCCGAAAATTAATCTTGTTCATTTATCTTCGATCATATTCGATCATAGTAGTTAGCTAAATCATAATTAGTTTACATATTAATGTGATCATTCTTATTTGGGGCTGTGGGAAAGCCATTAAGAAAACACAATTTTTATTGTACAGTATAGATATACAATTCGCAAGCATATTCTCATAATTATTCCGTTCTACCCCAAAAATAGTTCACATTATTAAAACAAGTCGCTAAATACATCCAAAACAGATTTCTTTTTCTTATTGTAATGTCCATTTGAGTTGCCATGTTGGGGACGTTTGGAATCATACTTCTCCTCTTCGTAACGTTTATCATTCCATTCGTTATAAGCAGGACGTTGTTCACGTACTTCTGACATTAATTTCTCAAGTTCATTCCGGTCAAGCCATACACCCTTGCACTCAGGACAAACATCGATCATAACACCACTTTTTTCTACTTCACGCATGCGAACATCATTACAAACTGGACACTTCATCCACATATCCTCCTTCAAGCTATTGAATCATTACTTTAAGTTAATTAGAAATACAGTGATTAAAGATCACTATACTCCACACTACACAACGTAAGCCCTTTTCCTTCGGCTGTAGGTCCGGCTTTAGAACGGTCCTCCGCTTTCAGAATGATAGGAATATCATCGGCATTCTTCTTGCCTTCCCCAACCTCTAGCAAAGTTCCCATTATAATTCGAACCATATGCTGAAGAAAACCATTTCCCGTTACATAGGTATGGATGACACCTTGATCCCGTGAATTCGGTCGACACATAGATTGATCAACGACCATATATGCATCATACAAAGTACGTATATGTGATGGTTTAGTCGAATTCTTTGAAGCAAAAGAAGTAAAGTCATAAGTTCCTATTAAATGTTTCAACCCTTCCTCCATAGCAGCAATGTTCAATCTACTAGGATGGTGAGTTTGAGTCCGTCTATGAAATACATCAATGAACTGATTCGCATTTATCGTATATAGGTATGTCTTACGCTTAGCTGCCCTTCTAGCGTGAAATGATAGCGGAACCTCTACTGCATCCCTCACAATAATATCTTGCGGGAGACGAGTGTTCAGCGCCTGACACCATCGTTCCACAGGTATGATAGAAGAAGTAGTAAAATTAAAAACCTGACCGTAGGCATGTACGCCTGAATCTGTCCGACCAGAAGCTATAATCTTCAACTCTTCCCCTGTCAAACACTTAATAGCATGCTCCAATCGATCCTGCACTGTAATTCCATCTGGCTGAGTCTGGAATCCGTTATAATTCGTACCTTCGTAACTAACCTTCATACAAAGATTACGCATCACTTATCTCACCTCAATTAACCGCACAGTAAGAAGAATAACAATAAAGAAAAAGAAGCCCCATTCGGAGCTTCCATTGTTCCGAAATGAAGTGAAAAAAAGGGTTAATCTAGAATCTACGATTCTTTATTCCCCTTTCTCCATTTCGTCAGTTTACACGCTTACGCGCGGTCTACTAATTCCAAATATACCATAGGCGCAGAATCGCCACGACGAGGTCCTAGTTTAAGGATACGAGTGTATCCACCTGGACGCTCAGAGTAACGAGGTGCCAAATCAGTAAACAATTTTTGAATAGCGTCTTGTTCGCCATCAACAGTTTCTTTACGTACGAATGCTGCCACTTGACGACGGGCATGAAGATCTCCCTTTTTCGCTTTAGTGATCAGTTTTTCAGCAATAGAACGAACTTCTTTTGCCTTAGCCTCCGTTGTTTGGATGCGTTCGTATAAGAATAGGTCCGTTACCAGGTCACGAAATAATGCCTTACGTGCGCTGGAATCGCGGCCTAACTTTTGGTATGCCATGTTTTCCCCTCCTTCACTAACGACTCTTAGAAGCTATTCTTCCGACCGTAGACCTAAACCAAGTTCCTCAAGCTTCTCTTGTACTTCCTCTAAAGATTTGCGGCCCAAGTTACGAACCTTCATCATATCTTCTTCGGTTTTAGTAGTAAGCTCTTGTACTGTGTTAATACCAGCACGCTTAAGGCAGTTGTAAGAACGGACTGAGAGATCAAGCTCTTCGATCGTCATCTCAAGCACTTTTTCTTTTTTGTCTTCTTCTTTTTCAACCATGATCTCCGCATCTTTAGCTTCATCTGTAAGACCTACAAACAGCATCAAATGCTCAGTTAAAATCTTGGCACCGAGACTCACAGCCTCTTCTGGTCTGATGCTACCATCAGTCCAAATTTCTAGAGTAAGTTTGTCATAGTTCGTCACTTGACCAACCCGAGTATTCTCCACGCCATAATTGACACGGGAAATCGGAGTGTAGATAGAATCAATCGGAATGACGCCAATTGGCTGATCATCACGCTTGTTCTTATCTGCTGTAACATAGCCACGACCACGACTTGCAAAAATACGCATGTGAAGTCTAGCACCAGGACCCAATGTTGCAATGTGAAGATCCGGGTTAAGGATTTCCACATCACTATCCGCACGAATATCAGCTGCAGTGATTACTCCTTCGCCTTCAGCATCAATCTCGAACACTTTCTCTTCGTCAGAATGAATTTTAAGGGATAGAGCTTTCAGATTCAGGATGATCTCCGTTACGTCTTCTTTTACACCCGGAACTGTTGAGAACTCATGTAGAACACCGTCAATCTGAACCGATGTTACAGCTGCGCCAGGCAGCGAGGATAACATGATCCGTCGAAGTGAATTCCCTAGAGTAGTACCATATCCCCGTTCCAGCGGTTCTATTACGAACTTCCCATAGGCTCCATCTTCGTTGACATCTACAGTCTCGATTTTCGGCTTTTCGATTTCAATCACGCATGTTCCCTCCTTCAAACGTCGCTCCTATATGAACTAGTCACCTTGTCAAGCGTATCCATGTAGTATGCCTAAACAACCATTGTTAGCAGATTGCGCCGGTTTTATACCACATTGTTCAGGTTGACTTTATTAGACACGACGACGTTTCGGTGGGCGGCATCCATTATGTGGAACTGGAGTTACGTCTTTAATAACGTTAACTTCCAATCCAGCAGCCTGTAAAGAACGGATCGCTGCTTCACGACCAGCACCAGGACCTTTAACCATAACTTCAACTGTTTTCATACCATGTTCCATTGCAGCTTTAGCAGCTTGTTCAGCAGCCATTTGTGCAGCAAATGGAGTCGATTTACGGGAACCTCTAAATCCTAGACCGCCTGAGCTTGCCCAAGAAATTGCATTACCGTGTGGATCCGTAATAGTTACGATAGTATTGTTGAACGTGGAACGAATATGTGCCACGCCAGATTCGATATTTTTGCGGTCACGACGTTTAGTACGTACGACTTTTTTCGGTTTAGCCATTGTTCTTTATCCCCCCTTATTATTTCTTCTTATTTGCTACCGTACGACGAGGGCCTTTCCGTGTACGTGCATTCGTCTTGGTACGTTGTCCGCGAACCGGCAACCCACGGCGATGACGCACACCACGATAGCAACCAATCTCAACTAGACGTTTAATATTCAAGGAAATTTCACGACGAAGGTCACCTTCAACCTTAACCATCTTGTCGATCGTTTCACGCAATTTGCTCACTTCATCTTCAGTCAAATCTCTTACACGAGTTTCAGAACTAATGCCTGTTTCTTTCAAAATCTTCTGGGAAGTTGTTCTACCAATCCCGAAAATGTAAGTCAAGGCGATCTCAACGCGCTTTTCACGTGGCAAATCCACTCCAGCTATACGAGCCATTTTACGCTACACCCCCTTCTTTAACCTTGTTTTTGTTTGTGTTTCGGATTTTCGCAAATCACCATTACAGTCCCTTTGCGACGAATAACTTTACATTTTTCGCACATGGGTTTTACAGAAGGTCTTACCTTCATGTTAATTACCTCCCTAAAGTTTTGCGAAGCAAAACTAACTTCGTAAGGATCAGCTCAGTTTTGCGAAGCAAAACTGACTTCGAAAGCATTCACCAAGTTTTGCATTGCAAAACTCTCTTCGTAGTAATAACTATGTTTCGCCAAGCAAAACATACTACAATCTTACTAGTACTCTTTGTTTAAGAGAACTATTTACGGTAAGTTATACGACCTTTGGTTAAATCATAAGGTGATAACTGTACGACCACTTTATCTCCCGTCAGAATACGGATAAAGTGCATCCGTAGCTTTCCTGAAACATGGGCAAGTATTTGATGACCGTTCTCAAGCTCAACCTTAAATGTTGCATTTGGAAGCAACTCAAGGACCGTACCTTCTATTTCAATAACATCTTCTTTGGCCACAGTTAGTCTCCTTTCTCTTCAGCATGTATTGCGGTGGACTGATTAAACTTCATAACTGCATGACGCAGTTTGCCGTTTGTTACCCGACCGCTTTCAATTAAACTGTCTACAACCTCACTGCTAATAAAAGGCTGGGGGTCCAGATGAAGAAGATTTTTCTTTTTCGCTTGGTCAAACTTACGTTTATCCCCATCCGCAATATAGACAAACTTGTTATCGGCTTTTGAGAGAATAACAGCTACCTGTCCGGCATCCTTACCTCTCAAGATTCTCACAACTTGACCGATGTGCGTCTCGGTTTGTTCTTTCATATACAATCACCTACGACTTCAGTTTTTGTGATTATCCCATTAACAAGCAGTAATGTAATGTTAGTTTAATTTGTCACTGTCGGGAAATCCATGCTCCAAGACCGAAGCGCAAATGCGAACAGGAAAACCATTGTAGTCCTTACAAGAGCGATTGAGTTTAGAATGATGATGTACGGGTTAACAAGACAACTTGTCACCATCTCATGTCTAGCTTCATTCATAAAGCCAAGTTCCGTTGTGGACTTACTAATGATCATTACATCGAACCTCGCAGTAATGATACGATTTCGTCGGAAACCGCACCAATTTCCTTTTCACCATCGATCTGACGCAATTTACCTTTGTTCTCATAGAACTCTAAGAGCGGTGTTGTTTTATTAATATATTCGTCAAGGCGAGTTCCTACGCTCTCTTCGTTATCATCAGAACGTTGATACAATTCTCCAGCGCATTTATCACATATACCTTCCTGTACAGGCGGGTTAAAGATCACATGATATGTGGCTCCACAGTTCTTGCATATCCGTCTTCCAGTTAGACGCGCCAACAATTTGTTGCGGTCAACCTTCAAGTTAATGACATGATCCAATTGAGTGTTTAAGCGTGATAGAATCCCATCAAGCGCTTCCGCTTGCGAAAGAGTTCTTGGAAAGCCGTCCAATAGAAAACCTTTTTCGCAATCGGACTGCTGAAGTCGTTCTTCCACAATCCCGATCGTTACATCATCCGGTACCAACAAGCCTTGATCCATATACTCTTTAGCTTTGATCCCGATTGGTGTTCCTTGTTTAATCGCCAGACGAAATGCATCGCCTGTTGAAATATGAGGAATCCCATACTCGTTCACAATAGCAGCTGCTTGCGTTCCTTTACCTGCCCCAGGAGGGCCCATGAATAGAATGTTCAATATCTGTCACTCCCTTCAAGAGATTCCCATTGCAAGAAATAACGCAACAGGCGCCGGGAAGTTCATTAACTTCGCCGGACCTATCCATTATTTATTAATGAAACCTTTATAATGGCGTTTGATCAATTGACTCTCGATTTGCTTCATAGTATCCAATGCTACACCGATGATGATGAGCAATGCAGTACCCCCGATTTGAACCGAGCTAGGCAAACCAGCCAAAGATCCTAATAATATTGGCATTAAAGAAATAACAGCAAGGAATATGGCACCAGACATCGTTAGACGAGACATAACTCTTGTCATATACTTCTCTGTTGCTTTCCCTGGGCGTATGCCTGGGATATATCCACCATTCTTCTTCATATTATCAGCCATTTGTTGAGGATTCATCTGAACAAATGTATAAAAGAATGTAAAACCAATGATCATCATAACGTAGAGTACCATACCAAGAGGTTCATCATGTCTTAAGTTAACGGTAACCCATTTTGCCCACGCATGTGAAGACCAAAAGCTTGAAATGATAATTGGAAATTGTAGTAATGAAACGGCGAAGATAACTGGAATTACGCCTGCTGCATTGATCTTCAGCGGTATGTGCGTATTTTGTCCTCCGTACATTTTATTACCAACAACACGTTTTGCATATTGTACTGGAATCTTGCGAATCGCTTGCTGAATAAATATAACTCCAACAATGATCGCAATAATCACTAAAACAATAATAATAGTCTTCAGTGAATTCATAAACAATTGATTGTCTTGAATGAAATCGGATTGTGCTGTTGTACGAATATAAGTTGGGATATTTGCTACGATACCTGCAAAGATCAGAATCGAAATCCCGTTACCAATACCCTTTTCCGTAATCTGCTCACCAAGCCACATTAGGAATGCTGTACCTGCAGTCAATACAATTGCAATCAGAACATATTTACCAAATGTTGCATTAGGAATCATTTCGGTTCCATACATACGGTTGAAACCGATAGACATCGCGAATGCTTGAATTAATCCTAATACTATCGTAGCATAACGAGTCAATTGTGTTGACTTTTTCTTACCATGCTCACCTTGTTTTGCCCACTCGGCAAGCTTTGGAATAACATCCATAGAGAGCAATTGCACTATGATGGACGCTGTAATATATGGCGTAATTCCAAGGGCTAATATAGAGAACTGAAACAGTGCTCCACCCGAGAAAGTGTTGAGGAGACCAAACAATTCAGCACCTGCTTGATTACTAGCGCTTAAGGCTTCTTTGTTTACTCCGGGAACCGGAACAAAAGTACCAATACGATAGATAAACAATACGAACAATGTGAAGAAAATTCTTTTGCGTAGGTCTTCAACATGCCAAATATTTCTAAGAGTCTTGAACATTAGATCACCTCGGTTTTACCGCCGGCAGCCTCGATTTTCTCTACCGCAGATTGAGAAAACTTATTCGCTTTGACAGTCAGCTTTACAGTAACTTCGCCGTTGCCAAGAATCTTGATTCCGCTTTTAGCATTTTTCACGATTCCATTTTCGAACAAAAATTCTGGTGTTACTTCTGTATCTGCAGCAAAGTTGTTAAGATCTTCGATGTTCACAATCGCATATTCTTTACGCGTAGGATTTGTAAATCCGCGTTTAGGCAAGCGACGATACAACGGGTTTTGGCCACCTTCGAAACCAGGACGAACACCGCCGCCGGAACGAGAATTTTGACCTTTATGACCACGACCTGATGTTTTACCCGTGCCACTACTAGTACCGCGTCCAACACGTTTGCGTTCTTTGCGGGAACCAGGAGCAGAGGAAAGCTCATGTAACTTCATCGTTCGTTGCACCTCCTTAAGATTTGTAAGTTAGTCTAGGTAGATTAACCTTCTATTTCTGTAACTGATACTAAATGGCTCACTTTATTGATCATTCCACGAATAGCAGGATTGTCGTTATGAACCACGATTTGGTTGACTTTACGCAAGCCTAATGTATTGACAGTCGTACGTTGAGTCCCTGGACGACCAATTAGACTACGGACAAGGGTAATTTGAAGTTTAGTCATGACATTCACTCCTTAACCGAGCAACTCTTCGACGGATTTGCCGCGTAATTTCGCAACATCCTCAGCGCGTTTTAGACGGGACAAGCCTTCTAAAGTCGCGTTGACCATATTCATGGAGTTCGAAGAACCCAAAGATTTTGTCAAGATATCTCCTACACCAGCTAGTTCAAGAACCGCACGTACAGGACCACCGGCAATAACTCCAGTACCTTCAGATGCTGGTTTCAACAAAACGCGACCGGCACCGAAATGACCTGTAACAAGGTGAGGAATGGTTGTTCCAACAAGCGGAACATGAATCAGATTTTTCTTAGCATCATCGATGCCTTTACGGATCGCATCAGGTACTTCGCCAGCTTTACCGATACCAGCGCCAACGTAACCTTTTCCATCGCCGACAACTACCAACGCGCTAAAGCTAAAACGGCGTCCGCCTTTTACAACTTTAGATACGCGGTTAATATTTACAACTCTTTCAGTCAGTTCTAAAGTATTCGGATCTACACGCAAGTCGTTAACCTCCTTTTTAAAAATGTCTTAAAATTCTAGCCCTGCTTCACGAGCTGCATCAGCAAGTGCTTGAATCCGTCCATGGTACAAGTAACCTCCACGGTCAAAAACAACAGATGCAACACCTTTATCCTTAGCACGTTTAGCGATCAATTCGCCAACTTTACGAGCGGATTCTACGTTACCACCATTGCTGATTTCTTCGCTTAACCCCTTATCAACAGTAGATGCTGATACGATAGTTACACCAGTTACATCATCAATTAGTTGAGCATAGATATGTTTTGAAGAACGGAATACGTTAAGACGTGGACGTTCAACGGTTCCAGTAATTTTCTTACGAACACGAAGATGTCTTCTTACACGTGCTTTGTTCTTATCTTGTTTGTTAATCATGACTTCCATTTCACTCCCTTCAGTTTGCCTTCAAAGCATCACTTTAAGACGCACAAGGTAAAAGATAGGCAAGAAAAAATAATTTATTTTTTCTTACCAGCTTTACCTTCCTTACGGATAATGCGTTCACCTTCATACTTAATCCCTTTACCTTTGTAAGGTTCAGGTTCGCGTACGGAACGAATCTCAGCAGCGTATGCACCTACGCGCTCTTTATCAATTCCCTTAACGATGATTTTCGTGTTAACAGGTACTTCAAATTCGATACCTGGCTCTGGTGAAATTTCAACTGGATGAGAGTAACCTACGTTCAATACGATTTTATCTCCGGTTTTGCTTGCACGATACCCGACCCCAACCAATTCCAGATTCTTCGTAAATCCTTCAGTTACACCCGTAACCATATTATTGACAACGCTGCGAGTTGTTCCGTGAAGGGAACGATGCGTTTTGTTATCAGATGGACGTTCTACATTGATTTCGTTGTTATCTACCGTTACTTTCATGTCTTTATGAAGTTCACGGGTCAAAGTACCCTTAGGTCCCTTAACTGTAATAACTGTCTTATTAAGTGTGATTTCTACACCACTTGGTACTGCTATAGGCTTGCGACCAATACGAGACATGTGTGTTGCACCTCCTTGTCTTGTGACATTATATTACCAAACGTAGCAGACAACTTCTCCGCCAGCTTTTGATTGACGAGCTTCTTTATCCGTGATTACTCCCTTAGATGTAGAGATAATCGCAATACCTAGACCGCCTAGAACACGAGGAACTTCATTGCTCTTCGTGTACACGCGAAGGCCTGGTTTACTAATTCTCTTCAACCCGGTAATAACACGTTCATTATTTTGACCGTATTTCAAGAAAATACGGATAATCCCTTGTTTGTTATCAGCGATAACTTCTGCATCACGTATGAAACCTTCACGCTTCAAGATATCAGCGATTTGTTTCTTCATTGTTGAAGCAGGCATTTCTACTGTCTCATGACGCACTGTATTAGCGTTACGAATACGAGTCAACATATCTGCGATTGGATCAGACATAGTCATGTGTGTAAACCTCCTTCCCGTTATGGACTTCTTACCAGCTTGCTTTTTTCACGCCAGGAATCTGGCCCTTATGAGCTAATTCACGGAAACAAATTCTGCAAACTTTAAACTTTTGCAGTACCGAATGCGGACGACCACAACGTTCACAGCGAGTATAAGCACGAACCTTATATTTTGGTGTACGTTGTTGTTTTACTACCATCGAAGTTTTTGCCACTTTAGCCTGACACCTCCTAATAATTTTCGGAGAAATTAATTTGCGAAATTATTTCGCAAAAGGCATTCCCAGTTGAGCAAGTAGCTCGCGGGATTCTTCATCTGTATTGGCTGTCGTTACGATAACGATATCCATTCCACGAACTTTATCTATTTTGTCATACTCTATCTCAGGGAAGATTAACTGATCCTTGAGTCCAAGTGTATAGTTACCACGTCCATCAAATGCTTTGGTGGATACGCCGTGGAAGTCACGAACACGTGCTAGTGTTACATTGAACAATTTGTCCAAGAAGTAGTACATACGCTCACCGCGAAGTGTAACCTTCACGCCGATTGGCATGTTCTCACGCAATTTAAATCCAGCGATGGATTTCTTAGCACGAGTAATGACCGGTTTTTGACCTGCGATTAGTTGCATGTCATTAACAGCGGCATCAAGTACTTTAGAGTTCGAAACAGCTTCACCAACACCCATGTTGATAACTACTTTCTCGATCTTAGGCACTTGCATGACTGTCGTATAATTAAACTTCTGCATCAAAGCAGGTGTAATTTCATTCAAGAAACGCTCTTTCATTCTTACTGCCATGGATCACAAACCTCCTTTCTTCACTATTCCTTAGTCGATAACTTCTCCGGATTTTTTCGCTACGCGAACCTTTTTTCCGTTATCCAATACTTTGTATCCGATGCGAGTTACGCTTCCGCTTTTAGGATCAATATGCATCACGTTTGAGACGTGGATAGCTGCTTCTTGATCAATGATACCGCCTTGCGGATTAGCTTGATTAGGCTTTTGGTGTTTTTTCACCATGTTTACGCCCTCTACTAGCACCCGATTATGGCGAGGATAAGCTGCAATGACACGGCCTTTTTTACCTTTGTCTTTACCGCTGATCACCATAACAGTATCATCTTTTTTCACGTGAAGTTTATGGCTATGGGATTCTAGAACTTTTTTAACTTTTGGCATTTGTTACACCTCCTGCGGCTTGCGATACGTTGCAAGAACTTTAAGGGTCTTTTAATTTAGATAACTTCCGGTGCCAAGGAAACGATTTTCATGAAGTCTCTGTCGCGAAGTTCGCGAGCAACAGGTCCAAAAATACGAGTTCCACGTGGGCTCTTATCATCTTTAACAACAACCGCTGCATTTTCGTCAAATGCGATATATGAACCGTCTTTACGACGAACTGTACGCTTAGTACGAACTACAACAGCCTTAACAACATCACCTTTTTTGACAACGCCGCCTGGTGTTGCTTGTTTAACAGAACACACGATCAAATCACCGATTGCTGCTGTACGACGACCAGTTCCTCCCAAAACGCGGATACACATTAGTTCCTTCGCTCCGGAGTTGTCTGCTACATGCAAACGTGTAAATGGTTGAATCATTGATATTTCCTCCTTTCGAAAAAAACTATCACTGGTTTAGATGATTACCGCTTTTTCAACGATCTCAACTAATCTCCAGCATTTATCCTTAGAAAGCGGACGAGTTTCCATTATTTTAACGGTATCCCCGATTTTAGCTGTATTATTCTCATCATGCGCTTTAAATTTCTTAGTCGATTTAAGACGCTTGTGATACAAGCTATGCTTTTTGTGTGTTTCAACAGCAATAACGATTGTTTTGTCCATTTTGTCGCTGACTACTTTACCGAATTGCACTTTCCGAGCATTGCGTTCTTCGCTCATAGTTAGCCTCCTTCCTGAATATAGACAGGTGTGTCAAATTCAATTAACTAATGCCGAGAATTCTCTCATGGATAATAGTTTTAGCACGAGCTATTTCTTTACGTACATCACGAATCCGTGTAGGGTTATCAAGCTGGCCGGTAGCCAGTTGAAAACGGAGATTAAAGAGTTCTTCTTTAAATCCGGATATTTTTTGCTCTATCTCAGCAGAGGTTAGGTTGCGAAATTCACTAGCTTTCATTTGCTTCACCACCCAATTCTTCACGTTTCACAAACTTCGTTTTTACTGGTAGTTTATGAGAAGCAAGACGCATCGCTTCACGAGCGATTTCTTCAGATACTCCACCAAGTTCAAACATAATCTTGCCTGGTTTTACTACAGCAACCCATTTCTCCACGTTACCTTTACCACTACCCATCCGCACTTCTAGAGGCTTCTGTGTAACTGGTTTGTCCGGGAAAATCTTAATCCAAACTTTACCGCCACGTTTGATATAACGAGTCATTGCGATACGCGCAGCCTCGATTTGACGGTTAGTGACCCATGAAGGCTCTGTAGCTTGAAGACCGAATTCGCCGAAGTTCAACTCTGTACCGCCTTTTGCCATACCTCTCATGTGACCGCGTTGTTGCTTACGGTGTTTTACACGTTTTGGTACCAACATGATTAGTTGCCTCCTTCCTGAGCAGCTTGTTTCTTAGCCGGAGGAAGAACCTCACCACGATAAATCCACACTTTCACGCCAATACGGCCGTAAGTTGTAGCCGCTTCAGCTGTACCATAGTCAATATCAGCACGAAGCGTATGAAGTGGAACAGTTCCTTCGCTGTAGCCTTCCGAACGAGCGATTTCAGCGCCGCCGAGACGTCCGCCGACCTTAGTTTTGATACCTTTAGCGCCAGAACGCATAGTTCTTTGCATTGCTTGTTTCAGTGCACGACGGAAAGAAACGCGACGTTCCAATTGTTGTGCAATGCTTTCAGCAACAAGAATTGCATCTAGCTCAGGGTGTTTGATTTCAGAAATGTTGATGTGAACTTTCTTACCATCAGCAATTTTTGTAATTTGGCTCCGTAGTACTTCTACTTCAGAACCACCTTTACCAATAACCATACCTGGTTTCGCTGTGTGGATCGTAACATTCACACGATTAGCTGCTCTCTCAATTTCAATATGGGAAACAGCCGAATCTTTTAATTTATTTTTAACGTACTCACGAATTTTAATGTCTTCAAGCAAAAGTGTACCGAAATCTTTGCCTGCGTACCATTTAGATTCCCAATCACGGATAATACCTATCCGGAGTCCAACCGGATTTATCTTTTGGCCCACGCGTTATCCCTCCTTATTTCTCAGATACCACCAAAGTGATGTGGCTTGTGCGTTTATTTATACGACTAGCGCGCCCCATAGCACGAGGACGGAAACGTTTCATCGTAGGTCCTTGGTTGACATAAGCTTCAGTAACAACCAATTTATTTATATCTAAAGAGTAATTATGCTCAGCATTGGCAATCGCTGAGTTTAACAACTTCTCCACCACCGGAGAAGATGCTTTCGGAGTGTGTCGCAGAATTGCGATTGCTTCACCAACTTGCTTGCCGCGAATCAAATCGATTACTAATCGAACTTTACGAGAAGAAATCCGAATAGATTTAGCATGTGCTTTTGCTTCCATTGTTTTACCTCCTCTCAGACAAAGAGATTAAAATATTATCTTCTTGTTTTCTTGTCATCATCTGCATGACCCTTGTAAGTACGTGTTGGAGCGAACTCGCCCAATTTGTGACCTACCATATCTTCCGTTACGTATACTGGAACGTGCTTACGTCCGTCATACACGCCAAATGTAAGTCCGATAAACTGTGGGAAAATAGTTGAACGACGTGACCAAGTTTTGATTACTGCTTTTTTGTCCGAATCGTTCATAACTTCAACTTTTTTCAACAGGTAGCCATCAATAAATGGACCTTTTTTTAAGCTGCGACTCATATGTGAATCCTCCCTTCATCAAATCTCTCGTTACTTTCGGCACTTCACAAAGTTATGCACAGAGTGCATTATTTTGTGCGGCGGCGAACGATATATTTGTCAGAAGCTTTACCTTTTTTACGCGTTTTGAAACCAAGAGTTGGTTTACCCCAAGGAGACAATGGAGATTTACGTCCGATTGGAGCGCGACCTTCACCACCACCGTGTGGGTGATCGTTAGGGTTCATTACTACCCCGCGTACTTCTGGGCGACGTCCCAACCAGCGACTGCGTCCTGCTTTACCGATTTTGATTAGTTCGTGGTCTTCATTACCAACAGAACCGATCGTAGCGCGGCAAACTTTCAGGATACGACGAACTTCACCGGAAGATAGACGAATGGATACATATTTTTCTTCTTTACCAAGAAGCTGAGCTTCAGTACCAGCTGCACGTACCAATTGTCCACCTTTACCTGGTTGCAATTCGATGTTGTGGATAACTGTACCCACCGGAATGTTTTCCAAAGGAAGAGCATTACCGATTTTGATGTCAGAAGTAGGACCGGATTCAACTTGATCTCCAACTTTTAATCCTTTAGGAGCGATGATATAACGTTTCTCTCCATCAGCATAGTTAATTAGAGCAATGTTGGAAGTACGGTTCGGGTCATATTCTATCGTAGCAACGCGACCTGGTATTCCGTCTTTAGTCCGTTTGAAGTCAATAATACGATATTTACGTTTGTGTCCACCGCCGTGATGACGAACGGTAATTTTACCTTGGTTATTGCGGCCCGCTGTTTTGCTCAGTGGTGCCAACAATGACTTCTCCGGTTGATCAGTTGTAATCTCTTCAAACGTAGACACGGACATGTTACGTCTGGCCGGGGATGTCGGTTTATACTTTTTAATGGGCACTGTATTCCCTCCTTACTCTACGGATTCAAAAAATTCTAACGGTTTGCTATCTTTACTAAGCGATACAATGGCTTTTTTCCACTCTGAAGTGTAACCAGAATATTTACCATAACGTTTAGGTTTTTGCGGTACACGCATTGTGTTAACATTTGTTACTTTAACTTTGAAAATAGCTTCGACAGCTTGCTTGATCTCGGTTTTGTTGGAACGGATATCAACTTCAAAAGCATATTTCATTTCGCTCATATAGTCGGCCGTACGTTCCGTAATTACCGGACGCTTAATCACATCGCGAGGATCCTTCATTACGCGAACACCTCCTCTACCTTCTGAACTGCTTCCTTCGTAATGATCAACTTGTCGTACAGAAGCACGTCAAGGACATTAATGCCGTCAGCTGCTACGAATTTCACACCTGGGATGTTGCGTGATGCTAAAGCAACCACATCATCATAACTAGGTGCTACGATCAGAGCTTTACGGTCTACTTTCAAGTTGTTCAAGATTGCAACAAACTCTTTAGTTTTTGGTGAAGTCAATGCAAGTGCATCAAGGACGATAATGTTATTATCAATCACTTTAGAAGACAATGCAGACTTAATAGCTAAACGACGAACCTTCTTAGGCAGTTTGAATGCATAGCTGCGTGGAGTTGGTCCAAATACTACGCCGCCGCCTTTCCATTGTGGCGAACGAATGGAACCTTGACGAGCACGACCTGTACCTTTTTGTTTCCAAGGCTTACGTCCACCACCGCGGACTTCAGAACGCCCTTTAACCTTGTGTGTACCACGACGCAGCGAAGCTCTTTGTAGCAAGACTGCTTCATTCATAACATGTACGTGCGGTTCAATACCGAATACAGTGTCACTCAATTCCACTTCTCCTACTTCTTTTCCGCTGACATTAAAAAGCACTACTTTGGGCACTGTTGTTCCTCCTTTCTAGGGGTGATTATTTCTTCACCGTTTCTTTAATTTTCACAAAGCTGTTTTTAGGTCCTGGGATAGCACCTTTTATTAGAAGAACATTACGTTCTACATCCACTTTGATCACTTCTAGCTTTTGTACAGTAATTGTAGTGTGACCCATGTGTCCTGGAAGACGTTTGCCTTTAGGAACACGGTTCGCTTGAATGGAACCCATCGAACCTGGTCTACGGTGATAACGCGATCCGTGAGCCATTGGTCCGCGGCTTTGTCCCCAACGTTTAATTACCCCTTGGAAACCTTTACCTTTGGAAGTACCAGTTACGTCAACAAATTCACCTTCAGTGAAGACATCAGCCTTCAATTCTTGACCCACTTCAACACTTGCGGAGTCAATACCGCGAATCTCGCGAACGTAGCGCTTAGGCGTAGCGTTTGCTTTCTTCGCATGACCTGCTTCAGGTTTGTTTGCGTTTTTCTCTTTTTTGTCAGAGAAGCCCAGTTGAACAGCTTCGTAGCCATCGTTTTCTAGGTCTTTCTTCTGCAATACAACACAAGGACCTGCTTCGATTACCGTTACAGGAATTACATTACCTTCAGGGGTAAATACTTGAGTCATTCCGAGTTTTTTTCCTAAGATACCTTTCATGTTGACACCTCATTTCCTTTCTATATTCCCTTTAGGAGAAATTACAATTTAATTTCAATATCTACACCGGACGGCAGGTCCAAGCGCATTAAGGCATCCACAGTTTGTGGAGTTGGGTTCACAATGTCGATCAAACGCTTATGTGTGCGTTGTTCGAATTGCTCACGCGAATCCTTATACTTGTGTACCGCACGGAGAATGGTAATAATTTGTTTTTCAGTTGGAAGTGGAATTGGTCCGGAAACACCTGCACCCGAACGTTTTGCAGTTTCAACAATTTTCTCTGCGGATTGATCAAGAATTCTGTGATCATAAGCTTTCAAACGAATACGAATCTTTTGCTTTGCCATTTATAGTCCCTCCTTCTATCGCCCAATTTGGTATCGGACATACTCCGTGAAAATTTTCTAACCAACCGCCCCATGGCAAAGGGGCCTGGTGTGTCAGTAACCTCTCACATCATCGCAACGTCTCAGAACAACATTCATTATTATATATAATACTTTGGTATAATGCAAGTATTAAATAGTATTTTATAATTTATTCGCTCACAAAAATATATTTTACACTTATTTATCTAATGAAGCAACTCTAAATCAATAATAATAAATAAAAACATTAAAAAAGAGATCTTATCCTTACCTTAGTAAGGATAAGATCTCTTTCACTTTCGTTTACAATACAATGTTGCTCGTTACAGTACACTGTTGCTTTGTATTACTCTATTTGGTTAAAGACCAAGGTCTTTAAATTACTTAGTGATTGTTGCAACGGCACCCGCACCAACAGTACGTCCGCCTTCACGAATGGAGAATTTAGTACCTTCTTCAATCGCGATTGGGTTGATCAATGAAACAGTTACAGTGATGTTGTCACCAGGCATAACCATTTCAGTTCCTTCTGGCAAAGAGATGACGCCAGTTACGTCAGTTGTACGGAAGTAGAACTGTGGACGGTAACCAGTGAAGAAAGGTTTATGACGTCCGCCTTCTTCTTTTGTCAAAACGTAGATTTGTGCAGAAAATTCTGTGTGTGGTTTAACAGTACCTGGTTTAGCAAGTACTTGACCACGCTCGATTTGTGTGCGGTCAACACCACGAAGCAATGCTCCGATGTTGTCACCAGCTTGAGCGGAATCTAGCAATTTGCGGAACATTTCCACACCAGTAACGACGGATTTCTTGGATTCTTCAACAATACCAATAATTTCGACTTCTTCGCCGACTTTAACAGTACCACGTTCTACACGACCTGTAGCAACGGTACCGCGACCAGTGATGGAGAATACGTCCTCGACAGGCATCAAGAAAGGTTTTTCAGTATCACGAATTGGATCTGGTACATACTCGTCGATAACATTGAACATTTCAACGATTTTAGCAGCCCATTCTCCGTCTGGATTAGCCAAAGCTTCACGAGCTGAACCTTGGAAAATTGGAGTGTCATCACCTGGGAAATCATATTCATTCAACAGGTCACGAACTTCCATTTCAACTAGTTCAAGCAACTCTTCGTCTTCAACCATATCACATTTGTTCAAGAATACTACGATGTAAGGAACACCTACTTGACGAGACAATAGGATGTGTTCACGAGTCTGTGGCATAGGACCATCAGCCGCGGAAACTACCAAGATAGCTCCATCCATTTGTGCAGCACCAGTAATCATGTTCTTAACGTAGTCGGCGTGACCTGGGCAGTCAACGTGAGCATAGTGACGCTTAGGTGTTTCGTACTCAACGTGAGAAGTAGAGATTGTGATACCGCGTTCGCGCTCTTCTGGTGCTTTGTCGATTTGGTCGAACGCTATTGCTGCACCACCATAAGTCTTGGACAGTACAGAAGTAATTGCAGCAGTAAGAGTAGTTTTACCATGATCGACGTGACCGATAGTTCCGATGTTAACGTGAGTTTTGTTACGTTCAAATTTAGCCTTTGCCATTTTAAACATTTCCTCCTTTAAATATGGATTATTTATGTTATGTTGAGCGGAATATAGCAGATCTTAGATTGCTAGAACCTCGCTCAACATGAAAACGATACTATGATTATTCTCCGCCTTTAGTCTTGGAGACAATCTCTTCAGCAATATTCTTTGGAACTTCTTCATAGTGAGAAAGTTCCATCGAGAACGTACCGCGTCCTTGCGTACCGGAACGAAGTGTTGTCGAGTATCCGAACATTTCAGACAAAGGCACCTTGGAACGAATAATTTGAGCTCCTGCGCGGGAATCCATACCTTCGATACGGCCACGACGAGAGTTCAGCATACCCATTACGTCACCCATGTACTCTTCAGGTACTGTAACTTCAACTTTCATGATTGGCTCAAGAAGGACAGCCTTACACTTGTCTTTAGCTGCTTTAAGAGCCAAAGAACCTGCCACCTTAAATGCCATTTCATTGGAGTCAACGTCATGGTAAGAACCATCAACAATGGTAGCTTTAACATCAACAAGCGGGAAGCCTGCAATGACACCATTCTTCATCGTTTCTTCAATACCTGCAAGTGCTGGAGCGATGTATTCTCTAGGTACAGAACCACCGACTACTTTACTTTCGAACACGTTACCTGTACCTGCTTCAAGAGGTTCAAATTCAACCCATACGTGACCATATTGTCCACGACCACCGGATTGACGTACGAACTTACCTTCAACACGTGCAGGCTGACGGAATGTTTCACGGTATGCCACTTGTGGTTTACCAACATTCGTTTCCACTTTGAATTCACGACGCATACGGTCAATGATAATATCAAGGTGAAGTTCGCCCATACCTGCCAGAATAGTTTGCCCAGTCTCTTCATCTGTATGAGCACGTAGAGTCGGATCTTCTTCTGTCAGTTTACCAAGAGCAACACCAAGTTTATCTTGGTCAGCTTTGGTCTTAGGTTCTACAGCGATCTCGATAACCGGATCAGGGAAGTTCATTGATTCCAGAATTACTGGATGCTTCTCATCACACAGCGTATCACCTGTACTTGTATCCTTCAATCCTACAGCAGACGCAATATCACCAGAATACACATCGGTAATTTCTTGACGAGCGTTGGCATGCATTTGAAGAATACGACCGATCCGTTCGCGTTTACCCTTCGTTGCATTCAGTACATATGAACCGGATTGTAACACACCGGAATATACACGGAAGAACGTAAGTTTACCCACATAAGGATCTGTCATAATTTTAAATGCAAGTGCTGCAAAGGGCTCTTCATCAGAAGATTTACGAATCGTTTCTGTACCATCATCAAGATGTCCGATGATCGCTGGAACGTCAGTCGGAGCTGGAAGATAGTCGATAACGGCGTCCATCATAAGCTGAACCCCTTTGTTACGATAGGAAGAACCACAGATTACTGGGAAGATCTTAACTTCCACAACACCTTTACGAAGAGCAGCTTTCAGCTCTGCGATCGTGATTTCTTCACCTTCTAGATATTTCATTGTCAACTCTTCGTCCAATTCAGCTACTTTTTCAACTAGCTCTGCACGTAGTGTTGCAACTTGTTCTAGAAATTCTGCAGGAATGTCTGTAACTTCGATATTTTGACCTAAATCATCATGGAAGATATGAGCCTTCTCTTCAACAAGGTCAATAATACCATCAAAATCACTCTCTGCACCAATTGGTAATTGAATAGCAACCGCGTTCGCACGAAGGCGATCACGCATAGTTTCAATTACATTCAAATAGTCTGCGCCGATAATATCCATTTTGTTAACATATGCAATACGAGGTACATCGTAACGGTCAGCCTGTCTCCATACGGTTTCGGACTGAGGTTCTACACCCTCTTTAGCACTGAAAACACCTACTGCCCCATCCAATACACGTAGGGAACGTTCAACTTCAACTGTGAAGTCAACGTGCCCTGGGGTATCAATGATATTGATGCGGTGACCCTTCCATTGAGCAGTCGTAGCAGCGGAAGTAATTGTAATTCCGCGCTCCTGTTCTTGCTCCATCCAGTCCATTGTAGCAGCACCCTCGTGAACTTCCCCGATTTTGTGCGTACGACCTGTATAGTACAAGATTCGCTCTGTAGTGGTAGTTTTACCAGCATCAATATGTGCCATGATCCCGATGTTACGTGTATTTTGCAAGGAGAACTCTCTTGACATGAAATAGTCTCCCTTCAAATAAATAATTTATATTATTTATATACGAGCTGATTCTACCAACGGTAGTGAGCAAACGCTTTGTTCGCTTCAGCCATTTTGTGTGTATCTTCGCGTTTCTTAACAGAAGCGCCTGTGTTGTTGGAAGCATCAATGATTTCAGCTGCTAAGCGTTCTTCCATTGTTTTCTCACCGCGGTTGCGAGAGTAGTTTACTAACCAACGTAGACCTAATGCTGTACGTCTTTCTGGTTTAACTTCGATCGGCACTTGGTAGTTAGCACCACCTACACGACGAGCTTTAACCTCCAGAACTGGCATGATGTTCTTGATTGCTGTTTCAAATACTTCCATCGGGTCATTACCCGTACGTTCTTGAATAAGCTTGAACGAATTATATAGAATACTTGCAGCAACCCCTCTCTTACCATCCAGCATAATGCGGTTGATAAGGCGAGTAACTAATTTGCTGTTATACAACGGATCTGGTAATACGTCTCTTTTTGTAACTGGACCTTTGCGTGGCATGGATATCCCCCTTTCTTTACGTCATTGAATTCATTAAGAATTCACTATTATTTTTTTACTTTAGGACGTTTAGCACCGTATTTAGAACGAGCTTGCATCCGGTTGTTAACACCTGCTGTATCTAGAGCGCCGCGAACGATATGGTAACGAACCCCTGCAAGGTCCTTTACTTTTCCTCCACGAATCAACACAACACTGTGCTCTTGAAGGTTATGTCCAATACCCGGGATGTAAGCAGTCACCTCGATACGGTTCGTCAAACGAACACGAGCGTATTTACGAAGCGCTGAGTTTGGTTTACGTGGAGTCATTGTTCCTACACGTGTACAAACACCGCGTTTTTGTGGAGCACTCAAATCAGTATCTTGACGTTTCAAAGCATTGAACCCTTTTTGTAAAGCAGGGGACTTTGATTTGTAGATCTTGGCTTGACGCCCTTTACGAACTAGTTGATTAATTGTTGGCATGTTATTGCCACCCCCTTCCCATATTTCTATCCCTTCACAAACCGACTTTCAAGTCCACAGACCCAGGCGGCTCATTAAAGAGCAAATGAAAAGTTTTTGCCGAAAGAAAACAACTCTTCCCCAACAAAAACATCACTTATAGCTATTGTTTAATGACGGCAGCCATTGCTGCACCCACTTCAATGCTGCATGCTTCGCCCAATTCAATCATGGTATCCACATACGTGATTTTGACACCGTGTTTCTCACACAGCGCTACAATCTTTGAAATAAGTCGTTGATCCGCATCGTTCGCCACATAGACTTCTGTAGCTTGGCCCAACTCCACAGAACGTGTAGTTTGTTTGGTCCCGATTCTAACATGAGCATCCTGCAACCCTTTATCATTAGACATCTTTACGATTCCTCCAAAAAGAACAGGGATAAATCCTCTACTACTCACGCACCTCTGATATATTAGCATCACTAACTAACGATGTCAAGAGGTTTATTGTAATTATTCCTTGAAAATGGAATGCCTGCGAAGCTATTCATAGGAGCAGAACAGCTTCGCGGCTAGTTCCAATTATTCTACAGTGACTGTTTCCATATCTTTAGCATCTGCGGTCTTCAATTCCGGATCAGCATAAGTTACGCTGCGGTAACGATTCATACCCGTACCTGCCGGAATCAATTTCCCGATGATAACATTTTCCTTCAGTCCTAACAATTTGTCTACTTTTCCTTTGATCGCAGCATCGGTCAATACGCGAGTCGTTTCTTGGAATGATGCAGCCGACAAGAATGAGTCGGTTTCCAGAGAAGCTTTCGTGATCCCTAGCAGGACTGGTTTTGCAACCGCTGGCTCTTTACCAGAAAGGATAGCTACTTTATTAGCAGCTTCATATTCATGAATATCCGAGAACGCACCTGGTAGAAGCGTAGTCTCCCCTGCATCAACGATCCGGATTTTACGAAGCATTTGTTTAATCATAACTTCAACGTGCTTATCGTTGATTTCTACACCTTGGTTACGGTATACACGTTGTACTTCTTGTAGAATATAGTTTTGCACACCACGAATCCCTTTGATACGCAAAATTTCTTTTGGATCAATTGAACCGTCAGTAAGCTCATCACCAGCTTCAATTTCTTGGCCTTCGCTAACGCGTAGACGTGAACCATAAGTAACAGAGTAAGATTTAGTCTCGGCTTCGCCTTGAATTTCAATCTCACGACGGTCTTTGGTTTCACGAATTTCTTTAACGACACCATCAATTTCACTAATCGTTGCTTGACCTTTTGGATTCCGGGCTTCGAAAAGCTCTTGAATACGTGGCAAACCTTGTGTAATATCGTCTCCCGCAACGCCCCCGGTATGGAACGTACGCATGGTGAGCTGTGTTCCTGGTTCACCAATGGATTGTGCCGCGATAATACCTACCGCTTCCCCAATTTCCACATGTTTACCAGTAGCTAGATTTCGTCCATAACATATCTTACATACGCCATGACGAGCTCTACAGCTAAGTACAGAACGAATTTGTAATTTTTCAACTCCGGCTGCGACAATCGCACTCGCTTTGTCAGAGTCAATCAGTTCATTACGGTTTACAATAACAGCGCCTGTCTCTGGATGACGAACGGTCTCGAAGCAATAACGACCTTCAATACGGTCATACAGATCTTCAATGACCTCTTTACCATCCTGAATCTTCGCAACTGAGAATCCTTTATCTGTACCACAATCCTCTTCACGAACGATGACATCTTGTGCCACGTCAACTAGACGACGAGTAAGATAACCGGAATCGGCTGTACGTAGTGCTGTATCGGCCAAACCTTTACGAGCTCCGTGAGTAGATAGGAAGTACTCGAGTACTGTCAGTCCTTCGCGGAAGTTCGATTTGATTGGTAATTCGATAATACGTCCTGATGGGTTGGCCATCAGACCACGCATACCGCCCAATTGGGTGATTTGTGATTTATTACCACGCGCTTTGGAATCAACCATGAGCATGATGGAGTTAAAGCGATCCATAGACTTCATGAGTACTTCAGTGATCTCATCTTTCGTCTTAGACCAGATATCGATAACACGGTCATAACGTTCCTCATTGGTAATAAGTCCCCGACGATATTGAGTCGTAACGACATCAACTTTTGCGTCAGATGCATGTAGAATCTCATCTTTTTCTACCGGTACGATGACGTCGGATACTGCGACGGTTACACCAGCACGGGTAGAATAAGTGAATCCTAATTGCTTGATCTTATCCAAGATAACGGATGTTTCTGTCGTGTGATAGGTTTCGAAACAACGGGCAATGATATGGCCTAAATAATCTTTACCCACACCACCAGCAATCGGCAGACTGTCTATAATAGCACGAATGTCTGCACCCTTTTCATATACAAAGTACTCTTCAGGTGTCCCCTCGAACAGGTTCTTCCGTGTAGCTTCATTAATATATGGGAAAGTGCTAGGGAATATTTCATTGAAGATAATTTTCCCTACAGTTGTGATTAAGAATGCATTTTGTTGAGCTTCTGTAAAGTTCGTTTTACCAAGTGCTTTAGCAGGAATCGCTACACGTGCGTGTAGACCAGCTACTCCACGTTGATAAGCAGATAATGCTTCGTTTACAGTCCGCAGAATCATACCTGTACCTTTTTCTTCTTTGTTGTCCATCGTAAGATAGAACGTTCCAAGTACCATATCTTGTGAAGGCGTAACAACGGGTTTACCGTCTTTAGGGTTCAGTATGTTACCTGACGCCAACATCAGAATACGTGCTTCAGCTTGTGCTTCTGCAGATAATGGAACGTGGACAGCCATTTGGTCACCATCGAAGTCAGCGTTATATGCTGTACATACGAGTGGGTGAAGACGAATAGCATGACCTTCAACAAGAATCGGTTCAAAAGCTTGAATACCCAAACGGTGAAGCGTCGGTGCGCGGTTAAGGAGTACTGGGTGTTCTTTAATAACTTCTTCAAGTACATCCCATACTTCTGGACTTACACGTTCAACTTTACGTTTAGCACTCTTGATGTTATGAGCAAGACCCTTGTTAACAAGTTCTTTCATAACAAACGGTTTGAACAGCTCTAGTGCCATTTTTTTAGGCAGACCACATTGATACATTTTTAGGTAAGGTCCAACTACGATAACCGAACGGCCAGAGTAGTCAACACGTTTACCTAGTAAGTTCTGACGGAAACGACCTTGTTTACCTTTTAGCATATGGCTAAGGGATTTCAAAGGACGGTTACCCGGACCCGTTACCGGACGGCCACGACGACCATTATCAATTAATGCATCTACAGCTTCTTGAAGCATCCGTTTCTCGTTCTGTACGATAATATCCGGTGCACCAAGATCAAGTAGACGCTTCAAGCGATTGTTCCGGTTAATAACGCGGCGATACAAATCATTCAGGTCAGACGTTGCGAAACGTCCACCATCCAATTGTACCATCGGACGAAGTTCTGGAGGGATAACAGGTAATACATCCATAACCATCCACTCCGGTTTATTACCGGAATTACGGAATGCTTCAATCACTTCAAGACGTTTGATCGCCCGATTTCGACGTTGGCCTTGTGCAGTGCGCAATTCCTCTTTCAGGAATACTAACTCTTTTTCAACATCGATATCTTGCAAAAGCTTCTTAACAGCTTCAGCGCCCATCCCAGCTTGGAATCCATAGCCATATTTCTCACGATAGCTACGGTATTCTTTCTCAGATAGAAGTTGTTTTTTCTCAAGTGGTGTTTCACCAGGGTCCGTTACAACATAAGATGCAAAATAGATAATCTCTTCGAGCGATCTAGGAGACATATCAAGTGCAAGCCCCATGCGGCTTGGAATACCTTTGAAATACCAGATATGAGATACTGGTGCAGCCAGTTCAATATGGCCCATACGTTCACGGCGAACTTTAGCTCTTGTGACTTCAACGCCACAACGATCACATACAACGCCCTTATAACGTACACGCTTATATTTACCACAATGGCATTCCCAATCTTTTGTCGGACCAAAGATCTTCTCGCAGAACAGGCCTTCTTTTTCCGGTTTCAATGTACGATAGTTAATTGTTTCCGGTTTTTTAACTTCTCCGCGGGACCATGAACGAATCTTCTCAGGTGAAGCGAGCCCGATTTTCATGTATTCAAAATTGTTAACGTCCAACAAGGAGCAACCCTCCTTAACCTATTCCTAGATTATTTGATACGTGAGTAGGGCAGTTAGGCTAGCCTAACTGCCAATCACGATCTCTTTTATTCCACTCCGACTTCCGCGCCTTCTATATTGAGACTCAGCTTATCGCCCGCTGCCTCGTCTTCGTCATCGAGTTCTTTCATCTCGATTTCTTGTTCGTCACCACTCAAGATCTTAACATCCAAACCTAAAGATTGAAGTTCTTTAATAAGAACCTTGAACGATTCTGGAACACCAGGTTCTGGAACATTCTCGCCCTTGACGATAGATTCGTACGTTTTCACCCGACCTACTACATCATCGGACTTAACTGTTAAGATTTCTTGTAGTGTATAAGCAGCACCGTAAGCCTCTAATGCCCATACTTCCATTTCCCCGAAACGTTGACCACCGAATTGAGCTTTACCACCCAACGGTTGTTGTGTAACGAGTGAGTAAGGACCTGTAGAACGAGCATGGATCTTATCATCAACCATGTGAGCCAGCTTAATCATGTGCATAACGCCGACTGTAACTTCGCGTTCGAACAAATCGCCCGTACGACCATCGTACAATCTAGTCTTACCATTACGCTGCATGCCAGACTCTTCCATCGTATCGAATACGTCATTCTCGTCCGCACCGTCAAATACCGGCGTTGCTACGTGAATTCCTAGTCGCATAGCGGCCATACCCAAGTGAACCTCAAGTACTTGACCGATATTCATCCGAGAAGGTACCCCTAGTGGATTCAATACAACCTGTACCGGCGTTCCATCTGGAAGGAAAGGCATATCTTCTTCAGGTAAAATACGAGCAACGACACCCTTGTTACCGTGGCGTCCCGCCATTTTGTCACCTTCGGAGATTTTACGTTTCTGCGCAATGTAGACACGCACCATTTGATTAACACCAGGAGGTAGTTCATCACCGTTCTCACGAGTAAACACCTTCACATCTACGATAATACCGTCACTACCATGCGGAACACGTAATGATGTATCACGAACTTCACGAGCTTTCTCACCAAATATAGCGTGTAGAAGGCGCTCTTCAGCAGTCAATTCTGTTACACCCTTCGGAGTAACTTTACCAACTAGGATGTCACCAGCACTAATCTCAGCACCGATACGAATAATACCTCGTTCATCTAAGTTCCGAAGTGCATCTTCACCAACATTAGGAATGTCGCGAGTAATCTCTTCAGGTCCTAGCTTCGTGTCACGAGCTTCCGACTCATATTCTTCAATATGAATTGAAGTGTATACATCTTCCTTGACCATCTTCTCACTTAGAAGGATAGCATCCTCATAGTTGTAACCTTCCCAAGTCATGAAAGCAACGACAACGTTACGTCCAAGAGCGAGTTCGCCCATCTCAGTTGAAGGTCCATCTGCTAGGATATCCCCAATCTTCACAGTGTCGCCTATATTGACGATTGGACGTTGGTTAATACAAGTCCCCTGATTCGAACGCATAAATTTGTGTAATTTATGTTTAACGACGTCACCCTTCACTTCTTTGCCATCTACAAGTTCAATACGGCGAACCCAGATTTCATTAGCAGAAGAACGTTCAACAACACCGTTATGTTTGGATACAATACATACACCAGAGTCTTTAGCAGACTTGTGTTCCATCCCTGTACCAACCAGTGGGGCCTTAGGAATCAATAGAGGCACCGCTTGGCGTTGCATGTTGGATCCCATCAGGGCGCGGTTGGAGTCATCATTCTCTAGGAATGGAATCAAAGCAGTCGCGACCGACACTACTTGTTTTGGAGAAACGTCCATGTAATCTACACGATCACTTGGCATAGATAGAATGTTATCTGCTTGCTTATTGTAACGAACGATAACGATATCATCTTCAAACTTACTGTCAGCTGTTAGCTTAGCGTTCGCTTGAGCAACAATGTAGTTATCTTCTTCGTCTGCAGTCAAATAATCAATCTGTTCGGTAACAATCCCAGTCTTAGAATCAACCCAACGATACGGAGCTTCAATAAAGCCGTATTCGTTCACACGAGCAAAGGTTGACAAGGAGTTAATCAAACCAATGTTCGGACCTTCCGGTGTCTCGATTGGACACATCCGGCCATAATGACTTGGATGGACGTCACGAACTTCGAAACCAGCGCGCTCACGTGTAAGACCACCAGGTCCCAGAGCAGATAGACGACGTTTATGCGTCAATTCACCCAGTGGGTTCGTTTGATCCATAAATTGCGACAATTGAGAACTTCCGAAGAATTCTTTAATGGATGCTATAACCGGACGAATGTTAATCAATGCTTGTGGCGTGATCACATTCGCATCTTGGATGGACATTCTTTCACGAACTACACGTTCCATTCTAGAAAGACCGATGCGGAATTGGTTTTGAAGCAATTCACCAACAGAACGCAAGCGACGGTTACCCAAGTGGTCAATATCATCTGTGTTTCCTACGCCATGTAGGAGGTCTATGAAATAGCTGATGGATGAAATAATATCAGCCGGTGTAATATTTTTAACTGATTTATCAATGTTCGCATTTGCAATCACTTTGATAACTTTGCCTTCTTCAATAGGAGAAAAGACTTCAATACTCTGTAGTGGAATATCATCGGCATCAAGCGCACCATTCGCTACATGATATGTTTTGAGTCCAACACCATTCTCCAAATGAGGCATCAACTCATCTAGTAAACGACGATCTACCATTTGTCCTGATTCAGCCAGAATTTCTCCTGTAGCTGGATCAACTAGTGA
The DNA here is from genome assembly GCF_000949425.1 of Paenibacillus sp. IHBB 10380. NCBI lineage: Bacteria > Bacillati > Bacillota > Bacilli > Caryophanales > Paenibacillaceae > Paenibacillus > Paenibacillus sp. IHBB 10380. The sequence goes on from NZ_CP010976.1 coordinate 4,296,217, forward strand.
TTGAGCTAACCGTTGATTGAACAAGCGATTCTTAATGTGTAATTTTTTGTTGATCTTGTAACGACCTACGTTAGCAAGATCATAACGCTTAGGATCAAAGAAACGTGCTACCAATAGACTCTTCGCATTGTCTAATGTAGGTGGTTCACCTGGACGAAGGCGTTCATAGATCTCTATAAGCGCTTTTTCCGTTGAATCCGTATTGTCTTTGTCCAACGTATTACGGATGTACTCATCATTACCAAGCAAATCCAAGATTTCAGCATCAGTGCCAAAACCAAGGGAACGAAGTAACACAGTCACCGGTATTTTACGGGTACGGTCAATCCGGACATACATGATATCCTTAGCATCCGTCTCCAGTTCAAGCCATGCGCCACGGTTAGGAATAACAGTTGCTGTATAATTCTTTTTACCGTTTTTGTCGATTTTCGTACTGAAATAGACGCTAGGAGAGCGAACCAACTGGCTGACAATTACCCGTTCTGCACCGTTGATAATGAACGTACCAGTATCCGTCATCAACGGGAAGTCTCCCATGAACACTTCCTGCTCCTTGACTTCACCTGTTTCTTTGTTGATGAGTCTCACCTTAACCCTAAGTGGAGCTGCATACGTTACGTCACGCTCTTTGGCGTCGTCTATCGTATATTTAGGCTCACTAAGGCTGTAGTCTATAAACTCCAGCACCAAATTACCCGTGAAATCCTGAATTGGGGAAATATCATGAAACATTTCGCGCAATCCTTCCTCCAAAAACCAATCATATGATTTTTGTTGGATTTCGATCAGATTCGGAATTTCGAGTACTTCGTTAATTCTTGCATAACTCCGTCGAGTGCGTCGACCATACTGAACAAGATGTCCTGCCAACTTAAACTCACCCCTCATGTCTACTCACTTTAAAAATACATTGCGAACCTCTGTTTGGACACTTATAATAGAACCATAGAGGTCGCTCCTACGAATAAAGAAAAAAACTCTTCCCCGAATTCTTTCGAACAAAGAGCAATCTATCCGCATTCTTACCTTTCATCATAGGACTTCATAATCAGTAGATTTGCTTCAAATCCTCATAAGCCATATACATATATCACCTATGAAACCTTCTCAATAAAACCCTTGACATTTGAGCAAACTAAAGACAAGATGCCTATCCTAATACTGACATTTCATAATAATAACACATTCACAATCCCAAGTCAATAATCTATTTGCGGATTATTCCTGATTTTTTGTTGCTTTGAATATGTGATATCCCTTATCCCTCGTAATTTCTTCGACCACCTGAAATAAGCTTTGAAGTTTAGCCTTAGCCGATGGAGCACCCTGCTTCTTCTGAATAACCACCCACAAGGCTCCCCCAATGCGAAGATGTTCATAGGCTTGCACAAAAATGGAATGTACGGTTTCCTTCCCCGCTCTAATAGGAGGATTCGTTACAATAACATCAAATTGTTGTCCTTCCACAGAGGTGAAGAGGTCACTCTCCAAGATAGAGACATTCGCAATTCCATTCAATTGCGCATTCTCTTTAGCAAGTGCAACTGCGCGACTATTCACATCTACCATTGTCACATGTCCATCTTGTGCCAACCGAGCTGCTGCAAATCCGATAGGACCATAGCCACAACCAACATCAAGCACAGAGGATCCGATAGGTATATCCATTGCTTCAACCATTACTTTACTACCATAATCGACACCATTTTTAGAAAATACACCCGCATCACTAATAAAGCGATAGTTTTGTCCTCTTAACCTCTCTTCAATCATTTTGCGGTTATGCTGTGACTCCGGTTGGTTGGAATAATAATGCTGTGGCATCCTTCTCCTCCGAATCTGTTATTTTCATTCTATTTTTTCCTAATAAATCTATTTTGACACAAACTAATCAAAAACAAACCCCTTGAACAGAATTCAAGGGGTTTGTTTTTCTAAAATATAAGAAAGTATAAGTTTTCACTATAACTTTGCTTATATTTCTACGAGAAACGGTTACCGTCCCTTTAAGGACGGCGAAGCCGTTTCTTCTTGGATGTAATACTTAAAAGAAGATAAGAAGGAATTACTTCACTTCTACAGATGCGCCTGCTTCTTCTAACTTAGCTTTAACAGCTTCAGCTTCTTCTTTAGCTACTTTTTCTTTCAAAGCTTTTGGAGCGTTGTCTACCAATTCTTTAGCTTCTTTCAAGCCAAGACCAGTGATTTCGCGAACTGCTTTGATAACGTTGATCTTGGAAGCGCCAGCGCTAGTCAAGATTACGTCAAATTCGGATTGCTCTTCTGCTTCAACTGCAGCAGCACCTGCAGCAGCTACTGGAGCTGCAGCAGTTACGCCGAATTCGTCTTCGATTGCTTTAACAAGATCGTTCAATTCCAATACAGTCATACCTTTAATGGCTTCCAAAATTTGTTCGTTACTCATGGTTGAACCTCCAATTTTATATTTAAATTATTTTGTCCTACATTAAACATTAGAAGATTCCAACACTTACGCGCTTTGGTCTTCTTTTTCAGCAACAGCTTTAACTGCAAGCGCGAAGTTCCGCACAGGTGCTTGCAATACGCTGAGTAGCATGGAAAGAAGTCCGTCGCGAGAAGGAAGTTCTGCCAGTGCTTTAATTTCATCTACACCAATTACTTTGCCTTCAACCACTGCACCTTTTAATTTCAATGCATCATTCTTCTTAGCGAAATCGTTAAGAATTTTGGCTGGTGCCACAGCATCTTCTCCACCGAAAGCTACAGCAGTAGGACCTGTTAATACAGCATCCAAATCTGTAAGCCCAGTAGCAGCAGTTGCGCGACGTAGCAAGGAGTTCTTAAGAACTTGAAATTCAATCCCAGCTTCACGAAGCTGCTTGCGCAGTTCAGTTGCTTGGGCAACGTTCAATCCACGGTAATCCGCAATAACGGTTGTTACGCTTCCTTGTAACTTTGCCGTTACGACATCAACTGCTTCTTGTTTAGCTTGAATTACTTTTGCATTTGCCAATCTATACACCTCCTGATAGTTTACTATACAGCATCATAATAGATGCTGAACCATTCTACATAGGCAAGTAAAAAGCCTCCGTAGAATTACGAAGGCCTGATGAATCATCATTTGCAAGGACTTTCGTCCAACAACTACTGACGTTCTATCACAACACCTCGGTAGGAAATTAAGCCAAAGGCTCCTACTGTCTACGGTAAGCATATTCAACTTTAGGGTTAATTCAAATTCACTTGCAACAACTCTTACATTTTAACAAATAATATTAACAAAGTCAATATTATTATATTATTTGTAAGAAGCAGTGCTTACGTGTGCGCTTGGGCCCATCGTGGAAGAGATCGCAATCCCTTTCAGATACACACCTTTAGCAGATGATGGCTTAGCACGGTTTAACGCATCAAGTAAAGATTTAAGGTTCTCATTCAATTGTTCTGAAGTGAACGATACTTTACCGATTGGCGCGTGAATTTGAGCAGATTTATCGAGACGGTATTCGATCTTACCAGCTTTAATTTCTTGAACAGCCTTAGTAACATCAAATGTAACTGTGCCAGCTTTAGGGTTAGGCATCAAACCTTTACCACCAAGCAGACGACCCAGTTTACCAACCTCACTCATCATATCAGGTGTCGCTACGCAGACATCGAAATCGAACCAGCCTTGTTGAATTTTGTTGATCATATCAGCATCACCAACAAAATCTGCACCAGCCGCTTCCGCTTCTTTCGCTTTGTCACCCTTTGCAAATACCAATACGCGTTGTGTTTTACCTGTGCCGTGAGGCAAGACAACAACACCACGAACGGCTTGGTCTTGTTTACGTGGGTCTACGCCCAAACGAACTGCAGCTTCAACGGTTTCGTCAAAATTAGCAGTCGCTGCCTTTTTCACCAGTTCAACGGCTTCTGAAGGCTCATATACTGTTTCACTATTAATTAGCTTCGCAGCTTCTTGATATTTCTTACCATGTTTAGCCATGAGTTTGTTCCTCCTTTGTGGTGTTAGCGGAAATTCCTCCCACAATTTAACGATCTTCATCAGACCTTTGTTGCATTAGAGCGAAGTACTAGTCTTCGATCGTAATACCCATACTACGAGCAGTACCTTCAACCATACGCATTGCAGCTTCAACAGTTGCAGCATTTAGATCCGGCATTTTTTGTTCAGCGATTTCACGAACAGTAGCACGTTTAACCGTTGCTACTTTCTTCTTGTTAGGTTCGCCTGAACCCTTCTCAACCTTAGCAGCTACGCGAAGTAGAACTGCAGCCGGTGGAGTTTTGGTGATGAACGTAAAAGAACGGTCTTCAAACACCGAAATTTCAACCGGAATGATCAAACCTGCTTGATCAGCTGTACGAGCATTGAACTCTTTACAGAATGCCATAATGTTGACACCTGCTTGACCCAAAGCTGGACCTACCGGTGGTGCTGGATTCGCTTTACCTGCAGGAATCTGCAGTTTTACCATCTTGATAACCTTTTTAGCCATGTAAAACACCTCCTTGCATCAATAGTGGTAAACGGACAATAGTGCCCTCCCACAAGAAACTAGAAGATAATTAAATCTTCTCCACTTGAGTAAAATCTAACTCTACTGGGGTTTCCCGTCCAAACATGTCAACATGAACCTTAATCTTGCTCTTGTCGACCAAAATTTCTTCCACGGAGCCCACGAAATTCGCAAAAGGTCCGACTTTAATTCTGACGGATTCCTTAAGTTCGAATTCAATTTGTGGTTTAGGTTCATTCATGCCCATGTGTTTAAGAATCTGTTCCATTTCTTCTGGAAGCAGAGCAGTGGGTTTAGAACCTGAACCTGTTGAACCGACAAAACCTGTTACTCCCGGTGTGTTGCGAACAACATACCAAGAATCGTCAGTCTGAATCATTTCGACAATGACATATCCTGGGTAAACTTTACGCATGACGACTTTTTTCTTACCGTCTTTGTTTACCACTTCTTCTTCCATTGGAACAAGAACGCGGAATATCTTGTCTTCCATGCCCATGGACTCAACGCGTTTTTCCAAATTGGCCTTGACCTTATTCTCATACCCGGAATAGGTATGAACGACATACCATCTTTTCTCCATATCAAGCCACCTGGGACCCTTCTTAAATAATCGCTTCGATCACAGCGGAAATGCCGATGTCTAGTACCCAAAAATAAATTGTGACGACTGCAATGGTGCCAAGAACGATGAGAGTATAGTTCGTCAATTCTTTACGATTGGGCCAGCGAACTTTTTTAAGTTCACCCCAGCTTTCTGAGAAAAAGGAAAAAAGAGACTTGAAGCTGCGTTTCACCGACTACACCTCCAATAAAACTATCTGGTTTCGCGATGAGGAGTTTGCACGTTGCAATACTTGCAAAATTTCTTCATCTCCATGCGGTCGGGGTTATTCCGCTTGTTCTTCGTGGTTGCGTAATTTCTTTGTTTGCAATTTGTACAAGCCAAAGTGATAATTACCCGCATGATGTTGCACCTCCCGTAGACGCCTTCTTTACGAAGACTCTATATTGGTCCCAATTGAAAAGACTTAACCATCCATTGCTGAAAGGAAAAAGCCGTTTCTGCGAGATGAATAAGAAAGACTGCAAGAAAAGTTCCGCTTTCTCATCCATTAAAAACACGCGAAATTAGGCCTACCTAAACCACTTTATCACATGGTGCAAACCATGTCAATGAAAGAATGAAGGCAACGGGAGTATGCACAAACCCTCTTTTGTCAGTCGTCTCAGTCCCTTTTTACTCTCTCATAACTGCTTGCAATCATTTACCAGTATGGTTCATTCTTGCAAAGACTAAACCTTCGTATTTCACGAGTGAAAAAAAGACTCGGTTTACGAGTCTTCCAAATATCAGCGTCTGTTTAGTTATCTCTTACTTCTAAATATCTCTCCAACTTGCGTTTTACACGTTGAAGAGCGTTGTCGATTGATTTAACATGTCGTTTGAGATCAACTGCAATTTCCTGATAGGAACGGCCGTCCAAATACAACATGAGAACCTTACGTTCTAAATCACTTAAAATTTCCGACATCTTGTCTTCTAAGCCTACAAACTCTTCTTGATTAATAATTAGTTCTTCGGGATCACATATCTGCGAGCCACAAATAACATCGAGTAAAGTGCGGTCGGAATCTTCATCATAAATGGGCTTGTCCAAAGATATATAAGAATTTAGAGGAATATGCTTTTGTCTTGTCGCCGTCTTAATTGCCGTAATGATCTGTCTTGTAATACACAGCTCAGCGAAAGCTTTGAATGACGATTGCTTGTCCCCTCTAAAATCTCGAATCGATTTATATAAACCGATCATTCCTTCTTGGACAATATCTTCACGATCAGCACCGATCAGAAAGTAAGATCTGGCCTTGGCGCGCACAAAGTTCCGGTATTTGTTGATTAAGAACTCTAACGCCTCACTCTCTCCTAAACGGAAAGCCTCGACGATGTCCTCATCACTCAGGCATACATATTCAGAAAACATTAACTCCTTGAGGTCAACACTCACCAAGAATCCCCCCGGCTGCAACGCAAGGTACACCGTTACTCTGTGAAATATACGATAAGTATATATTATGTAACCTACACCGTCAACCACCTGATACCTAAATAGAACGATGAATTGCAAAAATGTCAAGGGCTTCAATTTGGTAACAGCATCCGCTCAACTTATTCGCGACGCCATCGTTCAAATAACTTACGCTGCTCAGCACTTAGTTTACCATCCAAAGTATTACGGGTCGACTTACTATTGTCTCGCTCAATCCGTTTCTGAATTTCACGATCACTGTTCTCGACCTCAATAAGCAGCTCCCTGGCTGACATTCGTAGTGCACCTTTAGCAAAGATAACATGCTGTTCGATGAAATCGCTAGTGGCTACATAGATTTGACGACGTTTTCTACTTAATTCCCCGACTAATCGCTCTATCGTTTCATCAGCCGTTTCTTTTTCCTTGGTGAAATATACTTGTAATTTGCTCTGAGAGAATGATTTACCGAGTCCTGGAACTCGATAAGCATCAAAGACAACGATCACATGCATTCCAGTAAAAGCCTGATAGTCTGACAATCGTTCAAGTAATCGGTCTCTTGCTCCTTGCATATTATTCTGCGCTAATTCCGCAAGCTCGGGCCAGCCCCCGATCATGTTATAAGCGTCAACAAGAAGCACATCCCGCAAATCAGCCATACACGACTACCCTTCGAGGTGTCGACGACGTAGCACTTCGTACATCACTACACCCGCTGCAACGGAGGCGTTTAGCGAATTAATTTTACCTTCCATAGGCAACTTGATCAACACATCGCACTTTTCACGAATTAATCGGCCCATTCCTTTGCCTTCATTCCCTATAACCAGTGCAACAGGACCATTGAATACTTCAGTATCGTAGATTCCCTCTGTAGCGTCAACATCCGTACCCACTACCCATACGCCTTTTTCTTTCAACTGATCAATCGTTTGACCTAAATTAGTCACTTGAGCCACAGGTACATATTCAACAGCTCCAGCAGATGTTTTGGATACCGTTGCTGTAACCTGTGCAGAACGACGCTTTGGAATGATAACGCCATGGGCTCCCGTGCAGTCGGCTGTACGCAGAATCGAACCTAAATTATGTGGATCTTCAATCTCATCTAGTAAAATCAGAAAAGGATGCTCGCCCTTTTGTTCAGCAATAGCTAAAAGCTCATCTACCTCCGCATAAGTGTACGGCGCTACTTGAGCCACCACTCCTTGATGCTGTACATCCGGCACCAATTGATCCAACTTGCGTTTGTCCACATGTTGGATAACAACGCCCCGTTTCTTAGCCTCGGCAACGATGGGCAGTGTTAGATGTTTCTGTGCATTCTCATAAATCCATATTTTATTGATACTTCGTCCTGAACGAAGTGCTTCTGTAACAGAATGTTTACCCGCAATCATTTCTTCTTCCATGTCAATCCTCCTGAGTGTAACTGAATCAATCATTTTAGCTTAGTTGTTCCATGTATTGAATACCGATCTCGACCAATTCATTTAATCTCTCGGTTTGATTTGTATAATACAAGTACCCGATTAAACATTCAAACGCCGTTGCATGTCGATACTCTAAAACATCTGCATTCTTAGGTATACTTCCTGACTTAGCATTGCGACCCTGCCGTACCACATCTCGCTCCTCATCTGTCAATACCCCATCTAGATGAGTTACAATCTTACTTTGAGCTTTGGCAGATACTAACTGCGTAGCTGAGCGATGAAGATGATGAGGTCTCAAATTAGACTTAGATACCAGGTATTGTCTTACAGCTACTTCATACAACGCATCTCCAACATACGCGAGCACGATTGGAGAAATCAACTTCGCTGGTTTGGAAGGTGGGTAAGGAAACCACTCTCCCGCTCCAGCCTGAGACCGCCCTTTCACATCGTTCGGACCGCTCATTTACGCCGCCAGCGCATACCTTGCGCGGTGTCTTCTAAAAGAATCCCCTTAGATGCTAACTGATCGCGAATTTCATCTGCACGGTTCCAGTTCTTCGATTGGCGCGCTTCTACTCTCTCAACAATAAGTTGCTCAATTTCTTCATCCAGCAATTCATCTTTTACAGCAGAGTAAAGACGTAACACCTGATTCATCTCGTCAAAAACTTCCAATAAAGCTCGTAAATCAACAGATTTAGCAATCGGCTGCTGTAGTAATAAATTGCTTTCATTTACCCAATCAAACATAGCCGTGATAGCATCAGGCGTATTGAAGTCATCTTGCATTTTGTCATGATAGGTTTCTAATATTGAGGAAAGTTTGCCCTGAAGCTCTTCACTCACTGTGTCATCAACATTATCCACTACTGAAGTCAACCGATGTTTAATATTGGTGACTGCATTGCTTATACGTTCAGTACTCTTCTCAGCTTGATCTATCGTCTCATCATTAAAATTAAGGGGGTTACGATAATGAGTAGATAACATGAAATAACGTATGGACTCCCACTTATACTGTTTGCGCAGATCCTTTACTAGAATGCCGTTACCAAGTGACTTAGACATCTTCTCGTTATCGATCCGAATATAGCCATTGTGCATCCAATAGTTAGCAAACGTCTTACCTGTTAGCGCTTCAGTCTGTGCTACCTCACATTCATGATGTGGGAACTGAAGATCCTGTCCACCCCCATGAATATCAATGCTATCTCCTAGATAGCGACGCGCCATAGCAGAGCATTCAATATGCCAGCCCGGGCGACCATTCCCCCATGGACTAGACCAGTAAATTTCTCCTGGTTTTGCTGCCTTCCAGAGTACGAAATCTTCTGGATGTTCTTTACGCTCATCCACCCCAATCCGAATTCCGAATTGAAGCTCATCTAGCTTCTGATGAGATAACTTACCATACTCTGAGAACTTATGAGTTCGGTAGAACACGTCTCCACCATTCTCATATGCATAACCTTTATCTTCAAGTTCTTGTATGAATTCAAGAATAGAATCCATATTCTCCGTTACTCGTGGATTTAATGTGGCGCGAGTAAGTCCCAGACCCTCAAGATCTTCATAGTAGGCCCCAATAAAAGTATCCGCCACCTCTGGTACTGTACTGTTCATTTGCTCGGATTTACGAATGAGCTTATCATCAACATCAGTGAAATTGACAACATAATTCACTTCATTACCCAATTGTTCTAAATACATACGTACGACATCGAACACAATCATCGGACGTGCATTGCCGATATGAATGTAATCGTAAACAGTAGGTCCGCATACGTACATTTTTACTTTTCCTTGTTCCAGTGGTACAAAGTTCTCTTTCTTCCGAGTCATTGTGTTATAAATTTTAAGCACCATGTGTTCAAGTCCTCTCGTTCTTTAAGATTATTCACATCCAGTAGGCACTTCTTTCGAATTCAGTCGCTGTTTCTCCTGCTTCATACTTTCTAGCTCCATACGAAGCTTCTCAACCTCCAGCTGAAGCAGGCGCATAGAATCAACGACTGGATCCGGTAGCTGATGACTGAGACGATCCACTCGTCTACCGTCCTTCTTGACGATTGTACCTGGTATACCCACCACAGTACTATTGGATGGAACTTCTTTTAATACAACCGAATTAGCTCCAATGTTACACTGGTCACCTATCGTAAAAGAACCGAGTACTTTAGCTCCAGATGCAATGACAACATTATTTCCAATGGTGGGGTGACGTTTACCTTTTTCCTTACCTGTTCCCCCAAGAGTTACACCTTGATAAATAACTACGTCATCTCCAATTTCACATGTCTCACCAATAACAACGCCCATGCCATGATCTATAAACAATCGATTACCGATTGTAGCACCCGGATGGATCTCAATCCCCGTCATAAAGCGACTACACTGTGAGATACAACGCGACATGGCAAACCACCGACGTTTATAGAGAGAATGTGCAACACGGTGGGCCCAGATAGCATGAAGCCCTGAATAGGTGAAGATAACCTCAAATAGTCCTCTGGCAGCAGGATCATTCTCAAATACCGCTTGGATATCTGATTTGATGTGCTTAAACATATCTTTTCCCCTCTTCGTCACTCTCAGTTCTCCATGTGTGTCTACCTATCTTCTCTAGTTGTTAGATATAAACAAAAAACGCCCCTGCAGCATATGCTGCAGAGACGTTGGACGCGGTTCCACTCTGCTTGGGTTGGGTATATTGTCTCTTTAATAAATCAATGACAATATAGCTCAGCCCCTCTTGATGCTTGATAACGGAAGACGATCCGACACGGCCTAACAGAGCATACTTACTCTGCTCAGACACATAGCTCACAGGCGCATTTCTGCTACTGACATATAGATAACTCTCAGCCATTAAGAAGACTAATCATTAATCTCATCTTCTTTGGTTATCCTCTCTGGAAAATGCCAAGGTAAACATACTTCTCCTGATCCCAGCTGTTTCATATTCATTTATATTCTTACTCATCATTGTATAGATCATCATAGAGTTATTTGGATAGTATTATATCGAAAAGTCTGAGACCTGACAAGGATCAAAGCAGACCTATTATTTCGACTATATTATGCTAAGCACCATTAATCTGTGCTTTTAATCTATTCTGAACTACCTCTTTACCCAATAAAAATATCGTTTGATTCAAATCACGACCATGCGTCTGACCTGTCAGTGCGACACGAATCGGCATAAATAACTGCTTACCTTTGAAGCCTGTTTCTTTCTGTACTTCCTTGATGAGAACAGCCATATTAGCTGCTGTAAATTCATCCGTACCTTCTATCTTTGCTAAGAATGCTGCTAACACGGTAGGCACTTGCGCTTCTGCAAGAATGCCATTCGCTTCGTCGTCCAATTCTAAATGTGTACGGAAGAATACTTCCGATAACTCTACAATATGAGATGCTGAAATTAACTGCTCCTGATACAATGCGACCAATGACTTGGCCCAAACTGTCTGCTCTTCATTCAATTTCTCTGGCAAATGTCCCGCACGCTGTAAATGAGGAACAGCTAATTCAGCAATACGATCTGGATCTGCATGCTTAATATAATAATTATTCAGATGAGCAAGCTTGTTCTGATCAAATACGGCAGGACTCTTTGACAAACGATCAGCATTAAAAATGGAGATTAGCTCTTCCTTACCAAAAATTTCTTCCTCACCTTCAGGAGACCAACCCATCAATGCGATGAAATTAAACAAAGCTTCAGGTAAATATCCCAATTGATCATATTGTTCAATAAACTGAACAATAGACTCATCACGCTTGCTAAGCTTCTTATGATTCTCATTCACAATCAATGTCATATGTCCAAAGTGTGGCGCTGTCCAGCCCAATGCTTCATAGATCATTAACTGACGTGGTGTGTTAGAGATATGGTCTTCTCCACGTAGTACATGAGTAATCTCCATCTCATGATCATCAATAACTACTGCAAAATTGTAAGTCGGAATGCCATCTTTCTTAACAATAACGAAATCACCCGTATCATGTGTATTGAAAGAAATGCTTCCCTTAACCATATCATCAAAAGTATAAGTCGCATCCTCCGGTACTCGAAAGCGAATACTCGCAATACGTCCTTCTGCCTCAAACGTACTACATTGCTCTTCCGTTAAGTTGCGATGTTTACCTGAATAACGAGGGGTCTCCCCACGAGCGGTTTGCTCTTCTCGCTCCTGCTCCAGCTCCTCTTCTGTACAGTAACAACGGTAAGCCAGGCCACGATCTAGCAGGTCCTTCCAGAATGTGCGATAAATATCGAGTCGTTCAGTCTGACGATAAGGCCCGAAGGGTCCCCCGACATCCACACTCTCATCCCACTCCATTCCAAGCCACTTCAAATATTTCAGCTGGCTTTCTTCCCCACCAGCAACGTTCCGTTTCACATCTGTATCTTCAATTCGAATAATCAACTTTCCGCCTTGATTACGAGCATACAAATAGTTAAAAAGCGCTGTTCTTGCATTTCCAATATGTAAATGTCCTGTTGGGCTTGGCGCATAGCGCACACGCACACTACTGGTCATATAAATCCCTCCGATTCGTCATTTCCGATACTTCAAGATGATAGCATATCTTGGACAAGGCATACAATAGATTGCGCGGCAATCCCCTCTCCACGTCCAACGAACCCAAGTTGTTCCGTAGTCGTTGCTTTTACGTTAACTTGTGAAACCTCCGCTTCTAGCACTTTCGCAAGAACCTCAGCTATTTGTGGTATATAGGACGCCATTTTGGGTTGTTGAGCTATAATCGTGGAATCGATATTACCAAGACGGTAGCCCTTCTCCTTAGCGAGACTCCATACATGCTCTAGTAGCTTAAGACTATCCGCATCCTTATAATCTGGATCTGTATCCGGAAAGTGTTTGCCAATATCTCCAAGTCCTAGAGCGCCTAGAATAGCATCTGTAACGGCATGCAATAGAACGTCTGCGTCAGAGTGACCCAACAGTCCCTTCTCATAAGGAATCGTAACCCCGCCAATAATACACGGCCTTCCCGCTACCAATTGATGCACATCAAATCCTTGTCCTACTCTTATCACGATTTACCCTCTCCCTTACGTTTCTCTATAAATTCGGCATACTCCAAGTCTTCTGGTGTCGTCAACTTGATATTGGTGTAACTTCCTTCTACCACAGCCACAGGAATCCCCATTCGCTCCACTAGCATCGAATCATCCGTTCCCACAAATCCACATGCCTCTGCATCTTCATGGGCATGAATCAGATCGGACATACGAAAAGTCTGTGGGGTCTGAATAGCCCACAGACTTTGACGGTCTGGCGTTGCCACAATCGTACCTGCTCCATCCACCTGCTTAATCGTATCCTTCACAGGTACAGCCAGTACCGCTGCTCCTTTACGAATCGCCATATCATAACAATCCTGAATATTTAGAGGGTCTATAAACGGTCGCACACCGTCATGCACCATAACCCACTGCGTACGGATCTTCATCAGACCTTTATATACAGAATGTTGTCTCTCTCTACCACCCGGAATCACATGCACGACCTTACTCAGCTTGTACTCTCTCAGCCATCGCTGACAACGCTCTACGTCCTCTTCACCTGTCACCAGGACAATTTCCTGTACTAGTGGCATGTCATTAAATACTTCCAATGTATGGATGATTACGGGCTTCTCCTGCAGCAGTAGGTACTGCTTATTCTCACGAGTACGCATACGAGAACCTTTGCCCGCTGACACAATGACGACTCCCAGACTGTTGTCCATCGCTATACTCCTGTCTTCTGCTCCCAAGTATAAGAGGTTGTTCAAAAAGTCAGTAGTCGATTTTCTGAACACACACTATAAGGAAAAATTATTACTTCCATCATACCGTGTTTACTGGGCTTTTTCCATCAATTTCGGTTTCGCAAATATCATCCTACCTGCAGAAGTCTGTAGTACGCTCGTTACAAGCACCTCCATAATCATGCCAATATACTCACGTCCACCTTCCACGACAATCATAGTACCGTCATCTAAATAGGCTACACCTTGACCATGTTCTTTACCGTCCTTAATCACCTGCACCATAATCTCTTCACCAGGTAATACAACAGGCTTCACTGCATTGGCCAAATCATTAATATTTAATACAGATACGCTTTGAAGTTCACATACTTTATTAAGATTGAAGTCATTAGTAACCACTTTACCTTGAAGTACTTTTGCCAGCTTCACTAGCTTACTATCGACTTCAGATATATCTTCGAAATCTCCTTCATAGATCATAACTCGAATATCTAGTTCTTTTTGAATTTTATTCAAAATATCAAGGCCTCTGCGCCCACGATTCCGTTTCAATAAATCGGAAGAATCCGCGATATGCTGCAATTCTTCAAGTACAAATCTAGGAATAACAATCGTGCCTTCAATAAACCCCGTTTTACAAATGTCTGCAATCCGTCCATCAATAATGACACTCGTGTCCAGAATTTTGTGTTCCTCTAGCTTTCTTTCATCAGATAGCTCAGCCCGGCTCCATCTTCCCGATGTCCATAACGTTGCTAATTCTTCCTTTTTGGCCATCCCTACACGAAATCCCATGTAGCCACAGACTAAAGTGATTCCTACCCCAATCATTTGTCCCACTTTACCTAACCATGCTAAACTTGGATACAGTAGCAGTGCAAGCACAAGTCCCCCTATCAAGCCTACTGCTCCAGCCGTTAACTCGTTCATAGGCATTTTTGAAAAGGCCCCTATGACATGATGCAATGTGTATGCAACCCTATCTGCGCAAAGGGAGCCTATCAACATAAATAAAATAGCGCCCAACATAGCACAGACTAAACTCCCCACGATCGATGATTGTTCACCAAACATATTTATTACCTTTGGGAACGAACTCCCTGCCGTATGATACAACGTGTAACCAAACCATGCACCACATAGTCCTATGAATGCTAAAATGGCTTTTTTTAACATAAGTTCCCTCACCTCCTTCTTAAAAATCATAATTGTCAATCAATTCCTATATTCAGTATGGTCTGTTTTCATGCAACGTAACCCCAATCCCTACATTTTTTATGTGAAGCTTACGTGGAATTTACATTCTATTAAGAGAAGATGTTTCATTTCTGGTTGAAAATAACTAAAAGTCTGGCTTATAATGAATTCAATTCATAATACTAGAGGTGGTTAGGAAAATGAGCGCTCCAAGTTTACAAGAATTTCAAGATCAGGTATCCGAACTGTTACTTCGTCACCGTAGCCTATTGGATGTGCTATCAAAGAATGGGCAGAGTAGCGCCTCTGTGAACCGTGCTGTCACCAAAGCTATTACCGACTGCGGCTGTATTGAGCTGCATGCCACCAAACAGATCTATGAGCCTGGAATCAATCTTGAAGCGGCTAAGGATGTTATGGGAAGCCATGTTCATGGACAGTTGTGCGAGAACTGCAAAGAAATTGTTAGTACAGAATTAGGACGTAATTTATTCTATATGTCTGCTCTTTGTAACGTGCTAGATATCAATCTGGATAATGTCATTCATCAGGAATCGAAGAAATGCTCGACCCTTGGTCTGTTTAACATGTCTTAAGATGTTTTGACAAGGATAAACGACTTTGTCGTCCCAATAGAATGACCTTCGTTTACCCTTACAAAAGGCCACTATTCTAATTTACAATATTTGTATATATGTATGCAAAAAAAAAGCATTTATCTCACTGCATGTTGCAGGAAATAAATGCTTTTTATTTGAATGAAAGTCATTTAGTTATTATCAGAGTGTACCGTTTCTTCCTCAGTTGCTTTATTACGACGACGTCTCATTCCTCTTTCCACACTTTGCTTCACACCGTAGACCGCATATACAACCAAAGGAATAAAGATCAGTTTAGAAATTTGTTCTGGAAAAATAACTGCAATTGCCACAGCCACTATGATTACTATAGGCGTAAACATAACTGCCTTCTTAGGTAGCCCAACTTTCTTGAAATTAGGGTATCTCACTCGACTTACCATTAAATAAGAAAGCAATAACATAGCAATGATCATATAAGTGCCAGAGATCTCTTTGTAGAACAAGGATAATGTAGCAAGCACACCACCCGCAATTGGAATTGGTAACCCAACAAAAAATCCAGGAATTCCACGTCGAACATTAAACCGAGCTAAACGGAGCGCTCCACACATCGGGAAAATTGCCGTAACCGTCCAAGCTAATGAATCAGGCATCCCTTGTAATGTAACCATATACATAATAAGTGCAGGTGCTACACCAAAAGAGATAACGTCCGAGAGAGAATCTAATTCCTTCCCGAATTCGCTTTGTACATGCAGTGCTCGAGCTAGGCGTCCATCTAAACCGTCCAGCAACATTGCAATAATGACCATGATAGCAGCCATGCTAAATTTCCCCTGCAGTGCCATCATCATTCCAATCATTCCGAGAAATAGATTACCTAAGGTAAACATATTCGGAATAGACTTTGTTATCATCTCTTCACCTCAAATATCATATTGCCCCATATCATCCATTGATTGTAGGTTATTTACACTTGCCTGTCAATGAATACTTGCTCTTGTAAGCGCATTAAACCTTCCTTGATATTCCTTGCCCTAACCTCACCGATTCCATCAACTTCATCCAATTCATCCACAGTAGCCATCATGATATGAGGCAGTTGTTCGAAGCGTTCCAGAAGGTTATGGATGATCACATTAGGGAGTCGTGGAATCTTATTTAACACTCTGTACCCCCGCGGCACAATCGACTCCTCCGACACAGCAGACACTGGGTAACCAAGCAAACGGACAATATAGTTAATATCAAGCAATTCATCATTAGAAGCACGCTTTAAGCCTGCAATAATCTCACGAATTTTGTCTTCATCATCCACTTTTGCATAATCTTTATATAACAACCAAGCTTCGACTTCCATGTTGCTAACTAATTCATCTAGCTGCATGCTTATAAGGCGTCCTTCATTTCCTAGCTCTGTGATATATCTTTTGATCTCTGTCTTAATTCGCAGCACCATTTCAACCCGTTGAATCACGTTAACAACTTCGGGAATAGTTACCAATTCTTCGAATTCAGAAGCAGACAAATTCGTTAATGACTGGTTTAATACAGACCTGTATTTCTCCAACGTCTGAATCGCTTGATTAGCTTTGGTCAGAATCACACCGATCTCTTTGAGTGAATAACGAATCGAACCTTGATATAGCGTAATAATATTACGCCTCTGTGAGATGGAGACCACTAATTTATCCGTTTGTTTAGCAACTCGCTCTGCAGTTCTATGTCTGATTCCCGTCTCTGAAGATGCAATAGAGGATTCAGGGATAAGCTGCGTATTTGCATAAAGGATACGCTTCAAGTCCTCACTTAGTATTATGGCGCCATCCATCTTTGCTAACTCATATAAATAATTGGGTGAGAAATCACAATTGATTGAGAACCCACCATCCACGACCTCCATAACTTCAGGGCTATAGCCTACAACAATGAGTGCGCCTGTCTTAGCCCGCAGTACATTCTCCAAACCATCCCTGAAGGCTGTTCCCGGCGCCACTAACCTGAGTAAATCATTCATTTTATCTAACTGATTCGCTGCTTCTTTCATCCTTATATTCCCCCTAATCTAACGCAACCGATAATGCCTTTGCTACAGTAGTAACTCCGACAAGTTCTATTCCTTTGGGATGCTTCCATCCTTTTAAGCTTTTCTCCGGTAAAATAACTCTCTTAAACCCTAACTTCTCAGCTTCCTTCACCCGTTGCTCGGCACGAGATACACCTCTGACTTCCCCTGTTAATCCCACTTCTCCAAAAAAGACATCATAGGGTTTTGTCGGTAAATCGCGAAAACTGGAGGCAATGCTGACTGCAATCGCCAAATCTACTGCAGGTTCATCAAGCTTCACACCACCCGCAACGTTTAGATAAGCATCTTGATTCTGAAGAAACATGCCCATTCTTTTCTCTAATACAGCAATAATGAGTCCCATTCGATGATGATCTATTCCGGTACACATGCGTCTTGGGGATGGAAAATGAGTAGGTGTAATCAGTGCCTGCAACTCCACGAGTACAGGCCTTGTTCCTTCGACACTAGCCACGACTGTTGAACCAGCTACGCCAAGGGGACGCTCTGAGAGAAATAGCTCTGATGGGTTCTCTACCTCAGTTAACCCCACCTCACCCATTTCAAAAATACCAATTTCATTCGTTGAGCCAAACCGATTCTTAACGGCTCTCAGCAATCTATAAGTATGATGACGTTCTCCTTCAAAATAAAGAACGCAGTCTACCATGTGCTCAAGCATTCTAGGTCCTGCAATAGCACCTTCCTTGGTCACATGACCCACTAATACCGTAGCAATACCCATACCTTTAGAGACACGCATAAATCGAGCTGTACATTCCCTTACTTGAGATACACTACCTGGTGCACTGGTGACTTCAGGTAAATAAACAGTCTGAATAGAATCAATAACTAAAAATTGAGGTTGAATACTTTCAATAGCTTCTTCTATAGCTTCCATATTCGTTTCACATAATACGTACAGCTCAGGAGAGAGCGCACCTAATCGATCAGCGCGTAATTTCGTTTGTCGTACCGATTCTTCCCCTGATATATAAAGTACCCGTAGGCCTGATATTGATAAAGAATGTGAAGTTTGAAGTAATAAAGTCGACTTTCCTATCCCGGGATCACCACCTACTAGAACAAGTGAACCTGGAACAATGCCTCCACCTAATACCCGATTCAATTCACCAATACCGGTATCCACTCTGTCTTCTTTACTGCTCTCTATATTTATGATGGAGAGCGGCTTTTCTTTACTCTGAAAAATAGAAGAATTCATGCCTTGTGTCTTAACGACTACCGTAGACTCTTCTACCATTGAATTCCAAGCCTGACACCCCGGGCATTTACCATACCATTTTGGAGTTTCATATCCACATTCACTACAAAAAAACTTTGTTTTACCTTTAGCCATGGATGTCTCCTTCATTAAAATACATAAACTTCGCTAATTCTATCCACATTCATTTCGAATATGCATTATTAAAAGTTTACCATTTATAAATATTTATCGTAAGGTATTATCAAAAAGTTTACAGTAGCTTGATTAAAGCTGCAAGAAGGGGCCTTTATATCTACTAATAATGCTCTCTTATGTTCATAATCATGTAATAAATATTAAAAAGGGGCAACACCCACAAGCAGGTATTGCCCTTCGTTATTTATATCATTCAGATACAGGAGTATCGAGTAATTCTGTTCTACGATCTTGCTTCTCAACTGTTAAACCATTCTCGCCTTCATCAATAATAAGGGAGTCACCTTTACTGATATTTCCTGTTAGAAGCTCTTCGGACAAACGATCCTCAATATGCTTTTGAATCGCCCGACGAAGGGGTCTTGCACCGAATGCCTGATCATAACCTTCTTTTGCCAAGAAGGCTTTAGCTTTATCGGTTAACGTGAAGTCAACCTCATGTTCACGCAGACGTTTACGTAACACTTCTGACATGAGCGTAACAATCTCTGCAATATGTTTTTGTTCTAAGGAATGGAATACGATAATTTCATCGATCCGGTTCAGGAATTCTGGACGGAAGCTCTTCTTAAGCTCTCCCATCACTTTATCTTTCATATTACCATAATCAGCACCACCGTCTTGTACAGCAGTGAAACCTAAAGTTGAATTTTTCTTGATTGCTTCGGCACCTACGTTAGATGTCATCACGATTAATGTATTACGGAAATCAACTACACGGCCTTTGGAATCCGTTAAACGACCATCCTCTAGTACTTGAAGCAATATATTGAACACTTCAGGGTGAGCCTTCTCGATCTCATCCAATAGTACAACAGAATAGGGTTTACGACGTACCTTCTCTGTTAATTGACCGCCCTCTTCATAACCAACATATCCTGGAGGCGCTCCAACCAAGCGCGATGTTGAATGCTTCTCCATATATTCAGACATATCAATCCGAATTACAGAATTCTCATCACCGAACATAGCTTCAGCCAAAGCGCGAGCTAGTTCTGTTTTACCTACACCTGTAGGACCTAAGAATATAAATGAACCAATAGGACGCTTAGGATCTTTAAGTCCAGCACGAGCGCGACGAATCGCACGGCTTACTGCTTTAACTGCTTCATCTTGACCTACAAGACGTTCATGCAGAATGGACTCCATATTAAGGAGACGTGCTGTCTCTTCTTCCTTGAGCTTACTTACCGGGATTCCTGTCCAGCTAGCAACCACTTGAGCAATATCCTCAGGAGTTACTTCTGAGTCCGTACTTCCTTGCTTCTCTTTCCATTGGTTCTTCGTAACATCAAGCTCTTCGCGAATTTTTTGTTCTGTATCACGTAGAGCAGCTGCCTTTTCAAATTCTTGGCTTTGTACAGAAGCATCCTTTTCCTTACGTATATCTTCCAAGCGACTTTCCAATTCCTTCAGATTGGGTGGGATAGTGTACGAATGAAGTCGTACCTTCGATCCAGCCTCATCAATTAAATCAATAGCTTTATCCGGTAGAAAGCGATCTGGAATATAACGATCTGACAACTTAACAGCTTCTACAATCGCTTCATCCGTAATTTTTACACGGTGATGCGCTTCATAACGATCACGCAAACCAAATAGAATTTGAATAGCTTCTTCTGGAGAGGGTTGATCTACTGTAATCGGTTGGAAACGACGCTCCAATGCTGCATCTTTCTCAATATATTTACGATACTCGTCAAGGGTGGTAGCACCAATACATTGCAGTTCCCCACGAGCAAGCGAAGGTTTCAGTATGTTAGAAGCATCAATTGCGCCTTCAGCACCGCCTGCACCAATCAATGTATGCAATTCATCAATGAAAAGAATAATATTACCTGCTTGGCGAATCTCATCCATAATCTTTTTGAGGCGATCTTCAAATTCACCACGATACTTTGTACCTGCTACAACAGATCCCATATCGAGGGTCATGACACGTTTATCACGCAATGTTTCTGGAATTTCATTATTAATGATTTTTTGAGCAAGTCCTTCAGCAATCGCCGTTTTACCAACCCCTGGTTCCCCAATTAGAACTGGATTGTTCTTCGTCCGACGACTCAATACCTGAATAACTCTTTCGATTTCCTTGCTCCGTCCAATAACTGGGTCTAAGTTACCTTCTTTAGCATACGCCGTTAAATCACGCGCTAAACTGTCGAGAGTCGGCGTGCTTACATTAGCTTGTGTACCGTTATGATTGGATACAGCTTCGCTGCTACCCAAGAGTTGAAGCACTTGTTGACGTGCTTTGTTTAAGCTAATTCCTAGATTATTCAGTACACGTGCTGCCACACCTTCTCCTTCACGGATCAGACCTAGCAGAATATGTTCTGTTCCAACATAGGTGTGTCCCAGTTTACGGGCCTCATCCATAGAAAGTTCAATAACCTTCTTAGCACGGGGAGTATAAGCGATATTCGTTGGTTGTTCTTGACCTCGTCCAATGAGTGTCTCCACTTCATCTTGAATTTTCTCAAGCCCCAGACCAAGTCCAATTAAAGCCTTGGCTGCAATGCCATCTCCTTCACGAATAAGACCAAGCAAAATATGTTCTGTTCCTATATTATTATGTCCTAAACGAACAGCCTCTTCCTGAGCCAAAGCCAGCACCTTTTGCGCACGTTCCGTAAATCTTCCAAACATCATAATCCCCTACACCTCCATGAGTTTTGATACCTTTGTACTTCTAAGCAATACTTATATCGTATTAAGAATGTGGTGCACCTAACTTTTCACGAATCAATCTCGCGCGATACATATCTCGTTCCTCTAAATTCATTTCTTCACCGAATGTTTTTTGTAGAAATCCTTGTTGTGTCATCACATTCAATTCATTCATCATTGGGATGGACGGACCTTCAATGATCCCCAAATCAACACCAAGTCTCACATCAGATAAACGTTGCGCTGCCTCTTTAGAATCCAATATTTCCGCAAATAGCAGAATACCATACGATCGTTTAACACGATCCTTGATTCGCAGCTTAGACTCATTCAGCAATCTCTGCCTAGCATTCTTCTCGTGTTCGATAATTTGCATTACTACATTGTGTAAATTATCGATGATTTCAATTTCAGTCTGACCCAGTGTAATCTGGTTGGATATTTGAAAAATATTACCTGCGGCTTCACTACCCTCACCATAAATACCTCTTACGGTTAATCCTACTTGGGATACAGCAGAGAGAATTCTGTTAATTTGTTGAGTCATTACAAGTGCAGGTAAATGCATCATAACAGATGCTCTTAGACCTGTTCCAACATTTGTCGGACAACTTGTGAGATAGCCTCTTTTACCATCAAAAGCATAATCTATATGAGCTTCAAACAAATCATCTATAGCGGTTGCTTTCTCCCAAGCTTCGCGGACTTGGAATCCAGGATACAAACATTGAATGCGCAAATGATCTTCTTCGTTAATCATAATACTTACGGATTCATCTTCACTAAGAATAACAGCCCCATTTTGCGACTCGTTAGCAAGACTAGGACTAATGAGATGCTTCTCCACAAGTACCTTTTTATCTAGTGAAGTAATTTCGTTTAAGGTTATCATATGAAAGGTTCCAAAAGAATGAAGATCTTCATACGTCTTCATATCTGTTAGAAGCTCCAACACTTCCATCGACTGCTCACTTGTGGCAAGCAATGGAAAAGGAATTTGCTGCAAATTACGTGCAACCCGAACACGGCTGCTGATGGCAATCTCGGAATCATTTGCGTTACCGAGCATCCAGTCACTAAGAGCTTTTTCTGTAAACCGGAGATTTGGCATCACGCATCATTCCTCCTTCTTCATTGTTCGGATATTTCTTTCTCAAGCTCTCTAATCTGATCTCGAAGGTTTGCTGCCTCTTCAAATTCTTCCTGTACAATACGTTGCTGTAGCTCATGCTTTAGCTCATCCAGCTTACGTTTCACCTGGATCTTGGCGCCGCCTCGCTTCGGTATTTTACCAACATGCTCCGTACTGCCATGAACTCTTTTGAATAAAGGATCTAGACGATTATCAAAATATTTATAACATGAGCTACAACCAAATCGCCCAGTCTTACTAAATTGAGTATACGTCATCCCACATTCTTCGCAACGAAGTGATTGAGCCGCTTGTGAGGTACCTGACTGAATCTTACTCGCTGTGTCGAAATCAATGAGTCCTGACAGCAAACTGTGAATAGAAAATCCACCTGCTGCTCCAGGAATATTCTCACCTTTCTCCCGCGCACAGCTCTCACAAATATGAAATTCCGTCTTCTCTCCATTTACAATCTTCGTAAAATGAAGAGTAGCGGGTTTAATTCCGCATTCTTGACAAAGCATTTCGATGTACCTCCTTGTCTTAGCAGGCTATTTACCTAATAAAGAGATCAGCATCGCTTTCATTATTCTGGCACGGATCTCGTCCCGGTAAGGAAGCTTTATCATAAGACATTCTCTTGAAATCGCTGCGCGCATCAAGTTAGCTTCACGTTTGCTTAAAAAGCAGGATCCCTCAAGCTGATAGATTAATCCTTCCGCCATCGTCTGATCGATGCCTTCACCAATGGTCTGACGGAGATGGGTGTGCAGTCCCGAATGCTCAGGAAGATCAATTCTCTGTATGCGAATATAACCTCCACCACCCCTTTTACTCTCCACGAGATAGCCCTTCTCCAACGTAAAACGAGTACTGATGACATAATTGATCTGCGATGGTACACAGGAGAATTTATCTGCCAGATCGTTGCGCTGAATTTCTATTGTTCCTTCGGGACTTTCATGCAGAATATTCTTCAGATATTGTTCTATAATATCGGAGATATTGCGCATCACTCATCCTCCACTGTTTGAAACGTTAACCTGAGATGGACCACATCATGTTAAAACATACCTACAAATGATTTACCCAAAAAGAATGAGTCGCGAAAACTTGCCACTGATCTAATTGAGACGCATATATAGCATGTGTATTTCAGGTTATTGAAACAAATCATTATTTCAACACTGTTGACTTTGACTTTCTTTGACTTTGTTAATATTATATCATATTTTTTTATTTTGCCAAGAGGTGGGGTTAATTTTAGTGTGGACCTAAATATACAAAAGTATTCTAATAATAATGAAGGGTTTGCTTAAAATTTGATATCCTAACGTAACTTTGTATAAATATATAGAAAAAAACCACTGTTGATAAAATCAACAGTGGTTTTTGCTTGGCGACGTCCTACTCTCCCAGGACCCTGCGGTCCAAGTACCATCGGCGCTGGAGGGCTTAACGGTCGTGTTCGGGATGGGTACGTGTGGAACCCCTCCGCTATCGCCACCAAACAGGATTTTTCAACTGCTTGTCTACTTTGTATACCTTATACAAAATATTCAATTCCCCTAAAGAGATGCAATTTAAAATCAGCACAAGGTTTAATCCTTGAAAACTAGATACGAAACGAATTTGCAATGTTAAAACAGCATATGCTTCCGAAGTAGTTTCACTTCATGAAACTTTTAGGATAAGCCCTCGACCGATTAGTATTGGTCAGCTCCATGCATTACTGCACTTCCACCTCCAACCTATCTACCTCGTCGTCTTCAAGGGGTCTTACTAATTGGGAAATCTCATCTTGAGGGGGGCTTCACGCTTAGATGCTTTCAGCGTTTATCCCGTCCGCACGTAGCTACCCAGCTATGCTCCTGGCGGAACAACTGGTACACCAGAGGTGCGTCCATCCCGGTCCTCTCGTACTAAGGACAGCTCCTCTCAAATTTCCTGCGCCCACGACAGATAGGGACCGAACTGTCTCACGACGTTCTGAACCCAGCTCGCGTACCGCTTTAATGGGCGAACAGCCCAACCCTTGGGACCTACTTCAGCCCCAGGATGCGATGAGCCGACATCGAGGTGCCAAACCTCCCCGTCGATGTGGACTCTTGGGGGAGATAAGCCTGTTATCCCCAGGGTAGCTTTTATCCGTTGAGCGATGGCCCTTCCATGCGGTACCACCGGATCACTAAGCCCGACTTTCGTCCCTGCTCGACTTGTAGGTCTCGCAGTCAAGCTCCCTTCTGCCTTTGCACTCTTCGAATGATTTCCAACCATTCTGAGGGAACCTTGGGGCGCCTCCGTTACTCTTTAGGAGGCGACCGCCCCAGTCAAACTGCCCACCTGACACTGTCCCCGAACCGGTTTACGGTCCTAGGTTAGAACCTAGATACGATCAGGGTGGTATCCCAACGGCGCCTCGATAGAAGCTTGCGCTCCTACTTCTTAGGCTCCCACCTATCCTGTACAGATCGTACCCAAATCCAATATCAAGCTGCAGTAAAGCTCCATGGGGTCTTTCCGTCTTGTCGCGGGTAACCTGCATCTTCACAGGTATTAAAATTTCACCGGATCTCTCGTTGAGACAGCGCCCAAGTCGTTACGCCATTCGTGCGGGTCAGAATTTACCTGACAAGGAATTTCGCTACCTTAGGACCGTTATAGTTACGGCCGCCGTTTACTGGGGCTTCGGTTCATAGCTTCGGGTTACCCCTAACCACTCCCCTTAACCTTCCAGCACCGGGCAGGCGTCAGCCCGTATACTTCGCCTTGCGGCTTCGCACAGACCTGTGTTTTTGCTAAACAGTCGCTTGGGCCTTTTCACTGCGGCCCCCTCGTGCTATTCACACTACCGGGGCACCCCTTCTCCCGAAGTTACGGGGTCATTTTGCCGAGTTCCTTAACGAGAGTTCTTCCGCGCGCCTTAGAATACTCTTCTCGCCTACCTGTGTCGGTTTGCGGTACGGGCACCTTCTCCTGGTTAGAGGCTTTTCTTGGCAGTGTGAGATCATGACCTTCGCTACTATAATTTTCGCTCCCCATTACAGCCCAGCCTTATTGATGTGCGGATTTGCCTACACATCAGCCTCACTGCTTAGACGGACACTTCCATCAGTCCGCGTCACTACCCTGCTGCGTCACCCCATTACTCATAACGGATTACGGTGGTACAGGAATTTCAACCTGTTGTCCATCCACTACGCCTTTCGGCCTCGCGTTAGGTCCCGACTTACCCTGAGAGGACGAGCCTTCCTCAGGAAACCTTGGGCTTTCGGCGGATCAGATTCTCACTGATCTTTTCGTTACTTATACCGGCATTCTCACTTGTATGCTGTCCAGCGCTCCTTACGGTACACCTTCAACCTGCATACAACGCTCCCCTACCCCTGATGCAAAGCATCAAGCCATAGCTTCGGTGGCGTGTTTAGCCCCGTTACATTTTCGGCGCAGAGTCACTCGACCAGTGAGCTATTACGCACTCTTTCAATGGTGGCTGCTTCTAAGCCAACATCCTGGTTGTCTGTGCAACTCCACATCCTTTCCCACTTAACACACACTTGGGGACCTTAGCTGATGGTCTGGGCTGTTTCCCTTTCGACAATGGATCTTAGCACTCACTGTCTGACTCCCGGAATTCGAGTCTATGGCATTCGGAGTTTGACTGAGTTTGGTAACCCTTGCGGGCCCCGCACCCAATCAGTGCTCTACCTCCACGACTTATTTCCGAGGCTAGCCCTAAAGCTATTTCGGGGAGAACCAGCTATCTCCGAGTTCGATTGGAATTTCTCCGCTACCCCCACCTCATCCCCGCATTTTTCAACATGCGTGGGTTCGGGCCTCCAGTGCGTGTTACCGCACCTTCACCCTGGACAGGGGTAGATCACTCGGTTTCGGGTCTACGTCCACGTACTAAAATTCGCCCTATTCAGACTCGCTTTCGCTGCGGCTCCGGCTTCTCACCTTAACCTTGCACGGGAACGTAACTCGCCGGTTCATTCTACAAAAGGCACGCCATCACCCATTAATAGGGCTCTGACTTTTTGTAAGCACACGGTTTCAGGTTCTATTTCACTCCCCTTCCGGGGTGCTTTTCACCTTTCCCTCACGGTACTGTTTCACTATCGGTCGCTAGGTAGTATTTAGCCTTAGCAGATGGTCCTGCTAGATTCATACGGGGTTTCACGTGCCCCGCACTACTCGGGATCCGTCTCGGAGGGATTAGATTTTTGGTTACAGGGCTTTTACCTTCTATGCCGGGCCTTTCCAGACCTCTTCACCTAATCTAATCCTTTGTAACTCCATGTGAGACGTCCCACAACCCCAAAGAGCAAGCTCCTTGGTTTGGGCTGTTCCGCGTTCGCTCGCCGCTACTGACGGAATCACTATTGTTTTCTCTTCCTCAGGGTACTTAGATGTTTCAGTTCCCCTGGTCTGCCTCTACATTCCCTATGTATTCAGGAATGAGTAACTGCGAATTACCACAGCTGGGTTTCCCCATTCGGACACCCCCGGATCAAAGCTTGCTTACAGCTCCCCGAGGCAGTTTCGTTGTTCGCCACGTCCTTCATCGGCTCCTAGCGCCTAGGCATCCTCCGTGTGCTCTTAGTAGCTTAACCATTATGCTCTTGTATTGCGTCTGGCGCTCTGTTGTCCGCTTATTTCTACCATAAATGGTATAAACAAGCTTCCAAAGGATCTCCAGCCTCAACACATTCGCATTACATTATTGGCTGGTATTCAGTAAACTGAATACTTTGCCGCTACTTTTACACTTTGTTCAATTCACAAGGAATTGAATTTAGATAAAAAGAATGTTCTAAATCGCAAATTCGTTTCGTTATCTAGTTTTCAAGGATCAAGTTGAATGAAATTATTGGTGGAGCCAAGCGGGATCGAACCGCTGACCTCCTGCTTGCAAGGCAGGCGCTCTCCCAGCTGAGCTATGGCCCCATATAAATTCCATCAAAACTGAACAAATGGGATGATGTAAAAGTTTGAAGTGAATTCACTTCGATTTGAATGTTTCCATTACAGGAAACAATTCTCCATAGAAAGGAGGTGATCCAGCCGCACCTTCCGATACGGCTACCTTGTTACGACTTCACCCCAATCATCTACCCCACCTTCGGCGGCTGGCTCCCTTGCGGGTTACCCCACCGACTTCGGGTGTTGTAAACTCTCGTGGTGTGACGGGCGGTGTGTACAAGACCCGGGAACGTATTCACCGCGGCATGCTGATCCGCGATTACTAGCAATTCCGACTTCATGCAGGCGGGTTGCAGCCTGCAATCCGAACTGAGACCGGCTTTGGTGGGATTG
Source organism: Paenibacillus sp. IHBB 10380 (assembly GCF_000949425.1). Classification (NCBI taxonomy): domain Bacteria; kingdom Bacillati; phylum Bacillota; class Bacilli; order Caryophanales; family Paenibacillaceae; genus Paenibacillus; species Paenibacillus sp. IHBB 10380. The sequence continues at coordinate 4,324,380 of NZ_CP010976.1, forward strand.
GCTCCATCTCGCGATTTCGCAGCCCGTTGTACCGGCCATTGTAGTACGTGTGTAGCCCAGGTCATAAGGGGCATGATGATTTGACGTCATCCCCACCTTCCTCCGGTTTGTCACCGGCAGTCTGTTTAGAGTGCCCACCATAATGTGCTGGCAACTAAGCATAAGGGTTGCGCTCGTTGCGGGACTTAACCCAACATCTCACGACACGAGCTGACGACAACCATGCACCACCTGTCTCCTCTGTCCCGAAGGCCGCCACTATCTCTAGTGGATTCAGAGGGATGTCAAGACCTGGTAAGGTTCTTCGCGTTGCTTCGAATTAAACCACATACTCCACTGCTTGTGCGGGTCCCCGTCAATTCCTTTGAGTTTCAGTCTTGCGACCGTACTCCCCAGGCGGAGTGCTTAATGTGTTAACTTCGGCACCAAGGGTATCGAAACCCCTAACACCTAGCACTCATCGTTTACGGCGTGGACTACCAGGGTATCTAATCCTGTTTGCTCCCCACGCTTTCGCGCCTCAGCGTCAGTTACAGCCCAGAGAGTCGCCTTCGCCACTGGTGTTCCTCCACATATCTACGCATTTCACCGCTACACGTGGAATTCCACTCTCCTCTTCTGTACTCAAGTCACCCAGTTTCCAGTGCGACCCGGGGTTGAGCCCCGGGATTAAACACCAGACTTAAATGACCGCCTGCGCGCGCTTTACGCCCAATAATTCCGGACAACGCTTGCCCCCTACGTATTACCGCGGCTGCTGGCACGTAGTTAGCCGGGGCTTTCTTCTCAGGTACCGTCACTCCAGGAGCAGTTACTCTCCTGAATCTTCTTCCCTGGCAACAGAGCTTTACGATCCGAAAACCTTCATCACTCACGCGGCGTTGCTCCGTCAGACTTTCGTCCATTGCGGAAGATTCCCTACTGCTGCCTCCCGTAGGAGTCTGGGCCGTGTCTCAGTCCCAGTGTGGCCGTTCACCCTCTCAGGTCGGCTACGCATCGTCGCCTTGGTGAGCCGTTACCTCACCAACAAGCTAATGCGCCGCAGGTCCATCTGTAAGTGACAGATTGCTCCGCCTTTCAACATCCCCTCAGGAGAGAAAATGTATTATCCGGTATTAGCTACCGTTTCCGGTAGTTATCCCAGTCTCACAGGCAGGTTACCTACGTGTTACTCACCCGTCCGCCGCTGAGTATTAGGAGTGCAAGCACTCCATCAACTCCGCTCGACTTGCATGTATTAGGCACGCCGCCAGCGTTCGTCCTGAGCCAGGATCAAACTCTCCAATAGAGATGAATTTTAAATTTGCTTTGCAACAATTTCGAAATCATCTAGAGATGAATGTCAGATCAACTTTGCAGCGACCGGACATTCATCGAATGAAAAGAGCGATATGCTCATTTTGAAACAAACTGACAAGAACATAAATGTTCTTTAGTTTTTAAAAATTACATCATCCATTTGTTCAGTTTTCAAAGAACTTATTGTTCTGTCTAGCAAACATTTTCGTTTGAGCCAGAATCATATTATATCAATCTGTGTATTCAATGTCAACTCTTTTTTTAATTAAGATTTTAGTTTCAAAATCTAATGTCCGAGGCGACATCAATTAATATATCAGGTTTTAATATAGTACGCAAGCTTTTTTTTCTAATAAACTAGTTTTTACATTAAACTATCTCAGAGACAGTAATAGATCCATCAATAATAGATACATAGATTGAAAGATACATAACAAAGTCCCCTGCTATAGCAGAGGACAGATTATTAAGCAGCTAACTGTTTACGACTAATTCTACGACTAAGAAGTCCATGTGAAGGCGAGAAAATAAAAGTAAGTACAAACAAGCACCCTGCTACTGTCACCATACATCCAGCAATAGAAGCATCTAACCAGAATGCTGTGTAATATCCCAACACTGAACATACCACGCCAATTAACACACTATACAATAACATGTAACTTAAACGGTCGGTCAATAGATAAGCTGTCGCAGCAGGAATAATGAGCATCCCTACCACCAATATAGCACCCACACTTTCAAATGAAGCCACGGAAGTTAACGATACCATTCCCATCAGCATATAATGAAAGAGCATGACCGGTATGCCGCAAGCCGCAGCCAATGCCGGATCAAACGCACAAATTTTGAACTGTTTAAAGAACAAACTCATAAGCACTAGTATTAATAGTAGCGTTCCTCCGAGTATCCACACTGCTCTGGGCCCAATATCGACACCATTAACAGAAAGAGTATCCCACTGCACGTAGGCTATCTCCCCAAACAAGACACAGTCAAGGTCAAGATCGATATTCCGTGCATTCATACTAATGATGATAACTCCTACAGCAAACAATGCTGTAAATACAATACCAATGGAGGCATCTGATTGTAATCCACTGTTCTGTAGTGTCTGAATGAACAGAACGGCGAGAAGACCAAACGCCGCTGCACCTAGAAGCATAAACACGGAATCTCGGGAACCACTGATCAAAAAGGCAATAGCAATTCCCGGAAGTACAGCATGACTAATGGCGTCACCGATTAATGCCATTTTACGAAGTACTAGAAAACACCCGAGTATCGCACAGGAGGTTGACACTAGAATTGCAGTTAGGAGAATCCAAAAATCTGTCATATTAAATTCCCCTCCCTTTTTCTACTTCTAGTTCTCTATGCTGGACTGTACTCCCCTTAACATCTCTATAGGATGACCGCATTTTATATTGTCGAAGCCACTTACTTACCCAACCTCTACGGGGGGCTGCCAATGCCGAGACTACAAATAACGAGGAAGCTACCAACACCGCAACTGGACCTGTCGGTAAATTAGAGACCGTCGAGCTGAAGAAAGTACCCATAATACCGCTCAAGGCGCCTATAATTCCGGAAAGGACCACCATCACACTTAGGCGATCCGTCCAAAAGCGGGCAGTTACGGCAGGTGTAATTAATAAAGCTGCAACTAAAACGACTCCAACAGCTTGAATACCTACTACAACAGCAACAACGGTTAGAAATAATAACATCTGCTCCAACAGGCCAACAGGTAAGCCCATTCCCCTAGCAAAACCCGCATCAAAGCTAATAAGCTTAAACTCTTTAAATAAAAAATAACAGATAATGATTAATAATAGAGACACGCCCATCATTAAGTGCACATCTTCCATGACCATGGAGGCTGCCTGACCAAATAAGTATTTGTCTAGACCACTCTGACTTCCACTACCACTATGTTGTATTTTGGTCAGCAACACGATACCAATACCGAAAAAGAAAGAGAGCACAATCCCCATTGCGGT